>NZ_PQSU01000016.1 GCF_002920615.1 Streptomyces sp. Ru62
GCACCCTCTCGACGCGTCCACCCCACCACGCCCCTTCGCCCCCAGCACCCGGCGCCCCCGCATCCCCGCTCAGGCGCCGGACCGCGAAGATCGTCGTGTCGTCCTCCAGGCAGCCACCGCTGTGGCGCAGCACACCGTCGCGGACCCGGCGGACCAGGCGGCGCGGCTCCGTGCGACGGGGGTCCGCGCGGACCGCGCGGGACACCTCGCGGGCCAGCTCGTAGAACTCGCCGGGCTCGTCGCGGGCCTCGGTCACCCCGTCGGTGACCAGCAGCAGCGTCTCGTCGGCGGCCAGCCGCACCCGGTGCACGGGCGGCGGCCCGCCCGCGAGGTCACCGAGGCCGAGCGGCAGCCCGTCGCCACTGGGCAGCTCCCGGACCCCGCGCGGGCCGACGGCGAGCGGGGGTTCGTGGCCGAAGTTCGTGACGTCGATCGCGTCCGTGGTGCCCTCGGGGAAGGCGATGAGCACGGCGGTGGCGAAGCGGTCGCCGTCGTCCCGGCCGAGCGCGGCGGTGTGGGCGCGCTGCCGCCGCATCCGGGTCTCCAGGCGCTCGGCGACGGTCCGGAGGTCCTTCTCGTGGTACCCCGCCTCGCGGAACGTACCGAGCAGCGCCGCCGCGGCCTCCACCGCGCCCAGCCCCTTGCCCTGCACGTCACCGACGAGCACCCGGGTGCCGTGCGGACCGGGCTGGATGTCGTAGAAGTCGCCGCCCACCCGGGCGTCGACGTCGGCGGCCAGATACACGCCCGCGTGCTCCAGCCCGGCCCAGCACGGCGGCAGCGGACGCAGCACGGTGCGCCGGGTGGTCTCGGCGATGTCCCGCATGTGCCCGGCGTGCCGCTCCTGACGCACGCGCACGACCGCGGCCAGGGTGGCCAGGGCGCCGCCGAGGGCGACGAGGAGGAAGTCGCCGAATCCGGCCTGGTACTGGTCGGGCCAGGCGTTGTCCACGAGGACGTACGTCACCACGGACAGCACGCCGTAGGCCGCAGTCGTCCACACCCCGCAGATCGCGGCGGCGATGCCCGGGACCAGCACGATCCAGGTGATGATCCGGAACTTCTCGCCGGTGTTGAAGTCCAGCACGATGACACCGACGAGCAGCAGCAGGGGCGGCAGCCACGCGACGCCCGCCCCGCGGATCCGTAGCAGCGGGCGGCGCCGCCGCCCGTACTCCGTCTCCGTCACGGCGGCCGGCCCTCCATGTCCTTCAGCGAACCACGGGCGAGAACGGCGCGCATCCGGGCACCCGTCTCCCTCCTGGCCGACTTGCCAGGTCGTGCGCCCCGGTGTGCGCTGGACACGGGGGCGAGGAGAGAGAGGAGTGCCCTCATGGCTCAAGCGGCACCCACGCCCGGCGGAATGTCCCGGCCCGGACGCACGCCCGTGGCGGAGCGGCGGTCGTCCGACGTGGTCCGGCGCTCACCCGACGTCTTCGACGCGCGCACCCACGCGATGGGGCGGCTGGCCGTCCCGGTGGTGCTGGGGCTGATCTACGGCTACTGGGTGGCGGCCAACGACCGCGTCGGCGGCCCGATCACCGGCTCGAACCTGCTGCTCGGCTTCCTCAGCGCGCTGGTGTTCGCGGTGCTGTGCGCGGCCCTGCTGATCCTGTCCCCCCGTATGCCGCGGGAGGTGCACGCGCTGCTGTGGACGGCGTTCGTCGGCTGCGCGTTCGGCTTCCTCTACAACCAGCGGGGCAGCTTCATCCCCACCCAGAGCGGCAGCCAGAGCGGCGACGTGCCGCGGGCGGTGCTGATGTCGCTGCTGGTGTCGGCGGCCACCTTCGCCGCGTTCTTCTACCACTACTACACGCGGGAGGACGCGTTCGGACGCCGGATCCGCTGAGGACGCGTTCGGACGCCGGGCCGGGTGCCGGATCCGCCGGCGAGGCCGCGTCCCGGGCGGGTGTGCGTGGGCCCCGGCCGGTCGGCCGGGGCCCACGCACTCCCCTGTCTCCCCAGTGGCCCGCATCAGCCACTTCCTTCTCCCCAGCACCAGGAAACACCCGTTCGGGTGAAGCCTCCACCGGAGAGCGCCCGAACGCAGTCCTCCCGCTCGCGCCCCGGCCCCGCCGGCCCTTGCCTGGAAGCGTGCCCCCACGCATCAGGAGCGCCCTGTCGGCCGTACTGATCACCCTGTCCTGCCTCCTCGTGCCGTTCGGCGCGCTGGCGGCCTGGGCGGCGTACGGGCTCACCGACACGGGCCGGTACGTCACCACGATGGCGCCGCTCGCCGCCGACCCGGCCGTGCGGGAGGCCGTCGTGGACACGGTCGGCGACGGCATCCTGCGCGCGGTGGACGAGCATCTGGACATGCGCCCGGTACGCGGCTCGGTCCGGCCGTTCGTGCACGACGCGGTGCGCTCCTTCACCCAGACCCGCGCCTTCCGGCTGGCCTGGGACACCGGCAACCGGATCACCCACGACGCCGTCCTGCGCGCCCTGCGCGGGGAGGACGAGCGCGCCGTCACCGTCGACCTGGCTCCCGTCACCGCCCAGGTCAAACTCCAGCTCACCCGTGATCACGTGCCGCTCGCCGCGCACATCCCGGTGGAGCACACCGAGGTGCCCGTGCTCCCGGCGGACCGGCTGCCCACGCTGCGGAAGGGGTACCACGTGCTGGAAGTCGCCGGCTTCTGGCTGCCGGTGGCGGCCGTGGTCTTCGCCGTCGGCGGGATCGCGCTCGCCGTCCACCGGCGCCGGGCCGTCACGGCGACCGCCCTGGGCACGGCCCTGGGCGGCGCCCTGCTGGTCATCGCCCTGGACGTCGGCCGTGGCCTGACCCTGGCCGGCCTGCCCGCCGGTGTCCCCCACCCGGCGGCGGGCGCCGTCTACGACGCCCTGACCGGCACCCTGCGCACGACCGCCTGGCTGCTGCTGGGCCTCGGCCTGGCGGTCGCCCTCGCCGTCCGGCTCACCCGCCGCCTCCGACTGCCCCGCCGCACGCCACGCCGGCAAGCACCCCCGGCACCCGCCCCACCGCCCCGGGCCCGGACCTGACCCCACCCGGCACCCACCCCGGTCCCACGCGCCACCACGTCAAACCCCCGCCGGCCCCCGGCCCCCCTCACCATCCGGCTCACCACCCCACGCCACGCCGGCAAGCACCCCCGGCACCCGCCCCAACCGCTCCCCCCTCCCCCCACACACCGAGCCCCACCCGCCGACCGCCCGTCGCCCACGCCCGCCCGACACCCCGCGCACGACCCCAGACCACTGCCGGCCCCCGGCCCACAACTGACCGGCCCCCGCGCACAGCCGTCAAACCCCTGCCGGCCCCGTCCCACTCTCACACCCCGGCCGCCCCGCCCCGCGCGACCTCGGCGAGCGTCTCCAGTGCCCGTCCCAACCGCCCCTCCGACACCGACCCGAGTCCGAGCCTGACCGCGTCCGGTGTCCGGTTGGGGTCGACGCTGAAGGCCGTGCCCGGGGTGACGGCGATGCCGTGTGACCGTGCCGCCGCCGTGAAGGTGTCCGCCCGCCAGGGCGCGGGCAGCTCCCACCAGGCGAAGTAGGCGGCCGGGTCGGACCGTACGGTGAACCCGGCCAGTCTCTCGGCGACCAGCCGCTGCCGGCGCCGCGCGTCCTGCCGTTTGGCGGCCACCAGCCGGTCCACGGTGCCGTCCCCGAGCCAGCGCACGGCCGCCTCCAGCGCGAAGGAGCCCGCGCTCCACCCGCCGGAGCGGACGGCCCGCGCCACCGCCTCCACGCGGTCCTCCGGTACGACGGCGTAGCCGACGGTGAGTCCGGGAGCGACCCGCTTGGACAGGCTGTCGACGAGGTGAACCAGACCGGGCGCGAGCGCGGCGAGCGGGGGCGTGCCGCCGGTGTCCAGGAAGGCCCAGATCCGGTCCTCCACCACCGGCGTCCCCAGCCTGTGGACACAGTCGGCCAGCTCCCGCAGCCGCCCGGCGCCGATCGTGCGCGAGGTCGGGTTGTGCAGGGCCGGCTGGAGGTAGAGCGCGGACAGCGGCGCGCCGCGGTGGGCGGCGGCCACCGCCTCCGGCAGCGGCCCCTCCGCGTCCGCGGCGAGCGGCACGAGGACCAGCCCGAGGCGCGCCGCGATCTCCTTGACCAGCGGATACGTCAATGGTTCCACCCCGACCCGGCCGCCGGGCCGGACCAGCGCGGCGAGGGTGGCGGCGATGGCCTGGCGGGCGTTGCCGGTGAACAGGATCCGCTCCGGCCCGGCCCGCAGCCCGCTCCCGGCGAGCAGGGCGGCGACCGCCTCCCGGGCCGCCGGGGTGCCCGCCGCCGGGGCCGGCCGCAGCGCCAGGCCGAGCGCGTCCGGCCGCAGCAGCGAGGTCAGGGCCGGCGCCAGCAGCTCGGCCTGGCCGGGCACGGAGGGGTAGTTCAGCTCCAGGTTGACCAGCGGGGCGCCGGCCGCCTCGGTCAGGGCGATCCCGGGCTGCCCGCCCGGCGCGGTCGCCCGCACGAACGTGCCGCGGCCGACCTCGCCCACCACCAGTCCCCGGCGCACGAGTTCGGCGTACACCCGACCGGCCGTCGACGGCGCGATGCCCCGGCGGCGCGCGAACACCCGCTGAGGCGGCAGCCGTTGGCCGGGCCGCAGCCGTCCGGCGGTGATGTCGGCGGCGATCCGGTCGGCGATGCGCCGGTAGTCGTCCACAACTCCCCCTGTCCCCGCACCCGTTGGATTGCACCGAGGGCAAAGATCTTATTGCACCGAGTGACGACGGCACCCTAGGGTCGTTGCCATGCCCTCCTTCCTCGCATTCGAGGACAAAGACCCCGGAACCTCCTCCCGGGTCCCCCTCGTCCTCGTCCACGGCCACCCCTTCGACCGCACGATGTGGCGGCCGCAGCTCACCGAGTTCGCCGCGACCCGCCGGGTCATCGCCCCCGACCTGCGCGGCTACGGCGCCTCCCCCGTCACCCCCGGCAAGGTCCCGCTCGCCCGTCACGCCCAGGACATCGCGGACCTCCTGGACCACCTGGGCGTGGACACCTTCGTCCTCGCCGGCCTGTCCATGGGCGGCCAGATCGCCATGGAGTGCGCCGCCCGCTTCGGCGACCGGATCCGGGGCCTCGTCCTCGCCGACACCTTCCCCGAGGCCGAGACTCCCGAGGGCCGACGGGGCCGCGAGGCCATGGCCGGCCGGCTGCTCGCCGAGGGCATGCGCGGCTACGCCGACGAGGTGCTGGAGAAGATGGTCGCCCCCTACGCCGACCCCGAGGTCAAGACCCATGTGCACCGCATGATGACGGCCACCTCCCCGGAGGGTGCCGCCGCCGCGCTGCGCGGCCGGGCCGAACGCCCCGACTACCGCGCCCTGCTGACGACGCTGCCCGTACCCGCCCTCGTCCTCGTCGGCGCCGACGACACCTACACCCCGGTCGCCGGCGCCGAGGCGATGCACGCGTCCCTCCCCGACTCCGTCCTGCACGTCATCGAGGGCGCCGCCCACCTGCCCAACCTGGAACGCCCCGAGGAGTTCAACCGCGCGCTGGCGGAATTCCTGGCGCGGCTGGACGGCTGAAACGTAGGCTCGCTCGCGTGACCCAGCGCTCCGGCCGCGGGCCCGGCGCCTGGTGCGCCGGGCTGCTGCTCGCCGGGGTGAGCGTGGTCGTCGGCTGCCGGGTCGCCGACACCGACGGCATCACCCCCGTACCGCAACTGCTCGCCTTCCTGCCCTGGCTGCTCGCCCCCACCGGCTTCGCGCTGCTGTGCGCGCTGGCCGCCCGTTGGTGGCCGGGCCTGGTCTGGGGGGTCGCCGTCCTCGGCCTGCTCGCCTGGTACCTGGAGCCGTACGGCAAGACCGCCGAGCCAAGCGGGCCACCCCTCGCCCGGCTCCGCGTGCTCACCGCGAACGTCGAGTCCGGCCGCGGCACGCCCGCGCTGGTCGCGGTCCTGCGCGACCGGCGGCCGGACGTGGTCTTCGTCCAGGAGTGCGAGTCCGGCTGCCGGGCCGCCCTGGAAGGGGACTTCGCGAGCGTCTACCCGCACCGCCGGGCCGTCGAGGAGGACGGCTCCAAGGGCTCCCTCATCCTGAGCCGCTTCCCGCTCGGCCCCGCCGCGGGCGTCCGCGGCACGCTGGGCATGCCCGGCGCCGTGGCCGACGTACGCGGACACGCCGTACGCCTCCAGCTCGCCCACACCGTGCCGCCGCTGCCGGACCGGGTGGGCCCGTGGCGCCGCGAACTGGCCCGGCTCCGCGCCTTCGCCGCCGCCCACGACGACGGCCCCCTGATCCTCGCCGGGGACTTCAACGCCTCCCAGGACCACGCGGCCTTCCGGCGCGTCCTCGACACCGGCCTCAGCGACGCCGCCCGCCTCACCGGGCACGACCGCGCCCCGAGCTGGCCCGCCCGCACCGCCTCCGTCATCGGCGTCCAGATCGACCACGTGCTGGTGTCCCGGGACTTCACCGCGAGCGGCGCCCTCTTCCTGCGCGTGTCCGGCACCGACCACCGCGCCCTCGTCGTGGACCTCACCCTGCACGGGCGGGACCGAACAGTGCGCTGGCAGGCCCGAACCCTGCACGGGCGGGCCTGACCCGAATGGATCAACCCGGTGATAATGGGCGCATGTCCCGAGAGTTCCCCATCAGCCTCACCCCTCCCGACTGGCTGGTGCGGAACCTCAAACCCCAGCAGGCCCCCGTCAACGGGGCCGCCGTGGCCCGCGCCGCCCTCGCCATGGCCCTCCCGCTGGCGCTCGGCCTCGCCGCCGGCCGCCCGGCGTACGGCGCCCTCGCCTCCATGGGCGCCCTGTCCGGCGTCATCGGCGACACCGCCGACGCCTACCGCATGCGCGTCCTCAACATCGCCGTACCGCAGCTCTTCGGCGCGGTCGGCGTGACCCTGGGCACCCTGGTGTACGGGCACGGCTGGTACGCGGTGGCCGCGGTCACCGGCGTCGCCCTGGTCTCCGGCATGATCTCCACGATCGGCGCGGTCGCCTCGGTCTCCGGCCTGCTCCTGCTGCTGAACTGCGTGGTGGGCGCGGGGCTCCCGCTTCCCTCCCCCTGGTGGCTCGCCCCGACCCTGCTGACCGGCGGCGGCCTCCTCGTCCTCGGCCTCGGGCTGCTGGCCTGGCCACTGCGCGCGGGCGTGCCCGAACGCGCCGCGGTCGCCGCCACCTACCGCACGGTCGCCACCCTCCTCACCACCGCGGGCACCGACCGCACCGAGGAGTACGAGGAGGCCCGCCGCACCGTCACCCACTCCCTCAACGAGTCGTACGACCTGATCCTGGCCCGGCGCGCCCGCCACCACGGCCGCAGCCCGGACCTCACCCGCCTCCTCGCCCAGCTCAACGCGATCACCCCGGTGATCGAGGCGGCCCCCGCGGCCCACCTGGCGGCCCGCCCGCTCCCCCCGGAGATCCCGGAAGCCTTCCACCACCTGGCCGATGCCGTCGCCACCGGGGCGAGCACCCTCCCGCCCCTGAACCTCCCCGTCCCCACCACGGAAACCGCCCGGGCGGTGGACCACGCCCTGCGCCATGCCGCCGAGGTCGTCACCGCCCCCGACGTGGACCCCCGGGGCATCGACGACCGCCTCGGCCGGCCGGCCGCCCTCGGCGTCCGCACCGCCCGCGCGGCCCGCAACGTCGTCCTGTCCGCCAACTCCTGGCGCTACGGCGTACGGCTCGCCGTCTGCATCGGCATCGCGCAGGCCCTGGTCTCGCTGATCCCCGTCCCGCGCTCCAACTGGGTCGCCCTGACCATCACCTTCGTCCTCAAGCCCGACTTCGGCTCGGTCTTCTCCCGCGCCCTGCTGCGCGCCCTCGGCACGGTGGCCGGTCTGCTGATCGCGGCGGTGGTGCTGGCCGAGGTCCCGCTCGGCTGGTGGGACGTCCCCGTCCTCTTCCTCCTGGCCCCCCTGATCCCGGCCCTCACCCCCCGGGGCTACGGCTACCAGACCGCCGCCATCACCCCGGTGATCCTCATCCTGTCCGACGTCCTCAACCACCAGGGCACGGCGCTCCTGCTGCCCCGGCTGGCCGACTCCCTCCTGGGCTGCGCCGTCGCCCTGACCGCCGGTTACCTCCTGTGGCCCGAGAGCTGGCACACCCGGGTCGGCGACCGCCTCGCCGACGCGGTGGCCGACACGGCGGCGTACGTCGAGGCCGCCTTCGGCCCGCATGCCGACCCGCCCGCCCGGGCCCGCATGCGCCGCCGCCTCTACCGCGACCTGTCCGTCATCCGGACGGAATTCCAGCGGGCCCTGACCGAACCACCGCCGACCGGCCGACGCGCCGCCGCGTGGTGGCCGCTGGTCGTCGCCGTGGAACGGATCGTGGACGCCACGACGGCCGCCCGCGTCCGCGTCCGCCACGGGGCGGCGGCGCCCTCCTCGGCCGAGGTCGCCCAGGTCACCCTGCAACTGCGGGAACTGTCGGAGGGCGTACGGAACGCGGAGACCCTCATCGCCGTCCGCACCGACCTGACCGGCCCGGCGGGCAGCGTGCTGGAACCCCTGCGCCAGGAGGTCGCCGCGGCCCGCTCGATCGCGTCCCCGCGCTGAGCGCCCCCGTAATCCGGGGCCGCTAACCTTACGTGTCCGTCCTGGCCAGGGATTGACGGCTACACCTCACGAAGGGTTGCGCACATGGGCATTCTCACTCTCCTGCGGAACGCATTCGGCCGCTCACGCAAAGCACGAGCCACCGAGCCGGAGGGTGCGACCGAGACCCCCGCGCACACCCCCTCGGTCCCGGAACCCCGCCGCACTCCCGCCGAGGAACACGAACCGGCGGCAGCGGCTGAGCAACACGAACTGGTGCCGGCCGCCGAGGAACACGACCTGGTGGCAGCGGCCTTCGACAAGGTGAAAACCACCCCGGCCCAGCCGACGGACAACCCCGAGGAACCGACTCAGCCCACGGCCGCGGAGAAGCCCGAGGAACCGACTCCGGCCGGCACGGAGGAGCCGGCCCCGCCGAAGGCCGAGGAGGAGAAGGCCGAGGTGGAAAAGGCGGAAGAGCCCGCCTCCGCCCGGACCGAGGACGAGGTTGAGGAGAAGGTCGCACCGTCGGCCCTGACGGAGGCCGAGCCGAAGGCCGAGGAGACGACCGAGGAGACGACCGAGGCCGAGTCCGAGCCGGAGACCACCGAGGAGCCCGAGCCCCAGCCGGAGCCGGAAGCGGAACAGACGACCGGCTCCGCTGCCGAGGCAGAAGCGGAAGCGGAGGTTGCGGCTCAGGCGGAGGCGGACGTGGAAGCGGAGGCCCACGAAGCCGCCGCGGCGCCCACCGCCCCGCAGGCCGCCGACGGCGAGGACGCCCCACAGGGGCCACCCGCAGCCGACGACGAAATCCGCACGGGTGGTACGGGTGGGAACACGGACGCCGAAGGCGAAGCCGAGGCGGACACGGCCCCGGCGCCACAGGCAACCCGCGAAGCCGACGCGGACACGCCCCCGGCACCGCAGGCAACCCGCGAAGCCGACGCGGACACGCCCCCGGCACCGCAGGCAACCCGCGAAGCCGACGCGGACACGCCCCCGGCACCGCAGGCAACCCGCGAAGCCGAGGCGAACACGCCCCCGGCACCGCAGGCAACCCGCGAAGCCGAGGCGGACACGGCCCCGGCGCCACAGGCAACCCGCGAAGCCGACGCGGGTGACCAGGCCAAGCCCGCCAACACCCTCGCCAGGATCAAGTCCCGCACCCCCTCCCTCACCACCGCCTACAAGGCCGCCACCACCACCCTCAAGAAGACCGGCCTCACCGGCACCCGCGCCAAGGTCTACCTCGTCCTCGACCGCTCCGCGAGCATGCGGCCGTACTACAAGGACGGCTCCGCCCAGGCCCTCGCCGACCAGACCCTCGCCCTCGCCGCCCACCTCGACCCCGAGGCCACGGTCCACGTCGTCTTCTTCTCCACGGAGGTCGACGGCACCACCGACCTCACCCTCACCCCGGACCACGAGACGAAGATCGACGACGTCCACGCCGGCCTCGGCCGCATGGGCCGTACCAGCTACCACGCCGCCGTACAGGCCGTCGTGGCGCACTACGAGAAGAACGCCACCCCCGGCACCCCCGCCCTGGTCGTGTTCCAGACCGACGGCGCCCCGGACGCCAAGACCCCCGCCACCCAGTCCCTCACCGAGACGGCGACCAGCCACCCCGCCGTCTTCTTCTCCTTCGTCGCCTTCGGTGACCACGACAACAAGGCCTTCGACTACCTCCGCAAGCTGAAGACCGGCAACACGTCCTTCTTCCACGCGGGGCCGGCCCCGCGCGAGCTCACCGACACGGAGCTCTACGAGGGCGTACTGGCCACCTGGCGTCCGTGATCCCACCCGGGGGGTGGACACCCGTCCACCCCCCGAAACGCATGTGAGTCGATCTTCGGCGGGCCAGTAGGATTTCGACTTATGGCGGCCACTGGATCCGAGAAGCAGGGTGGCAAGGCGTACTACGTCTCCACCCCCATCTACTACGTCAACGACGCTCCTCACCTGGGCCACGCCTACACGACCGTCGCAGGCGACGTGCTCACCCGCTGGCACCGTCAGCGCGGCGAGAAGGTGTGGTACCTCACCGGCACGGACGAGCACGGTCAGAAGATCATGCGCACGGCCGAGGCGAACGGGGTCACGCCCCAGCAGTGGGCGGACAAGCTCGTCACCGAGGCCTGGAAGCCTCTCTGGGAGCACCTGGAGATCGCGAACGACGACTTCATCCGCACCACGCAGAAGCGGCACACCGACCGCGTCCAGGAATTCGTCCAGGACCTGTACGACAAGGGCGAGATCTACAAGGGCGGCTACGAGGGCCCGTACTGCGTCGGCTGCGAGGAGTACAAGCTCCCCGGTGAACTGCTCGACGGCGAGGGCGAGTACGCGGGCCAGAAGCTGTGCCCGATCCACAAGAAGCCGGTGGAGATCCTCAGCGAGGAGAACTACTTCTTCAAGCTGAGCGAGTACACCGACAGGCTCCTCGCCCACTACGAGGCCAACCCGGACTTCATCCAGCCCGAGTCCGCGCGCAACGAGGTCGTGAACTTCGTGCGCCAGGGCCTTCAGGACCTCTCCATCTCCCGCTCGACCTTCGACTGGGGCATCCCGATCCCCTGGGACGACAAGCACGTGATCTACGTGTGGGTCGACGCGCTGCTGAACTACGCCACGGCGGTCGGCTACAACGAGAACCAGGAGAAGTTCGAGGCCACCTTCCCCGCCGACGTCCACCTGGTCGGCAAGGACATCCTCCGCTTCCACGCGGTGATCTGGCCCGCCATGCTGATGGCCCAGGGTCTCCCGCTCCCCGGCAAGATCGCGGCCAACGGCTGGCTGATGGTCGGCGGCGAGAAGATGTCGAAGTCGAACCTGACCGGCATCAAGCCGCAGGACCTCACCTCGCACTTCGGCGTGGACGCCTACCGCTGGTACTTCCTGCGGGCCATCGCCTTCGGCCAGGACGGCTCCTTCTCCTGGGAGGACTTCTCCGCCCGGTACACCTCCGAGCTGGCCAACGACTTCGGCAACCTCGCCTCCCGCGTGGCCGCCATGGTCGGCAAGTACTTCGGTGGCACGCTGCCGGAGTCGGCCGCCGACGGGGAGGCGGAGAAGGCGGTCCACGACGGTCTGGCCAAGGCCGTGGCCGAGGCGGACCGCCGCATCGGCGAGCAGCTGGACTTCCAGGGCGGCATCCTGGCCGTCTTCGACTTCGTCAAGCAGGTCAACGGCTACATCACGGAGCAGGAGCCGTGGAAGGTGGCCAAGGACGAGTCCGAGGAGGGCAGGGCCCGCCTCGCGACGATCCTCTACACGGCCGCGGAAGCCCTCCGTGCCGTGGCCGTGCTGCTGAACCCGGTCATGCCGGAGACCTCCCAGAAGCTCTGGGACTCCCTCGGCGCGGAGGCCGGCCTCGGCGCCCTGGCCGAGCAGCGGGTCCAGGAGGCGGGCGAGTGGGGCAAGCTGCCGGCGGGCTCCACGATCACCAAGGGCGCGGTCCTCTTCCCGCGTCTGGAGGAGAAGCCGGCCGTCTGACCCGTGACGTGAGCGGCAAGGGCCCGGGGAGCGTGCGCTCCCCAGGCCCTTCCGTCGTGAACCGAGAGGTCAGTTCCCGGACGCGTACGTCACGAAGTCCCCCCATGCCTCCCGGACCTTGTTGACGTCCTCCTTCATCGCCGAGAGCAGCCCACCCGCCCCCAACACCTCGTCCGCCCTGTCCAGGTACTCCGGCCGGGGAATCCGCTTCCCGGCCTCGATCTTGTAGACGAGGTCCTCGCCGTATCCCACGGCCTTCCCGAAGTCTCCGGCCCGCATCCCCACCGCCACGCCCCACTCGTCGTCCGGGTCCACCTCCCACCCCGACTCGTCAGCCTCGGTCCTCAGCTGCCGGAGCTCGCCGTCCACCGCCATGCGCGCGCCCCTCCGTCGTGCCGCCTCGTGCCAGCCACGCCCTACCCGTACGCGACGCTAGAACAAGCCCGGACACCACCGGACCACGACAGGACGGTCACCGGGACCTGACCGCCCGCGCCCCGGTCCGACCTGCGCTCCCTATGCACTACCCACTGGGGAGAAAGGACCCCGCCAAGCCCCACCCCTCCCTCCCGCCGGGCAAACTCACTCCCGCGAGTGAATATGCCAAGTGGGCTGGATTCGCGACCGGTTGGCTGCCCTGGGCTCGGCGCCAGCAGCACACAGGCATCCCCAGACATGGGACGGCCCTCGCCGGGACTGGCATTCCCAGTGCGAGGGCCTGACCACCGAGGAAGTAAGGCCCTTCCCGATGGACACCGAAAACCCTAGCGCGCCGAAGCCCGTTCAGTCCCGTATCCGGGGCAAGAACCACCCCGAAGGGCACCGGCCCGCCGGCGTCACGCACGACCACGTCCGCCACACCGAGAACTTCACGGTGATCGGCAACGACCTGGCCCAGCACCCCGAGCTGTCCCTGCTCGCCATCGGACTGGCCTGCTACATCCAGTCGGTCCGGCCGGGCACCGCCGTGGACATCAAGACCCTCGCCGCCCGCTTCCCCGAGGGCCCGACCCGTATCGCCACCGCCCTGCGGGAGCTGGAAGCGCACGGCTACCTGCGCCGCACCCGCGAGCGCACGCCCACCGGCCGGATCGTCACCCGCACGGTCTCCTGCAACCGGCCCGGCCACCACGCCGCCCGGGAGACGACCGCCCGCAGGTCGGCCACCCCGCGCACGTCCCCCGACGAGCCCGCGCCACGTAAACGCCGCCTGCCCGCGGTGCCCCAGCCGTCGTTCCCCGCCGCCGTCCTGCTCCGGACAGCCCTCGACGTCCTCGCCGGCCTGCGCCGCCACGACCCCCGCCTGCTGCTGTCCGTCACCGACGCCGAGCACCTCGCCCCCGGCGTGGCGGCCTGGCTGGAACGCGACCTCACCCCCGCCGCCGTACGGCACGCCCTGACCGCGAACCTGCCGGACGAGCCCCTGATCCGCCCGGCCGCCCTCCTGGCCCACCGCCTGGCCGCCCAGCTGCCGCCCCTGCCGCCGCTCCGGCCAGCGACTGCACCAGCCCCGCAGCCCCGGCATCCCCTCCAGACCTGCGACGGCTGTGACCGCGCCTTCCGGGCGCCTGAACCGGGCCGGTGCCGCGACTGCCGGTCCGATCCGCCTCCCGGAGGCCGCCTAGCATGAGAGCGACGATCCTTGCCCCTGGGCACAGACGACGAGGAGCGAGCGCCATGACCATCGCCCCGGACAACGCGCGGCAGGGCGCCTCCCACCTGTACCGGGCCATGCGCGACTTCGTGGAGTCCACCGACGGCACCCTCCCCGGCAAGTTCGAGATCACCAAAGAAGGAATCGTCCTCGACCTGATGTCGCCTGTGCGGCCGCACGAGCTCACCGCGCTCCGTCTCCGGAAACGCCTGGAGAAGGTCATGCCCGAGGAGATCGTGGCCCACACGGGCGAGCCCGACGTCGAGATGGAGCCGGAAGGCATCATGCGCCGCCCGGACATCATGGTGATCGCCGAGGCGGACATGGAGGGAGAGGGGGCCTTCGACCCCCGTACCGTCATCGCCGCCGTCGAGATCGTCTCGCGGTCCAACCCGGACAACGACTGGGTCACCAAGTTGCGCGACTACCCCCTGATCGGCATCCCGGTCTACGCGATCTTCGACCCTCGCACCGGAACCGGCGCCGTCCTCACCGACATCCACGCCACCCCCGACGGCCCCCGCTACGCCACCCGCAAGGACTTCGTCTACGGCGAGGACGTCACCATCGGCGACTGGACCATCTCCACCGAGGGCCTGCCCCGCTACGAGGCAGGAGGCGACGGGCAGCGGTAGGGCGGTAGGACCGACTCGGAGACGGCCCGCCGCCCCGTCCTGTCCGGGAAACAGTTGCCACTCGTCGCGCATGAGCGGCCGGAAGCCGGAAAGATCTTCGTGTGGACATCCCCGAACCCCATCACCGGCTTCTCGCGGACGTCGTCGCCGTGGGCGGCCCGTACGGTCTGGTCCTGGCCGGCGGCTACGCCCTCCAGGCGCACGGACTGCTCCGCCGCCCGCACGCCAACCTGGACTTCGCCACCGAGAGCGCCGAGGCCGTGGAGCACATCGCCGGTGCCGTAGCCGCGGCCCTGGAGGCGCGGGGGCGGCGGGTGCGGGCCGGCGCGATCACCGCGCGCACCGCACAGCTGACGGTCACGGACCCGCCGACCGGCGAGCCGTGCGCGCTCGCGCTGCACAAGGAGGCGTTCTGGCAGCCGCCGGAACTGACCGGGTACGGCCCGGCGCTCTCCCTGGCGGACGCCGTCGGCACGAAGATCCGTGCCCTGTACGACCGGGGCGCCGCCGTCGATCTCATCGACGCGCAGGCCGCGGCGGCCCGGTTCTCCCTGCCCGCCCTGGAGGAACTGGGCCGCCGGCACGCCCATGACCCGTTCGACCTGCCGACCCTCCAGTCCCGGCTGACGGGCACGGACTTCTACTCCGACCGGGACTTCCTCCGCCACGGCCTGGACGACGCCGCCGTCGCCGCCCTGCGCGCCTGGGCCCAGCACTGGTCCGACGACATCGCCGAGCGGCTGCTGGAGGAGGGCGCGTCCCCGGACACCGAGACCGACGAACAGGGCGAGTGAGCCGGGGCAGGGACGCAACCGGTCACCGGGCCCGGAGACGGCCGTGCGCGCCGATCCGTCCGGAGCGGGTCAGGACGGATCGGTGCGCACGGCCGGACGTGTGTCCGGTCGCCTACTTGGGCTGCGGCTTGCGGATGGTCAGGTGCAGCTCGCGCAGGCGGGACTCGTCCAGCTCGGTCGGGGCGCCCATCATCAGGTCCTGGGCGTTGCCGTTGAGCGGGAAGGCGATCGTCTCGCGGATGTTGGGCTCGTCCGCGAGGAGCATGACGATCCGGTCCACACCCGGGGCGATACCACCGTGCGGCGGGGCGCCGAAGCGGAACGCGCGCAGCATGCCCGCGAACTTCTCCTCGACGGTCTCCCGGTCGTAGCCGGCGATCTCGAATGCCTTGAGCATGATCTCCGGGTCATGGTTCCGGATCGCGCCGGAGGACAACTCGACGCCGTTGCAGACGATGTCGTACTGCCAGCCCAGGACGTCCAGCGGGTCCTGCGTCTGGAGGGCCTCCAGGCCGCCCTGCGGCATCGAGAAGGGGTTGTGGGAGAAGTCGATCCCGCCGGTCTCCTCGTCCTTCTCGTACATCGGGAAGTCGACGATCCAGCAGAAGCGGAACACGCCCTCCTCGAAGTGGCCCGCACGCTTGGCCGCCTCCACACGGACCGCGCCCATGATCTTCGAGACCTCGTCGTACTCACCGGCGCCGAAGAAGACGGCGTGGCCGGGGGCCAGGGAGAGGCGCTTGGTCAGCTCGGCGACGTTCGCCTCGGTGAGGAACTTCGCGATCGGGCCGGAGAGCGAGCCGTCCTCGGCCACGCGCACCCAGGCCAGGCCCTTGGCGCCCTGCTCGACGGCGTACTCACCGAGCTGGTCGAAGAACTTGCGGGGCTGTGCGGAGACGTCCGGCACCGGCAGCGCGCGCACGTGCTTGCCCGCGAAGGCCTTGAACTCCGAGCCCTCGAAGACGTCGGTGATGTCCACCAGCTCCAGCTTGGCGCGCAGGTCCGGCTTGTCCGAGCCGTACTTCAGCATCGCCTCGCGGAACGGGATGCGCGGGAACGGAGAGGTGACGTGACGGCCGCCCCCGAACTCCTCGAACAGCTCCGTCATGAGCTTCTCGATCGGCTGGAAGACGTCCTCCTGCTCGACGAAGCTCATCTCCACGTCGAGCTGGTAGAACTCGCCGGGCGAGCGGTCGGCGCGGGCATCCTCGTCGCGGAAGCAGGGCGCGATCTGGAAGTAGCGGTCGAAGCCGGAGATCATCAGCAGCTGCTTGAACTGCTGCGGGGCCTGCGGCAGCGCGTAGAACTTGCCCGGGTGCACACGGGAGGGGACCACGTAGTCGCGGGCGCCCTCGGGGGAGGTGGCGGACAGGATCGGCGTCGCCATCTCGTTGAAGCCCATCGCCGCCATCTTCTGGCGGATCGCGGAGATCACGGCCGTACGCAGCATGATGTTGCGGTGCATGCGCTCGCGGCGCAGGTCCAGGAAGCGGTACTCCAGGCGCCGCTCCTCGTTGACCCCGTCCTCGGTGTTGATGGTGAAGGGCAGGGGCTGCGCCGCGCCGAGCAGCTCGACCTCGGTGACCTCGACCTCGATCTCACCGGTGGGCAGGTCGGGGTTCACGTTCTCGGTTCCACGTGAAACAACGCGGCCGTCGACACGGACCGAGGACTCCTTGGAGATCGTGTCCAGGGCCTCGTACGCCGGGGTGCCCGGGCGCGCGACGAGCTGCGTGATGCCGTAGTGGTCACGGAGATCGATGAAGAGGATGCCGCCCAGGTCGCGCCGATTGTGCAGCCAGCCACTCAGCCGGACGTCGGTGCCGACGTCAGAGGCGCGGAGCTGGCCGCAGGTGTGGGACCTGTACCGATGCATCGTCGTTCATCCAGTCTTTGCGGATCGGGTGTCGCCAGGCGGGTACGGCCTAGGCCATCCCAAGGGTACCGGGCACCCCAAGATCGGCTCCCCACCATTACCGTCCGTACCGCTCGCCCGCCTACGGTGGCAGGCTTCGCTCACCTCTCCATAAAGTGGGGCAATGCGTACAGGTGAGCCGTTGCCGTCCGTGGAGGACGTCCTCGCCGCCCTCGCGACCGGGCTCTGGCACTGGGACACGGACACCGGGCTGGTCACCGTGGACGCGGAGGCGGCGCGGCTGCTCGGCCTGCCGGCGGAGCCGGCCACCCTGACGGAGGCGCAGACCCGGGCCCGATTCCATCCCGTCGACTGGAACGAGATCACCGGTGTGGTGCGGCTGGCCGTCGCGGAGGGCACCCTCGCCGAGGTGCGCATCCGGATCATGGACGGGGACGGCAACATCGTGCGGGTCGTCCGCAGCCGGTCGAAGCCGTCCTTCGACCCCGAGCGGCACACGTACGAGCTGATCGGCACCCTCCAGGAGGTGACCGAGCCGACCCCGGGCACGGCGGCCGGCCGCAGCGCGGTCACCGGGGACTGGCGGCGCTCCCGGGAGGCGTTCCTGCTCGACGCGGGCCGGGCGCTCGCCGAGGCCCGGTCCACGGCGGAGGTGCTGCGGGTCGCGGGCGCCCTGTCGATGCCGGGATTCTCGCCGGACGGGCTCGTGGTGTTCGGCGTCGAGGGCGACCGGCTGACGATCACCGGGCAGCACGGGCACACCCCCGCCGACATGGGCCCCTTCTCGAACATGCCGCTGGCCACCGACTATCCGGCGGCCGAGGTCGTGCGCACGGGCCGCGCGGTGTACCTGTCCTCGCCCGAGGCCTACCGGGACCGCTACCCGGCGACCTGGCCGCTCGCCCGGCACCTCGGGCGCCGCTCCTGGGCGTTCCTGCCGCTGACGGCGGGCGGGCGCACGATGGGCGCCTGGATGGCCGCCTTCACCTACCCGGTGGCGTTCACCCCGGACGAGCGCGCGGTCCTGACGACGGTCGCCCGGATGCTCGCCCAGGCGCTGTCCCGGGCCGGTGCCGCCGAGTCCGCGCGGGAGCTGACGGAGGGCCTCCAGCGCTCCATGCTGCCCTCGCTCGGCCCCGAGATCCCCGGGATGCGGGTGGCCGCCAGGTACATCCCGACCGGCGGCGGACTCCAGGTCGGCGGCGACTGGTACGACATGATCCCGCTGCCCTCCGGCCGCTTCGCCCTGGTCATCGGGGACGTCCAGGGCCATGACGTGCGCGCGGCCGGCCTGATGGGCCAGCTGCGGATCGCGCTGCGCGCCTACGCCTCCGAGGGGCACCGTCCGGACGCGGTCCTCTCCCGCGCCTCACGCTTCCTGCACGGCCTCACCGATGAGGCCGGGGAGGACGCGCTGGCCGACCTCCGCTTCGCGACCTGCCTGTACGTGGAGGCCGACCCGCCGACCGGCCGGCTGGAGATCGCCCGCGCCGGGCACCCGGACCCGGTGATCCGGATGGCGGACGGCACGGTGATGACGCGGCCGACGGCGGGCGGGCTGCCGCTGGGCCTCGACCCGGACGCCGACTACCCGACCACCCGGTTCACGCTGGAACCCGGCGAGACGCTGATGCTGTGCACCGACGGCCTGATCGAGACCGGCGGGCACGACATGGAGAGCGGCTGGCGCCGGCTGCGGGCGATCCTGGAGGACCACCAGGGCGACCTGGAGTCCCTGGCCGACGCGCTGGTGCAGGGCGTGCACGGGCCGTCCTCGCATCACACCACCGGTCCGCTGGCCGACCGCCGCGAGGACGACATCGCGCTGCTGCTGCTGGGCCGGCCGGGAGAGGGCCGCGGGCGCGGCGACACCGTCGCGGTACGGCCGGTGGTGCGGCGCACGCTGCTGTCGGTGGCGCAGGACGAGCCGGAGCGGATCGCCGAGGCCCGCCAGCACCTGCGCGGGCTGCTGCACGACTGGGCGTCGGCCGAGCAGGTGGACTCGGCGGTGCTGCTGGTCTCGGAGATGGTCACCAACGTGCTGGTGCACACGGACGCCGACGCGCTGCTGCTCGCCGAGGTCATGGGCGAGGGCCCCGGGCGGCGGCTGCGGGTGGAGGTCTTTGACACCGGTGACGACCTCCCGCACAAGCGCCGCCCCGGCGAACTGGCCTCCTCAGGGCGGGGCCTGATGCTGATCGAACTCCTCGCGGACGGCTGGGGGGTGGACCCACGGGGCGAGGGCAAGAGCATCTGGTTCGAGCTCTACGAACCGGGGGGCTCGGGGGCCGGCGCGTCGGAGGAGGTGGCCTGACGCCCCCGCAGCTCCTGGACGGCCCCGAAGGCCGCAGCGGTCAGCGGGACGGCGAGGAGCATGCCGAGGATGCCCGCGACGGAGGCGCCCGCGGTGATCGTCAGCATCACCACGGCCGGGTGCATCTGCACGGTCCGGCTCTGGATCACCGGTTGCAGCACGTGTCCCTCCAGCACCTGCACCGCGAGCACCACCCCGAGCACCCACAGCGCGATGACGAAGCCCCGGTCGGCGAGGGCGACCAGCACGGCCACCGCGCCGGAGAGGAAGGCGCCGAGGTAGGGGATGTAGGCGCCGACGAAGACGAGCGCGCCGAGCCCGATCGCACCGGGCACCCGGAGGATCAGCAGGCCGACGGTGATGCACAGGGCGTCGATGAGCGCGATGAAGGTCGTGCCGCGCATGAACCCCTCCACCGCGGCGAAGGACCGCCGGGCGATGGCCTCCAGGAGCTCGGCACTGCCGCCGGGCGCGAGCGAGCGCAGGCCGGCCACGGCGCGGTGGGAGTCGCGCAGGAAGAAGAAGACGAGCAGCAGGGCGAGCACGGCCATGGCGATGGACTCGGCGACGACGCTGACGCCGCTGATGACGTTGGACGCGGCGGTGCTGCCGAACTTGCCCAGCCATTCCCGGGCGTTGGCGGCGAGGTCGTCCAGACTCGTCCCCGCGGCACCGAAGTGCCGTGCGACCCCCTTGGCCGCGGTCCGCAGCGAGGCGAGAATCTCCGCGCCGGTGTCGACGAGCGCGGCGACCACGATGTACACGGCGCCGCCGACGACGGCCACCACGGCGACACAGGTGAGCCCGGCCGCCACCGACGCCTGCACCCCCGCCCGCACCAGCTGCCGGTACAACGGCCCGAGCAGCGCGGTCCCGAGCAGGGCGAGCAGCACCGGCGTGACGGCCGTACGGAACTCCGCGCACAGCCGCACCCCGACCCACCCGACCCCGGCGGCGAGCAGCAGCACGACACACCAGGCGGCGAACCGGCGGACGGCGACAGGGAGGAACTGCACGCGTCCAGCGGATCACGCGGCGCCGCTACTGTCCTGCGAGCGGGTCCGGGCGGGTGAGAAAACGCCGACCCCGGCCGACGTACGGCCGGGGTCGTGAGGGGGAGTCGGCGGCGCCCGGCGGGTCGTCCGCGGGCCGGCGCCGTCACCGGGGAGCGGTCAGATGCCGCCCTCGGACATCCCGTGGACCGCCGGGACGCTGCCGAGCCGGCCCTTCTGGAAGTCCTCGAAGGCCTGCATCAGTTCTTCCTTGGTGTTCATGACGAACGGGCCGTAGTGGGCCATCGGCTCCCGGATGGGCTGTCCGCCGAGGAGGACGACCTCCAGGTCCGGGGTGTGCGAGTCCTGCTTCTCGTCCGCGCGGACGGTGAGCGAGGAGCCGGCGCCGAAGACGGCCGTCTGGCCCAGGTGGATCGGGCGGCGCTCCGCACCGACGCTGCCGCGGCCCGCGAGGACGTACGCCAGACCGTTGAAGTCCTCCCGCCACGGCAGGGTGATCTCCGCGCCGGGGGCGAGGGTGGCGTGGATCATCGTGATCGGGGTGTGGGTGATGCCGGGGCCCTGGTGGCCGTCCAGCTCGCCGGCGATGACACGCAGCAGCGCACCGCCGTCGGGGGTGGTGAGGAGCTGGACGTTGCCGCCGCGGATGTCCTGGTAGCGCGGGGCCATCATCTTGTCCTTGGCCGGGAGGTTCACCCACAGCTGGAGCCCGTGGAAGAGGCCGCCGGACACGACGAGGGACTCCGGCGGGGCCTCGATGTGCAGCAGGCCCGAGCCGGCGGTCATCCACTGGGTGTCGCCGTTGGTGATGGTGCCGCCGCCACCGTTGCTGTCCTGGTGGTCGAAGACGCCGTCGATGATGTAGGTGACGGTCTCGAAGCCGCGGTGCGGGTGCCAGGGGGTGCCCTTGGGCTCGCCCGGCGCGTACTCCACCTCGCCCATCTGGTCCATCATGATGAACGGGTCGAGGTGGCGGTAGTTGATCCCCGCGAACGCCCGGCGCACCGGGAAGCCCTCGCCCTCGTAACCGCTCGGAGCGGTCGTGACGGTGAGCACACGGCGTGCCACGGCGTCGGCGGGAGCGGTCACACGGGGCAGCGTCAACGGGTTCTCGACGGTCACTGCAGGCATGGTGGGTACCTCCTTGGTACGCCCACTTTAGTTGAGCGTTGAACTTCTTGCCACCCAGAACAGAGAAAGCCCGGAGGGCATTCCCTCCGGGCTCCCGGTGCGCGGGTGCGCGGATCGACCGCCGCTCGCGCGGCAACGGCGCCTAGCCGTACATGCGGCGCATCGCGAAGTCGACCATCTGCTCGACCGCCTTCGCGTCGAAGACCATCCGGTGCTCGCCCTCCATGTCGAGGACGAAGCCGTAGCCGGTCGGCAGCAGGTCGATCACCTCGGCGCCGGTGATGACGAAGTACTTGGACTCCTTGCCGGCGTACCGGCGCAGCTCCTTCAGCGAGGTGAACATCGGGATCACCGGCTGCTGGGTGTTGTGCAGCGCCAGGAAACCCGGCGTGTCACCGCGCGGGCAGTACACCTTCGACGTGGCGAAGATCTGCTGGAAGTCCTCGGCGGACATCTGGCCGGTCGTGAAGGCGCGCACCGCGTCCGCGAGCGAGGGCGGCGACGGCTCGGGGTACAGCGGCGGCTGCTGCCCGTATCCGCCGACACCACCCGGCATCTGCTGCTGCGACGAGGCGTACTGCTGCTGGGCAGCGCCCCCGTCCATGGGCTGGCCGTATCCGTACATGGGGAGAAGCGTACCGAGCCGCCCCGCCCCCCGAACGGCCTACGGAGCCGAAACCTCACGGGTCAGCCGGGAGGTCCAGGGACACCAGTGGAGCCCGGGCAGGAAGGCGCCGCCCGCCTCGTCCAGATGGTCCTCCACGTAGGGGAGGGTGGCGTCGCAGACCTCGATGGCGACGTCGAAGAAGTCGACGGTGCCCGGGTCGTAGTGGAACGACCACCTCGGGTTGTACGGCGCCTGGCGCTTGACGATCCGTCCGATGACGTGGGGGCGTTCGTCCGTCACACCGCTGAGCAGGTCCCGGGCGTGCCGGATCCTGGCCGGGTCGTCGATCCGGACGATCGCCCGCTCGTGGGTGATGTCGGTGAACTCGAAATAGGCCGGGTCCGCGGCCTGAGAGGGGTGGGCGAGCCCGACGGTGAGCATCGCCGCCGCCACCGGCCCGCCGAGCCTGGTCAGGAGTCGTCGCATGAGTGCCTCCGCGCACGAGAAGCGATCGGTCAGTCACTCAATGTAGCGATCCGGTTACGCGACGCACCCTGAACGGAGGCATGGATTCACCCTGTCGGCCGAGGCGCGCAGGGTCACCCGCGGCGCACTTGAGACGCGTCACAGATGACCGGTTCGGGGTTGCTTCTTATTACCGACGGGTAGCATCATCGGAGCTACTTGTTGGTACGTGAACTAGGTGCGAGGAGCAAGTGCCTCGCCGATCCCTCAACGGAGCCGTCGCCATGGGGCACTACAAGTCGAATCTCCGCGACATCGAGTTCAACCTCTTCGAAGTACTGGGGCGCGACAAGGTGTACGGCACCGGCCCGTTCGAGGAGATGGACGTCGAGACCGCCAAGAGCGTCCTGGAGGAGCTGACCCGCCTCTCCGAGAACGAGCTGGCCGAGTCCTTCGCCGACGCCGACCGCAACCCGCCCGTCTTCGACCCGGAGACCAACACCGCGCCCGTCCCGGCGTCCTTCAAGAAGAGCTACCAGGCCTTCATGGACTCCGAGTACTGGCGGCTCGGCCTGCCCGAGGAGATCGGCGGCACCACCTCGCCGCGCTCCCTGATCTGGGCCTACGCCGAGCTGATCCTGGGCGCCAACCCGGCCGTGTGGATGTACTCCTCCGGCCCCGCGTTCGCCGGCATCCTCTTCGAGGAGGGCAACGAGGTCCAGAAGCACATCGCCAAGATCGCCGTCGAGAAGCAGTGGGGCTCGACGATGGTCCTCACCGAGCCGGACGCCGGCTCGGACGTGGGCGCCGGCCGCACCAAGGCCGTGCAGCAGGAGGACGGCTCCTGGCACATCGAGGGCGTGAAGCGCTTCATCACCTCCGGTGAGCACGACATGTCGGAGAACATCCTCCACTACGTGCTCGCGCGTCCCGAGGGCGCCGGCCCCGGCACCAAGGGCCTGTCCCTCTTCCTCGTCCCGAAGTACCTCTTCGACTTCGAGACCGGCGAGCTGGGCGAGCGCAACGGCGTCTACGCCACCAACGTCGAGCACAAGATGGGCCTGAAGGCCTCCAACACGTGCGAGATGACCTTCGGCGACAAGCACCCCGCCAAGGGCTGGCTGATCGGCGACAAGCACGACGGCATCCGCCAGATGTTCCGCATCATCGAGTTCGCCCGCATGATGGTCGGCACGAAGGCGATCTCCACGCTCTCCACCGGCTACCTGAACGCGCTGGAGTACGCCAAGGAGCGCGTCCAGGGCCCGGACCTGGCCAACTTCATGGACAAGACCGCGCCCAAGGTCACCATCACCCACCACCCCGACGTGCGCCGCTCGCTGATGACGCAGAAGGCGTACGCGGAGGGCATGCGCGCCCTGGTGATGTACACCGCCTCGGTCCAGGACGCCATCCAGATCAAGGAGGCGAACGGCGAGGACGCCTCCACCGAGCACGCCCTGAACGACCTGCTCCTGCCGATCGTCAAGGGCTACGGCTCCGAGAAGGCCTACGAGCTGCTCGCCCAGTCGCTGCAGACCTTCGGCGGCTCCGGCTTCCTCCAGGAGTACCCGATCGAGCAGTACATCCGGGACTCCAAGATCGACACCCTGTACGAGGGCACCACGGCGATCCAGGGCCAGGACTTCTTCTTCCGGAAGATCGTCCGCAACCAGGGCGCCGCGCTGAACTCCCTCGCCGAGGACATCAAGAAGTTCCTGGCGCTCGGCACCGGCGGCGAGGAGCTGTCCGGCGCCCGTGAGCACCTGGCCAAGGCGGCCGTGGAGCTGGAGGCGATCGTCGGCCTGATGCTGACCGACCTCGCCGCCACCGAGCAGGACACCAAGAACATCTACAAGGTCGGCCTGAACACCACCCGCCTGCTCATGGCCTCCGGTGACGTCGTCGTCGGCTACCTGCTGCTGAAGGGCGCCGCGATCGCCGCCGAGAAGCTGGCCACGGCCTCGGCGAAGGACAAGGCGTTCTACACGGGCAAGATCGCCGCGGCGAAGTTCTTCGCGGCGAACGTCCTGCCGGGCGTCACCCTCGCCCGCAAGGTCGCCGCGGGCGTCGAGCTGGACCTGATGGAGCTGGACGAAGCGGCGTTCTGACCGGCCCGTCCGGACGTTCCGGACGACCCCGTCGATTCCTCGCACGGGCCCGCTCCTTACCGGGAGCGGGCCCGTGCACGTCGTTAAGGTGAATCCATGAGCGCACCATCCCGCCCGTCACCCGCCGCCGCCCCTCCAGGGAGCGCTTCGCGCGCTCCTCTCACCTTCGACCGCGGCCACACCGACGACCTGATGTCCTTCCTGGCGGCGAGCCCGACGCCGTACCACGCCGTGGCGAACACCGCCGAACGGCTGGAGAAGGCGGGTTTCCGGCAGGTCGCGGAGACGGACGCCTGGGACGGGACGTACGGCGGCAAGTACGTGCTGCGCGGCGGCGCGATCGTGGCCTGGTACGTGCCCGAGGGCGCCGAGCCGCACACCCCCTTCCACATCGTCGGCGCGCACACCGACTCCCCGAACCTCAGGGTCAAGCCGCGCCCGGACAGCGGGGCGCACGGCTGGCGCCAGGTCGCCGTCGAGATCTACGGCGGCCCGCTGCTGAACTCCTGGCTGGACCGGGACCTCGGTCTGGCCGGCCGGCTGAGCCTGCGCGACGGCTCCTCGGTCCTGGTCGACGTGGACCGGCCGCTGCTGCGGGTGCCGCAGCTCGCCATCCACCTGGACCGCTCGGTCAGCTCGGAGGGGCTCAAGCTCGACAAGCAACGGCACCTCCAGCCGGTGTGGGGCCTCGGCAACGAGGTGCTGGACGGCGAACTCATCGCCTTCCTGGAGCAGGAGGCCGGGCTGACGGCGGGCTCGGTGACCGGCTGGGACCTGATGACGTATCCGGTGGAGCCGCCCGCCTACCTCGGCCGGGACCGCGAGCTGGTCGCCGGCCCGCGGATGGACAACCTGCTGTCCGTGCACGCCGGTGTCGCCGCCCTCGTCGCCGCGGCGACCTCCGGCGCCGCGCTCACCCGCATCCCGGTACTGGCCGCCTTCGACCACGAGGAGAACGGCTCCCAGTCGGACACCGGCGCGGACGGCCCGCTGCTCGGCACCGTCCTGGAGCGCTCCGTCCTCGCGCGCGGCGGGTCGTTCGAGGACCGGGCCCGCGCCTTCGCCGGAACGGTCTGTCTGTCCTCCGACACGGGCCACGCCGTGCACCCCAACTACGCCGAGCGGCACGACCCGACGCACCACCCGCGGGTCAACGGCGGCCCGATCCTGAAGGTCAACGTCAACAACCGCTACGCCACGGACGGTTCGGGCCGCGCGGTGTTCGCCGCGGCCTGCGAGAAGGCGAACGTCCCCTTCCAGAGCTTCGTCTCCAACAACTCCATGCCGTGCGGCACCACCATCGGCCCGATCACCGCGGCCCGGCACGGCATCCGCACGGTCGACATCGGCGTGGCGATCCTCTCCATGCACAGCGTCCGTGAACTGTGCGGCGCCGACGACCCGTTCCTGCTGGCGAACGCGCTGACCGCCTTCCTGGAGGGCTAGTCGGGGCCTCGCCGGGTACCCGGAGGGCACCGGAGATTCCGGAACCGGAAGGGGAGGCGAGGTCTCATGGGTCTCGGCGGATGCATCATCCTCATCGCCGTGGGGGCCATTCTGACGTTCGCGACCGACTGGCACATGCAGGGCGTCAACCTCACCGTCGTCGGCCTGATCCTGATGGCCGTGGGCCTGATCGGCGTGGCGACGTTCAGCGGAATAGCCCGCCGCCGCCGCGTGGTGGTCCCGCCGACGACCCCGGTGGTGGAGGAAGAACCCCGCCACCACCGCGTCGACGGCTACTCCGACGGCTACGGCGTCTGACGGCTGAACCCACCTGCGCCTGAAGGTGGGTTCAGCCGTTTCCCGGCAAGGTGCCCGCCGGCCGCGCCGCTCAGCCCCGCCCGGGGACGGTGTCGTCCATCCCGGCCAGCACCAGCGGCAGGCGGTCCGCCCCGCTCTCCGTGAGGCGGACCGGGACGCCCCAGTCCTGCTGGTGGACGTGGCAGGCCGGGTATGCGTTGGCCGGGTCGTCGTCGCAGGACGCCGCCATCGCGGAGACGTGCAGGACGCCCTCCGTGACGGCCGGGTTCAGTTCCAGTTCACGGGACAGGTCGGTGTCCGCTCCCTCGCCCTTGAGCAGCAGCTCGGGCGGGGTGGCGGAGACCAGCAGCCGGGTCGAGGGGCCGTAGCGCGTGTCGAGCTTCTGGCCGGCCGGGGCCTGGAAGATCACGTCCAGGCGCAGCCCGCCGGGGACGACCTCGGTCGCGGCACGCTGGGTGCGGTGGGCGACCGACTCCACCCGCACCGCCTCCTCCGGCAGCCGCAGCCGGGTCAGCCGGTGCCGGGCCGACTCCACGACCACGATGTCCTCACCGACCAGGACGGCGTCGCTGGGCTCGCGCAGGTCGGTGGCGAGCGTGGTGACCTCGCCGGTCGCCGGGTCGTAGCGGCGCAGGGCGTGGTTGTAGGTGTCGGCGACGGCGACCGAGCCGTCCGGCAGGGCGGTGACGCCCAGCGGGTGCTGGAGCAGGGCCTGGCCGGCGTCGCCGTCCCGGTGGCCGAAGTCGAACAGACCGGTGCCGACGGCGGTGTGCACCTGCCCGTCGAGGGCGACCCAGCGCAGCGCGCTCGTCTCGGAGTCGGCGAGCCAGAGCCGGTCGGCGGTGGCCGCGAGACCGGAGGGCTGCGCGAACCAGGCCTCGGCCGCGGGCCCGTCCACCAGGCCCTCGTTGGTGGTGCCGGCCGCCACGGCGACCGTGCCGTCGGCCGGGTCGTACGTCCACAGCTGGTGGACGCCCGCCATCGCGATCCACACCCTGCCGCCGAAGACCGCCACGTCCCACGGAGAGGAGAGGTCCACCTCGCGGGCCGGGCCGGAGGTCGCCGAGCCCTGCCACCACTGCTTGCCGGTGCCCGCCAGGGTGGTCACCTCGCCCGTGGCCGGGTCCAGGCGGCGCAGGGCGTGGTTGACGGTGTCGGCAACCACCACCGAGCCGTCGTCGAGGAGGGCGAGGCCCTGCGGCTCGTTGAAGGACGCCTCCCCCGGACCGCCGTCGGCGAATCCGCGCGTACCGGAGCCGATGCGCCGTACGACGGTCTCGGCGTCCTCGGCCAGCTCCACCAGCTGGTGCCGGGTGGTGTCGCTGACCAGGAAGGTGCCGGACGGCAGCAGCAGCGCCTTGCCCGGGAAGCGCAGCACCGTCGGCTCCGGTTCCGGTGCGACGTACGGCCCGTCACCGCGGCGCAGGGTGCCCTTGGCCCCGTGCTCCGCCTCCAGCTCGGTCACCAGCCGCTCGATGGCGTGCACATGCCCCTCGCCCGCGTGCTGCGCGACGACGTACCCCTCGGGGTCGATCACCACGAGCGTCGGCCAGGCGCGCACCGCGTACTGCTTCCAGGTGGCCAGCTCGGGGTCGTCCAGGACCGGGTGGGCCACGCCGTAGCGCTCCACGGCGTCCACGACCGCCTGGTGCTCCGCCTCGTGCACGAACTTCGGCGAGTGCACCCCGATCACCACGAGGGTGTCCCGGTGCTTCTCCTCCAGCTCGCGCAGCTCGTCCAGGACGTGCAGGCAGTTGATGCAGCAGAAGGTCCAGAAGTCCAGGACGACTATGCGTCCGCGCAGGTCGGCGAGGGTGTACTGCTGGTCTCCCGTGTTCAGCCAGCCGCCCTTGCCGATCAGCTCGGGGGCGCGGACTCGGGCGCGTCGGGGTGCGGAGTCGGTCATGGCTCCAAGGGTGCCACCTGACGCCGGCAGCCGTTCCGGCGCCTGTGGACAACCCGGTCCCGGTGGACAACGCGGGCCGCGGTGCGGCTCGCCCCTGACCGGCGCGGCCGTCAGTCCTGGTGGACCACGTTCCGGCCGGTGCCGCCGGAGAGCGTGTCCCGGCCCGGGCCGCCGGAGAGCCGGTCGTTCCCGCTGTTGCCGTACAGCTTGTCGTTGCCGCTGTTGCCGTACAGGACGTCGTCGCCCTTGCCGCCGTACAGGGTGTCGTCGCCGGTACCGCCGGTGATCGTGTCGTTGCCGTCGTCACCGGCCAGGTACTGCGCACCGGCGCCGCCGTGCAGCGTGTCGTCGCCCTTGCCGCCCTGCACGATGTTGTCGCCGCCGCTCGCGTCGGCCGTGTCGTTCCCGTCGCCGCCCCAGGCCAGGCCCTCCTTGCCGACCGTGAGCCGGTCATTGCCCGCGTCGCCCGAGACGTAGGCGCCGTCGAGGCGGCCGGAGCCGGTCGCCTTGTCGTTGCCGGAGCCCAGGGAGATCTGGGCGTAGTAGTAGATCTGGTCGGTGGCGTTCTTGTACGCGAGGGTGTCGTCGCGGTCGCCGAGGTTCACGATCAGGGCGGCGTACGGGTCCCGGCCGTCGAGGCTGGTGACCGTGCAGGAGACCTTCGTGCGGTCCGCGCCGTCCGGGTGGGCGCAGCCGTGGCCGGGCTTGATCGTGACGGTGTCGTCGATCACGTAGGTGATGCCGGTGCGGTCGGCGGTGAGCGACGCGGTGACGGTGGCCTTGTTGATCTGGCCGGGGGCGGCCTTGTAGGTGAGCTGCCAGTCGTACTGGTTGACCTCGGCGGTGGCGGGCGAGGTGGCCGCCACCGCGGTGCCGGACAGGGCGAACGGCACGGCCAGGGCGGCGGCCGTGCCGACGGCCAGGGCGAGCGCGCGGACGGGTCGGCGGTGGGTGCGAGCGGACATGGTGAGCCTCCGAGAGGAACGGGCGGGCTGTTCGGCCGGCTTCCGCCGGCTCCCGCACCGTTCGACCCGGGGGTGGTCCTACTGGTTGGGCAACACCGTTGGAACGACCGGAAGTTCATCCACGGAACACCTGGTGTCCCGGTGGTTTCCGGCGTCCCGTCAGGAGAGCGCGTGACCCGTGGTCGCGTCCACATGGCCGGGAACGTCCTCGTGCCGGTCGCCGACGGTCAGTGTCCCGGTGGGCTCGAAGAGCAGGATCTCGGTGGGCACGGGCGCGTACGGCTTGTGTTCGGTGCCGCGCGGGACGGTGAACACCGACCCCTTGGGCAGGACCACCGTGCGTTCGCCGGCCGGCTCGCGCAGGCCGATGTGCAGTTCGCCGGAGAGGACCAGGAAGAACTCGTCGGTGTGTTCGTGCGCGTGCCAGAGGTGTTCGCCCTCCACCTTCGCCACGCGGACGTCGTAGTCGTTGACGGCGGTGACGATGCGGGGACTCCACTGCTCGGAGAAGGAGGCGAGGGCCGCGTCCAGGGAGATCGGTTCCATGCGCTCATCGTGGGGGGTGACGGAGCGCCGCACGAGTGCTAGGAATCGCATATGCCGCAAGGATCCTCTCACCGTGTCGTGCTGGTGGTCGACGAGAACTCCAACCCCTTCGAGATGAGCTGTGCCATCGAGGTCTTCGGGCTGCCACGGCCCGAGCTGGGGCGGGACCTGTACGACTTCCGGCTGTGCGCGGCCGAGCCGCACACCCGGATGCGGGACGGTTTCTTCACGCTCGGTGGTGTCGCCGGTCTGGAGGCCGCCGAGGAGGCCGACACGCTGATCGTGCCGAACCGCCCGGACACCGAGGTCCCGCGCGCCAAGCGCGTCCTGGACGTCGTACGCCGGGCACACGCGCGTGGCGCGCGCCTCGTCGGCTTCTGCTCGGGCGCGTTCACGATCGCGGAGGCCGGGCTGCTGGACGGGCGCCGTGCGGCCTGTCACTGGATGTGGGCAAAGGCCTTCCGGTCCCGCTTCCCCGAGGTCCGACTGGAACCGGACGTGCTCTTCGTGGACGACGGCGACATCCTCACCGCCTCCGGCAGTGCCTCCGCGCTCGACCTCGGCCTGCACCTGGTCCGCCGGGACCACGGCGCGGAGATCGCCAACCACGTCTCCCGGCGGCTCGTCTTCGCCGCGCACCGGGACGGCGGGCAGCGGCAGTTCGTGGAGCGGCCGGTGCCCGACGTGCCCGACGAGTCCCTCGGCCCGCTGCTGGCGTGGGCGCAGGAACGGCTGGGCGAGCCGTTGACGGTCGCCGACCTGGCGTCCCGCGCGGCGGTCAGCCCCGCCACGCTGCACCGGCGCTTCCGCAGCCAGCTGGGCACGACCCCGCTGGCCTGGCTCACCGCGGAGCGGGTGGCCCTGGCGTGCCGGCTGATCGAACGGGGTGAGGAGCGGCTGGACGTCGTGGCGGCGCGCAGCGGCCTGGGGACGGCGGCCAATCTGCGGGCGCGGCTGCGGCGGGAGACGGGGCTGAGCCCCTCGGAGTACCGCAGGCGGTTCGGTGCGGTGCCCGCAGTGGGTACGGCCGGTGGGACGCACCGGTCACAGGACCGGGTCAGGGCGGCGGGGACGGGTCCGGTTCCGCGGTCGCCCGCGATCTGACCTGCTCGCCCCAGGCGTCCGACAGCGCCTTCGGGACCTTCGCCGTCAGGCCCCCCTCCTCGGTGAAGGCGAGCCCCCGGACGTACGCGCTGCTGCCGCAGCCGTCGGTCCAGTGGGTGAGCCGTGCGTCGACGGAGGTGTCGATGACCGGCCGTTGCTCACCCTCGCGGGTGACCCGGAAGCGGATCGGGCCGGAGGCGGGGCCGACGTCACGCGGCAGCGGGAGGCTCACGTCCGTGATCCGCTCCCGGCGCAGTGTGCCCTCCGCGCACTCGCCCCGCGCGCACAGCTCGTAGGAGCCGCCGGTGAGATCACCGTATCCCCGGTGGTCGAACAGCACGCCGACGCCGGAGACGACGTCATAGCCGGCGCACGGCTCCCCGTACGAACACCCGGAGCCGGCCGCGAGCAGGGCGGCCCCGACGGTCAGCAGACCTGCCCGCCTGATCGGTCTCACCACTTCTGGTCCCCTCCGCGGCCCTTCGGGCCGACCTGACGAACCGGCACAGCCTGTGACGATCGGCACGCGCCGGGGAAGCATGACCCGTATGAGATTCCTCGTGCGCGACCGGATCCTCGGCATCGGTGACGACTGGTGGATCGAGGACGAACAGGGCCGGAAGGTGTTCCTCGTCGACGGCAAGGCGATGCGCCTGCGGGACACCTTCGAGCTGAAGGACACCGAGGGCCGGGTCCTGATCGACATCCACCAGAAGATGTTCGCCCTGCGCGACACCATGCTGATCGAACGCGACGGCGAGCCCCTGGCCAGGATCCGGCGCAAGCGGCTGTCCCTGCTGCGCAACCACTACCGGGTCTCCCTGGTGGACGGCACCGAACTCGACGTCAGCGGAAAGATCCTGGACCGCGAGTTCGCCGTCGAGTACGACGGCGAACTCCTCGCCGTCATCTCCCGCCGCTGGCTGAGCATCCGCGACACGTACGGCGTGGACGTCGTACGGGAGGACGCCGACCCGGCGCTGCTGATCGCGGTGGCGGTGTGCGTGATCCACCTCGCCGAGAAGGAGGGGGAGGAGGACTGACGGGGCTAGCTCGGGCGCCGGGGCGGTTCCAGACCCAGCACCCGGTCCTTGAGCGCCGGGAACTGTTCGCGGGTCGCGGCGACCTTCGCCGGGTCCAGGTCGACCGTGAGGACCTCTTCTCCGGGGCCGGCCTCGGCGAGCACCTCACCCCACGGATCCACCACGATCGAGTGACCCGCCTGCGGAACTCCGGCGTGGGTCCCGGCCGTTCCACAGGCGAGCACGAACGCCTGGTTCTCCACCGCCCGCGCCTTGGCCAGCAGCGTCCAGTGCGCGCGTCGCCGCTCGGGCCAGCCCGCCGGGATCACCAGCGTCTCGGCACCGGCGTCGACCAGACCGCGGAAGAGTTCGGGGAAACGGAGGTCGTAGCAGGTGGCCAGGCCGAGCGTCGTCTCCGGCAGCCGGGCCGTCACCAGGTCCCGGCCCGCGCCCATCAGCACCGCCTCGCCCTTGTCGAAGCCGAAGCGGTGGATCTTGCGGTAGGCCGCGACCAGGTCACCGGAGGGGGAGAAGAGGAGAGACGTGTTGTAGAGGGTCCCGTCAGGGTCCCGCTCGGGAAGGGAGCCGGCGTGCAGCCACACACCCGCGTCGCTCGCCGCCTTGGCCATCGCTTCGTACGTCGGCCCTTCGAGCGGCTCGGCCGCACGGCCGAACTCCTCGAAGGCGAAGGCGCCGGTGGTCCACAGTTCGGGCAGGACGACGAGGTCGGCGCCGCTCTGCTCCCGCACCAGCGCGGCCACGCGCCGGCGCCGGGAGTCGACCGGTTCGCCCTCGTCCACGGAGATCTGGATCAGCGAGGCGCGCACACTACCACCGTCCTGGCATTCGAGTCGTCCACACGGGCCTACGATCGTCACACGAAAGCACTGCCGGGGTGCCTTTCAGCAGCGTAACTTAGCCTCTCAAGACACCCGCCGAAGTGCAGCCGCCGCCCGCTGGCCATGCCGCCACAACCTGCCCGTGTACCGACCGCCGAGGGGTCCTGTTCCGTGAGTCTGCATCCCACCCTCCAGCCCTACGCCGACGCCTGGACCCACTCCATCGAAGCGATATCCGAGATGGTGCAGTCGCTCGTCGAGGGCGAGTGGAACCGGCGGACACCCTGCCCCGGCTGGTCGGTGCGGGACATCGTGTCCCATGTGATCGGCCTGGACTGCGAGATGCTCGGCGACCCGCGCCCCATCCACTCCCTGCCGCGCGACCTGTTCCACGTCACCACCGAGCACCAGCGCTACATGGAGATGCAGGTCGACGTCCGCCGCCACCACACGGCACCGGAGATGACGGCCGAGCTGGAGTACACGGTCATCCGCCGCAACCGCCAGCTGCGGAACGAGGCCCGGGACCCCGGTACCAAGGTGCGCGGGCCGCTGGGCACTGAGATCACCCTGGAACAGGCCTACCGCGCCCGGGCGTTCGACGTGTGGGTGCACGAGCAGGACCTGCGCGCGGCCCTCGGCCGCCCCGGCAACCTGGACTCGCCGGGCGCCCACGTCACCCGGGACGTCCTGCTGGAGGCGCTGCCCAAGGTCGTGGCGCACGACGCGAAAGCCCCGCGCAGCTCGGCGATCGTGTTCGACGTGCACGGCCCGGTCGAGTTCCTGCGCACGGTCCGCGTCGACATCCAGGGCCGCGGCACCGTGGAGACCGCCCCCGCCCTCGGCCCCGCGGCCACCCTCAGCCTCGACTGGGAGACCTATGTCCGCCTGGCCTGCGGCCGGGTGAGCCCCGAGGCGGTGGCGGACCGGGTCAAGACGGAGGGCGACCAGGACCTGGCGGCGGCCATCCTGCGCCACTTCGCGGTGACGCCGTGACGGCACCCGGCGGACCTCCCGGCCCACCGCAGGCGGGTGGGCACGCGGGAGGACACTCGGCTCACGCCGCGGGCACGTGCACCGTCTCCACCCGGCTGGCGACCAGCCGCTCCCGCTCCCGCCTGGCCGCCCGCCCCCGCAGCCGCAGGATCTGACCGATCCCGAGGGCCTGGAGCACGAACACGGCGCTGAACGCCACGGTGTAGTCGTCCCCGGTCGCGTCCAGCAGCACGCCGATCGCGAAGAGCGTCGTCATGGAGGCGATGAAGCCACCCATGTTGGTGATGCCGGACGCCGTGCCCTGTCGCTCGGGCGGGTTGGCCGGCCGGGCGAAGTCGAAGCCGAGCATCGAAGCCGGTCCGCACGCGCCGAGCACCGCGCACAGCACCAGCAGGAGCCACATCGGCGCGTGCTCCCCGGGGTAGGCCAGGGTCGCCGCCCACAGCAGCGCGGTGGCGGCCACCGTGCCCAGCGCCAGCGGCAGCCGCGCCGCGTGGTGCCGGGCGACGATCTGGCCGTAGACCAGGCCGATCACCATGTTGGACAGCACGACGAGAGTGAGCAGTTCGCCGGCCGTGGCACGGCTGAGGCCCTGCGCCTCGACCAGGAACGGCAGGCCCCACAGCAGCAGGAACACCATCGCCGGGAACTGGGTGGTGAAGTGCACCCACAGGCCCAGGCGGGTGCCGGGCTCCCGCCAGGACGCGGCGATCTGCCGACGGACGTAGGCCGCGCCCCGGTGCGCGGACGGCTCCGGCTCCTGCCCCTCGGGGTGGTCCTTCAGGAACAGCAGGGTGAGCACGAGGACGACCGCGCCCGCCAGCGCGCTGCCCGCGAACGCCGGGGTCCAGCCGATGCCGTGCAGCAGCCGGGACAGGACCAGGGTGGAGACCAGGTTGCCCGCCATGCCGACCAGGCCCGCGAGCTGTGCCACCAGCGGCCCGCGCCGGGCCGGGAACCAGCGGGTGCCGAGCCGCAGCACGCTGATGAAGGTCATCGCGTCGCCGCAGCCCAGCAGTGCCCGGGAGGCGAGCGCGGTGCCGTACGAGGGGGAGAAGGCGAAGCCCAGCTGTCCGGCGGTGAAGAGCACCGCACCGATGCTCAGCACCTTCTTGGTGCCGAGGTGGTCCACGAGCAGGCCGACGGGTATCTGCATGCCCGCGTAGACCAGCAGCTGGAGGATGGAGAACGTGGAGAGCGCGGAGGCGCCCACGTGGAAGCGGTCGGCCGCGTCTAGGCCGGCCACCCCCAGCGACGTACGGAAGATGACGGCGACGAAGTAGACGGCCACGCCTATGGACCACACGGCGACGGCCCGGCGCCCGCCCGGCGGATCGCCCGGAAGGGTGGCGCTGCGGCCCGGGAGGCTCATCGGACCTCACCCCGTGCCAGGTGCGAGAACCAGCCCACGTGCCGGTGCACGATTCCGACGGCCGCCTCCGCGTCGCCGGCGCGCAGCGCGTCCAGGATCTCCTCGTGCTCGGCGAGCGTCTTGGCGATCCGGTCGGGGTGGGAGTGCATGACGGCGACGCCCATCCGCAGCTGCCGGTCGCGCAACTGGTCGTAGAGCCGGGCGAGGATCTCGTTGCCCCCGCTGCGCACGATCTCGGCGTGGAAGCAGCGGTCGGTGACCGCGGCGGCGGCCAGGTCACCGGCGGCGGCCTGCGCCTTCTGCTGCTCCAGCAGCTCGGCCAGCCGCTCCAGCAGGCCCGGCGGCGCGGGTACGGCCTTGCGGGCCGCGTGCTCCTCGACCAGCAGCCGGGTCTCCACCACGTCGGCGATCTCCTGCGCGGAGACCGGCAGGACCAGGGCGCCCTTCTTCGGGTAGAGCCGGATGAGGCCCTCGACCTCCAGCCGCAGCAGCGCCTCCCGGACGGGCGTGCGCGAGACCCCGACGGCCTCGGCCAGCTCCCCCTCGGTGAGCAGGGTGCCGCCCTCGTAGCGGCGGTCGAGCACACCCTGCTTGACGTGGGTGTACACGCGGTCGGCGGCGGGTGGCTGCTTGAGGGACTGCGGGGCGGACTGCTCGACGGCCGTGTTCATGCCCACAGCATAGATACAACACGTACGCAAGGGCGGGACCGTCCATCATGCGGACGTGACGAACGCCTCTCGCAGCGCCCGCACAACCTTCTGTGCTACTTACGTGTCACACCTATGCGGCCCCCTCCCGCTTGCCACCTCAACTCGGCCGCAATCCAGGGGCATTCAAGACATTCGAGGTACATCACTTTGATTACCGGCATCAAGGGCATCCGCCTCCGCAGAGCAACTGCCGTCGCCGTCACGTCCGGCGCGCTGCTCGCGACCGGTGCCCTCACCGCAGCGCCCGCGCAGGCCGTCACCACGCCGTCGATCGTGGCCAAGGGCGGGTTCGTGATGAACAACGCGAACAGCTCGACGCTGTACGGAAAGGCGGCGGACACCAGGCGCTCCACCGGCTCCACCACCAAGATCATGACCGCCAAGGTCGTGCTCGCGCAGTCGAACCTGAACCTCGACGCCAAGGTCACGATCCAGAAGGCGTACAGCGACTACGTCGTCAAGAACAACGCCTCCCAGGCCCACCTGATCGTCGGCGACAAGGTGACGGTCCGCCAGCTCCTGTACGGCCTGATGCTGCCGTCCGGCTGCGACGCCGCCTACGCGCTCGCCGACAAGTTCGGCTCCGGCTCCACGCGGGCCGCGCGGGTGAAGTCCTTCATCGGCAAGATGAACACCGCCGCCAAGAACCTGGGTCTGAAGAACACCCACTTCGACTCGTTCGACGGCATCGGCAACGGCTCCAACTACTCGACGCCGCGCGACCTGACGAAGATCGCCAGCAGCGCGATGAAGAACTCCACGTTCCGCACGATCGTCAAGACGAAGTCGTACACCGCGAAGACGATCACCAAGACGGGCAGCACCCGCACGATGAACCCGTGGAAGAACACCAACGGGCTCCTCAGCAGCTACAGCGGCACCATCGGCGTGAAGACCGGTTCCGGCCCGGAGGCCAAGTACTGCCTGGTCTTCGCCGCGACCCGGAACGGCAAGACCGTCATCGGCACCGTCCTCGCCTCCTCCTCCATCACCCAGCGCGAGGCGGACGCGAAGAAGCTCCTGAACTACGGCTTCGCCAGGCTCGGCTGACGCACCGACGACAAGGGCCCGCCGCACCCCGTGCGGCGGGCCCTTCGCCGTGCGCCGGCGAGTTGTCGGGCGGTCAGGCCCAGGTGATCAGCCGCTTCGGCTGCTCCAGGATCGCCGCGACGTCCGCGAGCACCTTCGAGCCCAGCTCGCCGTCCACCAGGCGGTGGTCGAAGCTCAGGGCCAGGGTGGTGACCTGACGCGGCTTCACCTTGCCCTTGTGGACCCATGGCTGGAGCTTGATCGCACCGACCGCGAGGATCGCCGACTCGCCCGGGTTGAGGATCGGGGTGCCCGTGTCGACGCCGAAGACGCCGACGTTGGTGATGGTCACCGTGCCGCCCTGCATCGCCGCGGGGGAGGTCTTGCCCTCGCGGGCGGTGGACACCAGCTCGCCCAGCGCCTGGGCCAGCTGCGGGAGCGTCTTGTCCTGGGCGTCCTTGATGTTCGGGACGATCAGGCCGCGCGGGGTGGCCGCGGCGATGCCCAGGTTGACGTAGTGCTTGCGCACGATCTCCTGGTTCGCCTCGTCCCAGGACGCGTTGATGTCCGGGTTGCGCTTGATGGCGACCAGCAGGGCCTTGGCGATCAGCAGCAGCGGGTTGACCCGCAGGCCCTGCATCTCCTTGTCCTGCTTCAGCTCCTCGACCAGCTTCATCGTGCGGGTCACGTCCACCGTCACGAACTCGGTGACGTGCGGCGCGGTGAACGCCGAGCCCACCATCGCCTGCGCGGTGGCCTTGCGGACGCCCTTGACCGGGATGCGGGTCTCCCGCGCGGTGTCGTACGACGCCACGGGCGCCGGGGCCGCGGGAGCGGCGGGCGCCGCCGTGACCGGGGCGGCCGGCTCGGCCGTGCGGGGCGCGGCCGCCGCGTGGACGTCCTCACGCGTGATGATGCCGTCCGGGCCGGACGGGGTGATCGCGGCCAGGTCGACGCCCAGGTCCTTGGCCAGCTTGCGCACCGGGGGCTTGGCCAGCGGGCGGGACTTCTCGGCGATCGCCCCGCCGTGGCCGTTCAGCTCCGCCTGGACCGCCTGTGCCGGCGCCGGGACGGTGACCTCGGGGCCCTTGCGCGGGCGGCGCCGGGTGGAGGAGGTCGCCACGCCGTACCCGACGAGGACCGGCTGGCGGCCCTCCGGCTTGGGCTCGGGCTCCTTGGCCGGCGCCTCCGGCTGCCCGGCGGGGGCCTCCGGCGCGGCGGCACCGGCCAGGGCCACCGCGATGATGGGCGTGCCCACGTCCACCGTGGTGCCCTCGGGGAAGTGCAGTTCGCGGACCACGCCGTCGTAGGGGATGGGCAGTTCGACGGCCGCCTTCGCCGTCTCCACCTCGCAGACCACCTGACCGTCCGTCACCGTGTCGCCCGGCTGGACGTACCACTTGAGGATCTCGGCCTCGGTGAGTCCCTCGCCCACGTCGGGCATCTTGAACTCGCGTACGGACGCTTCCGTCATCGTCGTCACGACCCTCTCCTCAGTACGCCAGCGAGCGGTCGACGGCGTCGAGCACACGGTCCAGGTCCGGCAGGTACTCCTCTTCCAGGCGCGCCGGCGGATACGGGGCGTGGTAGCCGCCGACCCTGAGGACCGGTGCCTCCAGGTGGTAGAAGCAGCGCTCGGTGATCCGGGCGGCGATCTCCGCGCCGGAGCCGAAGAAGACCGGTGCCTCGTGCACCACGACCAGGCGGCGGGTCTTCTCCACCGAGGCCTGGACGGAGTCGAAGTCGAGGGGGCTGACCGAGCGCAGGTCCAGGACCTCCAGGGACTTGCCCTCCTCGGCCGCCGCGTCCGCCGCCTCCTGGCACAGCTTCACCATGGGGCCGTAGGCCGCCAGGGTCAGGTCGGTGCCCTCGCGGACCACGCGCGCCTTGTGCAGCGGGGCGGGGATCGCCTCGAAGTCGACCTCGGCCTTGTCCCAGTAGCGCCGCTTGGGCTCGAAGTAGATCACCGGGTCGTCACTCTGGATGGCCTGCTGCATCATCCAGTACGCGTCCGACGCGTTGGACGGGGAGACCACCTTCAGGCCGGCCACGTGCGCGAACAGTGCTTCCGGGGACTCCGAGTGGTGCTCGACCGCGCCGATGCCGCCGCCGTAGGGGATGCGGACCACGACCGGCAGCTTGACCTTGCCCAGCGAGCGGGCGTGCATCTTGGCCAGCTGGGTGACGATCTGGTCGTAGGCCGGGAAGACGAAGCCGTCGAACTGGATCTCCACCACCGGGCGGTAGCCACGCAGGGCCAGGCCGATCGCGGTGCCGACGATGCCGGACTCGGCGAGGGGGGTGTCGATGACCCGGCTCTCGCCGAAGTCCTTCTGCAGTCCGTCCGTCACCCGGAAGACGCCGCCGAGCTTGCCGACGTCCTCACCCATGATCAGCACCTTGGGGTCGGCGTCCAGGGCACGGCGCAGCGACTCGTTGATGGCCTTGGCCATCGCCATCTTCTCGGCCATGTCAGTGACCCCCTTCATCGGCGAACGACGCCTGGTAGGCGGCGAACTGGGCGCGCTCCTCGTCGACGAGCGCGTGCCCGTCCGCGTACGCGTTCTCGAAGATGGCGAAACGGTCCGGGTCGGGCATCGCGCGGACCGCTTCGCGCACTCGTCTGCCCAACGCCTCGGACTCGGTCTCGAGTTCCGCGAAAAATCCCTCGTCCACGTGGTTCGAGGCCTCCAGATACCGGCGGAGCCGCAGGATCGGGTCCTTCGCCTCCCAGGCCAGCCGCTCCTCGTCGCCCCGGTAGCGGGTGGGGTCGTCGGAGGTGGTGTGGGCGCCCATGCGGTAGGTGAACGCCTCCACCAGGGTGGGGCCCTCGCCGTTGCGGGCGCGCTCCAGCGCCCACTTGGTGACGGCGAGGCAGGCCAGGACGTCGTTGCCGTCGACGCGGACGCCCGGGAAGCCGTAGCCCTGCGCCCGCTGGTAGAGCGGGACGCGGGTCTGCTTCTCGGTGGGTTCGGAGATCGCCCACTGGTTGTTCTGGCAGAAGAACACCACGGGGGCGTTGTAGACCGCGGAGAAGGTGAACGACTCGGCGACGTCGCCCTGGCTGGAGGCGCCGTCACCGAAGTAGGCGATGACCGCCGAGTCCGCGCCGTCCTTGGCCACGCCCATCGCGTAGCCGGTGGCGTGCAGCGTCTGGGAGCCGATGACGATCGTGTACAGGTGGAAGTTGTTGCTGTTCGGGTCCCAGCCGCCGTTGTTCACGCCGCGGAACATGCCGAGCAGGTTGGTCGGGTCGACGCCGCGGCACCAGGCGACGCCGTGCTCCCGGTAGGTCGGGAAGACGTAGTCGTCCTCGCGGGTGGCCCGGCCGGAGCCGATCTGGGCGGCCTCCTGGCCCAGCAGGGAGGCCCACAGGCCCAGTTCGCCCTGGCGCTGCAGGGCGGTGGCCTCGGCGTCGAAGCGGCGGGTGAGCACCATGTCGCGGTACAGGCCGCGCAGCTCTTCGGGGGTGATGCCGGCGACGTAGGCGTCGTACTCGGCGTTCTTGACCCGCTTGCCCTCCGGCGTCAGGAGCTGCACGAGCTCCGGCTCGGTGCTCTTCCTGGCGGTGCTGCGGGTGGTGCGCTTGGTGCCGGTGGCTCCGGTCGCGGCGCCGGTGGTGCCGGTCTTGCCGCCGGTGGTGCCGGCCTTGCCTGCGGCGGTGCGTCGCGGCTTGCGCGCGGCACTGCTCTCCACGGTCACGTGTGCTCCTCCGTCGTTCCGGCCCCCGGGGTTGCCGGTAGGCCAGTGCGGCTCACCTGTTTCGACCACCGGGCACGGGGTGGGTGCCACTCGGCCGGGAACAGGCGTGACAGGTGCCCCGGCGAGCGCCCTGCAACCATCACGTTACCCAGTGCCCCACATTTCTGTGAAACCCCGTTTGACCTGCGATTTTGCTTGGATTTCCAAGTAAATCGAGGTGATGTGGAAGCGCGCTGGTCACAGCCTTGCGGCAGTCCGGAGCACCCGCACGTTATCCCGCGCACCCAGGTCACGGGAAGAGTTTCATGTGAGACCGGCCTCGCACACGAAGAAGGAAAAGTCGCGGTATTTCTACTGCATTCGGATGAGGCCGTGGGGCGCGTACGGACGAGGACCTCGCCGTGGCTCGCGCCGAGCGAGAAAAGCCCATCTCGTGACCGAAAGCGACCATCGACGACTGGCTGTGACAAGCCCCAGCTCACACGGGCTGCGCGTGCCCTAGCATCTGGCGCGTGCCGCGCTCATGTGTACCACCCCCCGTGCCCCACGCACTCCCCCTGGGCGCCCTGCTCCGCCTGTACGCCGCGGGGACCGCCCTCACCTGTGAGCCGGTCGACCAGGGCCTGCTCAACCGCGGCTACCGGCTGTGCACCACGAGCGGCCGTTACTTCCTCAAGCACCACTTCGACCCGGACACCGCCGACCCGGCCGCCATCGAACGCCGGCACCTGGCCACCCAGCGCCTCGCCGACCTCGGCGTCCCGGTCGCCGTACCGCTCGCGCACCGCGAGGGCCGCACGGTCGCCGTCGTCGGCGGCCACGCCTACGCCCTGCACCCCTGGATCGACGGCAGGCACCGGCACGGCGGCCAGCTCACCCGCGGCCAGAGTGCGCGCCTGGGGGCGCTCCTGGGCGCCGTGCACGCCTGCCTGGAGCGTGTGATGCCCCCCAAGGGGCGCACGCGCCCGGCGACGAGCCCCCACCCGGTGGAGAGCGCGGACCCGGCCGACACCTTCGCCCTCATCGACGACCTGCTCGCCCATGTGCGCCGGCACCGCCCCGCCGACGCCTTCGACGAACTCGCCCGGCACCGGCTGCTGGAGCGCCGCGCCCTCCTGGAACAGCACGCGGACCGGCGCCCGCCGCGCGGCGGTTCGGTGGGCTGGGTGCACGGCGACTTCCACCCGTTCAACCTGCTCTACAAGGACGACGCCCCGGCCGCCATCGTGGACTGGGACCGGCTCGGTGTGCAGCCGCGCGCGGAGGAGGCCGTACGCGCCGCCGTGATCTTCTTCGTGGCGCCCGGCGGGACCCTGGACCTGCCGAAAGTGCGTGCCTACGCGCGCGCGTACCGGCGCGCGGCCGGCGCCACGCCCTCGGAGCTGTCCGCGGCCGTGCACCGCGTGTGGTGGGAGCGGCTGAACGACTTCTGGATGCTGCGCTGGCACTACGAGCGCGGCGACACGCGCGCGGACACCCAGTTCCCGGCCGCGTCGGCCCTCGCGGTGTGGTGGACCCGCGAGTACGACGCGGTGTGCGACGCGTTCGTGCAGTAGGCGCCGGGCATCAGGTCCCCTGCGGGCGGGGCGCCCCGCGCGAGCCGTACGCCCCGCGCGGGCAATGAGACGCGTGCGGGCGGGGCGCGTTCGTGCGGCGGGCCGGCGGCGTCACCTCAGGGGGACGCCGTCCCGGCCGCCGTGGGTGTCCTTCAACCGGTGGTGGTGCCGGTGCTGCCGTCCGTCGCGGTGCCCGCGTCCGTGCCACCGGCGTCACCGGTGCCCGCGTCCGTGCCACCGGCGTCACCCGTGCCCGCGTCCGTGCCACCGGCGTCGCCGGTGCCCGCGTCCGTGCCGCCGTTCGTCGGGTTCGTGGGCTGCGACTGCGAGGTCTGCGGATGCGACGGCTCGGTGCTCGGGGTGGAACTGGCCGTCCTCGACGGGGTGTACGACGGGGTGGTCGCCGGCGGCCAGCCGGAGCCCGTGCCCGTGTCCGAGCCGCTGTTCGTCTCGGGGTCCGAGGGCTGGTCGGTGTTGTCGTCGGACGGGGTCGGGGTGGGCGATTCGTGCTCCGTGCTCTTGGAGTGCGTCTTGGTCGGCTGGACGTCGGTGTCGTTGCCGCCGCTGCCGCCGCCCGCGCCCTTCACCGCCAGCGCCACGCCCGCCGCGATCGCGATGACCGCGAACACGGCGAGGAGCCACAGCTTGCCGCGTCCGCCGCCCTTGTTGCCGTGTCCCTCGAAACCGCCGTCGTCGCCGCTGCCGTAGCCCGCGGGCAGGATCGGCTGCGGGATCTGCGTGGTGCCCGAGGCGTCCGCCGGGTGGGGCATGACGGTCGTCCCGGCGAAGCCTGCCGCCGGGGTCTGCCGGCCGTCGTGCGTCTCCACCGGGCCGGTGTTCCAGGTGCCGGTGTGCCCGCCCTGGTCGTAGAGCATCTGCAGGCTGTACTGGACGAGCCCGCGCATCTCCTCCGCCGTCTGGAACCGGTCGTCGGGCTCCTTGGCGAGCGAGCGCATGACCAGGCCGTCCAGCTCCGGCGGGCAGGTCCCGACGGAGACCTGCGACGGCGGCACCGGCATGTCCTGGACGTGCTGGTAGACCACCGACAGCGGGGTCTCGCCCGTGAACGGGGGCCGCAGCGCGAGGAGTTCGTACAGCAGGCAGCCGGTGGCGTACAGGTCGGAGCGGTGGTCGACGGCCTTGCCGAGCGCCTGCTCCGGGGAGAGGTACTGCGGGGTGCCCATGACCATGCCGGTCTGCGTCATCGTCGTCGACGCGCCGTGCAGGGCGCGGGCGATGCCGAAGTCCATCACCTTGACGGCACCGCTGTCGGTGATGATGACGTTCGCCGGCTTGATGTCTCGGTGGACGATGCCGTGCTGGTGCGAGTAGGCGAGCGCCTCCAGCACCCCGGAGACGATGATCAGGGCCTGCTCGGGGCCCGGCGCCTCGGCGTTCATCAGCAGGTCGCGGATGGTGCGGCCCTCGACCAGCTCCATCACGATGTACGGCACGGACTGGCCGCCCACCATGTCCTCGCCGGAGTCGTACACGGCGACGATCGCGTGGTGGTTGAGACCGGCGACCGACTGTGCCTCGCGGGTGAAGCGGGCCTTGGAGACCGGGTCCTCGGCCAGGTCCGCGCGGAGCAGCTTGACCGCGACCGTCCGGCCCAGGCGGACGTCCTCGGCGGCGAACACCTCGGCCATGCCGCCCCGGCCCAGCCGGTGCGTGAGCCGGTACCGGCCGTCGCCGACGAGCCCGCCGTTGCCCCACAGCTCCGGCGCGTCCGACATGCCGCCGCCAGTCGCCTCGGGGTCGGACGGGCCCTGAGAGCGCTGCGTCTGTGCCATCAGTCCTCGCCGTCGTTTCTGCCCGCGGTGCGCGCGGTGTTGTTACGGTCTCCGTCCGCCACGCTACAGCCTCCGCGGGGGCCACCGGTTCGGAACGGCAACCGGGACCGACCCGAGACGGACCGGTCATGAAACCTCTAGCACGCGCTGTCGTGCAAATTCTGTGCGCCGGCCGTACGCCCGCTGTAACGCTTGCGCGACGCTTCTTGCGCGTACGGTCACGGAACGGGCACCGAGCTTGACGTGTCCGGGCCCTCGGGCAGACTTGGCCGGGAATGACACATTCGATCAAGGCCTGTCCGCCGGCTGACGGCGCCGCACGGCCGGTGGGGGACGCGGAGAGATGAGCCAGGACGGCGCACACGGCCGGTACGCGGGGCAGGCGCTGGCCGGGGGCCGCTACCAGCTGCGCGACTTGCTGGGCGAGGGCGGCATGGCCTCCGTGCACCTCGCGTACGACGCCGTGCTGGACCGCCAGGTCGCCATCAAGACGCTCCACACCGAACTCGGCCGGGAACAGGCCTTCCGTGAGCGCTTCCGCCGCGAGGCGCAGGCCGTGGCCAAGCTCACGCACACCAACATCGTCTCCGTCTTCGACACGGGCGAGGACGAGTTGAACGGCATGGCGACGCCGTACATCGTCATGGAGTACGTCGAGGGCCGGCCGCTGGGCTCCGTGCTGGAGGAGGACATCCGGCAGTACGGCGCGATGCCCGCGGACAAGGCCCTGAAGGTCACCGCCGATGTGCTCGCGGCCCTGGAGATCAGCCACGAGAAGGGGCTGGTCCACCGCGACATCAAACCGGGCAACGTGATGGTGACCAAGCGTGGCGTGGTCAAGGTCATGGACTTCGGCATCGCCCGCGCCATGCAGTCCGGCGTCACCTCGATGACCCAGACCGGCATGGTCGTCGGCACCCCGCAGTACCTCTCGCCGGAACAGGCCCTCGGCCGCGGCGTGGACGCCCGCTCCGACCTGTACTCGGTCGGCATCATGCTGTTCCAGCTGGTCACCGGGCGGCTGCCGTTCGACGCGGACTCCCCGCTGGCCATCGCGTACGCGCATGTGCAGGAGGAGCCGGTGGCGCCCTCCTCGGTCAACCGCGCGCTGCCGCCCGCCGTGGACGCGCTGGTCGCCCGCGCGCTGCGGAAGAACCCGAACGAGCGCTTCCCGACCGCCGAGTCCATGCGCGACGAGTGCCTGCGGATCGCGGCCTCCCTCCAGGCGGCCCCGCCGAGCATCGTGCCGGGCGCCGGTCCGACGCAGAGCGGCTCGGGCGTCGGCTCCGCGGTGTTCCCGCCGGTCGACCGGACGGCCCCGGCCCCGCACGGGCAGGTACAGACGCCGTACCAGCCGGCCCCCGCACCGGTTGCGAACCCGTACGGCCAGCCGACGCCCGCCCCGGGTTACGGCTACCCGCAGCAGGGCGGTTACCAGACGCACCCCGTGGGCTACGGCCCGCAGGGCGCCGCCCCGACCCCGCCGCCGTACACGATGGCGCCGCAGCAGGCGGGCCGGCCCGGCGGCGGCCGGAACCGGCGGCCGGTGGTCGTCGGTTCGGTCGCGGTGGCGGCCGTCGTGGCCGTCGGGCTGATCGTCGCGCTCACGCTGAGGCACACCGGCGACGACACCAGGGGCGGCAGCGGCGGATCGAGCGCCTCCGCGTCCGCGTCCCACCGGGCGGGCTACCGCCCCCCGGACACCACCCGGCGGATCGACACGACCAAGTGCACCGATCCGCAGGAGTCCTACAGCGATCCGGACAAGATCGAGCTGCCCGACTTCCGGTACAAGGACATCGGCTCCGTGAAGGAGTGCCTCCAGGCCGCGGGCTGGAAGTGGGACATCAAGCACGAGGACGACAACACCTGGGGGGAGGGGACCGTCCTCAACCAGTTCCCCGAACAGGGCACCGACGTCGACCAGGACGACGTGGGCACCATCGAGCTGAGGGTGTCGACGGGCAACCCACCGCAGTGAACCGCCCCCGGCGGTCCGGGGTACGGGTCGGGCCCGGCGGTCGTCCGCCGGGCCCTCGGTGTGTCCGGCCGAGTCGGGGGGCTTACAGGTAGGGCCCGCCCGAGCGGCCGCCGGTGTGCTGGTCGTCGCCGCCCTCGTGGCCGGTCATGCCGGGCGGGAGCGCGCGGCGCATCTGCTCCAACTGGGCGCGGGCGGCCATCTGCTGGGCGAACAGCGTCGTCTGGATCCCGTGGAAGAGGCCCTCCAGCCAGCCCACCAGCTGTGCCTGCGCGATCCGCAGTTCCGCGTCACTCGGGGTGACGTCGTCGGTGAACGGCAGGGAGAGCCGTTCCAGTTCCTCGACCAGTTCGGGGGCCAGGCCGTCCTCCAGCTCCTTCACCGAGCTGGCGTGGATCTCCTTGAGTCGCACCCGGCTGGCCTCGTCGAGGGGAGCCGCCCGCACCTCCTCCAGGAGCTGCTTGATCATGCTGCCGATCCGCATGACCTTGGCCGGCTGTTCCACCTGCTCCGTCACCGGGGTCTCGCGGGAGTCATCGTGCCCGTCGCCACCGCCGAGCGCCATCCCGTCCTGACCCACGACAAGGATCTGGGGGTTCCCCGGCGACCGTTCGTTCCTCGGCATCTCCATGCCGCCATTCTCTCGCACGCCACCACCTCATCACCGTGGTGCCCCCTTGTGGGGCTGATCCACCGTTTAGACCCGACGGCCCAATCCGGAATGCCTTCTTTGCCATGGAATGTGAGGCTGGTTCCCGTCGGTTTTCCATCGGTCACGGCACCTGGGCCCCGGGAGGTCACCGACGTGACTGCACGCCCACGACTCACGCTGCGCTGTCTCCGGCTGCTGGTCGTCGTCGCGGCGACGGCGCTGCCGGCGCACGGCACCGCCGTCGCGTACGGCGCCACGGCCGTCCTCGCCGCGGAACCGGACACCGCCCGCCCGTCCGCCACCGGACACCGGGAGCAGGCTGGAACGCGGCAGGGAACCAGAGAGGGCGCGGCCCAGGAGCACGCGCCTGCGCTGACGGCCGTCCCGGCACACGCGCCCCCCGAGGACACGGCTCCGGAGCACGCCGCCCCGGACCGCGGACGCCCGGACCAGGGTCCCCCCGACGAGGCGTCCGCGGAGGAAGCGTCCTCGGACGAGACGTCCCCGGAGGAGACCTCCGACGAGGCGTCCCCGGACGAGACCTCCTCGCAGGAGGCGTTTCCCGCCCGTCCGATGCCGTCCGACTCCGCCTCGGCGTCGGTCCGCCCCTATCGCCCCCTCGCCTCCGTGGAGCCGTCCCGGGCGGGCAGCCGGGCCGGTGAGGGGCGGATGCGGCCGGGGCGGCCGGACGGGCCCGAGATCGAGGACGAGGACGACGACCCCCCTCCCGCCACGCCTGCCGCCCAGCCGGAGGAGCCTGAGGAGCCGGAGACGGCGGAGGTGCCGAGCATCTCCCCGTCGCCCCTGGAGACCGGCCCGGACCCCACCGGTTCCCCGCGGGGGCCCGGCGCCGAGCAGGCGGCCCCACCGGGCGAGGCCCCCACGGAGCCGGTCCTCCGGATCCTCCCGCTCGGCAGCGGTCTGGTCCTCATCGGCCTGGGCCTGGGGCTGGCCCTCCTCGGCCTGAGACTCCGCAAGAGCTGACCGCCAGGGACGGCCGGGGACCTCCCTGGACGGCCCGGAACGGACCGGCACGCCGACCGGAGAAGCGGACCGGAGCGAAGCGGACCCGAACCGGACCGGAGCGGACCCACACCGGACCGGACCGGGCCTCGCGGCACCGCACCGCACCGCCTCCCGCTACGGCGCGACCAGCAGCACCTTGCCGATGTGGCCGCTCGCCTCCACCAGCCGGTGCGCCTCGGCCGCCTCCGGCATCGGCAGCTCGCGGTCCACGACCGGGCGGACGTGCCCGCCGGCGAGCAACGGCCACACGTGCTCGCGTACGGCGGCGACGATGGCGGCCTTCTCCTCCAGCGGGCGGGCGCGCAGCGAGGTCGCGCTGATCGCGGCCCGCTTGCTGAGCAGCGTGCCGATGTTCAGCTCGCCCTTCACACCGCCCTGCATGCCGATGATCGCGAGGCGTCCGTTGACGGCGAGCGCCTGGACATTGCGGTCCAGGTACTTCGCGCCCATGTTGTCGAGGATGACATCGGCGCCCGCACCGTCGGTCGCCTGCTTGATCTCGGCGACGAAGTCCTGCTCGCGGTAGTTGATCAGTACGTCCGCGCCCAGTTCGGCGCACCGGTCGAGCTTCTCCTTCGTGCCGGCGGTCACCGCGACCCTGGCGCCGACGGCCTTGGCGAGCTGGATCGCCATGGTGCCGATGCCGCTGGAACCGCCGTGGACCAGCAGCGTCTCGCCCGGACGCAGATGGGCGACCATGAACACGTTGGACCAGACCGTGCAGACGACCTCGGGCAGTGCTGCGGCGCGCGTGAGGTCCACGCCCTCGGGCACGGGCAGCAGCTGCCCGGCCGGTACGGCGACCTTCTCGGCGTAGCCGCCACCCGCGAGCAGCGCGCACACCCGGTCACCGACAGCCCAGCCGGAGACACCGGCGCCGAGCGCGGCGATCGTGCCGGAGCACTCCAGACCGGGGTAGGGGGAGGCGCCGGGCGGCGGGTTGTAGAAGCCCTGGCGCTGCAGGATGTCGGCACGGTTGACGGCGCTGGCCACCACCTCGACCAGCACCTCGCCCTCGCCGGGCACCGGATCGGGGACCTCGTCCCACACCAGAGCCTCGGGACCACCAGGTTCGGGAATCGTGATCGCATGCATGCCGGTGACGCTACTCCCCCGGCGACCGGTCACCCGGGTGGCAGGGGGCGGGTGTCCGGGGCGACCCGGATTGCGGGGGTGGCGCGGACGATGGTGATGAGCCGGTCCGTCAGCTGGAGGGTGCCGACGGACGGATCGTCGTAGCCGAGCACCCGGTGTCCGCGCAGGACGCTCACCACCAGGTCGTCCGTCTCGCGCGGCGTCTTGCCGACCTCCCCGCGGACCACCGGCCGTTCGACGAGGTCCAGCCCGCTGCCCTGCTGGATGAGGTCCTCCATGACCATGCCGGCCGCGGGGCTGAGCACCGACAGGCCGAGCAGGCGGCCGGCCGCGCCGGAGCTGGTGATGACGGCGTCGGCGCCGGACTGCTTGAGCAGCGGGGCGTTCTCCTCCTCGCGCACCGCGGCGACGATCTTGGCGGTGCGGTTGAGCTGGCGGGCGGTCAGCGTGACGAGGACGGAGGTGTCGTCGCGCTGCGGCGCGACGATGATCTGCCGGGCCTTGTGCACCTCGGCCCGTTTGAGCACGTCACTGCGGGTGGCGTCGCCTATGACGCCCGCGTAGCCCTCGGCGGTGGCCGTGTCGATCACCTTGGAGCTGGGGTCGACCACGACCACCTGCTCCTTCTTCAGCCCGGTCGCGCAGACGGTCTGGATGGCCGACCGGCCCTTCGTGCCGAAGCCGATGACGACGGTGTGGTCGCGCAAGGTGGACCTCCAGCGGTTGAGGCGCCATTCCTCACGGGTGCGTTCGGTGAGGACCTCCAGCGTGGTGCCGACCAGGATGATCAGGAACAGCACGCGCAGGGGCGTGATGACGAGGATGTTGGTGAGCCGGGCGCTGTCGCTGACCGGGGTGATGTCGCCGTATCCGGTGGTGGAGAGGGTGACGGTCGCGTAGTAGAACGCGTCGAGCAGATCGACGGGGCCATCGGAGCTGTCGCGGTAGCCCTCGCGATCGGCGTAGACGACCAGCGCGGTGGCGACCAGCACCACCAGGGCCATGACGAGCCGTTTGACGACCTGGCGGATCGGACGCTCCACCACTTTCCTCGGGAGTTTCACCCGATGGGTCACCAGGTGTTCGCCCGCATGGCGGGCGATGGCGTCATGGCCCGGAAGTTTCACGTGAAACACACCCCGATCCCGGCGCTCGCCCAGGGCAGATCCAGCAGCTCGGCCTCCTCGCCCTGCCGGGCCCCGCCCGGCGGTACGACGGCCAGCGCGTCGGCGGCGGCGACACCCCGGAGCATGGCGGGACCGTTGTAGTGCAACGGCATGGCGTGGTCACCGCGCAGCACCACGGGGATGAGCCGGGTGTCGTGCGGGTGCCCGTGCACCGCCTCCCGGAGCGGCAGTGTGTACGGCTCGGGGGCGGGGTGGGCGGCGAGGGTCCGTAGCAGCGGTTCGGCGAGGGTGAGCAGGCCGGAGACGGCCGCGAGGGGGTTGCCGGGCAGGCCGACGAGGTGCTGGTGGTCCTTGGTGCGGGCCAGCAGCATGGGATGGCCGGGGCGCACCTTGACGCCATCCACGAGGAGTTCGGCGCCGACCCGTTCCAGGACCGGGTGGACGTGGTCGACGGGTCCGGCCGCCGTGCCGCCCGTGGTGACGATCAGGTCGGCGGCGGAGCGGGTGACCGCCTTCTGCAGGGCCTTGGCGTCGTCACCGATCCGGCGCACGGCGATGACGTCGGCGCCGAGCGCGCGCAGCCAGGGCGGCAGCATGGGGCCGAGGGCGTCCCGGATCAGCCCGTCGTGCGGCAGGCCCTCGGTGAGCAACTCGTCACCCAGGACGAGGACTTCGGCGCGGGGGCGGGGGACGACGGTGACCGTGTCGTAGCCGGCCGCCGCGGCGAGGCCCAGGACGGCCGGGGTGACCAGGGTGCCGACGGGCAGCAACTGGTCGCCGCTGCGGCACTCCTGGCCGCGCGGGCGGATGTCCTGACCGTGGAGCATCTCGTGGGTGGTGTGCAGGCGGCCCTGGGCGTCGATCCGGCCGTGCTCGGTGCGCAGGACGGCGGTGGTGTCGGCGGGGATGCGCGCACCGGTGGCGATGCGGACCGCCTCGCCGTCGGTGAGGGGTTCGGGCTGCGTGTGCCCGGCGAGCACGCCCTCCTCGCGCACCTGCCAGGGTCCGGGCCCGGCGACCGCCCAGCCGTCCATCGCCGAGGTGTCGAAGGAGGGCAGGTCGGTGAGCGCGTCGAGGGGCGCGGCCAGGGCCAGCCCGAGGGCGTCGCCGAGCGGCACGGAGACGGGGGCGCGGCGGGCACGGGAGCGCGCGGCACGCGCGGCGGCCTCCCGTGCCTGGGGCCAGGGGGTGGCCCGGTGCCGTTCTGCGGGCCGCGCACCGGGCGACTGGGCGGCCGGGGCGGACGCCTGGCCCGCACCGCCGTCCGTGCTGTCGTCCCGGGGCTCCCTGTGGGCATCCCTCACGAGCGCCAGAGCCTCCTCGACGTCGAGGTCGTCGGTGTCGTCGGCGGACGCCTCGGCCCGGGTGCCGGGCGCGGTCATCCGGCGTCCGGGGCGCTCGGGCCCCCGTTCCTCGCGTCCGCGCTGCTCCCACCGTTCTCTTCCTCCCAGCGCAGCGCCAGCGCGGCGGCCTTGCGCGCGGCCTCGGCGACGGCCTCGGGGCCGCCCTTGCCCTGGGCGGCGGCGTAGCCGACGAGGAAGGTGGTCAGCGGGGCGGCGGGCCGGGCCACGCCGTGCGCGGCGTCCCGGGCCAGATCGAGCAGGACGCCGGTGTCGACGTCCAGTTCGATGCCCAACTCGTCCTTGACTGCGGAGATCCATTCATCCAACACGGACCCATGCTCCCTGATGCGTGCCCTGGCCGTCGCGATGTCGTCCCAGGTGTCGCAGTCGAAGGAGGCGAGCGGGTCCGGGACGCGGGTGAGGCGCAGGGCACCGGTCAGCCGGCGCAGGGGCAGCCCGCCGAGGCCGCCGTGCGTGGCGGCGAGGGCGGTCAGCTCGCGGCGCAGGGCAGGGGTGCGGTAGGCGGCCACGAGCGGCTGGTCACGACCGTCGGCGTCGGTGAGCAGCGCGCCGTCCGCCCCGGTCTCCTGAAGGGCGGTCAACAGCCGCCGGAGCGTGGACCGTTCGAGAAAGGGCAGGTCGGCGGAGAGGACGACGGTGTGCCCGGCGGTGGTGAGCCGCATGCCGGCCTCCAGCGCGGCGACCGGTCCGCCGCCGGGTGGCTCCTCGCGCGCCCAGCGCACCGGGTGTGCGGTGGGCCGGGGCGCGGCCACGACGACGGTCGTACCGGCGTCCGCGCAGGCCGCGAGCACCCGGTCGAGCAGCGCGCGGCCCCCGACCCGGAGCCCTGGCTTGTCGGCCCCGCCGAGCCGCCGGGCGGCACCGCCGGCCAGCACGACGGCGTCGTACGGCGCGGGGGACCCGGGATCGGGGGTCCCGGGCGCGGCGGAAGCGGTGTCGGTCACCCTCCGAGTATGTCCTGCCGGTTCCTCCTTCCGAACCTGTGTCTCAGAGGTGGCTGGGTCTCACAGGGTGCGCAGCAGCACCGCCGGCTGTTCCACGCAGTCCGCCACGTACCGCAGGAAGCCGCCCGCCGTGCCGCCGTCGCACACCCGGTGGTCGAAGGTGAGCGAGAGCTGGACGACCTGGCGGACGGCCAGCTCGCCCTCGTGCACCCATGGCTTGGGGACGATGCGGCCGACGCCGAGCATGGCCGCCTCGGGGTGGTTGATGATCGGGGTGGAGCCGTCGACGCCGAAGACGCCGTAGTTGTTGAGCGTGAAGGTGCCGCCGGTGAGTTCCCCGGGGGTCAGCGTCCCGGTGCGCGCCGCCTCGGTGAGCCGGGCGAACTCCGCGGTCAGGGATTCGGCGTCACGCGCGTGGGCGTCCCGGACGACCGGCACGACCAGGCCGCGTTCCGTCTGCGCGGCGAACCCGAGGTGCACCTGGTCGAGCCGGACCACCTCGCGGGCCTCGGTGTCGACGAAGGAGTTCAGCTCGGGGAACCGGCCGAGGCCGGCCGTGCAGATGCGGGCGAGCAGGGCGAGGAGGGAGATCTTCGGGCCGCCGGCCGCGTTCATCGCGGCGCGGGCACGCATGAGTTCCGTCGCGTCGGCGTCGACCCAGCAGGTCGCGTCCGGGATCTCCCGGCGGCTACGGGAGAGCTTGTCGGCGACGGCGCCGCGCACGCCCTTGAGCGGGATCCGGGTGCCGCCCTGCGCGACGGGCGCCGCGGGGGGCCGTACGACCGGCTCCTCGGCCGTGCGGACCGGTGCCGCCCCTGCCCGCAGCGCGTTCTCGACGTCCGCCCGCAGGATGAGCCCGTCCGGCCCCGACCCGGCCAGCCGCCTCAGGTCGACGCCGTTGTCGCGGGCGAGCTTGCGCACGAGGGGGGAGATCACGGGGACCGGGCCCTCGGTGGGAGCGGCGGTGGGTGTGGTCGGCACAGCGGTGGGCGAGGCGGGTGCCGCCACCGCCGGTGCCACGCGCGCGGGGGCGTGGGCGTCGGCCCGGGCGGTCCCGCGCCGGGCGGCCCGCCCGTTGACCGGGGCTCCGGTCGGCGCCGCCTGACCGTCGCCGTCGGCCCCGCGCCGGACGCTCTGTCCGTCGACCGCGGCCGTGCCCGCCCGCACCCGGCGCCGGCGTGCCGCCGGGGCCTGGGTGCCGTAACCCACCAGCACGTTGCCGGAGCCCTCCGGCTCCGGTGCCCGTTCGCCCACGGCCACCGTCAGGAGCGGGGCGCCGACGGGCAGTTCGGTGCCCTCCTCGCCGAAGCGGGCGGTGACCACGCCGCCGTACGGGCAGGGCACCTCGACCATCGCCTTGGCCGTCTCGACCTCGACCACCGGCTGGTCCACGGCGACCACGTCACCGACCTGCACCAGCCAGCGGACGATCTCCGCCTCGGTGAGCCCTTCACCGAGGTCGGGCAGCTTGAACTCCAGCACCTGAGCCATCAGCCCTCGGCCTCCCACTGCAGCCGGGCCACGGCGTCCAGAATGCGGTCGACGCCGGGCAGGTGGTGCCGCTCCAGCATGGGCGGCGGGTACGGGATGTCGAACCCGGCCACGCGCAGCACCGGCGCCTCCAGGTGGTGGAAGCAGCGTTCGGTGACGCGGGCCGCGATCTCGCCGCCCGGTCCGCCGAACCCGGTGGACTCGTGGACGACGACGGCGCGCCCGGTGCGCCGGACGGACGCGCAGACCGTCTCGTCGTCGAACGGCACCAGGGAGCGCAGATCGACGACCTCCAGGTCCCAGCCCTCGGCCTGGGCGGCCTCGGCGGCCTCCATGCAGACCGGCAGCGAGGGGCCGTAGGTGATGAGCGTGGCGCTGCGGCCGGTCCGGCGGACCACGGCCCGGCCGATGGGCTCGACGTCCGTCGGCTGCTCGGGGTTCCAGCTGTCCTTGGACCAGTACAGCCGCTTGGGCTCCAGGAAGACGACCGGGTCGTCGGAGGCGATGGCCCGGCGCAGCAGCCCGTAGGCGTCGGCGACGGTGGCGGGGGTGACGACGTGGAGCCCGGGCGTCGCCATGTAGTAGGCCTCGGAGGAGTCGCTGTGGTGCTCGACGCCGCCGATGCCGCCGCCGTAGGGGATGCGGACGGTGATCGGCAGGGGCATCCTGCCGCGCGTGCGGTTGCGCATCCGGGAGACATGGCTGACGAGCTGCTCGAACGCCGGGTAGGCGAAGGCGTCGAACTGCATCTCCACCACGGGCCTGAGGCCGTACATGGCCATGCCGACGGCGGTGCCGAGGATGCCGGCCTCGGCGAGGGGGGTGTCGGTGCAGCGGTCCTCGCCGAACTCCTTGGCGAGCCCGTCGGTGACGCGGAAGACCCCGCCGAGGGTGCCGACGTCCTCGCCCATGACGTGCACGGTCGGGTCGGCGGCCATCGCGTCGCGCATCGCGCGCGTGAGGGCCTGTGCCATGGTGGCGGGCTTGACGGCGACGGTGGTCATCGGGCGCCGCCTTCCGGGGCGCCGGGCTCGCCGTGCTGCTCCTGCTCGGCCTCCAGCTCGGCCCGCAGCAGGGCGCGCTGCTCGCGCAGTTGGGAGGTGGTCTCGGCGTAGACGTGGTCGAAGAGGTCCATCGGGTCGAGCTCGGGGTCCTGGTTCATGCGTTCGCGCAGGGAGGCGGCCATCGTCTCGGCGTCCTGGCGGGCCGCCTCGATGCCGGCGTCGTCCAGCAGTCCGCGCGTGGTCAGTTCGCGCTCCAGCAGCTCGATGGGATCGTGGGCGCACCAGGCCGCGACCTCGGCCTCACCCCGGTAGCGGGTGGCGTCGTCGGCGTTGGTGTGGGCGTCGACGCGGTACGTCACCGCCTCCACCAGGGTCGGGCCGCCGCCCGCGCGCGCGTGCCGTACGGCGTCGCTGAGGACCTCGTGCACGGCCGCGGCGTCGTTGCCGTCGACCAGCCGGCCCGGCATGCCGTACCCGACGGCCTTGTGGGCCAGGGAGGGCGCGGCGGTCTGCTTGGCGAGCGGTACGGAGATGGCGAAGCCGTTGTTCTGCACGAGGAAGACGACCGGTGCCTGCCAGACGGCGGCGAAGTTCAGCGCCTCGTGGAAGTCGCCCTCGCTGGTGCCGCCGTCGCCGACCATGGCCAGCGCGACCACGTCGTCACCCTTGAGGCGGGCGGCGTGGGCGAGGCCGACGGCGTGCGGGAGCTGGGTGGCGAGCGGGGTGCTCAGCGGGGCCACCCGGTGGGCGTAGGGGTCGTAGCCGCTGTGCCAGTCGCCGCGCAGCAGGGTGAGCGCCTCGGCGGGTTCCACGCCCCGGGCGACGACGGCGAGCGTGTCGCGGTAGCTGGGGAAGAGCCAGTCGCGCTCGTCCAGGGCCAGGGCGGCGGCGATCTCGCAGGCCTCCTGGCCGGTGCTGGACGGGTAGACGGCGAGCCGGCCCTGCTTGGTGAGGGCGGTGGCCTGTGTGTTGTACCGGCGCCCGCGCACCAGCTCGGTGTACAGCCGGCGCAGCAGTCCGGGGTCGGCCTTGCCGGCCGCCTCGGTGCCGAGGACGCGGTAGGGCTCGGCGTCGGGCAGCAGCGGCGCGGCGTCCATCCGGGGCTGCCAGGCGGGCGGCGGCGATGGCCGGTACGCGCCCCGCTGCTCCAGAACCGTCATGACGGCACCTCCTCGTGGGGGTGGCTACGGGAGGCGCGTCGCCTGTGACTCGCCTCACCAACCGATTGTTCGGTCGTCGGCACATTTTGGCTACAGGTGCCTCCAGGCTGTGGACAAACGGTTCTCCACAGCCTGGAATGACAGCAGGACGTCCATGGCGAGGAAGCGGGGGGACATGGGAGCTGAACAAATGGCCGCCGGGCCGCAGGACGGCGCCGTGCCGCCGCCGCGCCCGCTGGACGCCATCGACCAGGACATCCTGAAGATCCTCCAGGCGGACGGCCGGGCCTCGATACGGTCCGTCGCCGAACGCGTCCACGTCTCGCGCGCCAATGCCTACGCGCGTATCAACCGGCTCGTCGAGGACGGGGTGATCCGGGGCTTCAGCGCGCGCGTGGACCACGAACGGGCGGGACACGGCACATCGGCGTACATCACGCTGAAGATCGTCCAGAACAGCTGGCGCACGGTCCGCGAGCAGCTCAGGCAGCTGCCCGGCGCCTCCCACATCGCTCTGGTGGGCGGCGACTTCGATGTGCTGCTGCTGGTGCACACACCCGACAACCGGGCGCTGCGCGAGCTGGTGCTGACCCGGCTCCAGGCGATCCCCGAGGTGCTCAGCACCCGCACGCTGCTGGTGTTCGAGGAGGAGGACCTGGAGCCGGAGGGCTGAGGTCAGTCCTGGCGCAGCCCCGAGAAGACCAGCCGGACGACGGCGTCGGCCACCTCCTGCCCGCTCGCGCCCCGCGCGTCCGGCCGGTACCACTCCACGATCGAGTTGATCATCCCGAAGACCAGCCGGGTGGCCAGGCGGACCTCCACGTCGCCGCGTACGTCCCCGTCGGCCGCCGCCGCCTTCAGCAGCTCGGCGACCCGGTGGTCGAAGTCGCGGCGCCGCTCCAGCGCCCAGCGCTCGGTCTCGGTGTTGCCGCGCACGCGCAGCAGCAGCGTCACATAGGGCAGCTCGGCTATGAGCACCTCGACCATGCGGCGTACGACGTGCTCCAGCCGTCCGGCCGGACGCCCCGCGCGCGCGTGCTCCTCCTCCAGGATGGCGAACAGGCCGTCCAGGGCGCGGCTGACGGCCCGGCGCAGCAGCTCCTCCTTGCCGCTGACGTGGTGGTATATCGACGACTTGGAGATGCCGGCCGCCTTGGACAGGTGCTCCATGGAGGTGCCGTCGTAGCCGCGCTCGTTGAAGACGCGTACGGCGACGGAGAGCAGCGTCTCGGGCGTGTAGGTGTCGCGCTTGGCCGTGGTCATGAGGTGCCCTCCCGCTTGTCGGTGGCATACGCGTGGCGGTACAGCGCGAGGGAGGGCGCGTAGCGTCCGGAGGGGTCGCGCTCGTGCATCTCGTCCAGGACGTCGAAGGCGAAGTCGCGGCCGAGCCTGCGGTCCCACTCGAAGGGCCCGAGCGGGTAGTTGACGCCGAGGCGCATCGCGGTGTCGATGTCCTCCTCGGTGGCCACGCCCTTGGCGACGGCGTCGTGGGCGAGGTCGATGATCCGGGCGACCGTGCGGGCCACGATCATGCCGGGGACGTCGCCGATGACGCTGACCTCCTTGCCGAGCGCCTGGAACAGGCCGGTGGCCTCGGCGAGGGTCCGCGGCGAGGTGTCCTGGGCGGCGGACAGGGCGATGCGCGTGGCCGTGCGGTAGTCCAGCGCGAGGTCGAAGTAGACGACGTCCCGGAACTCGGCCGAGGTCTGGCCGTCGGCGAGGACGAGCTGGCCGCCGCTGGGCAGCACCAGGCGGGTGCCGTGGTCCTCGTCCTCGTCGCGGACCGGGATGCCCGCCTCGCGGATCATGGTCAGCAGTTCGGCGGCAGGACCGAGACCGCCCTCGGCGATGACGTAGGCGGGCGGCTGTTCCTTGTCGGCGGTGTGCGGCTCGGGCCGCTCGGCGCCGTCGGCGTAGTCGTACCAGCCCCGTCCGCTCTTGCGGCCGAGCCGTCCGGACTCCACCAGGCGGCGCTGGGCGAGCGAGGGCGTGAAGCGCGCGTCCTGGAAGAAGGACTGCCACACCGAGTGGGTGACGGACTCGTTGACGTCCTGGCCGATCAGGTCGGTCAGCTCGAACGCGCCCATCCTGAAGCCGCCGCACTCGCGCAGCACCGCGTCGATGGTGGCGGGGTCGGCGGCCTGTGCCTCGTGGACGGCGAACGCCTCGGCGTAGAACGGCCGGGCGATGCGGTTGACGATGAAGCCGGGGGTGTCCGCGCAGGCCACCGGCGTCTTGCCCCAGGCGCGGGCGGTCTCGTACGCGCGCGTGGCCGACGTGACGTCGGTGGCGAACCCGGAGACCACCTCGACCAGCGGCAGCAGCGGTGCCGGGTTGAAGAAGTGCAGGCCGACGAAGCGGCCGGGGTGGCGCAGGGTGCCGCCGACGGCCGTCACCGACAGCGAGGAGGTGTTGGTGGCGAGCAGGCAGTCCTCGGCGACGATCTCCTCCAGCTCGCCGAAGAGCCGCTGCTTGACGTCCAGCCGCTCCAGGACGGCCTCCACGACCAGCCCGCAGTCGGCCAGTTCCGCGAGGCTGTCCACGGGCTCCAGGCGGGCGCGGGCCGCGTCGCGGCCGGCTTCCGTGAGCCGGTTCTTGGCCACGAGCCGGTCGAGGCGGGCGCCGATCGCCACGGCCGCGTCCCGGGCCCGCCCGGGTGCTGCGTCGTAGAGCCGCACGGGGTGCCCGGCGACCAGCGCGACCTGGGCGATTCCCTGGCCCATGGTGCCGGTTCCGACGACGGCCACGGGGCTGCTGAGGTCGAGTGCTGTCATGTGCGCGATCCTCCCGCACGGGGTTTTCCACAGATGCGGCGGACCCCCTTGTACCGACCGATCGTTCGGTTACTCTAGCTCTGACCGCCCCATCCCGCTGCTCTTTCTGCCAGGTCCGAACTCGACGACGAGTTCTCCAGACGAGGAGTTGGTCCCGCATGGCCGCCGAACTGACCGCGCCGGAGCTGATCGAAAAGCACCGGCCCACGCTCGACCAGGCCCTGGAGGCCATCCGCACCCGCGCGTACTGGTCCCCGCACCCCGAACACCCCAAGGCCTACGGAGAGAACGGCAGCCTGGACGCCGCGGCAGGCAAGGCCGCCTTCGACGCCGTGCTGGGCACCCGCCTCGACCTCGGCCAGCCCGGCACGGACGACTGGGTGGGCGGCGAGGTCTCGCCGTACGGCATCGAGCTGGGCGTGACGTACCCGCACGCGGACGTCGACGTGCTGCTCCCGGCCATGCGGGCCGGGCAGCGGGCCTGGCGGGACGCGGGCCCGGAGGTCCGGGCCGTGGTCTGTCTGGAGATCCTCAAGCGGATCAGCGACCGGACGCACGAGTTCGCGCACGCCGTCATGCACACCAGCGGGCAGGCCTTCATGATGGCGTTCCAGGCGGGCGGCCCGCACGCCCAGGACCGCGGCCTGGAGGCGGTGGCGTACGCGTACGCGGAGCAGGTCCGCACCCCGGAATCGGCGGAGTGGACCAAGCCGCAGGGCAAGCGCGACCCGCTGGCCCTCACCAAGCGGTTCACCGCGGTCCCGCGCGGCATCGGCCTGGTCATCGGCTGCAACACCTTCCCGACCTGGAACGGCTACCCGGGCCTGTTCGCCTCCCTGGCCACCGGCAACGCGGTCCTGGTCAAGCCGCACCCGCGCGCGGTGCTGCCGCTCGCGCTGACCGTGCAGGTCGCCCGGGAGGTGCTGGCCGGGGCGGGCTTCGACCCGAACCTGGTGGCGCTGGCCGCGGAGCGCCCCGGCGAGGGCATCGCGAAGACCCTCGCCACCCGCCCCGAGATCAAGATCATCGACTACACGGGGTCGACGTCCTTCGGCGACTGGCTGGAGGCCAACGCCCGCCAGGCGCAGGTCTACACGGAGAAGGCGGGCGTCAACACGGTGCTCGTGCACTCCACGGACGACTACAAGGGCATGCTGTCCAACCTGGCGTTCTCACTGTCCCTGTACAGCGGCCAGATGTGCACCACCCCGCAGAACCTGCTCATCCCCCGCGACGGCATCACCACCGACCAGGGCCCCAAGTCGTTCGACGAGGTCACCGCCGACCTCGCCCGCGCGGTCGACGGGCTGCTCGGTGACGACGCGCGGGCGAACGCGCTGCTGGGCGCGATCGTCAACCCGGACGTCAAGGCCCGCCTGGAGGCCGCGGCCGGCCTCGGCGAGGTCGCCCTCGCCTCCCGCGAGGTCACCAACCCGGAGTTCCCGGGCGCGGTGGTCCGCACCCCGGTCGTCGTCAAGCTGGACGGCGCCAAGCCGGACGACGAGGCCGCCTACATGAGCGAGTGCTTCGGCCCGGTCTCCTTCGCCGTCGCCGTCGACTCGGTGACGGACGCGGTGGAGCTGCTGCGCCGCACGGTCCGTGAGAAGGGCGCGATGACGGTCGGCGCGTACACCACGGACCCCGGGACCGAGCGCGCCGTCGAGGAGGTCTGCCTGGAGGAGGCGGCCCAGCTCTCCCTCAACCTGACCGGCGGGGTCTACGTCAACCAGACGGCCGCGTTCTCCGACTTCCACGGCTCGGGCGGCAACCCGGCGGCCAACGCGGCCCTCACCGACGGCGCGTTCGTGGCCAACCGCTTCCGGGTGGTGGAGGTCCGCCGGGAGGTCTAGACCCTGGGCGCGGCTCCGGTCGCGCTCCAGTGGTACAGCGTCATCGCCACGCTGGTGGCCAGGTTGTAGCTGGAGACCTGCGGGCGCATCGGGAGGCGCAGCAGGTGGTCGGCCCGGGCGCGGAGTTCCGGCGACAGGCCGGAGCGTTCCGAGCCGAAGGCCAGCACGGCGTCGTCGGGCAGCTCGGTACCGCGGATGTCATCGCCCTCCGGGTCGAGGGCGAACAGCGGCCCGGCGGGCAGCTCGTCGACGCCGAGACGCTCGACGGCGGTCGCGAAGTGCAGGCCCGCGCCGCCGCGCACCACGGTGGGATGCCAGGGGTCGAGCGTGCCCGTGGTGACCACACCGGTCGCCCCGAAACCGGCGGCCAGCCGGATGACGGCACCGGCGTTGCCCAGGTTGCGGGGGTTGTCCAGCACCACGACGGGCGCGGTGCGGGGCGTGCGGGCGAGCGCGCGCAGGTTGGCCTCCCGGGACGGCCGTACCGCGAGGGCGGCCACTCCGGTCGGATGGGGCCGCGGGACGAGGGAGGCGTACGCCGGCTCTGGCACCTCCGCCAGGAGGGCCTCCAGGGTGTCGCGCACGTCCCCGGCCAGCTCCTCAGCGAGGGCGAGCGCGGCCCGCCGGTCGGTGGTGACCGCGACCGGCACCTCGGCCCCGAAGCGCAGCGCGTGCTTCAGGGCGTGAAAACCGTCGAGCAGCACGGCTGTGTCCGCGTGCTCGCGCCAGCGGCTCAGCGGCTCGCTCATGCGGTGAACCCTACGTGGTCCGCCGTGCTCTCCTCGGGTGAGCGCGGCGCGGGGACCGTACCGCCGCCGCGCCGGGCGAACCGGCCCCGTGCGCGTGCCGCCAGGCCGCCCAGCCGGCGCAGGAAGGACGTCGGCAGGAAGACCGAGTCGGCGGCGATCATCGCCAGTGAGAAGAACGGCAGTCCGAGGACGACCGCGATCACCGCGTGCTCGGTCATCATCAGCACCAGCAGGACGTTCTTGACCCGCCGGTTGAACAGGGTGAACGGGAAGGCGACCTGCACCATGACGGTTCCGTAGGCCACGATCATCATGATCGTGCCGCTGGACGACATCAGGTCGGCGAGGCCGGGCCAGGGCGAGAAGTAGTCCAGGTGGAGCGGGTAGTAGACGGCGGTTCCGTCCTGCCAGCGCGATCCCTGCACCTTGTACCAGCCGGCCGTGGCGTAGATCAGACAAGCCTCCGCCATGATCACGACCAGGGCGCCGTTGTGCAGGATGTTGGCGATGACGTCCAGCAGCATCCGGGGCTGCCGCCAGGTCTCCCGGCGTCCGACGGCCCACCACAGGCCGAGTCCCGCCCATGCCGTCCACAGCAGCGCCTCGATCAGCCAGCCGTTGTCGAACCGGCCGGTCACCGTCGCCGTGCCCAGCGCCAGGCCGAGCACCACCCACAGCACCGGTCCCACCCGGTCGGCAGGCACCCGCTCGCCCCGCGCGCGTGCCGCCGCGCCGTGGGCCGCGCGCCGCGCGTCGAGGGACCACACCTGTCCGCAGCGCGTGAACACCAGGTAGATGGCCATCAGGTGCAGGACGTTGTCGCCGCCGTCGCCGATGAACACGCTGCGGTTCTGCAGCGACAGCACGCCCACCATGAACAGCACGGACGCGGTCCGGGTGCGCCAGCCGAGCACCAGGGCCGCGCTGGCGAGGATGGCCAGCGTGTAGCAGCACTCGAACCAGAGCTGTCCGTCGGACCACAGCAGCGCAGTGAAGGCGTGGTTGCCGGCGGTCAGCTGCCGGGCGAGGTTCCAGCCCCACGGTCCGGCGGGGCCGTACAGCTCCTGGCGATGGGGGAACTCGCGCAGCAGGAACAGCAGCCAGGTCCCGGCGAAGCCGATCCGGATCACGGCGCTCTGGTAGGGCCCGAGGGCCGCCTCGGTGACCCGGGCGACACCGCGCGACAGCGTCAGGGAGAGACGGTTCACCGCACACCTCCGGCGGCCTCGTCGGCGGTCACGGACCACCAGGGCAGCAGGCGGTAGACGGGCTTGTCGGAGATCCGCTCACTACTCCATGGCGGCGGCTGCACATTGGTGGTGCTGGAACGGACCTGCACGCGCCGTATCACGCCTTCCCGGCTCGTCGGATCGTCCCGGTACAGCCGCATCACGACGATCCGGCGCAGGTACTGCTCGGACAGGGAGCCGCGCAGGCCGACGGGACGGTTGTCGGCGGCGTGCGTGGCGGTGAAGAAGTCCCAGGCCCGGCGCAGCTCGTTCTGCTGGGTGTGGCTGGGCGCCAGGTTGCCGTCGATGGCGGCGCCGTCCAGGGCGGACAGGTCGGTCCACCCGGTGGTGCGCAGGCCGCCGTCCCGCATCCGCACCTCGGCGCGGACCTGTACGGCGATGTTCTGCTGCAACGGGTTCGGGGCGAACAGCTTCCAGTTCTGCTCGAACTCCGGGTACACCCACTCCTCTATCGCCTTGCCGTGCTGCTTCGTCACGGTGTTGGCGGGCGCGAGGCTGAGGAAGACCATCAGCAGGTGCACACAGGCGGCCACGGCGACGACGGCGAGCGCCAGCGCGGCACCGACCTGGTAGCCGGGGGAGAGCGCGGCTACGCCGGTGCGGGGCCTGGGCGCCTCGGCGGGCGGGGGCGGCTGCGCGGAGTCTTCCGGGAGACGCGTCCCGGCCGGCCCGTCCGGGCCCTGCGGGCCCCGCGAGCCCTCGTCGTACGCGTCCATTCCGTCCCGTCCCCCGTTTCGGCTCATGCGGCTGGTCAGTTCGTTCGGCCCGTGCGGCCCGGTCGTCCGGCCCAGCGGTCGGCTGAGCGGGGCGGCGCGGGAGCGCAACGCCGGTCCCGGGCGTCACATGGTTCACAGCGCCGCTTCTCGGCGCTCGCACGGAACGGTACTCAGCCCCGGGCCCCGGGCGCAGCCCCGGGTACGGGCGACCGTGGTGGTCCTCGCCACGCGGTACGGCTCCTGCCACGGACGGCGGTACGACCTGCCGTGCCTTGTCCGTCCTTGTCCACAGGCTGTGGGCGCAGTTTTCCACAGCGGTTGACACCCACCGCGGCCCGGCACACCATGGACTACGCACGGACCGAACGATCGGTCGGGACACTGGCAGGGATGCAGGACCGGACAGAGTTCAGGCAGTCCGGGACGTGAGGGCCGGACAGTGTTCACCACAGTCCGGGACGTGAGGACCGGACAGAGTTCACCGCAGAGCCCGAGGTCAGGGGGACCGCATGGCGACAGCAGCCGCGCAGCGCACGGCCCGCACCGAGGCGGACGGCACACCGGACACCGCCGACACGGCGGCCTACCAGCGCGCCTTCGACGCGGCCGTGGCCGCCGACGAACGCATCGAACCCCGCGACTGGATGCCCGACGCCTACCGCGCGACCTTGGTCCGGCAGATCGCCCAGCACGCGCACTCCGAGATCATCGGCATGCAGCCGGAGGCCAACTGGATCACCCGCGCGCCCTCCCTGCGCCGCAAGGCGATCCTGATGGCCAAGGTCCAGGACGAGGCCGGCCACGGCCTGTACCTGTACAGCGCGGCCGAAACCCTCGGCACCGGTCGCGACGAGCTGCTCGACAAACTGCACAGCGGCCGCCAGAAGTACTCCTCGATCTTCAACTACCCCACCCTGACCTGGGCCGACGTCGGCGCGATCGGCTGGCTGGTGGACGGCGCCGCGATCACCAACCAGGTCCCCCTGTGCCGCTGCTCCTACGGCCCGTACGCCCGCGCGATGGTGCGGATCTGCAAGGAGGAGTCGTTCCACCAGCGCCAGGGCTACGAACTGCTGCTGGCCCTCAGCAAGGGCACCCCCGAGCAGCACGCCATGGCCCAGGACGCCGTGAATCGCTGGTGGTGGCCGTCACTGATGATGTTCGGCCCGCCCGACGACGAGTCCCAGCACTCCGCGCAGTCGATGGAGTGGAAGATCAAGCGCCACTCCAACGACGAGCTGCGCCAGCGCTTCGTGGACATCTGCGTCCCGCAGGCCGAGTCCCTGGGCCTCACCCTCCCCGACCCGGAGCTGCGGTGGAACGAGGAGCGGGGGCACTACGACTTCGGTCCGATCGACTGGACGGAGTTCTGGGAGGTCCTCAAGGGCAACGGTCCCTGCAACGAACAGCGGATCACCCAGCGCAGGCGCGCCCACGACGAGGGCGCGTGGGTACGGGAAGCGGCCGCGGCCTACGCGGCCAAGCACACCGGCGGCACCGGTGAGACAGGAGTGACGCGGGCATGAGCACCACCGACTGGCCCCTGTGGGAGGTCTTCGTGCGCTCCCGGCGCGGCCTCTCCCACACCCACGCCGGCAGCCTGCACGCGCCCGACGCCGAACTGGCCCTGCGCAACGCCCGCGATCTGTACACCCGGCGCGGCGAGGGCGTCTCCATCTGGGTCGTCCCCGCCGCCGCGATCACCGCGTCGTCGCCGGACGAGAAGGACCCGTTCTTCGAGCCGGCCGCCGACAAGCCCTACCGGCACCCGACCTTCTACGAGATCCCGGAAGGGGTGAAGCACCTGTGACCGCCACCGGCCCCGCGGCCCGCCCCGACACCGGCCCCGCCACCGTCCCGGTGACCGCCGCGCTCGCCCTGGGTGACGACGCCCTGGTGCTCTCCCACCGCCTGGGGGAGTGGGCCGGGCACGCCCCTGTCCTGGAGGAGGAGGTCGCCCTCGCCAACATCGCGCTGGACCTGCTCGGCCAGGCCCGGGTGCTGCTGTCCCTGGCCGGCGACGAGGACGAGCTGGCCTATCTCCGCGAGGAACGCGCCTTCCGTAACCTCCAGTTGGTCGAGCAGCCGAACGGCGACTTCGCGCACACCATCGCCCGCCAGCTGTACTTCTCCACCTACCAGCAGCTCCTCTACAGCGAACTCGCCACCGGCGACGGCCCGTTCGCGCCACTGGCCGCGAAGGCGGTGAAGGAGGTCGCCTACCACCGCGACCACGCCGAGCAGTGGACGCTGCGGCTCGGTGACGGCACCGAGACGAGCCATGAGCGGATGCGGCGGGCCTGCGACGCCCTGTGGCGGTTCACCGGCGAGATGCTCCAGCCGGTGGAGGGCCTGACCGCCGACTGGGCCCGGCTGGAGGAGCGCTGGCTGGAGTCCGTCACCGACGTTCTCTGCCGGGCCGGCCTCCCGGTCCCGGAGGGCCCGCGCACCGGAGCCTGGTCCGCGGGCGCCGGCCGGCAGGGCCTGCACACCGAACCGTTCGGCCGGATGCTCGCCGAGATGCAGCACCTGCACCGCAGCCACCCGGGGGCGTCATGGTGACCGCCACCGCCCTGGAGGAGCGGCTGCTGGAGCTGGCCGGCGCGGTGCCCGACCCCGAACTGCCCGTCCTCACCCTGCGCGAGCTCGGCGTGCTCCGCGCGCTGCGTGTCCACGGCGGCGACAGCGGCGACGCGGTGGAGGTCGACCTGACCCCCACCTACACCGGCTGCCCGGCCATCGAGGCGATGAGCCTCGACATAGAGCGGGTGCTGCGCGCCCACGGCATGCGCGAGGTCACCGTCCGCACGGTGCTCAGCCCCGCCTGGTCCACCGACGACATCACCCCCGAAGGGCGCGAGAAGCTCCGGGAGTTCGGCATCGCACCGCCGCGTGTGCGCCACGGGGACGGCCCGGTGCCGCTGACCCTCGGCCCGACCCGCACGCACGCCCCGCATGCCCCGCACGCCCCGCACGCCGACCGAGACCTGCACGGCACGGACACCGCGACCGAACCGGTCCGCTGCCCGCACTGCGGGTCGGCCGAGACCGAGCTGCTGAGCCGGTTCTCCTCCACCGCCTGCAAGGCACTGCGCCGCTGCCTGGCCTGCCGTGAACCGTTCGACCACTTCAAGGAGTTGTGATGGCCCGCTTCCACCCGCTCCCGGTGGCCGCGGTCGACCGGATCACCGACGACTCCGTCGCCCTGACCTTCTCCGTCCCGCCCGGGCTGCGTGAGGAGTACCGGCACGCGCCCGGCCAGCATCTCGCGCTGCGCCGCCGGGTCGACGGCACGGAGATCCGGCGCACCTACTCGATCTGCTCCCCCGCCCCCGACCCGGACGGCGAAGGCCCGGACAGCCTGCGGGTGGGGGTGCGGCTGGTCGAGGGCGGGGCCTTCTCGGCGTACGCGCTGAAGGAGATCAACGTCGGGGACGAGCTGGAGGTGATGACCCCGGCGGGCCGCTTCACGCTGGAACCGGCGCCGGGACTGTACGCCGCGGTCGTCGGCGGCAGCGGCATCACCCCGGTGCTGTCCATCGTCGCCACGCTGCTGGCGCGCGAGCCGGCCGCCCGGTTCTGTCTGATACGCGGCGACCGCACGGCCGCCTCGACGATGTTCCTGGAGGAGGTCGCCGACCTGAAGGACCGCTACCCGGAGCGGCTCCAGCTGGTGACCGTGCTCTCCCGGGAGGAGCAGCAGGCGGGCCTGCCGTCCGGCCGCCTCGACCGGGAGCGGCTCACCGGGCTGCTGCCCGCGCTGCTGCCGGTCGGTGAGGTGGCGGGCTGGTTCCTGTGCGGGCCGTACGGGCTGGTGCGGGGCGCGGAGCAGGCGCTGCGTGAACTGGGCGTGGCCCGGGACCGGATCCACCAGGAGATCTTCCACGTGGACGCGGGTTCGGCCCCGGCGGCCACGGCTGCGGCGCCCGCGCACAGCACCGTCACCGCACGGCTCGACGGTCGCGGCGGCACCTGGCCGGTGCGGGAGGGCGAGTCGCTGCTGGAGACGGTGCTGCGCAACCGGCCCGACGCGCCCTACGCCTGCAAGGGCGGGGTGTGCGGGACCTGCCGGGCCTTCCTGGTCGCGGGCGAGGTGCGCATGGACCGCAACTTCGCGCTGGAGACCGAGGAGACGGAGGCCGGGTACGTGCTGGCCTGCCAGTCGCATCCGCTGACGGAAAGAGTGGAGCTGGACTTCGACCGCTGACGCGTCCGTTCCCTTCTCCTGGAACCGCTGCACGCTGCACGCTGCACGGCTGCACCACTATCACGCCTGAGGAGAGCCTGGGCGACCTGCGCCACCCGTCCCCTCGGCTGACCGGCGCCCGGGAGGCCGGCGCCCGGAGGCCGGGGGCCGGGAGGCCGGAGGCCAGCGCCCGGGAGGCCGGGGGCCGGGAGCCGTGCACCGGGGCCGGGAAGGGCCCCGGGGCTACAGGACGAAGCCCGGCTTGCCGTCGTCGGTGAGGACCGGGCGGCCGGCGGCCTGCCAGTGCTGCATGCCACCGTCGACGTTCACCGCGTCGACGCCCTGCTGGACCAGGTACATGGTGACCTGGGCGGAGCGGGCGCCCGAGCGGCAGATGACGTGGACGCGTCCGTCCTGCGGGACGGCCTCGGTCAGCTCGCCGTAGCGGGCCACGAACTCGCTGAGGGGAATGTGCAGGGCTCCCCCGGCGTGGCCCGCCTGCCACTCGTCGTCCTCGCGGACGTCCAGCAGGAAGTCGCCGTCCTTGAGGTCCGTGACCTGGACCGTGGGCACACCAGCTCCGAAATTCATGGCTCCGACGCTACCCGAAGCGAGAAGCGGTTCAGTCCTGCCCCAGCAGGGCGGCCAGTTCCGCCTCCCGCTGGGCGATGTCGGAGCGCAGCCGGTCGGCGATCTCGTCGAGCAGCCCGTCGGGGTCGTCCGGTGCCAGGCGGAGCATGCCGGCGATCGCGCCCTCCTCCAGTTCGCGAGCGACGAGGGTGAGCAGCTCCTTGCGCTGGGCGAGCCATTCGAGGCGGGCGTACAGCTCCTCCGCTGGGCTCGGGCGGCGCTCGGGCGGTACCGGTCCGGCGGCCCACTCCTCGGCCAGCTCCCTGAGCAGGTCCTCGTCGCCGCGGGCGTAGGCGGCGTTGACCCGGCTGAGGAACTCCTCGCGCCGCTTCTGCTCCGCTTCCTCCTGGGCCAGGTCGGGGTGGGCCTTGCGGGCCAGCTCGCGGTAGAGCTTGCGGGCCTCCTCGCTGGGCCGCACCCGCTGCGGGGGCCGTACCGGCTGGTCGGTGAGCATGGCGACGGCCTCCGGGAACAGGCCGTCACCGTCCATCCAGCCGTGCAGCAGTTCCTCCACGCCCGGGATCGGCATCACCTGGGCCCGGGCCTCCGCGGCGCGGCGGATGTCCTCGGGGTCGCCGGTACGGGCGGCCCTCGCCTCGGCGATCTCCGCGTCCAGCTCCTCGATACGGCTGTAGAGCGGGCCGAGTCGCTGTTCGTGGAGGCGGGCGAAGTTCTCGACCTCGACGCGGAAGGTCTCCACGGCGATCTCGTACTCGATCAACGCCTGCTCGGCGGCCCGTACGGCCTGTTCGAGCCGTTCCTCGGGGCGGGGGGCCTGGGACTGGCCGGCTTCCGGGGTTGTCACCCGCCCAGCGTAGCCGTTGCCCCGGCCCGGCCCGGGTGCGGTTCCCACGCTCCCCGCACACCACCCCGGGGACCCCGGGAAGCCGTCCCGTCCCCGCCCGGGAACCCACCCACGAGAGCGCCGGAACCGCGCTCTAGACCCCCAGCTCCGCCTCGATCCGCCCCGCCCTGATCCCCGCGACCAACTCGGCGTGGTCCGCCTCCGTGCGGTCGGCGTAGACGACGGCGAAGTCGGCGATCGCCTCGTCCAGCTCCTCGTTCTTGCCGCAGTAGCCGGCGATCAGCCGGGGGTCGGCGCTGTGGGAGTGGGCGCGGGCCAGCAGGGCGCCGGTCATGCGGCCGTAGTCGTCGATCTGGTCGGCGGCGAGGGCGGCCGGGTCGACGCTGCCCTTGCGGTTGCGGAACTGCCGCACCTGGTACGGGCGCCCCTCGACGGTGGTCCAGCCCAGCAGGGTGTCGCTGACGACCTGCATCCGCTTCTGCCCGAGGACCACGCGGCGCCCCTCGTGGGGCACCGTGGGCGCCTCGAAGCCGGCCGTGACCAGGTGCGGGACGAGCGCGGAGGGACGGGCCTCCTTCACCTGGAGGACCAGGGGCTCGCCACGGTGGTCGAGGAGCAGGACGACGTACGACCGGGTGCCGACGCTGCCGGTGCCGACCACCCGGAAGGCGACGTCGTGCACGGCGTGCCGGGCGAGCAGCGGGTGGCGGTCCTCACCGAGGGTGTCGACGTACGACTCCAGGGACGCGGCGACCGCGGCGGCCTCCGCGTCCGGGACGCGGCGCAGCACCGGCGGCGCGGGCACGAACCGGCGTCCGCCGTCCGGCACCGACTCGGTCGACTTCGCGGCGAACCGGCCGCTGGTGTTGGCCCGGGCCTTCTCCGAGACCCGCTGGAGCGTGCCGAGCAGGTCGTGGGCGTCGGTGTGGGAGACCAGTTCCTCGTCCGCGATGGCGTTCCAGGCGTCGAGCACGGGCAGCTTGGCGAGCAGCCGCATGGTGCGGCGGTAGGCGCCGGCCGCGTCCTGGGCCGCGGCGCGGCAGGTGTCCTCGTCGGCGCCCGCCTCGCGGCCGGCGAGCACCAGTGAGGCCGCGAGCCGCTTGAGGTCCCACTCCCAGGTGCCGTGCACGGTCTCGTCGAAGTCGTTGAGGTCGATGACGAGGTCGCCGCGGGCGTCGCCGTACAGCCCGAAGTTCGCCGCGTGCGCGTCACCGCAGATCTGGGTGCCGATCCTCGTGGTGGGGGTGCGCGCGAGGTCGTACGCCATGAGTCCGGCGGAGCCGCGCAGGAAGGCGAAGGGGGTGGCCGCCATCCGGCCCACGCGCAGCGGGGTCAGTTCGGCGATGCGGCCGGCGTTGGACTCCGCCACCGCGCCCACCGCGTCGGGGCGGGCGGCGTCCAGGTCCAGTGTGCGGTGGGCGGAGCGCGGCACGCCCGCCCGGAGCGCCTTGCCCTCCTGCTTCGGCGAGCCCTGCGGCGGCCATGCGGCGAACCCGCGCACCCGGGGCAGACGGTGTGTGCCCCGGTCCGCCGCGTCCGTCACTTCCACATCGGTTCCGGTCACCGCGACCGCCTCCCCCGCACGGCCCGCCCCCCTGCGAACAGGCGACGGTACGAACATCAACTCGGGGAGACGGTACAACCGGTGGCCGAAAAGCGTCAGACCCTGTGGAGGACTCCCCGGGGCCCAGCCCCTGAAGACCCTTCTGCGACCCGCCATCCGAGTGTCAGCGCCTCTTCGGCGCCGAAGCAGGTGAGCAGCCGCCATGCCGACGCCGACCAGGCGAACACCGCGTCCTGCCCGAACTCCCGGCCCAGCGCCCGCGCTTCGTCGTCACTCAGGCCGACGACCGCCACGCTCTCCTCGGTGTGCCGGCCCTCCGGGTCCCCGCCGACAGCGGGCCACCACACAAGCCCCCGCCGGCGCAGCAGGCCGAGCAGTTCCCGATGCGCGCGGTGGTTGTGCTGTGCCGAGGCGCGGGTGCCCCGGGGGTTGTGGGCCGTGACCACGTGGAGGGTCTCCCCGTGCGGGACGGGAAACCGGCCGGCTGCCACTCCGGGCGGTGCCGGGGTGATGCGGACCGGTCCTCCGGGCAACTCCACGTCCACCACGGCCTGCTGGTAGAGACTCCACTGGGGCGTTCGCGTGATCGGGATGCCGGCGGTCATGGGGGTCTCCGTTCGAGAGGGACCCCCTTACCCGCCGGGCAGGGAGATCCGCGCTTACCCCCACGGGACCGTGGGGGCCCGGTCTTCCCTGGAGGGCACCTTGCGCGGTGAGCGAGGTTGCCAGCCGACGCTCGTCCAGGGGCGCGATCGGCTTCGTGACCGAGGCGGATCCTGACACAGGGGCCGGCGGGAAGTCCAGCTCCCGGAAGGCGAGGCCACCTCCCCGCCTGCACCTCCCCGCCCGCACTCCCCGCCTCCTCGCGAAGAACCGGCCACGGACCCGGCGTTCGGATCCGCGGCCGGCCGCTCCCGACGGCCCGTCGCTGCCGTCACATCCGCGTCACATCTGCCGTCACCTGCGCGATCGGATCTGCCGTCACATGACGGCCTTGTACCCCTTCCATCCCGTGGCGATCTTCACGCGGCCCCCGAACGAGCCCTTGCCGTTGCCGTTGTAGCGCCAGACGGTGCCCGCGGTGTCACGGGCCACGAGGTCCGCGCGGCCGTCGCCGGTGAAGTCGCCCGCGCCGACGACCGCGTTGTAGGAGGCGCCCCAGTCCGCGAACACCTTGACGCGGGCCTTGAAGCCGCCCGTGCTCGTGGTGTTGGCGTCGTACCGCCACAGCTCGTTGGACTTGTCCTGGACGAGGAGGTCGCCGCGGCCGTCGCCGTTGAGGTCACCGGCGCCGACGATCTTCTTGTAGCCGGTCCAGTGGGAGGCGATCTTCGTGCGGGCGGAGAGCTTGCCGTTCGCCGCGCCCTTGAAGAGGTAGACGTCCCCGGTCGAGGACTGGCGGCCGATCAGGTCGGGCCGGCCGTCGCCGTTGACGTCGCCGGGTGAGGTCAGGACGTCGTACGCGTTCCAGCCGGAGGTGCCGAGCGAGGTGTACGGCGTGGCGGGCGTCGGGGCCTTGCCGCAGGCCGGGCGGTAGGCCCGCAGGGCGCCGCCGGTGCGGACCAGCACGTCGTTGCAGTGGTCGCCGTTCAGGTCGCCGAACGGCACGATCCGGGCGGTGGTCGGCCAGCCGGAACCGGAGACCGTGCCGCCCAGGGTTCCCGTACCGGTGCCGCGCCGGACGGTGAGGGTACCGGAGGAGCTGAGGGTGAGGACGTCACCGATCCCGTCGTTGCCGGCGTAGTCGCGCGGTGCCGCCGTTCCCGCGGTCACCTTGACGTCACCGGAGAGGGTGAGCGCGGCGCCCTGGCCGTCGGCGGGCCGGGCGGTGAGGGTCCAGGTGTAGGCGCCGTTGATGACGAGGCGGCCCGCGGTGTCCCTGCCGTCCCAGGCGGCCGTCAGCAGGCCCCGGGCCGCGCCGCCGGAGAGCGTACGGACGGTGGCGCCGGACGCCTTCCGGCGGACGGTCACCTTCCAGTCGGCGGCGGGCCTGGACAGCCACCAGGTGCCGGACCAGTTCGCGGAGCCCGCGGTGACCGTGGCGTCGACGGCCGTGAGCGGGGACGCCGGGACGCCGGCCGGTACGACGTGCACGCGCTGGTCCCGGTCGGCGTAGGCGACACCGCCGCCGAAGCGGTCCACGGTCCAACTGGTCCCGGCTCCGGTGTTCTCCGGGCCGAGGTCGGTCCAGTCGGCCAGCTCACGGCTCGGCAGGTCCGTGTGACTGCCGCCGGACGGCAGCCCGTTGTGCAGGTCGAGCAGCCTCAGCCCGCTGTCCGACTGGGTGCCGGGAACCCGCTCGACCAGGTATCCGTCCCCGAGCAGGACCCGGCCGTCCGGGGCGGTGGAGGTGCGCTTGGTCGACCGGTCGTACAGCCCCGCGCCGTGCGGGTCGCCCCAGCTGTCCCGGCAGACCCAGTAGACGAAGCGGCCCACGGCCTGGAGGTCGGAGGGGGTGCAGCCGTTGCGGGTGGTGAAGGACTCGACGGCGGTCCCCGCGGGGAGCCTGGTGGCCGTGACCTTCCCGCCGCTCGCCGCGCCGCTCCACAGGGTGTTCCCCCACACGGCCGCGGCGACCCGGTCGCGCTTGAGCAGGACCTTGCCGGCCCCGGCGGTGGCGAACTCACCGATGTACTGCTTGCCGGAGGAGGCGCCCTCGACGACGGCGTACCGCCCGGAGAGGTCCGTGAGCTCCGGGGAGTCGTCGCCGGTGTCGAGGGTCGGGCCCCAGTCGGCGGCGCCGTTGGTGCGGAGCATGGTCAGGCCGGACTCGGTGGCGTCGCGGCGGCCGTGCCGGCCGGTGCCGTCGGCGAACATCCGGATGCAGCGGGGCGTGGTCTCGTCGCAGAACCCGTCCCAGCCGCTGACCAGGCCGTCCACGGTGGTCCGTGCGGCACTCGGGGTGCCGCTCGTGGTGAGCCAGGTGCTGCGGTAGGCGCCGAGGATCGTGTACGGCTGGTAGAGCGTGCTGTTGTCGGCCGTGGTGAGGATGCCGCTGCCCAGGGAGAGTCCGTGGACCTGCGCGGGCATCGGCTGTACGGCGGTCAGGCGGCTGCGGGTGACCGAGCCGTCGGCGCCCTCGGCGACCCGGTACACGCCCCAGTCGAGGTCACCCTGGTCCACGTACTCCGCGGCGCCCGCCACCAGGACGGAGCCGTCCGGGGCCTGGACGAGTTGGTGGGCGGCCGGGTCCATGACCTTGGTCAGGGCCGTGTCCGAGCCGTCGGACGTGAGGGCGAACAGGGGCTGGCCCCGGTACTTGTCGTCGCCCGGCGACATCGGCTCGACGCCCAGCAGTACCGAGCCGGCGACGCCGTAGGAGGCCTCGTACGTCAGCGAACTCGTCTCCAGGGTGCGGGGCGTCGCGGCCGGGTCGGCCCGGTCGAGCAGGTCCGCCTTGCCGCGTCCGGTGCGCAGCCGCAGCACCGAGCCGGGGCTCAGCCGGAAACCGGTCACCTCCCAGGCCTCCTGCGGATCGGGCCGGTCGGGCAGCGCCGCCGCCGCGCCGGTGGCGAGGTCGACGATGCTCCAGTGCCTGCCGTCCTCCGTCTCGTAGCGCAGGATGACGGACCGTGCGTCGCCGTCCTCCACGCGGATGTCGTGGGCGCCGCCGGGCAGTCCCGTCACCGGCGTCCGGCGGACCTCGCCGTCGGCGGCCCTCAGGAGCTGGTAGGCGTCGGGGTTGCCGGCGAGGTCGCTCGTGCTGGTGAGCACGGTGTCGCCGAACGTGCCCTCGTACGTGTGGCCCTCGGGCACCGGCACCACGACGGTGCCGCCCGCCGTTCCCGCGCCCTTGACGAGCGTGACCTGGGCGTCCTCCTCCGAGTAGAGGGCGACGGTGTCCGATCCGTCGCCGTAGTGGCCGGGTTCGAAGGAGACGTCCCCGCGGTAGGAGCCGTTGTCGATGTCGTACTGGAGCGGGACCGGCATGCGCTGGTCCAGCGCGGTGGTGGCGCCGGTGGCGTAGTCCGTCCACAGGTACCGGTCGTCGCCCTCCTGCACCCACAGGAAGCCGCTGGTCCCGGCGTTGAGGATCCAGGTGAAGCGCGGGACGGCCCGCGCGGCGGCGGGCAGGACGAGTTCTCCCGCGGCGACCGTGGGCGCGGCCGGCACCGCCGTCGCGGGTGTGGCCATCAGGGGCAGGCCGAGGCCGAGCGCCGCCGCGAGGACGGCCGCGGTGCGTCGTGCCGGGCGTGATGCGGGCTGGGGTCTGTGCCGGTGCGTACCGAGCCGGGCCACCGTTCCTCCAGAGAGCAGGGGAGGCATGGGCGGAGGTACGGCAACGCTCTGGCATCCCCTCCGGCCCCCCGGCCGCTCCCCCCACGCGCGCGTGCGGAGAAGGCTAACAGCATGGACATGACGCTCTCGGCGGGTTTCCCGAGGAGGAGCGGCGCCTGACCCCGGGCCCTGCCCGTGACTTAGTTCACAGACGGGCCCCGGCACACCGACGCCGGACTGTGCGATCCCCCACAACTGCGAGTACAACGAGAAACGGGCCCCTGCCGTGACTTCCGTCACCGGCAGAGACCCGTCTCATCGGTTTCTCTGTGCGCGAGGGGGGAGTTGAACCCCCACGCCCTTGCGGGCACTGGAACCTGAATCCAGCGCGTCTGCCTATTCCGCCACCCGCGCATTGGGTGTGCCTTCCGGCTCCGGCCCTTTCGGCCCGGCCCCTTCCGACACCCAGAACATTAGCACGTCGTACGGGGTGGATTCACATCGCTTCCCGCCCGGCCCCCACCCCCGGCGCGCGCGGCACACGCCTCAACGAGGCGCCCACCGAACGCCGCACGTATCAAGGAGGCGCGCTTCTCGTATCAACCTCGTACCGGTCCGGGCCGTCTGCCCGGGAGGCGGACCGGCTCCACAGCCGGGTGCGGGACACTGGACTTCGCCCGCCTCTACGATCCATGGCAGCAGGACACGCACCCGGGAGTTCGAAGGGGAGCCGCTGGGGGAACCGGCTGATTGGCGGGCGCGTAGATACGATCAGTGAGCAGTACCGGCAGTACCCGGCAAGGCAGCCGCCCGACAGCGACCGAGCGGCGGCCGAGGCGGCGGCACAGGACAGGCAAGACGACGGCAGGGACGGAGGAGGTGCCCCATGGGAGTCCTGAAGAAGTTCGAGCAGCGTCTCGAAGGTCTGGTGAACGGCACCTTCGCCAAGGTCTTCAAGTCCGAGGTCCAGCCCGTGGAGATCGCCGGAGCGCTCCAGCGGGAGTGCGACAACAACGCCACCATCTGGAACCGTGACCGGACCGTCGTGCCCAACGACTTCATCGTGGAGCTGAGCGCGCCGGACTACGAGCGCCTCAGCCCCTACTCCGGGCAGCTCGGCGACGAGCTGGCCGGCATGGTGCGCGACTACGCCAAGCAGCAGCGCTACACCTTCATGGGGCCGATCAAGGTCAACCTGGAGAAGGCCGACGACCTGGACACCGGTCTGTACCGGGTGCGCTCGCGCACCCTCGCCTCCTCCAGCAACCAGCAAGGGGCACCGCAGGCTCCCGGCGCACCGGCGGCCGGCCGCCCCGCGGCGGGCGCCCCCGGCGGCTACGGCTACCCGCCGGCCGCCCCGCCCGCCGGCGCGCCCCCGATGCCCTCCGCACCGCCGCCCGGCACCCGCCCCGGCGGGTACGGCTACCCGCAGCCCGCCACGCAGCGGCCGGCCGCGGCCCCGATGAGCGGCGCGCGCACCCGCTACTGGATCGAGATCAACGGCACCCGCCACCAGATCTCCCGCCCGACGCTGGTGCTGGGCCGCAGCACCGACGCCGACGTGCGGATCGACGACCCCGGCGTGTCCCGCCGGCACTGCGAGATCCGGACCGGAACGCCCTCGACGATCCAGGATCTCGGCTCCACCAACGGCATCGTGGTGGACGGGCAGCACACCACCCGCGCTACGCTCCGCGACGGCTCGCGGATCGTCGTGGGCAGCACCACCGTTATCTATAGGCAAGCCGAAGGGTGAAGCGGGGGCAATGTCAGAGCTGACCCTCACGGTCATGCGGCTGGGTTTCCTGGCCGTACTGTGGCTGTTCGTGATCGTGGCCGTGCAGGTCATCCGGAGCGACCTGTTCGGTACGCGCGTCACCCAGCGCGGATCGCGTAGGGAGGCGGCACGGCCGCAGCAGCCGGGCCGGCAGCAGACCCGGCAGCAGGCCACGCCCCCGCCGCAGCGCGCCCAGCAGGGCGGCGGCGGCCGGCGTGGCCGCAACGCCCCCACCAAGCTGGTCGTGACCGAGGGCACACTCACCGGCACCACCGTCGCGCTGCAGGGCCAGACGATCACCCTGGGCCGGGCGCACGACTCCACGATCGTGCTGGACGACGACTACGCCTCCAGCCGCCATGCCAGGATCTACCCGGACCGTGACGGCCAGTGGATCATCGAGGATCTCGGTTCCACCAACGGCACCTACCTGGACCGGTCCCGGCTGACGACCCCCACACCGATCCCGCTGGGCGCGCCGATCCGCATCGGCAAGACCGCAATCGAGCTGCGGAAGTAGTGCTACGTCATGAATGAGCGCGAGCGGAGCGAGCACGCAGCGGCAGGCCGCCACCCGGTCTCCGGCGCGCTCCCGACCGGAGGGTGGGCAGTGTGGCTCGACACGACCGGCTGCATTCGGAGCCGACGGGCGAGGTGCGCATGAGTCTGTCACTGCGCTTCGCCGCCGGATCGCACAAGGGCATGATCCGGGAGGGCAACGAGGACTCCGGTTACGCCGGTCCGCGCCTGCTCGCCATCGCCGACGGCATGGGCGGCCAGGCGGCGGGCGAGGTCGCCTCCTCCGAGGTGATCTCCACCCTGGTCACGCTCGACGACGACGTGCCCGGCTCCGACATCCTCACCTCCCTGGGCGTCGCCGTGCAGCGCGCCAACGACCAGCTGCGCGCCATGGTCGAGGAGGACCCCCAGCTCGAAGGCATGGGGACGACCCTCACCGCGCTGCTGTGGACCGGCCAGCGGCTCGGTCTCGTGCACGTCGGCGACTCGCGCGCGTACCTGCTGCGTGACGGTGTGCTCACCCAGATCACCCAGGACCACACCTGGGTGCAGCGGCTCGTCGACGAGGGCCGGATCACCGAGGAAGAGGCCACCACCCATCCGCAGCGCTCGCTGCTGATGCGCGCCCTCGGCAGCGGCGACCATGTCGAGCCCGACCTGTCGATCCGCGAGGTCCGGGCCGGCGACCGCTATCTGATCTGCTCCGACGGCCTGTCCGGGGTGGTCTCCCACCAGACGATGGAGGAGACCCTCGCCAGCTACCAGGGCCCGCAGGAGACCGTGCAGGAGCTCATCCAGCTCGCGCTGCGCGGCGGCGGCCCCGACAACATCACGGTCATCGTCGCCGACGTGCTCGACCTGGACACCGGTGACACCCTCGCCGGGCAGCTCTCCGACCAGCCCGTCGTGGTCGGCGCCGTCGCCGAGAACCAGCACCACCTGCACGACAACGGCATCATGCAGACCCCGGCGGGCCGCGCCTCCCACCTGGGCCGTCAGGGCCAGGGGCACGGCGGCGGCGAGTTCGGCCCGCCCGGCTCCGGTGACACCACCGGCTACATCCCGGCCGACGGCTTCGGCGACTACGCCGACGACGACTTCACCAAGCCGCGCAAGCGGCGCAGATGGCTGAAGACCTCGCTCTACGGCGTCCTCGCCCTCGCCGTCGTCGGCGGCGGCCTGTACGGCGGCTACCGCTGGACGCAGACCCAGTACTACGTCGGCGCCAAGGACGAGCACGTCGCGCTGTACCGCGGGATCAGCCAGGACCTGGCCTGGGTGTCGCTGTCGAAGGTGGAGAAGGACCACCCCGAGATCGAACTCAAGTACCTGCCGCCGTACCAGCAGAAGCAGGTGAAGGCGACGATCGCGGAGGGTGGCCTGGAGGCGGCCCGGACGAAGGTCCAGGAGCTGGCCGTGCAGGCCTCCGCCTGCCGCAAGCAGGCCGAGCGCCAGACGGCCGAGCGCGCGCGGGACAACGCCAAGGGCGGCCAGGACAAGACCGGCGGCACCGGCACGTCCACCGGCGCCACCACGCAGACCGCCTTCGTCAAGGCCTCCCCGACGCCGAACACGACCCCGAACCCGTCGGCCTCGAAGACGTCCCCGACGTCCCCTTCGAAGTCTCCGTCCACGACCCCGTCCGCGACCCCCAGCCCCGGCCCGACTCTCTCGGAGGACGAGCAGAAGGTCGTCTCGCTGTGCGGTAAGCAGTAGGCAAGCCGTGAGAGGCCCTGTCACACGATGAGCAGTACTACGAACTCGCCGACGCACCACACGTCCACGATCGGCGCGATCGGCGCGCCGAGCCGCCGCAACACCGAGCTGGCCCTGCTGGTCTTCGCCGTCGCCATCCCCGTGTTCGCCTATGCGAACGTGGGCCTGGCCATCGACGGCCAGGTCCCCGCGGGACTGCTGAGCTACGGCCTCGGGCTCGGTCTGCTGGCCGCCGTCGCCCATCTCGTCGTACGGAAGTTCGCCCCGTACGCCGACCCGCTGCTGCTGCCGCTCGCCACCCTGCTCAACGGGCTCGGGCTGGTGTGCATCTGGCGGCTGGACCAGTCCAAGCTGCTCCAGCAGATCCATGTCGCGGGCGGCAAGGCGACCAACCAGCTGATCTACACGGCGATGGGCATCGCGCTGTTCGTGGCGGTGCTGGTCTTCCTCAAGGACCACCGCACGCTCCAGCGCTACACCTACATCTCCATGGTGGCCGCGCTGTTCCTGCTGCTCCTGCCGCTGGTCCCGGGCCTGGGCGCGGACGTGTACGGCGCCAAGATCTGGATCTCGATCGGCAGCTTCACCATCCAGCCCGGTGAGTTCGCCAAGATCGTGCTGGCGGTGTTCTTCGCCGGTTACCTGATGGTCAAGCGCGACGCGCTCGCGCTCGCCAGCCGCCGCTTCATGGGCCTGTACCTGCCGCGCGGCCGCGACCTGGGCCCGATCCTCGTCGTCTGGGCGATCTCGATCCTCATCCTGGTCTTCGAGACCGACCTCGGTACGTCGCTGCTGTTCTTCGGCATGTTCGTGATCATGCTGTACGTCGCCACCGAGCGGACCAGCTGGATCGTCTTCGGTCTGCTGATGTCCGCCGCCGGCGCCATCGGCGTGGCCAGCTTCGAGCCGCACATCAAGGTCCGTGTGCAGGCCTGGCTCGACCCGATGCGCGAGTACACGCTCAGCCGCACCCCCGGTGTCGCCGGTGTCCACTCCGACCAGCTCCAGCAGGCCCTGTGGGCGTTCGGCTCCGGCGGCACCCTCGGCACCGGCTGGGGCCAGGGCCACTCCGAGCTGATCCGGTTCGCCGCCAACTCCGACTTCATCCTCGCCACCTTCGGCGAGGAACTGGGTCTGGCCGGCATCATGGCGATCCTGCTGATCTACGGTCTGATCGTGGAGCGCGGTGTGCGCACCGCCCTCGCCGCCCGCGACCCGTTCGGCAAGCTGCTCGCCATCGGCCTGTCCGGCGCGTTCGCGCTCCAGGTCTTCGTCGTGTCCGGCGGTGTGATGGGCCTCATCCCGCTGACCGGTATGACGATGCCGTTCCTCGCCTACGGTGGTTCGTCGGTCATCGCCAACTGGGCGCTGATCGGCGTGCTGATCCGCATCAGCGACACCGCCCGCCGCCCGGCGCCCGCACCCGCCGCCAACCCCGACGCCGAGATGACCCAGGTGGTCCGCCCGTCATGAACAAACCCCTGCGCCGGATCGCGATCTTCTGCGGCCTCCTCGTCCTCACCCTGCTGCTGCGGGACAACTACCTGCAGTACGTCAGGGCCGACAAGCTCAAGGACGACCCGAACAACCGCCGCGTCACCATCGCCCGCTACGCCACTCCGCGCGGCGACATCATCGTCGACGGCGACCCCATCACCGGGTCCGCGCTGACCAGCAAGACCGGTCTGAACGACCTGAAGTACAAGCGGACGTACAAGAACGGCGCCATGTGGGCGCCGGTCACCGGCTACGCCTCGCAGGCCTTCGGCGCCACCCAGCTGGAGTCCATCGAGGACGGCATCCTCACCGGCGACGACGACCGGCTGTTCTTCCGTAAGACGCTGGACATGATCACCGGCAAGGAGCAGCAGGGCGGCAACGTCGTCACCACGCTCAACGCCGCCGCGCAGAAGGCGGCGTACGACGGTCTGAAGCAGCGCGGCGGCAAGGGCGCGGTCGTCGCCCTGGACCCCTCGACCGGCAAGATACTGGCGCTGGCCTCCTACCCGTCGTACGACCCCTCGTCGTTCGCGGGCAACACCAACGACGACGCCGCGGCCTGGAAGAAGCTCCAGAAGAAGTACAACCCCAACGACCCGATGCTGAACCGGGCGCTGCGCGAGACCTACCCGCCGGGCTCCACCTTCAAGGTGGTCACGGCCGCCGCGGCGCTGGAGAACGGCAAGTACACCTCGGCCGACGAGAAGACCGACTCGCCGCTGCCGTGGACCATGCCGGGCACCACGACCGAGCTGAAGAACGAGGGCAACATCCCGTGCGAGAACGCGACCATGCGGGTCGCGCTCCAGTACTCCTGCAACACCGTCTTCGGCAAGATCGGTTCGGACCTCGGCAACGACAAGATGCTCGCGGAGGCGAAGAAGTTCGGCTTCGACGCCGAGCAGTTCACCCCGGTCCGCTCCAGCGCCTCGGTGTTCTCGGACGACATGAACCAGTCGCAGACCGCGCTGTCCTCCATCGGCCAGTACAACACCGCCGCCACCCCGCTCCAGATGGCCATGGTCGCCTCCGCGGTCGCCAACGACGGCAAGCTGATGAAGCCGTACATGGTCGACTCGCTCCAGTCCTCCAACCTGGACCCGGTCGCCACGACCAAGCCGGAGGAGCTGAGCCGGCCGCTGTCGCCGAAGAACGCGCAGATCCTCCAGGACATGATGCAGACGGTGGTCGAGAAGGGCACCGGTACGCGCGCGAAGATCGACGGTGTGACGGTCGGCGGCAAGACCGGTACCGCCCAGCACGGTGTCGAGAACAGCGAGAACCCGTACGCCTGGTTCATCTCCTACGCCAAGCTCAGCGACGGCAGCTCGCCGGTCGCCGTGGCCGTGGTGATCGAGGACGAGAGCGCCAACCGCGACGACATCTCCGGTGGCGGCCTGGCCGCGCCGATCGCGAAGAACGTCATGGAGGCGGTCATCGACTCCAAGAAGTGACCGTTGCCGGCCACCGGGAGTGAGGCCGCTCACAGCTCCTTCACATCGCCGCACGTTGCGATACCGGTCCTGTATCGGGTTACGGGCTTGGCCAGGTCACACAGAACGAGCCGGGTACGGTAGGCCCGGACGGCAGCCTCCGGCCGCGCACAGGGGTGCGCGGCCGAGACCGACGGAGAGGGCTGGTAGGTAGCTATGGAAGAGCCGCGTCGCCTCGGCGGCCGGTACGAGCTGGGCCAGGTGCTCGGCCGCGGTGGCATGGCGGAGGTCTACCTCGCGCATGACACCCGGCTCGGCCGCACCGTGGCGGTGAAGACGCTGCGCGCGGACCTCGCGCGCGATCCGTCCTTCCAGGCCCGGTTCCGCCGGGAGGCCCAGTCGGCCGCCTCGCTCAACCATCCCGCGATCGTCGCGGTCTACGACACGGGCGAGGACTACATCGACGGGGTCTCCATCCCGTACATCGTGATGGAGTACGTCGACGGTTCCACGCTCCGCGAGCTGCTGCACTCCGGCCGCAAGCTGCTGCCCGAGCGCGCCATGGAGATGACCATCGGCATCCTCCAGGGCCTGGAGTACGCGCACCGCAGCGGCATCGTCCACCGCGACATCAAGCCGGCCAACGTCATGCTGACCCGCAACGGCCAGGTCAAGGTGATGGACTTCGGCATCGCCCGCGCCATGGGCGACGCCGGCATGACCATGACGCAGACCGCGGCGGTCATCGGCACCGCCCAGTACCTCTCGCCGGAGCAGGCGAAGGGCGAGCAGGTCGACGCCCGGTCGGACCTCTACTCGACCGGCTGCCTCCTCTACGAACTGCTGACGGTACGGCCGCCCTTCGTGGGCGACTCCCCGGTGGCCGTGGCCTACCAGCACGTCCGGGAGGAACCGCAGCCCCCGTCGGTCTTCGACCCCGAGATCACGCCCGAGATGGACGCGATCGTCCTCAAGGCGCTGGTCAAGGACCCCAACTACCGCTACCAGTCGGCCGACGAGATGCGCGCCGACATCGAGGCGTGCCTGGACGGCCAGCCGGTCGCGGCCACGGCCGCGATGGGCGCGGTCGGCTACGGCGGCTACCCCGACGACCAGGCGACGACCGCCCTGCGCTCGGAGCCCGGCGCGGCGGCGACCACCATGCTCCCGCCGATGAACCCCGACGACGGCGGCTACGGCTACGACGAGCGCCCGGACCGCCGCCGCCAGCAGAAGAAGTCCAACAGCTCCACGATCCTGCTGGTGGTCGCGGGCCTGCTGGTCCTGGTCGGCGCGATCCTCATCGGCATGTACGCGTTCGGCGGCGACGGCAAGGGCGACGGCAAGGTGCCCGTGCCGTCGTTCGTGGGCCAGCCGGAGAAGACGGCCCGCAAGATGGCCGAGAACGTCGACCTCAAGGTGGCCGTCACCAAGAAGGCCTGCGAGAACCAGGCCACGGGCAACGTGTGCTCCCAGGACCCGCAGCCGGACGAGAAGGTCGAGAAGAACAGCACGGTCAACCTGGTGGTCTCCACGGGCGCGCCCAAGGTCACCGTGCCGGACGTGCGCGGCATCCAGTTCGACCAGGCCGAGGCCCAGCTCAAGGAGAAGGGCTTCCAGGTCGAGAAGAAGACCCAGGTGTCGACCCAGACGCCCGATGTCGTCATCACCCAGGACCCCGAGGGCGGCACCAGCAAGGAGAAGGGCACCACGATCACCCTCACGGTCGCCAAGGCCGAGGAGAAGATCACCGTCCCCGACGTCACCGGCAAGTCCTGCGACGAGGCGAAGGCCGAACTCCAGGCGAAGGGGCTGGCGCCGACCTGCAACGACACCCCGGTCACGGACCCCGCCCAGGACGGCAAGGTCCAGAACACCAACCCGCCGGCGGGCCAGCAGGTCTCCAAGAACACCCCCGTCGCGATCAACGTGGGCAAGGCGCAGGAGCAGCAGAAGACGCAGATCCCGGACGTCCGTGGCCGCACGGTCGCCGTGGCCCGGCAGATGCTGAACGCCGCGGGCTTCACGAACATCCAGTTCGCCCAGGGCAGTGACGGAAGCGACACCGCGTTCGTCATCGCCCAGGACCCGAAGCAGAACGAGAAGGTCGACGACCCGGCCTCCACCACGATCACCCTCACGACCACCGGCCTCAACGGCAACAACAACGGTGGCAACGGCAACAACAACGGCGGCGGCTTCTTCGGCGGCGTAGGCGGCTGACGCACCCCGCACACACGTGGGCCCCTGCCGGGACATCCCGGCAGGGGCCCACGCGCACGCTCAGCGCAGTTCCCTCGGCGGAGTGCGGTCGGCGTCCACCTTCTCCACCCGGACCAGTTCCCCCCACACCACGTACCGGTAGCGGGAGGTGTAGACGGGGGTGCAGGTCGTCAGGGTGATGTAGTGGCCCGGCTTCTTCCTGCCGGACTCCTTCGGGACGGCGGAGAGGACCTTGACGTTGTACTTCGAGGTCTCGGGGAGGACCGAGTAGACCTTGTAGACGTACCAGTCGTCCCGTGTCTCGAAGACGATCGGGTCGCCCTTCCTCAGCTTGTCGATGTTGTGGAACTTCGCGCCGTGCCCGTCCCGGTGGGCGGCGACGGAGAAGTTGCCCGTCTTGCCGGTGGTGGGGAGCGTGGCCTTGACGGGGTCGGTGTAGTAGCCGGCCACACCGTCGTCGAGGACGTCCGTGCCCGTGCCCTTCTCGACCAGCACCTCGCCGTTGCGCATCGCCGGCACGTGCAGGAACCCGATGCCGTCCTTGGTGTCGAGCGCCCCGGGACCGGAGTGCTGCTGCTCGGCCCAGTGCTCGCGCACCTTGTCGGCCTGCCGGTCCGCCTTGCGGTCCGCTATCACGTTCGTCCACCACAGCGAGTAGACGACGAACAGGCCGAGCAGCACGCCCGCCGTGATGAGGAGTTCCCCGAAGACGCTGACCGCCAGCGCGATCCGGCCGGGGCGCCGGCGCCGAGCCGGTTCCGGATCCGGTTCGGACGCGTCCGTGGTCTCTTCGGTCTCGTCGGCGGTCGCTGCCACTGTGTCCTCTGCTCTTGGTCGATGAGCCCTACTCGATGAGCGCGTCCGGCTTGCCCTTGCTGCGCGGCCGTTCCTGGACCATCTTGCCCCAGACGATCAACCGGTACTTGCTGGTGAACTCCGGCGTGCAGGTGGTGAGGGTGATGTAGCGGCCGGGCCGGGTGAAGCCGGAGCCCGGCGGGACCGGGTTCAGCACGCTGGTGTTGGACGGCGGGGTCACCGGGAGCATCGAGGTCACCTTGTACACGAAGTAGGTGTCCTGCGTCTCGACCACGACCGCGTCCCCGGCCTTGAGCCGGTTGATGTACCGGAACGGCTCACCGTGCGTGTTGCGGTGCGCGGCGAGGCCGAAGTTGCCGGTCCTCGCCTCGGGCATCGCCGTCTTCAGCGGGGCCTCGCCGTAGTGCCCGACCATGCCCTTGTCGAGCACCTTCTTGTTGCTGACGCCCTCCGCGATGGGCGCGACCACGTCCAGCTTCGGGATGTGCAGGATGGCGAAGCCCTGCCCCGGCTCGAAGACGCCCGGATTGCGCTTGCCGTTGGCCCAGTCGTCCTGGAGCTGGTGCGTCTCGCTGCCGGCCTGCGCGTGCGCGCGGACGTTGGTCCACCACAGCTGGTAGGTGACGAACAGCAGCATCAGGACGCCGGTGGTGATGAAGACCTCGCCGATCGCCCGGCTCGCGACGGTCGCCGGGCTCGGCTTGCGCAGCCGGGCCTGCCGCCGGGCCTCCACCCGGCTCAGGGGCCGCTGGGGATCCCGCTCCGTGGACGGAGCCGCCGGCCCACGGCCGTCCCTGACCCCGCCGTGCCGTCCTCCACGCCGCTTGGCGGCCTTTCTCCGGGCCGCACGGCCTCCGGGTGTGCCCGGATTGGCCGAAGCGGCGGAGGAGGCTCCAGAGGCCCTTGCGACCGCCCCCGCGACCGCCCCTGCGGCGTCGCTCCGCGCGCCGTACCCCGCCGGCCGCGGAATGCGCAGCGCCATCGTCTCCTCGTCGACGCGCGGCAGGGACGCCATGCGGTCCTCAGCGGCGGACGGCGGCGCCGTGAGGTCCTCCTCGGTCAGCCGGGGCATCGGAGCCGTCGGCGGATCCTGCCGCCGCCCGCCGTACGGCCGCGCGCCACGGGAGGTCTCGTACGGCCGCGCACCGCCGGAGGACGCGTACGGCCTCTCGCCGTCGTACAGGTCCTCGCGCTCGGGGCGCAGCGCGGTCACGCCGTGGCCCTGCCCACCACCGGGGCGAGCCCCGCCGATCTCGCCACGGCACCGTGGTCGCCGCACTCCGCCAGCCAGTTGGCCAGCATCCGGTGTCCGTGCTCGGTCAGCACCGACTCGGGGTGGAACTGCACACCCTCCACCGGGAGTTCGCGGTGGCGCAGGCCCATGATGATGCCGTCGTGCGTGCGGGCGGTCACCTCCAGCTCGGCCGGGACCGTGGCCGGTTCGGCGGCCAGGGAGTGGTAGCGGGTCGCCGTGAAGGGGGAGGGCAGGCCCGCGAAGACGCCCTTGCCCTCGTGCTCGACCAGTGACGTCTTGCCGTGCAGCAGCTCGGGCGCCCGGTCGACCACACCGCCGTACGCCACCTGCATCGACTGCATGCCGAGGCACACGCCGAAGACCGGCACCCCGGTGGCCGCGCAGTGCCGGACCATGTCCACGCACACGCCCGCCTCCTCGGGGGTCCCCGGTCCTGGCGAGAGGAGCACGCCGTCGAAGCCGTCCTGGGCGTGCGAGGTCGACACCTCGTCGTTGCGCAGGACCTCACACTCCGCGCCCAGCTGGTACAGGTACTGGACGAGGTTGAAGACGAAGCTGTCGTAGTTGTCGACGACGAGAATCCGCGTACTCACTGGTTGTCCACCGTCACATCGTTGAAGGGCAGCAGCGGTTCGGCCCACGGGAAGACGTACTGGAACAGGACGTAGACCACGGCCAGGATCAGTACGAGGGAGATCAAGGCCCTCACCCACGCGTTGCCCGGCAGATGCCGCCAGATCCAGCCGTACATGCCGTCCCCTGCCGTCCCTTCCGTATCCGCTACGGCACCAGACCCACGCCGTACGTCACCAGACTAACGGCGCGGAGCCCCCGGTTCGCCTGCCTCCACAGGCTGTGTGTACCCGGACATACGGGCAACAGGGTCGATCACCTCGACATCGGGCGGCACTGTTTCGCAGGGACCTTTGTCGATCCGATACGTGTACGAGGGGTCGGGTCCGCTGACGATCACCCGCACGAGTGACTCCCGGACGGACGTCTACCGCACTGGCTTCGCGTAGTGCAGATCCACGGTGCCGGAGTACCCGGGAAGAGTCACCGTCCCGTCGTCGGTGACCTTCCAGCCGAGGCCGTAGACGTTGACGTAGACCATGTAGGTCTGGATCGCCTTGCTCGCGGCGAGCGCCTGCTTCAGCCGGTCCGGGTCCCCGACGGCGGTGATCTTGTACGGCGGTGAGTAGACGCGGCCCTGGAGGATCAGGGTGTTGCCGACGCAGCGGACCGCGCTGGTGGAGATCAGCCGCTGGTCCATGACCTTGATGCCCCGGGCGCCGCCCTGCCACAGCGCGTTCACCACGGCCTGGAGGTCCTGCTGGTGGATGACCAGGTAGTCGGGCTGCGGCTCGGGGTAGCCGGGGAGCTTGGCGGTGGCGCCCGGCGGGGCGTCGTTCAGGGTGACGGTGACGGCCCGGCCGGTCAGCTTCTGGGTGCCCGCGCTCTTCTCCAGCCGGCCGAGGTTCTCGTCCTCGGCCTTGGTGCTGCCGTCGTCGCTCTCGGCCAGCGACTCCACGCTGTCGCGCAGGGTCGCGTTGGACTCGTCCAGCTCCTTGTTCTTGCGGCTGCGCTGCTGGATCAGGTCGGACAGCTTCAGCAGGGAGCCGTCCTGACGGATGTCGGTGCCCTTGGCGGTGTCGAAGCTGGTGAAGAAGATCAGCCCGGCGAGCGCGAAGACGGCCGCCGTGAGGATCCGCACGGGCCGCACACGCGGTCGGCGGACGGGGCCCGAACCCGTTGATCCCGTCCCGGGGGAGTCGGCAGAATTGCTCAACGTACCCTTATCTCCTTCGGCGCCACGGAAGCACTACGCTAACGGACGCCCGGGGGAGCACACAGAGTCGTCATGTTGGCCCCTTGTACGCTGCCCCGAGCCCGACCCAGTTACCTGCGCGGCCACGCAGCGCATCGACAGGAGAGACCCTCGTGCCGAAGTCACGTATCCGCAAGAAGGCCGACTACACGCCGCCGGCGGCGAAGCAGGCGCAGGCCATCAAGCTCACCAACCGCGCGTGGGTCGCGCCCGTGATGCTGGCCATGTTCCTGATCGGCCTGGCCTGGATCGTCGTCTTCTACGTGACCGACGGCTCGCTGCCGGTCGACAGCCTGGACAACTGGAACATCGTCGTCGGCTTCGGGTTCATCGCCGCCGGATTCGGTGTCTCCACGCAGTGGAAATAGCTCTGCCCAGGGCTATCCGCCGAGTTATCCACAGGCCAGGGGTGCTGTCCACAATCCCCTGGGGAAAAGAAACTACGATCTGTGGATAACTCATCGGGCGTTGACGCCGGTGTGACTGGCCCACCGATCCCCATACATCTGTTCGCCCCCTGTCCGACCTGCGGAAACACATCCGAGCGACAGGGGGCACACCTGTGTCCGCACGGTATGCACAAGATCCGCCACGCCCTGTGGACAACGGTTCGGTATCAGGTGAGCTGAGCGGTCCTGACCAGGGCCAGCGCCACCGACAGCAGCAGGACGACGGCACAGGTGCCGTACTGCACCAGGGTCCGCTTCTCACGCGGGGCGTGGACCATCGCGTACCCGGTGACGACACCGGCGACGAGGCCGCCGATGTGCGCCTGCCAGGCGATGTTCGCCCAGGTGAAGGTGATGATGAGGTTGATCACCAGCAGGGCGATGAGCGGGCGCATGTCGTAGTTCAGCCGACGCATCAGTACGCCCGTCGCGCCGAAGAGGCCGAAGATCGCTCCCGAGGCGCCGAGGGAGGGCTGGTTGGGTGCGGCGATCAGATAGGTCAGGGCGCTGCCGGCGAGACCCGAGACGACATAAAGGGCGAGGTAGCGGGCGCGGCCGAGGGCGGCCTCCAGGGGGCCGCCGATCCACCACAGGCTGAGCATGTTGAAGAGGATGTGGGCGTAGCCGCCGTGCAGGAACATCGCGGTCAGCAGGCGGTAGTACTGGCCCTCGGCAACGCCCTGCACGCCGTCGAGCAGGGGGGCGTAGGCCTGTCCGATCAGCTCGAACCGGTTGGTGAAACGGTCACCGACGGAGACCTGCACCAGGAACACCGCGAGGTTGATCCCGATCAGGATCTTGGTGAGCAGGCGGGGGTCGGCCGTGACCGTGCCCCCGGCGACCGTGCGCGGCCGGGACGCCGCCGGCGCGTGCCCCGTGCCCGAGCCCTCGCGGACGCACTCCGGGCACTGGAAGCCGACCGAGGCGCTGATCATGCACTCCGGGCAGATGGGCCGGTCGCAGCGGGTGCAGCGCACGCCGGTCTCGCGGTCCGGGTGCCGGTAGCACACGGGCACGCTCCGGGCGGCGTCCTGCGCGCTCCCTGCGGCCTGGTCCATCGGATCCCCTTGCTCGTCGTGTCCGTCCTGACGGTACTGTCCTGCTCCGTCCATCCTTACGGACGAGCGGCGCGTTTGGTTCCCCTCAGTCCTCGCGCGTCTCCACCACCACCGTCTCGATGACGACGTCGGCCAGCGGGCGGTCGTTGCGTCCGGTCGGCACGTTCGCGATGGCGTCGACCACCTTCTGGGAGGCCGGGTCGGTGACCTCGCCGAAGATGGTGCGCTTGCCGTTCAACCAGGTGCTCGGGGTGACGGTGATGAAGAACTGCGAGCCGTTCGTCCCCGGGCCGGCGTTGGCCATGGCCATCAGATAGGGCGTGTCGAAGGCCAGGTCCGGACGGCACTCGTCCTCGAAGCCGTAGCCGGGCCCGCCGAGGCCGTTGCCCAGGGGATCACCGCCCTGGATCATGAACCCGCTGATGACGCAGTGGAAGACCGTGCCGTCGTAGAGCGGGTTCCTGGTCTTCTCGCCGGTGCCCGGGTGTGTCCATTCGCGTTCGCCGCGGGCGAGCTCGACGAAGTTTCTGACCGTGACGGGAGCGTGGAGGGGGAAGAGCCGCACCTCGATGTCGCCGAGGGTGGTCTTCAGGGTGGCATACAGCTGCTCGGCCACGATCCGCCTTCCGTCATCGTCCGCCGCGACACCTTCGATCCTTCCACGGTCCCGTCCGCGCGTCGCCGGGCGGCCGTGACTTGTGCCGGGTGGGCGGCGCGCGCCGGTGATTCGTGGCAGTGTCGACCGCAAGCCCCCTGTTGCCCTGGATGAGGCGGGAGGGAGCGATGGGCACCCATATGCGCGCCCGCACATGCCACACCGGCCGCGGGCAGGCATGATCCGTAAAAGGGTGGAAAGTCGAAATACCGTACGCCACCGAGGAGGAGGAACCCGTGACCCGCATCGACAGCGTGCGCGCCGCGACCGGCTCGGCGAAGGACAGCGTGCTGCACGCCGCGGAAGTGGTGGCGCCCTACGCCGACACGGCCAAGGAGCGTGCCGCGTACTACGCGCAGGAGGCACGCGTACGGCTGGCGCCCGTGGTGTCGCAGGCCGCCGAACAGGCCCGCGTGCAGTACGACGCCCGGCTCGCCCCACGCCTGGAGCAGGCCCGCACGCATGTGCCGCCGAAGGTGGACCTGGCCGCGCAGGAAGCCGCCGTCCGCACCCGCAAGGCGGCCCGGCAGGCCGCCGCCTACTCACGTCCCAGGATCGAGCACGCCGTGGCCGCGACCGCTCCGGTCCGCGACGAGGCGGCCGCGCGCGGTGCGGCCGCGCTGGCCGCGCTGCGCGGTCAGGTCTCGGCCCGGGACATCCAGAAGCTGGCCCGGCGGAACGCCCGCCGGTCCCGCGCCGGCCGCACCCTGAAGGCGGTGGCGGTGCTGACCGCTCTGGCGGGCGGTGCCTTCGCGGCCTGGAAGTGGTGGGACAAGCAGGCCAACCCCGACTGGCTGGTCGAGCCACCCGCGGCGACGGAGGTCCCCGACGAGGGGCGCATCACGTCCGTGGACGGCAGCGACGCCCAGAGCCTGGACCCCGAGGTCCAGGCGAAGCAGGCGGAGGACGACGCCGCGGACCGCGACGACGAGGTCTGAGAGCGAGGCATACATCGGCACACACCATCGGACCCTCCGGCCATGAGCGATCGGGCCGGAGGGTCCTTCGTACGCGCGAAATGCCCCCTGATACTGCGTCTCCGCAGATCAGGGGGCATTTCTCGGGGTGGAGCCTAGGGGAGTCGAACCCCTGACATCCGCCATGCAAAGACGGCGCTCTACCAACTGAGCTAAGGCCCCGGGAAGGAGCGACCGGCCGGAGGAATCACGTCCGGCGGGCGCCGCAGACCAGAGTACCGGGTCACCCCCCGTATCCCGCAAAAAGATTGGGGGTCCCCGTGGATGACCACTCTCCGTAAGATGCTCGACGTGGTTCGCGACAGCGAACCGCGGTTTTCAGGGGAAGCGATGGGGAGACGCAATGGACGCCGCACAGCAGGAAGCCACCGCCAGAGCGCGGGAGCTGCAGCGGAACTGGTACGGGGAGCCGTTGGGGGCGCTCTTCCGTAAGCTCATCGACGATCTCGGGCTGAACCAGGCCCGGCTGGCGGCGGTCCTGGGCCTGTCCGCGCCGATGCTCTCGCAGCTGATGAGCGGCCAGCGCGCGAAGATCGGCAATCCGGCGGTGGTCCAGCGGGTGCAGCTGTTGCAGGAACTGGCGTCCCAGGTCGCGGACGGCAGCGTCAGCGCCGCCGAGGCGACCGAGCGGATGGACGAGATCAAGAAGTCGCAGGGGGGCTCCGTGCTCAGCAACACCACGCACACCACGAACAGTTCGGGCGCGCCCACGGTCAAGCGGGTGGTGCGCGAGATCCAGTCGCTGCTCCGCTCGGTGGCCGCCGCGGGTGACATCATCGACGCCGCCAACACCCTCGCCCCGAGCCACCCCGAACTCGCGGAGTTCCTCCGCGTCTACGGCGCCGGCCGCACCTCCGACGCCGTCGCGCACTACCAGTCCCACCAGAACTGACCGCGGGGCCGGTTCGGGACAGGGGGTCCGGGCCGGCCGGACGCGGGGTGCGCAGGGCAGGGGCGTGGGGGGCTTCGTCGGACCAGGGGAGGAGCGGCGGCTGCCATGGGTGAGGTCTTCGCCGGCCGGTACGAGCTGGCCGACCCGATCGGACGCGGTGGTGTGGGCGCCGTGTGGCGTGCCTGGGACCATCGCCGCCGGCGGTACGTGGCCGCCAAGGTCCTCCAGCAGCGCGACGCCCACTCCCTGCTCCGCTTCGTGCGCGAGCAGGCGCTGCGCATCGACCATCCGCACGTCCTCGCCCCGGCGAGCTGGGCCGCCGACGACGACAAGGTGCTGTTCACCATGGACCTGGTCGCGGGCGGCTCCCTGGTCCACCTGGTCGGCGACTACGGCCCCCTCCCGCCGGCGTTCGTGTGCACGCTGCTGGACCAGTTGCTGTCCGGGCTCGCCGCCGTGCACGCCGAGGACGTCGTCCACCGGGACATCAAGCCCGCCAACGTGCTCCTCGAAGCAACCGGCACCGGCCGGCCCCGGCTGCGGCTGTCCGACTTCGGGATCGCCATGCGGCTCGGCGAACCCCGGTTGACGGAGACCAACCTCGTGGTGGGGACGCCCGGTTACCTCGCCCCCGAGCAGATGCTGGGCGCCGAGCCCGACTTCCCGGCCGACCTGTTCGCCGTCGGCCTGGTCGCCCTGTACCTCCTCGAAGGCGCCAGGCCCGATGCCAGGGCGCTGGTGCAGTACTTCCTCGAACACGGAACACCCGGCCCGCCCAAGGGCGTTCCGGAACCGCTCTGGCAGGTCGTCGCCTCCCTGCTCCAGCCCGATCCCGTGGACCGGTTCCGCACCGCCACGGGGGCGCGCAAGGCGCTCGCCGCCGCCGCCGAACTCCTGCCGGAGCCGGGCCCCGACGACGAACTCATCGAGATCTTCGACCAACTCGGCCCGCTCCCGCCCGGGTACGGCCCCGACGGCCCGCTCCGGCAGGCTTCCGGTGTGGCGTCGGACCTGGTTCCGGGCCGGGTGGACGACTCCGGTACGGCGGCAGATCCCGTGGCGAGCAAGGCCGTTGAGCGCGCCGACGGCGGGTCGGCCCGGCCCGTTGCGGCCTCGGCGGTGGAGTCGCGTTCGACACCCACCCCCACCGGTTCCCTCTCGGACACGGGAAGCTTCCGCCTGCCGCCGCCCCGGCAGGTCCCGGTCCACCCGGCCCCGCCCCCCGCCCCCGGGCCGGCCCCGGCTCCAGCTCCGGACCCCCGTATCGACACCGCCACCGCCGCCTACACCACCCGCGACCCACAGGCCCCACCGCTCACACCGGCTCTCCCAAGCCCCACCGGTGACCCACACGCCCCACCGCCCACACCGGCTCCCCGGAGCCCCACCCGCGGCCGCGGGCGCCGGGCCCGGCGTGCGGCCCGGCCTCCCGGCCCCCCGGCCAGGGCCGCGATCCCGCTCCTGCTGCTGGCGCTCGCCTGCTACGCCATCGGCTTCTGGGCGCTGGCCCGGCTGTGAGCCCGCCGGGCCGCCGCCGTCCACCCGCCGAGCACCAGCAGCAGCACGGTTCCCGTGCCGATTCCGCCGACGGCGACCAGCCGCATCACCGGATCGCCGGTCCCGTCCCCGGTGTTCCCGGTCAGCGCTTCCTCCCGGTCCTCGTCGGTGACCGTGAAGACGTCGTCCGGCACGGCCCGGCCGGCGTACGCGGGCCCCGCCTGCGCCCGTCCGACCACCCGGACCCGCAGGGTCACCCCGAACGGGCCCTGCCCGAAGGTGCCGGCCAGCCGCGTGCTGAGGTGCAGGACCAGGTAGTACTCGCCGGCGAAGCGGACGGAGGTCACCCGGGCAGGCACGGCGTACCGGTTGGGGTACTCCACCGGTGGCAGCGGTGCGAGGGCGGCTGACTTCGGGGCGCCGGTGTAGCCGAGGGAGGCGTCGTCGACGTAGCCGCGGACGGGGTTGTGGAGGGAGAGGTTCAAGGCGCCGCCGACGTAGCCGTGACCCGGCGCGCCGTCCAGGTCCGCGGAGGCGTGCAGTCGCCGGCCCCAGTCCAGCGGCACCTTGTAGAACCGGGTCTCGCCGGGGCTGAGACGGGTGCGCCAGATCCCTTGGCCCAGCGGGCGCGCCGTGGCGAAACCGGTGCCGCCGGAGCGGTCCCGGGCGGTGCCGGTGAGGGGCTCCGGCGTGGCGGAGTCCCAGGTCCGCGGCGCGGTGGTGGGCCCCGCCTCGGCGAGGACGGGTTCGGTGGCGGGCGCGATCTCCAGGTCCCACGGCTCGGGCGCGGCCGCCGCGCCGGAGCCCTCGGCGTCGAGGCGTTCCACGAGCAGGTAGTACGTCCCCCCGCCCTGGCACAGCGCCTTGCCGGCCTCGCGCTGGGCCAGGGCCGTGACCGGGCGGGGGCTGAGCCCGGCGCCGATGAGGGCGGAGGCGTAGAAGCAGGAGGCGCCGTTCGCGTCCCGGAGCGAGACGCGGATGCCGTCTGTGGCGGAGACGGTGGCGTCCGCCGGTGGTACGGCGGTGACGGGCACGTACGCCGTGTCCGCGGCGGTCAGGCGGAGGCGGTAGTAGAGCCTGCCGTTGCGGGGCAGCGAGCTGCGGTAGGTGTGGCCGGGGTCGAGCAGGACGGCGTCCGTGGTGCCCTTGGTGCCCGCGACGGTCCGGGCGCCGGGGGTGAAGGTGTACGACCCCGGGCGCGCGTCGGCGGCGGCCGCGGCACCGGCCGGCAGAGCGGGGGCAGGGTCCGGCGCAACGAAGGCCGCGGCGAGTCCCAGCAGCACGATCACGGCACCCCGGGCGACGGCGGCCCTTCGCCGCACCCACGTCCGCGCCGGACCCGCCGCCGGCCACCCGGCCGCTCCCGCCCCGGTCGCCGTACCGCCCCCTCGGCCCCGCACGCGCCACACCCCCCAGTCGTCGGACGGCCGCACCGGACCGGTGGACCGCAGGCCCATCCTGCCCCGGCCGCCGCTGCGCCATCCGGGCAACGCGTACGCCCGTCCGAAACGCCCGGCACCGTCCGGCACCTCCCTCCCCGCCCGTCTACCGCACCCGCCGGGACCCCGCAACACGAGTCAGGGGTCCGCGCGACACGGCCGGAGAACGCGAAACCCCGACCGCGCAGGCGGCCGGGGTCGGTACAGATCGGGTATCGGGACTCACGAACCCGTGGGCACGGAGTCAGTCGCCTCCGTCCACAGATCCTGCTCGGCGCGATCCGCCTGGATCTGGCGGTACACGAGGAGCCCGCCGATGGCGGCCAGTGCGACCAGGAGCAGCTTCTTCACCGCGCGACCTCGTCTTTCCTTGACGTAGGGGACCTCTGGCGCCCGACTATACACACCGACCGATATCGATCGGTGACCTGCGTCGGGGCCCAACTCCCGCCTCGGACAGCGGCAGAGGTTCCTCGCCCCCGTGCACCCGTCCGGGTGGTGTTGATCTGAACATCGACGCGCCACGGGCGTCGGTCCACCACTTCCCGCCCCACATACACATCATGAGGAAAGTACGCAAATCGCCCAACCCGAAAGTGAGGGGCCATGACCGCCCAGAACAAGGTCATGAAGCTGTGGACCGCCATCGTCACCGCCTTCCTCGCGCTGTGCACGGCGCTCGGACTCGTCTCCGCCACCACCACGACCGCCGCCGCGGCCGCACCCCGGACCGAGACCCCGAGCACCGACACCGGCACCGCGCACCGCACCATCCCGACGATCCCGGCGATGCGCCACCGGGCCTGGTCCCATGCCAGGGCCCTGCCCCCCACGATGAAGCAGCGGATCCGGGCCGAGGCCCACGGCAAGACCCCGGGCTGCCGGCACCGCGCCCTCGACGGGACACAGACGGAATCGCAGCCGTGGGTACCGGAGCAGACGGACACCAGGTCCCACGACCGGCACCTCTCGGACTCCCTCGACTGCTGATCCCTCCCCCACCGCTGTACCGCAACGTCTCGACCGCACGGCGACTTGCGTACGCACCAGTCGACACGAACAGACCCCCGGCCGGGTTCGGCCGGGGGTCTCGCGCTTTTCCCCGGTGGGTCATCCTCGTACGGCAACGACCCGCACCCCACGGAAAGGTGGTGAGCGCTGCCGTGAACCGGCGCGTCACCGTAGTCACCGCTGTCCACGGCCCGTCCGCCCGGTTCCTGGCGGACGCGTACACGTCGCTGTGCGCGCAGCGGCTGCCCGCCGGCTGGGAGTGGGAGTGGGTCGTCCAGGAGGACGGCACGACGGACGCGGTCCGCCCCCATGTCCCGGACGACGCCCGTGTGAGCTTCCGCCAGGGCCGGCCGGGCGGGCCCGGAGTCGCCCGGACGATCGCGCTGGCGCGGGCCCGGGGCGCGTACGTCAAGGTGCTGGACGCCGACGACCGGCTCATGCCGGGCGCGCTCGCCCGCGACCTGGCCGTGCTGGAGGCGGACCACACCGTCGGCTGGACGACGTGCCGCGTCCTGGACCTGCTGCCCGACGGCTCCACGGCCGCCTTCCCCGGCGATCCCGACGAGGGCCCCATCGAGCGCGGCACCGTCCTCGACCACTGGAAGCGGAACGACTTCCTGGCCCCGGTCCACCCGGCGAGCCTGTGCGTCCGGCGGGAGCTGCTCACCGCGCTGGGCGGCTGGATGGCGCTTCCGGCCTCGGAGGACACCGGCCTGCTGCTGGCGCTGGACGCGGTGAGCCGCGGCTGGTTCTCGGCGGAGCCCGGTCTGCTGTACCGCAAGTGGGAGGGCCAGGTCACGGGGCAGGCGGCCCATGTCGACCCCGCCGAGCGGGCGGCCCGCATGGCCGTCGCGGAGGCCCGGGCGCGCGCGCTCACCGCCTTCGGCTGGACCTTTCCACCGGCTCCTTCCGCCGCTGGCTGAGGACGGCCGTGCTACTCGTGCTGCTCGGTGAGGACGATCGCCTGCGAGGGGCACTTCTCGGCGGCCTCCAGGACCGTCTCCCGGACCCGCGGGTCCCCGACCGCGTCCGCTCCGCCGGCCCGTACGACGCCGTACCCGTCCTCGAACGCGAACACGGCCGGCGCCCGGTGCGCGCACTCGGCGGAGCCGTAGCACAGGGAACGGTCGACGGAGACCTTCATCTGTCCTCCAGTCCTGGGCGATGGCCTTCAGGCGGTCTTCACGACGTCACTGCCCGGCCGCGCGCCTCTTGAACCGGGCCGCCCGGCCACCGGGGGCGGGTTCCCGCCCGCCCGGCACCGGTCCCTCCCCTCGTGGGGACCGGTGCCGAACGGTGCGGGACTGTCGACCCGCGCCAAGTCGGCGGGGCGGCGCGGGTCGAAGAACGGGAACGGTTCGCGGGGCTGTGCGCGGGTCGGCGCGGCGCGATGCGAGGCGGCCGACTTTGACCGAGAACGTTCGGTGCCATGGGCTGTCTCTCCGAGCGCTGAGCCGGTGGCCTGTCCGGACGGTGTGTGACGGGTCCGCTACCGGGTTCGGATCCTGCCACCTGTCACCGCCGCAGAGGAGGTTCCGGTCTCCGGTCCGGCCCTTAACCGCAGGTCAGGCGTATAAGGTGAGTTTTCCGGTCCGGACGTCACACGCGGAGGAAAGTAAGGGGTGGGACCTTGAGTTCCGACTCAGGGGCACGCACAGCCTTCGCCGAACGCCTCGCGCTGCTGTACAAGGAGGCCGGAAACCCTCCCCTCAAGAGCGTCTCGGAAGCGGTCGTACGGCTCCAGCGGATCGATGAGCGCGGCCGGCCGGTACGGGTGTCCGCGCAGCGGATCAGCGACTGGCGCCGGGCCAGGAACGTACCGGCCCAGTTCGCCGCCCTCGCGGCGGTCCTGCAGATCCTGATCCCGGAGGCACGGCGGCTGCGTCCCGCCCCGGTCTCCGCCGGCCTGTACGACCTCGCCCACTGGCAGCGGCTGTGGGAGCTGGCCGTGGCCGGACCGGCCGGCGACCGGCCCGCGCCGCCCTCGGAGGAGAACCGGCGGCCACCGGCCCAGGCCCCGCCCGTCGCCGGTGGCGTGTGTCCGTACCGGGGGCTGGCGCCGTACCGGCGGGAGGACGCCCGGTGGTTCTTCGGCCGGGAACGGAGCACGAAGGCCCTCGTCGCCCAGCTCCGCGCGGCCGAGCGGTCCGGCGGGCTGGTCATGCTGGTCGGCGCCTCGGGAGCCGGAAAGTCCTCCCTGCTGAACGCCGGCCTGATCCCGGCGATCCGGGACGGGGCCCTGAGCGCGGGGGCGCAGGGCGGGCTCCCCCCGCCTCCGCACCCGGTCGACCGCTACGACCACCCCGGCGACCGTTCCACCGATCACCCCACCGACCACCCCGCCGACGGCTCTTCCGATCACCCCACACCCGACCACCCGGCCGACCCCTTGGACCCCGTCCTCCAGTTCGTCCCCGGTGCCGATCCGCTGGGTGAGCTGGTCCGCCGTGTCCCCGATCTCGCCGCCGTCGCCGCAGAGGCCCGCAGGGCCGAGCGGGAGGCGGCGCGGAACCCGGCGCTGCCGGGCTGCGACGCCCCGCACATCGCCCGGGCCGTGCGCGAGGCGGTCGCCGCCTGGGCGGACCGCGCCACGGGCCCCGACGACCGGCCGGTCGTCATCGTGGACCAGTTCGAGGAGGCGTTCACCCTCTGCGCCGACGAAGCCGACCGGCGCGTCTTCATCCACTTCCTGCACGCCGCCTGCACCCCGCCCGCCGGCGCCGCCGGACCCGCGCCCGTCCGGGTCGTCCTCGGTATCCGCGCCGACTTCTACGAGCAGTGCCTCGGCTACCCGGAACTGTCCGACGCGCTCCAGCACCGGCACATGGTGCTCGGCCCGCTGACCAGCACCGAACTGCGCGAGGCGGTGACCGGTCCGGCCAAGGCGGTGGGGCTGGAGCTGGAGCCGGGCCTCGCCGAGCTGATCGTGCGCGAGGTGAGCGCCGACGGCCCGCGCGGCGCGCACGACGCGGGCGTGCTCCCGCTGCTCTCCCACGCCCTGCTGGCCACCTGGCAGCGCCGGAAGGCCGGCCGGCTGACCCTGGCCGGGTACCGCGCGGCGGGCGGCATCCAGGGCGCGGTCGCGGCGACCGCCGAGCGCGCCTGGTCCGGGCTGGACCCGGCGGCCCGTGCCGCCGCCCGGCTCCTCCTGCTGCGGCTGGTCCGGCTGGGCGAGGACACCCAGGCCACACGCCGGCGCGGCACCCGGCGGCAGCTGGCGGAGGAGTCGTCGGACCCCGGCAAGACGGAGGAGTCGCTGGAGGCCCTGGTGCGGGCCCGGCTGGTGACGCTGGACGCGGACACCGTGGAGATCACCCACGAGGCGCTGCTGCACGCCTGGCCCCGGCTGCGGCACTGGATCGACGAGGGCCGGGGCGACCATCTGCTGCGCCAGCGGCTGGAGGAGGACGGCCGGGCCTGGGAGGACTCGGGCCGGGACAGCTCGCTGCTGTACCGGGGGTCGCGACTGGAGCAGGCCCGCGCCTGGGCCCGGTCGGCCGGGGACACGTACCTGACCCGGAGCGCGGTGGAGTTCCTGGCCGCCTCGGTGCGGCTGCGCAAGCGCTCGGTGTGGCTGAGCCGGGCCGCGGTGGCGGCGCTGGTGGCGCTGGCCGTGCTGGCGGCCGGTACGGCGGTGATCGCCTGGAAGCAGCGGGACGACGCCGTGTTCGAGCAGGTGCTCGCCGAGGCCGACCGTGTCCAGCACACCGATCCGTCCCTGGCCGCCCAGCTCGACCTGGTCGCGCACCAGCTCCGCCCCGGCGACGAGGGCACGTACAGCCGCCTGATCTCCATCGTGAACGCGCCGCTGGCCACCCCGCTGTCCGGCCACGCCGGCGCCGTCTACCTCACCTCCTTCAGCCCGGACGGCAACACGCTGGCGACGGCCGGCTACGACCGCACGGTCCGGCTGTGGGACGTGACCGACCCGAACCACCCGGCCCCGCTCGGCAGGCCCCTCACCGGCCACACCAGCTGGGTCAGCAGTGCCGTCCTCAGCCCGGACGGCCGCACCCTGGCCAGCGCCGGCGACGACGGCACGGTCCGGCTGTGGGACGTGACCGACCCCGCGCACGCCCGCCCCCTGGGCAGGCCGCTCACCGGCCACCAGGGCACGATCTACCTGGTCGCCTTCAGTCCCGACGGGCGCACCGTGGCCACGGCCGGCGAGGACCGTACCGTGCGGCTGTGGGACGTCACCGACCCGCGCCGGCCCGGCACCCTCGCGACCCTGCGCGGGCACAGCGCCGCGGTGCGCTGTGTGGCGTTCGGCCCGGACGGGCGGACGCTCGCGACGGGCGGCGACGACGACACGATCCGGCTGTGGGACGTCTCCGCGCCGCGCCGGCCCGAGCCGGTCAGGACGCTGCGGGGGCACACGGACCTCGTGCACTCGGTGGCCTTCAGCCCCGACGGGCGCACCCTGGCCAGCGGCAGCGCGGACGACACCATCCGGCTGTGGGACGTGACCGACCCCGCCCGCGCCGCGGCGGTCGGCTCGCCGCTGACCGGTCACACCGGCCCGGTCTGGTCGGTGGCGTTCAGCCCGGACGGCGGCCGGCTCGCCGCCGCGAGCGCGGACAGCACGGCGAGCCTGTGGAACGTCAGCGACCCGGGCTCCCCGTCCCAGGTCGGCGAGCCCCTGGCGGGCAGCAGCGGGGAGATGTACGCCCTGGGGTTCCGCCCGGACGGCCGTACCCTCGCCACCGGCAGCGGGGACGGCAAGGTGCGCCTGTGGTCGGTCCCGACCTCGGACATGATCGGCCGGAGCGGAGCGTTCCGCCCGGACGGCCGGGTGCTGGCCACGGCCGCCCGGGACGGCAGGCTGCGGCTGTGGAACGTGACGCGGCCCGGCCGGCCGGTGCTGCTCGGCGAGCCGTTCATGCGGGCCGACGGCGACCAGCGCTCCCTGGTGTTCTCCCCCGACGGCCGCACGCTCGCCGTCCTCACCGGCGTCCGGACGGTCCACCTGTGGGACGTCACCGACCCCGCCCACCCGGTCACCGCCGGACCGCCGCTGCGCCTGCGCACCCGCTTCATGGGCCCCGACGCGCTCGCCTACAGCCCGGACGGCCACACCCTGGCCACCGCCTACGACGACCGCACCGTCCAGCTGTGGGACGTGACCGACCCGGGCCGCCCGGCCCCGCTCGGCAGGCCCCTCACCGGCCACCGGGGCTACATCAACAGCCTCGCCTTCAGCCCGGACGGCCACACCCTGGCCAGCGGCAGCGCGGACAGCACGATCCGGCTGTGGGACGTGACCGACCGGGCGCACACCCGCCCGCTGGGCAAGCCCCTCACCGAGCACTCGGGGCCGGTCAACACGCTCGCCTTCGGCCCGCACGGCCACACCCTGGCCAGCGGCAGCGACGACGACGCGGTCCGCCTGTGGAACACCACCGACCCCGCGCACGCCGAACCCCTGGGCAAGCCGCTCACCGGCCACACCGAGGCGGTCACGTCCCTGACGTTCAGCTCCGGCGGCGACACCCTGGCCAGCGGCGGCAGCGACAACACGGTCCGCCTGTGGAACGTCGCCGACCCCGCCTCGGCGACCCCCATCGGCCAGTCGATGAGCCCCAACGCCAAGACGGGCAACTTCCTCATCTTCAGCCCGGTCAGCCACGTCCTCGGCGTCTCCAGCGGCACCGACACGGTCCGCCTGTGGAGCCTGGACGCCGACACGGCGATCCGGCACATCTGCTCGGTCACCCGGGGCGTCCTGACCCCCCGGCGCTGGCACGAGTACCTGCCGCGCCTGGGCTACGACCCCCCGTGCGGTCGATGATCGGCCAACCTGCGTAATTCCCCGCGGACTTGGCCCCACACAACCGACAACCTTGTTACCCTTGGCCATAGCCCGATCGCTGGTGCATCCCCCGTCGCCAGCGGTCGGGCCTTTTGGCACCCGTCCTACTCCTCCGGTTCCCACGCGCGGAGCAGGTCGAACAGACCCGCGTCTCCCTCGATCCGCAGGGAGTCCGCCGGGATGCGGTCGTACACGAAGAGAACCAGCTCACTGGCCGTGCCGCGAACGGAGACGCCGGCCGCGTGCGGGCCCTCACCGGCCGCGGCGACAGGCGGCGTGCCGGGCGCGGGGATACGGGTGGAGCGTGCGCCGTCGTCGTCGACCGTGAGGCGCCAGGAGCGGCCCTCGGTGGCGTCGAAGTCGAAGGCGGTGGGCTTGTGCGGCCAGGCACTCGTCGTTGCGACGCAGGTGAACAGGAACTCCTCGACACCGTCGAGTGCCACCTCGTCCGGCAGCGGCTCCGGGGCACCCACAGTGACCTGGGCGTCGTAGGTGTGCACCGCCATCTGCTGGAGCTGGTGCCGGGCGACGGCGCCACAGGTCTGCGGCGACTGCGACGCACCCCACCACGTCCAGCAACCGCGATCCGGGCCGGCCTCCCGCAACGCGTCCAGCAGCTGCTCCGTGGACTCCGCCAACCAGGCCGACAGGGCCTCGCGCTCCCGAGGCGCAGCCGGGGCGCCCTCCGCTGCGGACTTGGCCGGAGCAGGCCCCGCGGCGACGGTGGCGGCCCAGTCGCGGCGCCCCTCGCCGATGTGCTGCGCCAGATCGAACAGCGTCCACTCCGGGCAGGTCGGCACCTGCACGTCGAGGCTGGGCGCGGAGGCTACCGCGGCGCGGAAGGCGGTCGACCGTTCGTCGATCAGTCGCAACAGAACGGGGAACGCAAGTGTCGTCGTCACATGGACTCCCTATCACCGCGTTCCGGCCACCGGACAGTGATTTTCACAGCCGCCGCGGCGAACGCGCGGCACGGGCCGGACGCCCACTCGGCTGATGTCAGCCATGCATGCCAAAGACCCCCAGCCGGTATCGACTGGGGGTCTTCGTGCTGGTGGGGCTAACAGGATTTGAACCTGTGGCCTCATCCTTATCAGGGATGCGCTCTAACCAACTGAGCTATAGCCCCGCCGCGCTCTGCGGTGTGTGTCCCGCGCGCTGACTCCTGAAGATTAGCGCACGACCGCGCCAGTCCCAAAATCGGTTGTCGGGGAACCGTCAGAACGCCGCTGGTCCGGAGGTCACTCGTCCTCGGCCAGCGTCAGTTCGATGCCGCCCACGAACCCCGCGGAGAGGTTGTAGATGAACGCGCCGAGTGTCGCGAGCGCCGTGGCCAGGACCACGTCGATGACCGCGATGATCGCCGCGAACGTCAGGACGTGGGGGAGGGACAGGAACGCCTGGAGGTCGAAACCGTTCGCCTCGTTGGAGCCGGTCGCCTCCGAGATCGTCCCGCCGACCGTCGAGAACACGCCCATCGCGTCCATGACCATCCACAGCACCGCCGAGGCGACGACCGTGCAGATGCCGAGCGCGATGGAGAGCAGGAAGCTGACCTTCATCACCGACCACGGGTCGGCCTTGGCCACCCGCAGCCGCGCCTTGCGGGTCCGCGGCGCCGTCCGCACGCCCGTACGCGGCTTGCGCGTGGCACCGGCGGGCGCCTGCGCCGGATAGGCCTGCGGCGGGTGGTAGGGCCCGTCGGCCTGCTCCGGGCGCCGCTCCCCGGGAAGCGGCGACGCCGGCCGTGCCTCACCGGACGCGGCCGGGCCTCGGGTGTCCGTCACAGTTCCCCCCTGGGATCCAGACGTACGGGAAGAGTCCGTCTCGGACACCTTCACCGGCTTCAGGTTCGTCGTCTGCGGGTCGTGCGCGCCACCGGCGGGGGCACTCCCCGCCGGCAGCCCGTTCGCGGCGGAGCCACGGCCGCCGCCGTCCGTTTCCGTACCCGTGGAGGTACCGGCCGATCCGGCGCCCGTGGCTCCGCTCACGCTGACTCACTCCTCGTGCTACTCGGCCGAGGGTGCCTCACCCTCGTCCGTGCCGGTGGTCGCGGCACCCTCGGCGGTCTCGTCCACGGCCACGTCGCCGTCGACTTCCTCCGCCTCGCGCCCCGCTTCGGCGTTACGTGCGATGCCGACGACGGCATCGCGCTTGCCCAGATTGATCAGTTGGACGCCCATGGTGTCACGGCCCGTCTCCCTGACCTCGCTGACTCGCGTGCGAATCACACCGCCGGAGAGGGTGATCGCGAGGATTTCGTCGTTCTCCTCGACGATCAGCGCGCCGACGAGCGAACCACGGTCCTCCACGATCTTGGCGGCCTTGATGCCGAGGCCACCGCGGCCCTGGACGCGGTACTCGTCGACGGCGGTCCGCTTCGCGTACCCACCGTCGGTGGCAGTGAACACGAACGTACCGGGTCGCACCACATTCATCGAGAGAAGCTCGTCGCCCTCCCGGAAACTCATCCCCTTGACGCCGGAGGTGGCGCGGCCCATCGGACGCAGGGACTCGTCCGAGGCGGTGAACCGGATCGACTGCGCCTTCCTGCTGATCAGCAGCAGATCGTCGTCCGCCGAGACCAGCTCGGCGCCGATCAGCTCGTCGTCCGAACCGTCCTCGCGTTCCCGCAGGTTGATGGCGATGACACCGCCGGAGCGGGGCGAATCGTAATCCTTCAGTGGCGTCTTCTTGACCAAGCCCGACTTGGTGGCCAGCACCAGGTACGGCGCCGCCTCGTAGTCGCGGATCGCCAGGATCTCGGCGATCGCCTCGTCCGGCTGGAAGGCGAGCAGGTTCGCCACGTGCTGGCCGCGCGCGTCCCGGCCGGCCTCGGGCAGCTCGTACGCCTTCGCCCGGTACACCCGGCCCTTGTTGGTGAAGAACAGCAGCCAGTGGTGCGTGGTGGAGACGAAGAAGTGGTCGACGATGTCGTCTTCCTTCAGCTTCGTGCCGCGCACGCCCTTGCCGCCGCGCTTCTGCGCCCGGTAGTCGTCCGTCTTCGTCCGCTTGACGTAGCCGCCGCGCGTGACGGTGACGACGATGTCCTCCTCGGCGATCAGGTCCTCGATGGACATGTCGCCCTCGTACGGGATCAGCTTGGTCTGCCGGTCGTCGCCGTACTTCTCGACGATCGCGGCCAGCTCCTCGCTGACGATCCCGCGCTGGCGGACCGGCGAGGCGAGGATCTCGTTGTACTCGTTGATCTTCGCCTGGAGTTCGTCGTGCTCCTGGACGATCTTCTGCCGCTCCAGGGCCGCCAGGCGCCGCAGCTGCATCTCAAGGATCGCGTTGGCCTGGATCTCGTCGATCTCCAGCAGGTCCATCAGGCCCGTGCGCGCGACGTCGACGGTCTCACTGCGCCGGATCAGCGCGATGACCTCGTCGATGGCGTCCAGGGCCTTCAGCAGACCGCGCAGGATGTGGGCGCGCTCCTCGGCCTTGCGCAGCCGGAACCGCGTCCGGCGGACGATGACCTCGATCTGGTGCGTCACCCAGTGGCGGATGAACGCGTCCAGGGAGAGGGTGCGCGGCACGCCGTCGACCAGCGCCAGCATGTTGGCGCCGAAGTTGGTCTGCAGGTCCGTGTGCTTGTACAGGTTGTTCAGCACGACCTTGGCGACCGCGTCCCGCTTCAGGACGATCACCAGGCGCTGGCCCGTACGGGACGACGTCTCGTCGCGGACGTCCGCGATGCCGCCGATCTTGCCGTCCTTCACCAGGTCGGCGATCTTCTGCGCCAGGTTGTCCGGGTTCACCTGGTACGGCAGCTCGGTCACCACCAGGCACTGGCGGCCCTGGATCTCCTCGACCTCGACCACCGCGCGCATCGTGATGGAGCCGCGCCCGGTCCGGTACGCCTCCTCGATGCCCTTGCGGCCCACCACCAGGGCGCCGGTCGGGAAGTCGGGGCCCTTGATGCGCTCCATGAGCGCGTCCAGCAGCTCCTCGTGCGAGACCTCGGGGTTCTCCAGGTACCACTGGGCGCCGGCCGCGACCTCGCGCAGGTTGTGCGGCGGGATGTTGGTCGCCATGCCGACCGCGATACCGGCCGAGCCGTTGATCAGCAGGTTCGGGAAGCGGGCCGGCAGGACGGTCGGCTCCTGGGAGCGGCCGTCGTAGTTGTCCGTGAAGTCGACGGTCTCCTCGTCGATGTCCCGGACCATCTCCATCGACAGCGGCGCCATCTTGCACTCGGTGTAGCGCATCGCCGCCGCCGGGTCGTTGCCCGGGGAGCCGAAGTTGCCGTTGGAGTCCACCAGCGGCATCCGCATCGACCACGGCTGGGCGAGGCGCACCAGGGCGTCGTAGATGGAGGAGTCGCCGTGCGGGTGGTAGTTGCCCATGACGTCGCCGACGACACGGGCGCACTTGTAGAAGCCGCGCTCGGGGCGGTAGCCGCCGTCGTACATCGCGTACAGCACACGGCGGTGGACGGGCTTGAGACCGTCCCGGACGTCGGGCAGCGCACGGGACACGATGACGGACATCGCGTAGTCCAGGTACGAGCGCTGCATCTCCGTCTCAAGCCCGACGGGCTCGACACGCATCGCGAGTTCGCCGCCCTCTTCGGGGGTGACGGGGGTGTTCTCGTCGGCCATTGCTGGTGAGGATCCTTCCTGGTGCGGTCAGCTGAGACCGACTCAGATGTCGAGGAAGCGGACGTCCTTGGCGTTGCGCTGGATGAACTGGCGACGGGCCTCGACGTCCTCGCCCATGAGGACCGAGAACAGGTCGTCGGCCTGGGCGGCGTCGTCCAGGGTGACCTGGCCGAGGACCCGGTGCTCCTGGTCCATCGTGGTCACGCGCAGCTCCTCGGCGTTCATCTCGCCGAGACCCTTGAAGCGCTGGATCGAGTCCTCGCGGACGCGCTTGCCGCGCTGGCGGCCCATCTCGATCAGCGCGTCGCGCTCGCGGTCCGAGTAGGCGTACTCCACGTCGTCACGGCCCCACTTGATCTTGTACAGCGGGGGACGGGACAGGTACACGTGCCCGGCCTCGACCAGCGGCCGCATGAAGCGGAACAGGAAGGTCAGCAGCAGGGTGCTGATGTGCTGGCCGTCGACGTCGGCGTCCGCCATCAGGATGATCTTGTGGTAGCGGAGCTTCTCGATGTCGAAGTCCTCGTGCACACCCGTGCCGAAGGCCGAGATCAGCGCCTGGATCTCCTGGTTCTGCAGGATCTTGTCGATCCGGGCCTTCTCCACGTTCAGGATCTTGCCGCGGATCGGGAGGATCGCCTGGTACTGCGGGTTCCGGCCGGACTTGGCCGAGCCGCCGGCGGAGTCACCCTCGACGATGAAGATCTCGCACTTGGCCGGGTCGTTGGACTGGCAGTCGGCCAGCTTGCCGGGCAGCGACGCCGACTCCAGCAGACCCTTGCGGCGGGTCAGGTCACGGGCCTTGCGGGCCGCCACGCGCGCGGTGGCCGCCTGGATGCCCTTGCGGATGATGTCCGCTGCCTCGACCGGGTTGCGGTCCAGCCAGTCGTTGAGGTGCTCGTAGACCGCCTTCTGCACGAAGGTCTTGGCCTCCGTGTTGCCCAGCTTGGTCTTCGTCTGACCCTCGAACTGAGGCTCGCTCAGCTTGACCGAGATGATCGCCGTCAGACCCTCACGGATGTCGTCACCGGTGAGGTTGTCGTCCTTCTCGCGCAGCAGCTTCTTGTCGCGCGCGTACTTGTTGATGAGGCTGGTGAGGGCCGCGCGGAAGCCCTCTTCGTGCGTGCCGCCCTCGTGGGTGTGGATGATGTTCGCGAAGGAGTACACGCCCTCGGTGTAGCCGCTGTTCCACTGCATGGCGACCTCAAGGGACAGGCTCTTGTCCTTGTCCTCGGCCTCCAGCGAGACGACCGTGGGGTGCACCGCCTCTCCCTTGCGGGAGTTGAGGTACTTCACGAAGTCGACGATGCCGCCCTCGTAGTGGTACGTGACGGTCTTGACCTCGGCCTTCTCGTCCGCACCCGCCTCGTCCGCGCCGCTCGTGGCCTTCGCGGACTCGCGCTCGTCGGTGAGCCGGATCGTCAGGCCCTTGTTGAGGAACGCCATCTCCTGGAAACGCCGGGAGAGCGTCTCGAAGGAGTACTCGGTGGTCTCGAAGATCTCCGGGTCGGCCCAGAAGGTGACCGACGTACCCGTCTCCTCCGTCGCCTCGTGCTTGGCCAGCGGCGCCGTCGGGACGCCCATCTTGTAGTCCTGCGTCCAGCGGTGGCCGTCGGTCCTCACCTCGACGGCGACCTTGGTGGACAGCGCGTTCACGACGGACACACCGACACCGTGCAGACCGCCGGAGACGGCGTACCCGCCGCCGCCGAACTTGCCGCCCGCGTGCAGCACGGTCAGCACGACCTCGACGGCGGGCTTGCCCTCGGAGGGCACGATGCCCACCGGGATGCCGCGGCCGTTGTCGACGACGCGCACGCCGCCGTCGGCCAGGATCGTCACGTCGATGGTGTCGGCGTAGCCCGCCAGCGCCTCGTCGACCGAGTTGTCGACGACCTCGTACACCAGGTGGTGCAGACCGCGCTCGCCCGTGGAGCCGATGTACATGCCGGGCCGCTTGCGGACCGCGTCCAGCCCTTCGAGCACGGTGATGGCGCTGGCGTCGTAGGACGCGGAGGCCGCGGCGGACTCCGTGGCCTCGGCGTTCACGCCGGCGTCGGTGGACGGGATGTTCTCGTTGGGGTTGCCGGAATCGGCCACGAAGCGCCCTTTCTGGCACAGCACGAGCCGGGCTCGTCGGCAGGTTGCCGGAGCGGCTGCGGCATGTTGCGTTGGTAAGCCTTGATCAGCGTTGCTCAGCTTTTCCCGGGCGGTCCCCACGTTGGGGCGGGATTGTCTCCCAGTCTACCGGTAGCACTGACATCGATGGGGGTTTGCGGGCACCTGAGCTCCCATGTGCCGCCCTCAACCGGTCTGTGCCGGGTACCGATATACGGAAGGGGGCTCCAAGGGGCTCACAGCGGCACTCAGCGCTTCGAGCCGTCAACCGGTGGCTACTGGCGGGTCAGATGGCGGTCCGAGGCCGGTCCCCGGGGGTTCCGGGGCGCTCCACGGCGGTGATCCACACCTGTGGACGGGGGTACGACGGCACGCCGGGCCGGGCGCCCGACGTGAGGTACATCACCCGTAGGTATCACCGGGTCCGGTACTCCCCGGAGCCCGCAGCGGGCCGTAGCGTCGGGCCGGGCCGCCCGGGTTGAGCACCTTGATCATCCGTACGCTGCCGTGTCCGAGGTCCTCGTTGATCCGCGCCACCAGGGTCGGGGCGAGCACCCGGAGCTGGGTCGCCCAGGCCGTCGAGTCGCACTGGACGGTCAGCACCCGCTCGTCCTCGTCGTACCGCTGCGGCACACAGTGCTTGGCCAGGTCCTCGCCGACGATCTGCGGCCAGCGGCCCACCACCCCGCCCACGGCGGCCGGCTTCTCCCAGCCGCGCTCGGTGATCAGCCGGTTGATCGCCGCGCCCAGCGCCATGGGGTCGCGTCCGTCGGCGCGCGCGCCGGAGCGCAGACCGCCACCGCGCCGCGCCTGCTTCTTCTGCCGCGCCGCGTCCCCCCGCGCGCGTGCCTGCTCCTTCGCCGCGCGCAACGCCACGCGCGCGAGGTCGACACCGGACGGCTCGTCGCCGCCCCGGGCGCTCGTCCTCCGCGGGCCGGGGGTGTCCGGGACCGGCTCCTGGGTGCTCATACGCGCTCCACCGTCCCACCGGCCACCGCGTACCGCGCGCCGGCCAGCACATCGGGTACGTCGTCGTCCACGGCGGCGGTGACCAGCACCTGCTCGCCGGGCGCGACCAGCTCCGCCAGCCGCTCCCGGCGGCGGGCGTCCAGCTCGGCGAAGACGTCGTCCAGGATGAGCACCGGCTCGTTGCCCTCGGCGCGCAGCAGGTCGTAGGAGGCCAGCCGCAGCGCGAGCGCGTAGGACCAGGACTCGCCGTGCGAGGCGTAGCCCTTGGCGGGCAGCTGACCGAGTCTGAGGAGCAGGTCGTCGCGGTGGGGTCCCACCAGGGTGACGCCCCGTTCGATCTCCTGCTTGCGCGCCTCCGACAGGGCCGCCATCAGCTGGGCGTACAGGTCCTCGCGCGTGTGCGCCTCGCCGGGCGCCGACGGCTTGTACTCCAGCGCGACCGGACCGCCGCCGGGAGCGAGCTGTTCGTACGCCTTGTCGGCGAGCGGCCGCAGCGCGGCGATGAGGTCCATCCGCTGGGCGAGCAACTCGGCACCCGCGCGCGCCAGATGCTGGTCCCACACGTCGAGCGTGGACAGGTCCGCCCCCGGGCCCGCATCCGCTCCCCCGGGAGGTGCCCCCCTCCGCCCCCCGTGCCGACGGGCCAGCGCGGCCGTCTTCAGCAGGGTGTTGCGCTGCTTGAGCACCCGCTCGTAGTCGGAGCGCACGCCCGCCATCCGCGGGGACCGCGCGGTGATCAGCTCGTCCAGGAACCGCCGCCGCTCTCCCGGGTCGCCCTTGACGAGCGCGAGGTCCTCGGGCGCGAACAGCACGGTCCGGACGATCCCCAGCACATCCCGCGGCCTGACCTGGGAGGACCGGTTGATGCGGGCGCGGTTGGCCTTGCCCGGGTTCAGCTCCAGCTCGATGAGCTGCTGACGGTCGCCCTGCCGGACCTGCGCCCGCACGACCGCCCGCTCGGCGCCCATGCGGACCAGGGGGGCGTCGGAGGCCACCCGGTGGCTGCCGAGGGTCGCCAGGTATCCGACCGCCTCCACGAGGTTGGTCTTGCCCTGCCCGTTGGGGCCGACGAAGGCGGTGACGCCCGGGTCGAGCGGGACCTCGGCCCGGGCGTACGAGCGGAAGTCGGCGAGCGACAGATGCGTGACGTGCATGGCGGTACCGCCGACCTCCCTCGGGCTTGTGGATCGCGGAGCGACCCTGTGGACTACTTCTTCTCCACCGCGTGACCACCGAACTGGTTGCGCAGCGCGGCGATCATCTTCATCTGCGGCGAGTCCTCCTGGCGGGAGGCGAACCGCGCGAACAGCGACGCGGTGATCGCCGGCAGCGGCACCGCGTTGTCGATCGCGGCCTCCACAGTCCAGCGTCCCTCACCCGAGTCCTGTGCATAACCGCGCAGACCGTCCAGGTGCTCGTCCTCGTCGAGGGCGTTCACCGCGAGGTCCAGCAGCCAGGAGCGGATGACCGTGCCCTCCTGCCAGGAGCGGAAGACCTCACGGACGTCCGTGACGGAGTCGACCTTCTCCAGCAGCTCCCAGCCCTCGGCGTAGGCCTGCATCATGGCGTACTCGATGCCGTTGTGGACCATCTTCGCGAAGTGGCCCGCGCCGACCTTGCCCGCGTGCACCGAACCGAAGTCGCCCTCCGGCTTCAGCGCGTCGAAGACCGGCTGCACCTTGGCGACGTTCTCGGCGTCGCCGCCGTACATCAGCGCGTACCCGTTCTCCAGGCCCCAGACGCCCCCGGAGACACCGCAGTCGACGAAGCCTATGCCCTTGGCGGCCAGCTCCTCGGCGTGCCTCTCGTCGTCCGTCCAGCGCGAGTTGCCGCCGTCCACGACCACGTCGCCGGGCTCCAGCAGCTCGGCGAGCTGATCGATGGTCGACTGGGTGGGCTCGCCGGCCGGGACCATCACCCAGACCACGCGCGGGCCCTTGAGCTTGCCCACGAGCTCTTCCAGGCTGTGGACGTCCGCGAGGTCCGCGTTGCGGTCGTATCCGATGACGGTGTGGCCCGCGCGGCGGATCCGCTCGCGCATGTTGCCGCCCATCTTGCCGAGGCCGACGAGACCGAGCTCCATCAGTTGTGTTCCTTAGGTCGCTGTGTGGCGTGAGAGGCACCGGAAGTGCCGAGCCGAGCCTAAACCCGGACGCTCATGCACAGCTGTGGGCATAGCCGCTCACCTGCGGGAACGGTCTCGTCCATCGATTCGTGCCGCCGTAGCCGCGCGGCCGGCGGCCACCCGGCCGGCCGGCCGCAGTGCCGGGCACCCCTGCGGCGTCCCAGCACTGTGCACAGCTGTGGACGACGATCAGCCGCTGAGCCTCACCGGCATGATCAGGTACTTGTAGGCCTCGTCGGCCTCCGCGTCCACCGCCGCCTTGCCGCTGAGCAGCGCCGGCTTCGTGGACGTGGTGAACGACAGCTGCGCCACCGGCGAGTCGATCGCGCTCAGACCGTCCAGCAGGAACGTCGGGTTGAAGGCGATGGAGATGTCATCGCCGTCCAGCTGGGCGTCGACCCTTTCCACAGCCTGTGCGTCGTCGCTCGACCCGGCCTCCAGGATCAGCACACCCTGCTCGAAGCTCAGCCGCACCGGGGTGTTCCGCTCGGCGACCAGCGCCACGCGCTTGACGGCCTCCACGAAGGGCGCCGTCTCGATCACGGCGATGGAGTTGAACTCGGTCGGGAACAGCGTTCGGTACTTCGGCAGGTCGCCTTCGAGCAGACGCGTGGTCGTACGCCGCCCGGCGCCCTCGAAACCGATCAGGCCCTCACCGGCACCGGAGCCGGACAGCGCCAGTGTGACGCTGTCACCGGCACCCAGCGACTTCGCGGTGTCCAGCAGCGTCTTCGCCGGGACCAGGGCGACCGCGGACGCGTCGGGGTTCTCCGGCTTCCACAGGAACTCGCGGACCGCGAAGCGGTAGCGGTCGGTGGAGGCCAGGGTGACCGTGTCGCCCTCGATCTCGATGCGCACACCGGTGAGCACCGGCAGCGTGTCGTCCCGGCCGGCCGCGATGGCCACCTGGGAGACGGCGGCGGCGAAGACCTCACCGGGGACGGTGCCGGTCGCGTTCGGCATCTGCGGCAGCGACGGGTACTCCTCCACAGGCAGGGTGTGGAGGGTGAACCGGGAGGAGCCGCACATCACGGTGACCCGTACACCGTCTGTGGAAATCTCCACCGGCCGGTTGGGGAGGGCGCGGGAGATGTCGGCGAGCAGCCGGCCGGAGACGAGGACGGTGCCCTCCTCCTCGACCTCCGCCTCGACGTTCACCCGCGCGGAGACCTCGTAGTCGAAGCTGGACAGGCTGAGCTGGCCGTCCTCGGCCTTCAGCAGCAGGCCGGCGAGGACAGGCGCCGGCGGACGGGCCGGGAGGCTGCGTGCGGCCCACGCCACTGCCTCCGCGAGTACGTCGCGTTCCACCCGGATCTTCACCGTAAGCCGCCTCCTGATGCTGCCGTTGCTGCTGAGTCCTCCGACTCGGTGTCACCGCCCTCTGCGACGGGAAGGACACCGGAACCAGTCTGACGCACGGCACTGACAGTAGGTGCCCGTTGGGGTCAAGTCGGACCGGGGGGCAGCCGGACGCGAGACGCCGAGTTGTGCACAGGCCCCGCTTCGAAACGGTTGCCGAGCTCTCTCTAGTCGGGAGTAGTAGTAGGGCCTGTGGATACCGTGGATAACCACGTTTGCCCAGCTCAGCGCAGAGATTTTATCCACCGGCCCTGTGGGTGGAGGCAGTGGACAACCGGGGCTGTCTGTGGAGAACGGAAAGTTCTGCACACACCGCCCACAGGCTGAGGGCAGTTCTCCCCAGCTGTGTCCCCAGGATTACCCAGGTTTCCCACACCCCAATCCGGCAGTTTCCTGTGACGGCTTTCACTCGACGCGGTGAGCGGGTGCGCCGGGTTGCCGAACAGTGGACAGCGCTGTGGAGAAGCTGGGGATCGCTGGGGACAACCGCCCCCAGCCTGTGGGCCGCCGGTGGACAACTCCGTGCACAGGCTGTGGATCTCCGCGTTGTCCACAGTCTGTGGAGATCGTTCGTCCACGATTCCACAGGCCCCTGAGCTGGGCAGAAGCCAGGAGCGAGGCCCTCCTGTGGACGCAGTTCGGGACAACTCCACAGTCCCCAGGATGTGGACGGAAGAAAGTCAGCGAATCTGTGGAGAGTGGCCGTAACCAGTCAGGTAATCGAACACCGGATGGCGAGCGGCCGTACCCGCATGACCACGGCAGACCGCACGGTCGGTGGTGCGACAGGCTCGCGATCGGTGCCACGCAGGCCCACGGCAGGCCCGCGGTCGGCGTCACGGCAGGCGCATGGTGCTGTGGCAGGCGCACGGTCGGTGCCGCGGCACGGCTGCGGTCGGAGCCACCGCAGCCGTGCCGTCGGCGGCGGACGGGTGATCCTTCCCCCTCCCCCGCTCTCCGTCCGTGCTCCGGGCAAGGGATGGCCGAACGGCCGCCGGGGACGCGAAGAGGCGCCCCCGGGAACTCGTCCCGAAGGCGCCTCGGTGCCGCCGTACGACCGGCGCCGGCCGCGGGTCAGCCGTTCTTGATCCGGTTGGTCAGTTCCGTCACCTGGTTGTAGATCGACCGCCGCTCGGCCATCAGCGCCCGGATCTTGCGATCGGCGTGCATGACGGTCGTGTGGTCCCGCCCACCGAACTGCGCCCCGATCTTCGGCAGCGACAGATCCGTCAGCTCCCGGCACAGGTACATCGCGATCTGCCGCGCCGTGACCAGCTGACGGCCGCGCGAGCTGCCGCACAGGTCCTCGACCGTGAGCCCGAAGTAGTCCGCCGTCGCCGCCATGATGGCCGTCGCGGTGATCTCCGGCGTCGAGTCCTCGCCGCCGGGGATCAGGTCCTTCAGGACGATCTCCGTCAGGCCCAGGTCCACCGGCTGCCGGTTGAGCGAGGCGAACGCCGTCACCCGGATCAGCGCGCCCTCCAGCTCACGGATGTTCCGTGAGATCCGGGAGGCGATGAACTCCAGCACCTCCGGCGGGGCGTTGAGCTGCTCCTGCACCGCCTTCTTCCGGAGGATCGCGATGCGCGTCTCCAGCTCGGGCGGCTGGACGTCGGTGATGAGGCCCCACTCGAAGCGGTTCCGCAGCCGGTCCTCCAGCGTGACCAGCTGCTTGGGCGGCCGGTCGCTGGAGAGCACGATCTGCTTGTTGGCGTTGTGGAGGGTGTTGAAGGTGTGGAAGAACTCCTCCTGGGTCGACTCCTTGTCCGCGAGGAACTGGATGTCGTCGACGAGCAGGATGTCCATCTCCCGGTACCGCTTGCGGAAGCTGTCGCCCTTGCCGTCGCGGATGGAGTTGATGAACTCGTTGGTGAACTCCTCCGAGCTGACGTACCGCACGCGCGTGCCCGGGTAGAGGCTGCGCGCGTAGTGCCCGATGGCGTGCAGCAGGTGCGTCTTGCCGAGCCCCGACTCCCCGTAGATGAACAGGGGGTTGTAGGCCTTCGCCGGCGCCTCGGCGACCGCGACCGCCGCCGCGTGCGCGAACCGGTTCGAGGCGCCGATGACGAACGTGTCGAACAGGTACTTCGGGTTCAGCCGCGCGGTCGGCTCACCGGGGCCGCTCGCCGGCGCGGGCTGCGCGGCCAGCGGCCCGGGGGCGCCCGTCGAGGGCACGTCCGGACGGCCCGGACCACCGCGGTGCACCGGCGGCTCCGGCAGTTCACGGCGGACCGGTTCGCGCTGGTCGTACTCGGCCCGGGACGGGTCGTAGTCCGTGCGCGGGGAGTCGTAGTCCGGGCGGGACGGTTCGTAGTCCGCGCGCGGGCTGTCGTAGTCGCCGCGCTGCTGCTCGTACGGCGACCGGTCCATGCCCTGCGGGCGGTAGTCCTGCGCCGGGGAGCCGTACGCGTCCGGACCGGAGCCGTAGCCGTCCTGGGACGACGGCGAGGCGTACGGATCCCGCTCCGGGAAGCCGAGCCGGGGCTGCTGCCAGCCGTACTCGTCCTGACCGGGGCGCGGCCAGGCGCCGGGCTCGGGACGCTGGTACTCCGACGGGTAGGCCGGGCGGGCGGTGGGGAGCTGGTCCGGGCGGGCGGGCGGAAGCTGCTCGGCGCGCGGGTCACTGCCCGGGCGGTCGCCGCGGTGGCGGCCGTAGCCCTCGTAGGGCCCCGCGGGAAGTTCCGGTTCCTCGTAGCGCGGCTTCGGCGTCTGCGGCGCGGGAGGTGCCGCGGGCGCCGGCGGCTCGCCCGCCGAGTCGTCCACGGTGATCGCGATCCGGATGGGACGGCCGCACTCGCGGCTCAGCGTCTCGCTGACGATGGGTGCCAGGCGGCCTTCCAGGACGCCCTTCGCGAATTCGTTCGGCACGGCGAGCAGAGCGGTGTCCGCGACCAGCGCGAGCGGTTGGCAGCGCCGGATCCAGTGCTCGTCCTTCGCCTCCACACCCTGTCCGCGGCCCTCTCCGAGGAGCTGCTCCAGTACTCGTGGCCACACTGCGGCAAGATCGGCAGGTACGTCAGCCACAGGGCACGCTCTCTCACAGGTCCCACGAACGTGTGGTTCAGGGACGGGTCGGGATGGAATCCGGGTGGGTGGACGGGGGGCAATCCCGCTCGGGTGGGGACAAGGGAACGAATCGGAGTTCAGCCACGGTAGTCAGCGCGGCGGGTACGGTTCAAGTTGTTGTCCCCAGCCTGTGGACAGTGTCCCCCGGTGACCCTCGGTTTGACCGGATGGCGCAGCCCCGCGTACCGTAACCAGGTCGAGTTGTCGATGGCTGCTGCCGCCTGCCTCCGATGGGCACAGATCACGTCAGGTGATCGGGAAGCGGTGCACTCGGGCGTGACGCGAGCTACTCGTGGGCGCACGGTGACAGCCAGGACGGCACCCCGCCACTACCGATTTCTTCTGGAGCCCCCGAGTGAGCAAGCGCACCTTCCAGCCGAACAACCGTCGTCGCGCGAAGACCCACGGCTTCCGGCTGCGTATGCGCACCCGTGCCGGCCGCGCGATTCTCGCGTCCCGCCGTAGCAAGGGTCGCGCCCGCCTGTCCGCCTGATCCCGATCAGGTCATGACGTCGTGCTGCCCACCGAGAACCGGCTGAGGCGGCGCGAGGACTTCGCGACCGCGGTACGACGAGGTCGTCGGGCCGGACGCCCGACCCTCGTCGTCCACCTTCGAAGCGGTGCCACGGACCCGCACGCGCCTGGGGAGAGCGCTCCCCCGACGCGTGCGGGTTTCGTCGTGAGCAAGGCCGTGGGTGGCGCGGTCGTGCGCAACACAGTGAAGCGCAGACTGCGTCATCTGATGCGTGACCGAGTCGCCCTGTTTCCCCCCGGTAGCCTGGTAGTCGTACGAGCGCTGCCCGGAGCGGGCGACGCAGACCACGCACAGCTGGCCCGAGACCTGGATGCCGCCCTTCAGCGGCTGCTGGGAGGGGGCGCGCGATGAAGTACCCGCTACTGGCTCTGATCAAGCTGTACCAGTGGACGATCAGTCCGCTGCTGGGGCCGGTGTGCAAGTACTACCCGTCGTGCTCCCACTACGGCTACACGGCCATCGACCGGCACGGTGCGATCAAGGGAACGGCACTCACCGCCTGGCGCATCCTCCGGTGCAATCCGTGGTCGCTCGGCGGTGTGGACCATGTTCCGCCGCGTAAGCGCCCGCGGTGGCACGAAATGCTGCGCAACGCGTGGCGCGCACGCAGGGGCGGGCCCTCCGCCGCCGAACCGGCCACCGAAGCGAAGCCCGAGAAGCCTGCTTCCGAGCTTCCTCCGAGCCCGGCCGCAGAGACCTCGTCCCATGCCCAAGGAGCATGATTAGTGGACACGATTGCCAGCCTCTTCAGCTTCATCACAACACCCGTCTCATGGGTCATCGTCCAGTTCCACACGGTCTACGGCGCCCTCTTCGGCCCTGACACCGGGTGGGCCTGGGGCCTGTCCATCGTGTCCCTGGTGATCCTGATCCGCATCTGCCTGATCCCGCTCTTCGTGAAGCAGATCAAGGCGACCCGGGCCATGCAGACGCTCCAGCCCGAGATGAAGAAGATCCAGGAGCGCTACAAGAACGACAAGCAGCGTCAGTCCGAAGAGATGATGAAGCTGTACAAGGAGTCGGGCACCAACCCGCTCTCCTCGTGCCTTCCCATCCTGGCGCAGTCCCCGTTCTTCTTCGCCCTGTACCACGTGCTCAACGGCATCGCGTCGGGCCACACCATCGGCGTCATCAACGAGTCGCTGCTGGCCAGCGCCCGTAAGGCGCACATCTTCGGGGCCCCGCTCGCCGCGAAGTTCAAGGACGGCTCCGGCACGATCCACGCCCTGGGCGCCTCGGTCACCGACGTCCGTGTCGTTACCGTGGTCATGATCGTCCTGATGTCGGCGTCGCAGTTCTACACGCAGCGCCAGCTGATGACGAAGAACGTCGACACGACGGTGAAGACGCCGTTCATGCAGCAGCAGAAGATGCTGATGTACGTCTTCCCCATCATGTTCGCCGTCTTCGGTATCAACTTCCCGGTCGGTGTCCTCGTCTACTGGCTGACCACCAACGTGTGGACCATGGGCCAGCAGATGTACGTGATCCACAACAACCCGACCCCGGGTTCCAAGGCCCAGGCCGCCTACCTGGAGCGCCTGACCAAGCACGTCACGCATCACGGCAAGGTCCGCCGCCGGAGCGAGAAGACCATCGTCAAGGCGATCGTCGCCAAGGGACGCGACCGCAACGAGTTCGAGCGCAAGTTCATCAACGCGCTGACCAAGGCCGGCCTCGCCGCCCAGAGCGACGGCACCGTGGTGAAGAGCACGGTCCACGCCGGTGCGCAGACCGAGGACGGTGCGCCCGTCGACACCACCACGGCCACCGCCGTGCGGCGCCAGCAGCCCAAGCGTCAGACCAAGGCCCAGCGCCAGTCCGGGCCCAAGCAGGCGGGCGAGCCCACCTCACTGGAGAAGTCCGGTGAGCCGCAGGACGCCAAGCCCGCCGCTGCCAAGCAGCCCCAGAAGCCCGGCTCCGGCACCCGCAGCAAGGCCCAGTCCGGCCAGCGCAAGGGTGGCCCGCAGCGGCCCAAGTCCCCGTCCAAGAAGTAAGAAGGAGCCCATCCCGTGACGGAAGGCACCACCTCCGCCGCTGCCGAGGGTGCAGACACCCTCACCCGCCTGGAGCAGGAGGGTGAGATCGCGGCGGACTACCTGGAGGGTCTGCTGGACATCGCCGACCTCGACGGCGACATCGACATGGACGTCGAGGCCGACCGCGCCTCCGTGTCGATCATCAGCGACACCGGCAGCCGCGACCTGCAGAAGCTGGTCGGCCGGGACGGCGAGGTGCTGGAGGCGCTGCAGGAGCTGACGCGCCTGGCGGTGCACCGGGAGACCGGCGACCGCAGCCGGCTGATGCTGGACATCGCGGAGTACCGGGCCAAGAAGCGGTCCGAGCTGTCCGAGCTGGGTGCCAAGGCCGCCACCGAGGTCAAGAGCACCGGCGAGCCCGTGAAGCTCAAGCCGATGACCCCGTTCGAGCGCAAGGTCGTGCACGACGCGGTCAAGGCCGCAGGGCTGCGCAGCGAGTCCGAGGGCGAGGAGCCGCAGCGCTTCGTCGTCGTGCTGCCCGCCTGATCGGCTCTCCCATTTCCACCGGCCCCGTCTGTTGAGCAGGCGGGGCCGAACTTTGTCAGCCTGGTAGTTCTGGTGGCCGGTGCGCGAAGCGCCGGCGCTGTACGGAAGGACGGTCCCCGTGACGGAGGCAGCGGAGCTTCCCCCCGCGCCCGAGCAGGCGCGCGAAGTGTTTGGTGATCGCTTCGCCGATGCGGTCCGCTATGCGGAGCTGCTCGCCGAGGCGGGCGTGCAGCGGGGCCTGATCGGCCCGCGGGAAGTGCCCCGTCTGTGGGAGCGGCACATCCTGAACTGCGCGGTGCTCTCCGAGGCGGTCCCCGAGGGAGTGACGGTCTGCGATGTCGGCTCTGGTGCCGGGCTGCCGGGCATCCCGTTGGCCCTGGTCCGCGACGACCTGAACATCACGCTGCTGGAGCCCCTCCTGCGGCGCACCAACTTCCTCACGGAGGTCGTCGAGCTGCTCGGCCTGGACCACGTCACGGTGGTGCGCGGCCGTGCCGAAGAGGTTCTGGGCAAGCTCCCGCCGGTCCATGTGGTGACCGCCCGGGCCGTGGCCCCGCTCGACCGCCTGGCCACCTGGGGCATTCCGCTGCTGCGGCCGTACGGCGAGATGCTCGCGCTCAAGGGCGACACTGCCGAGGAGGAGCTGAAGGCATCCGCTGCCGCGCTCAGCAAGCTCGGCGCGGTGGAGACGTCCATCCTCCACGTGGGTGAGGGCATCGTGGATCCGCTGTCGACGGTGGTGCGTGTCGAGGTGGGTGAGAGCCCGGGTGGTGTGCGCTTCGCCGCCAAGCGGGCGAAGGCGGCCCGGACGGGACGGACTCGCCGGCGCCGCTGATCCGTCCTGATGGCGAGACGTACTCCACACAAGCTGCCAAACCCGCGCAAGCCGGAGTGTCGCGACGGTCCGGTCGCCGCCGCTGTGCATCGTGTTTCACGTGAAACGTCGCTCACTGCTGCACGGCATCATCAGTCGTGGCCGCGCTGCGGCCGAACCTCGCGACCGGAAGCCTCTCGGTTCCCTCGGAGAGGCCCCTACCTCGCATGCTCCGGCCCCATCTCCGGCAACTTCGTCCCCCTCCGGGGGCACGGAGTTGTCCACAGAGGTGGATTTCTCCACAGAAGACCAGGCCTCACTGGTTCACGACCCCGAAGACATGGGAGGCTCTGTTCATTGCGAGCCTGAAGTCGAGGAGAGTGAATCCTTGCGGTCCGACGCCAATATCGCGGGACCGATGACCGATCCGGTCCCCGGTCCCCGCACCGAGTCGATGGGGGCGGATGTTTCACGTGAAACACCGCCTCCGATGGACGACACTCCCATCGGTCGTGCGGCCCAACTGGCGGTGGAGGCTCTCGGCCGCGCCGGCGAAGGCCTGCCCCGACCGGAGCAGACCAGAGTCATCGTGGTCGCCAACCAGAAGGGTGGCGTGGGCAAGACGACGACGACCGTCAACCTTGCCGCTTCGCTGGCTCTGCACGGTGCCCGCGTGCTGGTGATCGACCTCGACCCGCAGGGCAACGCGTCCACGGCCCTCGGGATCGACCACCACGCCGACGTCCCGTCCATCTACGATGTGTTGGTCGAGAGCAAACCTCTCGCCGAGGTCGTCCAGCCCGTCGTAGATGTCGAAGGTCTCTTCTGCGCCCCCGCCACCATCGATCTCGCCGGTGCGGAGATCGAGTTGGTGTCCCTGGTGGCCCGGGAGAGCCGGCTCCAGCGGGCCATCCAGGCGTATGAGCAGCCGTTGGACTACATCCTCATCGACTGCCCGCCCTCGCTCGGCCTGTTGACGGTCAACGCGCTGGTCGCGGGTGCCGAGGTACTCATCCCGATCCAGTGCGAGTACTACGCGCTGGAGGGCCTCGGCCAACTCCTGCGCAACGTCGACCTGGTGCGGGGGCACCTCAACCCCGCCCTGCATGTGTCGACCATCCTGCTCACCATGTACGACGGCCGGACGCGCCTTGCTTCCCAGGTCGCGGAAGAGGTGCGCAATCACTTCGGTGACGAGGTGCTACGGACGAGCATTCCCCGCTCTGTCCGTATCTCCGAGGCACCGAGTTACGGGCAGACGGTGCTGACTTACGATCCAGGATCGAGCGGCGCCCTCTCGTACCTTGAGGCCGCCCGAGAAATCGCGCTGAAGGGCATCGGCGTCAGCTACGACGCGAGCCAGGCCCATATCGGCGCGCAGAACGACCCAAGCATGGTGGAGGGGATCCAGTGAGCGAGCGACGGAGGGGTCTGGGCCGTGGTCTCGGCGCACTGATCCCTGCTGCCCCGACGGAGAAGGCACCGGCTCCGGCGGCGATGGGGGGCGGAGGATCCAGCGCCCCCGGAGCCGTTCCGGTGCTGGCGACTGACCGCGGAGTGGCCGCGGCGAAGGTGGCCACACTGCCGCCGGTTGCCCAGGAGACCGAGGCGGCTCCGGCGAGCCAGACGGCGGAGGCGCCCGCACCCCCGATGGGCGCCCACTTCGCCGAGATCCCCCTCGACGCCATCACGCCGAACCCGCGCCAGCCGCGTGAGATCTTCGACGAGGACGCGCTCCAGGAACTGGTCACCTCCATCAAGGAGGTCGGTCTGCTGCAGCCCGTCGTGGTGCGGCAGCTGGGGCCTGGCCGCTATGAGCTGATCATGGGCGAGCGGCGCTGGCGCGCCTGCCGCGAGGCCGGCCTGGAAGCCATCCCGGCCATCGTCCGGGCCACGGAGGACGAGAAGCTTCTCCTGGACGCGCTGCTGGAGAACCTGCACCGTGCGCAGCTGAACCCGATCGAAGAGGCCGCTGCCTACGATCAGCTGCTGAAGGACTTCAACTGCACGCATGACCAGCTGGCCGACCGGATCGGTCGCTCCCGTCCGCAGGTCTCCAACACTCTGCGTCTGCTGAAGCTGTCTCCGACTGTCCAGAAGCGGGTGGCGGCCGGAGTGCTCTCGGCCGGTCACGCCCGGGCGCTGCTGGCCGTCGAGGACTCTGAGGAGCAGGACCGGCTGGCGCACCGGATCGTGGCCGAGGGGTTGTCCGTCCGTTCCGTGGAAGAGATCGTGACGCTGATGGGCTCGCGGCCTCAGAAGGCTTCGCGCTCCCGGGGGCCCCGGGCCGGGTCGGTGCCCTCGCCGGCACTGAGCGAGCTGGCCACGCGGCTCTCGGACCGCTTCGAGACGCGGGTGAAGGTCGAGCTGGGCCAGAAGAAGGGCAAGATCACCGTGGAGTTCGCCTCCGCGGATGATCTGGAGAGGATCCTCAGCACGCTCGCCCCGGGCGAGAAGCTGGCCCTCCAGAAGAGCCTTCAGGAGGGCGACGGCGAGGAAACGCACGACTGACCCTTGGGCGGTGCCGCCCTGTGCAGCAGGGGAGCGGACCGTGTCCGGTGTGTACCGGAACACGGTCCGCTCTTTGCTTTGAGGCGGTATCGAGTGAATCCGATCGTGGATACGATGCGATCAGACAGGGCACATCCACCGGACAGCGTCTGCATCTGTGAGTGGAGAGACGGGGGCAGCCGCTCGCGATGCGGCGGGCGAAGGAAGCGAGGATCAGCCTTCATGGGGCGTCGGCTCGTGCCGCTCACACTGGACAACCTTCAGGATCTTCCCCACCGTTGTCGGTCGTGTGTCTTCTGGGAGCTGGACCCTGTCAGCGGCGAAGCGGCGGTGAAGGCGGGCACGGCCGCGCTGGAGAAGGAGTCCTGGATCTCCGCCGTCCTGCTGGACTGGGGGTCGTGCGGCCGGGTGGTGTACGTCGATGACGTACCGGCGGGCTTCGTCCTCTACGCTCCGCCGGCCTATGTCCCTCGCTCGACGGCCTTCCCCACGAGTCCCGTCTCGCCGGACGCCGTCCAGCTGATGACCGGCTTCGTCATGCCGGGATACCAGGGGCAGGGGTTGGGCCGGGTGCTGGTGCAGACGGTGGCGAAGGATCTGCTGCGCCGGGGCTTCAGGGCGATCGAGGCGTTCGGTGACTCCCGTTGGAAGGAGCCCGCCTGTCTGCTGCCTGCCGAGCATCTGCTGGCCGTGGGCTTCAAGACGGTCCGGCAGCACCCCACGCATCCCCGGCTGCGGCTGGAGTTGCGGTCCACGCTCTCCTGGAAGGAAGACGTGGAGATGGCGCTCGACCGGCTCCTGGGGGCGGTCCAGAAGGAGCCCGCGCTGAGGCCGCTGTAGCGGAGAAGGATCAACATGAAGGGGCCGACCCTTGCGGGTCGGCCCCCTTCATGTTTCACGTGAAACGTCACTCGGCGATGAACTCTTCGAGGTCACGGAGAAGCGCGGCCTTGGGCTTGGCGCCGACGATGGTCTTGGCAACCTCGCCGCCCTGGTAGACGTTCAGGGTCGGGATGGACATGACGCCGTACTTGGCGGCCGTGCCGGGGTTCTCGTCGATGTTGAGCTTGACGATCTCGATCTTGTCGCCGTGCTCGGCGGCGATCGCCTCCAGGGACGGGGCGATCTGACGGCACGGGCCGCACCACGCCGCCCAGAAGTCCACGAGGACGGGCTTGTCGCTCTTGAGGACCTCCTGATCGAAGGAGTCGTCGGTCACAGTCTTCAGGTTGCCGGCCACGGTGGGCTCCTTACCTTGGTCGTGCGGTGGGGTGAGGGAGAGGGAAGGTCAGACGGCGGTCTTCTCGGGCTCCGCCTTCTCCTCGTCCGCGAGGGCGGCGAGGAAGCGCTCGGCGTCCAGGGCGGCGGAGCAGCCGGTCCCGGCCGCGGTGATCGCCTGGCGGTAGGTGTGGTCCACCACGTCACCGGCGGCGAAGACACCGGTCACGTTGGTGCGGGTGGACGGGGAGTCGACCTTCACATAGCCCTCCTCGTCCAGGTCCAGCTGGCCCTTGAACAGCTCGGTGCGCGGGTCGTGGCCGATCGCGATGAACAGGCCCGTCGCGGGCAGCTCGGACAGCTCGCCGGTCTTGACGTTGCGCAGCTTCAGGCCGGAGAGCTTCTGGTCGCCCTGGATCTCGGCGACCTCGCTGTCCCAGACGAACTTGATCTTCGGGTCACCGAAGGCGCGCTCCTGCATCGCCTTGGAGGCGCGCAGGGTGTCCCGGCGGTGGACGATCGTCACGGACTTGGCGAACCGCGAGAGGAAGGTGGCCTCCTCCATCGCGGTGTCGCCACCGCCGATCACGGCGATGTCGTGGTCCTTGAAGAAGAACCCGTCACAGGTAGCACACCAGGAGACGCCACGGCCGGAGAGCGCGTCCTCGTTCGGCAGACCCAGCTTGCGGTGCTGGGAGCCGGTGGTGACGATGACGGCCTTCGCCCGGTGGACCGTGCCCGCCGTGTCGGTGACGGTCTTGATCTCACCGGTCAGGTCGACGGAGACGATGTCGTCCGGGATCAGCTCGGCACCGAATCGTTCGGCCTGGGCGCGCATGTTGTCCATGAGCTCGGGGCCCATGATGCCGTCGCGGAAGCCCGGGAAGTTCTCCACCTCGGTGGTGTTCATCAGGGCGCCTCCCGCGGTGACGGCGCCTTCGAACACCAGGGGCTTCAGCGACGCACGGGCGGTGTAGAGCGCCGCCGTGTAGCCTGCGGGCCCGGAGCCGATGATGATCACGTTACGGACGTCGCTCACGGCTTGATTCCTCGTCTCTGGTCTGCGTCAGTCGACCGGTGGGAGCCCCTTTCGGGACTCTCACCCCACCCAACGGATCCTACGGGCCCCGCATTCCCGGTGTGCCACGGCACACGCGTGCCCTGCAACGGCCGAAGGAGTGTTCCAGCCCGGCTCAGTGACGCGCGACGGACTGCTTCAGCAGAACCGTGCCGGCCGAAGCGGTCTGCTGGTGCACACAGGCCGCGTCGACCACATAGGCGGTGACCCGCTTGCTGTCGTGTGTGTCGGCCACGACGACGAGATAGGCAGCCTTACCCGCGTACGTTCCCGTCTTGGCGCCCAGGACGTCAGCGTTCTGGTTGAGTGCTTGCCGGACACAGTCGGGGACCGGAACCGCGGTCTGGAGCAGGGTGTTGGGGCCCTCCGTCGAGCCGGGCGTGTCCGACCCGCCGTCCCCGCCCAGTCGAGGCTTCGCACTGTCCGGCAGCAGACCCTTCTTGGTGGTGAGGAGGGTGTGCACCTGGTTCTGCACGCTGTCACCGGAGAAGGTGTCGACGGATGCGGTCGGCGTCCCGTGGGCGGTCGTGTGGTCGGTGGTGTCCCCGAGCGACTTCACGATCAGGCCTCCGGCCCCCAGTACCGCGGCGGTCAGAACGGCGCTCAGGACGAGCCGGCCACGGCGCCGCCCAGGCTGTGGTCCCTTGCGGCCGGGTCCGGTCCCCGCGCGCGGGCGCCCTGCGGGGCGGTCAGCAGGGTGATCAGTGGCAGGGACGATGGAGTGGGGAGCGGGGTGCGCACTGACGTGAGCAACGGGGGGTGATGTTTCACGTGAAACATCGCCTGCGGTGTCTTCGCCGCCCGCGTTCAGTGGTGTCTCGGCTGCAAGGGCGACACCGATGCGCTCGACCACATCGTCCGGCATGCGTTCCGGCGCCGGCACGGACCCCAGCAGGCCGCGGATCTCCTCCAGCGACGTATATACGTACGCGCACTCCTCGCACACGCCCAGATGGCTCCGTACGGCGGTGCTGCGGTCCGGTGGAAGGAGGCCCTCGGTGAGGTCGGAGATCTCCGCGACGTCCGGGTGCCCGGCCGTGTCTGTCGTGGAAGTCACGCTCGCCCACCTCCGCCCTTCACTACGGCTGTATCGCTCGGTCCCGCGTCCTTGGAATGTCCGCTCGGTGACCCCGTTGCCGGTGGGACGGATGACCCCTGCCCCCGGTTCCGTTCCGGGCCGGTCTCTTTCCCTCCTCCGACACCGGCCGATCGCGCCTGCGGAGTGCCTTCGGGCCGTAGATGGGTGAGCAGCGGCAGCAGTCTTGCCCTGCCCCGGGCGCACCGGCTCTTCACCGTCCCCGTGGGGACATCGAGGATCCGCGCGGCCTCCGCCACGGGGTAGCCCTGCATGTCCACCAGGACCAAAGCGGCCCGCTGCTCGGGCGGAAGGGTGCCGAGCGCTTCGAGGAGCTGGCGGTGCACGTCCTTCCGCTCGGCCGGCGCCGAGGCGGACTCGTACGGCTCCAGCAGTTGCTCCAGCCGCTCGGTGTCGTCGACCGGAGCCGTCTTCCGCGAGGCTGCCTTACGCGCCCGGTCCAGGCAGGCGTTCACCGTGATCCTGTGCAGCCACGTCGTGACGGCCGACTGTCCCCGGAAGGTGTGGGCGGCCCGGTAGGCCGACACCAGGGCGTCCTGAACGGCGTCAGCGGCCTCCTCGCGGTCCCCCAGGGTCCGCAGGGCGACCGCCCAGAGCCGGTCCCGGTGGCGCCGCACGATCTCACCGAAGGCCTCGGGGTCGCCTTCGACGTGGCGGGCGAGCAGGTCGCGGTCGCCCACTCCGTCGTATCCGGCGCCCTCCGCCATCTGCCCCTCCGGTCCGGGTGAGACGTCAGCCCGTGAACTTCACTTCGCCGATGGCCTGCTTGTAGCCGGCGCTGGCGTACAAGGTGGAGTCGTACCCCGAGTTGGGCACGGCCGTCAGCCAGACGAGAACGTACTGCGTCTTGACCGACTTGGTGACCCTCACCGTGGCCGTGGTGCCCGTCGTCGTGGCGCTGCCGATCTTCGTCATGGAATCCAGCGAGACCGGGGACAGCGAATCCGCGGCGTACAGCTCGACCGTCGTGTGGTCACCGCCGTAGCGGAGGTCGATGGTGGCCGTACGGAGCTCCTTGGCCGAGCCGAGGTCGTACACGATGCCGACGCCCGGCTTGAACGGCGCGATCGTCGGACCTTCGTTGAAGCTCTTGGTCTTCCAGTACGTCGAGGTGTCGCCGTCGTACGTCTTGGGGACGTTACCGGGACTCTGGGCGTCGCCCTTGGCGACGAACTCCTGGCCGTTCTGGATCTTTATGGGGGTCGGCTTCGGCTTCACGGCGTTCTTGTCGCCGCCGTCCGTCGTCTGGCTCTTGTTGGTGTCGTCCGACTTCCCGCCCCGGTCCATCAGAGCGTCCGCCAGTTGCCAGCTGCCCAGACCCAGGGCCGCGATGAGCAGGGCCGACACCGCCCACTTCAGGGCCTTCCCGGTGCGGCTCTGCAGCGGGGGCGGCGGGGGAGCGATCGGCTGCGTGACCCCCGGGTGCGGGGCCGGGCGGCCGTAGGTGCCCTGCTGATAGGTCGTGCGCTGGTACTCCGGCGGTGCCGTGAACGCGGGCTCGGGCGGGCGGATGCGCGGCATCTCACCGATCGCCTTCACCAGCTCCTCCGGCGTGGTGCACGGAGCCTCGTGACGGGACGCCGTGGCACCGTCGTTGACGAGGGCGCGCATGGCGAGTTCGGACAGTCCGCGGTGCACACCGGCCCGCACCTGGTCCGGAGGGATGAGGCCGATGTCCTTGGGCAGACCGGACAGACCGTAGGCGTCGCTCTCGTAGGGCCAGCGCTGGGTCAGCGCCGCGTACAGCAGGGCGCCGATCGCCTCGGTGTCGGTGCGCTGCGGTGTGTCGGAGGTGACGCCCCGCAAGGCGGCGTTCACGGCGAGACCACGGATGCGCCACTGACCGGTGGAGGCGCGCAGCACGGCGTTCGGGTTCAGCCGCAGATGGGCGAGGCCCTCCCGGTGGGCGGCGGCCATGGCGGAGGCGACCTGACTGACCATCTGGTAGGCGTCGTGCGGTTCCAGCGGGCCGCCGGCGAGCAGCGTGGACAGTTCGGTGGCGTCGGGCAGCCACTCGTGGACGACGTAGACGAGGTCGTTCTCCTCGACGGCGTCGAGGACCTGGACGAAGCGCGGATCGCCGAGGAGTGCCGAGGATCGGGCGGCGGCGAGGACGGAACGGGCCCGGGCGTGGTCCGCGGGCAGTACATGGACGCCGACGGCACGACGGAGTTTCTCGTCGACCGCACGCCAACTGCTGAATCCGTCCAGACGGGTGACGCACTCCTCCAGCCGGTAGCGTCTGGCGAGCTTGTGACCGCTGTGCAACTCCGGAGGCGATGCCTTCCGTCCGGGACCTTCGGTTCCGCCGCTCCCCTGTGCCTCCACGCTGTCCGTGTCCCGCTCCGGGTTCTTGGCCACCCCGTCGGCCGTGGACTGGTCCGCCTTGGCGGTCAGCGGTTGCTCACCGCTGTTGTCTGCCACGTCGACGGCAGCCGTGCTCCGTTCCGCCACCGTCGTCCCTGCCTCCCCATCCGTTGCACGCTGTCCGACGCCGAAACCAATTGTGCCCACAGTCCGCCGCTATGCACGACACACAGCAGCGGACGATGGTTGTGCGCCTACCCCCGCCTCAACGCCCCAGACGCCCGCGCACCATACCGACGAGCGAGTTGAGTTCCTCGATGCGCATCCGGCGGGCGGCGACGAAGAAGACGCCGAAGAGAACGGCACCGCCGGCGAGCAGCGCGGCGAAGGAGCCCACGACGCCCAGGCCGAGGGTGTGTCCGATGCCGTAGCAGGCCGCGCCGCTGAGGAGGGCCGCCGGAACCGAGGCGATACCCAGTCGCGCGTAGGTGCGCAGCACTCGGGAGCCGTCCAGGTCGCCACCCAGCCGCTGGCGCAGCCGGCGCCAGGCGACGCCCACCCCGATGGCGTAGGCGAGGCCGTAGGAGGCTGCCATGCCGGCGACGGCCCAGCGCGCCGGCAGCAGGAAGTAGCAGAGGGCCGAGGCTCCGGCGTTGACCGCGGCCACCATGACCGTGTTGTAGAAGGGGGTGCGGGTGTCCTCGTAGGCGTAGAAGGCGCGCAGGACGACGTACTGCACGGAGTAGGGGATCAGACCGAGGGCGAAGGCCATCAGCATGTAACCCATGTTGGTGGCCGCGCCGGTGCCGGCGGAGCCGAAGATCAGCGTGCACATCGGGACGCCGAGCGAGACGAACCCGAAGGCGATCGGCACGATGGCGACCGCGGTGGTGCGCAGACCCTGGGAGATGTCGTCGCGGACGGCACCCGCGTCGCCCTCGGCGGCCGAACGCGAGATGCGCGGCAGCAGGGCGGCCATCAGGGAGACGGTGATGATGGCCTGCGGCAGGCCCCAGATCAGCTGGGCGTTGGCGTAGGCGGCGAATCCGGCGCCCTTGACCCCGGAGTCCTTGCCGGCGGCGGTGGACAGCTGGGTCACGACCATGGCGCCCGCCTGGTTGGCGAGGACGAACAGGACCGTCCACTTGGCGAGCATCGCGGCCTTGCCCAGGCCGTGGCCCTTCCAGTCGAAGCGCAGCCGGACCCGGAAGCCGGTCTCGCGCAGGTAGGGGATCATCGCCAGGGCCTGGACGACCAGGCCGAGCAGCACTCCGACGCCGAGCAGACGCTGGCCCTCCGGCGGGATGTTCTGGACCGTCATGTGCGAGTTCGCGGCGGTGCCGTAGACCCAGATGAACATGCCGAGCGTCACGATGATGACGATGTTGTTCAGGACCGGGGTCCACATCATCGCGCCGAACTTGCCGCGGGCGTTGAGGATCTGACCCATCACCACGTGGATGCCCATGAAGAAGATCGAGGGCAGGAAGTAACGGGTGAAGGTGACCGCGACCTCGTTCGCCGCCGGGTCGTTGGCCACCGGGGCGGCCAGCAGGCGCACCAGCAGCGGTGCGGCGAACATCGCGAGCCCGGTGAGTGCGGCGAGGGCCACCATCACGAGGGTCAGCAGCCGGTTGGCGAAGGCCTCGCCGCCGTCCTCGTCTTCCTTCATGGAACGCACCAGTTGGGGCACGAACACGGAGTTCAGGCCGCCGCCGACGGTGAGGATGTAGATCATCGTCGGCAGTTGGTAGGCCACCTGGAAGGAGTCGGCGAGGAAGCCGAGGCCCAGCGCGGCGGCGATCAGCGCGGAGCGGATGAAGCCGGTGAGCCGGGAGACCATCGTGCCCGCCGCCATGACCGCACTGGACTTCAGCAGCCCGCCGGCCCGCCCGCCCTTCTTGGCGGGAGCGGCCGTGTCACCGGCCGTGGTGGCTTCCGGCTCGCTGAGCCCCGGACCCGCGGGGCCCGGAGCGGCGGCCGGGGCGGGCACCTGGGACTGTGCCGCGTACCCGGTGGCGGACGGACCGGCCGGGTATCCGGCGCCGGTGTACGGGTGGCCCTGCTGCGGGCCGTGAGCGTGCGGCGGCGGGTACTGGCCGGCGGGGCCGTACCCACCGCCAGGTGCCGCGGCAGGTCCCGGAACGGCCGGGGGATCCATGGGCGCGTGGGCGCCGCCCTGCTGCTGGTCCTTGAAGAGGTGCGCGAAGGCGTCCGGCTCGTGGTACTCCTCGCCGGAGTGCGAGACCAGATCGTCCACGCCCACGAACTGGGTCGTGCGCGGGTCTTCGCCGTACGGCAGGTACGGGGACGCGCTCCCCGGCTCCGGTGCCGGGGTCTGCGCCCACACGTTCGGGTCGGGCGCGTAGGGCGACTGGGCGGGAGGGGCGTACAGCGGCTGCTGCTGGTCGTACGTGCCCGGGGGCGGCGGCGGGTGCGCGGCACGGTCGTACAGCGCCTCGGCGACCGGGTCCTGGGCGGCCAGGTCGTGTGCCCGGTAGGGGTCCTGCTCGTAGGCGTCCTGGAGATACATGTCCGCCGCGTGCTGCGGCGGTACCTGGCCGGGCTCGGGCGGCGGCTCGGGGTAGCCCGAGCCGGCCGCGCCCTGACCGCGGTCACCGTCGTACGGCGCGTTCATGCTTACCCCACCTCATCGTCCCGGGCCCACCGGCCACGACATCGCTCAACGGTCCACTCTCTCACCCGTCCCGGACGGGTCGGCGCTTTCCGGTGCGGTGTCCGGCGCAGGGTCACTCGGCTGCTCCGGGTCGTCTGCCCCGGAGGTGGAGTCGGACTCTTCCGGGAGACGGTCGCCGGGCGCTTCCGGGTTCCCGGGCTCGCCCGTGTTCTCCCCCGCCGTGCCGGGGCCGTCCTCGTCGGCCTGCCGGGCGGCCGCGCGCTTGCGCTGGGTGTACATGCGGAAGCCGGCGAGCACCAGGAGCAGGACGCCGCCCCCGATGACCAGCATCACGGTGGGCGTGACCTCGGTGACCTTCACATCGAAGCTGACGGCGTCACCGTAGGGCTTGCCGTCCTCGGTGTACAGCTGGGCGAGGACCGTCACCCGGCCGTTGGCGTTGGCGGAGGTGGTGAACTTCACCGACTGGCTGTGCCCGCCGGAGACCTCCACAGGCTGCTCGTCATAGGCCTTGCCGTGGATCTTCAGACGGGTCGGCATGGTGGAGGTGAGGCGCAGCACCAGGTGACCCACGGGCTGGACCAGGTTGTTCTGAACGGTCACCGGGATGGTGGCGCTCCGCCCCGAAAGCTTCGTCTCGGACTTGTCGATCAGCTTGACCTGTTGGGTCAGGTCGTCGATCCATGCCTCCACGCCATCGCGATAGCTGACCGCCTCGCCGCGCCTGCCCCGCCAGGACGTGGACATCTCGCGGTTTATGGCCCGCCCGAAGGGCGTGACCACGCGGGACTGGTCGGAGAGGATCACCCGGAAGTTGTCGAGCTTGTCCTGAGTGCGGGCGATCTGGTCGAAGACCGCCCGCGGCAGTTCCTGCCGGCGCAGCGAGGACGGGTAGGCGTACGTCGACGGGATGCGCGTGGTGGCGCCCGGGTCGGGCTTGTCCTTTGCCGCCGCGGAGAGGTCCTGGAACTGCGACCAGGTGCCGCCCTGGAGTGCCTTCAGCGCCACCGCCATCGCCTGCGCCTGGCTCGCCGTGGGCATGCGCTGCGGGGCGACGACGATGCTGCGCTGCTTGTCCGTCTGCGCGTTCAGCGCCAGGCTCTGGGCCAGGAACCGCTGGACGGCGAGGGTGGCCGAGCCCGCCTTCGTGAGGTCGCCCTCGAACGCCTTGGACAGCCGGGCGTCGGCGACCACCGCCGTGGTGCCTCCCCCGACCGGACGGGCGGCGGACGGCGTGTACGGCAGTCCGCCGGTCTCCTGGAGGCTGTCGCTGCGGGCGATCACCCGGTCGGCGCCGGCGGAGGTCGCGACCTTCATGATCGACGGGTCCACGGCACCGTTCACCGGCCAGGCGAAGTCGGTGCTCGGTGTGACATGGAGCACGGTCTTCACGGTGATCGCAGCGACGTCGGTGGCGTCCTTGAGGTGGCTGAGCGATCCGGTGACGCTGGTGCCGTTGTGTGCCAGGGAGGCCAGGTCCGGGTCGGCGAACGGCAGGGCGACGACCTCCTTGCCGGCCACCGCCTTCTGCAGGGCCGCCAGCCACTGCTTGGCGATCGCCTGGTGTTCCCGTGGACCGGGCGTGCTGGTGCCGTCGGCGCCCTGGAGCCGGTAGTTGCCCGCGGCCATCGCGTCGACCGAGGCGAGGAGGTCGGGATCGATCACCCAGGTGACGTCGAGGTCCTTGCCCAGGTCCACCATCTGGGCCAGCCGGCCGCCGGGGGCCAGCTCCTTGGCCAGGTCGTCGTCGAGGAACTCCGGCGTCTGCAGCTCGCCCGCGCCCGTCTTGGCCGTCATGTGGACCGTGGAGATCAGCGGCCACAGGAACGACGTCTTGGTCTTGGTGTCGGCCTCTGACGGCTGCCATGGCAGGAACGTCCGCTGGATGCCGAGCACCTGGTCCCAGGCCTGGGCGGAGGTCTGGCCGGACAGGGCGACCCCGAACTCGTAGACCCCGTCGTCCCCGAGGTCGAGCTTGTCCACGGGGACGGAGATCGTGAAGTGCTCGGCGACCCCGGGGGCGAGCTTGTCGAACTTCTCCTCGTACTTGTCGCCGACCTCCGTGCCGGTGCTGCCCTGAGGCTCGTCGGAGTGCCGGGCGACGGAATCGATCTCCGAGCGGCTGGTCAGCTCGGGGCCCACCCGCAGACCCACATGGGCGTCGGTGACGGTTTGCTTGCCGTTGTTGGTCACCGTGCCCGACACGGTCAACGTGTCGCCGTCCGTGGGGGCGCTGGGGCTGAGCGAGTCCACGGAGACGGACACCGTGCCGGACGAGGCGGCCTGAGCGGGCCCGGCGGCGGGCAGCTGGAGCACACCCGCCAGCAGTGGGGCCCCGGCGAGCAGTGCTCCGGCGCGCCGCAGCCACCGGCGGGCAGGTGAGGCACTGGTCCCCTGGAAGTCAGCCGCCTCGGCCACGCGCTCGCCCGTCCCTCGTCGTCGTCAGTGGTCGTCGGAATGTGCGTCCACGCATGGTAACGATGCGCGCTGAGGGGAAGTGCCGCGGTCTCCTCCACAAGATCGAAGGACAACCGTGACCCGTCCCCTATATCCAGTATCGAGGGGAGAGCGGCCGTACGCCGCAAGAGCAGCGCTTGCACGGGTATGCCGGGAGCTGTCCGTAGCGCGTTATGGGGGCGCCTCTGGCCACGCGGGGCACGTACCCTCTTCTGTTGTGCCGAACCCGAACGAAGACACTCCCTCTGCCCTGAGCCAGGCGCAGCAGCGCGCGGTCGCCGAGCTGCTGCGGGTGGCCCCGGTCGCCGACGACCTCGCCCGCCGATTCCAGGAAGCGGGCTTCTCACTCGCCCTGGTCGGCGGATCGGTCCGCGACGCGTTGCTCGGCCGGCTCGGCAACGATCTGGACTTCACCACCGACGCCCGCCCCGAGGACGTACTGAAGATCGTCCGGCCCTGGGCGGACGCCGTCTGGGAGGTGGGCATCGCCTTCGGTACGGTCGGCGCGCACAAGGGCGGCTACCAGATCGAGATCACCACCTACCGTTCCGAGGCCTACGACCGCACCTCGCGCAAGCCGGAGGTGTCGTACGGCGACTCCATCGAGGAGGACCTGGTCCGCCGCGACTTCACCGTCAACGCCATGGCCGTGGCGCTGCCGGCGAAGGAGTTCATCGACCCGCATGGCGGACTGGAGGATCTCGCGGCCCGTGTCCTGCGGACGCCCGGCACGCCCGAGGAGTCGTTCTCGGACGATCCCCTGCGCATGATGCGGGCCGCCCGGTTCGCCGCCCAGCTGGACTTCGAGGTCGCCCCCGAGGTCGTCACCGCCATGACGGAGATGGCCCGGCGGATCGAGATCGTCTCGGCCGAGCGGGTCCGGGACGAGTTGAACAAGCTCATCCTCTCCGCGCACCCGCGCAAGGGGCTGAGCCTGCTCGTCGACACCGGGCTCGCCGCACATGTCCTGCCCGAGCTGCCGGCGCTGCGGCTGGAGAGGGACGAGCACCACCGGCACAAGGACGTCTACGAGCACACGTTGATCGTTCTGGAGCAGGCGATCGCGTTGGAGGAGGACGGCCCGGACCTCACCCTGCGCCTGGCCGCGCTGCTGCATGACATCGGTAAGCCGCGCACCCGCCGTTTCGAGCAGGACGGCCGGGTCTCGTTCCACCACCACGAGGTGGTCGGCGCCAAGATGACCAAGAAGCGCATGACCGCCTTGAAGTACTCCAACGAGCTGGTGAAGGACGTCTCGCGGCTGGTCGAACTTCACCTGCGCTTCCATGGCTACGGAACCGGGGAGTGGACGGACTCGGCGGTCCGCCGGTATGTCCGTGACGCGGGCCCGCTGCTGGATCGTCTGCACAAGCTGACCCGTTCCGACTGCACCACCCGCAACAAGCGCAAGGCGGTGGCACTGTCCCGGGCCTACGACGGTCTGGAGGAGCGCATCGCCCAGCTCCAGGAGCAGGAGGAGCTCGACGCGATCCGCCCCGACCTGGACGGCAACCAGATCATGGAGATCCTGGGGATCGGCCCCGGCCCGGCTGTCGGCAAGGCGTACAAGCACATGCTGGAGCTGCGTCTGGAGAACGGGCCGATGGAGCACGACACCGCGGTGACGGCCCTCAAGGAGTGGTGGGCCGAGCAGGGCTGAGTCGGTCCGGGCGATGTTTCACGTGAAACAGTCGCCGGAGACGGAGGCGGAGACGGAGACGGAGACACCGAGGGGCGATGTTTCACGTGAAACATCGCCCCTCACTCTGTCCTAGCGGCGCGCGAAGCGAGCCAGCCCGACGGTGATCACGCCATAGAGGACGGCGACGAGGGTCACCAGCACTGTCGAGCGGCCGTCCGGCGGAAGCATCAGGGCCGCCACTCCCGCGGCGCCGACGAAAGCGATGTTGAAGAGCACGTCGTACACGGAGAAGACCCGGCCGCGGAAGCCGTCCTCGACGGAGGACTGGACGATCGTGTCCGTGGCGATCTTGGCGCCCTGGGTGATCAGGCCCAGAACGAAGGCCGCGACCATGAGTGGTGCGGTGGCGAAGGGCAGGCCAAGGGCGGGTTCCAGCACCATGGCCGCGCCGGAGCACACCATGATCCAGCGGATGGGGCCTAGCAGTCCTGCCGCCCACGGCGTCACCACGGCCGCCGCGAAGAATCCCGCGCCGGACAACGCCAGCGCAGGCCCGAGGAGCCGCAGCCCTTCCTCGGGAGTGTCGGCCAAGGCGTAGCGGCAGAGCATGAGCAGCAGGACGAGGAGGGCGCCGTAGCAGAAGCGCATCAGTGTCATCGCGCCCAGAGCCCAGGCCGCTTCTCTGCGCCTCGGTGCGGCCAGGTGTCCCATGGCCGCCAGCAGCTCGCGCGCCGTCGTGGCGAGCGCCGTGCCGAGGCGGGGCCGGGCCGGGTGTCGGTCGGGGCCGAGCAGGTCGGGTGCCAGGCGCATGGACGCGAGGCTCGCGCACAGGTACAGGAAGGCGCCGAGCAGTACCACCGCCGCGTCGGAATCCGATGCCACGATCCGCACACTGAAGGCCAGGGCTCCGCCGACGGTCGCGGCGAGGGTGCCGGCGGTCGGGGACAGGGAGTTGGCCAGCACCAGGCGCTCGGTGTCGACGACCCGGGGCAGGGCGGCGGACAGCCCGGCGAGGACGAAGCGGTTGACGGCCGTGACACACAGCGCGGACACGTAGAAGAGCCAGTCGGGAGCATGGCCGAGCATCAGCGCGGCGGTGGCCACGGCCAGCACGGCGCGCAGCAGGTTGCCGTACACGAAGACCTGCCGGCGGCGCCAGCGGTCCAGCAGGACACCGGCGAAGGGCCCGACCAGTGAGTAGGGGAGCAGTAGGACCGCCATCGCCGAGGCGATCGCGGCGGCCGAGGTCTGTTTCTCCGGGGAGAAGACGACGTACGCGGCGAGCGCGACCTGGTAGACGCCGTCCGCGCCCTGGGACAGGAGGCGGACGCACAGCAGGCGCCGGAAGTTCTCCAGGCGCAGCAGGACGCGCAGGTCACGGACGACGGGCATGGATCACACCCTCACACATGCGGAAGGTCCCCGGGTCGCGGGACCCGGGGACCTTCACAGCCCTGGCAGGAGCGTTCTCGTGCGAGCGGCGCCGGGCGCCTTAGCGCTCGACCTCGCCGCGGATGAACTTCTCGACGTTCTCGCGGGCCTCGTCGTCGAAGTACTGGACCGGCGGGGACTTCATGAAGTACGAGGAAGCGGAGAGGATCGGGCCACCGATGCCGCGGTCCTTGGCGATCTTCGCGGCGCGCAGCGCGTCGATGATGACACCGGCTGAGTTCGGGGAGTCCCAGACCTCCAGCTTGTACTCCAGGTTCAGCGGGACGTCACCGAAGGCGCGCCCCTCCAGGCGGACGTAGGCCCACTTGCGGTCGTCCAGCCAGGCCACGTAGTCGGACGGGCCGATGTGGACGTTCTTCTCGCCGAGGTCCCGGTCGGGGATCTGGGAGGTGACGGCCTGCGTCTTGGAGATCTTCTTGGACTCCAGGCGCTCGCGTTCGAGCATGTTCTTGAAGTCCATGTTGCCGCCGACGTTCAGCTGCATCGTGCGGTCGAGGATGACACCGCGGTCCTCGAACAGCTTCGCCATGACGCGGTGCGTGATGGTGGCACCGACCTGGGACTTGATGTCGTCACCGACGATCGGCACACCGGCCTCGGTGAACTTGTCCGCCCACTCCTTGGTGCCGGCGATGAAGACCGGGAGGGCGTTGACGAAGGCGACCTTGGCGTCGATGGCGCACTGGGCGTAGAACTTCGCCGCGTCCTCGGAACCGACGGGCAGGTAGCAGACCAGGACGTCGACCTGCTTGTCCTTCAGGACCTGGACGACGTCGACCGGCTCGGCGTCCGACTCCTCGATGGTGGCGCGGTAGTACTTGCCGAGGCCGTCGAGGGTGTGGCCGCGCTGGACGGTGACACCGGTGGTGGGCACGTCGCAGATCTTGATCGTGTTGTTCTCGGAGGCGCCGATGGCGTCCGCGAGGTCAAGGCCGACCTTCTTGGCGTCGACGTCGAACGCGGCGACGAACTCGACGTCGCGGACGTGGTAGTCACCGAACTGCACGTGCATCAGGCCGGGGACCTTGGACGCCGGGTCGGCGTCCTTGTAGTACTCGACTCCCTGCACCAGCGACGCGGCGCAGTTGCCCACGCCGACGATGGCTACGCGAACCGAACCCATTCCGGTTGCTCCCTGTGTGTACGAGTGAGGCCCTGACTGGGACTCACGTGGCGGTGTCGTCGGGCGTATCCGTCCGGGGAGTGTCCCCGGGACGGGGCAGGCCGCCCGTCGATCCAGTGGTGGTGTCCTGCTGAGCGGACCCCCCGGACGCGGAACCCCTCAGGTCCCGCCCGGCCCGCTCGCTTTCGATGAGCTCGTTCAGCCAGCGCACTTCGCGCTCCACGGACTCCATCCCGTGGCGCTGGAGCTCAAGTGTGTAGTCGTCGAGGCGCTCCCGGGTGCGCGCCAGGGAGGCGCGCATCTTCTCCAGGCGCTCCTCCAGGCGGCTGCGCCGGCCCTCCAGGACGCGCATGCGCACATCGCGCGAGGTCTGCCCGAAGAAGGCGAACCGTGCGGCGAAGTGCTCGTCCTCGTACGCGTCGGGACCGGCCTGCGAGAGCAGTTCCTCGAAGTGCTCCTTGCCTTCCGCGGTCAGCCGGTAAACGATCTTGGCGCGGCGTCCGGCCAGGGGAGCGGCGAGGGCGTCGTCGTGGTTGTTCCCGGGTTCCTCGATGAGCCAGCCGTTGGCGACCAGCGTCTTGAGGCAGGGGTACAGCGTCCCGTAGCTGAACGCGCGGAACACACCCAGTGACGTGTTGAGGCGTTTACGCAGCTCGTAGCCGTGCATCGGGGACTCCCGGAGCAGGCCGAGCACGGCGAACTCAAGGATGCCGGAGCGCCGGCTCATCGTCGCCTCCTCCCGGTCCCGCAGGTCCGTCCCGCAGGTCTCGCACCGCCTGGCAGCGTCTTTATCTCGTGCTGATGTATCGACTCGATACATCAGCACGATAGAACGGCCTACCGCACGCGACAAGAGGGACGGTGGTGAACGGGATCACATCACTGTTTCGTTGGAGGCAACTTGCCTGATTTGGGGTGAACTTCGGAGCTCGGCGCGTTTTGGTGGTGCGTAGTCTGTGCGGCATGCACACCACCGGGAACCGCGTGATGCCTGGGGAGCGTCGTCGTCCCCGGTGCAGTACGGGTGAATGCAGGACCGACCACATCCGTATTTCGGGGGGACCGGAAATCAGCCGCCGTTCCAGGCGCGCACGGGTGCGCCTGCCCGAGGAGTAATCGTTCGATGAGCGAGCACCGTCGCAAACCGCCGCAGCCGCAGGGAGGCGGACGTGCCGCTGCCCGACGCGGCCAGTCCGGTCCGTCCTCCGGCCGCCGTGCGGCACCGCGAGGCGCCACCGGGTCCCCTGCCGACTCCTATGGGTCAGGTTCCCCGGGGTCGGAGTCCACTGACCCGGGAAGTGAGGAGCGTTCCTACGGCGGCCGTGCCGAGGCCCGCCGTGCCGCGCAGAGAGGTGGCCGACGCAGAGCGGCCGACAACGCCGGCGGCCGACGCGGCGGCCCGGGCGGGCCGACCGGTCCCGGGCGCGGCGGCGGCCGCGCGACGACCGCACCCGGCAAGAAGCGGTTCATCGACTACCCGAGGGCCGGCAAGTACGGCTGGCGACGCTGGGTGCCGTCCTGGAAGCTGGTGAGCGGGCTGTTCATCGGCTTCGTCGGCAGCCTGGTGGTGATGGTCGGTGTCGGCTACGCGATGGTCTCGATCCCGAACGAGAACGACGCGGCCAAGTCCCAGAACAACGTCTACTACTGGGCCGACGGCAGCCAGATGGTGGCGACGGGCACCGGGGTGAACCGGCAGAACGTCACCATCGACAAGATCCCCGAGGCCATGCAGTGGGCCGTGATCTCGGCGGAGAACAAGAGCTTCTACGACGACTCGGGCGTCGATCCCATGGGTATCGCCCGCGCCCTGGCGAACATGGCCCGGGGCGGTCAGACGCAGGGTGGCTCGACGATCACCCAGCAGTTCGTGAAGAACACCTACCTGAGCCAGGAACAGACGGTCACCCGGAAGTTCAAGGAGATGTTCATCTCCATAAAGGTGGGCACGAAGCTCGACAAGAAGCAGATCCTGCAGGGCTACCTGAACACCTCGTACTACGGTCGCGGCGCCTACGGCATCCAGGCCGCCGCGCGGACCTACTACGGCAAGGACGCGCTCGACCTCGAACCGAGCGAGTGCGCCTTCCTGGCGGCGCTGCTGAAGGGTCCGACGTACTACGACCCGGCCGGCAACGCGGACCTCGACCCGTCGGCGAACGCGAAGGACAACCGGGAGCGTTCCGAGAAGCGCTGGGCCTGGATCCTCAGCGAGATGCACAAGGACAAGCACCTCACGGACGACCAGTACCAGCTGGCCAAGAGAAAGTACCCCGAGCCCCAGGACCGCAAGGCGACCAAGGGTATGACCGGCCAGATCAGCTACCTCGTCGACACGGCCAAGAAGTACGTCCTGAACCACTCCGACATTACCGAGGCGCAGTTCGACCAGGGCGGCTACCAGATCTACACGACCTTCGACAAGAAGAGCGTCAACGCCCTGAGCGCGGCCGTGAAGAAGGTCCAGAGGGAACACCTCGACCCGAAGCACCGTGATCTGGACAAGTACGTCCAGTTCGGCGCGGCATCGGTGGTGCCGAAGGACGGTGCGATCGTCGCGCTCTACGGCGGTGACGGGTACGAGAACGGACACTTCACCAACAACGCCGACACCTCCGGTGTCCCCGTCGGTTCGACGTGGAAGCCGTTCGTGCTGGCCGCGGCGATGGAGTACGGCACCTACAAGTCCGACGGTGAGGGCATCTCGCCGCTGAGCAAGTACAACGGCAACGACAAACTCAAGGTGAGGAACCAGGACGGAAGCTACGTCCTGAAGAAGGACGGCTCGGTCTTCTACCAGCGCAACGAGGGTCCCAAGCCCTGGGGCTACATCACGCTGCGCAAGGCCATGGAGCAGTCCATCAACACGCCGTTCGTGCAGCTCGGGATGGACGTGGGGATGACGAAGGTCCGAGACGTCGCGAAGGCCTCCGGCATCCTCGACGCAAGCTTCGCCGACCTCAACCCGTCCTTCGCGATCGGCACCTCGACGCCGAGCGCGATCCGTATGGCCGACGCTTACGCGACGTTCGCCGCGTCCGGCCAGCACACGGATCCGTACTCGGTGACGAGCGTCAAGAAGGACGGCCAGGAGCTGCGGGGCTTCACCAAACCCAAGCGGACGCAGGCGATGCCGGAGAACGTGGCCAACAACGTCACGGACACCCTGGAGAACGTGATCCAGAACGGTACGGGCCAGAACGCCAAGGCCCTGGGACGTACCGCCGCCGGCAAGACCGGTACCACCGACAGCAACAAGTCGGCCTGGTTCGTCGGCTACACCCAGCAGCTGTCGACCTCGGTCGCGATGTTCCGCGAGAACCCCAAGGACCATGAGCTGCTGTCCATGAACGGAACGGCGGGTGTGGACTCCATCCACGGTGGTGACATCCCGACGCAGGTGTGGACCGAGTACATGAAGGAAGCGCTCAAGGGCAAGAACGACCCGGGCTTCCCGGACCCCACCGAGATCGGCAAGGTCCAGGACGAGGTGGGCGCTCCCTCCCCGACCCCGAGCGTCACCATCACGCCCAGCCCGACGCCGAGCGACTCGCCGAGCCCGACGCCGAGCAAGACGACCACCTCACCGTCACCGACGCCGAGCCAGTCCTGCCAGCTCGGCTGGGACCCGAACTGCAACGGCAACGGCAATGGAACCGGCGGAGGCAACGGCAATGGCGCCGGAGGCGTGGACACGGGTGGTGTCGACGGGGGCGGAGGCGAGTCGCCGTCACCCACGGTCACGGACACGACCGGCACCGGTACCACCCGAGGAAACGGCAACGGGGGCTTCTTCGGGGGCCAGACCGGCTAGCCCGGTGATCTGACCGGTTGGCGGCCATATCGCCCGCCGAGGGTGTTTCACGTGAAACATGGGCCGCCGCACCCACCAGGTGCGGCGGCCCTCGGTGTTTTCCCACCCAGGTACGGCAGGATGTGCCCCATGCCCAGTGCAGAGATGACGCCCGCGAGCATGCACGAGCCCGAGTCCGTGCGGTCCGTCGCGGCCGAGCCGGTGCAGCCGACCAGGGAGGACGAGGTCGCCGCCGCCGGCAGTGAGCTGATCGGCGGCCCTCTGGGGCGGCACGCCCTGCTGGGGGCCTCCTGGTGGACCCCCGTGCGGGTCGTGGCGCTCGTGGCGATCGGCATGTTCGCCCTCGGCCTGGTCCAGAAGGCGCCCTGCTACCACAGTGGCTGGTTCTTCGGAGCGAGCAGTCAGTACACGCACGCCTGCTACTCGGACATCCCGCACCTCTACCAGGGTCGCGGGTTCGCCGACCATCTCGTGCCGTACTTCGACAAGCTCCCCGGCGACATGGACTACCTCGAATACCCGGTGCTCACCGGCCTGTTCATGGAAGTGGCCTCCTGGCTCACCCCGCACAGCGGCAGCATCCAGCACCAGGAGCAGTGGTACTGGTTCGTCAACGCCGGGATGCTGATGGTGTGCGCCGCCGTCATCGCCGTGTGCGTGGCCCGTACCCACCGCCGGCGCCCCTGGGACGGTCTGCTGGTCGCCCTGGCACCCGCCCTTGCGCTGACCGCGACCATCAACTGGGACCTGCTGGCCGTGGCGCTGACGGCCGCCGCGATGCTGATGTGGTCCCGGGGCCGCGCCGTCGCCTTCGGTGTCCTCCTGGGGCTCGCCACGGCCGCCAAGCTGTATCCCGTGCTGCTGCTGGGGCCGCTGCTGGTGCTGTGCTGGCGGGCGGGCGCGTGGCGCGCGTTCTTCCAGGCCGTGTGCGGAGCGGTGGTCGCCTGGCTCGTGGTGAACCTGCCCGTGATGATCACGCACGACGCGACGGGCTTCCACATCCGTGAGGGCTGGGCGAAGTTCTACACCTTCAGCAAGGAGCGCGGCGTCGACTTCGGCTCCTTCTGGCTGATCTGGGCGCAGAACTCCAGCAGTCCGCCCACCACCGAGTTCGTCAACACCGCCGCCACGGTGCTCGTGGTGCTGTGCTTCCTCGGCATCGCCGCGCTGACGTTCACCGCCCCGCGCCGACCGCGCTTCGCCCAGCTGGCCTTCCTGATGGTGGCTGCCTTCGTCCTCACCAACAAGGTCTACTCCCCCCAGTACGTCCTGTGGCTGGTGCCGCTGGTGGTCCTCGCCCGGCCCAAGTGGCGGGACTTCCTGATCTGGCAGGCGTGCGAGGTGGCGTACTTCCTGGGCATCTGGCTGTACCTCGCCTACACGACCAGCGGAGACGCCCACAAGGGCCTGCCCACGCAGGGCTACCACTGGGCGATCGTCGTGCACCTGCTGGGCACGCTGTACCTGTGCGCCATGGTCGTACGGGACATCCTCATGCCGGAGCGGGACGTGGTGCGCCGGTCCGGCGACGACGATCCGTCGGGCGGCGTGCTCGACGGCGCAGAGGACGTGTTCGTGCTCGGCGCGGCATCCCATCCGCCGCGCCACGCCACCGACTTCGAGGGGCCTCAGGTGGACTGGGGTCGGCCGGAGACGCTGGCCCACGACGAACGTTCGCTCTGAGCGAACACGCTCCAGGCCTCATCGGCACACCACAGGCCACACGCCCCACACCGCATCGGCACACGGCACGGCGAGCGTGCGTCCCGCGGGGGCGGTGCACACAGAAGGCCGTATCCGGGAGCACCGGATACGGCCTTCTCGGCGTTCTGGACGGGCTCAGCGGTCCACGAGACGGTCGAACTGGGTCGTGGTGTGCCGCAGATGGGCCACCAGTTCGTCGCCGACCTTCGGCTCGGGGGCGTCCGAGGGCACGAACAGGATCGACACCTGCATGTGCGGCGGCTCGGCGAACCAGCGCTGCTTGCCGCCCCAGACGAACGGGGAGAGGTTCCGGTTGACCGTGGCGAGCCCGGCCCGGGCGACGCCCTTGGCGCGCGGCATGACGCCGTGCAGGGCCTTCGGAGCCTCCAGACCCACCCCGTGCGACGTTCCGCCCGCCACGACCACCAGGAAGCCGTCCGAGGCCGCCTTCTGCTGCCGGTAGCCGAACCGGTCGCCCTTCGCCACGCGCGTGACGTCCAGGACGGCACCGCGGTACTCCGTGGCGTCGTGGTCCCCCAGCCACAGCCGCGTGCCGATGCGGGCGCGGAACCGGGTCTGCGGGAACTGCTGCTGGAGCCGTGCCAGGTCGTCCGCCTTGAGGTGGCTGACGAACATCGTGTGCAGCGGCAGCCGCGCCGCGCGCAGCCGGTCCATCCAGCCGATGACCTCCTCGACGGCGTCCGAACCGTCGGTGCGGTCCAGCGGCAGATGGATGGCGAAGCCCTCCAGCCGGACGTTCTCTATGGCCTGGTGCAGCTGGGGCAGGTCGTGCTCGCTGATGCCGTGCCGCTTCATCGAGGACATCACCTCGATGACGACACGGGCGCCCACGAGGCCGTACACGCCGTCGATCGAAGAGACCGAGCGGACGACCCGGTCGGGCAGCGGGACCGGCTCCTCACCACGCCGGTACGGCGTGAGCACCAGCAGGTCACCGCTGAAGAAGTCCTTGATGCGTGCGGCCTCGTAGGTGGTGCCGACGGCGAGCAGGTCGGCACCGAGCCGTGTGGCCTCCTCCGACAGCCGTTCGTGCCCGAAGCCGTAGCCGTTGCCCTTGCAGACCGGGACGAGTCCCGGGAACTGCTCCTGCACGTGCTTGTGGTGCGCCCGCCAGCGCGCGGTGTCGACGTAGAGCGTGAGCGCCATGGCCGGACCCGGAACCTTTCTCGTGGCTGCGGTGGATCAGAGGTGTGAGAGCTGTGAAGGCAATGGAATCAAACGCCCGCGCGGCTCAGCGGCGCGACATGTAGATGTCGAGCGCCTTGTGGAGCAGCTTGTTCAGCGGGAAGTCCCACTCGCCGAGGTACTCGGCGGCCTGGCCGCCGGTGCCGACCTTGAACTGGATGAGGCCGAAGAGGTGGTCGGTCTCGTCCAGCGAGTCGGAGATGCCGCGCAGGTCGTAGACGGTGGCGCCGAGCGCGTAGGCGTCGCGCAGCATCCGCCACTGCATGGCGTTGGACGGCCGGACCTCGCGGCCGATGTTGTCGGAGGCGCCGTAGGAGTACCAGACGTGCCCGCCGACGATCAGCATCGTCGCTGCCGAGAGGTTCACCCCGTTGTGGCGGGCGAAGTACAGCCGCATCCGGTTGGGGTCCTCGGTGTTGAGGGCCGTCCACATGCGCTGGAAGTACGACAGCGGGCGGGGCCGGAAGTGGTCGCGGACGGCCGTGATCTCGTACAGCCGCTGCCACTCGGGCAGGTCCTGGTAGCCGCCCTGGACGACCTCGACGCCGGCCTTCTCGGCCTTCTTGATGTTGCGGCGCCACAGCTGGTTGAAGTTCTTGTGGACCTCTTCCAGGGAGCGGTTGGCCAGCGGCACCTGGTAGACGTAGCGGGGCTGCACGTCGCCGAAGCCGGCGCCGCCGTCCTCACCCTGCTGCCAGCCCATGCGGCGCAGCTTGTCGGCCACCTCGAAGGCGCGCGGCTCGATGAAGTCGGCCTCCAGGTCGCGCAGACGCTTGACGTCCGGGTCCTGGATGCCCTTCTTGATCGTGTCGGCGTTCCAGCGGCGGATGATCACCGGCGGGCCCATCTTCACGGAGAAGGCACCCTGCTGCTTCAGGTGCGCCAGCATCGGCTGGATCCAGTCGTCCAGGTTCGGCGCGTACCAGTTGATGACCGGGCCCTCGGGCAGGTAGGCGAGGTAGCGCTTGATCTTGGGCAGCTGGCGGTAGAGGACCAGGCCCACGCCGACCAGCTGGCCGCTCCTGTCGAACCAGCCGAGGTTCTCCGAACGCCACTCCGCCTTCACATCTGCCCAGGCCGGGACCTGCATGTGGCTCGCCGCCGGCAGGCTCTGGATGAAGGCCAGATGCTGCTCGCGACTGATGGTCCTCAGGGTCAGGCTCATTCGGGGCGCTCCTCGGGCTGGTGTGTCCCCATGGGTACAGGGGCTCCGGCTCTCGCGCCGAAGCCTACTGCGCCTTGCGAGCGCCCCGACTGGGCGTACGGGGCTTTGAGCCCGGTGGGGTCAGCTGATGACCCCGCCGAACAGGCCGCCATGGGCCATGCCGATCAGGAAACCGACTCCGGCGGCGCCGAGACCCAGGATCAGACCGAACCGCTGCCGCGTGGTCACCGAGATCCACTGTCCGTACACGCCCGTGGCCAGTGCCACCAGGCCTGTCCACGAGGTCAGCAGGTGAAGGCTGTGGAAGAAGGACGTGATGAAGGACAGCAGGCCCAGGACGAACGTCACCGCCATCAGGGTGTCCTGAAGCGGATGGGGCTTGCCGTCCGTGGCGAAGAGGGAACCGGCGGTGTTGGGTCGCAATGCCTGTGCCATGGGCACCTCCTGCGGAAGGCGGCGCATCGTAGCGCCGTACACACCCGATGTGTACAGATTGTCGGGGTCGACGGCCGGATTTCAACCGGAAGCGTGTGTGCGGGTAGTCTGTACCGTCTGCACTGGTGTCTGCCCAGACCTGCCCAGGTCACACTGCCGGCTTCCCTGAAGGAACCCCGATTGTCAGTGGTGGCCGATACCGTTGCGTACGCATCACAACCCTCCTGCCACGGAACGACCGTGGCCGCTGAGTCCAAAGGAGGTGGGTTCCACATGCGTCACTACGAGGTGATGGTCATCCTCGACCCCGATCTCGAGGAGCGCGCTGTCTCCCCGCTGATCGAGAACTTCCTGTCCGTCGTCCGTGACGGCGGCGGCAAGGTTGAGAAGGTCGACACCTGGGGCCGTCGTCGTCTCGCCTACGAGATCAAGAAGAAGCCCGAGGGCATCTACTCGGTCATCGACCTGCAGGCCGAGCCTGCGGTCGTCAAGGAGCTCGACCGCCAGATGAACCTGAACGAGTCGGTCCTCCGGACCAAGGTCCTCCGCCCCGAGACCCACTGAGCTTTCCCGCTCAGCTGATCTCGGGATTCGAGTAGCAGCAACAAGCAGCCAGAGCAGCAAACCCGCCGAGAGGTTCCCCCATGGCAGGCGAGACCGTCATCACGGTCATCGGCAATCTTGTCGACGACCCCGAGCTGCGCTTCACCCCGTCCGGTGCGGCGGTCGCGAAGTTCCGCGTCGCGTCCACTCCCCGCACCTTCGACCGCCAGACGAACGAGTGGAAGGACGGCGAAAGCCTCTTCCTGACCTGCTCGGTCTGGCGCCAGGCGGCGGAGAACGTCGCCGAGTCGCTCCAGCGAGGCATGCGCGTCATCGTGCAGGGCCGGCTGAAGCAGCGGTCCTACGAGGACCGTGAGGGCGTCAAGCGCACGGTCTACGAGCTGGACGTCGAGGAAGTCGGCCCCAGCCTGCGCAACGCCACGGCCAAGGTCACCAAGACCGCCGGTGGCGCTCGCGGTGGCCAGGGCGGTTACGGCGGCGGTGGCGGCCAGGGTGGCGGCGGCTGGGGCGGTGGCCCCGGTGGCGGCCAGCAGGGCGGCGGCGCTCCGGCCGACGACCCTTGGGCGACCGGCGCTCCCGCCGGTGGCAACCAGGGTGGCGGCGGCTGGGGCGGAGGCTCCGGCGGCGGTGGCGGCTACTCGGACGAGCCCCCCTTCTAAGCCCTCGGGCCAGGCCCTTCCGGGCCGGTCCGGGTCGAGGGCGGGTCGTATCCCAACTTCTTGATCACACAGGAGAAACACCATGGCGAAGCCGCCTGTGCGCAAGCCGAAGAAGAAGGTCTGCGCTTTCTGCAAGGACAAGGTCACGTACGTGGACTACAAGGACACGAACATGCTGCGGAAGTTCATTTCCGACCGCGGCAAGATCCGTGCCCGCCGCGTGACCGGCAACTGCACGCAGCACCAGCGTGACGTCGCCACGGCCGTCAAGAACAGCCGTGAGATGGCGCTGCTGCCCTACACGTCCACCGCTCGCTAAGGGAAGGGTGACCGACTCATGAAGATCATCCTCACCCACGAGGTCTCCGGCCTCGGTGCCGCGGGCGACGTCGTCGACGTCAAGGACGGTTACGCTCGCAACTACCTGATCCCGCGGAAGTTCGCTATCCGCTGGACCAAGGGTGGCGAGAAGGACGTCGAGCAGATCCGCCGCGCTCGCAAGATCCACGAGATCCAGACCATCGAGCAGGCCAACCAGGTCAAGGCTCAGCTGGAAGGCGTGAAGGTCCGTCTGGCCGTCCGCTCCGGCGACGCCGGCCGTCTCTTCGGTTCCGTCACCCCGGCCGACATCGCGTCCGCGATCAAGGCTTCCGGTGGCCCCGAGGTCGACAAGCGCCGCATCGAGCTGTCCGCTCCCATCAAGACCCTGGGCGCCCACGAGACGTCCGTGCGTCTGCACCCCGAGGTTGCCGCCAAGGTCAACGTCGAGGTCGTCGCGGCCTGATCGCCGCGTGATCGCCGTGCTCGCTTGAGCCGGTGAACGGGGCCGCATCCTTCATTGGGTGCGGCCCCTTTCCCGTGGACGTGGCCAGCATGGACGTGGCCCGCATGGGTGTGGATCTCAAGGCCTTCCATGACCGGGCTGCCGTCAACGGGATGGCAGCGTGTTTCACGTGAAACGGTCAGCGGGTCGCGCCGGTCACGATCCAGCGGCCCGAGCGGGTCCGTAGCCACAGGGTCAGCATCCGGACTGCCATCATCAACGTCATCGCGCCCCACAGGGCGGTGAGTCCGCCGCCGAACGTGGGAACAAGCAGGGCCGCCGGAGCGAACACCAACAGGGTGACGACCATGGCCCAGGCCAGATAGGGGCCGTCCCCCGCGCCCATGAGGACCCCGTCGAGGACGAAGACGACGCCGCAGATGGGCTGCGACAGCGCCACGAGCAGCAAGGCCGGCAGAGCGGCGTCCTTCACCAGGGAGTCGCCGGTGAACAGCGGCAGGAAGAGCGGTCGTGCGGCCACCACGAGGAGACCGAGCACAACTCCGGTCGCGACGCCCCACTGGACCATGCGGCGGCAGGCTTCCCGGGCTCCCTGAGCGTCGTCCGCTCCGAGGTAGCGGCCGATGATGGCCTGTCCCGCGATCGCTATCGCGTCGAGTGCGAAGGACAACAGGCTCCACAGGGACAGCACGATCTGATGCGCGGCGATGTCGGCGTCACCGAGACGGGCCGCCACCGCCGTGGCGATCATGAGAATCGCCCGCAGGGACAGCGTGCGGACCAGCAGAGGGACGCCGGCCTGAGCCGAGGCCCGGATACCGGCGGCGTCCGGCCGGAGAGAAGCGCCGTGTCGGCGGGCCCCACGGACGACGACGGTCAGATAGACGGCCGCCATGCCGCACTGGGCGATGACCGTGCCCCAGGCAGAACCGGCTATACCGAGCCCGGCGCCGTAGACGAGCCCCGCGTTGAGGACGGCGTTGGCAATGAATCCCGCGACAGCGACGTAGAGCGGGGTCCGAGTGTCCTGCAGGCCGCGCAGCACTCCGGTTGCGGCCAGGACGATGAGCATGGCCGGGATGCCCAGCGCGGAGATGCGCAGATAGGTAATGGCGTAGGGGGCCGCGGTCGGGGACGCGCCGAAGAGGTCCACGATGCCGGGCGCGAGGGGCAGCACGACAGCGATGACGGCGAGACCGAGCAGCAACGCCAGCCAGATGCCGTCCATGCCCTGACGGATGGCTGCCGGGAGATCACCGGCGCCGACGCGGCGGGCCACGCCGGCCGTGGTGGCGTAGGCGAGGAAGACGAAGACACTCACGGCGGTGGTGAGGAGCGCCGAGGCGACGGCGAGACCGGCGAGCTGAGCGGTCCCGAGATGGCCGACGATCGCACTGTCCGCCATGACGAAGAGAGGCTCGGCGACGAGGGCGCCGAAGGCCGGGACGGCCAGCGCGACGATCTCTCGGTCGTGCCGACGCAGGGCGGCCTTGGGGATCTCTGGAGCCTGTGTCATGAGCATCAATGTAATCGTCCACAGGTAAGCGATGCAACCGGCGAGTGGCCCTTACTTTGAATCGCGGGTCGTGTCCTTTCGGGTGCCGTTCGAAGCGATCTTGGCCCGACTGGGGAAGTTTTTTCTCTGCACAGCCGGTGGATCGTAAATGTGCAGGTCAGAGGCTTGGTTTCGGTGGGATCGAGGGCTTGTTCACAGGGCTTTCCACCGGGTCGTGCACAGGTTTCGCCGAGTTCTCCACAGCATCCGGGCCGTCGTCCACATGGCCTGTGGATAACCAGATTGGCTGACGGTGCCGACGGGCCTACGGTGGTCCGGCGCCCGCTCCCTCACCGGGCTCCGAAGGTGTCCTTCTTCGGGCCGGGGAACCGTCACAAACCCGACGCGCATGAACCGGAGTTGGGCGTCTTATTTGTCAGTGTCGTGCCGTACAACAGAGGACACGGCGAGGTCCGCCGTGCGGACGGGAGGAGGTGGCTCGGTGAGCATTTCCGAGCCCTTGGACGATCCGTGGGCCGACAGTGGGCCCAGTGATCGTCTGCCGGCCTCCCGTCGGCGCGGTGACGTCGGCCGGGGTCGTGACGAGCAGCACGACCGGGGCCGGGAGAACGGCACCTGGGACGGCGGGGGTTCGTCCTTCGAGCGGGTGCCGCCACAGGATCTGGACGCCGAGCAGTCCGTGCTGGGCGGCATGCTGCTGTCCAAGGACGCCATCGCAGATGTCGTCGAGATCCTCAAGGGCCACGACTTCTACAAGCCCGCGCACGAGACGATCTACCAGGCCATCCTGGACGTCTACGCCAAGGGTGAGCCGGCCGACCCGATCACCATCGCCGCCGAACTCACCAAACGTGGTGAGATCAACAAGGTCGGCGGCGCCGCGTATCTGCACAGCCTCGTCCAGACCGTGCCGACGGCGGCCAACGCCGAGTACTACGCCGAGATCGTCCATGAGCGGGCCGTTCTGCGCCGCCTGGTCGAGGCAGGTACGCGCATCACGCAGATGGGATACGCGGCCGACGGAGACGTGGACGAGATCGTCAACCGCGCCCAGGCCGAGATCTACGCCGTCACCGAGCAGCGCACCAGTGAGGACTACCTCCCGCTCGGCGACATCATGGAAGGCGCTCTCGACGAGATCGAGGCGATCGGCTCGCGCAGCGGCGAGATGACGGGTGTGCCCACGGGGTTCACGGACTTCGACTCGCTGACGAACGGGCTGCACCCGGGCCAGATGATCGTCATCGCGGCCCGTCCCGCCATGGGTAAGTCGACCCTCGCCCTGGACTTCGCGCGGGCCGCCTCCATCAAGCACAACCTGCCGAGCGTCATCTTCTCGCTCGAAATGGGCCGCAACGAGATCGCCATGCGTCTGCTGTCCGCCGAGGCCAGGGTCGCCCTGCACCACATGCGGTCCGGCACGATGACCGACGAGGACTGGACGCGACTCGCCCGCCGCATGCCGGACGTGTCGGCCGCGCCGCTGTACATCGACGACTCCCCGAACCTGTCGATGATGGAGATCCGCGCCAAGTGCCGGCGCCTGAAGCAGCGCAACGACCTGAAACTGGTCGTCATCGACTACCTCCAGCTGATGCAGTCCGGTGGCTCCAAGCGCGCCGAGAGCCGTCAGCAGGAGGTCTCGGACATGTCCCGTAACCTCAAGCTGCTCGCGAAGGAGCTGGAGATCCCGGTCATCGCGCTCTCGCAGCTCAACCGTGGTCCCGAGCAGCGCACCGACAAGAAGCCGATGGTCTCCGACCTGCGTGAGTCCGGCTCCATCGAGCAGGACGCCGACATGGTCATCCTGCTGCACCGTGAGGATGCCTACGAGAAGGAGTCCCCGCGCGCGGGCGAGGCTGACCTGATCGTCGCCAAGCACCGAAACGGTCCGACGGCCACCATCACGGTCGCTTTCCAGGGCCACTACTCGCGTTTCGTGGACATGGCCCAGACCTGACCCACCGGACACGTCCGCGGCTATGGGCGGGGGTGCCGGCGGGCCCGGCCGGGGGAGCACGGCAAATGCATTCGACGCCTGCCTCCGCACCAGGTGGACTGGGCCCATGACGAGAACTCAGGAAGTGCTCCTCCCCGCCACCCGCAGGGCCTTGCTCCACCGGATCGCCGTCGCGCAGGCCGAAGGACGGGCTCCGTCATTGGTCGCCGCGGTGGTACGGGACGGGCAGGCCGTCTGGCACGGGGCACGGACCTCGGTGGACGGGCACGGACCGGACGAGACCGTGCAGTACCGGATCGGATCCATCACCAAGACCTTCACCGCCGTGCTGGTGATGCGGCTGCGGGACGAGGGCGTCCTCGATCTCGGCGACCCGCTGGAGAAACATCTGCCGGGCACCGGCGCGGGGGAGGCGACGATCGCGGAACTGCTCGCGCACACCGCGGGGTTGGCGGCCGAATCGCCCGCGCCCTGGTGGGAACGGACGCCCGGTTCCCTGCGGCCCGAACTGAGCGATGTGCTCGGAGAACAGCCCCACCTGCATCCCGTCGGCCGACGGCACCACTACTCCAACCCCGGCTACACGCTTCTCGGCGCCCTGGTGGAAGAGTTGCGCGGCGCCCCCTGGGAGGAGGTGCTGCGCGCGGAGATCCTGGAGCCGCTGGGCCTGCACAGGACGAGCACGCAGCCGGAACCCCCGCATGCGGGCGGATGGGCGGTGCACCCGTGGGCCGACGCGATGCTTCCCGAGCCGGCGGAGGACCTGGGCCGGATGGCACCGGCCGGCCAGCTCTGGTCGACCACCGGGGACCTGGCACGGTTCGCCGCCTTTCTGGCCCGGGGAGACGAGCGGGTCCTGAGTGCGGAGTCCGTCCGGGAGATGCGCACTCCGGCGGCGCCCGCCGAGGCCGCGGATGTGGTGGACGGGGCCACCTATGGGCTGGGCATGCAGATCCAGTGCCGTGACGGCCGGCTGCTCGTCGGGCACTCCGGTTCCCTGCCGGGTTTTCTGGCGAACCTCACGATCAGCGTGGAGGACGACGTGGCCGCGGTGGTACTCGCCAATTGCACCAGCGGTCCGCTGCTGGGCGCCGTGGGAGCGGACCTCGTCCGGATTGTCGCGGAGGCGGAGCCGCGCATCCCCGAGCCCTGGCGGCCGCTGAGGGAGGTCGACCCGGCCATGCTGGAGCTCGTGGGTCAGTGGTACTGGGGCACCCATGCCTTCGGCCTGCGTGCGACCGCCGACGGCCTGCTCGCGCTGGCGCCACTGGCGGGTGGCGGACGGAGGGCCCGCTTCCGTGCGAACGACGACGGCACCTGGACGGGCCTGGAGGGCTACTACGCCGGTGAGCTGCTGCGGCCCGAACGGCGCCCGGACGGGTCGGTGAGCCATCTGGATCTCGGCTCATTCGTGTTCACCCGTCAGCCGTACCACCCCGAGGCCCCGGTGCCCGGTGGCGTGGCGCCGGAGGGGTGGCGGGGCATCGGCTAGCCCCGATCCGCACAAGGGGTGTGTTTCACGTGAAACACCCCCCTTGTTCCGTTCTTCGGGCCATCGTCAAAGGCGCAGCTTGAAGCCCTCGTGTGAGGCGGTGAAGCCCAGCCTCTCGTAGAAACGGTGCGCATCGGTCCGCGTCTTGTCGGACGTGAGCTGGACCATCTGGCAGTCGAGCCGTCGCGAGGTGTCGATCGCCCACTCGATCAGCCGGCTGCCCAGCCCGCTGCCCCGCTCATCGGCGTGGATGCGCACGGCCTCGATGAGCGCACGAGTGGCCCCCTTGTGCGAAAGCCCGGGGATGATCGTCAGCTGGAGAGTCCCGATCACACGGCCTTCGCGTACGGCGACGACGACATGCTGGTTGGGGTCGGCGGTGAGGAGTTCCAGCGCTTTCCGGTACGGCGTGAGATCGCCGGGCGACTCGCGCTGGGCCCCGAGCGGGTCGTCGGCGAGCATCGCCACGATCGCCGGGAGGTCGTCGGCGGTCGCGGCACGTATCTCAAGATCGTCCATGGGCGCACCCTACGCGGGCACGTTCAGGGACTCCACCACCCGCACCAGCGGCGCCAGTTCGGGGCTCTGGGCGGCGCTGTCCAGGGCCTCGCGCAAGGCGGCGTCATTGGTGGGCCGTGCCTCCTCCAGCAGCCGCAGACCCGCCGGGGTGACGTTGGTGTAGATGCCGCGCCGGTCGGTGGGGCACAGGTAGCGCTCCAGCAGTCCGCGGTCCTCCAGCCGGGTCACCAGGCGGGTGGTGGCGCTCTGGCTGAGCACGACCGCGTCGGCGACCTGCTTCATCTGCAGGTGCCCACCCTCGCCTTCGTGCTGTCTGCTGAGGACGTCCAGCAGTGAGTACTCACGGACGCTCAGGTCGTGCTTGGCCTGCAGAGCGCGCTCGATGTGCGCCTCGATCCGTCCGTGCAGCGCAGAAAGGGCGCACCAGCCCTGCGCGAGGGCGGTGAGCGCGGGGTCCGTCGCTGTCATTGGCGTTTTCCTCCGTCCCGGAGTGACTCCATCAAGAGTAGAGCACTGTCGCAATAGACGTCGCTTGCATTTAGCCCGCGTCTGCAACTATTGTGAACGAACGCAACGCGCTCCTGCAATCGTCTCGGAAGGTGTACCCCTCTCATGCCTCTCGCGCTTCTGGCCCTCGCGATCGGGGCCTTCGGAATCGGAACGACCGAGTTCGTGATCATGGGCTTGCTGCCTGAGGTCGCGGGCGACTTCGGGGTCTCCATCCCCACGGCGGGCCTGCTCGTGACCGGCTACGCGCTCGGCGTGGTCATCGGCGCCCCGCTGATGACCGTGCTCGGCACCAAGGTCCCGCGCAAGCGGATGCTCATGCTGCTCATGGGCCTGTTCATCGCCGGGAACCTGCTCTCGGCCGTCGCCCCGGTCTTCGCGGTCATGCTGATCGGACGCGTGGTGGCCTCGCTCGCCCACGGTGCCTTCTTCGGCATCGGCTCGGTCGTCGCCGCCGACCTGGTGGCGCCCGACAAGAAGGCCGGCGCCATCGCCATGATGTTCACCGGTCTGACCATCGCCAACGTCGTCGGCGTCCCGCTGGGCACGTTCATCGGGCAGAGCGCCGGCTGGCGCGTCACCTTCGGGATCGTCGCGGCCCTCGGTGTCGTCGGCCTCGCCGGTATCGCCAAGCTCGTTCCCGAGCTGCCGCGGCCCGAGGGCGTCCACCTGCGCCATGAGCTGGCCGCCTTCAAGAACGCCCAGGTCCTGCTGGCCATGGCGATGACCGTCCTCGGCTTCGGTGGTGTCTTCGCGGCCATCACCTACATCGCCCCGATGATGACCCACATCGCCGGCTTCGCCGACGGCTCGGTCACCTGGCTGCTGGTCTTGTTCGGCCTCGGCATGGTGGGCGGAAACCTCATCGGCGGCAAGTTCGCCGACCGCGCCCTGATGCCGATGCTGTACGTCTCCCTGGGCGCCCTGGCCGTCGTTCTGGCGCTCTTCACTCTCACCGCCCACAACAAGATCGCGGCCGCGGTGACCATCGCCCTGATCGGCGCCCTCGGCTTCGCCACCGTGCCGCCGCTGCAGAAGCGCGTCCTCGACCAGGCGCACGGCGCCCCGACGCTCGCCTCGGCCGTGAACATCGGCGCCTTCAACCTGGGCAACGCCCTGTCCGCCTGGCTCGGCGGCCTCGTGATCGCGGCCGGTTTCGGCTACACGTCCCCCAACTGGGTCGGCGCTGCCCTCGCCGCTGCCGCTCTGGTCCTCGCCTTCCTCTCGGCGGCCCTGGAGCGCCGTGATGGCGCCCGCGGGACCGTGACCGCTTCCGGCACAGTGGCGGAGCAGCGGACGCCCGTCCACCACTGAGCGCCCGCAGTCCGGGCGCCTCACCCCACAGACCTCCGTACCGGGGCTCTCCCGGTACGGCAAGCACCCACCACAGCCCCACCCGAGGAGACACCTCCATGACCACCACCGCCGTCGCCCCGCTCACCATCGAGGACGCCGAGCTGCTGGTCGCCACCGCCCGCCGGGCGGCCGAGGACACCGGAGTCGCCGTCAGCGTCACGGTCCTGGACGCCGGCGGCCACCTGCTCGCCTTCCGCCGGGACGACCGTGCCGTGCTGATCTCCGGCGAGACCAGCACCCGCAAGGCCTACACGGCTCTTCAGCTGAACGCGCCCACCGCCGACCTCGTCGACGCCGTCCAGCCCGGCGGCCTCTTCCACACCCTCCCCACGGCGCTCGACCGGCCCCTGCTCTTCATCGCGGGCGGCATCCCGGTCCACCGTGACGGCCGGCTGGTCGGCGCGATCGGTGTCGGCGGCGGTGCTCCCGACCAGGACCATGGCTTCGCCGCCGCGGCCGTGCAGGCGCTCGCCTGAGCCACAGAGACAGCCCGGACCTCATGACACCGGCCCCGCCGCTTCGAGCGGCGGGGCCGGCCCGCGTCGTACGAGGACTCAGCCCGCGGCGACCGTCAGCGGTGCGAACCGCCGGGTCCAGTCCCCCGGCAGTTCGGTGATGCCACAGGCCATCACCGAGTTGAAGGCCACGGAGGCTAGGCCGCGCTCCTTCGCCCAGGTCAGCAGCTCTTCATGGCGCACATCGATGTCGGTCCGCAGCGGACGGTCCGTGTTGGCCGCCAGCGAGGCGATCAGTGCCTTGGCGGTCTCCGTGTCCCGGGCGATCAGCGGACCGACGACATGGGTGTCCATGTTGGGCCACGCGGCGGTGTAGCCAATAAGGCGGCCGCCCTCCTCGGCCACCCGGAGCTGATCGGCGAAGGCGGGCAGGCGCGTGATGAGAGAGGTGCGGTCGGCGCCGAACACCTCCTCGTCGAGGCGCAGGATCGCCGGGAGATCCTCTGCGGTGGCGGCGCGGGTGGCGACCTCGGGATCCCCGCCGCCGGGGGTGAAGTGGCCCATCAGCATCTCCGCCCGGGCCGTCACCTTGAAGCCCAGCTCCTCGTACAGAGGACGGCCGTACGGCGTGGCGTGCAGAGTCAGGGGAGTCGTCCCCATGCTGGACACGACATGCCGCATCAGACGGCGCCCAACGCCCCGGCGGGCGTGACGTTCGGCCACCAGAACCATGCCGATGGCGGCGAGATCCGGCCGCCCCCACGCGCCGTACTCCGTGACCACGCACGCGGCGACGAGGCCGCCCTCGGGGTCGTCGATGCCGAAGCCCTTCCCGGCTGTGAGAAGGAAGCCCCACTTGTGTTCCTCGCGTGGCCACCCCCGGTCTTCGGACAGGTCGGCGCAGGCGGTGAGATCGCGAAGCGTCAGACGGCGAATGGGTAGAGCGGTGAGGGAAGGAGTTGGCACGCAGGTCAGGCTGTCCGACCGGCACCCCCGCCGTCCACCCGTTTCGACGGTGACGTACGTGCTTTTGGCCATCTCGTGGCCCCGTGCATAGCCCGTGGACAGCTCTGCGTGTTTCACGTGAAACATCGGCAACCCACTAGCCTCGGGTCATGGCGAGACTTCATCTCTTCGATCTCGACGGCACCTTGCTGCACGGAACCACCGCTCCAGTGGAGATTTCACGCCAGTTGGGCTTGGAGACAGAGACGGTGGCACTGGACCGTGCGATCGCAGAGGGCCGGATCGGTCCGCCGCAGTACGCGGCCGAGGTGTACGACCTGTGGGCGGACCTGACCGAGGAGCATGTGCGGGCCGCGTTCGAGGCGGCTCCCTGGCTGGCCCGTATCCGTGAAGTCTGGGCAGCGATCAGAAGCGCGGGCGAGTACTGCGCGGTGGTGTCTCTCTCACCCTCCTTCTTCGTGGAACGCCTCCTCGACTGGGGTGCCCACGCGGCGCATGGGTCGCGTTTCCCGGCCGTGCCGTTCACCGAGCCCGTCGACCCCTCCGGGGCGCTCAGCGCAGCGGCCAAGGTGACCATTGCGAACCGGCTCTGCGCGGAGTTCGGGGTGGCACGAGCCGACTGTGTGGCGTACGGCGACTCGTCGTCGGACAAGGAGTTGTTCGCTGCCGTACCTGTTTCCGTGGCGGTCAACGCCGATGCGCACCTGGCCGGACTGGCGACCCACTCGTACAGGGGACGGGATCTGTGGGATGCCTATGAATTGGCCGGACCGGCCCGGTAATGGACCGACGTCGCCGCTCAGCTCAGCCCCGTTGTTCGAGGCGAGGGCACACCATGGAAATGGCCTAGCCGAGGTCAGGGGCGTGCATGGCCCGTACCCCTTCGATGTTCCCGTCCAGGTAGTGGCGCAGGGACAGCGGGACGAGGTGAACGGAGGCGATGCCGACGCGGGTGAACGGGATGCGGACGATCTCGTACTCACCGGTCGGCTCGTCCACTTCGGGGCCGTGACGCAGGGAGGGGTCCATGGACTCCAGCCGGCAGACGAAGAAGTGCTGCACCTTCACCCCGGTCGCGCCGCCGTCCTCACCGATGTGCTCGACCGTGTCCACGAAACACGGCACCACGTCGGTGATCTTGGCGCCGAGTTCCTCCTCGACCTCGCGGTGGAGGGCATCCACGACGGTCGAGTCCCCGGGTTCGACTCCGCCACCGGGGGTGACCCAGTAGGGATCGACACCAGGCTTGGTGCGCTTGATCAGGATCAGGTCGTCACCGTCCAGAAGAACGGCACGGGCGGTGCGCTTGACCACGGGTCGGACGGTCATGGGAGAAATGTGGCCCGGCTGGTTCCACGTGAAACATCGCAAAGTGCCACGACATGACCGCAGTGCGTGCACCCCGTGCGGGCGGTGTCAGCCCCAAGCCGTGGCGGCGCGCTGGAGCTCCTCATGGGCCCGGGCGATATGGGGCAGGGCGAGCGTGCCGGTCCGCACCACCAGGAAGTACGTACGCAGTGGCGGGACCACCGGATCGTGCAGGGTGACGACCGTGCCGTCCTCCAGCGCCAGGGCACACAGGTAGCGGGGCAGCACCGCCAGTCCGGCCCCGGCGACGACGCAGGAGAGCACGGCCCGCAGATCCGGGACGATGACCGTGCCCGTGGCGGCCGGGCGGGAGTCGAAGACGGAGGCCCAGTAGCGTGAGACGAACGGCAGCGACTCGTGGACCTCGACGAGGGGCAGGTCTTCCAGGGCCGGGGCGCCCTTCAGTCGCAGGGCGTCCGAGCCGATCCGCTCCGCCCAGCGTGGGGCGGCGACCAGCACATGCTCCTCGTCGCAGAGCGGAGTGGCGGTGAGCAGCGCCCCGCGCGGCCACGCCGTGCTGATGGCCAGATCATGAAGGCCGCAGGCCAGCCCCTCCAGTACTTCCTCGGTCGTCCCGAAGGAGGCCCGTAGCGTGAAGCTCCGGCTGTCGTCGCCGGTCGGCTCGCTGAGCGCCGGCAGAGCGCGTTCGGCGGTGAACTCCGGAGGCCCGGCCAGATGCAGCGTCCGTGACGAGGACTCGTCGTCCAGGCCGCTCTCCGCTATCTCCACCAAGGCGTCGAGATGCGGTGCGGCCCTGTGCGCGAGTTCGTCGCCGACGGTCGTCGGGGTCACTCCGCGCGCCTGGCGGAGGAACAGCGGTCTGCCGAGCTGCCGCTCCAGCGTGCGTATCTGCGAGGTGACGGCAGGCTGGGAGAGGCCGAGCAGAGCGGCGGCGCGGGTGAAGGAGCCGGCTCTGTGCACGGCGACGAAGGTCCGCAGCAAGGCCAGATCCATGGCACGCCCTCCCCTGTCGCTGCCTCCTCCGGCCCCCAGGCAGGCACCAACTATAAATAAGTCGATAGGTCTCTGTCGTTAGCGTGATTGGACACTGACGCAGAGTCAACTAGCCTGGTTCGCACGGTCTTTCCCAGGAAAGCCGCAGGCGGTCCGAGCCACGAGGGGGGAGGCTCGGACCGTCCTGACGACAGCGACGGGAGACGCGGACGCTACTCGGCGGACTCGTCCAGGGCGCGCAGCACGTCTGCCACCAGGTCCTCGGGGTCCTCCGCGCCGACGGACATGCGGATGAAGCCCTCCGAGACGGCGTCTCCGCCCCAGCGGCGGCGGCGTTCGGCCGTGGACCGCACCCCGCCGAAACTCGTAGCGTCCTCCACCAGCCGCAGGGCAGCCAGAAAACGCTCGGCACGCGTGCGCGTGGGCAGGGTGAAGGAGACGACGGAGCCGTAGCGGCGCATCTGCTGCGCGGCGATCTTGTGCGAGGGGTCGTCGGGCAGGCCCGGGTAGCGCAGGTCGGAGACCTCGGGCCGCTGCCGCAGCGCCTCCGCGACGGCGAGGGCGGTGGCGTTCTGCCGGTCGACGCGCAGCTGGAGCGTGGCGACGGACCGGTGTGCGAGCCACGCCTCCATGGGCCCGGAGATCGCGCCGACGATCTTGCGCCAGCGGCGCACGGCGGCCATCGCCTCGGGGTCGCGGCCGGTGACGTAACCCAGCAGGACATCGCCATGGCCGGTGAGCTGCTTGGTACCGCTGGCCACGGAGAAGTCGGCGCCCAGTTCCAGCGGGCGCTGGCCGAGCGGGGTGGCGAGGGTGTTGTCGACGGCCACCAGGGCACCACGCGCGTGGGCCGCCCCGGCCAGGCGCCGGATGTCGCAGACATCGAGTCCGGGGTTGGACGGCGACTCGATCCACAGCAGCCGCGCCCCGTCGAGCACCTCCAGCTGGGCGTCCCCGCCGGTCGGCGCGGTGCGCACCTCGACGCCGTACGCCTCCAGCTGGGCGCCGACCAGCGGCAGCACCTGGTAGCCGTCGGACGGCAGCACGACCGCGTCCCCGGCGCGCAGCTGCGAGAACAGCACGGCGGAGATCGCCGCCATGCCGGAGGCGAAGACCAGCGTCTCGGCGTCCTCCCGTCCGGGTGCCTCCAGCTCGCTGACGGCCCGCTCCAGCAGCGTCCAGGTCGGGTTGTCGTCACGGCCGTACGCATACGGTCCCGAGACCTCGCCGGGCAGGTGGAAGTGGGCCGCGAACACCGGTCCGGGCAGGGTCGGCTCGTTCTTGGCGGGCTCCGGCAGTCCCGCCCGTACCGCGCGCGTGCCGTCGCCGACGCGGCCCTCGTTGTTCGTGGCGTCGCTCATGCGGCCCGTCCTTCCAGTTCGTCCCGTACGGCGGCGAGCAGACCGGTGCTCGCCCCCTCCACCATCTCAAGGCACTCCTCGAAGCCGTCCCGGCCCCCGTAGTACGGGTCCGGCACGTCGAGGTCGTCACCGGCGGTGGGGTCGTAGGAGCGAAGCAGGCGTATCTTGCGCGCGTCCTCCTCGGTGGGCGCGAGGCGGCGCAGGGCCTTGAGATGGCCGGTGTCGAGGGCTATCACCAGGTCGAGACGGGCGAACCACGACGGCAGGAACTGGCGGGCGACGTGCTCGCTGTCGTAGCCGTGCTCCTCCAGGACGGAGACGGTACGCGGGTCGGCGGGCTCACCCTCGTGCCAGCCGCCGGTGCCGGCGCTGTCGACCGTCACCAGGTCCTCCAGCCCGGCCTCCGCCACGCGCGCGCGGAAGACGGACTCGGCCATCGGGGAGCGGCAGATGTTACCGGTGCAGACGAAACAGACGCGGTAGGCCATGCGCTCAGTCCTCGTCGGGCAGGACGACGTGCAGCGCCCAGGAGACCACGGAGACGATCAGACCGCCGACGACGGCCGTCCAGAAGCCCTCCACATGGAAACTCAGGTCGAGCTTGCCACACACCCAGGAGGTCAGCAGCAGCATCAGCGCGTTCACGACCAGGGTGATCAGGCCCAGTGTCAGGATGAACAGCGGGAAGGTGAGCACCTTCACGACCGGCTTGACCAACCAGTTCACCAGGCCGAAGATCAACGCGACGACGATCAGCGTGCCGGCCTTCTTGGCGGTGCTGTCACCCGTCAGGGTGATCTTGTCGAGCAGCCATACCGCGACCGCCAGAGCGCCCGCGTTGGCGATCGTCTTGACTACGAAATTCTTCATGTGTCTGATCGTGGCAGACCGGGCGGACCCTGGCCGGACGGACGGCGAGCGGTGCGACGGCGGGCAGCGAACAGCGAGCAGTGAGGCGAGGGCGGCAGCGGCGATGAAGGCATTCCGGCTGGACGATCTGGAGGCGGAACGCGCCGCCAACGAAGGCGCCTACCTGCAGTTCCTGCGCGAGCGGAACATGTCGGTCGGGCTGTACGCCCTCAACGCGGGCGAGCACGACCCGCAGAAGCCGCACGGGCAGGACGAGGTGTACTTCGTGGTCAGCGGCCGGGCGTCGATCACCGTCGGTCTGGAGACGACCCAGGTGGCGCGGGGCAGCGTCGTGTACGTGCCCGCCGGGGTCGCCCACAAGTTCCACCACATCAGCGAGGACCTCAGGGTGCTCGTCGTGTTCTCTCCGCCCGAGGCGTGACCCCGGAGCCCGGGTTCCCTAGGGGACGGGTCAGGGGAGGACAAGGGATGCGAGGCCCCCGTGAGGGCCCTCCGCGGCCCTAGCATCGAGTGCGGAACATCGACAACGCACGAGAACGCAAAGGACGAGGGCGATGCGAGAGATCTTCGCGGGGCTGCCGTGGTGGGTGAAGTGGGTCGCGGTGCCGGTCATCGCCCTGGTCGTGTTCGGCGGCCTGATAGCGACGGTGGTCGGGTTCGTGATCGGCCTGCTCTTCAAGGCGCTGGTCTTCGTCGCCCTGGTCGGCGGACTGATCTACATCGTCCGCAAGTTCATGGGGAACTCCTCGTCCCGCAGCGACTGGTGAGGTGCCCGGGAGCCGGTCACCCGTGACGGAGGGCCGGTTCCCTCGGGGGAGGGAAGTTTCCCCCGGGAGCCGTCGGCGGGCGGTGGCGGGCCGTTAAAGTCCGGAACTCCCACGGGGTCCGGCCCCGTGGGCGGCGCAGACCCCCCTCCGTGCTCTTCCTCGCACGGGCTGCCCCTCGCGCTCCGGGAGTGACCCTTGGCCACGGTTGACACCGCACCGGCAGAACCCCACGCACCCCCCGCCCCACCGCGCTCCTGCGCGGCCCCCGTCCAGCGACCGGTGCCCCTGGCCGTGCCGGGCCAGCCCCAGGCAGGGGACATCCCCGGACCCCCCTGTGCCGGGGACCGCTCCGGACCACCGCCCTCCGCCGGCCGACCGGGACCACCGGCCGCCCCCACGCCCACCGCCACGCTCATCGGGTCCGTCCAGCGCGCCATGCGTCTGCTGGAGACCGTCGCCGCGCACGCGTACGGCGCCCCCGCCAAACAACTCGCCCGTGAGACCGGCCTCGCGCTGCCCACGGCGTACCACCTGCTGCGCACCCTGGTCCACGAGGGCTATCTGCGCCGTGAGAAGGGGCTGTTCTTCCTCGGTGACGCGGCGGAGCGACTGGGCCGCAGTGGAGCGCAGCAGAAACGTCGCAGCATGGTGGCGGACACGCTCGCGCACTGGCGCGATTCCATCGGAGTGCCGGTGTACTACGCGATGTACCGGGACGGTGAGATCGAGGTCATGTGCGTCTCCGCCTCCCGTCAGGCACCCGCGGTGGAGGAGTGGGCGGACTTCCGTGAGACCGGCCATGCGCACGCGATCGGGCAGTGCCTGCTCTCCCAGCTGGACGAGGACGCGCGACGCGACCACCTCGCCCGGTATCCGGTGCGGCCCATCACGCCGTACACGGTGCGGGACAACGACGCGCTGCTGCGGCGGCTGGTCCGGATGCGGCGCATGGAACCGGTGGTGGAGCGCCAGGAGTACGCGGTCGGCACCGTCTGCGCGGCGGTCCCGATCACGGTCGGCACCACCGCGGCCACCATGGCCATCTCGCTGCCCGTCCATCAGGCCGACCGGCTGATGCCCGCCGCACAGCGGCTGCAGGCGGAGATCGGTCGGCACCTGGGATCGCTCACTCTCTCTATCAGTATCTGAAAACTCACTCCTTGTGATCTCTCGTGTACTTTCAGCAAGATTTGACCACGGTCAGAGGGATCAATCCCGGCCAGTCGATGTCATATGACGGGATAGGCGATGCGCGAGTCCGTACAGGCAGAAGTCATGATGAGCTTTCTCGTGTCGGAGGAGCTCTCCTTCCGCATCCCGGTGGAGTTGCGCTACGAGACCTGTGATCCGTATGCCGTACGCCTCACCTTCCATCTGCCCGGTGATGCTCCGGTCACCTGGGCCTTCGGGCGGGAACTGCTGATCGACGGGGTCGGCCGCCCGTGCGGTGAGGGGGACGTGCACATCGCCCCCGTCGATTCCGAGGTGCTGGGTGAGGTGCTGATCCGGCTCCAGGTCGGCGGCGACCAGGCCCTGTTCCGCTCGTCGGCGCCGCCGCTCGTGGCCTTCCTCGACCGTACGGACAAGCTCGTGCCGCTCGGTCAGGAGGGTGCACTCGCCGATTTCGACGCTCATCTGGACGAGGCCCTGGACCGCATCCTGGCCGAGGAACAGAGCGCCGGCTGAAGCGTCGCGGCAACGGTGACGGGCGATCCGCCGTGCCCGTGCGGAACTGTGCAGGAACGCTTCTGCGGCGGGGTCCCGTTCCAGCGGGCCCACCCCGCCGCGGTGCTCACCCCTCCCCGGTGCTCATCCTCCCCCTGCTGACCGCTTCGCTTCCGGCGTCAGCCCTCCCTGCGTCATCGCTTCCGGCGTCGGCCCCGGCCGCCGCGTGCCGGTGCGGGCCGCGCCCCGGCGAGCGCCGTCGCACCGGGCCCGGTCCGGTCGGCCGACACGACGAGCGCGGCCAGCGCGGTGGTGACGGGGACCGAGGCGACCAGACCGATCGAGCCCACCAGCGTGCGCACGATCTCCTCGGCCACCAGCTCGCTGTTGGCCACGGTGCCGACGCTGCTCTGAGCGATCGAGAACAGCAGCAGCAACGGCAGTGCGGCACCGGCGTAGGCGAGCACGAGGGTGTTGACCACGGACGCGATGTGGTCGCGGCCGATCCGGATGCCCGCCCGGTACAGCCCCCGCCAGCCCATCGACGGGTTGGCCTCGTGCAGCTCCCAGACGGCCGAGGTCTGCGTCACCGTCACGTCGTCCAGGACGCCGAGCGAACCGATGATGACGCCGGCCAGCAGCAGACCGCTCATGTCGATCGACGGATACAGGCCGTGGATCAGGCCGGTGTTGTCGTCCGTGTTGCCGGTCAGCGCCGCCCAGCCGATGAACAGTGAGCCGAGCACGCCGATCAGGCAGAGGGAGATCAGCGTGCCGAGTACGGCCACCGACGTACGCGCCGACAGACCGTGGCACATGTACAGGGCGATCAGCATGATGGCGCTCGACCCCACCACGGCGACCAGCAGCGGGTTCGCCCCCTCCAGGATCGCCGGCAGGATGAACAGCGTCAGCACGAGGAAACTCACGGCCAGTGCGACCAGCGCCATGACCCCGCGCAGCCGGCCCACCACCACGACGGCCACCGCGAAGATCCCCGCGAGCAGTGTCATGGGGAACTTGCGGTTCACATCGGTCACCGAGTACTGCAGGTCCTTGGGGGCCGAGGGCTCGTAGGCGACCACGACCTTCTCGCCCTGGTGCAGTTGCCGCGACTGGTCCGGCTGCACGATCTCGGTGAAGGTACGACCCTCGTCCTTGCCGGTGTCGACCCGGATGGTGGCCTTCTTGCAGGTTCCGTCGGGCCCCGCCTCCGCCGACGTGCCCTCGGCGGTGGAGGTGTCGCCGGCCGGAGTGCTGCCGCCCGCGTTCACCGACTTGCAGCTGACCTCGACGACCCGGGTGACCGTGGCCTGCTGGGTCTGCCGGTCGAAGCCGACGCCGGTGCGCTTGTGGGAGGGGGCTTGCCCGGGCCAGAGCACCACGAGGCCGACCAGGACCGCCGCGGTGAAGGGGACCAGGATCGCCGCGATGACCTTGCGCAGGTGCTGGGAGACGGGGGCAGCCGGGCCGTGGTTGTGGCTGTGGCCGTGCGCGTGGCTGTCGCCGTGCGGGTGACCGTGGCCGCGTGGACCGTGGCCGTGTCCGTCGCCCTCTTCCGGGCCGTCTCGGCGGGGCGGCTCGGGCGGCTGGTAGGGGTACTGCTCCATCCTGGTCACCGCCCGATCATCGCAAGAACGGGCGGGGGCCCACTGTTCACCGCGCCACACATGACGCTAGCGTGGAGGCACCTTTGCACACGCGGGAGCTCGGAGCACCGGGCTGAGAGGGCGCTGACCTCCGTACACGCGATGTTTCACGTGGAACAAGAGGTGTTCCACAAGAGACGTCGGCAGACGGAAACCGCTGCGTCGACCGCCGAACCTGTTACCGGGTAATGCCGGCGTAGGGAGTAGGTCTCATGGCCAACAAGGACGCACGCACGCCTGCCTCCGTCCAGGACGAGAAGTCCCCGGAGGCCGGGAAGTCCATCGGCTGGCACAAGGCGTATGTCGAGGGCTCGCGCCCCGATCTGCGCGTGCCGGTCCGTCAGGTGCACCTCACCAACGGGCAGTCGGTCACGCTGTACGACACGTCGGGCCCGTACACCGATCCACTCGTCGACACGGACGTCCGCCGTGGCCTGCCGCCGCTGCGGGAGAACTGGATCATCGCCCGTGGCGACACCGAGGAGTACGCGGGCCGTCCGGTCCGTCCCGAGGACGACGGGATCAAGCACACCTCGCCGCGCGGCGGGCTGCGGAACCTGGACGCGGTCTTCCCCGGACGCCCGCGCCAGCCGCGGCGGGGCCGCAACGGCCAGGCGGTGACGCAGCTCGCGTACGCCCGTCGCGGCGAGATCACGCCGGAGATGGAGTTCGTGGCCCTCCGGGAGAATGTTTCCCCCGAGGTGGTCCGCGAGGAGATCGCGGCGGGCCGGGCCGTGCTGCCGGCCAACGTCAACCACCCGGAGATCGAGCCGATGATCATCGGCAAGCGGTTCCTGGTGAAGGTGAACGCCAACATCGGAAACTCCGCGGTGACGTCCTCCATCGAGGAGGAGGTCGAGAAGATGACCTGGGCGACCCGGTGGGGTGCCGACACGGTCATGGACCTGTCCACCGGCCGCAACATCCACACCACCCGTGAGTGGGTCCTGCGCAACTCCCCCGTCCCCATCGGCACCGTGCCGCTCTACCAGGCGCTGGAGAAGGTCGACGGCAGGGCCGAGGAACTGACCTGGGAGATCTACAAGGACACGGTCATCGAGCAGGCCGAGCAGGGCGTGGACTACATGACGGTCCACGCCGGCGTCCGGCTGCCGTACGTCCCGCTCACCGCCAACCGCAAGACCGGCATCGTCTCGCGCGGCGGCTCGATCATGGCCGCGTGGTGTCTGGCGCACCACAAGGAATCGTTCCTGTACGAGAACTTCGAGGAGCTGTGCGAGATCCTCGCTGCCTACGACGTCACGTACTCGCTGGGTGACGGCCTGCGGCCGGGGTCGATCGCGGACGCCAACGACGAGGCGCAGTTCGCGGAGTTGAGGACGCTCGGGGAACTCAACCGGATCGCCAAGCGTTTCAACGTACAGACCATGATCGAGGGCCCGGGACACGTCCCGATGCACAAGATCAAGGAGAACATCGACCTTCAGCAGGAGATCTGCGATGAAGCGCCGTTCTATACGCTCGGCCCGCTGACCACGGACGTCGCGCCCGCGTACGACCACATCACCTCCGGCATCGGTGCCGCGATGATCGCCTGGTGGGGCACGGCGATGCTCTGCTACGTGACGCCCAAGGAGCACCTCGGCCTGCCCAACCGGGACGACGTCAAGACCGGCGTCATCACCTACAAGATCGCCGCACACGCGGCGGACCTCGCCAAGGGGCATCCCGGGGCTCAGGAGTGGGACGACGCACTGTCCGACGCCCGCTTCGAGTTCCGGTGGGAGGACCAGTTCAACCTCGCGCTGGACCCGGACACGGCACGGGAGTTCCATGACGAGACCCTGCCGGCCGAGCCCGCCAAGACGGCGCACTTCTGCTCCATGTGCGGCCCGAAGTTCTGCAGCATGAAGATCAGTCAAAGCATCACACAGCGGTTCGGTGGTGCGGCGGCTGAAGGAGCCTCACCTGAGGAGATCGCCGAGGGGATGCTCCAGAAGTCGAAGGAGTTCGCCGCCGGCGGGAACCGGGTGTACCTGCCGTTGGCCGACTGACGGAGCAGGGAGCGATGGTTCGGCGGCCGAATCATCGCTCCCTGCGACGTGGAGGTGGTGTCCCGACCATGCCCGCCCCAGACTTGCCGCATGACAGCGAGATCAATGAGCAAGGGCGCCAACCTTCCGATCGGTTCTCGGGCAGTGCGCGCTGAGCTCGCTTGGTCCGAGACACCTGGAGCGCCGGACGTCGATGCCTCGGCGCTGCTGCTCACTGGTGCCGGACGGGTTCGCAGCGACGGTGACTTCGTCTTCTACAACCAGCCGCAGCATGCGTCAGGCTCCGTAAGGCACCTGGGGAAGCAGAGGGGTTCTGGTGTCACGACGGACACGGTCGAGGTGGACCTGCGTGCGGTGGAACCGGATGTCGAAAGGGTTGTGCTGTGTGCGTCCACCGATGACGGGACGTTCGGGCAGATATCGGGACTGACGCTGAGACTGCTCGACGCAGGTACGCAGGGAGAACTGGCCCGATTCGACATGGAGGCCACGACGGAGACGGCGTTCATCGGTGGCGAGCTCTATCTGCGAGGCGGCCAGTGGAAGTTCCGTGCGGTCGGGCAGGGATATGCTTCCGGGCTTGCCGGGCTCGCCACCGACTTCGGGATCACCGTTGATGACGACCCCCCGGCCACGGTCGTGCCCCTTCTGCCGCCGGCGCCTGCGCCGGAACCGCCTGCCCCGTCCGCGCCGACAGTCGCCTCGCGCCTCAGCAAGGGCGAGGAACAACTACCCGTGGACATGCGCAAGAGGCTGTCCCTGCGCAAGGAGCAGGTGGCGGTCAGTCTGGAAAAGCACGGTGCCGCCGGTGTCACGGCGCGAGTCGTCCTGGTACTCGATGCTTCCGGTTCCATGTCCTTCCTGTACTCGAAGGGCGTCGTGGCCGATGTGGTGGAACGCATGGCCGCGGTCGCGGCGCAGTTGGACGACGACGGTGAGATGCAGGCCTGGACATTCGCCTCGCACGCGGCCCGACTGCCTGATCTCCACCTGGGGGACCTCCCCGAATGGCTCCGGCTCCACGTCCGGGTAGGTGAGCTGAGCCTCTTCGGCCGGAGCAGGAAACCCAGGAAGGGACTTCGAGCCGGTCAGGTGGACATGCGGGCGGTCGGTATCCAGAACGAGGAACAGAAAGCCATCGCTCAAGTTCGTCAGTACGTTCGCGATCACCCAGCCACCGCCCCCACGCTCGTGCTGTTCTTCTCCGACGGAGGCGTCTACCGCAACGCGGAGATTGAGCGGGAGCTTCGTGAAGCCGTCGAAGAACCGATCTTCTGGCAGTTCGTGGGTATGGGACGGGCCAACTACGGCGTGCTGGAGCGCTTCGGCACCCTACCGGGTCGGCGGGTCGACAACGTCGGCTTCTTCGCCGTTGACGACATCAGCAAGGTCTCCGACCCGGAACTGTATGACCGACTCCTGTCCGAGTTCCCAGCTTGGATGACTGCCGCCAGTCAAGCCGGCATCCTCTGAATCGAACCTATTGAGCCTATTGAGCCTTTCAGGGGCGCAGTTGTCCCGCATGAAGATCTCGCAGGACATCCGGCCTGAGCACGGTGGCAGCCGCGCCGAGGCCGGGGAGGGCCGGTCGGATCACTCGGGCTGGTGGTCCGGGCCGCCGAAGTCCGGGCTCGTGTAGTCGGGGCTGGTGAAGCTCGGGCGGCCGGTCGCGGTGCCGTCGTCGGGGCTGCTGAAGCCGGGGCGGTCGTAGCCGAGGCGGGGTATGCGGCCGGTCGGTGCCGGTGGGGTCGAGGGGTGCCCGGCGGTCGTGCCGGGCTCGGCGAGTGCCTCCCGGAGGAAGGGCAGGATGCCGCGCTCCAGCAGGGCGTTCCGCCACGCCTCCTTGGCCCTGGCCAGCTCCTCGTGGGCCGCGTCCCGCGCCCGGTCGTCCGCCGGTGTGCTGTTGCGCAGAGCGGTGAGCAGCAGTCCGACCGCGGCGACCAGGACCGCCGCCGCGGTGATGGCGCCGAACACCCAGCCGGCGGTGAGCATGGTCCGGGCGAAGGTCTGGCCGGGGTCGAGCATCTTCAGGATGTAGCCGACGAGCAGGAAGATCACCGCCGCGGTCCCGGAGAGGACGGGAGCCAGGACGGCGATGACCGCGATGGCGCCCGCGCCGGTGCTGTCGGCGGCTTCGCCGAGAGTGGTGGCGAGGCCCGTGGCGGTCGGACCCGGGCCCGCTTCCTCGGAGTCGCCGACGGCCGGCGGACCGGACAGCGCCGGGTGACGCAGTTCGTCGCGCAGCTTGACGTAGTGCTGGTACTCGGCCGCCGCGGCTGCCGTGATCAGGGCGGAGGCGTTGAGTGCCATAGTGCGCAGTTGTTCGGAGTTGAGCCGCTGTCCGACGGCGGCCAGTTCCGGTCGGTGCGGTGCGGAGCGCAGCGCCTCACCGAGGAGCCGCTCGAATTCCTGGCGGTCCTCGCTCTGCAGGTGCTGCGGAACGCTGTTCATGTGCATCCCCCGATGCTCCGTAGGGCTTGGGGCTCGCACGCCGGCGAGCCGTCGGGCAGAAACGGAGGGGAGCCTGCTACGGATAAGCCGATGGTAGAGCCGTGACGGCGCGCGGTGACAGGGGATTGCCGGAAATTGCGGTCCGGCCTGCGCGTACGCGGCTGAGGAATGCCTGTCCGAAGAACGGTCAGCTGCTCAGGGGCAGTTGCTGGACCAGCAGTTTTCCGGCCATGGTCACTCCGCCGTCCATGGCGATGGCGAGTCCGTCGGCGTAGACGTGCGGTCCCTCGACGATCGGGCCGGTGCTCTCCTCGCCGTCCTCGGAGCCGACCTGGCCGAGGAGGTACGGAATGGGGCTGTGCCCGTGAACGACCCGGGTGCCGCCGTACGTATCGAGGAGGGAGCGTACGGCGTCGGCGCCGCCCTCGTCGCGGAAGGAGAAGCGCTTGGTGAACTTGCGGAACAGGTCCCAGACCTCGTCGGCGTCGTTGCGGGTCAGCGCCTCGCGGACGGTGTCGTTGACCGCCTCGATGGAGTCGCCGTAGTCGAGGTAGGCGGTGGTGTCGGAGTGGAGGAGCAGATAGCCGTCGACCTCCTCGACGGCGTCGAGGCGGGCCATCCACTGCAGGTGGTGGTCCTGGAGGCGGTCCATGTCGGTCTTCTGGCCGCCGTTGAGCAGCCAGGCCGCCTGGAAGGTGGCGGTGCCCGCGCCGGAGTTGACGGGGGTGTCGCCGAACCGTTTGGCCCCGAGGAGCAGCAGTTCGTGGTTGCCCATGAGGGCCTTGCAGTAGCCGCCGGCCGCCGCGGCCTCGGCGGACAGCCGCATGACCAGGTCGATGACCCCGATGCCGTCCGGGCCGCGGTCGGTGAAGTCGCCGAGGAACCACAGCCGGGCGGTGCCGGCGCACCACTGGCCCGAGGCGTCGATCAGGCCCTGCTCCTGGAGGGCCGCCACCAGCTCGTCCAGGTAGCCGTGGACGTCACCGACGACATAGAGCGGGCCGGGCCCGGTCGCGGGCTGCGGGGCCGGGGCGGCCGGTGCGGGCTCGACGGGGACCTGGAGGGTGTCGCCGCGGTTGATGACGGGCAGGTCGCGCTGGGTGGGGGTGTAGCCCTCGGGGTACGCCTCGTCGGCGGGCGGCACGACGTCGCCGGGGTGGACGTGCTGGACGTACGGACCGGTCTCGTGGACGTACGCGGGTACCCGGAAGTCGCGCAGCGTCGCCGTCCGCTCCGCCTCGGGTCCCTGACCGGCCCCCTGAGTCATCAGACCCCTCCACCATCGCGCCGCATCTGCACCGCTTCGGACTGCCTGGTCGCAGCGGTCCGCGGTGTCGTGGGCCCATCATAGGAACGCGCGTCGCGCCGTGTGATGACCCAGGGGTGGTGAATCGGAACAAGACTCCAGTTCACTGCGGCTTTCGCCCCGTTTGGGCAGATGTTCGACCGGCTGTCGGCCGGCCGGGCCCTCGGTCCACCGGCTCCGTCCCCGCCCCCCGCGGCGCGCCGACGGGTCCCTCTGTGCCGCACCGGCCGGGACCCGCGCGGGTCGGTGCGGCGGGCGGTGCTACTTGTCGTCCGGTGTCCGTGGCGGGCTGACCGTCGTGCGCGGGGACCGCCGCTGGGAGGAGGTGCGCACGATCAGCTCGGTCGGTATCACCTGCTCGACCGGCTGGTCCGACTCGACGCCCTCGATGGCGTCGATGAGGAGCTGGACGACGGCGGTGCCGATGCGGCGCGGCTTCAGGGACAGGGTGGTGATGGGCGGCTCGGTGCTGGCGTACACGGTGGACTCGCTGCAGCACACCAGCAGCAGGTCGTCGGGGACGCGCAGGCCGTAGCGGCGGGCGGCGGCGAGCAGGTCGGTGCCGTTGGGGTCGAACAGCCCGTAGACCGCGTCGGGCCGGTCGGGGCGGGCGAGCAGCCGGTCCGCGGCGACGGCGCCCGCGCACGGGTCGTGTGCCGGATAGGCCTCGTAGACCGGATCCTGGCCGACCCGTTCGCACCAGCGCAGGTACGCGGTGGTCGACAGGTGGGTGTACGTGTCCGTCGTGGTGCCCGTGAGCAGGCCGATGCGGCGGGCGCCGGCGGCGGCGAGGTGGTCGAGGATGCCGAGTACGGCGGCCTCGTGGTCGTTGTCGACCCAGGCGGTGACGGGGAGCGCGCCGGCCGGGCGGCCGTCCGAGACGACCGGCAGTCCCTGCCGGACCAGCTCGCTGACCACGGGGTCCTGGTCGGAGGGGTCGATGACGACCGTGCCGTCCAGGGCGACGTTGGACCAGACGTCGTGGCGGGAGGTGGCGGGCAGGATGACCAGGGCGTAGCCGCGGGCGAGCGCGGCCGAGGTCGCGGCCCGTGCCATCTCGGCGAAGTAGGCGAACTCGGTGAAGGTGAAAGGTTCATCCCCGTATGTCGTCACGGTCAGGCCGATCAGACCCGACTTGCCGGTACGGAGGGTGCGGGCGGCGGCCGAGGGCCGGTACCCCAGCCGGTCGGCGACCTCGCGGACATGGCGCCGGGTGGCATCCGGGAGCCGGCCCTTGCCGTTGAGGGCGTCGGACACGGTCGTGATGGAGACCCCGGCGGCGGCGGCGACGTCTCTGATGCCCGCCCGACCCGGCCGGCTGCCTCGACGTGAGGTTTCCGCGCGGCTCACCTGGTGCTTCCCTGCTGCTGTCATGGCGAGCCGATAGTAGGGCTCATGCGGTGGGGTAGTGCGGACGCATATGCACGCGTTGACAGGCACGTTTCTGCATGGTCATTGGGTGTCAACTTCCTTGGAAACCAAGGTCGTTGATCGATCCAATAGTAAGACGTGACTTGTCGACGCGGATGGACCTACCAAGTCCCCGATGTCTCGAAGAGGTCTCAACTCACCTTCACGGGGGACGCGCGCCACGGCGCAAGCTACCGGCGCATAGATATATGTACGGCGCGCCCCCCGAAACGTACGCCTTCGTACGAGGATGCCCTTGATGCCCGGGGAAGACGTGAGCTTCGCCTCTTTCCGCGGCGGCGGCCGGACCGCTGGGCGTTCCGCACCTGTTCGCAGCGGGGCCGAATCCTCTTAAGGTGAGGAGTATTGGATGCCGGGGGTGTCGACGGGCCGCCGGTGGTCGCGAGGAGGACTGCGGTGAGCGAGACGAGCCCCAAGCTGCGCGCCGAGCTGGAGGGTATCCCCACCTACAAGCCGGGCAAGCCGGCCGCGGCCGGCGGACCGGTCGCCTACAAGCTGTCCTCCAACGAGAACCCGTACCCGCCGCTGCCCGGCGTGCTGGAGAGCGTGAGTGCGGCGGCCTGCGACTTCAACCGCTACCCGGACATGGCCTGCACCGGCCTGATGAACGAGCTGTCCGATCGCTTCGGTGTGCCGCTCTCCGACCTGGCCACCGGCACCGGCTCGGTGGGTGTCGCCCAGCAACTGATCCAGGCCACCAGCGGCCCCGGTGACGAGGTGATCTACGCCTGGCGGTCGTTCGAGGCGTACCCGATCATCACGCAGATCAGCGGTGCCCGCTCGGTGCAGGTGCCGCTGACGTCGGGCGACGTGCACGATCTGGACGCGATGGCGGACGCGATCACCGACCGGACGCGGCTGATCTTCGTCTGCAACCCCAACAACCCGACCGGTACGGTGGTGCGACGGGCCGAGCTGGAGCGGTTCCTCGACCGGGTGCCCGCCGATGTGCTGGTGGTGCTGGACGAGGCCTACCGGGAGTTCATCCGCGACCCCGAGGTGCCCGACGGTGTCGAGCTGTACCGGAAGCGGCCCAACGTCTGCGTCCTGCGGACCTTCTCCAAGGCGTACGGGCTGGCCGGGCTGCGCGTCGGTTTCGCGATCGCCCACGAGCCGGTGGCGGCGGCGCTGCGCAAGACGGCCGTTCCGTTCGGGGTGAGCCAGCTGGCTCAGGAGGCTGCGATCGCTTCGCTGCGGGCCGAGGACGAGCTGCTGGGCCGGGTGGGCTCGCTGGTGTGCGAGCGCACGCGCGTGGTCGACGCACTGCGGGCCCAGGGCTGGACGGTGCCGGAGACGCAGGCCAACTTCGTGTGGCTGCGGCTGGGGGAGAGTACGGTCCCGTTCGCACAGGTCTGCGAGGAACACGGAGTGGTGATCCGGCCGTTCCCGGGCGAGGGTGTTCGGGTGACGATCGGGGAGGCCGAGGCGAACGACATCTTCCTGAAGGCGGCGGAGGGGTTCCGCAAGGAGCTGTAGTCCTGAGGCAGCTCCCACACGGGGTGCGGACGCGAGAGACGGCACCTCTTCGTCCTGCGAGTCCGCACCCGCCTCCAGGAACGGGCGGGTGTCCGTTTCCCGTGAAACCGAGGCGGTTGCGCCGAAACGCGCCTCCATCTCTGTCATGTCCTTGACATAACTGCCCGCGAGGGACCCCCCTGCGCAGTCCGAAAATCAGTACGTCATAATGGCTTGTGAATGTGAACGCGTTCACAAGCGCGTCTCGTTTGTTCCGTATGTGTGCAACAAAAGGGGCAAACCGCCGCTGCACCACGCCGCAGTAAGGAGAGTGACGACGTGGACCTGGCTTTGGCGCCGGAGACACTGGCGCGCTGGCAGTTCGGCATCACCACCGTCTACCACTTCCTGTTCGTTCCGCTGACGATCTCCCTGGCTGCGCTCACAGCCGGGCTGCAGACGGCCTGGGTGCGTACGGAGAAGGAGAAGTACCTCAGGGCGACGAAGTTCTGGGGCAAGCTCTTCCTGATCAACATCGCGATGGGTGTCGTCACCGGCATCGTGCAGGAGTTCCAGTTCGGCATGAACTGGTCCGACTACTCGCGCTTCGTCGGTGACATCTTCGGCGCCCCGCTCGCCTTCGAGGCGCTGATCGCCTTCTTCTTCGAGTCCACCTTCATCGGCCTGTGGATCTTCGGCTGGGACAAGCTGCCCAAGAAGATCCACCTGGCCTGCATCTGGATGGTGTCGATCGGCACGGTCCTGTCGGCGTACTTCATCCTCGCGGCGAACTCCTGGATGCAGCACCCGGTCGGTTACAAGATCGACAAGGCCAGGGGGCGGGCCGAGCTGACCGACTTCTGGGCCGTGCTGACCCAGAACACCGCCCTCAGCCAGGCCTTCCACACCCTGTCCGCGGCCTTCCTCACCGGTGGCGCCTTCATGGTGGGCATCTCCGCCTACCACCTGGCCCGCAAGAAGCACATCCGCGAGATGAAGACCTCGCTGCGGCTCGGCCTGGTCACCGTGGTCATCGCCGGCCTGCTCACCGCGATCAGCGGCGACACCCTCGGCAAGGTGATGTTCAAGCAGCAGCCGATGAAGATGGCTGCCGCCGAGGCACTGTGGGACGGACAGAAGCCGGCGCCGTTCTCGATCTTCGCCTATGGCGACGTGGACAAGGGCCACAACTCCGTGGCGATCGAGATCCCGGGTCTGCTGTCCTTCCTCGCTGACGACAGCTTCACCTCGTACGTGCCCGGCATCAACGACGTGAACAAGGCCGAGCAGCAGAAGTTCGGGCCCGGTGACTACCGGCCCAACATCCCCGTCGCCTTCTGGGGCTTCCGCTGGATGATCGGCTTCGGTATGGCCTCCTTCGCCATCGGGCTGGCCGGGCTCTGGCTGACCCGCAAGAAGTTCATGCTGCCGCAAGCCCTGAGGGTCGGCGAGGACGAGGTGCCGCACCTGGTGCTGTTCAAGAACAAGGCGCTCAGCCCGAAGCTCACCCCCTGGTACTGGCGCATCGCGACGTGGACGCTCGCCTTCCCGCTGATCGCCAACTCGTGGGGCTGGATCTTCACCGAGATGGGCCGCCAGCCGTGGGTCGTCTACGGCGTCCTGCAGACCCGGGACGCGGTCTCCCCCGGTGTCTCGCAGGGTGAGGTCCTCACCTCGATGACCGTCTTCACCGCGCTGTACGCCATTCTCGCCGTGGTCGAGGTCAAGCTGCTCGCGAAGTACGTCAAGGCCGGCCCGCCCGAGCTGACCGAGGCCGACCTCAACCCGCCCACGAAGATCGGCGGCGACACCCGTGACGCCGACAAGCCGATGGCCTTCTCGTACTAGGCCGAGGGAACAGTCATGGAACTTCACGACGTCTGGTTCGTCCTGATCGCCGTCCTGTGGACCGGCTACTTCTTCCTGGAGGGCTTCGACTTCGGGGTCGGTATCCTCACCAAGCTGCTGGCCCGCACCCGGCCCGAGCGCCGGGTGCTGATCAACACCATCGGACCGGTCTGGGACGGCAACGAGGTGTGGCTGCTCACCGCGGGCGGCGCGACCTTCGCCGCGTTCCCCGAGTGGTACGCCACCCTCTTCTCCGGCTTCTATCTGCCCCTGCTGCTCATCCTGGTCTGCCTGATCGTCCGGGGAGTCGCCTTCGAGTACCGGGCCAAGCGGCCGGAGGAGAACTGGCAGCGCAACTGGGAGACGGCGATCTTCTGGACCTCGCTGCTGCCGGCGTTCCTGTGGGGAGTGGCCTTCGGAAACATCGTGCGGGGGGTGAAGCTCGACCGGAACTTCGAGTACGTCGGCAACGTCTGGGACCTGCTCAACCCCTACGCCCTGCTCGGTGGCCTGGTGACGCTCACGCTGTTCACGTTCCACGGAGCGGTGTTCACCGCGCTCAAGACGGTCGGGGAGATCCGGGTGCGGGCCCGGAGGCTGGCCCGGTGGGTGGGTCTGATCGCGGCCGTCGTGGCGCTCGCCTTCCTGCTGTGGACGCAGGCCGACAGCGGTGACGGCAAGAGTCTGGTGGCTCTGATCGTGGCCGTCGTCGCCCTGACGGCGGCTCTCGTGACCAATCAGGCCGGGCGGGAGGGGTGGTCGTTCGCGCTGTCCGGCCTCACCATCGTGGCGGCCGTGGCGATGCTCTTCCTGTCGCTCTTCCCGAACGTCATGCCGTCCACCCTGAACGGGGACTGGAACCTGACGGTCACCAACGCCTCGTCGAGCCCGTACACCCTGAAGATCATGACGTGGTGCGCGGCGATCGCCACACCGCTCGTCCTGCTCTACCAGGGCTGGACCTACTGGGTTTTCCGTCAGCGGATCGGCACGCAGCACATCGCTCCTGACCCTGCGGTCGGCGCCGCGCACTGAGTTTGCCGAGGGTGCTGTTTCACGTGAAACAGCACCCTCGGTACCGAAGGGCATGTTTCACGTGAAACCAATCGATCCCCGCCTTCTGCGGTACGCCCGCGCCACCCGTCTCTTCCTCGTCGCGGTCATCGGCCTGGGCGCCGTCGGTGCCGGACTGGTCATCGCACAGGCCATGCTCGTCGCCGAGATCGTCGTCGGAGCGTTCCAGCACGGACAGTCGGTCGCCGAACTGCGCACTCCCCTGCTGCTGTTGGCCGCCGTGGCCGTGGGGCGATCGATGGTCGCGTGGCTCACCGAACTCGCGGCCCATCGTGCGAGCGCGGCCGTGAAGTCGGAGCTGCGCGGGCGGCTGCTCGACCGGGCGGCGGCGCTCGGTCCGGGGTGGCTGAGCGGTCAGCGGACCGGCTCGCTGGTCACCCTGGCCACGCGCGGGGTCGACGCCCTGGACGACTACTTCTCGCGCTACCTGCCGCAGTTGGGGCTCGCCGTGGTCGTGCCCGTGGCGGTGCTGGCCCGGATCGTCACCGAGGACTGGGTGTCGGCGGCGATCATCGTCTGCACCCTGCCGCTGATCCCGGTCTTCATGATGCTGATCGGCTGGGCGACCCAGTCCCGGATGGAGCGGCAGTGGCGGTTGCTCTCCCGGCTGTCCGGCCACTTCCTGGACGTGGTCGCGGGACTGCCCACGCTGAAGGTGTTCGGCCGGGCCAAGGCGCAGGCGGAGTCCATCCGGCGGATCACCGGCGAGTACCGGCAGGCCACCCTGCGGACGCTGCGGATCGCCTTCCTGTCCTCGTTCGCGCTGGAGCTGCTGGCCACGCTGTCGGTCGCGCTGGTCGCCGTGACGATCGGGATGCGGCTCGTCCACGGAGACATGGATCTCTACATCGGTCTGGTGATCCTGGTGCTGGCGCCCGAGGCCTATCTGCCGCTGCGGCAGGTGGGTGCGCAGTACCACGCGGCGGCGGAGGGGCTCGCGGCGGCGGAGGAGATCTTCAGCGTGCTGGAGACGGTGGTGCCGGAGTCGGGTACCGGTGCGGTGCCGGCGGGGCCGGTGGGTGGTGTGGCCTTCGAGGGGGTCAGCGTTCGGTATCCGGGGCGGTCCTCGGACGCGGTGACCGGTGTGTCGTTCACCGTCGAGCCCGGCGAGACCGTCGCGCTGGTCGGGCCGAGCGGGGTGGGCAAGTCGACGCTGCTGAGCGTGTTGCTGGGGTTCGTACGGCCCACCGAGGGGCGGGTGCGGATCGGGGGCGCGGATCTCGCCGGACTGGATCTGGCGGAGTGGCGGTCGCGGGTCGCTTGGGTGCCGCAGAGGCCGCATCTGTACGCCGGGACGATCGCGGAGAACGTGCGGCTGGCTCGGCCTGACGCCGATGACGGTGCCGTGCGGCGGGCGCTGCGGGACGCGGGGGCGTGGGAGTTCGTGGCGGCGCTGCCGGAGGGGGTCGACACCGTGCTCGGGGAGGACGGGGCGGGGTTGTCGGCGGGGCAGCGGCAGCGGTTGGCGTTGGCTCGGGCGTTTCTCGCTGATCGGCCTGTGCTGTTGCTGGATGAGCCGACGGCTGCGTTGGACGGGGGGACCGAGGGGGAGGTCGTTGCCGCGGTGCGGAGGCTTGCCGCTGGGCGGACCGTGGTGCTTGTCGTGCATCGGCCCGCGTTGTTGGGGGTGGCTGACCGGGTGGTACGGCTGGGGGGTGCGGCTTCTGTGCCGTCCCCGGGTTGTGGTGGGCCCACCAGGGGGCTCCGCCCCCTGGACCCCCGCCCTCGCCCACCCGCCACCCGACTCGGTCGGCTGGAAGGCGAGCCGGCGGAGGCCCGGCTCGGTGGGCCGGTGGGGGCTGGGCTCGGTCGGCTGGATGGTGGGCCGGTGGGGGATCGGCTCGGTGGGCTGGAGGGTGAGCCGACGGGGGTCCGGCTCGGTGGGCTGGTGCGGGCTGGGCTCGGTCGGCTCGGAGGTGGGCCGACGGGGGCTCGGGACGGTGGGCTGGAGGCGCGGCCGGTCGGGGGGCGGGTCGGGCGGCTGGAGGGTGGGTCGGAGGAGCGGGTCGGGGGTGGCGTGCTGCGGCGGGTCCGGGGGATGGGTGGGAACAGGCGGGGGCGGTTGGCCGGGGCCCTGGGGCTGGGGAGCCTTGCCCTGGGGAGTGCCGTGGGGCTCATGGCCACCTCCGGCTGGCTCATCTCGCGGGCCTCTCAGCAGCCCCCGGTGCTGTACCTGATGGTGGCCGTGACCGCGACCCGCGCGTTCGGGATCGGGCGCGCCGTCTTCCGGTATGCCGAGCGGCTGGTGTCGCACGACGCCGTGCTGCGGATGCTGGCCGACACCCGGGTCGCGGTGTACCGGCGGCTGGAGCGCCTGGCCCCCGCCGGACTGCGCGGCGCCCGGCGCGGTGATCTGCTCACCCGGCTGGTCGCCGACGTGGACGCGTTGCAGGACTACTGGCTGCGCTGGCTGCTGCCCGCCGGAGTGGCCCTCACCGTGTCCGCCGCCTCCGTCGGCTTCACGGCCTGGCTGCTGCCCGAGGCCGGTGCCGTCCTCGCGGCGGGCCTGCTGGCCGCCGGTGCCGGTGTCCCCCTGCTGACCGCGACCGCGGCGCGGCGGACCGAGCGGCGGCTGGCGCCCGCCCGGGGAGTGCTCGCGACCCGTGTGGCCGACCTGCTCACTGGCACGGCCGAGCTGACCGTCGCCGGTGCGCTGCCGGCCCGTACGGACGCGGCCCGGCGGGCCGACGGCACCCTGACGCGGATCGCCGCGCGCACAGCCGCCGTCACCGGGCTCGGGGACGGGCTCACCGCACTCGTCTCCGGGCTGACCGTCACGGCCACCGCGGCGTTCGGCGCCCAGGCGGTGGCGGCCGGCCGGCTGAGCGGCGTGGCGATGGCCGTGGTCGTCCTGACCCCCCTGGCCGCCTTCGAGGCCGTACTGGGACTGCCGCTCGCCGCGCGGTACCGGCAGCGGGTGCGGCGCAGCGCGGAGCGGGTGTACGAGGTCCTGGACGCGCCCGTGCGCGAGCCCGTCTCACCCCGGGAGGCGCCCGCCTCGCCGTTCCCGGTGGTCGTCAAGGGCGTGGGCGCGCGGTACGCGGGGCAGCGGCGGGAGGCGCTCGCCGGGCTGGACCTGACGCTGGAGGAGGGGCGCCGGGTCGCGGTGGTGGGGGCGTCCGGTTCCGGGAAGACGACCCTCGCCCAGGTGCTGCTGCGGTTCCTCGACCCGGCGGCGGGCTCGTACACGCTCGCCGGTGTGGACGCCTGCGCGCTGGACGGTGACGACGTACGGCGGTTCGTCGGGCTGTGCGCGCAGGACGCGCATCTCTTCGACAGCTCGGTGCGCGAGAACCTGCTCCTCGCCAGGAAGGACGCCGACGAGGCCGAGCTGCGCGGGGCACTGGGCCGGGCCCGGCTGCTGGACTGGGTGGACGCGCTGCCCGACGGCCTGGACACGCTCGTCGGCGAACACGGGGCGCGGCTGTCCGGCGGACAACGGCAGCGGCTGGCGCTGGCACGCGCGCTGCTTGCCGGTTTCCCCGTGCTGGTCCTGGACGAGCCTGCCGAGCACCTCGATCTGCCGACGGCGGATGCGCTCACCGCCGATCTGCTGGCCGCGACGGAGGGCCGTACGACGCTGCTGATCACCCACCGGCTGGCGGGACTCGACGCGGTGGACGAGGTGATCGTGCTCGACGCCGGCCGGGTGGTGCAGCGAGGGCCGTACGAGCGGCTGATCACCGAGGACGGGCCGCTGCGGGAGATGGCACGCCGGGAGGCCGAGGCGGAGTCGCTGGTGGGGGTGGGCTGAGCGCTCGTCGACGGCGCCGCCCCGCGGGCCCGGGCGGGGCACCGGCGCCCCGGCCGCTCCGACCGGCCCACCAGCGTGGCGGGGTCTCGGGGCCCGACCCGCCGCTCCAGAGAGCCCCTGCCACAGGGAGACGTTCGGCCGGGGCCACCGGTGTGGCAGGCCACCGTGACCCGCGCGGAGCGCTACCGCACCCGGTCGGCGAGCAGGTGCTCGATCACCACCGCCACGCCGTCGTCGTTGTTGGCGACCGTGCGGCCCGACGCGGCGGCGATGACGTCGGGGTGGGCGTTGCCCATCGCGTAGGACTGGCCGGCCCAGGTCAGCATCTCGACGTCGTTGGGCATGTCCCCGAAGGCCACGACCTCCTCGTGCGAGATGCCGCGTTCGGCGCAGCACAGCGCGAGGGTGCTGGCCTTGGAGACGCCAGGGCCGCTGAGTTCCAGCAGGGCGCTGGGGCTGGAACGGGTGACGTTGGCGTGCTCGCCGACGGCCAGCCGGGCGAGGGTGAGGAACGCGTCGGGGTCGAGGGACGGGTGGTAGGCGAGGATCTTGAGCACGGGCTGGTCGGCGTCGGGACCGTCGGGTGCGAGCAGCTTCTCGGCGGGCAGGAGGTGGTCGGGTATCTCCATGTGCAGCTTGGGATAGTCCGGCTCCTGGTGGAAGCCGTACGTCTGCTCGACCGCGAACACCGTGCCCGGCGCTGCCTCGCGCAGCAGCTGTACGGCCTTCAGGGCGTTGTCCCGGGCCAGCTCGCGGACCTTCACGAACCGGTGGGCGCCGGGGCCGCCGTGCAGGTCGACCACGGCGGCGCCGTTGCCGCAGATCGCCAGGCCGTGGCCGTGGACGTGGTCGCTGACCACGTCCATCCAGCGGGCCGGCCGGCCCGTGACGAAGAAGACCTCGATCCCGGCCTCCTCGGCGGCGGCCAGCGCGGCGACGGTCCGTGGGGAGACCGACTTGTCGTCGCGCAGCAGAGTGCCGTCCAGGTCGGTGGCGATCAGCCGCGGTGGCAGGGCGGCGGCAGGGGTCCCGGGCTGTCTGGTCGCAGAGGTCACCGGGCCATTCTCACCCAGGCCTCCGCACGGCCGTGCGGGAGTCCGCACAGATGAGACGCAGGCGACGCTCGGCGCGGCCGGTGCGGAGGGCTGGTTCCGGGGTCAGTCCAGCTGGGCGAGGGCTTCCATGGCGATCCGCTCGAAGACCTTCTCATCGGCGGCGAAAACGGAGTCCGGGATCGGCCAGTGGATCACGATCTCGGTGAAGCCCAGTTCCTGGTGACGGCCGGCGAAGTCCACGAAGGCGTCCAGGGACGCGAGCGGCCGGCCGCGGTCCGGGGTGAAGCCGGTGAGCAGGACCTTGTCCAGTTCGGCGATGTCCCGCCCGGCGGCCGCGCACGCCTCGGTCAGCTTGCCGATCTGGCCGCGCAGGGCAGCGACGGACTGCTCCGGCGTACCCGTCTCGTACAGCTTCGGGTCGCCGGTGGTCACCCACGCCTGGCCGTACCGCGCGGCGAGCCTCAGGCCGCGTGGGCCGGTGGCCGCCACCGCGAACGGCAGCCGGGGCCGCTGCACACAGCCCGGGATGTTCCGGGCCTCGTGCGCCGAGTAGAAGCGGCCCTCGGAGGACACCGCGTCCTCGGTGAGGAGCCGGTCGAGCAGGGGCACGAACTCGGCGAACCGGTCGGCGCGCTCGCGCGGGCTCCACGGTTCCTGGCCGAGGGCGGTGGCGTCGAACCCGGTGCCGCCCGCGCCGATGCCGAGGGTGACCCGGCCGCCGGAGATGTCGTCCAGCGAGACGAGTTCCTTGGCGAGGGTCACCGGGTGGCGGAAGTTCGGCGACGTGACCAGCGTGCCGAGGCGAAGCCGGTCGGTGGCCGCCGCGGCCGCCGTCAGCGTCGGGATCGCACCGAACCAGGGGCCGTCACGGAAGCTGCGCCAGGACAGGTGGTCGTAGGTGTACGCCGTGTGGAAGCCGAGCTGCTCGGCGCGTACCCAGGCCGAACGGCCACCCTCGTGCCAGCGGCGGTACGGCAGGATCACGGTGCTCAGACGCAGACTCATGCGTCCGAGCGTAAGCGGCCCCCTCGGCAACGGACGAAACGGTCACCGTGTGCGGTCCGGCGGCCACGGAGTGGTCACCGAGTGGTCACCGAGTGGTGGGACCCATGTGCCGGCCGGCCACTGGGTGTTCTCTGTGCTGGCCGGCCACCGTGTGTTCCCGGTGTCCGCCCGCCGCGCAGTGCTCAGTGCGGGCCGGGGAAGCGCAGGTAGCGCGGCGGGACGGTCGCGGTCAGCCAGACGCCGTTGGCGCTGATGTGGAACACATGGCCGTCGCGGTGCATCGCGCCGGAGTCCACGGACAGCACCACGGGCCTGCCCCGGCGGGCGCCGACACGGGTCGCGGTCTCCCGGTCGGCGGAGAGGTGCACGGCGTGCCGGTTCATGGGACGCAGGCCCTCCGCGCGAATCGCGTCCAGGTGGCGGGCGACCGTGCCGTGGTACAGGTACGGCGGTGGGGCCACCGGGGGCAGACCGAGGTCGACCTCGATGCTGTGACCCTGACTGGCGCGGATCCTGCCGTTCTCGACGGCGAAACGCCGTTTGTCGTTGGCGGCGACGACGTGATCGAGCTCCGCGCGGCTGAACGGGAACCCGTGGGCGGCGGCCGCGGCGATCAGTGTGTCGATCTCCACCCAGCCGCCGGGGTCCGGCGTGAGCCCGATCCTCCCGGGCTGGTGCCGCAGGTGTCTGGAGAGGTACTTCGACACCTTCACGGTGCGGCGTTCGTCCATGGGTCCAGCGTGCGGGAGAGACACGGATCACGCAGCTTGTTTTCACTCCGAGGTTTGATCCACAACCAAGTGCGGTTATCCACAGGCGGATTGATTGAAGATGTGGACAACTGCCGTGCGCTGTGCGGCCTTTCGCGTCACAACCTCGGTTCCACCCGCGCGATCCTCCTCAGCAGCCCCGGCGCGAAGCGTGACAGCAGGTGGGCGCCGCGGGCCTCCGGGGTCACCGGCGCCACCGCCCTGTTGCCGGCCACCGCGTCCAGGATCGCGTCGGCCACCTTCTCCGGTGGGTAGTTGCGCAGGCCGTACAGACGGGCCGTCCGCTGCCGGCGGCGGCGTTCCTCCTCCTCGTCGACACCGGTGAAGCGGGCCGTGGAGGTGATGCCGGTGTTGACGAAGCCCGGGCAGACCGCTGTGACGCCGATGCCCTGTGCGGCGAGCTCGGCGCGCAGGCACTCGGAGAGCATCAGGACCGCCGCCTTGGAGGTGCCGTAGGCGGGTAGCACGCGCGAGGGCTGGTAGGCGGCGGCCGACGCGACGTTGACGATGTGGCCGCCCTGACCGCGCTCGGCCATCCGCGCGCCGAAGAGCCGGCAGCCGTGGATCACGCCCCACAGGTTCACGTCCAGCACCTTGCGCCAGTCGTCGGTCGTCGTGGCGAAGAAGGAGCCCGACAGACCGATGCCCGCGTTGTTGACGAGCACGTCCAGCACGCCGTACTCGTGGTGGACCTTCTCCGCGAGCTTCTCCATGGCCTGCTCGTCGGAGACGTCGGCCGGCTCCGCCCAGGTCTCGGGCGCGCCGGCCAGCCGGGAGAGCTCGGCGGTGCGGGCGGCGGCCTCGGCGTCGCGGTCGACGGCGATCACGCGCGCCCCGGCCTCGGCGAAGGCGAACGCCGTGGCCCGGCCGATCCCGCTGCCCGCGCCGGTGACCAGCACCAGCTGTCCGGCGAACCGGTCGGCGTGGCGCCCGGTGGGCCGCGGGGCGGGACGGCCGCCCTCGACGGACGTCGCGAACTCCTCGATCCAGGCGGCCACCTGGTCGGGGCGCGTGCGCGGGACCCAGTGCCCGGCCGGGAGCGTGCGGCGCGTCAGCCGGGGCGCCCACCGCTCCAGGTCGTCGTACAGCCGCTCGGAGAGGAACGCGTCGCCCTGGGGCGTGATGAGCTGCACGGGCGCGTGGGCGAACGCGTCGGGGCGCGGCCTGCGCAGCCGCGCGCGGACGTTGTCCCGGTACAGCCAGGCGCCGTGCGCCGCGTCGGTGGGGAGCGAGGTGGTCGGGTAGTCGCCGCCGGGGACCCGCTCGGCCCGCTCCAGGATCTTCGGCCAGCGCTTGCCGAGCGGACCGCGCCAGGCCAGCTCCGGCAGGACAGGCGTGTGCAGCAGGTACACGTACCAGGACTTGGCGCCCTGGCCGAGGAGCTGGCCCACCCGGCGGGGCGTGGGGCGCTTCACGCGCGCGTTGATCCAGTGCCCGAAGTGGTCGAGGGACGGCCCCGAGATCGAGGTGAAGGAGGCGATACGGCCCTCCGTACGGCCCACCGTGACGAACTCCCAGGACTGCACCGAGCCCCAGTCGTGTCCGACGAGGTGCACCGGCCGGTCCGGGCTGACCGCGTCCACGACGGCCAGGAAGTCGTCGGTGAGCTTGGCCAGGGTGAAGCCGCCGCGCAGCGGCCGGGGTGCCGTGGAGCGGCCGTGGCCCCGGACGTCGTAGAGGACGACGTGGAAGCGGCCGGCGAGCCGGACGGCGACCTCCGACCAGACCTCCTTGCTGTCCGGGTAGCCGTGCACCAGCACCACCGTCGGCCGGCCGGGGTCGCCCAGCTCGGCGACGCACAGCTCGACCCCGCCCGTGCGCACCCGGCGCTCGCGTGCACCCTCCAAGGTCACTCCTCCTCCGCCCGGCGCCGCGTGTGCGGCAGATCGTCGTCCAGCCAGAACGCGCTCTCCTCGGGGTCCCGGGAGTCGGTGACCACCAGGATCTCCTCGAACTTCGCGCCCGTCCCCCGGAACCCGAGGTGGGGTTCGACCGCCCAGAGGCCCGGCCGCGGGGGGTGGTCCGAGAAGCGGTACGGCGACCACAGCGGCGACCAGCCCTCGCGGTGGCCGTGCAGCGCGTCGGCGGCGAGGCCCTTCAGGGACTGGGTGCCGAACCCGAACAGATGGGGTGACCAGCGGCGCTGCCGCACCCGGTCCACCTTGTGGGCGATCACCCCGAAGGGGTAGGCGCGGTGCCGGTTGGCGTAGCCCTGGCGGACCATGAGCCGGTCCACGTCCTGGTAGATCTCCCGCAGCGGGCGCCGCTCGCGCACCTCGCGCAGGATCAGCTCGCGGTGTGCCTCCAGGTCGGCCATCAGCCGGTCCTGCACCGGGTTCGCGCCCAGCGAGCCCGAGTAGCCGATGTCCGCCGTGTACCCCTCGTACACCGGCGCCAGGTCGAGGATGAACGGCATCCCGGGCTCCAGCGCGCGGCCGGTGGGGAAGAACTGCAGCGGCACGCGGAAGCCCACGAACGCCGTGCGGTCCCCGAACCAGGCGAAGGGCAGGTGGAACCAGTCCCGCACCCCGCGCTCGCGCAGCCACTCGCGCTGCATCCGGGCCGCCTCGCGCTCGGTCACGCCCGGCTCCAGGCGGGCCGCGACCGCCTCCGCGCAGTCGTAGGCGAGGCGCTGCACGGTCCGGAACCCCCGCAGCTCCGCCGAGCGCTCCCGGGTCGACGTCGTCGCCATGCCACTCCGTCCCACCATCGCGGTACGTGCCCGTAACTTGACACCGCCGAATCTCGCACTTGTTAGACCGGACGTCAACAGGGGGCCCGTACCTCTCAAGGAGGGGCTCCCTTACGGAACCCCTACATCTGGAGTCTGACGCGAAGACTGCTCTTCGGTCTGACGACGGACGTGGTCCGCGTCACTACTGTCGACGACGTGACTGTGATCGCGACCGAAAGCCTGAGCAAACGGTTCCCCCGGGTGACCGCGCTCGACCGGCTGTCCGTGGACATCGGACCCGGTGTGACCGGACTCGTCGGGGCCAACGGCGCCGGCAAGTCCACCCTGATCAAGATACTGCTGGGCCTGTCCCCCGCCACGGAGGGCCGTGCCGAGGTGCTCGGCCTCGACGTCGCCACCAAGGGCGCCGCCATCCGCGAGCGCGTCGGGTACATGCCGGAGCACGACTGCCTGCCGCCGGACGTCTCGGCCACCGAGTTCGTCGTCCACATGGCCCGCATGTCCGGCCTGCCGCCCGCCGCCGCCCGCGAGCGCACCGCCGACACCCTGCGCCATGTCGGGCTGTACGAGGAGCGGTACCGCCCCATCGGCGGCTACTCGACCGGCATGAAGCAGCGGGTGAAGCTCGCCCAGGCGCTGGTGCACGACCCCCAGCTGGTCTTCCTGGACGAGCCGACCAACGGCCTCGACCCGGTCGGCCGCGACGAGATGCTCGGCCTGATCCGCCGCATCCACACCGACTTCGGCATCTCGGTCCTGGTCACCTCGCACCTGCTGGGCGAGCTGGAACGCACCTGCGACCACGTCGTCGTCATCGACGGCGGCAAGCTCCTGCGCTCCAGCTCCACCACCGACTTCACCCAGACCACGACCACGCTCGCCGTCGAGGTCACCGACACCGACGAGCACCCCGACGGCACGCGCGCGATGCGCGAGGCGCTGCACGCGCGCGGGGTGAGGGTCGAGGCCGGCAGCGGCCTGCCGGGCGCCGGCCACATCCTGCTCCTGACGGCGCAGGGCGAGGAGACGTACGACCTGGTCCGTGACGTCGTCGCCGACCTGGGCCTCGGGCTGGTGCGCATGGAGCAGCGCCGGCACCACATCTCGGAGGTCTTCACCGAGGACGAGCAGCGGAAGGAGGCGGCCGTCCATGGCAGTTGAGCAGCCCCTGCCGGCATCCGCCGCGACCCCGGGTGACCAGACCCGCATCCACAACATCGGCTACCGCAACTACGACGGCCCCCGCCTCGGCCGCTCCTACGCCACCCGCTCCCTGTACTCGCAGTCCCTGCGCGGCGCCTACGGCCTCGGCCGCTCGGTCAAGTCCAAGGTGCTGCCGATGCTGCTGTTCGTGGTGATGTGCGTGCCCGCGGCCATCATGGTCGCCGTCGCGATCGCCACCAAGGCCAGGGAACTGCCCGTCGACTACACGCGCTACGCGATCATCATGCAGGCCGTCATCAGCCTGTACGTCGCCTCGCAGGCGCCCCAGTCCGTCTCGCGCGACCTGCGTTTCAAGACCGTCCCGCTGTACTTCTCGCGGCCGATCGAGACCGCCGACTACGTCCGCGCGAAGTACGCGGCGCTGGCCTCCGCGCTGTTCGTCCTCACGGCGGCCCCGCTGATCGTGCTCTACGTGGGCGCGCTGCTGGCCAAGCTGGACTTCGCCGACCAGACCAAGGGATTCGCACAGGGACTCGTCTCCGTGGCACTGCTCTCACTGCTCTTCGCCGGCATCGGCCTGGTCATCGCCTCGGTCACCCCGCGGCGCGGCTTCGGCATCGCGGCCGTCATCGCCGTACTGACCATCTCCTACGGCGCCGTCTCCACGCTCCAGGCCATCGCCGACGCGCAGAACAGCACCGGCGCCATCCCCTGGATCGGGCTGTTCTCGCCCGTCACACTCATCGACGGCGTCCAGTCCGCCTTCCTCGGCGCGAGTTCGGCGTTCCCCGGCGCGGCCGGCCCCGGCAACGGCGAGGGCGCGGTGTACGTCCTGGTCGTCCTGGGCCTGATCGCCGCCAGCTACGGCCTCCTGATGCGCCGCTACAAGAAGGTGGGACTGTGACCGCGCCCAGCCCGTCTCCCGCCACCACCCTTCCAAGGAACGGGCTGCGCCCATGAGCACTCTCACCATCGACCACGTCTCCCGCTGGTTCGGCAACGTGGTCGCCGTCAACGACATCACCATGACCATCGGCCCCGGTGTCACCGGTCTGCTCGGCCCCAACGGCGCCGGCAAGTCCACCCTCATCAACATGATGGGCGGCTTCCTCGCCCCCTCCACCGGCACCGTCACCCTCGACGGGCAGCAGGTCTGGCGCAACGAGGCGATCTACCGGCACATCGGCATCGTCCCCGAGCGGGAGGCGATGTACGACTTCCTCACCGGCCGTGAATTCGTCGTCGCCAACGCCGAACTGCACGGCCTCGGCGACAAGGCCGCCCAGCGCGCCCTCGCCACGGTCGAGATGGAGTACGCCCAGGACCGGAAGATCTCCACGTACTCCAAGGGCATGCGCCAGCGCGTGAAGATGGCGTCCGCCCTGGTCCACGACCCCTCGCTGCTCCTGCTGGACGAGCCGTTCAACGGCATGGACCCGCGCCAGCGCATGCAGCTCATGGACCTGCTGCGGAAGATGGGCGACGAGGGCCGCACGGTGCTGTTCTCGTCCCACATCCTCGAAGAGGTCGAGCAGCTCGCCTGGCACATCGAGGTCGTGGTCGCCGGACGGCACGCGGCCAGCGGCGACTTCCGCAAGATCCGCCGTCTGATGACCGACCGCCCGCACCGCTACCTGGTCCGCTCCAGCGACGACCGCGCCCTCGCGGCCGCGTTGATCGCCGACCCGTCGACGGCGGGCATCGAGGTCGACCACGCCGAGGGCGCCCTGCGCATCCAGGCCGTCGACTTCGGCCGCTTCACCGCCCTGCTGCCGAAGGTCGCCAGGGACCACGGCATCCGGCTCCTCACGGTCTCGCCGTCCGACGAGTCCCTGGAGTCCGTCTTCTCGTACCTGGTCGCGGCGTAGGAGGCCGAAGATGTACGACCCCACCGTCGCCCGGCTCACCTACCGGGCCCTGCTCGGCCGCCGCCGGGCCCTCATCCTCGGCGCGCTGCCGCTGCTGCTCATCGTGATCTCCGTGGCCGTCCGCGCCCTGACCGGAGCCGACGACCAGACGGCCTCGGACGTTCTCGGCGGCTTCGCGCTCGCCACCATGGTGCCGATCATCGGTGTCATCGCCGGCACCGGTGCGATCGGCCCGGAGATCGACGACGGCTCCGTCGTCTACCTGCTGTCCAAGCCGCTCAAGCGGCCCACGATCATCTTCACCAAGCTGATCGTCGCCATCGCCGTGACCATGGTCTTCTCGGCGGTGCCGACCCTGATCGCCGGCCTGATCCTGAACGGCAACGGCCAGCAGATCGCCGTCGCCTACACGGTCGCCGCGCTCGTCTCCTCCATCGCCTACTCGGCGCTGTTCCTGCTGCTGGGCACGGTCTCCCGGCACGCGGTGGTCTTCGGGCTCGTCTACGCCCTGGTCTGGGAGGCGTTGTTCGGCTCCCTGGTGCCGGGCGCGCGCACCCTGAGCGTCCAGCAGTGGTCGCTGGCCGTCGCCCACAAGATGGCCGGAGGGGATCTGGTGACCTCCGAGGTGGGCCTGCCGACGGCCACCGTGCTGCTGGTGGCGGTCACCGTCCTGGCCACCTGGTACGCCGGCCAGAAGCTGCGGTCGCTGACGCTCGCGGGCGAGGAGTGACGGGTCCCGGCCTTGACGGGGGCTTCACCCCGGCCCGGGCACACTGGGCTCAGCGGACGTACGGCTAGGAGGCCGGAGATGGCTGAGGAGACGCCGCAGCACGAAGCGCGGGAGCGGACCGGCGAGGACAGGTGGGACGACGTCGTCCTGGACGAGACGTTCGTCCGGGCGGCCGGGACCTCCGAACCGTCGGCCCGGGCCCGGATGCTCGCCGCGCGCTGGCGGGCCGAGGCACCCGAGCCGCAGCCGTGGCGCTCCGACGAGCCGCCGGCCGGCTGGTTCTTCAGCAAGGTGCGGCGCCGCAGATGGCGTCGCCGCTAGCGGTCGTCCGTCTGTTCGTCTTATTCGGTGGCGTCCGACTCCGGCGCGGGGCACAGTGGTTGTGCCCCATCTGCCGGGATCGTCCCGGCGTCACCGACTGGGAGCGGAGGTGGGCGACGCCCATGCACGGCAGTACGCCCAGCTCCCGACAGGGCAGCCCGAGGCCGGCTCCGGAGTGATGTGCCACCCCTCCGTGGAGCCACGGGGACTGCCCGGGCGGCCGCTTCGAGCACGCGATGTCGCTCTCGCGTGGGCCGCCCACCCAGCCGCGGCCACGGGGGCTCGGCCGCCCCTGGCGGTCAAGTCCCCCTGGCGTCGGCGATCTTGTCGGTCCTCGGCGGCTGTCGGCCCGCGCCGGTGCCCTGGCCGCCGCGGCGTTCGACGGCGACGACACGTCGCTCCCGGCGGCAGCAGCCGGTTCGCGCCGGCCCGGCTCAACGCCGACGGCTCCCTGGACACCGGTTTCGACGGTGACGGCAAGGTGGTCACCGGCTCCCCCCGGGGTCGTCGGCCACGCGTGCGACGGCGTGATCCAGGCCGACGGCGTGATCCAGGCCGACGGCGGGATCGCGGCCGCCGGGGACGCCGAGACCTACCTGGCCCTGGCCCGCTGCCTGCCCTGACGCGGCGGCCCGCTAGCCGAGCAGGCGCTCCAGTACGACCGCGATCCCGTCCTCCTCGTTGGAGGACGTGATCTCGTCGGCCACCGCCCGCAGTTCGGCGTGGGCGTTGGCCATCGCCACGCCGCGGGCCGCCCAGGCGAACATCGGGATGTCGTTGGGCATGTCGCCGAAGGCGATCGTGTCGGCGGCCTTCAGGCCCAGGCGGCGGGCCGCCAGGGACAGGCCCGTGGCCTTGGACAGGCCGAGCGGGAGCAGCTCCACGATGCCCTCGCCCGCCATGGCCACCGTGACGAAGCCGCCGGCCGCCTGCCGGGCGGCCTCGGCCAGCTCGTCGTCGCCCATCGTCGGATGTTGTATGTAGATCTTGTTCAGCGGTGCCGTCCAGAGGTCGGAGGCGTCCGTGAACGGGGTGGCGGGCAGCTTGCCGGTGACCGCGTAGCCCGGGCCCACCAGCACCTCGCCGTCCAGGCCGTCCCGGCTGGCCGCCAGGTACAGCGGACCCACCTCCGCCTCGATCTTGGCGAGGGCCACGCCCGCGAGCTGCCGGTCCAGGGTGACCGAGGTCAGCAGACGGTGGGAGCCGGCGTCGTACACCTGGGCGCCCTGACCGCAGACGGCGAGGCCGTCGTAACCGAGGTCGTCCAGGATGTGCCTGGTCCAGGGGACCGCGCGGCCGGTGACGACGATGTGCGCGGCGCCCGCCGCGGTGGCCGCGGCGAGCGCGTCACGGGTGCGCCGCGAGACCGACTCGTCGGAGCGCAGGAGCGTCCCGTCGAGATCGGTGGCGATCAGCCGGTACGGGAAGCCGGTCACTTGGCGACCGGCTCCAGGACCTCACGGCCGCCCAGGTAGGGGCGCAGCACCTCGGGGACCCGGACGGAGCCGTCGGCCTGCTGGTGGTTCTCCAGGATCGCCACGATGGTGCGCGGTACGGCGCACAGCGTGCCGTTGAGGGTGGCGAGCGGCTTGACCTGCTTGCCGTCGCGGACCCGGATGGACAGCCGGCGGGACTGGAACTCGGTGCAGTCCGAGGTCGAGGTCAGCTCGCGGTACTTGCCCTGGGTCGGGATCCACGCCTCGCAGTCGAACTTGCGGGCGGCCGAGGAGCCGAGGTCACCGGAGGCCACGTCGATGACGCGGAACGGCAGCTCCAGCGAGGTCAGCCACTGCTTCTCCCACTCCAGCAGGCGCTGGTGCTCGGCCTGCGAGTCCTCGGGGGCGACGTACGAGAACATCTCGACCTTGTCGAACTGGTGCACGCGGAAGATGCCCCGGGTGTCCTTGCCGTGCGAACCCGCCTCGCGACGGAAGCACGGGGAGAAGCCCGCGTACCGCAGCGGCAGCCGGTCCGCGTCGATGATCTCGTCCATGTGGTAAGCCGCCAGCGGGACCTCGGAGGTGCCGACCAGGTAGAGGTCGTCCTTGTCGAGGTGGTAGACGTCCTGGGCGGCCTGGCCGAGGAAGCCGGTGCCGGCCATGGACTGCGGGCGGACCAGCGCCGGGGTGAGCATCGGCGTGAAGCCGGCGGCGGTGGCCTGGGCGATCGCCGCGTTCACCAGAGCCAGCTCCAGCAGGGCGCCGACACCGGTGAGGAAGTAGAAGCGGGAGCCGGAGACCTTGGCGCCGCGCTCGACGTCGATCGCGCCGAGCAGCTGGCCGAGCTCCAGGTGGTCCTTGGGCTCGAAGCCCTCGGCGCCGAAGTCGCGGATCGTGCCGTGCGTCTCCAGCGTGACGAAGTCCTCCTCGCCGCCGACGGGCACGTCGGGGTGGACGAGGTTGCCGAGCTTGAGCAGCAGCTCCTGGGTCTCGGCGTCGGCGGCGTCGCGCTCGGCGTCGGCGGTCTTCACGTCCGCCTTCAGCTGCTCGGCGCGCCCCAGCAGCTCGGCCTTCTCCTCGGCGGTGGCCTTGGGGATCAGCTTGCCGAGCTGCTTCTGCTCGGCGCGCAGCTCGTCGAAGCGGACGCCGGAGGACCTGCGCCGCTCGTCGGCAGACAGGAGGGCGTCGACGAGCGCGACGTCCTCTCCACGGGCGCGCTGGGACGCGCGCACACGGTCGGGGTCCTCACGGAGCAGGCGAAGGTCAATCACGAGGGCAAGGCTACCGGTGCGGGGTCGCGGCTCACGAATCACCGATCCGGGGAGTTCTGATTCGCGGCATACGTTCCGTTATGCGGTAATTGCCGGGCGTGTTCCGCTCTGTCGTCCGTACGCCATGCCGAGCGTCAAGGGGAAAGTGTCTCACTCCCTGGGACGGGCCACGTCCCGGGCGCCGGGTTGACCCGACTTCCTTGTGGAGAACGGGATTTGGCAGGCCGGTTGTCCACAGCGGTCCACACCCTCCGAAGAGTTATCCACAGGCTGTGTGGAAGATCTGTGGACTTCGGAATTGATCACTCCGGAAAGCGCGAACGGACTGAAGAATTCCCGGGTCAAACCGCATCGACACCCACCTTCGGGTGGCAAACGGTCGCCCCAAAAGATGAACCAAAGGAAACGCGTGGACGAAGGGTAGGTCAGGCGCCGGTGGCCCCGGCCGGGGCTTCCAGGGCGATTTGTCGACCGGACGGCACCGCTGTGTCGACTTGTCCCCAGGTCGAGAAGGGAACCTGTGGATAACTTCTGTGGATAACCTTCGTCCGCAGGTACGACCGGTCGGCGTCCGCACGTGCGACGGGCTGAACCGGACGTCAGAACCGGCCGTCCTGGCAGCGCGCCACCCAGTCCGCGGCCGCCATGAACTCCTCGTCGGACGTGCCCGGCAGCGTCGGCCTGGCCCCGCCCGGCGCGATGTCCGCGCGCGGATAGGAGCCGAGGAAGCGCACCTGGAGACAGATCCGCCGCAGCCCCATCAGCGCCTCCGCCATCCGCCGGTCGGCGATGTGCCCCTCGGCGTCGATGCAGAAGCAGTAGTTGCCGATCCCGGCACCGGTCGGCCGGGACTGGAGCAGCATGAGGTTGATGCCGCGCGAGGCGAACTCGCCGAGCAGGTCGCGCAGGGCGCCGGGGTGGTCGTCCCGCTGCCACAGCACCACGGAGGTCTTGTCGGCACCGCTGGGCGCGGCCGGCCGGGCCGGACGGCCGACCAGTACGAACCGGGTCTGCGCGTTCTCCGCGTCGTGGATCCCGGTCTCCAGCGCTTCGAGGCCGTAGCGGGCGGCCGCGAACTCGCCGGCGAAGGCGGCGTCGTAGCGGCCCTCCTGGACCAGGCGGGCGGCGTCCGCGTTGGAGGCCGCCGACTCCCAGGTGGCCTCCGGGAGGTTCGCGCGCAACCAGTTGCGCACCTGGGGCTGGGCCGCCGGGTGGGCGGAGACCGTCTTGATGTCCGCGAGCTTCGTGCCGGGGCGGACCAGCAGCGCGAAGGTGATCGACAGCAGCACCTCGCGGTAGATCATCAGGGGCTCACCCGCGACCAGCTCGTCCAGGGTGGTGGTGATGCCGCCCTCGACGGAGTTCTCGATCGGCACGAACGCGGCCTCGGCCTCGCCGGCCCGGACCGCGTCCAGCGCGGACTGCACCGAGACGTACGGGATCAGCTCCCGGGTGGCCGCCTCCGGAAGCGTGCGCAGGGCGACCTCCGTGAAGGTGCCCTCCGGGCCGAGATAGGCATAGCTCGCTGGCATGTCCTCACCCTAATGGCCGCAGGCCCGGTCGGCTGAGGCATCTCACGACAACCACTCGACCAGGTGGTTTGAACCCGGTCCACCCCATACCGCCGGCGCCCGGGGTCACCCCTCCAGCAGCCGCTGCCCCACGTATTCTCCCGGCGCCGCACCGCCCGGCACCGCGAACAGGCCGCTCGCCTCGTGCCGGATGTACTTCGACAGCGCGTCACCCCGGTCGAGCTTGCGCTGCACCGGGACGAATCCGCGCAACGGGTCCGCCTGCCAGCAGATGAAGAGGAGTCCGGCGTCGGGCGTGCCGTCCGCGTCGATGCCGTCGTGATAGGAGAACGGGCGCCGCAGCATGGCCGCGCCGCCGTTCTTGTCGGGCCGGGTGATCCGGGCGTGCGCGTTGAGCGGGACGACGTAGTCGCCGTGCGCGTCGGTCTTCTCCAGGTCCATCGGGGTCGTCTCGTCGCCGCCGGACAGCGGCGCCCCATCGGCCTTGCGGCGGCCGATGACCCGCTCCTGGGCGGCGAGGGGCAGCTTCTCCCAGTCGTCCAGGAGCATGCGGATACGGCGGACGACCGCGTAGGAACCGCCTGCCATCCACGCGGGCTCGCCCGAGGCCGGCACGAAGATCCGCTGGTCGAAGTCGGTGTCGGTGGGCTTGGGGTTGCGGGTGCCGTCGAGCTGGCCCATGAGGTTGCGGGCCGTCATGGGGTGGGCGGTGGCGCCCGGGCTGCGGTTGAAGCCGTTCATCTGCCAGCGCACCCGTGCGGCCGACCCCGCGTCCTTCTGGATCGCGCGCAGCGCGTGGAAGGCGACCAGGGCGTCGTTCGCGCCGATCTGCACCCACAGATCGCCGTCGCTGCGGGACTTGTCGAGGTGGTCGGAGGAGAAGTCCGGCAGCGGGTCGAGCGCGCCGGGCCGCTGCTTCTCCAGGCCCGTCCTGGCGAAGAAGCTGTATCCGAAGCCGAAGGTGAGGGTCAGTGAGGACGGCCCCGCGTCCCGGGCCACATCGGTGTCGCCGTGCGGGGCCGCCTCGCCCGCCATCAGCCGCTCGGCGGTCGTGGACCAGCGGCGCAGCAGGGCCGCCGCCTCCCTGCGTCCCGCCCCCGCCGCCAGGTCGAAGGCCACGAGATGGCCGCGCGCCTGGAGGCCCTCGGTGATACCGGGCTGATGTTTCCCGTGAAACATCGCCCGCCCCGCGCCCACCGAGGTGAGCGGGGTGGCCTCGGCGGGCGCGGAGGCGTAGCCCACGGCCCCGCCGGCCGCGCCGAGCACCAGCCCGGTGGCGCCGGCGGTGCCGAGCAGGGCGCGCCGCGAGATGCCGCTCGCCCCGGACACGGGCTCCGCCACCGGAGCGTCGGGCGTACGGGCATGGGGGATGGACTGGTCGGGCATGGTGTGGTTCAGCCGATCTGCGCGTTCTTGGAGACGGTCACCTGGTCGATGTCGGAGGTGCGGACCGTGACGGAGATCTTCCAGTCGCCGGCCATGGGGATCTGCACTCCGTTCGCCGACCAGTGGCCGGTGGCGATGTGGTCGGGGTTCACGGGAAGCGGGCCGATCTTCTTCGCCTCCAGGGTGAAGGAGACCTTCACCTCCGAGACGTCGAAGGCCCGGCCGTTGGGGCGCTGGACGTAGACGTGCATCTCGTTGCCGCCCACGCGCGCGGGGTCGAGGTCGATGCTGGCGACGCCCTTGCCGTCGGTGCCGCCGGTGTCGAACGGCATGTCCAGGGTGAGCGCGCCGGACGCCGCCGAGGTGCCGGAGCCCGCCGACGCGGAGGTGGCCGCCTTGGCCTCCTGCTCGGTGCGGCCCGGCTCGGTCTGGGTCAGCGCGGTGGTGACGGCGAGCAGCACGATGGCGACGCCGGCCTCGGTGAGCACCGAGCGGCGCAGGCCGAAGCGGTTCGGGTCGCCGTCCCGCAGCCGTTTGCGCCGGGCGGCGTCGACGGCCGCGCGCTGCCGGGCGAGCTGGGCGGCGCGCCGGGTGTCACGGGAACCGGCGCCGGTGCCCTTGCCGTCACCGGTCGCCTTCGAGACGGCGACCTGCTCCTTGCGGGCCTGGGTCTTCTCCGCCTTCCCGGCGCGGACGGCCGGGTCCGTGAGCCGCCCCGTCCACCGCCGGGACACGGCCGCGATGCCGACCAGCACCGCCACCAGCCCGATCTTGACCAGCAGCAGCTGTCCGTACCGGGTCTCGGTGAACGCCGACCAGGAGCCGAGCTGTCGCCAGGACTGGTAGACGCCGGTGACGACGAGGGCGAGGACGCTGCCGAAGGCCACCCGGGAGAAGCGCTGTACGGCGGCGGCCTCGACCGGGGTCTCGGCGGGTGCCCGGTACAGCGCGGTCAGCAGGGCGGTGAGGCCGCCGAGCCAGGCGGCGACGGCCAGCAGGTGGACGACGTCGACCGGCATGGCGATGCCCGGCTGGAGTCCGGTCGAGGCGTGCTCGGCCATGGCCCAGCTGGTGGCGAGCCCGGCGGCGACGACCACCCCGCCGACGGCGAGCCCGAAGGTCAGGTCGCGCTTCTCCTCGCCCTCGTCGCGCCGGGTGTAGGCGCCGAAGAGGACGGCGACGAACAGCGCGGCGGCGGCGAGCAGCAGCAGCCGGGAGACGAGCGCGGCACCGGTCTTCGTCTGCAGCACCTGGCCGAGCAGGTCGAGGTCGAAGACGTCGGCGAGCTTTCCGGAGGTGGTGTACGCGCCGCGCAGGAGCAGCAGCCACAGGGTGGCCGCCGTCAGCGCGACCCAGCCGCCGACGACCAGCCGCTGGAGGGGCCGTACACCCGCGCCGGGCCGCCAGCAGGCGAGCACGAAGGCCGCGCCGCCGGCGAGCACGATGAAACCGGCGTACGACACGTACCGACCGAACGCGTAGAGCCCGCCCACGACCCCGCCGCCCGCGGCCGGACCGGTGCCGGAGACGACGGTCCGCGAGGGCGCCCCGACCGAGAAGGTGTAGGCACCGGCGACGGGGTGGCTGTCCGCGGAGACGACCTGGTAGGTGACGGTGTACGTGCCGTCGGCCAGGCCGCTCTTGAGCCGCACGGCGTACGTCGTCCCGCTCACGTTGGCCGGGCTGCCGGTCTGGACCGGCTTGCCCTTCGGGTCGAGGACGCGCAGAGAGTCGTCGTTCAGCGCGACCTTCTCGGAGAAGGTGAGCGACACCTGGGTGGGTGCCTTGTCGGCCACCACCCCCTGCGCGGGGTCGCTGCCGGTCAGCGCCGCATGGGCGGAGGCCGGTCCGGCGCCCGCCAGCAGCGCGCCGGTGACGGCGATGAACAGCAGCACCAGGATCCGCACGCGGGGGGCGATGGTCCGGGTCACGGTGATCCCTCCCTCAGTGGCCGGTCGACGGGTTGTACGTGGCGGACTTGACGGGCATCTCGACGGTGAGCGGCCCGGACCTGCTGAAGGTGAGCTTCACCGTGACCGTCTGGCCCTGCTTCGGCGCGCGCTTCAACCGCTCGAACATCAGATGGTTGCCCCCGCTTCTGAAGACGAGCCGTCCGTGGGCCGGTATCGCGAAGGAGGACTTCTCCGTCATGGCCCCGCCGACCGTGCTGTGCATGGTCACCTCGCCGGCGACGTCACTGGTGACCGAGGTCAGCTCGTCCCCGGCCCCGCCCTTGTTGGTGATCGTCAGGAACCCGGCGGCCATGTCGGCGGAGACGGGCTGGGGCATGTACGAGGAGCCGACGGACAGCTCCGCCTTGTCCGAGCCCGTGCCGGACCCGGAGCAGCCGGCGAGGGCCAGGGCCCCGGCGAGCGCGCCCGCGGTCAGGACGGCGGCACGGCGCCTCACGGGTTGGCTCCCTTGACGAGCTTGGGCAGGTCCTTGGTGTAGTCGTCGACCGTGGCGTCCTCGCCGTAGAGGACGTATCCGGCGTCGGTCTTCGGCGAGAAGGCGACGACCTGGGTGCCGTGGACGGAGACGAGCTTGCCGTCCTTGTCCTTCGTCGTCGGCTCCACGGAGATGCCGACGGACCGGGCGCCGGCCTGGATCCTGGCGAAGTCGCCGGTCAGGCCGACGAACTGCGGGTCGATGCCCTTGAGCCACTTGCCCAGCTCGGCCGGGGTGTCGCGGCCGGGGTCGGTGGTGACGAACACGACCCGGAGGTCGTTCTGCTCGGCCTTGGGCAGTGCCTTCTTGGCGACGGCGATATTGCTCATCGTCGTCGGGCAGATGTCGGGGCAGTGCGTGTAGCCGAAGTAGACCAGGGTCGGGTGGCCCTCGGTCTCCTTGCGGAGGTCGTACTTCTTGCCGTGGGTGTCGGTGAGGACCAGGTCCGGCTTGTCGAACGGCTGGTCCAGCACGGTGGCGACCTTGCCCGCGTCCGATCCTCCCGAGACCACGGCGACCGGCGACTTGCTGTCGTCGCCGCTGCCGCAGGCGGAGAGGGTCAGGGTGGCGGCGGCGAGCAGCACGGCCGCGGTGAACGTCTTCTTGCGCATAGAAAAATGTCCCAGATGTGTGAACTCCGGCGCGCACCGGGGTCGTACGACGGTCCGGGTGCCGGGGTCGTGCGGCACCCGGTGCGCGCTGCGGAACAAAGGCTCAGGCGGCGGTCCGGCGGCGGCCCGCGAGGACGCCGTAGGCCACGCCCGCGACGCCGACGACGATGCCGACCACGCCGAGCACGCGCGCGGTGGTGTCACTGTCGTCGCCGGAGTCCTCGGCGGCGGCCGTCCTCCCGGTCTTCTCGGCGGTGTTCTCGGTGCTCGCCGTGCCGTGGTGGTCGTCGGTGGCGGCGGACAGCTCCAGGACCGGGGCCGGGTTCTCCGGCTCGTCCTGGCCCTCCTGCGGCACCTCGATCCAGCGCACGACCTCCTTGTTGGAGTACGTCTGGATCGCCTTGAACACCAGCTGGTCGGTGTTCTCGGGCAGCGCGCCCAGGGAGAGCGGGAACTTCTGGAAGTAGCCGGGCTCGATGCCCTTGCCGTCGGCGGTCCAGGTGACCTTGGTGACGGCCTCGTCGATCTTCTCGCCGTGCATGGTCAGCGGCTTGGCCAGCTTGGACTTGGTGATGTCGATCTTCCAGCCCGGGATCGCCTCCGGCATCACCGAGGCGATCGGGTGGTCGGCCGGGAAGTTCACCTCGACCTTGGTCGTCGAGGCGTTGTCACGCTCGTTCGGGACCTTGAAGTCCACGACGGCGTAACCGCCCTTGGCCGCGGGGCCCTCCGGCTGCACGGAGACGTGCGCGAAGGCGGGGGCGGACAGGGCGAGGACGGCCGTGCCCGCGACAGCGGCGGCGGCGGCGATACGAGAAGCCTTCATGGAAGGAAGCACTCCACTCTGAGTCAGGACCGGTGATGAAGAGGGATACGCGCGCGTGACCTGTGTTGCGGCAGGACGGCACGGAAATCGGCCGTACGGCTCGGGAGAACGCGCACGCGCGCGGTGCCGCGCGTCGGCGGCGCACCGGGTCCGTGTCGGGGGAGCGGTGGCCGCGTCAGGCGGCGAGGAGGAAGGCGGCGGCGGGCGGGCCGCGCCGGATCACCGTGTGCTGGAGTACGGCGGTGTGCGGGGCCGGCGCCTCGTCCCGGTCGGGGCGCGGGCCGCGCGGACCGGGCCCGGTGGCGGGCAGCAGGCCGGCGAACAGGGCACACGTCAGCGCGAGGGCAGCGCGCAGGGATCGTACGAGCGCCCCCTCCGCGACTCCATGCGCCGACAGCTCGATCAGCCGCAGCACCGCGAGGTCCCCGCGGCGCAGCAGCCAGCCGGCGGCGACGGCCGCGAGCACATGGCCGAGCAGCATGGGCAGCGAGGGCAGCAGACCGGCCGAGGCACCGGTGGCGTCGTGGACGTGCTCGACGGTGCCCAGGCCGGACGTCGGCCGGCCGGCTCGGTCGATGAGACGCGCGTCGAGCAGCAGGCGGAAGGCGTGTCCCGGAGTGAGGGACGCGGCGGTCGAGCCGCACACGAGCCGCGCGGCCCGTTCGACCAGCGCGCTGTCGCTCAGCACGGCGCCCGTCGGCCCGCCGGCCGCCGACCCCTCGAAGCCCATCGACATCCCGGTGGAGGCCATCGTCGCCCCGTGCTGGCCCAGCCCGAACAGCGTGTGCAGCACGGTCTGGCCGAGGGCGAGGAGCACGGCGATGCCCGGCAGCGAGCGGGACCGCCCGGCGAGCGGTGCCACGAGCAGCAGGGCGCCGAGGAAGCCCGCGCCGAGCGTCCACAGCGGCACGCGCGCGCAGGAGGCCAGGGAGTGCCCGCCCGCGGCCAGCGCGACGCAGACCGCGGCGAACACCGCGGCCCGCAGGATCCGGAGCCCGGCTCCGGAGTGCGCCGTGCTTGTGTGGGGGGCAGTCATGGCGGGGTCATCATCGCACTGCCCTTACCGCTCGCATACGGCAGGGCGCCTGAGGCGTCCCTCATACACCGATTCCTCCCCCGGCGCATCGGCCGGATGGGCGCAGACACGTCAACGGAGTGCTTACGGCCGCCTACGGGCGGCAATACGTAACGGTATGTCGAGCCGCGGCCAGGAGGCTGGAGCATGAGCATCTGGTGGTCACTCCATCTGCGGCGCGAGGCCGCCAGCGTGCCGCTCGCCCGGCGGCTGCTGATCGGCACGATGGAGACGGCGGGGGTCGACCCGGAGATCTCCTACGACCTGTCCGTCGCCCTGAGCGAGGCCTGCGCGAACGCCGTCGAGCACGGCGGGGACGCCGCCCGCGGTGCCTCGGAGGCGTACCGGGTGACCGCCTATCTCGACGGCGAGAAGTGCCGTATCGAAGTGACCGATTCCGGTCCCGGCTTCGCGCGTCCGCAGGACCCCCGGCCGGCCCGCCCCGACGCCGAGCACGGCCGCGGCCTCTGTCTGATCCGCGAACTGGCCGACCACGTCCACATCGGCCCGAAGCCCGGCCGGGGCGGGACGGTGGTCAGCTTCGACAAGATCCTCAAATGGCGGAAGGACCCGTCCCTCCTCACGGCCTAGCGGACGCCCTGCCGGTGCCGCCGAGCTGTCCGAGGACCTTCGCCAGGGTCTCCAGGGCCTCCGGGTACAGCCGCTCCCTGGGAGTGCCGTAGCCGACGACCAGGCCCTGGGGCCGGCCGGGGCCCGGGGTGTGCCAGTGGTCGCCGAGCGCGCCCAGCGCCAGGCCCTCTGCCGCCGCGCGGTCCAGGACGGCGGCCTCGTCCGGCACCTCGATCAGCGCGTGCAGCCCGGCCGCGATCCCGCGCACGCTGCGGCGCGCCCCCAGCCGGTCCAGCAGCTGGTCCCGGCGCCGCCGGTAGCGCAGCCGGCACGCGCGCACATGGCGGTCGTACGCGTGGCTGTCGATCAGCTCCGCGAGCGCGAGCTGGCCGATGGTCTCGGTGTGGTGGTCGCTGTGCAGCTTGGCGTCGGCGACCGCGTCGACCAGGTGCGGTGGCAGCACCATCCAGCCGAGCCGCAGCGCCGGGCCCAGGGTCTTGGAGGCGGTGCCCAGGTACACCACCTGGCCCGGTGCCATGCCCTGGACCGCGCCCACGGGCTGGCGGTCGTAGCGGAACTCGCCGTCGTAGTCGTCCTCCACGATCAGTCCGCCGCGCGCGCGTGCCCAGTCGGTGAGCGCCCGGCGCCGCTCGGGGTGCAGGGTGACCCCGGTCGGGTACTGGTGGGCCGGCGTGACCACCACGGCCGCCGCCCCGCCCAGCTCCTCGGGGCGTACCCCGCGCGCGTCGACCGGCACCGGCAGGACCGTTCCGCCGTTGTGCCGCACCACCTCCCGGTGGAAGGGCAGCCCCGGGTCCTCCATGGCGACGGCGGCGCCGTCCAGCACCCGCGTGAGCAGCGCCAGGCCCTGCACGTAGCCGGAGGTGATCACGATCCGCTCCGGCGGCGCCAGCACCCCGCGCGCCCGCCCCAGATAGCCGGAGAGCGCGGTGCGCAGCTCGATCCGGCCGCGCGGGTCGCCGTAGTCGTACGCCAGCGAGGGCGCCGTCGCGATGGCGCGGCGCAGCGCGCGCAGCCAGGCCGCCGCCGGGAACGCGCCGACGTCCGGGCTGCCGGGACGCAGGTCGAGACGCGGCGCACGCGCGCGCGTGTCCGTCCCCGGCTCCTCCGCCTGCACGGCCGGCAGCTCGGCGACCCGCGTGCCCGAGCCCTGCCGTGCCGTCAGATACCCCTCGGCGACGAGCTGGTCGTAGGCGGCCTTCGCGGTGCCGCGCGAGATCCCGAGGTCGGCCGCGAGCCGCCGGGTGGCGGGCAGCCGGGTACCGGGCGCGAGCCGCCCGTCCCGTACGGCGTCCCTGAGGGCCCGTTCGAGCCCCACCCGCCGCCCGTCGGCCGAGTCCGGTTCGAGATGCAGGTCCACACCGACGCCCGCCCAGAAGTCGTCCACGTCTCCACCCCCGTCACTGCACGCGCCCCGACGGGGGCGCGGAAAACTGCGCGACCGGCCACGGCTCCACCCGCAGACGACATGGCCGGGCACCTCTGCGGTGCCCGGCCATTCAAACGCAGATCAGCCCTTCAGAGAGGCCATCCACGATTCGACCTCGTCCGACTGCCGGGGCAGCGCGGCGCTCAGGTTCCGGTTGCCGTCCTCGGTCACGAGGATGTCGTCCTCGATCCGGACGCCGATGCCCCGGTACTCCTCCGGCACGGTCAGGTCGTCGGCCTGGAAGTACAGCCCCGGCTCGACGGTGAGCACCATGCCCGGCTCCAGCGTGCCGTCCACGTACGTCTCGGTCCGCGCGGCGGCGCAGTCGTGGACGTCCATGCCGAGCATGTGCCCCGTGCCGTGCAGGGTCCAGCGGCGCTGGAGGCCCAGCTCCAGGACCCGCTCGACCGGGCCCTCGACCAGGCCCCACTCGACGAGCCTCTCGGCCAGCACGCGCTGCGCGGCGTCGTGGAAGTCGCGGTACTTGGCGCCCGGCTTCACGGCCGCGATACCGGCCTCCTGGGCCTCGTACACGGCGTCGTAGATCTTCTTCTGGATCTCGCTGTACGTGCCGTTGACCGGCAGCGTGCGCGTGACGTCGGCGGTGTAGAGGGTGTGGGTCTCCACGCCCGCGTCCAGCAGCAGCAGGTCGCCGGAGCGGACGGGGCCGTCGTTGCGGACCCAGTGCAGGGTGCAGGCGTGCGGGCCGGCCGCGCAGATGGAGCCGTAGCCGACGTCGTTGCCCTCCACGCGCGCGCGGAGGAAGAACGTGCCCTCGATGTAGCGCTCGCTCGTCGCCTCGGCCTTGTCGAGGACCTTGACGACGTCCTCGAAACCGCGGACCGTCGAGTCGACGGCCTTCTGCAGCTCGCCGATCTCGAACTCGTCCTTGACGAGACGGGCCTCGGAGAGGAAGACGCGCAGCTCCTCGTCGCGCTCGGCGGTGACCTTGTCGGTCAGGGCCGCCTCGATGCCGGCGTCGTGGCCGCGCACCACCCGGACCGGGCCGGTGGCCTCGCGGAGCTTGTCGGCCAGCTCGCGCACGTCGGCGGCCGGGATGCCGTACAGCGCCTCGGACTCGGTGAGGGAGTGCCGGCGGCCGACCCACAGCTCGCCCTGGCCGGAGAGCCAGAACTCGCCGTTCTCGCGGTCGGAGCGCGGCAGCAGGTAGAGGGTGGCCTCGTGGCCGTCGCCCCTGGGCTCCAGCACCAGGACGCCGTCCTCGGTCTGGTTGCCGGTGAGGTACGCGTACTCGACGGAGGCGCGGAAGGGGTACTCGGTGTCGTTCGAGCGGGTCTTCAGGTTGCCCGCCGGGATCACCAGGCGCTCGCCCGGGAAGCGGGCGGAGAGCGCGGCACGGCGGCGCGCGGTCTCGGCGGCCTGCGGGATCGGCTCCAGGTCACGCAGCTCCGTGTCGGCCCAGCCGGACTTCATGTTCTCGGCAAGCTCGTCGGAGACGCCCGGGTACAGGCCGTTCTTCCGCTGCTTGACGGTCTCCTCGGCCTCGGTCTCCGGGCCCTCCGCGGTAGCGGAGTCGGGGACAGCCGGGTTGAGCTCGTCGGACACGTGATCCTCCTCGATACGCCAGTGATCTCCCCCGGGGCCCGCGACGCTCCTGCTTGTGGCCGAGCGGGGACCACCATCATCGTACGGTCGTACCGGGAGCGGGCGGGGGCGGATGACCTGTTATGCCCGGTCATGCCAGCCGCGCGGAGCGTGCGGCTCAGTCGAAGCGGGCCGCCAGCAGGACCACGTCCTCCTCGCTGTCGGCCGCGTCCAGGCCGTCCGGCAGGACCGCCCGCAGGACGTGGTCGGCGACGGCCCCCGGATCCTGCCGCACCGCGCGCGGGACGCCCGCGGCGGCGGCGTGCAGCCGGGCGAAGGCCCGGTCCATCGGGTCGCCGGTACGGTGCAGCAGCCCGTCGGTGTAGAGCAGGACCGTCTCCCCGGCCTCCGCCTGGATCTCCACGCTGGGCGCCTCCCAGCAGGCGAGCATGCCGAGCGGCGCGGAGACGGAGGTCTCGGCGAACTCGGTGCGCCGCTCGCCGGTCAGCAGCGGCGGACTGTGCCCGGCACCGGCCAGGGTGACCTTGCGTACGGCCGGCTCGCAGTAGGCGAACAGGGCGGTGGCCGAGCGGGCCGGCTCGGTCAGCCGCAGCAGCAGTTCCAGGTCGGACAGGACGGCGACCGGGTCCTCGCCCTCCATCACGGCGTACGCGCGCAGGGAGGCGCGCAGCCGCCCCATGGCGGCCACCGCGCTCGGCCCGCAGCCGGTGACCGAGCCGACCGAGAGGCCGAGGGCGGCCTCCGGCAGCGGCAGGGCGTCGTACCAGTCACCGCCGCCGCGCGGGCCCGCGCGGTGCCGGGCGGCGAGCTGGACGCCGGCCACCCGGGGCAGCCGGGCGGGCAGCAGTTCCTCGGTGAGGGTCGCCACGCACGCGCGCGTGCGCTCCACCTCCAGCAGCCGGGCGAGGTGCTCGGTGGCGTGCCGGACGTACAGGCCCACGAGGTGGCGCCGGCGCTCGTGCGGCTCGGCCGGTTCGTCGTAGAGCCAGACGACGGCGCCGAGGCGGCCCGCGGACTCGGTGGCGAGCGGGAGGGCGTAGCTGGCGGCGTAGCCGAGGCGGGCGGCCACCTCGCGGTGGCGCGGGTCCAGGCCCTCCTCGGCGAACAGGTCCGGGTGGACGATCTCGGCGGCGCCGCGGGTGTCGTACGGCAGGGCGCCGCGCGGCACGGTCTCGATGTGGCCGAGGTCGGCGCGGCCGAGACCGAGGCCGAGGGTGGTGCGGGGCCCGTCGCCGTCGGCGGGCTCCAGGACGACCAGGCCGCGGCGGGCGCCGACCAGGGCGGCGCCCGCGCGCAGGAGTTCGTGCAGGGCGGCGTCGAGGGCGCTGGTGCGGGAGAGGCGCTCGGTGAGCTCGTGGAGGGTCGTGAGATCGGAGACCCAGCCGGCCAGCCGGTCCTGGAGCAGGGTGCCGGGGGCCGGGCTGTGCGGCGCGGGGACCGCGGGAGCGGGGCCGGAGGTGGGGGAGGCGGGTGCGGCAGTGTGGGCGGCTGTGGTGACAGTGGGATCGATTCCAGCCACTTTCGGAGGGTGCGGGGCGTTCATGGCGTCCGGCCTTCAGACCGGTGCGTATTGCTGAAAAGCATCGCAAACCCCCATGTCATTCTGCGCCGCTAGCAGTGTCTCCACATGTACACGTACTCGTGAGGGGATGTCCAGCATTGTCCTGCGGGGATTCCTGGTGTCCATGAGGTTGGTGAGGGTTTTCCTCGAACCCCTTGCCTTACTGCCAAGTTGGCTCAAAACTGCCTTAGGTATCGGTTCATTGCGGTCGACTGGCCTTGCTCCACGGAGCGTCACAGCGGTCGTGATGGGTACGTACTCGGAGAAGGCCAGGGGTGGTTGGGGGCCACCCGGAACCTGGCGACGGACCCGGGCGTCATAGCCACCGACGGCCGAGCCCCATCCTCCCGTGGCGGAGGCGGAGAGAAATACGCGCGACGGCAAAACGCCAGACTTCGCCACCCCCACGCCGCAGCCGTGCTTTTGATAGACGCACTATGGACGCGGACGCGGCCAACGCTCGACCCCCTGGGGTTCCCCCTGCCGTGCGCGGGGGTGTGATGCGCCAACAGGTACGCCCAGTGAAGTGATCGACACATGGTGTGATGTGGCCCACGGTGTTGCCAGCGGTGCAACGGAAAGGAACGAGCGCTCATGCGCGAGATCCTCGGAAGGCGACGCAGGCTTCTGTCCAGGCGGAACGACGGGAGGCCTGAACTGATCGGCGCGGCCCTGACCTTCGCGACGCAATGGCAGTGGCCGGTGCTCCCCGGTGTGGCGCCGGACCCGCAGGGGCGGGCCCGCTGCGCCTGCCCCGATCCCGAGTGCACGGTGCCCGGTGCGCACCCCTTCGACCCCGGACTGCTCGCCGCCACCACCGACGCGCGCATGGTGCGCTGGTGGTGGACCAACCGGCCGGCCGCCCCGGTCATCCTGGCCACCGGAGGCAAGGCGCCCTGCGCGGTCAGCCTGCCGGCGCTCGCCGCCTCCCGCGCCCTCGCCCTGCTCGACCGGCGCGGCATGAGGCTCGGACCGGTGATCGCCTCGCCCACCCGCTGGGCACTGCTCGTCAAGCCGTACTCCATGGAGCAACTCGGCGAACTGCTCTACGCCAAGGACTTCGTCCCCGGCTCCCTGCGCTTCCACGGCGAGGGCGGTTATCTCGCGCTGCCCCCGTCCGAGACCGGCCAGGGCGCCGTCCGCTGGGAGCGTGCGCCGCTGCCCGGCTCCGCCGCGCCCTGGGTGCCCGATGTGGAGGCCGTCGTGGACGCCGTGGTCGACGCCCTCACTCGTACGGGTGTGAGCGCGCCCGAGTTGTAGGGGTGTCGGGCGCGGGCGGGGCGCGTGAGCCCCGCTCGCTCGTTATCGTCCGCATATGCAGCGTCAACCCGGCGGCCACCGCGCCCCACGGCCGCACCGCGGCCGGCGGAACCACCGAAAGCCCGACCCCCGCCAGCTCCGTCTGCTCGCCCTGGCGGGCTTCGTGGCGGCCATGGTCGCGCTGCCGCTGGCCGTGGCCTCCGCACGGCAGGCGGGCGACGCCGGCCGGGCCGCAGTACCGGCCGCCCCCCGCGGTGACGCCACGACCCGCCCGGACACCCGCAGCCGCTCCCCCCACCTGCTCGGTCTCGGGCTCGCCACCGCCGCCCGCTGCGGCCCCGAACTCACCTCGCCCGACGGCATCGAGGCGCAGACCTGTGTGCTGACGCAGGGCGAGGACACCTGGGCGCGCGCCTACTACCGCAACGCCACCGGCCGGTCGCTGGACTCCGTGCTGAGCCTGATGGGCCCGGGCGACCGGACCGTGCAGATCCGCTGTGCCACCGGGACCGACGACGAGCCCGCCACCTGTGAGACCCCGCGCGAGCGCAGCCGGGGCGGACCGGACGCCTACACGGCCGTCTCCGAGTTCGCCGAGCGCGGCCCTGACGGGGCGCTGCTGCTCCGCTCCGGCAGCAACTCCTGAGCGTCCGGGCAGAGTTGGCGACCCGCTGCGCGCAGCCCGCCGTACGCGGGCATGGAAAGACCCGGTTGCTGGCGACGGGGGATGCACCAGCAACCGGGCTACTGGAACGGTAACAAGAGATCGGCGGTTCGCAAATTCCGGGTTGGCTATTCGGACACCGATTGCCCTGTCGAAACCGGGAGTTGTGACGCGAGTCACCTGCCGCGCGGTCCGCTGTTCACGGCTGACCGACCGGTCAGCCGTGAACATCCGCGCGGGGGGCGTCAGCTCAGCGTGACCTGCCGGTTGGTCAGGCCGCCGCGCGCCCGGCGCTCCTCCGGAGTCAGCGGCTCCTCGACGGCGAGGGCGGCGGCGAGGCGCTCGGCGAACTCGGCGGCCGGCTTCTCCACGTCCTCCGCGGTGACCCCGGTCGGCAGGTCCCAGACCGGCACGATGAGGCCGTGAGCACGGAAGGAGCCCACGAGCCGGGTGCCCTCGCCGAGGCTGGACCTGCCCGCCGCGTGCAACCGCGCGAGGGCGTCCAGAAGCTGCTCCTCCGGGTGGGGCATGACCCAGCGCAGGTGGTTCTTCTCCGGGGTCTGGCACCAGTAGGCGGCGTCCACACCGGACAGCTTCACGGTCGGGATGGCGGCGGCGTTGGCCCGCTCCAGGGAGGCGGCCACCTCCGGCGTGGCGTTCTCCGCGTCCGGCACCCAGAACTCGAAGCCGCTGTGCACGACCGGTTCGAACGCGCCCTCCGGGTCGAGCAGATCCTGCAGGCGCGGCCCCTCGGCGGGGGCCCGGCGGCCCTGCACCGGGGTGCCGGGCGCGGCCTCCAGCGCGCGCAGCAGCGTGTCGGCGAGGTCACGGCTGATGTCGCCGGAGGCCGTGTCGTTCTGCAGGCCGATCAGCACCGAGCCGTCGTCGCGGCGCAGCGCGGGCCAGGCCATCGGCAGCACGGTGGCCAGGGTGACCGACGGAACGCCCTCGGGCAGGCCGCCGCGCAGGGGCAGCCCTGCCGTCGCGGCCGGGACCAGCTCGCGCAGCGCGACCCAGTCGCACTCGCCGGGCAGTCCCTCGAACGGGCGCTGCACCAGCTCGGTCGCGGCGTGCGCGGCCGCCCGGCCGTGGCAGGCCTTGTAGCGCCGGCCGCTGCCGCAGGGGCAGGGTTCGCGGGCGCCGACAACCGGGATCTCCCCGTCGATCAGCTGCGGCTTGGCCTTCGTCTGGGGTCGCTTTTTGGCCATGGTGGGTGTCTCCCGGTTACGGCTCTTCTCGTACGTCCGGAGCCTAGCCGTTCGGACCATGACCGACGGGAACCTGTGGACAACGCACGCGCGCTCGACGCCGGTGGGTGAATCCACGGGCGGTGAACGGGGACGCCGCCCTGGTTCAGTCCAGGTCGTCGAACACGTCGGCGAAGTCGAGCCCGGACAGCTCGGGCAGCGGCGCGGAGCGGGTGACGCGCGTAGCGAAACCCTCGCGGCGGCACCCGGCGTCGGGATCGTGGACGTCCTCGTGGACCAGCGCCCAGACCGTCACCTCGCCCTGGACGTCGTCCCGGACGCCCCAGTCGTCGGCGAGGGCCGTGATGATGTTCAGCCCGCGGCCGCCGTGCGCGGTCACCGAGGGCGTGGCCGGCGCCGGGCGGGTCGGGCCGCCGCCGTCCGTGACCTCCACGACGAGCCGCCCGCGCGCGTCGACCCGCCAGGCGGCGCGGACGTCCCCGTCCCCGGCCGGCGCGTCCCCCAGGGGCCGCCCGTGCTTGCAGGCGTTGCTCAACAGTTCGGAAAGGATCAGTACGGCGTCGTCGATGACCGATTCGGATACGCCACCGCTGCGCAGCTGCGCCCGCATCCGGTGCCGCGCCTTCCCCACGCCCGCAGGGCCATGGGGTACGGCCATGCTCGACGACGTGGGCACCTCCTGTGCCACCACCAACGCCACCCCCGAGACCTCCTTCGCCCCACGCCATGGGGTGGATGCCCTCTCGGCCTGTACCGGAAACCGGCCAATCCCCTTCCGGTGACGCATTCGACACAGGTGGACACGCAGCGAACGCGCCGGAGCACACCCAGTGACGGGCCCGCACGGGCGTGGCGGGCACGGGCCGGCTCAGCGGCCCAGTTGCCGCAGCACCGCGCGCGGGCGGTTGGTGATGATGGCGTCGACGCCCAGCCCGACACAGAGATCGACGTCCTCAGGCTCGTTCACGGTCCACACGTGGACCTGGTGACCGGCCCGCTTCAGCCGCTCCACGTAGGCGGGGTGACTGCGCACGATACGGATCGAGGGCCCCGCGATGCCGACGCCCACGGGCAGCCGTCCGTCGCGCAGCCGGGGCGAGACGAACTGCATCAGGTACACCGTCGGCAGTGTCGGCGCCACGGCCCGCACCCGGTGCAGCGAACGCGCCGAGAAGCTCATGACCCGGACCGGCGACTCGGCGGCTGACGCCGGCGCGTCCAGTCCGAACCGTTTCAGCAGGGCCAGCAGCCGCTCCTCGACCTGCCCCGCCCAGCGCGTGGGGTGCTTGGTCTCGATGGCCAGCTCCACCCGCCGCCCGGCGTCCGCGACCAGCTCCAGCAGCCGCTCCAGGGTGAGCACGGAGGTCTCCTCGCGGTCCTCCGGCCGGTGCTCCCAGTCGGGTTCCTCGTCCCGTCCGCGCCAGGCCTCGCGCGTCTTCCAGGAGCCGAAGTCGAGGGCGGCCAGATCGGCCAGTTCCAGCGCGGACACCGCGCCGCGGCCGTTGGAGGTACGGTTCACCCGCCGGTCGTGGACGCAGACCAGATGGCCGTCCGCGGTCAGCCGTACGTCGCACTCCAGGGCGTCCGCGCCGTCCTCGATGGCCTTCCGGTAGGCGGCGAGGGTGTGTTCGGGTGCGTCCTCCGAGGCGCCGCGGTGGGCGACGACCTGGAGGGAGTGCTGTCGTGCGTGGGTCACCGCGTCATGGTGCCACCGTCGCCGGGTGCACGGGGCCGGTGCGGGTCCGTCCCTGCGACGAACGGGGGGCATGCGGCATGCACGTTACAAAACCTTTGCTCGAAAGATCCTATATAAACCTATATAAAGACGGCTGCCGGACCCACAGCCACCGCTTATGGTGCTCTGACGGCCCGTGGGAAAAGCTGACTGCAGACCAGTGCGACCGACGACACCAGGCGTGGATCGAGGAGAAGACCTGTGAGCACCGAGAACGAGGGCAACACGGTACCCCCGGCGCCGTCCGCACCTCCCGTGCCGATGGCCTCTCCCGCCGCTTCCCCGCAGGGCCCCGCGCCCGAGGGGAACGCGCCGACGGCCCCGCTCCCGCCCGTGCCCCACGAGGCCCCGGCGGCCTCCGCCACGGCGGACCACGGCACGGCGCACCAGCCCGGCCCGGCCCCCGACGGCTCCTGGCCGCCCCCGCCGCCGACCACCCCGGCCTACGCCGACGGCGGCTCCGGCGCCGCGGGCACCGGCTGGGGAAGCACCTACCAGCAGCCCGCCCCCCAGCCGCGCGGCGGACGCGGCGGGCTGGTCGCGGCGGTCCTGGTGGCCGCGCTGGTGGCGGGCGGCCTGGGCGGCGGCCTCGGCTACACCCTGGCCAAGGACCGGGACGACCGCGGCTCCACCACCGTCTCCGCGTCCGACAGCGGCGCCACGCAGGTCAAGCGCGCGCCGGGGACGATCGCCAACGTGGCCGCCAAGGCGCTGCCCAGCACGGTGACCATCGAGGCGGAGAGCACCAACGGCGAGGGCGGGGTGGGCACCGGGTTCGTCTTCGACACCCAGGGTCACATCGTCACCAACAACCACGTGGTGGCGGACGCGGTGGACGGCGGCAAGCTGACGGCCACCTTCCCGAACGGCAAGAAGTACGACGCCGAGATCGTCGGCCACGCAGAGGGCTACGACGTCGCGGTCATCAAGCTGAAGAACGCCCCCTCCGACCTCAAGCCGCTCCCCCTCGGTGACTCCGACAAGGTGGCCGTCGGTGACGAGACCATCGCCATCGGCGCGCCCTTCCGCCTGTCCAACACGGTCACGACGGGCATCATCAGCGCCAAGAACCGCCCGGTGGCCTCCAGCGACGGCAGCTCCAGCAGCAAGGCGTCGTACATGAGCGCCCTGCAGACCGACGCGTCCATCAACCCCGGCAACTCCGGCGGCCCGCTGCTGGACGCCTCCGGCGCGGTCATCGGCATCAACTCCGCGATCCAGTCCACCGGCAGCGGCGGCTTCGGCACCGGCCAGTCCGGCTCGATCGGCCTGGGCTTCGCCATCCCGATCAACCAGGCCAAGTACGTCGCCCAGCAACTGATCAAGACCGGCAAGCCGGTGTACGCGCGCATCGGCGCGTCCGTGTCCCTGCAGGACTCCAGTGACGGCGCGCAGATCACCGACCAGGGCACGGGCGGCTCCGCCGCGGTGGAGACGGGCGGTCCGGCGGACAAGGCCGGCCTCAAGCCCGGTGACGTCATCACCAAGCTCGACGACCACGTGATCGACAGCGGACCGACCCTCATCGGCGAGATCTGGACCCACAAGCCGGGCGACAAGGTGACGGTCACCTACAAGCGGGGCGGCCAGGAGCACACGGTGGAACTGACACTGGGTTCCCGGGTGGGCGACAACTGACCCACGGGGGCCGTGCCCCCACACCCCGGCCCGCGCCCGGTACGCTGTACCCGCTCCGCCCCAGGTGGGACGGGGACGAGGTGGGTTGCCCGAGCGGCCTAAGGGAACGGTCTTGAAAACCGTCGTGGCGCGAGCCACCGTGGGTTCAAATCCCACACCCACCGCGCAGGTGGACGGCCCCTGACCGGGTGAAACGGTCGGGGGCCGATCCCGTCGGCACATCCATTCGGGCGGGACGGGGGTGAGGGCTCGACGAGACAGCGGCCGCCGTGCCGGGTCCGGCCACCGCTACGACCGTGCTCGTACGTTCCGCCTCAGGAGGAGCCCCGATCATGCACGCCCATCTGACCACGGAAGCCTGGTGGCTCATCGCGGTCGGCGTCACCGTCGTCTACCTGGCCGCGATGTACTGGTGCATGCCGACGCCGAAGGCGAAGCGGCGCATGCTCGTAGCCCCGCTGGCCGGCTGGGTGTTCCTGCTGCCCAACGCCGCGGTGAAGGGCTACTCCGTCTCTCACACCCTGTACTTCTACAGCTGTGCCCTGGTGATGTTCGTCGTCATGCTGGTGCCGGTGGCGAAAAGGGTCGCGTCCGACATCGCGGAACAGGAGGAGAAGCCCTGGGTCAAGGTGCCCCTCAACACCTTCTCCTTGTACTGGATGGCCGGGTCGGCCACGGGGTGCATCGCGGGAGTGGTCTACCTCTGGCCGTTGCTCGCCCAGCCGGTGGGGTGAAGGTCTTGCCGGCGCCGCCCGTCTCACGGCCGGTGCCCGGTCAGCCGGGCCGCTGACGCGATCGTGGCGCGGGCCTCACGTTCGGTCAGGCCGGTGTCGCGGGCGGCGGCCACGAGGGAGTCGGCCAGGACGGCCCCGATGCCGTTCTCGTAGGCGCGGCAGGCGGCCCAGAACAGGCGGGTGTTGCGCTGCCCCTCGTGCGCGGCCAGCACGAACTGGACCAGCCCCTGTCCGTGGCCGCCCACCGCCGGACGGGTGGGGTGGGGTGCGCGGGGCGGGGGGAGCAGGAGCCGCAGGAGGGACGGCGGGCAGGAGGCCGGGGCGAGGTCGGCGGTGCCGGGCGCGGCGGTGTAGACGCCGTGGTCGGTGCGGGAACCGGGGCCGACGAGGTAGCCGCCGGCGCCCCGGATGTCGATGCCGGGGGCGAGCCGGCCGGCCGAGTTCGGTACGACGGTGTCGGGCGGGCCGGTCAGCCAGAGGTGGCGGCCGCCGCTCGGGGTGAGGACGACGACCGTCTCCGGGATCGTGAACAGATGGCGCAGGGCCAGTTCCCGCAGGGCGGCCGAGGAGTCCGTGCCGGACTTCGTGTCCAGGTCGACGCCGATCAGGTGGTACGGAGGCAGCCCGCAGGCGATGCCGTAGCCGGTGGCCCGGGGAGCGGCGGCGAAGAGCTCGCGGATGCGGACGGGATCGGTGGAGGCGTCGTACACGCCATGGCCGAAGCGGCCGCACTCGCCGTGGCAGGGGCGCCCCACCGGGTTCGGGTCGTCGCGGTGCGGGGAGCGCAGGGCCGGGAGTTTCGTCCGGGACAGGGGGATCACGGCCAGTCCGCGTTCCGCGGCTGACAGCGCGTGTGCGAGGGCCAGCGTCGTGGCCTGCCGGTCGATGGTGGCCATGGCTCCATGTTCGTACACCCGTTCGAAAATAGGAAGGGGTGGGTAGTCGGGATGCGCCGGTACGGGGCGGATCGGCCGGAATGGTGGCGGAACGATTCATCCCTTGCACGGCTTGGGGGCGCGATGTCAGGTGAGGCGTGGATCCGGGGTGAATGCGATCAAAGATGGCGATAGGGGTTTATCGACTTGTCATCACGCTTGCGTGCGAATCGCGGCTTCCAGGACGGTTCGCCGGGGATCCGGTGGGCAACTCTGGAGGCGCGACGTCGTCCACGACAGTCAAGGCGGTCGGCCAACTGCCTCGACACCAGCCGTAGTTCACGTACCACCGGCCTCAGGGCCGCAGAGTGCTTGGTTCTGGAGGAACACATGGCAAGCATCCGTACCGCCCGCGTTCTCGCCGCCGTATCCGCTCTCCCACTCGCAGCCGCCCTCTTCGCCGGCGTCGCGACGGCGGACAACGGCGCCCTCGCGGACGACGGATCGAACTCGGGCGTGGCGGCCGTCCTCGGCAGCGGGGTCGGCGACGACAACAACGGCAACTCGTCCACCACGAACCAGAACGCGGCCGGCTCCGGTGCCTCGAACCAGAGCAACACCGCCCAGGTCAACGGCTCCGCGTTCACGGCCATCCGGCAGGGCAACGAGAACATCGACGTCAACTTCACCCAGCTCTGGTGAGCCGGGGGCGAGGGTCCTCCTGAGGAGGGCGCTCGCGGGGTGTGCTTCGGGGTCGCAACACGTCGGCGCGGCGGTGCTTCGGTGCCGCCGCGTCGGCGTTCCCCGGTCCGGTCGGGCGGCCGCCGGCCTTGACGCCCCACGCAGTCTGACGGGCAGTCAGGAGAACACGCGGCCCGTTGTGGCCGGGTGGCGAGATCGCCTTCGACACGGTCATCGAGCACGTGTCCGCCCGTGAGACGACCAAGCCGGGCACGGGCTGCTCCGGCATGAACGGCAGCGCGGAGGCGGTGCGCCAGCTGCGGGAAACGGCCGTGAACCAGGTCCTGGGGGCGGCTCGCACCCTGGTGACGGCCGGCGCCGGGGTGCCGGTGTCCGGGCTGGTCCTGACGGGGGACGGCTGACCTCCTCAGGGTCGTACCCGCAGACCGGGCACACCCGTACTCCACCTTCAGGAGGTGGAGGCAGCCCCACCCCTACAACCTGAGGGGGACTCGCCTTCGGGACCTGCGGCCGATCCGCGCCGTGTGCCGCACTCCTAGCGTGGAGTCATGACCACACCCGTCTGCACCAGCGCCTCGGCCGCCGCCGCACCCGGGCGGCGGACTCCCGCCTACCCGTCGTTCGCGTCGTACGTGCGGGCCCGTCAGCCGGTCCTGCTGCGCACCGCGCGCTCGCTGACCGCGAACCCGAGCGACGCCGAGGACCTGCTGCAGACCGCGCTCGCCAAGACCTATGTGGCCTGGGAGCGGATCGAGGACCAGCGGGCGCTCGACGGCTATGTGCGCCGGGCGCTGCTGAACACCCGGACCTCGCAGTGGCGCAAGCGCAGAGTGGACGAGTTCTCCTGCGACGAGCTGCCCGAGCCGGAGCCCGCGACCGGCGGCGACGACCCGGCCGAACGGCAGGCGCTGCGCGACGCGATGTGGCGGGCCGTCCTGCGGCTGCCGGCCCGGCAGCGGGCGATGGTGGTCCTGCGGTACTACGAGGACCTCAGCGAGGCCCAGACCGCCGAGGTGCTCGGCGTGTCGGTGGGCACGGTGAAGTCGGCGGTGTCCCGCGCGCTGGGCAAGCTGCGCGAGGACCCCGAACTGGAGCTGGCCCGCTAGCCCTTGCCCGGGCACCGGCGCCCGGCCGGACTCCTGCTCCCCCGCCGCAGCCCCCCGGGCCGCGCTTTCCCCTTCCGCCGACCGGGATTTCCTCCCCCTCAGTGACACACCCCCTAGTGACATACCGCGTGGTATGTGCGCAGAATCAGCGCACCCCCCTACTACCGCGTAGGCAATGTCGCCCGGGAGGAACGCCGTGCTGGCCACCATGCAGGACGTACCGCTGCTGATTTCCAGGATCCTGACCCACGGGTCGACGGTCCACGGCTCGTCGCGGGTGACCACCTGGACCGGGGAACCCGAGCCCCACCGGCGCACCTTCGCCGAGATCGGGACCCGCGCCGCCCAGTTGGCACACGCCCTGCGGGACGAGCTGGGCGTGACCGGCGACGACCGGGTCGCCACGCTCATGTGGAACAACGCCGAGCACGTCGAGGCGTACTTCGCGATCCCGTCCATGGGCGCGGTGCTGCACACGCTCAACCTGCGCCTGCCTGCCGAGCAGTTGGTGTGGATCGTCAACCACGCGGCCGACAAGGTCGTCCTCGTCAACGGCTCCCTGATCCCGCTGCTCGCACCGCTGCTGCCCAAGCTGCCCACCGTCGAGCACATCGTCGTGTCCGGGCCCGGCGACCGCTCCCCGCTCCAGGGCGCCACCGCCCGGGTGCACGAGTACGAGGAACTGCTCGCCGGCCGCCCGACCGGTTACGACTGGCCCGAGCTGGACGAACGCCGGGCCGCCGCCATGTGCTACACCTCCGGCACGACCGGCGACCCCAAGGGCGTGGTCTACAGCCACCGTTCCATCTACCTGCACTCCATGCAGGTCAACATGGCCCAGTCGATGGGCCTGACCGACCAGGACACCTCTCTCGTGGTCGTCCCGCAGTTCCACGTCAACGCCTGGGGCCTGCCGCACGCCACCTTCATGACCGGCGTCAACATGCTGATGCCGGACCGCTTCCTGCAGCCCGCCCCGCTCGCCGAGATGATCGAGCGTGAACGGCCCACCCACGCGGCGGCCGTCCCGACCATCTGGCAGGGCCTCCTCGGCGAGCTGCACGCCACACCCCGTGACATCTCCTCCCTCACCCAGGTCACCATCGGCGGCTCGGCCTGCCCGCCCTCCCTGATGGCGGCCTTCGACGAGCTGGGCATGCGGGTCTGCCACGCCTGGGGCATGACGGAGACCTCCCCGCTCGGCACGGTCGCCCGCCCGCCGGCCCACGCGGCGGGCACCGACGAGGAGTTCGCCTACCGCCTCACCCAGGGCCGCTTCCCGGCCGGCGTCGAGGCCCGCCTCACCGGCCCCGGCGGCGAACGCCTGCCCTGGGACGGCGCGTCGGCGGGCGAGCTGGAGGTGCGCGGCCCCTGGATCGCGGGCGCCTACTACAACGGCCCCGACGCCGAACCCCTGCGCCCCACCGACAAGTTCAGTGAGGACGGCTGGCTGAAGACCGGTGACGTCGGCACCATCTCCCCCGACGGCTTCCTCACCCTCACCGACCGCGCCAAGGACGTCATCAAGTCCGGCGGCGAATGGATCTCCTCCGTCGAGCTGGAGAACGCGCTGATGTCCCACCCGGACGTCGCCGAGGCCGCCGTGGTCGCCGTGCCGGACGAGAGGTGGGGCGAGCGCCCGCTGGCCACGGTCGTCCTGCGGCCGGGCGCGACAGCCGACTTCGAGACCCTGCGCGCCTTCCTCGCCGAGGAGGGCCGCATCGCCAAGTGGCAGCTCCCCGAACGCTGGACGGTCGTCGAGTCGGTGCCGAAGACGAGCGTGGGCAAGTTCGACAAGAAGGTGCTGCGCCGGCAGTACGCCGACGGGCGGCTGGACGTCACCCGGCTCTGAAGACCCCCGCGGGCCGCCCCCAGGAGGGAGGCGGCCCGCGACCGCTCGTCGGAAACAGGGGCGCTAGTTCGTGCCGATCCGGGCCAGCAGGTCCACGATCCGCGACTGCACCTCACCGCTGGTCGACCGCTCGGCGAGGAACAGCACGGTCTCGCCGGAGGCGAGCCGGGGCAGGTCGGCCGGGTCGACGGCGGCGGTGTAGACGACCAGCGGGGTGCGGTTGAGCTGCCCGTTCGCCCGCAGCCAGTCCACGATCCCGGCCCGTCGGCGGTGCACCTGCATCAGGTCCATCACCACCAGGTTCGGCCGGAACTGCCCCGCCAGCGTCACCGCGTCGTTGTCGTTCGCGGCCCGCGCCACCTGCATCCCGCGCCGCTCCAGCGTCGCGGTCAGCGCCAGCGCGATCTCCGCGTGCTCCTCGATGAGCAGCACCCGCGGAGGATGCTGCTCGCTGTCCCGGGGAGCCAGCGCCTTCAGCAGTACGGCGGGGTCGGCACCGTACGCCGCCTCGCGCGTCGCCTGCCCCAGCCCGGCCGTGACCAGTACCGGGACCTCGGCGGCCACGGCGGCCTGACGCAGCGACTGCAACGCCGTCCGCGTGATCGGTCCGGTCAGCGGGTCCACGAACAACGCGGCGGGGAAGGCCGCGATCTGGGCGTCGACCTCCTCGCGCGAGTGCACGATCACCGGCCGGTAGCCACGGTCGCTCAGCGCCTGCTGGGTCGTCACGTCCGGCGCGGGCCACACCAGCAGCCGGCGCGGGTTGTCCAGCGGCTCCGGGGGCAGCTCGTCGTCCAGCGGCTGCGGACGCGGGGTGTCCGCCACCTCCACGGCCCCACCGGGACCGTCCAGCGGCTCCGGCCCCTCGGCGGCATCGGGCCCCGGGGCGCCTATGGCGTACGACCGCCCGCCCCCCTCGGTGCCCTGCGCCGGCCGCGCCTGCCCACCGAGCGAGGGCTGCGGCACGGGTGCCGGGGCGGTGGGCGAGGGGTGCGGCGGGGTCGGCTGCCCGGCGAGCGAGTCCTGGCCGCCGAGTGACGGTTGTCCGCTCGGCGTGGGGTGCGCGGGCGCGGGCTCGGCGGACGGGTGCGGCCGGGCCGTCTGGTCCGGCCGGGACTCCTGGCCGGTGGGCGCCGGGTCGGGACGCGTGCCCAGCTTGCGCCGCCGGCCCGAACCGCCCGGCGCGTGCGGCGGCGGGGTCGCCGTCGGCTGCTGGACCTGGGCGGCCTGCCGCGCGAACGGCACGCCCTGCCCGAGCGTACGGACGCTGATCGCCCGCCCCTGCGTCGAGTCCGGGTCGACGGGGGTGCCACCGACGGCCTCGGCGGGCAACGGCATCGCGACCCGCGGCGGCCGGCCACCGGCGGGGACCCCGGCACCGGAGGTGTCCCCTGAGCCGGGCCATTGCTGTGGGACGCCGGCGGTGGGGGTGCCGGGGGCCGGGCTTGGGGTCCCCGTGCCGGAGGTGTCGCCGGAGCCGGGCCACTGCTGCGGGACGCCGGCGGCGGGGGCGCCCGGAGCCGGTGAGTGGGTCCCCGTGCCGGAGGTGTCGTCGGCGCCCGGCCACTGCTGCGGGACGCCGGGCGGCACAGGCGCGGCTTGGGCTCCCTGCGCCCCAGCGGGCACCTGACCCGCGGCTGCCTCGGCGGGCAGCGGCAGCGCACCCGGGGACGCCACCGGAGTACCGGCGGCCGGGGTGCCCGGCTGCGCGACAGCGAGGTGGGGGGCGGTGCCCTGGCCCTGCGGAGCCTGGCCGGACGTGCCGTGGGCTGGCGTGGCCGGGGCGGGTGCGGGCTGACCAGCGGGGACAGGGGCGGGCGTGCCGTGGGCGGGGCGGGGTGGCCCGGCGTGCCCGGGGCCGGTGCGTCCGGTCGGCCCGGGGCGGTGGCACCGGGCTGGGCGCCGGGGCCCGCAGGCACGGCACCCTGCGCCTGGGCGGCGGGCTGCCCGGCCGGGGCGGCGGTACCGGCCTGGACGGGGCTGCCCTGCCCGGCCGTCCCCTGTGCCGGAACGCTGTGCGCCGGGGTCCCCTGACCGGGGGCCGGCGGTACGGCCGTACCCTGTGGGACCTGGCCGGAAGCGGCCGACGCCGGAAGGGGCTGCGGCGGTGTCTGCCCGGTCGCGGGCGCCATCGCCCGGGCGGCCTCGGCGGGCTGGGCCACAGCCCGGCGGCGTCGGCCGGTCGGCGCGCTGGTGGGATGCGGCTGCGGCGGGGTGTGGTCCTCGGCCTGGTCGAGCGGTACGGCGTCGTGCCGGCCGTCATCACCAGGGATGCCCTCGACGGACACCGGCATCTGAGCGGGAACCTGCACCTGTCCGGGCAACGGCCCGGCACCGGCCACCGGACCGGGGACGCCGGGCCGACCGCCGACGGCGGGACCCGCACCGGGAACGGCGGGGGCTACGGCACCCGGAGCCACGGGTGCGCCGGCGTCGGTGCCGGAGGCCGTAGGCGCACCGGCACCTGGGGCGACGGGAATCCCGGCACCGGGAGCGACGGGGCCACCGGCGGGAACGCCGGCACCGGCAGCCTCGGGGCCACCAGCAGGGACACCGGCGTGCGGGCTGACAGGAGCACCGGCATCAGGGGCAGCGGGAACTCCGGCGCCCGGAGCCACAGGGACCCCCGTCCCCGGAGCCAGCTGGCCCCCGGCCCCGGAGCCACCGGCATTCCGGCGCCCGGAGCCACCGGCATTCCGGCGCCCGGAGCCACCGGCATTCCGGCCCCCGGAGCCACAGGGACCGCCGTCCCCGGAGCCACCTGGCCCCCGGCCCCCGGAGTCACCGGAACCCCGGCACCCGGAGCCACAGGGACCCCCGTACCCGGCCCCGCAGCCGCGCCGCCACCGGGTGGCACCGGCACAGCCACACCCGTGCCGACGCCCGTGCCCATGGCTTCGGCCGTGCCACCCTCCGGGCCCGGGGTGTCCGGGGACCGGTCCGCCTCGGCCGGCGGCAGGGCGAAGACCGTACGCGCGCCGCCCGCCGCCTCCTGCGCCGCGGCCCGCTCCGCCGCCGCGGCCAGCGCCCGTCGGCGCCGTCCCGTCGGCTGCGCGCCCTCGGCCGGAACCGCCTCGCCACCCTGCGCCGGCACCACGGAGGCACCCTCGGCCGGCACCGCCCGCGCGCCCGGCTCGCCGCCCGCCGCCGCAAGCGCCGGAGGCAGCGCGGCCTGCGGGGCACCGGAGTCACGGCGGGCGCGTCGGCCCGTCGGCACGGGCACGCCCTGCGGAGGCACGGTGCCACCGAGTCCCGTACCGGAGGCGGCGGCCCCCGCGCCCTGCTCGGCCGAGGTCACCACGGACCCCTCGGACACGCCCTCGGCGTTGCCCTCACCAGCAGCAGCACCGGCACCGGCACCGGCGTTGTCCGCAGGCCGGCCGCGGCGCCGTCCGGTCCCGCCGGATGCGGTCTCCGCGCCCTCGGCCGGGACCTCGGCACCCTCGTCGGCGGGCGCGGCGGCACGCCGCCGGCGCCGTCCGGTCGGCGCGGGCGCCTCCGTGTCACCGGCGTCACCCGCGCCGGCCACGTCACTGTCCAGGAAGGCGTCCGTGGAGGCCCGCCGGGCCCGCCGCCGGCCACCAACGGGGCCCTGCCCCGCCGTACCGGCGTCGTCCGCGCCGCCCTCACCGCCGTCCGGCACCCGCACCGCGACCGACGCCTCGGCGGCACCGGCAGCCCCTGCGGCGACCGCGCCCGCCCCGCCGCCGAGCGGTACTTCGAGCACGTACGCGCTGCCGCTCATGCCCGGCACCTCGTGCGTCTGGAGCACACCGCCGTGGGCCCGTACGATCCCGCGCACGATCGGCTCGTGCACCGGGTCCCCGCCGGCGTACGGGCCGCGCACCTCGATCCGCGCGACCTCACCGCGCTGCGCGGCGGCCACGACGACGGTGTTGTCCAGGTAACCGCCCGCCGAGACGGGCGTGTTGCCGGTGGCGTCGACCCCGGCGACGTCCGCCACCAGGTGCGCGAGCGCGGTGGCGAGCCGCTGCGGGTCGACCTCGGCCTCGATGGGCGGAGCGTGGACGGCGAACTGCACGCGCCCCGGCCCGATCAGCTCGACGGCCCCGTCCACACCGGCGGCGACGACGGCGTCCAGCATGACCTTCGTACGGGTGATGTCCTCGGCGCCCGCGTCCAGCCGCTGGTACCCGAGGACGTTGTCGATGAGGGTCGTGATGCGGGAGTAGCCGGCCGAGAGGTGGTGGAGCACCTGGTTGGCCTCGGGCCACAGCTGCCCCGCGTCGTCGGCGGCGAGCGCGGACAGCTCGCGGCGCAGCTCGTCCAGCGGTCCGCGCAGCGACTGCCCGAGCAGCGTCAGCAACTGTTCGTGCCGTCCGGCGAGGGCCTCGTACCGGTCCTTCTCCCGCTCGGCGAGCGCCGCGTACCGCTCCTCGCCCGCCGCCAGCTCCTCCGTGTGCTTCTCGCGCAGCTCCTCGACCTCGGTGACGTGCTGCTGGCGCAGCGCGGTCAGGTCGGAGGCGTGTTCCTCGGAGAGCCGTTCCAGCTCCTCGGCGTGCGCCTTCTCCAGCGCGGCCTTCTCCTCCACCAGGGCGTCGTACGGCCGCCGGTCGGTGAAGGTCATCACGGCGCCGACGAGCTGGTCGCCGTCGCGCACCGGCGCGGTGGTCAGGTCGACCGGCACCTTCTGGTCGCCCTTGGACCACAGCACCTGCCCGCGCACCCGGTGCTTGCGGCCGGAGCGCAGGGTGTCGGCGAGCGGCGACTCGTCGTACGGGAAGGGCGAGCCGTCGGCGCGGGAGTGCAGCACCAGCGTGTGCAGCTCCTTGCCGCCCAGCTCACCGGCCCGGTACCCCAGTATCTGGGCGGCGGCCGGGTTGACGAGCACGATCCGTCCGTCGGTGTCGGTGCCCACGACACCTTCCGCCGCCGCCCGCAGGATCATCTCGGTCTGCCGCTGCGACCGGGCCAGCTCGGCCTCGGTGTCCACGGTCCCGGACAGGTCCCGGACCACGATCATCAGCAGCTCGTCGCCGGTGTAGCCGTAACCGTCGTACGCCTGCTGCCCGTTCTCCAGGTTCGCGCTGGTGACCTCGACCGGGAACTCGGTCCCGTCGGTCCGCCGCGCGACCATCCGGGTCGGTTTGGTCCGTCCCGTGGGATCCATGTGATCGGGCCGCCGCATGGAGCCGGGGATGAGCCGGGAGTCGAACTCGGGCAGCAGATCGAGCAGCCCGCGCCCCACGAGAGCCGTACCGGGCGTCTCGAAGGCCTCCAGCGCGATGGTGTTGGCGTTGACGACGGTTCCGTTGGCGTTGACCAGGACCAACGCGTCCGGCAGCGCGTCGAGTATGGCTGCGAGGCGAGCAGCGCCTCGGGATGGCCTGCTGCTCACGAGACGCCTTCCTCCCTGTTACCGCACCTTGCCGACCGCTCGGGCCATCTTGCCAACCGGCCCGCGACGTGTCACGCGAGGGAGTCTAAGGGCACGGGTCGCGCTCGGGGCGCCGGATGAGAGGGAGGTCCCACGAGGAAGTGACGGCGAACGCGTGACCGTATGCGCCGGCTCCCCGAGTCCTCCCCGGGACCTTTACGGAACCAATGCGTCCGCCCACCGCCCGCTACGCCGGCCCGCCCATGCGCGGCAGCATGGGGACCATCCGGTCCCACCGCCCGATCTCACACCCGTCGCCGCGGTCGTACGAGGCGTCCACCGGGCGTCCGGCCCAGGTCCCGGTGACCCGGGCGGTGGCCGGGCCGCCGTAGAGCATCGTGCAGGTGGTGCCGTCAGGGACCGGCGCGAAGGGATCACGCCCCCACCGCGTGTGCGCGTCGAGCACCCGGCACGCCTCGGCGACGTCCGGATGCCGACCGGCACTGGGGTGGCAGCGCACCTCGTACGTCCCGTCCCGGCCCGCCCCGGCGTGCCGGACCACGATGGTGAGGTGATCACCCTGGTCATCCGGCCGGACGGGCGGCGGCACGGCGCCGGCCGCGGCGGCGGACACGGCGGTGAGGGGGACGAGGGAAGCGGCGGCGCAGAGCGACGCGAGCAGAAGGCGCCGTCCGGCGCCCGGCAGCACGGAGTCCATACCCCTTCCAACGCGCCCCCGCCCCGGACGTTGCGCCCCGCCGGGGGAGAAGCCCTTTGCTCTGCGGCCCAGGTGCCTAGTACCGTGGGGGGCGATTGGTGACGCGGTGCTCGACTGTGTCATCATCTGCACGCACCACTCGCGCGCTCGCGTGAGCGGTTGTGCTGGAGGCGTCGCCTAGTCCGGTCTATGGCGCCGCACTGCTAATGCGGTTTGGGCCTTAAAGCCCATCGAGGGTTCAAATCCCTCCGCCTCCGCCCCCATCCCGAAGCCCCGGTCCCCAGGACCGGGGCTTCGGCGTTTCCCGACCTCTGCCGCCTCCTCGCCCCCTGCCGACGTTTTCGCAGGTCACAAGGGGTATGCGGATCGGATTTCACATGACGGCGGCAGTCATGTAATGTTCTTCCTGTCGCCGCGAGCGGGCCGAAAGGACCGGGAGCGGGGGCAGAACAAAAGAACAAGCACTCGTAGCTTAACGGATAGAGCATCTGACTACGGATCAGAAGGTTGCAGGTTCGAATCCTGCCGAGTGCGCACAGATGAGAGACCCCGGAGAGATCCGGGGTCTCTTGCGTTTCAGTGGCGTACAGCAGCAAAGTACAGCAACGGCATCAGCCGGCCCCGCCCATTGCATCGGAGAGCTTGCCGAGCGCGGCCCGCGCCTCTTCCTCCCTGGCTTCGGCGTAGATCTCGAGGAGTGAGCTGCGCGTGGGGCGCGTGTTCCGGAGGGGATCACCCGGAGGCCGACGCGCGGGCGCGCAGGGCGAGATCGACTTCCAAGTCAGGCCCGGGACCTCGAGGAGCCGCTCGCCGGCGTCTTGTTCCCGTCCGGCGCCCGAAGCACTCCCAGGGCGTCAAGCCCGGATGAACCCCGGCCGTGAACGGTTCTTGATTGGGCCTCACCCCCGTTCCCCCGCCCCAGGATGAAGCAGCGGTCCGTCTGCCGGCCGGCGGCGGGCAAGCGTGTCAGGGGGCGCCGACGGTATCTCGGGAGCATCCTGGGGGCACTGGTGAGCGCCGGGGCAGCCGACGAGAAGGGTCCGGTCATGCGCGAGTCGTCGCAGGGCGTCACGGTCGTGGCTCTCCTGGCGGATCCGGACGCGCCGACGCAGATCGCGCGGCGCATCGCCCGGGTCCTCCCTGATCGGCTCGCCGACAAGTCGGGCCGGGGGCGGCGGTTCGACGTCGAGGTGGTCAGTGAGCCCTTCACCGCAGGGACCGAGGATCTGTCCACGTTGACGCGCCGGATCATGGACCGCGCGCGTGCGGAACATTGGGACGTCGTCGTGGCCCTCACCGACCTTCCGCTGCACTCGCACGGGCGCAAGCTCGTCGTGGATCTGAGTCATGAACACGGCCTGGCGCTGCTGTCCCTTCCGTCGCTGGGGGGCCTGCGACTTCAGGGAAGGGCCCTGCGGGCGGTCGAAGAAGCCGTGCTCAGCTTGGCGACTCCGCGGGCCACCGGGGAAGAGGAACCGTCGCGGCGTCATTCGCTCGGACGTTTTGCCAGTCGTCTTGCGCCTATTCACCCGGGGCCGATCGATGAGGAGGAGACCGCCGATCTGCGGTACGTCGTCAGCGGGCCGGGCGGTTACCTGAGGGTGCTCAGCGGTATGGTCCGCGCCAACCAGCCGTGGCGGCTGGTGCCGGGTCTGTCCAAGGCCCTGGCGGCCGCCCTCGCCACGGGAGCGGTCGCCACCGTGAACTCCACCATCTGGAGCCTGGCCACCTCCCTGAGCACGCCACGCCTGGTGATCGCCACGGTCGGGTCTGTCGCTCTCATGATCGGCTGGTTGATCGTGGACGCGAACCTGTGGCATCGATCGACGGATGCCTCGCCGGAGGAGAGGAAGAGGACGGCCCTCTACAACGCCTCGACGGTCGTGACCTTGGGCATCGGCGTGGTCGTCTGTTACGCGGGTCTGATGGTCATCAACTTGGTGTGGGCGCTCTTCATCCTCAACGACAAAGCCTTCGTCTCGATGACACGGACCCCGCTGCACGCCACGGAGTACTGGACGCTGTCCTGGTTCGTCGCTTCGGTCGCCACGGTGGGCGGCGCGCTGGGATCCGGTTTGGAGAGCGACGAGGCGATCCGGGCAGCCGCCTATTCCAAGCGCGAACAGGAACGTCGCCGCATGCTGGCGGACGACCACGACGACCAGCCGGTGACCTGAGTCGGAGACGCTGCCTGGGACCGGTGGCCGTCCGAGTACGGAATATCCGCTGATCGGTCGTTGAAGGGTCGTTTCGCGTCGTATGCCGACGGGGACCCGCACCGCACGCCGTCGGAGTGCCGAAGCTTCGCCGAGCAGGCCGGCGGCGGAACCACCGTTCCACCTGACCCGGGTGAACGGCCCGCAGAGGCGTGCCGGAGCCACGGACCCCGTCACAGCAACTTCCGAGAGTCGGGCTCTCTGCGCCGTCTCGTCGTCGCCGTGCCGCGGTCATGCCGCGACACCGAGGGAAGTCATCATGAAGGCAGCGGTATATGAAGGACCGCGAACGGTCACAGTGAAGGACGTACCGGACGCGAAGATCGAACACCCCTGCGACATCATCGTCAAGATCACCACCACCAACATCTGCGGTTCGGACCTGCACATGTACGAGGGCCGCACCTCGTTCGAGTCCGGCCGCACCCTCGGGCACGAGAACATGGGCCAGGTCGTGGAGGTCGGCCCGGCCGTCCGCAAGGTCCAGGTCGGCGAGTACGTGGTCCTGCCCTTCAACATCGCCTGCGGCTTCTGCAAGCAGTGCGAGCAGGGCCTGACCAACTACTGCCTGACCATGCAGCCGGAACCGGCCCTCGCGGGAGCCGCCTACGGATTCGCCGACATGGGCCCCTACCAGGGCGGCCAGGCGGAGCTGCTGCGTGTGCCCTACGGCGACTTCAACGCCCTGCGTCTGGGCGAGGACGCCGCCGAGCGGCAGACCGACTACGTGATGCTCGCCGACATCTTCCCCACCGGCTACCACGCCACCGAGATGGCCCACGTCAAGCCGGGCGACCAGACCATCGTCTTCGGCGCAGGTCCCGTCGGGCTGATGGCGACCTACTCCGCCCTCCTCAAGGGTGCGGGCCGCGTCTGGACGGTCGACCACCAGCCCGACCGGCTGCGCAAGGCGGAGGAGATCGGGGCCATCCCGATCAACACCGCCGAGCAGAATCCGTCGGAGGTCGTCAAGGAGGCCACCCTCGGTCTGGGCGCCGACAACGGCTGCGAATGCGTCGGCTACCAGGCACACGACCCCCAGGGGCACGAGGATGCCAGCCTCACGCTCAACGGCCTGATCGACTCGGTCAGGTTCACCGGCGACATCGGCGTGGTGGGCGTGTTCCTGCCCCAGGACCCCGGCGGCGCGGAGGCCCAGGGTGAGCTGGAGGCACAGGGCAAGGTCCCGATCGACTTCGGCATGATGTGGTTCAAGGGCCAGCACATGGGGACCGGGCAGGCACCGGTGAAGAAGTACAACCGGGCGCTGCGCGATCTGATCGCCGGCGGGAAGGCGAAGCCGAGCTTCGTCGTCTCCCACGAGCTCGGCCTGGACGAGGCCCCCACCGCCTACGAGCACTTCGACGCCCGCGACGAGGGCTGGACCAAGGTCGTCCTGCACCCCGACGGACACGGCAACGGCCACAAGCGGTAGGGAGCACAGGGCCGCCGCCCGCCTGCGGACCGGGCCGGCCGACGAGCGGTGTCCAACCCCGGCTCCGGCCGGGGTTGGACGGGCGACTGTCGCCTGCGCCGCCGTCGTACCTGGCAGCGGCGATCAACCGTGTCCGGTTCACCACCGCGACGCCGGTGGGTGACGGAAGCCGAGGATTGGTGGCGGCCACGCGGAAACTCCGCCGTTGTCCACTCTGCGCTTTTCGCCTCGCTCAAGTGGCCGCCCTTCCGTTCACCTCACCGCACGTGGGGAGCACTCATGAAGACAGACATCCGTTCCACCTCCCGCCGCCAGCGCGATCCGCTCGTCCGCGGCCTCGGCTGGGCCAGTGCGCTCCTGGGCGTGCCGCAGGTCGTCGCCCCGGCGGGCTTCGCCCGGGTCCTGGGCGTGGGTGACGCCCCCCGGCACCGCTCCGCCACGACCGCCGTCGGCGTGCGCGAGCTGGCGGCGGCGACCGGGCTGCTGGGGCGGCCGCACCCGGCCTGGCTCTGGGGCCGGGTCGGCGGCGACCTCATGGACCTGACGATGCTGAGCCGGGCCCTGAAGAACCACAACGGTCGCGGCCTGGGCCGCACCGTCGCCGCGACCGTCGCGGTCACCGCCCTCACGGTCACGGACGTCTACGCGGCCGTGACCCGCACCCGTAGGAGCACTCCCATGGAACTGACCGCGACCACCACCGTCAGCCGGCCCCCGGACGAGGTCTACGCGCTCTGGAGGGACCTGGAGCGGCTGCCGGACTTCATGGCGCACCTGGAGGAGGTGCGCGTCACCGGCCCGCGCACCAGTCACTGGCGGGCCAGTGCGCCGTTCGGCAAGGCGGTCGAATGGGACGCCGAGACCACGGAGGAAGTCGCCGGCCGGCTGATCGCCTGGCGGTCGGTGGACGGCGCCGGCATCGACAACTCCGGCGAGGTCCGCTTCGAGCCCGCCCCCGGCGGCCGGGGCACGGAGATCCGGGTGACCCTGCGCTACGACCTGCCCGGCGGGGCGCTGGGCCAGGCCGCGGCGCGCTACTTCGGCGAGGAACCGCACCAGCAGCTGGACGACGACCTGCGCCGCTTCAAGCAGATCGCGGAGACCGGGGAGGTCGTCCGCTCCGAGGGCGCACCCGGCGGCAAGCGGGCCCGCGGCGAGTTCCCGCAGCACCCGGCCCGACCGCTGACCGAGGACGAACTGAAGGAGGCCCTGGCATGAAGGCGAACTGCTGGACGGGACGCAACTCGGTCGAGGTGCAGGACGTTCCCGAACCGTCGATCCTGAACAGCCGCGACGCCATCGTGAAGATCACCGCGACGGCGATCTGCGGCTCCGACCTCCACCTGCTCGACGGCTATGTCCCCACCATGCAAAAGGGCGACATCATGGGCCACGAGTTCATGGGGGAGGTCGTCGAGGTCGGCCCCGGCATCACCGAGGGCACACTGCGCGTCGGGGACCGGGTCGTCGTGCCCTTCCCCATCGCATGCGGCGCCTGCGCATCCTGCCGCGCGGAGCTGTACTCGTGCTGCGAGAACACCAACCCCAACGCCGGCATCTCGGAGAAGTTCTTCGGCCACCCCACCGCCGGCATCTACGGCTACTCCCACCTCACCGGCGGCTTCGCCGGCGGCCAGGCCGAGTACGCCCGCGTGGTGCTCGCCGACGTCAACGCCCTCAAGATGGAGTCCGACCTCACCGACGAGCAGGTGCTGTTCCTGTCCGACATCCTGCCGACCGGGTTCATGGGCGCCGACATGTGCGACATCCAGGAAGGCGACGTCGTCGCCGTCTGGGGCGCCGGTCCGGTCGGCCAGTTCGCCATGGACAGCGCCCGGGTGCTGGGCGCGGAGAAGGTCATCGCGATCGACAAGGAGACCTACCGGCTCGACATGGCCGCCGCCCAGGGCTACACCACCATCGACTTCGAGGACACCGACGTACGGTCCGCCCTGCTCGAACTGACCGGAGGCCGGGGCCCCGACAAGTGCATCGACGCGGTCGGCCTGGAGGCCACACACGGCGCCTCCCACGTCCACCTCTACGACCGCGCCAAGCAGGCGGTCCGCTCCGAAACCGACCGGCCGCACGCCCTGCGCCAGGCCATCCTGTCCTGCCGCAGCGGAGGCGTGGTGTCGGTCATCGGCGTCTACGGCGGACTGATCGACAAGTTCCCGGCGGGTGCCTGGATGAACAGGTCCCTGACCCTGCGCACCGGGCAGTGCCACGTGCACAAGTACATGAAACCGCTGCTGGGCATGATCGAGCAGGGCAAGATCGACCCCACCCGGATCATCACCCACCGGCTGCCCCTGACCGAGGCACCGACCGGCTACGACCTGTTCAAGAACAAGAAGGACCACTGCGAGAAGGTCGTCCTCACGCCGTGAGGACAGCACCGATGAGCTCCGCCACCACCTCTCGTTGACGCCGGCGAGCGACCCTGAAGGCAACGACGGCACACAGAGACACACGACCGTCAGCAATCAGCCGGGAGGAAGGCGGAGCCGCCGCCCAGCAGTCCGCCCGATCCTACGGATCAGAAGGTTGCAGGGTCGCATCCTGCCCAGTGCGCACAGGTGAGAGGCCCCGAATTGCTCCGGGGCCTCTGGCTTCGGCGTAGACCTCCGTCGTCATGGCGACCTGTGAGTCCCGCAGGATCCGCTGATCTGCCCCAACTGACCATCAGGCCTGGTCAGGGGCCGTTCTCACTGCTCATCGCGCGGTGGGTGCGGGATTCGAACCCACGGTGACTCGCGCCACGACGGCTTTCGAGATCGTTCAGGAGGGTCCCCGCGTGGTCCCCTCTGGAACGTTCGGAGCCCAGGACGGTCCGGGCGTCAGATC
>NZ_PQSU01000017.1 GCF_002920615.1 Streptomyces sp. Ru62
AGCGCCCCCAACCTCGAGGCGTACCACGCACTGTGGGCCGAACCCGCCCCGGACGACGAACTGCGCCCCACAAGGGGCTGCTCCACTCCCACATTCCACGGCTCCGCCGCCGACCTGATGGCAACCACCGCCACCCTGATCACCCTGCTGGGCATCCAGATGCGCCACCCCGTATCCGGGACCCACCTGTGCGCCCAGCCCCACACCGGGACAGCCCCGGCACACCGCTTCATTCCGTACAGCGAGTAGGGAGCACTGCCCGCGTCTCTGGACCTGCGGCCCTGCATCCCCGGCAGGGCCGTCAGCCCCTTGAGGCTGCCGGGCGTCGGCAAGACCCGCACCCCCAGCTCCGCTCCGGCCGAACTTGGCATACCCCGCCGCGGCCACACCTCCAAGCCCTGATGAGAAGGCGCTCCACGGCGCCGCACGCCGGGCCGCCGTGTGCAGGTCAGCCGGGAACCTGCCCCACCTCCAAGGTGGGCATGTAGCTGCCCGCCAAGCGCTCGTAGATCACGAGCTGCGGGTGCACCTGCGGATGGTGAGCACGGCCCAGGGCGATTGCCGCGGAGACGGGAACGGCAGGCAGGACATGCAGGCGGCGCAGCGACTTTGCCTCCCTTTCCAGCCGCGCGAGAAGCGTCCGTAGCGTTTCCTCCATCTGTTGCAGTGACGCCCGGCACCGCAGTATGTCCGGACCGGCCTGCGTGCCCACCGGGCTGACCTCGTAGCGGCGCAGCGCCGAAAGGTCCCGCGGAACCTCCGAAGGCGCGATGATCCCGGAGATGTTCATCACGACGACAGCCTCGTCCCGGTCTTGCCCGGCCTGAACCGGATGCGCGGCGAACTCGGTCACCGGGCCGCTCTCGGCAGACCACACCCAGGACTGCTCGTGTCGGTGGCGTTGGTAGATGTGCGTCGGCACGGTGTCGTCCAAGAGCGACCCGAGATAGACCAGCAATGGCAGACGCGCGAATCCGAACACGCTCAGATGCTGCACGGATTCCCGCTCTATCCCTGGTCGCAGCCGGTTTCGGACCACGTCATCGATGACCGTGGTCGCCTGCCGATAGTAGTGACGGCTGGCCTCGGCGGCAGATTCCGCGTCCCAGGCAGCGGCTGCCTGCTCGCCGGGAATGTGCCGCAGATCTATCTCCACACCGTGCCGGGAGTAGGACTCCAGATACAAAGGAAACCGGCGGCCTGCCGTCACAGCGTCCGCAGCGGTCTCCCGCGACAGCTCGACGGCATTTCCGTGCACCGACCCCACCATCCGCACCACCGTGGTGGCCCTCTCCGGCCCCAACGCGGTCAGGTGCCTGACACGGTCCTCATGCTCCTGCTTCACACGGCGCAGCCACTCGACGGTGAAGACGTCCAGCGCGGCCTTCGCATCGATCTCCATATGTTGCTGGGCACACAGCAGCATCAGATTGTCCGCCTCATCCCGCAACGCCTTCTCCAACAGATCCCCGCCGCGCGGCGAGCGCGGATCAGTGCTCTGCCCAACGATGTGCGCGACCTCCCCCAAAGGAAGCGTCCGTCCCGACATCGTCCCCTCCAGCAGGTACGCGTTGCACAGCATGCACCTGCCTCCACTGCGCACCCACACGGCGAGAACCGCCTTGGTTGAAAGACGGCTCCGCTTCCCGCCGCTCCCGCTCATCAGCACTGCCTCCATCCCTTCGCGACAGACCAGACGCTAGACGACACCTCCCCTGACACCAGGGAGATTTGACAAAGCGCGGCGCACCCTGGGAGTGCGGCTCCGCACGAGGGCGTGTCCGTGGCGGACCGATACGCGCCCGTAGTGGGCGTCGTCGAAAGCCTCAGCAGAGCTGCTGGCATATCCAGCCCCCGCTGCACCTGCGAGTCATGCGGGCGGTTGGACGCCAGCTGCGCCTCGACTTCACCCGGGCCCGGGGTGCCGGTCCTCATCGCGTCGGCGGCGCTCACTGACACCGACCACCTCGTGGCCGTGCCCTCACGTTCCTGATATGCCGTCAGGTAAGTCAGCGTTTCGTCAGCATCGGTCCTGGCGCGTTCCGCGAAGAGTGTTCAGGTAGGGGCGTGTTCGACGAGCCACAACAGCCTGGTTCGTACGGAAGCCCAGGCAGGGAGCCGGCTCACCGAAGTGAAGCGATGTTCCTCACAATCTTCGACTCAGGCGCGTGCCAGTTGTAGGGTGATACCGCCCTTGACCTGCAGAAAGCTGGCAGGGAGCCGTCATACAGGAGTCCAAAGTGCTGCGTACTCTGTTCAAGTCCAAGATCCACCGAGCCACCGTCACCCAGGCCGACCTGCACTACGTGGGATCGGTGACCATCGACGCCGATCTCCTCGACGCCGCCGACCTGCTGCCCGGGGAACTGGTGCACATCGTGGACGTCACCAACGGCGCCCGGCTGGAGACGTACGTCATCGAGGGTGAGCGTGGGTCCGGGGTCATCGGGATCAACGGGGCCGCGGCCCACCTCGTCCACCCCGGCGACCTTGTGATCATCATCAGTTACGCTCAGGTCACCGACGCGGAGGCACGTGCGCTGCGGCCCCGGGTCGTGCACGTCGACGCCGGCAACCGGATCGTGTCCCTCGGCGCCGACCCGTCCGAACCGGTGCCCGGCTCGGACCAGCAGCGCAGCCCGCAGGCCGTAGGGGCCTGACAGGACGAGGACCAGGAGCGTGCGTGCCCATGAGCGAGACCGAGATCCGCGACGACCGGGCGGCGGGCCGCCTGGAGGCTCTCGGCGACGGTGAAGTCGTCGGTCGCATCGAGTACTTCGTCCTGGAGGCACCGGAACGCGCCCTGGTCCCCGTCCACACCATTGTCGAGCCCGCCCACGAGGGCAAGGGCATCGCCGGATCGCTCGCCCGTGAGTTGTACGCCCTCGCCGAGCGCGAGGGCGTCCCGGTGGCCCCGCTCTGCCCGTACGTCGTGAAGTGGGCCGAACGGCACCCGGAGGCGGCCCCGCCGGCCGACCCCCGACTGCTGTCGGCCGCGAAGGACTGGCTGCGCGCCCACCCGGACCGCTTCTGATCGAGCGGCGGTCCGCCTGGGCCGGTTCGAGTGTGCGGTCGCCCATCGGGGCCGCCTCTCAGCGAGCGCCCGAGACCCCGGCCGCCGTCCGTCGGCAAGCGCCCGCTCAACGTACCGTCGGCCACCCGCCTGGACTCGATCGGTGCTGCTGTCGGGTGAGTGGCCGGGCGGCGGTCGGGTAGGCGGGGGAGTAGTCCAGAGGCGACGTCCCGTGACTGCCCGGAGGACACCATGACGAACCCGCACCCCGACCCGGTACCGCCGGGCCCGACACCGGGTCCGGGCCCGACCCCGCCGGATCCTTACCCGAGCCCGGTCCCGACCCCGGAACCGGTCCCGCAGCCCACGCCACCCCCGCCGGGCCCCAACCCGAGCCCGCCCCCGCCCCACCCGGGCCCCCCGGAGCCGTCACCGTCCCCCATCCCGCCGGGCCCGGAGCCCGTACCGAATCCGGAGCCGGGGCCTCCGCTCACCTGAGGCACGGCAGGGGCCGGGCGCCTGGAACACAGGGGCGCCAGGCTCCCCCCGAGGGGCGCGGGACGGCACCGAGATGCGACTCAGCCGCGCCGAGCGGGCGCGACCAGCCACGCACAGCCTCCACCCGCGCCCTGATCGACAAGAAGAGGCAATTGAACCTGCCGGGCCCCGCGTAACCCGCCGAACCCGCCGAACCCGCCGGGCCCCGCATAGCCCGCCGAGCCCCGCCGAGCCCGCTCGGCTCCCGGGGCTCCCGCGCGAGCCCCTGCGTCCCGGGCGGGGTGGAAGGTGCGCACCGCCGAGACGGCCGAGACCACGAGCCCGCCGAGATCAGGAGTCCGCCGAATCCGCGGAGACCATGAGCCCGCCGAGACCAGGAGTCCGCCGAACCCGCAGAGACCACGAGCCCGTCGGCGCCGGTGAGCCCAGGGAGACGCCGAGCCCACCAAGCCCGCCGAGCCCACCGATCCCCCCGAGCCCCCGAGACGACCGAGCCCCGAAACCACCGAGACCCCGAGACCTTTCGTGCCCGGCCGCGCTACGCGGTCACCTCGCTCCGGTCACCGCCCCACAGCGTGTGGAACGAGCCCTCCCGGTCCACACGCCGGTACGTGTGCGCGCCGAAGAAGTCCCGCTGCCCCTGCGTCAGCGCCGCCGGCAGCCGTTCCGCCCGGAGTGCGTCGTAGTAGGCCAGGGCGGCCGCGAAACCGGGCGTCGGCACGCCCTGGCGGGTCGCCGCGACCAGCACCTCCCGCCAGTCGTCCTGCGCCTCGGCGATCTCGCGGGCGAACGTCTCGTCCGACAGCAGGCTCGGCAGGTCGGCCCGGGTGTCGTACGCGGCGCGGATGCGGTCGAGGAACGCGGCCCGGATGATGCAGCCGCCCCGCCAGATCGAGGCCACCGCGCCCAGGTCGATGTCCCAGCCGTACTCCTCGCTGCCCGCGGCGATCTCGTGGAAGCCCTGCGTGTACGACACGATCTTGGACGCGTACAGCGCCTGCTCCACCCGGTCGGCGAAGGCGGCAGCCTCCGACTCGCTCAGCGGGGACGGCTTCGGTCCGACCAGCTCCCGCGAAGCGGCCCGCAGCGGCGCGTGACCGGACAGCGAGCGGGCGAAGACCGCCTCGGCGATGCCGGACACCGGAACGCCCAGGTCCAGCGCGATCTGCACCGTCCAGCGGCCGGTGCCCTTCTGCTCGGCCTGGTCCACCACGACGTCCACGAACGGCTTGCCGGTGGCCGCGTCCACGTGGGACAGCACCTCGGCGGTGATCTCGATCAGGTACGAGTCCAACCGGCCGGTGTTCCAGGTGCGGAAGATGTCCGCGATCTGCGCGGGCGCGTACCCGGCGACGTCGCGCAGCAGCTGGTACGCCTCTCCGATCAGCTGCATGTCGGCGTACTCGATACCGTTGTGGACCATCTTCACGAAGTGCCCGGCACCGTCGGGACCCACGTGCGTCACACACGGCGCCCCGTCCTCCGCCTTCGCGGAGATCTTCTCCAGCATCGGGCCCAGCGACCCGTACGACTCCTTCGAACCGCCCGGCATGATGCTCGGACCGTGCAGCGCCCCCTCCTCGCCGCCGGAGATGCCCGTGCCGACGAAGTGGATGCCCCGCTCGCGCAGCTCACGCTCCCGGCGCCGGGTGTCCGCGAAGTGCGCGTTGCCGCCGTCGATGATCATGTCGCCGGGCTCCAGCAGCGGGGCGAACTCCTCGATCACCGCGTCCGTCGGCTGGCCCGCCTTGACCATGATGACCAGCCGGCGCGGACGTTCCAGGGCCGCCACGAACTCCTCGGCGGTCTCGGCGGCGACGAAGTCGCCCTCGTCCCCGAACTCCTCCACCAGCGCCTTCGTCCGCGACACCGTACGGTTGTGCACGGCGACCGTGTAGCCGTTGCGCGCGAAGTTCCGCGCGAGATTGCGGCCCATGACCGCGAGGCCCGTGACACCGATCTGCGCTGAAGTGCTCATACCGCCTGCTCCCTGGTTGCCTCGTGTACTACGGCTCCGTCAGTACGGGTCCTTGCCCATCCTGACGTGCCGCTACGGCGAGCGCACATCCGACCCGCCACGCATGTGTACGCAGCGGGACCGCCGTCCGCCTCACTGACCGGCCCGTCGGATCAAACAAGGGCCGTTCCCGGCCACTTGGACCGCACGGGAGGCCGATTTCCTGTCTTGTCATGGCCTGTTCGGGGCGCTTACTTTTGCCGCTCCTGACGCATGCCGAGGGGATTTCGGACATGGCCGTACGCGGCCGGCACCGCCGGTACCAGCCGAACAGGATCAACCGCGCCTCACTCACCGTCACGGCGGGCGGTGCCGGCCTCGCGATCCCGCTGGTCGCCGCCGGCACCGCGGACGCCGCCGACGTGGCGACCTGGAGCAAGGTCGCCGCCTGCGAGTCCAGCGGCAACTGGAGCATCAACACGGGCAACGGCTACTTCGGCGGGCTGCAGTTCACCCAGTCCACCTGGGAGGCCTACGGCGGCACCCGGTTCGCGCCGCGCGCCGACCTGGCCACCCGGGCCGAGCAGATCGCCGTCGCCGAGAAGGTCCTCGACGGGCAGGGGCCGGGCGCCTGGCCGGTGTGCTCGGTGCGGGCCGGGCTGACCCGGGGCGGACCCGCCCCCGACGTGCACACCGAGACCAGCTCCGCGCGCCCCGCGACAACCGGTTCCGCGCACTCCGGCTCAGCGAAGTCCGGCTCCACCCACTCCGCCTCCACCCACTCCGGCTCCGTCAAGGACGTGCAGCCGCAGACCACCCCGCAGTCCCGGGCCGGCCGGGCCGAGATGTACACCGTGGTGCACGGCGACACACTCTCCGGCATCGCCGGCGACCACCACGTGACGGGCGGCTGGCGCACGCTGTACGCGGCCAACCGCGCCACCATAGGCACCGATCCCGACCTGATCATTCCGGGGCAGCGGCTCAGCCTGAACGGCACCCCGACCCGCCCCGCGCCCCCCCAAGGCACCGAAGAAGAAGGCCCCTTCCGAGCACCCCACCACCCACCGGACGCCCCCGGCCCGGCACGCGCTCGTCGCCCCGGTGACCGCGTCCGTCGGCACCGGCTACCACGTGGCGGGCTCGCACTGGTCGAAGGGCTACCACACCGGCGTCGACTTCCTCGTGCCGACGGGCACGTCCGTGAAGGCGGCGGCGGCCGGGCGCGTGGTGGCCGCGGGCTGGGGCGGCTCGTACGGCTATCAGGTCGTGATCCGGCACGTCGACGGCCGCTACACCCAGTACGCCCACCTGTCGGCCATTGCCGTGCGCACAGGCCAGAGCGTCACCGCGGGCCAGCGCATCGGCCGCTCCGGCGCCACCGGGAACGTCACGGGCCCGCATCTGCACTTCGAGGTGCGGACGGGGCCCGGGTTCGGCTCGGACGTCGACCCGCTCGCCTATCTCCGGGCCGGCGGCGTCAGGATCTGACGCGGGTACGGCGCAGAGCCGGCACCGGCAGCGGTACGGCGACGCCCGCGGGCAGCGGGGTGTACGACACGGGGAGCACGCCGTCGGCGGGCACTGGCGTGTACGACGCCGGGAGCACACCGGCAGCGGGCGGTCCGGCGTCGTCGGTGTCCGCCCCGCCGCTCCCGGCCGGGCCGGACACCAACCGTGCGGGCACGCCCGGCTCGGTGGCCCCCGCCTCGCTCGCCCCGGCGTGCACCTTGGCCTCTGCCGGACCGGTGCGCACGACTCGTCGGGCCGGCTCTGGGTGGCCGACCGGTTCGGCTGCCCCGGCGTGCGTCACCGGCTCGGTGGCCCCCGCGAGGACACCCGCCTCGCTCGCCCCGGCGCGCTCCACGGCCTCGGCCGGACCGGGGCGGCCGGCCGGCTCGCTCGACTCGGCCCGGACCGGCGCCGGAACGGCCGCCCCGGGGACGCGCACCGGCCCGCTCGGCCCGGCGGGGAACGCCGGTTCGCCCGCCCCGGCACGGTTCACCGGGTCGGACGTGCCGACGCCGGTCACTCCGCGCCGGCCCCGCTCCGCACCGGTGGCCACGCCCTCGCGCGGCTGCGGCACGGCGAGACGCGCGTGCTCGGTGGACCGCGCCGGTTCCGCGGCCACCGTCACTCCCCGCTGCCCGGAGGTCACCGCGGCCGGTGACAGGACGTCCGGTGCCGGAACAGCGGAGGCCGACTCGCCCGACGCCGCGGTCGAGACCGGCTCCGGCTCGTGCGACGGCGCTGTCGGGACCGGCGCCGACTCGTCCGAGGGCGCGATCGAGACCAGCGCCCGTCCGTCCGACGGCGCTGTCGACACCGACTCCGGCGGGTCCGACGGCGTTGCCGGGGCCGGGGCCGTCTCGCGTGTCAGCCGCTCCGTCGTCAGCATGATCAGCCCGCCCGCCGCCACCACCCCGCAGCCCAGGGCGAGCACGGTGCCCGTGGTGCCGTAGCGGAACGTCTCGCCGAACATCAGGATGCCGACCGCGGCGGCCAGCACCGGATTGACCACCGTCAGCGTTGCCAGCGGGGCGGCGAGGCCGCCACCCCGGTAGGACGCCTGGGACAGCAGGACGCCGGCGACCGCGAAAAGGCCGATCACGGCGAGCGAGGGCAGGTCGCCCAGTGCGATGCCGTGGCTCCAGTCGACGGCCACGGTCTTGGTGAACACCGACGACATGCCGAACGCGATGCCGGAGGCGGTGGCGAGCAGCACGCTGCGCACGGCGGGGTGCCGGTGCGCGGCCAGGCCCGCGAACATCAGCGCCACCACCGCCCCGCCGGTGACCAGCGCGACCGCGAGCCGCTGGGCCGGGGCCAGGGAGTGCGCGGAGGAGGAGCCGACCAGGGAGAGCAGACCGGCGAGGCCCACCGTGGCCATGAGGGCGCCGCGCCAGGCGGTCGCGCCGGCCCGGCGGCCGACGCACAGCGCCGCCATGGGCAGCGCGAAGACGATGGTCAGCGCGCCGAGCGGCTGGACGAGGCTGAGCGGCCCGTAGGCCAGTGCCACGACGTGCAGCACTCCGCCGAGACCGTTGAGCGCCAGCGCACCCCACCAGCCCGGGCGGCGCAGCGGCAGGTACCCGCTGTCGGGGGAGGACACCGCGACCTGCTCCTGCACGATCGCTCCGCCCGCGTAGGCGAGGGCGGAGACGAACGACAGGAGCACGGACAACGCCAGGGCGCTCATCGGTGTCTCCTCTGCGTGCGACGGGCGTCCTGAGCCCGGCGCGGCGTACGGTCGGCTTCCATGGCCAACACTCTGCCCGCCCCGGTGCTTCCCGTCGTCGTACCTGAGCACGCAATGCGTCCTACTGCCGATGGAGTACACCAGCGGCCTGATCATCCCCTGGACGGGTGATCGGGGGGCGGACACCCGCCTGATCAGCCCCCCGCCGCGCCTGGTACGAGTGTCTGTCGTGGACCTGGACCCCGAACTCTCAGCCCTGCGCGCGCTCGGCGGCTTCTTCCCCCTGCGCACCCTCCCGGGAGCCGCCAACGGCACCGGTGCGCGACGGCTGCCGACCCTGGCGGAGGGCTACGCGGGGGCGGCCACGGAGACCGGCCGCGACCCTCTGGCGCTGCGCGTCGCCACCGTCGCGGACCGGCTCGGCACCGGCGAGCCCCGGGTCGCCGCCTCCCTCGCCCAGCAGGGACTGGCCGCCCGGCTGTGGTCGGCGGCCCTCGGCTGTGCCGTCCTGTACGGCCGGCTGCCCGATCTGGACCCGCCCCTGCTGCACTGGGACGCCCGCGCCGCCGTCCCCGACGATCTGTGGCTCGCCGAGCTGCGCCCGCTGCCGGGAGACGCCGCCACGCTCGCCGGCACCGTGCTGCACGGTCATCTGGAGCCCCTCGCGAAGGTTCTGCGGGCCCGCTACGGCGTCGCGCCGGGCCTGCTGTGGGGCAACGCGGGCTCCGCGCTCGCCGCGACCGCCCGGGAGCTGAGCCGCTGGGCGCGCGCCCACGGCCGTACCGACGTCGCGGCCCGCGCCCGGGAGCTCACCGGTGACCTCTTCGCCCACCCCCTGCTGAGCGCCACCGGCACCCGCACCGGCCCGGCGTTCCGGCGCCGCAGCTGCTGTCTGTACTACCGGGTGCCCGGCGGGGGGCTCTGCGGCGACTGCTGCCTGACCCGACCGCCGCGCTCGTCCCCGCGCTCTTCCCCGGGCGCCGCATCTGGGTGACCATGAGGGGAACCTGCCACCGAGACCAGGGGGTTGCCGGGTGCGAGTGGGACTGCTGAGCCGGGAGTACCCCCCGGATGTGTATGGCGGCGCCGGTGTCCATGTGGAGTTCCTCGCCCGCGAGTTGGCGTCCCTGGTGGACCTGGAGGTGCACTGCTGGGGCGAGGGCCGCGGCGTCGGCGTCGTACGGCACCGGCCCTGGTCCGTCCTGGACGGCTCCAACGACGCGCTGCGCACCTTCTCCGTGGACCTCGCCATGGCTGCGGCCCTGGAAGGCCGCGAACTCGTCCACTCCCACACCTGGTACGCCAATCTCGCCGGCCATGTCGCCAAGCTGCTGTACGGCATCCCGCACGTGGTCACCGCGCACTCGCTGGAGCCGCTGCGCCCCTGGAAGGCCGAGCAGCTCGGCGGCGGCTACGCGCTGTCGGGCTGGGCCGAGCGCACCGCGATCGAGGCCGCCGACGCGGTGATCGCCGTCTCCGGCGCCATGCGCGACGACATCCTCGCCTGCTACCCGGCCCTCGACCCGGCCCGCGTCCACGTCGTCCACAACGGCATCGACACGCGTCTGTACCGGCCCGACCACGGCACCGACGCGCTCACCCGGCACGGCATCGACCCGGCCCGCCCGTACGTCCTGTTCGTCGGCCGGATCACCCGGCAGAAGGGCGTGCCCCATCTGCTGCGCGCGGTACGGGACATCGACCCCGGCGCCCAGGTCGTGCTGTGCGCGGGCGCGCCCGACACCCCCGAGATCGACCGGGAGTTCCAGGAGCTGTTCGAGGAGCTGCGCCGGGTGCGGGCGGGCGTGCACTGGATCCCGCAGATGCTGCCGCGCACGGAGGTCGTCCAACTCCTCACGCACGCGACCGTGTTCGCGTGCCCGTCGGTGTACGAGCCGCTGGGCATCGTCAACCTGGAGGCGATGGCCTGCGGCACACCGGTCGTCGCGTCCCGGGTGGGCGGCATCCCCGAGGTCGTGGACGACGGCCGTACCGGTCTCCTGGTCGACGTGGACGACGACTTCGAGTCCGGGCTCGCCCGGACGCTGGACACCGTTCTCGGTGATCCCGGCGCGGCCCGGCGGATGGGCGAGGCCGGACGGGCCCGCGCGGTGGGGGAGTTCGGCTGGGACGCGGTGGCCCGCCGCACGGCGGGACTGTACGAGGAGATCCTCAAGCAGGCTTAGTCCGGCCCGCTCGGGGCAACCATGGTTCAACCACGGTGAGGGGAGCGGCCATGCGTCGTGGAGGGCCTTCCGTACTCGGGATCGTGCTGGCCGGCGGCGAGGGCAAACGCCTGATGCCGCTGACCGCGGACCGCGCCAAACCAGCCGTCACCTTCGGCGGCACCTACCGGCTCGTCGACTTCGTCCTGTCCAACCTCGTCAACGCCGACGTGCTGCGCATCTGCGTGCTGACCCAGTACAAGTCGCACTCGCTGGACCGGCACATCACCACCACCTGGCGGATGTCCAGCCTGCTCGGCAACTACGTCACCCCGGTCCCCGCCCAGCAGCGGCTCGGCCCGCGCTGGTACCTGGGCAGCGCCGACGCCATCCTGCAGTCGCTGAACCTGGTCCACGACGAACAGCCCGAGTACGTGGCCGTGTTCGGCGCCGACCACGTGTACCGCATGGACCCGCGGCAGATGCTCGCGCAGCACATCGAGGGCGGTGCGGGGGTGACGGTGGCCGGCATCCGGGTGCCGCGCGCGCAGTCCTCCTCCTTCGGGGTGATCACCCCGGGCTCGGACGGCCGCACCGTCGAGCGCTTCCTGGAGAAGCCCGCCGACCCCCCGGGCCTGCCGGACGACCCGGAGACGGTCTTCGCCTCGATGGGCAACTACGTCTTCACCACCAAGGTGCTGATCGAGGCACTGCACCGGGACGCCGAGGACAGCCAGTCCGTGCACGACATGGGCGGCTCGATCCTGCCCCAGCTGACCGCCCGCGGCGAGGCGCAGCTGTACGACTTCAGCGACAACCACGTGCCCGGCGAGACCAGCCGCGACCAGGGCTACTGGCGGGACGTGGGCACCCTGGACGCCTACTACGAGGCGCACATGGACCTGATCGCCGAGCGCCCGGCGTTCAACCTCTACAACCGGCAGTGGCCCATCTACACGCACTCCTACCAGCTCTCCCCGGCCCGCTTCAACGCGGGCGGGATCGCGAGCGAGTCCATCATCAGCGCGGGCTGCCTGATCCGCGGCCAGGTCACCCGGTCGGTGCTGTCCCCGGGTGTCCGCGTCGACCCCGGAGCGGTCGTCCAGGGCTCCGTCCTGCACGACAACGTCCACATCGGCCGGGGCGCGGTGGTCCGCGGTGCCGTGCTGGACAAGAACGTCGAGGTGCCGCCCGGCGCGACGATCGGCGTCAACCCGGAGCGGGACGCCGAGCTGTACACCGTGTCCAAGGGCGGGGTCATCGCGTTGGGGAAGGGGCAGCGGGTGCCCTGACGGACAGGGCGTCAGCGGCCCCCACGGCGCGACGCGTTCGACATCACCCTCTCGGAATGCCCAGGTTTGCACCGTCGGCCGTCCAGGATGCAGGCAACGACGTCCAACCTGCGGAGGTCATCCGACATGAGAGGGACCCGGCGCACACGGCTGTGCCTGGCCGGGGTGATGGCAGCGTCCGCGCTGATCGCCACCCCCGCCGCACGCGCCGCCGAGCGGACCGACGGCCACCTCACCGACCTGGTCAACCCCTTCATCGGGAGCCAGAACGAGGGCAACACCTTCCCCGGCGCGGCCGTGCCCTTCGGCATGGTGCAGCTCTCCCCGGACACCGGGCACAGCACCGGGTACGACTACGCGCAGAACCGTATCCGCGGGTTCTCGCTGGTCCACCTCTCGGGCGTCGGCTGCCGGATCGGCGGCGACCTGCCCGTGCTGCCCACCACCGGCGACGTCACCCAGACGGACTACGCCCAGTACGCGGCGGCCTTCTCGCACGACGACGAGGAGGCGAGCCCCGGCTACTACCGGGTCGGCCTCGCCTCCGGCATCCGCGCCGAACTCACCGCGACCGCCCGCACCGGCGTCCAGCGCTACACCTTCCCGGCCACCGACAAGGCCAACGTCCTGCTGAACGCGGCCCAGTCGCTGCACAAGGCGGTGAGCAGCGCGGTGCAGATCCTGGACGACCGGACCGTGCGCACCGAGATTACCGGCCACGGCTTCTGCCGGGACACCGGCCCCTACACGGTCTACACGATCACCCGCTTCAGCCGGCCCTTCACCGCCTACGGCACCTGGGCGGGCGGGACCGTCACCCCGGGCGCCCGCAGCGGATCCGGCGGCGCCTACGTCCGCTTCGACACCACCCGGGACCGCACGGTCGAGGCGACCACCGCCCTGTCGTACGTCGACTCGCGCGGCGCCGCCGGCAACCTGCGCGCCGAGGGCGGCCAAACCTTCGACGCCGTACGCCACCGGGCCCGCGAGGAGTGGGAGCGCCGGCTCGCCGCCGTCCGGGTGCGCGGGGGCACGCCCACGCTCCGCCGGACCTTCTACTCCTCGCTGTACCGCTCCCACCTCGCGCCCAACATCGGCAGCGACGCCGACGGCCGCTACTTCGGCTGGGACCGCCGTACCCACCGCGCCCGCGGCTTCACCTACTACCAGAACTGGTCGCTGTGGGACACCTACCGCACCCAGGCCCAGCTCCTCGCGCTGCTCGCCCCGCGCGAGGCCCGGGACATGGCCCGGTCGGTGGTCGCGGTCGACGAGGACGGCGGGTGGCTGCCCAAGTGGGGCTACGGTCCGGTCGAGACGAACATCATGAGCGGTGACCCGGTCACCCCGTTCCTGACCACCGCCTACCGGATGGGGCTCCTGAAGGGATTCGAGGAGCGGGCCTACCGCGCGCTGAAGAAGAACGCCGACGGGGTGCCGCCCGCCGAGTACCCGGGCATCGGCCGGGAGGCCAACGCCGAGTACATCGCGGAGGGTTTCGCGCCCTACGTCAAGGGCCGGCCGTACGCCAAGATGGGCGACTCCGACTACCACCACGGGGCTTCCGTCACCCTGGAGTACGCGCTCGCCGACGCGATGCTCGCCCAGATGGCCCGCGGTCTCGGCCACGAGGACGACGCCGTCCGCTACGCCGCCCGCTCGCGCAACTACCGGAACGTCTTCGACCCCGGCACCGGCTTCTTCCGCGCCCGTGACGCCTCCGGCGCCTTCACCGGCTCGCCCGACCCGGCCCGCGGCACCGGCTTCCACGAGGGCACGGCCTGGCAGTACCAGTGGCTCGTCCCGCAGGACGTCCCGGGCATGGTCGATCTGATCGGCGGCACGCGCGCGGCCAACGCCCGCCTGGACGCCTTCTTCGCCTACGACCGGCTGCTGGCGGACCCGGAGGGGACCGCCCGCGAGGTGTGGGTGCACGGCGACCCGTACGCCTACTACAACGCCGCCGTCTACAACCCGATGAACGAGCCGGACCTCATCGCGCCCTACACCTACCTCTCCACCGGCCAGCCCTGGAAGACCACCGACGTGGTGCACGCGGCGCTGACCCTGTTCACCGACAGCCCCACCGGCATGACCGGCAACGACGACCTCGGCACGATGTCCGCCTGGAACGTCCTGTCGTCCATCGGCCTCTTCCCGGTCCAGCCCGGCTACGACACCTGGGGCCTGACCACCCCGGTCTTCGACCGCGTCGACCTCGCCCTGGACCGCCGCTACTGGCCCGCCGGCCGGCTGACGGTGACCGCCCCCGGCACCTCGGCCGCCGACCGCTACGTCCAGGCCGTGCACACAGACGGCAGGGCGCACGGCCGGACCTATCTGACGACCGGCGCGCTGCGCTCCCTGCGCTCCCTGGCCTTCACGGTCGGCCCGCGGCCGTCGGAGTGGGGTACGTCACCCGAAGCGGCGCCGCCCGTCCTGAAATGACCTCAGCCGTCGCCTGCGTCCCGCCGATTTCACCGGTGGCGGGACTTAACCTGGCGTTAACTGTGCGTAGCGTGATCGTACTTGACCGTAATCGCTCAGCAGGGATTGACTGCTGATCCACCCCTCGTCGACGCGTGAGGCAAGCCCTTGACTTCCGACCTGCTGGCTCCACTCGACCTGGCCTTCTGGAACATGGAGTCCGACCGGCACCCGATGCACCTCGGGGCGCTCGGCGTCTTCTCCGCGCACTCGCCCACCGCCGGGGCCCACGCCGCCGACCTGCTCGCAGCCCGGGCCGCCGCCGTACCCGGGCTGCGCATGCGCATCCGCGACCTGTGGCAGCCGCACGCCTTCGGCGGCGCCGCCCGCGAGACCGACCCGGACTTCGACCCCCTGAACCACGTGACGCTGCACGCCCCGACCGACGACTTCCACGCGGACGCCGGGCGGCTGATGGAGCGCCCCCTGGAACGCGGCCGGCCGCCATGGGAGGCGCACGTGCTGCCCGGCGAGGACGGGATGTCCTTCGCCGTGCTCTTCAAGTTCCACCACGCCCTCGCCGACGGGCTGCGCGCGCTGAAGCTCGCCGCCGGCGTCCTCGACCCCGTCGACCTTCCCGAGCGCGCGCCCCGCGTGATCGAGCCGCCGCGCGGCCTGCTGTCCGACGTGCGCCGGCTTCCCGCGCGGATGCCCGGGCTCTTCCGGGACGCGCTGTCCGACGTGGGCCGGGCCCTGGACATCGGCGCCTCGCTCGCCCTGTCCACCCTCGGCATGCGGCCGTGTGCCGCGCTGACCTCCGCGCCCAGCGGCACCCGCCGCACCGCCGGGGTCGTCCTCGACATCGACGACGTGCACCGGGTGCGCAAGAGCGCCGGCGGCACCGTGAACGACGTCCTGATCGCCGTCGTCGCCGGCGCGCTGCGCCGCTGGCTGGACGAGCGGGGCGACGGCAGCGGGGGCGTGGCGCCCCGCGCCCTGATCCCCGTCTCCCGGCGCCGTCCGCGCACCGCCCAGCCACAGGGCAACCGGCTCTCCGGGTACCTGATACGGCTTCCGGTGGGCGAGCCCGACCCGCTCGGCCGGCTGGAGACGGTGCGGACCGCGATGATCCGCAACAAGGACGCGGGTCCCAACCGGGGTGCCGGAGCGGTCGCGCTGCTCGCCGACCACGTGCCGGCCCTCGGGCACCGGCTGGGCGGGCCGCTGGTCGGCCAGGCGGCCCGGCTGTGGTTCGACATCCTGGTCACCAGCGTGCCGCTGCCCGGGCTCGGGCTCCGGCTCGGCGGCCACGAGCTGACCGAGGTGTATCCGCTGGCCCCGCTCGCACCCGGCCAGGCGCTGGCGGTCGCGATCTCGACGTATCGCGGGCGCGTGCACTACGGGCTGGTCGCCGACGCGGAGGCCGTGCCGGACCTGGACCGGTTCGCTCATGCGGTGTCGGCGGAGGTGGAGACGCTCCTGGCCGTCTGCGACGGCTGAGCGTCGGCCACGGGGCTCGCAGCCGCGCCACCCGTGCGGCTCTCGTCGTCGGGTGCGGGTGGCTCCCGCGGGGCGTGCGCGCCGTCGGCGGCCGCGGGCGCGGGGTGGGCTGTCGGGCGGGTGCGGCACCCACCCGCCCGGGCAGCGGTTTGGTGCGCCGGGCCGGGCTCCGTAAAATTCGCTGTTCGAAAGCGGGCGCGACTCGGAGCGCTGCGCGGGTGATCAGGGAAGCGGCAGCGCGATGACGGTGACAGACGACGGCTCGGCGGCGATGGACGTGCCCACGGACGCCGCCATGGAGGAGGCGGTCCACGGGCCCGGTATCGACCCGGAGCGGCTGGCCGTCTGCCTGAGCGTGCTGGAGGAACTGGACCGGCTGGACGTCGACCACCCCGACGCCATCGCGGTCCGCCGGGCCACCTCGCACATCTACCGGACGGTGAAGCAGCGCCGCCGCCAGGAGCGCCGGGCCGCCAAGACCGCGCACGACCGCTCCGTCACCGAGGCCACCGCCACCGGCTCCGCCGAGCGCATCGACGACGAGACCGAGGGCATCCTGCCCTCCTCCAAGGTCGAGCCCGGCCGGATCGCGGGCATACTCCAGCGCCCGCGCTCCTGCTACATCTGCAAGCAGCGCTACGTCGAGGTCGACTACTTCTACCACCAGCTGTGCCAGAAGTGCGCCGCCGAGAACCGCGCCAAGCGGGAGGCCCGCACCGACCTCACCGGCAAGCGCGCCCTGCTCACCGGCGGCCGGGCCAAGATCGGCATGTACATCGCGCTGCGCCTGCTCCGTGACGGCGCGCACACCACCATCACCACGCGGTTCCCCAAGGACGCCATCCGCCGCTTCAAGGCGATGGAGGACTCGGCGGACTGGATCCACCGCCTGGAGGTCGTCGGCATCGACCTGCGCGACCCCGGTCAGGTCGTCGCGCTGGCCGATCAGGTCGCCGGGGCCGGCCCGCTGGACATCCTGATCAACAACGCCACGCAGACCGTACGCCGCCTGCCCTCGGCCTACGCCGCCCTGGTCGAGGGCGAGAGCGCCCCGCTGCCCGCCGGGGAACTCCCCGCCCACCACGTCATCGGTGCCTTCAACTCCGGCGCGGTCGACGGCCTGGCCGCGCTGCCCGTCGGCACCAGCGGCCTCGACGCGCAGAAGGTCGCCGACCTCGCTCTGGTCGCGGGCAACGCCAGCGTCGCCCGGCACCTCGACGGCACCGCCATCGACGCGGGCGGCCTGCTCCCCGATGTCGTGGAGTCCAACACCTGGGTGCAGACGATCGAGCAGATCTCCCCGGTGGAGCTGCTGGAGACCCAGCTGTGCAACTACACGGCGCCGTTCATCCTGATCAGCAAGCTCCGCCCGGCCATGGCCGATGCCGCCAGGAAGGCGGCGAGCGGACGGGCGTACGTGGTGAACGTCTCGGCCATGGAGGGCGTCTTCAGCCGGGGCTACAAGGGCGCGGGCCACCCGAACACCAACGCCGCCAAGGCCGCCATGAACATGGTGACGCGGACCAGCGGCCACGAGATGTTCGAGACCGACCGGATCCTCATGACCTCGGTCGACACCGGCTGGATCACCGACGAGCGCCCCCACTACGACAAGCTGCGCCTCGCCGAGGCCGGTTTCCACGCACCGCTCGACCTGGTCGACGGCGCCGCCCGCGTCTACGACCCGGTCGTGCGCGGCGAGGCGGGCGAGGACCTGTACGGCGTCTTCCTCAAGGACTACGCCCCCGGCAAGTGGTAGAGGGCGCGCGGAGCCGCCGCGGGTGACACCCGGGCGCACGCCACGGCGGCGGCGCCCCCGCGGACAAGCCCCGGCGCGGCGCCCCCCCGGGCGCGCCGTGGCGGCTGCCGTGCCCTCAGTCCACCGCGCCGAGCCGGGCGTGGCGGGCCGCCACCAGTTCCAGCACCGTGCGCCAGTCCTCCAGCACGCCCGCGTCGAGGCCGGCGGTGCGGCTCTCCTCGCCGGCCTGGCGCAGCCGCAGCGCGTCGTCGTCCGCCGGGTCCGCGTCCCCACGGACCAGCCGGAACACCCGCTCCCCGAGCAGGGCGCGCACCGCCTCGGCCGCGCTGCGCGCCCGGGCCGCCTCATCCCCCGGGCAGAGCACCGGCCCGATGCCCAGCACCAGCCCCGCCACCTGGAGCTCCTTGTCGGCGGGACGGCTGCGGCGCAGCAGCGCCGCGGTCCGCAGCGCGTGCACGGGCCGGCCGGCGTGCAGCAGATCCATCAGCTCCTCGACACTGCGCAGCTCCATGCGTCAGCCCTTCCGCGAGACAGCCGTTGCCGCGTCAGCAGAACACGGCGACCTTGCGGCCGGGCCAACAGCACTTGAAGAGGTGTTCGTCCCTGTAGGCCACGCGGGTGATTCGCCGCGTCGTCCGAGTGAGCGATTTGTTACAAAAAGCTCCATATTGGGGGGTGTTGAGGAGCGGTAGGAAGCATATCGGTTACAGCTTGTTTGCACTCCCTATCGAGCGGTTGCCCGCTCATTTGGTTAATCTGGAGCCGACGGACACCAGCACCGGGGTTCCACCCACACCCACCGTCCGTCCTGGGGCGAGCCGGCGGACAACGGCGCGCTCTGACAGAGGAACCGGCGCCACCGCGTCCGAACTGGCCTTCCACCCAGACCCGAGCGGGCGTCGAGCACCGGAGCGCAGACTGTCCGGTACGCCCCGAGGGTGACCCGACACATAAGGAGTGCGCGGTGACACCGGAGAAGACGAATCGCGAGCAGCGGCCCGACGAACACACGGAGCGCGCGGGCCGCCGGCCCGGAGAACTCGGCAGCCTCGACGTGTGGGCCCGGTCCGCCCCGATCCGCCTCGCGGGTTACGAGGACGACCTCGCCGAGCCCCACATCCTGCCGAGCGTGGACTGACCCCGGGGTCGGTTCCGTCGCGATCGCCGCCCGCGTGGGCGTGACAGACGCACGCCCACGCGGATCACAGAAGCCGCACCCGTACACCGGCCGCCGGTCGCCTCCCGCGCCCCGTACACCGGCCGCCCGTCAGGCCCATCGGCCTCACCGACCAGGTGCCGGCCCCTCGCCCTGCTCCGCCACCGGTGCCGTCCGCCGCCACGGGCTCAGTTCCTCCAACTCCCGCGCCAGCTCCAGCAGCACGGCCTCCGTGCCCGGCCGCCCCACCAGCTGTACGGCACAGGGGGCACCCGAGGGCAGACTGCCGGCCGGCACGGACATCGCCGGCCAGCCCGTCAGGTTCCACGGCGGGGTGAAGGGCGAGTAGGCGGTGTTGGCCAGGACGTTGCGCAGCCAGCCGCGCTCGTGCCACGGGCCGGCCGTGGGGGAGCGGCGGGCCAGGGCCGGGGTGAGCAGCACGTCGTACTCGGTGAGGAACGGCGTCAGCCGGGCCCGCAGCCGCTCGCGCGCCGCGCCGGTGCGGACCGGCCGGACGAACCGGCCGCCCACGGCCGCGTGCACCCGGGTCCGGCGGGCCAGCCGCGCCCGGTCCAGGCCCTGGGCGTCCACCGCCGTACCCGCCGTCCAGTGCTGGAGCGCGGTCACGCCGAGGGAGAGCGGGTACGGCGGCTCGGCCCGCCGCACCTGATGCCCCGCCCGGGCCAGCGTCCCGGCCGCCTGCCGGACCGCGGCCGTATACGACCGGTTCACGCTCACCCCGGCGAGCGGACTGCGCAGGCCGACGGCGATCTTCCGGCGCGTCCCCTCCCGTGGCCGTACGAACTCCGTGTCCGCGAGGACCCCCAGCATCAGCCGCAGGTCCTCGACCGTGGTGGCCAGCGGGCCGTTCTCCGACATGCCGAACCAGTCGCCGTCGCCGATCCCCGCGGGCACCACCCCGTGCCCCGGCTTCAGCGTGACCAGACCGCAGTTCGCGGCCGGGATGCGCAGCGAGCCCATCCCGTCGTTGCCCAGCGCGAGCGGCACGAGCCCCGCGGCCACCGCCGCCGCGCTGCCCCCGGAGGAGCCGCCGGCCGTGCGGGAGAGGTCCCAGGGGTTGCGGGCGATGCCGTACGGGCCCTCCGTGGTGCCGAAGACACACAGCTCGGGCACGTTCGTCAGCCCCACGACCACCGCGCCCGCCGCCCGCAGCCGGGCCACCGTCACATGGTCCTCGGCGGCCGGGGTGTCCGGGGTGGCGGCGGAGCCGTTGCGGCACGACTCGCCGCGTACCGCGAGATTGTCCTTCACCGCCACCGGCACGCCCGCGAGGGGCAGTTCGGCGAGGCCGGCGCGGGACGCCAGCTCGTCGGCCTCGGCGAGCGCCGCCTGGGCCCGGACCTTCCGGAACGCCCCGAGTCGGCCGTCGAGCCGCTCGATCCGCGCGAGGTGCTCGGCCACCACCTCCCTCGGCGTCACCCGCTTCTCGCGGACGGCGGCGGCGATCTCGGTGGCACTCCGGCCGGCCCAGTTGCTCACGGGCGCTCCTCGTTACTCATGGGTACGGAAGACGGGCAGGGAGAACTGTGCCCGCTCAGGGGGTCGCACGTCGAGAGGCCGTGCACCGCCATTGACTTCCGTCGAAGGCCCCGACAACGATGTCACGGCGCAGTCGTCACAGCAGGTACGTTCCATCCCTCATGGAGGCCTCCGCTCGTGAACCCCACCAGACGCACGGTCCTGATCGCCGCCGGCGCCGCCGCCCTGACCCCCGCGCTGCCCGCGCAGGCGGCCCCGCGAGCCGCCGCCGCGACCCCGCCGTACGCCTCCTACTGGTACCCGGACTCGCTGCCCGCCGGCAGTCCGGGCCCCGGCATCACCTGGCGCAGCCTGAAGAGCTGGCGCGCCGCCGACGACCCCGACCTCGCGTTCAACGCCGCCTCCATACCGCTCGCCGCCCGCTTCACCCCGACCCCGGCGAACACCACCGCCCGCTCCGGACAGGCCCGCGTCCAGGCCCTCGTCTCCTTCGGGCCCACCTCCGCCAACCCCTCCCAGGGCTCGGCCACCGCCGACTACTACGCCCTGACCCACTGGGCGTACATCGACGAGCTGGTGTTCTGGGGCGGCTCGGCCGGCGAGGGCCTGATCCTCGCGCCGAACGCCCCCATCGTCGACGCGGCCCACCGGCACGGCGTCCCCGTCCTCGGGAACATCTTCCTGCCCCCGGTGGCCTACGGCGGACAACTCCAGTGGACCCGGGACCTGGTGCAGAAGGACGCCACCGGCCACTACCCGCTCGCCGCGCAACTCGTCGCGGTCGCCTCGGCGTACGGCTTCGACGGCTGGTTCGTCAACGCCGAGACCAGCGGCGGCAACACCGCGCTGGGCACGGCCATGCTGGGCTTCCTCAAGGAGCTGAAGGTGCTCGCGGCGGCCTCGGGACAACGGGTGACCTGGTACGACGCGATGACCGTGAACGGCACGGTCAGCTGGCAGGGCGCCCTGAACAGCCAGAACCAGGCGTTCTTCCAGGCCGCCGACGACATGTTCGTGGACTTCCGGTGGAGCGCGGCCACGCTCGCCGCCTCCGGTACGAAGGCGGACCAACTGGGACGGAGCCGCTACCAGTTGTGGGCGGGCGTCGACGTCGAGTCCAACGGGTCCGGTACGTCCGTGAACTGGGACGCGATCGTGCCGACCGGCAAGCCGCACATCACCTCGATCGGTTTCTACCGGCCCGAGTGGACCCGCAACCACCTGCCCGCCGACCAGCGCGCCCCCGAGGACTTCCACGCGGCCGACGACCGGTTCTGGACCGGGCGGTCGCTCGACCCTTCGCGGCCCGACGCGAGCGATCCGTGGCGGGCGCCGGCGGTGTCCGTGGCGGACCGGTCGACGGTGACCTCCCTTCCGTTCGCGAGCGTGTTCAACACCGGGCACGGACTGCGGTGGTACGAGGAGGGGGTCGTCACCTCGGACGCGCCCTGGAACCACCTCGGGCTCCAGGACCGGTTGCCCTCGCGGCGGTGGGCGGTCCACACGACGGGGGAGCGGCCGGCCGTCTCCTTCGACTTCACCGACGCCTGGCGGGGCGGGAGCAGTGTGCTGGTCGCGGGTGAACTGGATCAACCGGCGGTGGTGGATCTGTACGCGACACGGCTGCCGATCGGTGAGAACACGGTTGCCGAGCTGACCTACCGGAGCGAGTCCGGGGAGATGGACGTCGAGCTGGCGGTGGCGACGGCCGAACCGAGCGCGCCGGGGGCGACACCGCCGTACACATATCTGGCTGTGAACTCCGTCAACACCGGGGTCCGGGTTCGGTCGGTCAACGGCTGGCAGACCGTGACCGTGCCGCTCACAGGTCTTTCCGGCACCGTCCGCGCGCTAGGCGTACGGCTCACCGCGACCGAGGGCCCGGTCCGCTGGCGCCTGGGCGGCCTGGCCGTACGCGACACCGTCACCGCGCCCGCGGCCCCTTCCGGCGCCCGCGTCACCGCTGCGAACGGCGGCGACCTCCGCCTCGCCTGGACCGCCGCCCCCGGAGCCGTCCGCCACTACACCCTCCACCGCCTCCTCCCCGACGGCACCCGCCGCTTCCTCGGCGCCACCGGCCAGCGCGCCTACTTCGTCGCCGGCCAGCGGCCCGAACAAGGGGAGACGGCCGCGCGGTTCGAACTGCGTGCGGTGGGGGAGCTGTTCAACGCCTCGACCCCGGTGACCGTGACCCACCCCTGGTAGTCCCGGAACCCCGGGGAGCACCCCGCACACCGGACGACCGCACGCTGATCAATGCCCGCCTCAAACGTGTCCGGAGAGGTGGAGCCGGTGGCAGGTGGGGGTCCGGTGGGGTGCTTCCTGGGGGACGAGCTGGTCCCGGGTGACCGGGACCGTGCACCGGGCACGGGCGGGCAAGACGGTAGGCCGGCTAGCCGCCGAGCTGGGCCCGTAGCCACTCCTCCACCTCGCCCACGTGGGCCGCTGCCGCCGCCCGGGCCGCCTCCGGATCGTGGGCGGCGAGGGCGCGGTGGATGGCGGCGTGTTCGCGGCGGGTGCGGGCGAAGGCGCCCTCCTCCTGGTAGCCGCGCCAGACGCGGGCGCGGAAGGTGCGCGAGGACAGGCCGTCCAGGATGGCGGCCATGGTCTCGTTGCCGGCGGCGGACGCGATCTCGCGGTGGAAGGCGAGGTCGTGGGCGAGGATCTCCTCGGGGTCGTCGGTGGCGTTCATCGCCGCCAAGTGCTTGTCGACGGCGGCCAGTTGGTCGGCGGTGATGCGCGCGGCGGCCAGTGCGGTCGCCGTCGACTCCAGGATCCGGCGCACCTCCAGGAGCTCCACCAGGCGCGGGCCCCGGGACAGGTCGGCGACCACGCCGAAGGTCTCCAGCAGGTCGCCGGCCTCCAGCGCGGTGACGTAGATCCCGGAGCCGTGCCTCGCCTCCAGGACACCCATGACCGTCAGGGCGCGGATCGCCTCCCGCATCGAGCTGCGGGAGATGCCCAGCTGAGCAGCCAGTTCCCGCTCGGTGGGCAGCCGCTGGCCCGGCTCCAGCCGACCCTCGGCGATCATCGCCTTGATCTCCTCGATGGCGCGCTGGGTCACCGTGCCCTTCTGCGGGGCTGCCTCGTCCACGCCACTCCTCCAGTCACCGGGTGCGTCGCAGTCTAACCAGCCGAGTGGTCCGACCACTACGCGCCGACAGCCGGAATTTTTGGTGCGCGAGGGTGTTCGACCGCCTGAGTGGTCTGATAAGTATGCGGTCGTCTGCTCGAACCCCCTCGACGAGGAGCCGCGAGATGCCCGCCAGCACAGTGAGCAAACGCAGCAGGTCCCGGATCACCGGCGCGGCGGCCCTGGCCGTCGGCGCCTCGCTGGTGCTCGCCGCCTGCGGCAGCACCAAGGACACCGCGAGCGCGGGAAGCGGCGGCACCGGCAAGGTCGGCGTGATCCTGCCGCTGCTGACCTCGCCGTTCTGGCAGTCGTACAACGACTACGTGCCCAAGATGGCCAAGTCCGAGGGTGTCGAGGCGCTGAAGACGGTCAACTCCAACAGCGACCCCTCGCAGCAGATCACCGACATCGACAACGAACTCAACCAGGGCGTCAAGGGGCTGGTCGTCGCCCCATTGGACAGCGCCGCGATCCAGGCCGGACTCGACCAGGCCGAACGCAAGGGTGTGCCGGTCGTCGCCGTGGACGTGGCGCCCGACAAGGGCAAGGTCGCCATGGTGGTGCGCGCCGACAACGTCGCCTACGGCAAGAAGGCCTGCGACTACCTCGGGCAGCACGTGAGCAGCGGCAAGGTCGTGCAGATCATGGGCGACCTGGCCTCGGTCAACGGCCGCGACCGCTCCGAGGCGTTCCGGTCGTGCGTGAAGGAGAAGTACCCCCGGCTCAAGGTGCTGGAGATCCCCGCCAAGTGGGAATCCGACACCGCCGCCGCCAAGCTCGACACCCTCCTCAACGCCAACCCCGACATCAAGGGCATCTACCTCCAGGCGGGCGGCGTCTACCTGGCCCCGACCCTGCAGACCTTGAAGTCGAAGAACATGCTCAAGACGGCCGGGCAGAAGGGGCACATCGCGATCGTCTCCAACGACGGCATCCCGCAGGAGTACGAGGCGATCCGCAAGGGCCAGATCGACGCCACCGTCTCCCAGCCGGCCGACGCCTACGCCAAGTACGGCCTGTACTACATCAAGGCGGCGATGGAGGGGAAGAAGTTCAAGCCCGGCCCGACCGATCACGACTCCACGATCGTCGAGCTGCCCAGCGGCATCCTGGAGGACCAGCTGCCCGCCCCGCTGGTCACCAAGGACAACGTCGACGACCCCAAGCTGTGGGGCAACACGGTCCGATGAGCCACGGTCCGCTCAGCCACACTTCGATGACCACCCCGTTCATCGACACCGCGCCCCTGGTCGAAGCGAAGGACATCGTCAAGCGGTACGGCCCCACGGTCGCCCTCGCCGACGGCCGGCTCACCGTGCTGCCCGGCGAGTCCCACGCCCTCGTCGGCCGCAACGGCGCCGGCAAGTCCACCCTGGTGAACATCCTCACCGGCCTCCAGGCACCGGACGCGGGCACCGTCCGCTTCGACGGCGAGCCCGCGCCCCCGCTCGCCGACCGGGACGCCTGGCGCCGCAAGGTCGCCTGTGTGTACCAGAAGCCCACCGTCGTACCGGAGCTGACGGTCGCGGAGAACCTCTTCCTCAACCGGCAGCCGCGGGCACGCGGGCTGATCAGCTGGCGCCGACTGCGCACCGAGGCCGCCGACCTCCTCGCCACCTGGGACGTTCACGTCGACCCGCAGGCCCGTACCGCCGAACTCAGGGTCGAGGACCGCCAGATGGTGGAGATCGCCCGCGCCCTGAGCTTCGGCGCCCGGTTCATCGTGCTGGACGAACCCACCGCCCAGCTCGACAACCGGGAGATCGAGCGCCTGTTCAGCCGGATGCGGGCGCTCCAGGACTCCGGGGTCACCTTCCTGTTCATCTCGCACCACCTGCAAGAGGTCTACGAGGTCTGCCAGACGGTCACCGTGCTGCGGGACGCCCGCTGGATCACGACGGCCCCCGTCGCCGAGCTGCCCAGGTCGGCCCTGGTGGAGGCGATGGCGGGGGAGTCGGTCGCCGAACTCGCGCGGTCGCGCGGCACGGTGAGCGATGCCGCCCCGGTCGTGCTCGACGTGCGCGGCCTGACCTCCACCGCGTACGACGGCATCGACCTCACCGTCCGCCGCGGTGAGGTCGTGGGACTCGCCGGGATCAGCGGCAGCGGCAAGATCGAGCTGGCCGAGACCCTCGCCGGACTGCACACCCCGGACGGCGGATCGGCGCTGCTCGAAGGGGAGCCGCTGCCGTTCGGCGACGTGCGGGCGGCGCTGGACGCGGGCGTCGGCTGTGTGCCCCGCGACCGGCACGAGCAGGGCCTGGTCCCCGGCATGACCGTCGGCGACAACACCACCCTGAGCGTCCTGGACCGGCTCGGCCGCTTCGGTTTCGTCGGCACCGACCGCAGAAGCGGTCTCGCCACCGAGCTGATCGACCGCCTCGACATCCGCACCGAGGGCCCCGCACAGCCCGTCTCCGACCTGTCCGGCGGCAACGCGCAGAAGGTCGTCATGGCCCGCGCCCTGGCCTCCGACCCCCGCCTGCTCGTCCTGATCAACCCGACGGCCGGCGTCGACGTGAAGTCCAAGGAGTCCCTGCTGGCCCGCATGGACAGCGCCCGCGAGGACGGCACGGCCGTGCTCGTCGTCTCCGACGAACTCGACGATCTGCGGCGCTGCGACCGCGTCCTCGTCCTCTTCCACGGCCGCATCGTCGCCGAGCACCCGGCCGGCTGGCGCGACCACGAGCTGATCGCCTCCATCGAAGGAGTGGACCATGGCTGACACCAAGGCCCCGCCGCTCACCTCGCCCCGCCTTCCCGACCAGCGGGCCGCCCGGGCCGTGCTGCTCCGCCGCGCCCGCGAACTGGCCCTCGTACCAGCCCTGTTGCTGCTCGTGGTGCTGGGCGCGGTGGTCAACGACTCGTTCCTCACCGAGCGGAACCTGATCTCGATCCTGGGCGCGTCGGCCGCCCTCGCCATGGTGGTGCTCGCCGAGTCGCTGGTGCTCATCACCGGCAAGTTCGACCTGTCCCTGGAGTCGGTCGTCGGCATCGCGCCCGCCGTCGGGGCGCTCCTCGTCCTGCCCTCGGCGCAGGCCGGCTGGGGCACCGGGTTCCCGGCGCCGGTCGCCCTGCTCGCCATCCTCGTCGCGGGCGCGGCCGTCGGCGCCTTCAACGGCGTCCTGGTCGTGAAGTTCAAGCTCAACGCGTTCATCGTGACCCTCGCGATGCTCATCGTGCTGCGCGGGCTGCTGGTCGGCGCCACCAAGGGCAAGACCCTGTTCGGCATGCCCGACAGCTTCTCCTCGCTCGCCACCACCACCTTCCTCGACGTCCCGATGTCGGTGTGGCTCGCCGCCGTCGCCTTCGCCGTCACCGGGGGCGTGCTCAAGTACCACCGGGTCGGCCGCGCCCTGTACGCCATCGGCGGCAACGCGGAGGCCGCACGCGCCGCGGGCATCCGTGTGGAGCGCGTGATGCTCGGGGTGTTCGTCGTCGCCGGTGTCCTCGCCTCCGTCGGCGGCATCATGCAGACCGGCTACGTCGGCGCCATCAGCGCCAACCAGGGCCAGAACATGATCTTCACCGTGTTCGCGGCGGCGGTGATCGGCGGCATCAGCCTGGACGGCGGCAAGGGCACCATGTTCGGCGCCCTCACCGGCGTCCTCCTCCTGGGCGTCGTGCAGAACCTGCTGACCCTCGCCCAGGTGCCGTCGTTCTGGATCCAGGCCATCTACGGCGGCATCATCCTCGTCGCCCTGATGATCGCCCGTGTGACGACGGGCCGCGCCCAGGACTGATGAACCGTCACCTTCTCCCAGCAGAAAGGGCATCCGTGTCCGACGCTCCCGCCCGCGTCATCGCGGTCGACACCCACGACATCCGCTTCCCCACCTCGCGCGAGCTGGACGGCTCCGACGCGATGAACCCGGACCCCGACTACTCGGCGGCCTACGTCGTCCTGCGCACCGACGCCGCCGACGGTCTGGAGGGACACGGATTCACCTTCACCATCGGGCGGGGCAACGACGTCCAGGTCGCCGCGATCGACGCGCTGCGCGGCCATGTGCTGGGCCGCGACGTCGGGGAACTGTGCGCCGACCCCGGCTCGCTCTTCCGGGACCTGATCGCCGACAGCCAGCTGCGCTGGCTCGGCCCCGAGAAGGGCGTGATGCACATGGCCATCGGGGCCGTCGTCAACGCCGCCTGGGACCTCGCCGCCCGGCGGGCCGGCAAGCCCCTGTGGCAGCTGCTCGCCGACGCCGAACCCGAGTGGCTGGTCCGGCAGATCGACTTCCGGTACATCACCGACGCGCTCACCCCCGAAGAGGCCCTCGACCTGCTCAGGCGCGGCCGAGCGGGGGCCGGGGAGCGCCGGGCCCGGCTGCTGAAGCGCGGCTTCCCCGCCTACACCACCTCCCCGGGCTGGCTCGGCTACGACGACGACAAGCTCGGCCGGCTCGCCGCCCGGGCCGTCGCCGACGGCTTCCGCCAGATCAAGCTGAAGGTCGGCGCCGACCTCGACGACGACATCCGCCGCTGCCGGGTGGCCCGCGCCGTCGTCGGACCGGAGATCCGCCTGGCGATCGACGCCAACCAGCGCTGGAACGTGGACGAGGCGATCCGCTGGACCAACGCCCTGGCCGAGTTCGGCCCGTACTGGATCGAGGAGCCCACCAGCCCCGACGACGTCCTCGGCCACGCCACCATCCGTCGCGCGGTCGGCCCCGTGAAGGTCGCCACCGGCGAGCACGTGCAGAACCGGATCGTGTTCAAGCAGATGCTCCAGGCCGGCGCCCTCGACATCGTGCAGATCGACGCGGCCCGCGTCGGCGGGGTCAACGAGAACCTGGCCATCCTGCTCCTCGCCGCCAAGTTCGGCGTCCCCGTCTGCCCGCACGCGGGCGGCGTCGGCCTCTGCGAACTCGTCCAGCACCTGTCGATGTTCGACTACCTGGCCGTCTCCGGCAGCACCGAGGACCGGGTCATCGAGTACGTCGACCACCTCCACGAGCACTTCGTCACCCCGGTCGTCATCCGCGACGGCCACTACACGGCACCCACCGCGCCCGGCTTCTCCGCCGCCCTGCGCCCGGAGTCCCTCGCGCGGTACACCTTCCCCGGCGGCACCTACTGGGCCGCCGACCCCGACACCCAGAAGGGACAGGCGGCATGAGCGACTTCGCGGGACTGAGGGCCCTGGTGACCGGCGGCGCGTCCGGCATCGGCCGGGCCACCGCCGACCTCCTCGCCGCCCGCGGCGTCCAGGTCGCCGTCCTCGACCTGGACCCGTCCGCGGTCGACAAGCCCCTCCTCGGGCTGCGCGCCGACGTCACCGACGACGCCTCGGTGCGCACGGCCGTCCAGGACGCGGCCGAGGCGCTGGGCGGGCTGGACATCCTGGTGAACAACGCGGGCGTCGGCGCCCAGGGCACCGTCGAGGACAACGACGACGCCGAGTGGCGGCACGTCTTCGACGTCAACGTCCTCGGCATGGTCCGCACCGCCCGCGCCTGCCTGCCGCACCTGCGCCGCGCCGCCACCGACCGTCCGGGCACCGCGGCGATCGTCAACACCTGCTCCATCGCGGCCACCGCCGGCCTGCCGCAGCGCGCCCTGTACAGCGCGACCAAGGGCGCGGTGTACTCCCTGACCCTCGCCATGGCCGCCGACCACGTCCGCGAGGGCATCCGCGTCAACTGCGTCAACCCCGGTACGGTGGACACCCCGTGGATCGGCCGGCTGCTGGACGCGGCCGAGGACCCGGCCGCCGAACGCGCCGCCCTGGAGGCCCGCCAGCCCACCGGGCGGCTGGTCTCCGCCGCCGAGGTCGCGGCCGCCATCGCCTACTTGGCGAGCCCCCTCGCCGGCGCCACCACCGGCACCGCCCTCGCCGTCGACGGCGGCATGCAGGGCCTGCGGCTGCGTCCGGCGGCGGACCGGTGACCCGCCTGGGCCGCGGGGGCGTCGAAGTCACCCCCCTGGGCTTCGGCGTCGCCGCCCTCGGCAACCTCTACACCCCGGTCGGCGACGATCAGGCGCACGCGGCCGTGCGAGCGGCCTGGGAGCGCGGCATCCGCTACTTCGACACCGCCCCGCACTACGGCCTCGGCCTGTCCGAACGCCGCCTGGGCGCGGCCCTGCGGGAGTACGACCGCGCCGACTACACGGTCTCCACCAAGGTCGGCCGGCGCCTGGAGCCGGCCGACGGCACCGGCGACGACCTGGCCAACGGCTTCGCCGTACCCGCCGCCCACCGCCGTGTCTGGGACTTCACCGCCGACGGTGTCCGCCGCACCCTGGAGGCGAGCCTGGAACGCCTCGGCCTCGACCGGGTCGACGTCGTCTACCTCCACGACCCCGACGACCACGCCGAACAGGCCTTCCGCGAGGGCTACCCGGCGCTGGAGAAGCTCCGTGCGGAGGGCGTGGTGGGCGCCATCGGGGCCGGAATGAACCAGGCGGAGATGCTGGCCCGGTTCGTCCGTGACACGGACGTCGACGTGGTGCTCTGCGCGGGCCGGTACACCCTCCTCGACCAGAGCGCGGCCACCGAGCTGCTGCCCGAGGCGGTACGACGTGGCGTGTCCGTGGTCATCGGCGGCGCCTTCAACTCCGGCCTGCTGGCGGACCCGACCCGCCAGGCGACGTACGACTACACGCAGGCACCCCCGGAGCTGCTGGACCGGGCGCTGCGGATCAAGGCGGTCGCCGAGCGCCACGGCACCACCCTGCGCGCCGCCGCCCTCGCCTTCTGCTCCGCCCACCCGGCCGTGGCGAGCGTCCTGGCCGGCGCCCGCTCGGCGGCCGAAGTCCACGACTGCGCCGACCAGTTCGCGACGCCGGTGCCGGACGCCTGCTGGCGGGAACTGCGCGCGACCGGCCTGCTGCCCCCGGAGGAACCGTCATGAGGGTCGCGCTGCACACCAAGGTCCGCGCGGACCGGGTCGAGGAGTACGAGGCCGCCCACCGCGCGGTCCCCAAGGACCTCACCGACGCCATCCGCGCCGCCGGGGCCACCTCCTGGACCATCTGGCGGTCGGGGACCGACCTCTTCCACGTCCTGGAGTGCGCCGACTACGCCCGTCTCCTCGCCGAGCTGGAACGGCTCCCGGTCAACACGGCCTGGCAGACCCGGATGGCGGACCTGCTGGACGTGGCGCACGACTACTCCGCCGAGGGCGCGGCCGCCACCCTGCCCGTCGTATGGGAGCTGCCGTGAGCGTCGACGCCCACCACCACGTCTGGGACCTGACCGTCCGCGACCAGGACTGGATCCGTGGCCCCGAACTCCAGCCGCTGCGCCGGAACTTCACCGTCGCCGACCTGGAACCCGAGGCCCGCGCCGCCGGAGTCGACCGTACCGTCCTCGTCCAGACGATCACCGTGCCCGAGGAGACCCCCGAGTTCCTCGCCCTGGCCGCCGCCCACGACCTGATCGCCGGGGTCGTCGGCTGGACCGACCTCACCCGCCCCGGCATCGCCGACGAGCTGGCCCGGCTGCGCGCGCTCCCCGGCGGCTCCTACCTGAAGGGCATCCGGCACCAGGTGCAGGGCGAACCCGATCCCGAGTGGCTGCTGCGGCCCGACGTCCTGCGCGGCCTGGCCGCCGTGGCCGACGCCGGACTGGTGTACGACCTCGTGGTCCAGGTTCACCAGCTCCCGGCCTGCGTGGCGGCGGCCCGGGCGCTGCCCCAGCTCACGTTCGTCCTCGACCACCTGGGCAAGCCGCCCATCGCCTCCGGGGACCGCGCGTCCTGGGCCGCCGCCCTGCGTGCCCTCGCCGCCCTTCCCAACACCGTCGCCAAACTCTCCGGCCTGGTCACCGAGGCCGGCCCGGACACCCGGAACCCCGCCGGACTGCGCCCGTACGTCGACATCGCCCTGGACGCCTTCGGCCCCGCCCGGCTGATGACCGGCTCCGACTGGCCGGTGTGCACCCTGGCCATGAGCTACACCGACGTCCACGCGCTCACCCGGGAGGTGACGGCAGGGCTCGGCGAGGCGGAGCGGACGGCGCTGTTCGAGACCACCGCGAGCCGCGTCTACGACCTCTGAACCGCGCCCGCGAGCCGTGTCGGCGGCAGGTACTCCTGCACGAACGTCCGCTCCCAGCACGCCCCCGTCTCCCGCAGCTCCTCCCAGGTCGTGTACCGGTACCGGAACAGCCGGGCCCGGACGTAGCGCGGCGGGGTGTCCGGCGGGAACGGGGAGCGGCGCAGCAGCCGCAGCGTGTCCCGGTCGTTCTCCAGCAGGCGTTCCACCAGGCCGCCGAACCACTCCCCGGCATAGGCCGGCGACAGCGCCGCGAACCACATCAGCCAGTCCAGGCGCAGATGGTAGGGGGCGAACTGGCGCGGCCAGCGGCGGGGATCGCCGGGCTTGCCCTTGAAGGCGTACTCCCGCCAGTCCGAGTCCGGGTGCGGGGTGTCGTCCAGCGTGCCCTCGACGACCACCTCGTAGCGGACCCGGCTGACGCTGCCGAACGCACCGTAGGTGTTCACCAGGTGCAGCGGGTCGAAGGAGCGGTTCATGACCTGGCGGCGGGAGACCATGTTCACCACCGGGCGGTAGCTGAGGAAGAGCAGCAGCGCGGCGACCGCGAGCACCAGCACCTCGTACCACAGCGGCGCCGACGGCACCGGCGGCGCGGTCGCCGGCAGATGGAGCGCGGACAGCGCCAGCACGATGGTGATCCAGTTCAGCCAGGAGAAGTTGCCGGAGAGCACCAGCCACAGCTGGGTGACGATCATCAGCGCGGCGGCGGCCGAGGCGATCGGCTGCGGAGTGAACAGCAGGACCGGTACGACGAGCTGGGTGACGTGGTTGGCGGCCACCTCCACCCGGTGCAGCGGCTTCGGCAGACGGTGGAAGAACCAGCTCAGCGGGCCCGGCATCGGCTGGGTCTCGTGGTGGTAGTCCAGACAGGTCAGCCGCCGCCAGCAGGCGTCGCCCCGCATCTTGATCAGCCCGGCGCCGAACTCCACCCGGAACAGGATCCAGCGCAGCAGGAACAGCACCACGACCGGCGGCGCCACCTCGCCGTTGCCGAGGAACGCGGCGAGGAACCCCGTCTCCAGCAGCAGCGACTCCCAGCCGAACGCGTACCACGTCTGGCCCACGTTGACGATCGACAGGTACAGCGCCCACGGCACCAGCCACAGCAGGATCCCGGCCCACAGCGGCAGCAGCGAGTCCGCCCCCGCCAGCAGGGCCGCCGACACCGCGCAGCCCGTCCAGGCGCAGGCCGCGAAGAAGCGGTCGGAGTAGTGCAGGTGGAACAGGCTGGGGGCGTGCCGGAACCGCACCCGGGCCAGGTGGCGCGGGATCGGCAGCATCCCGCGCTCGCCCAGCAGAGCCCGGAACTGCAGGGCCGCCGTCAGGAACGCGACCAGGTACACGGCGGCCAGGGCCCGCTGGAAGACCAGCCGGCTCAGCCAGTAGTCGGGTGCGGTGAACCAGTCCACGGCTGTGCGCGCCCTCCTGTGCGGCGAACCCGGCGCCGCTGTCGTCACGGCGTTCTCCGAGTTGCCAGCCAAACCTGAGCAATGCCAACAATAGGGCGTAATCACCCACAGTGATGCGGAGTGTGCGGTGCGGATACCCACCCGATCCATCGTCGCGGCCTGGGCGCTCTCGGTGGCGCTCCTCGCCGCCGGCTGTGCGGGCGCCGGTGTCAAGCAGACCAGAGCGGGCGAACTGGTCGTCCTGGAGGCCGCCACCGACCGGGGGCCCGACCCCTTCACCGACTCCACGGAGACCGCCACCACCCGGCCGGAGTCCCCCCGGGGCAGCGCCAGGGTCCAGCCCGGCGAGGTCGAGGCACCCCTGCGCGCGGCCCGTACCGTGTCCGGCGCCACCCCCGGCCTGTACCGGGGCACCCCGCACGTCGCCGCCTGTGACGTCGAGCGGCACATCGGCCGTCTGGTGGCGGACGGGGCCAAGGCCGACGCCTTCGCCCAGGCGGCCGGCGTCACCCGGTCGGCGCTCCCGGGCTATCTGCGCGGCCTGACCCCGGTCGTCCTGGGCGGCGACACCCGCGTCACCAACCACGCCTACCGCGACGGTCAGGCGGCCCGCTACCAGGCCGTCCTCCAGGCCGGCACCGCCGTCCTCGTCGACGACCGGGGCATGCCCCGGGTGCGCTGCGCCTGCGGCAACCCGCTGAAGCCGCCCGCGCCGACCCGCGGCGGTGCCGGGGCCCGGGGCACCCCCTGGGCCGGATACGAGCCGGACCAGGTGATCGTGGTGGCCCCGGCGCCCCGGGCCGTCAACAGCATCACGATCATGGACGCCGCGACCCGTACCTGGATCGAGCGCCGGGTCGGCCCCGATGTGCGCCGGGACAGGATCGTGCCCCCGCCCGCACGGGCCGCCGCCAGCCCGGTCCCGTCCGGTCCGGCGGACGCCGGGCCGTCGGTCACCGGGCGGCCGAGTCCGCGCGAGAGCGGCCCGGCCGTGTCGGAGTCCCCGTCCGGTACGCAGCGGTCCCCGGCGGGTACGCCGTCGTCCCCGTCCGGCTCCGCCGCGCCGGACGGCCGTGGCGATCGCCCGGCCGGTGCCAGCGGGCTCGCGGACCGGAACACCGGGACGACGGCGCAGGAGCCGCCGCCCGCCGAGGACGCCCCCGACCCCGACCCGGTTCTCGATCCGGCCCGCGATCTCTCCCTCGACCTCTCCGTGGCCCCCACGGACCCGGGTGTCTCCGACCCGGACGTCTCCGACCCGGACGTCTCCGATCAGGGCGCCCCCGATCAGGGCTGAGCGCGGCCCCTGCCCGACCGACCTCACCACGCCCCCGCCGTGCACACGTGCCCGGTCGCCGATCAAGTCGAAGAATCGGCCGGTTCCTGGCAAGGTGGCCCCATGGCCGATCGGGGAGCGAGCGCCCTGTCACTCCCGGAGGACTGGCCCGCACACCCGGACCCGATCCTCGCGCTCAACCGCATGGGCAGCTTCGACTGGGACCTGGACGCCGGTCTGTTCCACATGGACGTCCAGGCCTTCGAGGTGTTCGACCTGCTGCCCGAGGAGTACGACGGGCGCCCGGAGACCCTGGCCGTCCGGGTGCCGCCGCCGGAGGCCGCCCGGCTCGACGCGGCGGTCGCCCGTGCGATCAAGGACGGCAGCGAGAACTACGGCGCCTACTTCCGCATCCGCTGCCGTGACGGCACCATGCGCTGGACGCACACCCAGGGCTACATCCGGCGCGACGACACCGGCCGCCCGCGCCGGGTCGTCGGCATCGTGCGCGACGCCACCGAGGAACTCGCCGACAGCGCGGCCCGCAGCCTCCGGGCCGCCCAGGACGAGGCGTTCCGGCAGCAGACCAGTGTCGTCCAGGTCATCTCCGCCGCGCTCGCCCACGCCCGCAGCGTCCAGGACGTCATCGACGTCCTCAAGGACGCGCACGGCATCCGCCACCTCGGCGCGGCCAGCCTGGTGATGGGCCTGGTGGAGGCGGGCCGGATCCGGCTGGTGGCCGAGGGACCGGTGGGCGCCTCCGTCCCCGGGACCCGGATCACCCGGATCGACGAGCCGTACCCGATGAGCGAGGTCGTCCGCACGCTCAGCCCCCGGTTCATCGAATCGCCCGAGGAGTTCGCCGAGGGCTACCCGATCCTCTGGCCGCACCTCACGGACCTGCACGTCACCTCGGCCGCCTACCTGCCCCTGATCGCCCAGGCCCGCCCGATCGGCGCGATGGGCCTGCTCTACGACGACCGGCGCGGCTTCTCCGCCGAGGAGCGCGCCGTCCTCGTCGCGCTGGGCAGCAGCATCGCCCAGAGCCTCATGCGGGCCATGCTCTACGAACAGGAGAAGGACCTCGCCCAGGGCCTCCAGCAGGCCATGCTGCCCCGCACCATCCCCAGCGTCCCCGGCGCCGACGTCGCGGTCCGCTACCGCTCGGCAGCGCTGGGCCGGGACATCGGCGGCGACTGGTACGACCTGATCCCGCTGCCCGGAGGCCGGGTCGGCGCGGTCATCGGGGACGTCCAGGGCCACGACACGCACGCGGCGGCCGTCATGGGCCAGCTGCGCATCGTGCTGCGCGCCTACGCCGCCGAGGGCCACCCCCCGGCCACCGTGATGGCGCGCGCCTCCGTCTTCCTGCACGAACTCGACACCGACCGCTTCGCCACCTGCCTGTACGCCGAGGCGGACCTGTCCACCGGAGTCGTCCAGGTGGTCCGCGCCGGGCACATCGACCCGCTGATGCGCAGCGGTGACGGCAGGTGCGCCCGGGTCGGCGTCGAGGGCGGGCTGCCGCTGGGCCTGTCCGCCGAGTTCGGGCGGCTGGAGTACCCCGTCACCACCCTCGAACTCGACCCCGGCCACACCCTGCTGCTGTACACCGACGGGCTGGTCGAACAGCCCGGCGCCGACCTGGACGACGGCATGAGCGGCCTGGTGGCCCTCGTCTGCGACGGCCCGCGCGAGGTGCGCGACCTCGCCGACCGGCTGATCGAGCTCGCCGAGGAACGGGGCGGCGACGACGACGTAGCGCTGCTCCTGCTGCGCCGCCGCAGCCGCGAGGCCACGCGGGCCGGCGGCCGGCTCCGGCAGCATGTGGCGCCCGGCGACCCGGAGGCCCTCACCCACGCCCGGCACATGATCCAGGCCGCGGTCCGCGCCTGGGGCGCCGACGACCTCGCCGACGAGATCGAGCTGGTCGCCGGCGAACTGATCACCAATGCCCTGATGCACACCGAGGGCTCCGCGATCGTCACCCTGCGGGCCCTGGACGGCGGCGACCGCAGGCTGCGCATCGAGGTCGAGGACGGCTCCAGCGCCCTGCCGCGGCGCCGCGACGCGGGCGAGATCGGGGTCTCGGGGCGGGGCCTGGTCCTCGTGGAACGGCTCTCCGACAGCTGGGGCGTGGAGGCGCGGGGCGGCGGCAAGGCGGTGTGGTGCGAGTTCCGGGTGCCGTAGCCACCGGTCCGGGCGAGACGGCGGGGCGTTGTCGGTGCCGGGTGGCACTCTGGACGTATGCCCGAACTGCCCGAGGTAGCAGCGCTGACGGACTTCCTCACCGAGCACCTGGTCGGACGGCGGGTGGTGCGGGTGCTGCCCGTCGCCATCAGCGTCCTGAAGACGTACGACCCTCCGGTCACGGCCGTCGAGGGAGCCGGGGTGACGGCCGTGCGCCGGTACGGCAAGTTCCTGGACATCGAGACGGACGGCGGGCTGCATCTGGTGGCCCACCTGGCCCGCGCGGGCTGGCTCCAGTGGAGGGACCGGCTGCCGGACGGCCCGCCGAAGCCCGGGAAGGGCCCGCTGGCGCTGCGCGTGGCGCTGGAGACCGGCGAGGGCTTCGACCTGACCGAGGCCGGCACCCAGAAGCGCCTCGCCGTGTACGTCGTCCGCGACCCGGAAGAGGTGCCCGGCATCGCCCGCCTCGGCCCGGATCCGCTCGCCGGAGACTTCGACGAGGACCGCTTCGCCGCCCTGCTCCAGGGCGAACGGCGGCAGCTCAAGGGTGCCCTGCGCGACCAGTCGCTGATCGCGGGCGTCGGCAACGCCTACAGCGACGAGATCCTGCACGCGGCGAAGATGTCCCCGTTCAAGCTGGCCGCCTCCCTCACACCGGAGGAGACCCACCGGCTGTACGAGGCGCTGCGCGACACGCTCGCCGAGGCGGTCGAGCGCTCCCGGGGCGTGGCCGCCGGGCGGCTGAAGGCGGAGAAGAAGAGCGGTCTGCGCGTCCACGGCCGTACCGGCGAACCGTGCCCGGTGTGCGGCGACACCATCCGCGAGGTCTCCTTCAGCGACTCCTCGCTCCAGTACTGCCCCACCTGCCAGACGGGCGGCAAGCCCCTGGCCGACCGCCGGCTGTCCCGCCTGCTGAAATGAGCCCGACGCTCGGCGCCGGCTGGTGCGGAGGCCGATGACCACCGCTCCCCGTCGGCACACCCGGCCGTCGACGACGGGCCCGAGCACCAGGGCGAGTTCGGCCGGGGTGAGGGCGGCGCCCGGGCCGGGGTCCCGGTGCGGTCACCGTGGCCGTACCGTGACCAGCCGTTTCCCGTCCGTCGTGCGGATCTCGAACCGGGCGATCTGGTCCGGACGCATCGCGGCGGCGCCCATCGCGGTGGTGGGCCGGGTGCCGTCGCCCGCGTTGGTCCAGCCGGCGACGACCTGTTCCGTGCCGTCGCGGCCGACCGCGACCAGCCGGCAGGTGTGCGCTCCGGAGCCGTCCTTGACCTCCAGCCGCAGATCGCTGCCGAAGCCCTCCTCCGCGGAGGTGACCCGCGCCCACACCCCGGTGTCCGGATCGGTCGCCGCGGCGACCTGTGCGGCCGGGTCCGTGTGGCCGGCGAAGGCCACGATCCCGGGGCCGGCCACGGCCAGCACCACGGAGGCGGCCAGGCCGTACAGCATCCGGCGGCGCCGCGTCCGCCGCAGGCGCGCCAGCTCGCCGAACAGCCGGTCCGGCAGCCGGGGGCCGGGCTGTGCCATGGGGTGCACGAAGCGCGGCGTGGCCCGGCGGTACAACATCAACTGCCGGGTCGTGGCTCCGAATTCGGTCACGTGTGCCGCGCACTGAGGGCACTCCATGAGGTGGTCCTCGAAGCGGAAGGCCTCCGCCTCGTCCAGCACGCCGAGCGCGTACGCGCCGACGTCGCGATGCCTTTCCAGGGACCTCATGCCGAATCCTCGTGCCGAAGGGTGGGGGAAGGGTTACTCCTTGCTCCCACCCGTACGCAGGCGACCGCCGAATCACTCAAGCCGCGCACGAAATCACGGACAAGAGATTCGGAGCGGCCCGGCCCGCGGATTGGTGTGAATTCCGGAAGGTTCAGAAGAGGTGGATCGCGAGGTGCCCGAGGGGCAGCCCGAGCCGCCAGGCGGGGGTCCACACCTTCGGCCCGTCGTCCTCCCCGAACACCGCGCCCCCGCCGGGGACCGCGTCCAGGTCAGGCGCGAGCAGCTCGGTCTCCTCCAGCCAGCGCCAGGCGTCCGCCGCCAGTGCCAGGTCGGGGCTGGGCGTCCCGGAGCCGGCCGCCCGCTCGGTCAGCTCGGCCAGGCGCTCCCGTACCCAGTCCTGCCACGGCTGGTCGTAGGCGGTCAGGGACAGCCAGTTCTCCAGCTGGGAGATCACCCGGATGCCGGACAGCTCCCCGTCGGTGTCGGACAGGAAGACGGTCAGCGCCAGCGCGTCCCGGCCGGCCCGGAACTCGAACGACGTCGGTGGCATCAGATCGCCGGTGCGCAGCAGCTCGTCGGCGATGTACTCGGCGTACAACCAGGCCATCGGAACGGCCAGTTCACCGCCGTCGGCGCCGTCCGTGCTCTCGTGCCCTCTGTGCAGCATCCCTTCCTGCCTTCCTCCGGTGCGTGCGCGTCGCCCGGCCCCCGCCGGGACCGCGGCCCCGGTGCCCGCCGGAACGCGGATGAGGACAGCCCATGCCCGAACGGATGCCGCAGCAAGGCGCTTTACCGAGGTTTGACCCGGCTCCCGGTTTCACCGCAGGTCGGTCGCGTAACCCGGAAGGCCCCGGCGCAGGGCGCGCAACGCGTAATACGCGCGGGATTTCACGGTACCGGGTGGGATCCCCAGGGTCTGCGCCGCTTCCGCCACACTGGCCCCGCGGAAATACACGAGTACCAGTACGTCACGGTGCTCCGGCGTGAGTGTCTTCACAGCCTCCCGGACGTCGAGCATCGCGGCGGCCCGCTCGGCGTGATCAGCGGTCACCCGCGCGTTCTCGGGGACCTCGTCGCCGATCTCGGGCGGCCGCGCCTGCCGGGCCCGCCGGGCGTCGATCGCCAGCCGCCGGGCCACGGTGAGCAGCCAGGGCCGTACGGAGTCGTAGCCGTCGGCGTGCAGCGCCTCCGGATGCTGCCAGGCGCGCACCAGGGTCTCCTGGACGAGGTCCTCGGCACGCTGCCGGTCTCCGTCGCAGAGCCTGAACAGCAGGGCGAACAGGGGTCCGCCGTGCTCGCGCTGGAGCGCGGCCAGCTCGTGCTCGGCGGTCGTCGTCCCGGGGGTGAGTGAGGTTCCGGCCGTCATGGCCGTATGGCAGCGCAGGGCGCGGCCGGCGGACAGGGGGCGGACCCGGTTGTGCGACGGACGGTCGAACGCGTCGGCGAACGGTCGGACGAGCGGTACGCCAGGACCAGGGCGAGCGGTACGTCAGGACCCCGGACGGGCTAAGGACAGCTCTCGTGCCGTTTATCCGACTCATCAGATTCATACCCATATGCCCGTGACGGCTTCATCTGTATATACGACAATCTTGGGGTGAGTTGATGATCGGACGCAGACAGCAGGTGGCCCTGGCCCTGACCGCCGTCCTCGCGGCCGGAGCCGCCTGCCAGAACCAGAACCGGGAGTCCGGCGCGGAGGGACACGCCGCGCCCGCCGCCGCGGACGGCTTCACCCTCGTCGCCTCCGGGGACGTCCTGCCGCACACCTCCGTCATCGAGCGCGCCTCCTTCGACGCCGGCGGCAGCGGCCACGACTTCCGCCCGATGCTCGCCGGCATCAAACCACTGGTCGCCCAGGCCGATCTGGCTCTGTGTCACATGGAGACCGTCTACGGCGCCGACGGCGACTACGCCGGCTACCCCGACTTCAAGTCCCCGCCGCAGATCGCCCAGGCCCTCGCCGACACCGGCTACGACGGCTGCTCCACCGCCTCCAACCACGCCCTGGACGACGGCGCCAGCGGCATCCGGCGCACCCTCGACGCCATGGACCGGGCCGGCCTGCGGCACGCCGGGACCGCCCGCAACGAGGCCGAGGCCCGCTCGGTCACGCTCCTGCGGGCCGGCTCGGCCAAGGTCGCCCACCTGTCGTACACCTTCGGCACCAACGGCAACGCGCTGCCGCCCGGACAGCCCTGGGCGGTCAACCTGATCGACGCCGACCGGATGATCGCCGACGCCCGCGCGGCCCGGCGGGCCGGCGCCGACGTGGTCGTGCTCTCCGTGCACTGGGGCACCGAATGGCAGGACGAGCCCGACCGGCAGCAGCTCACCCTCGCCCAGCGGCTCACCGCCTCGGCCACGGCCGGCCGCCCGGACATCGACCTGATCCTCGGCACCCACGCCCACGTCCCGCAGGCGTACGAGAAGGTCAACGGCACCTGGGTGATCTACGGGATGGGCGACCAGATCGCCGGCGAGATGTACAACGGCGAGGGCGCCCAGGACCCGCGCGGCAACGAGTCCACCCTCGGCCGCTTCACCTTCGCCCCGCCCGCCCGGCCGGGAGAGGCCTGGCGGGTCACCAAGGCCGAGTTCGTTCCCCAGCTCTACGACCTCGACGCGGGCCGGGTCGTCGACCTCGACAAGGCCATCGCCGAGGGCGCCGAACTGGAGGGGGTGCGCAACCGGATCAGGGACGTGGTGCTCAGCCGGGGCGCCGGGCAGGACGGGCTGGTCATGGCGGAGTGACTACGGCGCCGGCCGCTCCGCCAGCACCGAGCGGCGGTAGGAGTAGCCGAAGTAGACACCGCAGCCGATCAGGAACCACACCGCGAACCGGACCCAGGTCTGCCACTGCAGGAACGTGATCAGCCAGATCGAGAAGACGACCCCCAGCGCGGGCACGACGGGCATGCCCGGCGTCCGGAAGGTGCGCGGCAGCTCCGGCTGCCGGTAGCGCAGCACGATCACCGCCGTGCACACCACCACGAACGCGAGCAGGATGCCGATGTTGGTCAGCTCGGCCGCCTCGCCGATCGGTACGAACCCGGCGATGACGGCCGAGGCCAGCCCCACGATCCAGGTCACCCGGGTGGGCACGTGCCGCGTCGGGTGCGTCTTCGCGAACCACCGGGGCAGCAGTCCGTCCCGGGACATCGAGAACCACACCCGGGTCACGCCCAGCATGAACGTGAACATCACGGTGAGGATGCCGATGATCGCGCCGACCGCGATCACGTCCGCGAGCGCGCCCAGCCCCACCGACTTGAACGCCGTGGAGAAACCGCTCTCCGGATCGATGTGCTGGTAGTTCTGCATGCCCGTCAGCACCAGACAGGCCGCCACGTACAGCACCATGGAGATCACCAGCGAGTAGATGATCGCCTTCGGCATGTGCCGCTGGGCGTCCCTCGACTCCTCGGCCGCCGTCGACATCGCGTCGTAGCCGAACACGGCGAAGAACACCGTCGCGGCGCCGGTGAACGCCCCGCTGATGCCGAACGGGAAGAACGGATGGTAGTTGCGCGTGTCGATGTGGAAGACGCCCACCCCGATCACCAGCAGCACCACCAGCACCTTCAGCGCGACCACGAACGTCTCGAAGCGGGCCGCGCTGCGGATGCCCTGGTTCAGCAGCCAGGCGATCAGCAGGCAGAGCAGGGCCGCGAAGAGGTCGACCCGGTGCCCGGACCCGGTGCCGGGCGCGCCCAGCATCCACCGCGGCAGGTCGGCGCCCATCTGCTCCACCAGGAAGCTGAAGTAGCCGGAGATGCCGATGGCCACCACGGCCACGATCGCGGTGTACTCCAGCAGCAGGTCCCAGCCGATGAACCAGCCCGCGAACTCGCCGAGCACCGCGTAGCCGTAGGTGTACGCCGACCCCGCCTTCGGGATCAGCCCCGCGAACTCGGCGTACGACAGCGCCGCGCAGGCGCTCGCGACACCGGCGATCAGGAAGGACACCAGCACCGCGGGCCCGGCCGTGCCGTTCGCCACCGTTCCGGCCAGCGTGAAGATGCCCGCGCCGATGATGCCGCCCACACCGATGGCGGTCAGCTGCCAGAGCCCCAGCGACTTGTCCAGCCGGGTGCCCTCGCCGACCTCCGTCTCCTCGATGTGCTCGATGGGTTTGCGGCGGAGAATCCCCTCACCCGCGCGGAGCCTGTCCATGGGCCTCACCTCTTCGCCGACGGCAAACGGCTGACGGCCGATCATGATGGCCCAGTGGAGATCCCCAGGGAAGACGCCACGCACGGCCCACGCGGAGCCCGGACCCGACCTCCGGCGAGCACGACGGGCCAGTGGCCGGCGACGGTACGGGTGCACCCCGCCGCCGGGGTGATCGAGGCGCGCGGCGATGCGGACGGGGGAACGCGTCCCGGCGATCGGGGCGCCCCCCGAGAAGCCGTCCCGGTCAGGGGGCACCGGGCCGGCCGGAGCCGCGGCAGGCGCGGGCGCCCGTGCGGTCCGCCGCGCCCCCGGTGGTCCGAGCGCCGGTCTCACCTCCGCCGAGACGCCCCCGCGGCGCCGCCCTACGGCACGACCGTGACCGGCCAGCGGCCGGCCTTCACCAGGCGGACCGCCACCGAGCCGATGATCCGGTGGCCGGCCTGTTCCGAGGCGCCCACCACCACCGCGTCCGCCTTCAGCTCGTCCGCCGCCTTCACCAGCCCGTTGTACGGGTCGCCGCGGAAGGTGTGGAACTCCCAGCGCACCTCGAACGTCCCCTTGAGCCGCTCGGCCGCGTCGCGGATCTGCGCGACCAGGTCCTCGGCGATCTCGTCGGTGGTCTCCGCCACCGGCGCCCCGAGCGCCGCCCCGGCCGCGAGCACCGGCTGCACGTACACCACCGCCAGCAGCGCGCGCTGGCGCCGGGCCAGACCCGCCGCGTACGCCGCGGCACGCATCGAGGAGTCGGAGCCGTCCACGCCGACCAGGATGACCTTCGGTCCGTCCGTGCCCCGTTCGAACCGGTGCGCATGCGAGTGCTGCTCGTGATGCTGTTCCGTCACGGCAAGAGGCTATCGGAATCGACCGTTCCTGGTGAACGGCGGTTCACGAGGGGCCGCTCGTCGGGCGGGGCACGGCGGCCCTTCCCGGAGTCGGAGCCATGACCGCCGCCGCGGAGCCGCCGCACGGAGGGCCGCCACAGCGCCGCACACCTGCCCGCCGGCGGACGCCTCGGCCGGGGCCCGGAGGCCTTCCCGACCCCCTTCGCCACCCTCGGCCTGCTGTGCGCCCCGCTCCCGATCACCAGCCCGCTGCGCCGGTGCGGCGGGAGACGGCGTACAACGGAGATCGCCGTGAGGCCGACGCCTGGCGGGACAGCGAGACCGAGCGTGGCTCCTCCATGGCCCTGGACCGGCTCGGCTCGCGCCGGCCTCCTGCATGCCCTGGGCCCACGACGGCGTCTGCCTGGACCTGACGGACCGTCACCGGGGGACCCCCGAAGAGGTCATGGAGTTAGCGGTCGCCGAACTGTGCGCCGCCGCGTCGAAACTGGACGTGCGCCGCGTCTCCCCGGACTTCGCCGTCGTCCGCTCGGCCTTCGAGCAGGACGCCCGCGTCGGCGCCGGACCGGTCCTGCGGCTGTGGCGCCGGCCGCTAGCTGTTCCTCTCCGCTGGTGGCAGCCGGAGGCCCCGTACCGCTCCGACGTCGAGCACCTTTCCGAGTGGTACCCGCGCTTCGTCTCCGTCCCTTCGTTGCGCAAACTCCGGGGAAAGGGGCACCCGGAGAGCGGACGGCGGCCCGCCACCACGGCGGGCCCGCCGTCCGTGCCGGTGTCCGGCCCCGCCGGAGGGGACGGGGCCGGGCCCGCCACCCCCGGACGCGGGCCCGCCCGACGGGCGGACCCGGCCCCGGCCTCGGCGTCGACCGTAGCGCCGTCGCGGTGTACGTGCGGGGGCGACCGCGGGTCCGTCATGGCCGTTCGCGCGGTTCCCCGCGCCGCTGGGGAGCTGCCGTGCCGTCGGCTTCGTGGCACCCGCGCCCTGCCGGCGCCGGTGAACGGACGGGGGACGCTGACGCCCACTCCGCTGTCCGGGTGTATTACCGCCGCCGCACCGGTGCCGTTGTGGTGCGCCGGAGCCCGGTGGGGCGACTGATGGGTCATGCAGAAGGATCAGTTGTTCACCCGGCGCCGGATGCTCCTCGCCGGCGTCGCCGCCCTGGGAGCGGCGGGCACCGCCGGAGTAGTCCTCGCGCAAGGCGGCGAGGAGACCGCCGGGACCGCCGCGGCCCCCGTCGCCGGCCCCCAGGCCCGCCAGGCGCTCAAGCCCTCCGCCTTCCGGCTCCAGCCGCTCACCGGAGACGGACCGCCACGCGCCGCCCCCCGCAGGCTGAAGGTGCGGAAGGAACCCATCATGCGGGTCTCCACGAGCGGCCGGCACATGGTGCTGACCTTCGACGACGGCCCCAACCCGGCGTACACCCCGCACATCCTGGACACCCTCGCCAAGCACGACGTACGGGCGATGTTCTTCGTCTGCGGGGAGTGCGTCGTGCAGAACAGGGAACTGCTGGCCCGGATGGCCGACGAGGGCCATGTGGTCGGCAACCACACCTGGACGCACCCGTTGCTGACCGAGCTGAACCGCCGTGAGATCCGCTCCGAGATGGAGAGCACCAGCGACGCCATCGAGGACGCCTACGGGGAGCGCCCGCAGTGGTTCCGCGCTCCCTACGGCGCCTGGAACCGCGCCGCGTTCCAGCTCGGCGCGGAGATGGGCATGGAACCGATGGCCTGGACCGTGGACACCACCGACTGGATGGAGCCCGGCACCCGCACCATCATCGACCAGGTGGAGAACGGCGCCGCCCCCGGTGTCGTGGTGCTCTCCCACGACGCCGGGGGCGACCGCTCGCAGACCGTCCGCGCGATCCGCGAGTGGCTGCCCTATCTGCTCGACTCCGGATACCGCCTCACCGTGCCGCGCCGGCGCGTGTGACGCCTTCCGGCCGTCCCGGCTCCTCCTCCGCCCGTCTGGCCGCGGTGGTTCAGACGACCGCGGCCAGACGGGCGAAGACCACGACGTTCCCGTCGTAGCCGTTCTGCTTCGAGAAACCACCGCCGCAGGTGATGACCCGGAGTTCCGGTGCGCCCTTCGAGCCGTACACCCGGTCGCCGGGGAAGTTGGTCTTCTCGAAGACCTCGACCCCGTAGATCTCGAACACGGCGGTCTTGCCGTCCTGGCGCAGGACCTCGACCTGGTTGCCCTTCTTCAGCGCCCCGAGCCCGTAGAACACGGCGGGGCCCTGCTTGTTGTCGACGTGTCCGACGATGACCGCGGTGCCCTTCTCCCCCGGGGACACGGCGCCGGTGAACCAGCCGGCCAGGCCCGGGTTCTCCGGCGGCGGCGCGGCGACCCAGCCGTCCGCGTCCAGCCCGACCTGCACGACGGGCGCGTCCACCTGGATCGCCGGGATCCGGACCCGCTGCACGGGGGAGAACGGCAGGGGGGCGGGCGCCGGTGCGTAGGTGCCCAGGGTGGCGCGGTTGTCCGGGGCCGCCGCGGTGGCGGGCTGCGGCGGGCCGACGTCGAATTCGCCCGAGCCATTGCGAATGAGCGCCAGGCCGGTCAGCAGAACAAGCGCTATCACGCCCCAGGGGGCACGCTTCCTCCGCCGCTCCTCCTCTTCGGCAAGCTGGGCCAGCTTGGACGCAGACATTCGTCACCCCTCTCGACGCGGGCCTCGCCACGTCCCTCGCGCATGGGAAAACGCTAAGTCCCGCGCGTGCGGCGGGCGACGGGTCGAACGGCGAACGGGTGGCCTCGCACCCGGCCGGTGCGCCATCCGAGTTGCCGTTTCCAGGAAATTTCTGACGGTCCGTGACCTGCGGCAATATCCGATTGTGTGGTTGTCCGTCGGCGTGTCGGCTCACCAGGACGGACCATTCTCGACATGCGGGCGTGTTCTGCGCGTCTGAGGGTCTACCCGGGAGGTGTTTTCTCGCCGATCCACCGGGGACGGGACCCGGGGTGCCTCCCGCGGAGGATCACATGCGCAACCAACGCGCCCTGGCCGCGGCGTGCACCGCGGTCGCCGTGCTCGGGCTCGCGGCCCCCGACGCCGTCGCGGACGGCATGGGCAACGGGGGCGGACCCAGCAGCACCGACAACAACGCCACGGTCATCGTGCCCGGTACCGGCAACATCGGCACCTTCAGTGGGAACGGCGTCCTCCCGGGGAACGGCGTCTTCCCCGGGAACGGGAACTTCAACGGGAACGGCCACTTCAACGGCAACGGCAACGGGAACTTCAACGGGAACGGGAACGGGAACGGCCACGGGAACGGGAACTTCAACGGCAACGGCAACAACCGGGGCGGCGAGGGCAACGGCCGAGGACGCGAAGGCAACGGCCGCGGGGGCGAGGGCTTCGGCAACGGACGCGGAGACGACTTCGGCCGCGGGAACGAGTTCGGGGGCCGTGGCGACGACTTCGCCAACTCGGGCGACATCTTCGTCACACCGGACATCGTTTCGGCCGGGGGCCGCCTCACCATCATCGTGAACGGCTGCCGGCGCGGTACGGCGAGTTCCGACGCCTTCGGCACCATCGACCTGGAACAGTTCCACGACGACACCGCGCGGGGTGTCGCCATCGTCGACCGCGACGCCGGCCGCGGCCGGTACGACGTCACCGTCCGCTGCGACGGCCGCACCCTGACCCGCCGCGGTGCCTTCAGTGTCGTCGGCGGCGTCAACGGCGGTTTCGGCGGCAGCAGGACCAGCGGCGCGACGCCCACCGACATGGCCATCGGCGGCGGCCTGGTGGGCGCGGCCGTGCTCGGCAGTGGTGCCTTCTGGATGCGCCGTCGGCACGAGAAGCGCGCCTGAGTCCCCGGTGCGCCGCCGAGGCCACCGGATCCGTCTCCCGAGCACACGCACGTCGGCAGGCCTTCGCCCCGGTTCCTCGCGGAAGCGGGGGCGAAGGCCTGCCGTGGCTGCCGTCCCGGTCCAGCGGCGGGCGCCGCTCCGGCGGGACGGCGGGGGTCACCCGGTGATGCCCGGGAACAGGCTCTGGAACGGCTCGGCCGTCACCGCGATGCCCCGGCTGTAGGGCGCGTCGAAGTCCCAGATGAGGAACAGCATGAAGGCGATGGTCGCGGAGAACAGCCCGGCCAGGACCAGTTCGCGCCCGGTGCGCCGGATCTGGAGCGCGAACACCATGCCGATGGTGATCAGCGCGCCGGTGAACAGCCCCCACCACACGACCGGCGGCATGGTGGCCCCGGTGGAGTCGGCGCGCGCGTTGCGCGCCTGGTCGGCGGTGGCCATCTGGTCCAGCAGCGGCTGGTAGGCCTGCGCCTCGAAGTCGTTCTTCGGCTGGTAGTCGGTGACGGCCTCCCGGACCTTGTGCAGCAGTTCGGTGCCGCGGTCCGTGACCCGCTCCTCGTCCGCCATCGTCCGCCACTCGGTGTGGACGACGTAACCGACGTAGGCGTCGACGTCCGCGCGGATCCCGTCCCGGACGTCCGGCGGGTAGACCCGGACCCGCTCCGAGATCTCGTGCAGCGCCTGGGCCTCGGTCTGCACGTGGTCCTGGGCGGTGTTGCGGGCCTCCCACACGCCCGCGATGGCCAGTCCCAGGACGATGGCGTAGATGACGCCGATCCACATCGTCATGTACTCGATGACGTCCGGGGTCTCGTTGGGATCCTCGTCCTCGGCGGCCGCCCGGTGCCGTAGCAGCGTGATGACGACCACCACGGCACAGGCCCCCAGCATCGCGAGGACGAGAACAAGCCAATCCGACAACTGATGCCTCCAGGGAGTGAGGGAGCCGGCGCGTCAGCGCGGGCGCAGCGCCGCCACGGCGACGATCGCGGGGACGGTGATGAGCAGGACGTAGGTGACCGGTGAGGTGTGACCGCGCGTGGGGCGGCTGATGGCGTGGGGGTGGTACTCCGGGTAGCTCACCGGGGTCACGGAGGGCCGTGGGGTGGGCTTGGGCGTCGGCTTCGGCGCGGGTCTCGGCGGTGCCGGCGGTGTGGGGGTGGGTGTCGGCCGGGGAGCCGGGGGAGCCGGGGGCGGCGGAGCGGGCCGGGCGGGCGGTCGCGGTGCGGGGGCCGGCCTGGGCGGCGGTTCCGGCGTCGGCCGGGGCGGCGGTGTGGGAGTCGGCGTCGGAGTCGGCTCGGGCGGAGGCGGCGGCTTCGGCGGGGGCGGTGTGGGAGTGGGCGTCGGTGTCGGCGTCGGCGTCGGCGGACACGGTGGCGGGGGCGGCTTCGGACAGGGCGGGTCGGGCCAGTGGTGGCCGCCGGCATGGGCCACCGCCACCGTGCCGTCCGGGCCCGTGGAGGCGTACGCGCAGGCGTCGGCCGACGCGCTGCCGGCCGGCCAGCCCACCAGGGCCCAGGTCAGCGTCAACAGGGCCAACACCCGTGTGGCGGGCGCGCATCGGGTCACTTCGGGTCCAGGCACGACCGAGATCATGAGGCGCGGAAGGCCGCCGTACCCCGCAGTGGGCCGAGATTGCTCCGAAAGAGGGAGATGGGGTGATCGGAGGTTTGACGAGCGGAAGAGTCCACTATCGCCCCGTATGTCCCTCTGGTGTTCCCGCTGCGGCCCGGGCACCGCACGGCACTGCGGAAAGAATTTCCGGCCGCCGTTGAACACCGGGGCCCCTGCGGTGCGTACCCATGGCCGTGCGGCGGCACATCAGGGCGCTGCAATATCCAGGCGATAATGGGGAGTTGACGATGAAGACCTCCTGGCGGACCGCCTCACTGGTGGCGACAGCCGCTTCTGTGCTGGCGCTGACGACGGCGTGCGGTCAGGACAATGCCACCACTCCCGCGTCGGCGGCCCAGAACGTCGGGGCCACGGCCGCGGCCGGCGACTACGGCAGCCCGGGCAGCGGCACCGCTGCGGGCGCGGGCAACGGATACGGTGCCGACGGCAACCAGAGCTCCAGCTCCCCGGCCCCGGCCAGCCCCGCGGGCAAGCTCACCGTGGCCGGCAACCCCCAGCTGGGCAATGTGCTGACCGACGGCTCCGGCCTCACCCTCTACCGGTTCGACAAGGACACCGCCAACCCGCCCAAGTCCAACTGCGACGGCGACTGCGCCACCACCTGGCCGCCCGTCCCCGCCGCCGACGCCACCGCCGGCGCCGGCATCGACAAGGCCCTGCTCGGCGAGGTCACCCGCGCCGACGGCTCCAAGCAGCTCACCGTCGGCGGCTGGCCCGCCTACCGTTACGCCAAGGACGTCAACGCCGGTGACGTCAACGGCCAGGGCGTGGGCGGCAAGTGGTTCGCGCTCGCCCCCACCGGCAAGAAGGCCAAGCTGTCCGACCTGCCCGGGCTGTCCGTCCGCAAGGACGCCAAGCTGGGTGACATCGTCGTCGACAAGAACGGCATGACGGTCTACCGCTTCATGAAGGACCAGGCCTGGCCGAAGTCCGTCTCCAACTGCACCGGCGCCTGCCTGGAGAAGTGGCCGGCGGTCGGCCCGGTCAACGCCGACGACACCGAGGGCGTCAAGAAGAAGGGCCTGATGCCCTTCACCCGCCCCGACGGGGTGAAGCAGATGACCGTCAACTGCTGGCCCATCTACACCTTCTCCGGGGACAAGGCCCCGGGCGACACCAACGGTCAGGGCGTGGGCGGCACGTGGTACGCCGTCTCGCCCGACGGAAAGCCGGTCGGCGCGCCGGGCGACTGATCACCTCCCCAGGTCGATCGCCCCGCCCGCCCCGGCGCGCGGCCGAAGATCCGCCCCCTCCGCACCGCACGGAGGGGGCGGATCGTTGTGTGCGGTGAGCCGGGTGTCCGTACAGCCGTCACACAGCGGGGTCGTACGGGCACTTGCCGCAGGCAGTGACCGGGAACGGACGGTCAATTTCCGGTTCGGGTCGCTCCCTTGGCGGGCGATCAGTAGCCTCAGCTCGAACACCGGATCGCCTGCACCCGTCCACGCCTTGGAGAGATACATGGAGCGTCCCGCCTGGGCCCCACGGAGCATCGACATCTCGGTGCCCAGCGTCTCGCGGATCTACGACTACTACCTGGGCGGTTCGCACAACTTCGAGGTCGACCGGGAAGCGGCCCGCAAGGCCATGGAGTTCATGCCGGGCCTGCCGAAGATCATGCAGGCCAACCGGGCGTTCATGCGCCGGGCCGTGCGGTTCGCGGCGGGGGAGGGCATCACCCAGTTCCTCGACATCGGGTCCGGCATCCCCACCTTCGGCAACGTCCACGAGGTGGCGCAGGCGGCCGTACCGGGCGCGCGCGTGGTCTACGTCGACCACGACCCGGTGGCCGTCGCGCACAGCCAGGCGGTCCTGGCGGGCAACGACGACGCGGACGTGGTCGCGGCGGACCTGCGCAAGCCCCAGGAAATCCTCTCCAGCCCTCAATTGCACCGCCTGATCGACCTGAATCGGCCAGTGGCCCTCCTCCTCGTTGCCATACTGCACTTCGTGGAAGACGCGGACGACCCGTACGGTGCGGTGGCCGAGCTGCGCGAGGCGCTCGCGCCCGGCAGCCTGCTGGTCCTCACCCATGCCTCGTACGAGGGAATCCCGCTGCCCGCCGAGCGGGCCGGGGGCGCGGTGGACGTGTACAAGGACATTCGCAACCCGCTGATCATGCGCTCGCGCGAGGAGATCGCGCGGTTCTTCGAGGGGTACGACATGGTGGAACCCGGACTGGTGCCGATGCCGCGCTGGCGCCCGGACTCGGCGCCGGAGGACGAGGATCCGTATGCCTTCTCCGGATTCGCCGGCGTGGGGCGTACGGCGTGAGCGCGGAGCCGGACGAGCCGGAGGACAGACTGCGCCGGCTGACGACGATCTGGAGCCGGGCGCTCTTCCCGGTAACCTCCACGTCACTGACCCGCGCCGAGTTCGAGGAACAACTCCTGCCGCTCGCCCGCCGGTTGAGCGAACTGCTGCGGGCCCGCAGCTTCGACGCGGACGCGGCGAAGGCCGTCGGGGCCGCCCTGGTCGGGGCGCACTGCACCGACCCCGAGGCACTGGCCCGCACCCTCGACTGCGTCGACGCCTACCTGGTCCTGTACTGCGGCGAGGGCGGCCCCCAGGACGAACTGCGCATCCGCTCCTCCCGGTTGCAGCACGCCATGGCCGCCGGCTACGCCCAGGCGCTGCGCGAGCGCACCCTCGCCGAGCAGGAGGCCATCGCCCAGGCCGCGTTGCGGGCCCAGGGCGTGGTGGCCCAGGCGCTGCACGCGAGCGAGGCCCGCTTCCGCGCGGTCTTCGAGGGCGCCGCGATAGGAATCGGCATCGCCGACCTCGACGGCAACGTCCTCCAGGTCAACGAGGCGCTGCTGCGCATGTTCGGCCTCTCCGAGCAGACCCTGCGCGGCCGGCGCGTCCAGGACTGGGTCCACCCCGAGGACGCCCCGCAGACCTGGCGGCTGTACGACGAACTCGTGCGCGGCGAGCGCGAGCACTACCACGTCGAGAAGGCCTTCAACCGCCCCGACGGGACGGTCCTGTGGACCAACCTGACCGTGTCCCTGCTGCGCGACGCCGACGGCGACCCGCAGTACCAGCTCGCTCTCATGGAGGACACCACCGAGCGCCGGCTGCTCAACCTCCGGCTGCGCTACGAGGCCACGCACGACGCCCTCACCGGCCTGCCCAACCGCTCCCTGTTCTTCGAACGGCTGGAGAAGGCCCTCAGCGCGGGCGAGGGCCAGCGCTTCGGGCTGTGCTACCTGGACCTGGACGGCTTCAAGACCATCAACGACAGCCTCGGCCACGCGGCCGGCGACCGGCTGCTGGTGGAGGTCGCCGACCGGCTCCAGTCCTGCGCGACCGCGCCCGGCGAGATGGTCGCCCGGCTCGGCGGCGACGAGTTCGTGGCCCTGACCACCGGCCCCGGCACCGAACGGAAGGTGGACGAACTCGCCGAGCGCATCATGAACGCGCTGGTCACCCCGATCAGCATCGACGGCCGCGATCTCATGGTGCGCGGCAGCCTCGGCATCGTGGAGGGCCCGGCCGGGGAGCGCACCGCGGCCGAGGTCCTGCGCAGCGCCGACATCACCATGTACCGGGCCAAGTCGGCGGGCGGCAACCGCTCCGAACTCGCCGACCCCGAGGCCGACGCCCGCGCCATCACCCGGCACGGTCTGACCACGGCCCTGCCGACCGCGCTGGAGCGCGGCGAGTTCTTCATCGAGTACCAGCCCCTGGTCCACCTCGGCGACGGCAGCGTGCGCGGCGCCGAGGCCCTGGTGCGCTGGCTGCACCCGCAGCACGGCGTCCTCGGCCCCGACCGTTTCATCCCGCTCGCCGAGCACACGGGCCTGATCGTCCCGCTCGGCCGCTGGGTCCTGGAGGAGTCGATCCGCCAGGCCCGCGCCTGGCGGGAACTGCACGGCGAGCAGAAGGCGGCCGGTCCGCTGCGGATCAACGTCAACCTGTCCCCGTGCCAGCTCAGCCATCCCGGCCTGGTGCAGGACACGGTCGACATCCTCGAACGGTCGGGCGTCACCCCGGACGCGCTGTGCCTGGAGGTCACCGAGTCCGCGCTCATCGGCGCCGACGACGACCTGCTCAAGCCCCTGCGCCGGCTCGCGGAGATGGGCGTCGACATCGCCCTGGACGACTTCGGCACCGGCTACTCCAACCTCGCCAACCTGCGCCGCCTGCCGGTGAGCATCCTCAAGCTGGACCGCTCCTTCACCCAGGGCATGCAGCAGTTCCCCGCCGACCCCGTCGACCTGAAGATCGTGGAGGGCATCGTCTCGCTCGCCCACAGCCTCGATCTGGCGGTCACGGTCGAGGGCGTGGAGACCGGCGCCCAGGCCGAGCAGTTGCGGATACTGGGCTGCGACACGGCCCAGGGCTGGTACTACGCCCGCCCGGGTCCGCCGGAGAGACTCCACGACCTGGCCCTGGTGGACGCGACGGGCTGACCGGCCGGAGGCGTGCCGTCGTCCCCCTCCCGGGCCGCCGCGGCGACGGCGGCGGCCGCCCGGACGAGTGCCGCGGTGGCCGTGGAACGGGACTGCTGCGGCCAGGCGACCGCCAGCAGCGAGGGCGGCGCGTCCGGGACGGGCCGGTAGACGACCCCCGGGCGCGGATAGCGTTCGGCGACGGACGCCGGCAGCAGGGCGACCAGCTCGCCGAGGGCGACACGGGTGAGCAACTGGGCCAGATCGCGGCCCTCGTTCCGCATGCCCTCCAGGAACCGGTGCACATCCCCGGGGCGCAGCCCCAGGTCGGCGAGGAGGACGTGGTCGCGGGCGGCGAGCGGGTGAGCCGCGCCGAGCACCGCGACCCGCGGCTCGGCGATCAGGGTCTCGCTGTCCAGGCCGGTCCGGTCGAAGGGCTCGTGGATCAGCGCGGCGTCGGCCTCGCCGCGCCGCAGCAGCCGCGGCTGTTCCAGCCAGCCGCACAGCCGGACGGTCACCGGTACGGCGGCGGGGTCGGTGGCGTAGTGCTCCAGGACCGGCTCCAGCAGTCCCGCGTCGCCGTCGGCCTTGACCGCCAGGACCAGCTTCCGGTCCGGGTCCGCCGCGCGCCGGGCCCGCCGCCCGGCGGCCTCCAGGGCGTCCAGCGCGAACCGCGCCTCCGGGAGGAGCTCTTCGCCCGCGCGGGTCAGGGTCACGCTGTGGGTGGTCCGTTCGAAGAGGGTGACCCCGAGCTCCGCCTCCAGGTGGCGGATCGCCCGGGACAGCGGCGGGGCGGAGATGCCCAGCCGGTCGGCCGCGCGGGCGAAGTTGAGTTCCTCGGCGACGGCGACGAAGTAGCGCAGCGGGCGGGACTCCACGGCTTCGCCCTCCCTTCGGCGGTGCCTTGGGCTCGGTATCGCTGAGCCCGGTATTGCCCTGAGGGTAACAACCCGGAGCCAAGCGGTCCTTCAGTTGCCGGGCGGCGGACGGCAGTCTCGATCACGCCCCCTCCCGTCTCTTCCAGGAGCTTCCCGTGATCCTTGTCACCACCCCGACCGGCCAGATCGGCAGCCAGGTCCTCGACTCCCTCCTTGACGCCGGGGACGCGGCGGGAGAGGTCCGCGTGATCGTGCGCGACCCCGCGCGCCTGTCCCCGCGCGTGCGCGCCCGCGTCGAGGCCGTCACCGGCTCGCACGCCGACCCCGGCGTCACCGCCAAGGCGTGCGCGGGCGTCGACCGGGTGTTCTGGCTGGTGCCGCCGACGCCCACCGCGGACAGCGTCGACGGCCACTTCCGCGCCTTCACCCGGCCCCTGGTCGACGTGATCCGCAGCGAGGGCGTCGAGCGGGTCGTCGCCGTCTCCACCCTGGGCCGCGGTGTCGCCCGCGACGCCGGGCAGATCTCGGCCTCGCTGGCCATGGACGACGAGATCCGGGCCACCGGGGTCCACCACCGGGCGCTGTGCCCGCCGTACCTGATGGAGAACCTGCTCCACCAGGCCACGGCGATCCGGGACAACGGGGTGATCGCCATGGCGGCGTACGGCGACCGGGTGCTGCGCACCTGCACCACCCGTGACATCGGCGCGACAGCGGCACGGCTGCTGCTCGACGGTTCCTGGACCGGTCAGGCCGACGTCCCCATGGTCGGTCCCGACGCGCTGACGCCCGAGGCCATGGCACGCGTCGTCTCCGAGGTGCTGGACCGGCCGGTCCGCTTCCGGCGGCTCAGCGGGGCGGAGTACCAGGCATCGGTGCTGCGGCACGGCGCGAGCGGGAACTGGGCCCGGGCCCTGGCCGACCTCGCGGCCGCGACCGCCGAGCAGGGCTTCTACGGCAGCGCGGCGCCCAGCACACCACAGACCGCGCCCACGTCCTTCCGCCGCTGGTGCGAGGAGGTGCTCAAGCCGGCCGTACTGACGCCACCGTCGGCATCGTGAGTCACCGGCAGCGCCGCACGGCCCACCGGTGGCGCCCCGCCGGCCATCCGAGGCCACCGGCACCGCCTACCGCTCCAGCAGCATCCGTTGCAGCTCCCGGGCAGCCCGCGGCGGAGCCACATCGCTGCGGTGGGCGAGGGCGATGGTGCGGTGCAGGCCGGGGCGGGCCAGCGGGGTGACCCGCAGTCCCCGGCCGCCCGGGTGGCCACCATCCGGGGCACGACGGCGAGGCCGAGGCCCGCCCGGACGAACCCCAGCACCGCGTCCATCTCGCCGCCCTCCACCGCGAAGTCGGGTTCGAACCCGGCGGAGCGGCACGCGGCGACGGTCAGTTCCCGCAGGTCGTACCCGTGCCGGAACATCACCAGCCGTTCCCCCTCCAGGTCGGCGATCTCCACGGCCCGCCCGCCCCGGCCGGGTTCCGGCGCCTCCGGCGAGGACACCACCACCAGGTCCTCGCGCAGCAGCTCCACGGTCGTCAGCGCGGGCGCGGGCGTCGGCAGCGGCAGCACGACGAGCGCGAGGTCGAGCGCGCCGCGCGCCAGCCCCCGCACCAGGTCGTGCGAGCCGCCCTCCTCGATCAGGAGCTGGATACCGGGATACCGGTCGTGGAAGGCCCGCAGCACGTCCGGCAGCAGGCCCGTGCACAGGCTCGGTGTCGCACCCAGCCGTACCCGCCCCCGCCGCAGCTGCACCAGTTCCTGCACCTCGTGCCGGGCGGTGTCGGCGTCGGCCAGGATGCGCCGGGCCAGCGGCAGCAGCGCCTCGCCGGCGTCGGTCAGCGTGATGTTGCCCCGGGCACGCAGGAAGAGGTCCGCGCCCAGTTCCCGCTCCAGCGCCTTGATCTGCTGGGACAGGGAGGGCTGGGCGACGTGGACCAGCTCGGCGGCCCGGGTGAAGTGCCGGGTCTCGGCGACGGCCACGAAGTACTGGAGCTGCTGGAACTGCACAAACCCAGAATAGTCCCAGCCTATGGAAACGAGCTGCACCATGTCTTGGACCGATCGGGTCCTTCGGCCCTAGCGTGCTGTTCCATGGCTCTGGCAACGCGGACGGACCGACGGCCGTCCATGGCGCGCACGATGTGGGACTCCTCCGTCGGCAAGAAGACGGTGATGGCCGTCAGCGGCGTGATCATGCTGCTGTACCTGGTCGCGCACATGATCGGCAATCTGAAGATCTACTTCGGCGCGGGCGAGTTCAACCACTACGCGCACTGGCTGCGCACCGTCGGCGAGCCCTTCATGCACTACGAGTGGACGCTCTGGCTCATCCGGATCGTCCTCGTGGTCGCCGTGGTGGCCCACGCCACGTCCGCCTACCAGCTCAGCCGACGCGACATCAAGGCACGGCCCGGCAAGTACGTGCACAAGAAGCCACGGGCCAGTTACGCGACCCGCACCATGCGCTGGGGCGGCGTCATCCTCGGCCTGTTCATCGTCTGGCACCTCCTCGACCTGACCACCGGCACCGTGCACTCCGGCGGCTTCCAGGAGGGCCATCCGTACCAGAACGTGGTGGACACCTTCTCCACCTGGTACGGCAACGTCATCTACATCGTCGCGATGCTCGCGCTCGGCCTGCACATCCGGCACGGCTTCTGGAGCGCCGCCCAGACCCTCGGCGTCGGCAGCCGCAGCCGCGACCGCGCCCTGAAAACCCTCGCGAACGTCCTCGCGCTGCTGCTCACGGCGGGCTTCATCGCCGTACCCGTGGGCGTCATGACCGGAGTGGTGAGCTGACATGACTACCTACGCCGACTACGCGACCGGCGCGCCGGTCACCGACAGCAAGGCCCCCGCCGGGCCCGTCCACGAACGCTGGGACAAGCGCCGCTTCGAGGCGAAGCTGGTCAACCCCGCCAACCGCCGCAAGCACACGATCATCGTGGTCGGCACCGGCCTGGCCGGCGGCTCCGCCGGTGCCACGCTGGCCGAACAGGGCTACCACGTCGTCCAGTTCTGCTACCAGGACTCCCCGCGCCGCGCCCACTCCATCGCCGCGCAGGGCGGCATCAACGCGGCGAAGAACTACCGCAACGACGGCGACTCCATCCACCGGTTGTTCTACGACACCGTCAAGGGCGGCGACTTCCGGGCCCGCGAGTCCAATGTCCACCGGCTCGCGCAGATCTCCGTGGAGATCATCGACCAGTGCGTGGCCCAGGGCGTGCCGTTCGCCCGCGAGTACGGCGGCCTGCTCGACACCCGCTCCTTCGGCGGCGTCCAGGTCTCCCGCACCTTCTACGCCCGCGGCCAGACGGGCCAGCAGCTCCTGCTGGGCGCCTACCAGGCGCTGTCCCGGCAGATCGCCGCCGGCAACGTGGAGATGCACCCGCGCACCGAGATGCTCGACCTGATCGTCGTCGACGGACGGGCGCGCGGGATCGTGGCGCGCGATCTCGTCACCGGGAAGATCGACACGTACTTCGCGGACGCCGTCGTCCTCGCCTCCGGTGGCTACGGCAACGTCTTCTACCTGTCGACCAACGCGATGAACTCCAACGCGACCGCGATCTGGCGGGCGCACCGGCGCGGCGCGTACTTCGCCAACCCCTGCTTCACCCAGATCCACCCGACCTGCATCCCGCGCACCGGCGACCACCAGTCCAAGCTGACACTGATGAGCGAGTCGCTGCGCAACGACGGCCGCATCTGGGTGCCCAAGGCCCAGGGCGACACCCGCCCGCCGAACGAGATCCCCGAGGACGAGCGCGACTACTACCTGGAGCGCATCTACCCGTCCTTCGGCAACCTCGTGCCCCGGGACATCGCCTCCCGCGCCGCGAAGAACGTCTGCGACGAGGGCAGGGGAGTGGGCCCCGGCGGGCAGGGCGTCTACCTGGACTTCGCCGACGCCATCCGGCGCATGGGCCGCAAGGCCGTCGAGGCCAAGTACGGCAACCTCTTCGACATGTACCAGCGGATCACCGACGAGGATCCGTACGAGGTGCCGATGCGGATCTACCCGGCCGTGCACTACACGATGGGCGGCCTGTGGGTCGACTACGACCTCCAGACCACGATCCCCGGCCTGTTCGCGATCGGCGAGGCCAACTTCTCCGACCACGGCGCCAACCGGCTCGGCGCCTCAGCGCTGATGCAGGGCCTGGCCGACGGCTACTTCGTGCTGCCGGCCACCATCAACGACTACCTGGCCCGCAACCCGCACCAGGACCCGGTCACCGAGCAGCACCCCGTCGTCCAGGAGGTGCTGGCCGAGACCGAGGACCGGATCAACCTGCTGCTGGCCGTGGACGGCGACCGCACCCCGGACTCCTTCCACCGCGAACTCGGCGAGCTCATGTGGGAGTTCTGCGGCATGGCCCGCTCCGACACGGGCCTGCGCAAGGCGCTGGAGCGGATCCCGCAGATCCGCGAGGAGTTCTGGCGGCGGATCAAGGTGCCCGGCACCGGCGAGGAGTTCAACCAGTCGCTGGAGAAGGCCAACCGGATCGTCGACTACCTGGAGCTCGCCGAGCTGATGTGCCTCGACGCGCTGCACCGCACCGAGTCCTGCGGCGGCCACTTCCGTGAGGAGTCCCAGACACCGGACGGCGAAGCCGCCCGCAAAGACGAGGAGTTCTCGTACGCCGCCGCGTGGGAGTTCACCGGCACCGGCGAGGCGCCCGTCCTGCACAAGGAAGACCTGGTCTTCGAGTACGTCCATCCCACCCAGCGGAGCTACGCATGAAGCTCACCCTGCGCGTCTGGCGGCAGAAGAACGCCGACGCCGAAGGAGCGATGTCCACCTACGAGGTGGACGACATCTCGCCCGACATGTCCTTCCTGGAGATGCTGGACGTCCTCAACGAACAGCTCATCCTCTCCGGGGAGGAGCCGGTCGCCTTCGACCACGACTGCCGTGAGGGCATCTGCGGCGCGTGCAGCCTGGTCATCAACGGCGACGCGCACGGGCCGGAGCGGACCACCACCTGCCAGCTGCACATGCGGTCCTTCCAGGACGGCGACACGATCGACATCGAGCCGTGGCGGGCGTCCGCCTTCCCGGTGATCAAGGACCTGGTCGTGGACCGGTCGGCGTTCGACCGGATCATCCAGGCCGGCGGCTACATCACCGCGCCGACCGGATCCGCGCCCGAGGCCCACGCCACGCCGGTGCCGAAGGCCGACGCCGACTTCGCGTTCGAGCACGCCGAGTGCATCGGGTGCGGGGCGTGCGTCGCCGCGTGTCCCAACGGGGCGGCGATGCTGTTCACCTCCGCCAAGGTCAACCATCTGAACGTACTGCCCCAGGGTGCGCCCGAGCGCGAGACGCGGGTGCTGGACATGGTGGCGCAGATGGACGCGGAGGGGTTCGGCGGGTGCACGCTGACCGGTGAGTGCGCGACCGCCTGCCCCAAGGGCATTCCGCTGGTCTCGATCACCAGCATGAACAAGGAGTGGCTGCGGGCTGCCCGGAAGGCGGGCAAGAGGTAGCACCCAAGAGCGTTCGCCGATCGGTGGACGGGCGGGGCCGGGAGTGGTGCTCCCCGGCCCCGTCTGGCTTTCCCGGCCCCGGTAGGCTCCGCGCATGATCTTCGGGAACAAGGGGAGGGAGCGGTTCCTCGACGCCGTAGCCGGTTTCGAGGCCGCTGTCCGCGAACGGGACGCCGACCGGTCGCAGCAGTGCTTCCAGGACATGCACCGGTTCTTCGGTGACGCGGCGGACCAGGAACTCCTCAAGGCCGGGCCACGGCTCGCCGGAACACTCGACGAGGTGCCACCCGGCCCACGCGCCACCGTCGCCGTGATCGTCGGCGCCTGCGTCGAGCGCGGTGCCGACGCCTCCGCATGCGGGCCGCACGTCCTGGCCGGGCTCGCGGAGACGCTCGACGGGGTGCATGAGGCCTGCGAGCGGTGGGAGGCGACCGGCGGCGGGGAGTTCCCCGACCCGGAGGCCGGGGAGCCGCACCCGGACCTCTTCGACCGGGTGGGGGAGGACGCGGCCGTGGCCTGGCTCACCCTGCACCAGTGGGAGATGGCCTCCGTCGCCATGCTCAACCACGCCGCCGTCCGCACCGCCCTCGACGCCGACACGCGCGCCCGCCTGTTCCGGACGCTGCGCTCGGTGGAGGAGGCCTCCGGGCACGACTTCAAGTGCCTGGCCTACGCCCTGCTCGTCCTGGACGACGAACCGCTGATCGTGCTCGACCGCCCCACCGGCACCGGTTACGCGCTGCGCATGAGCGGCATCGGCGACAACTTCCAGCTGCACACCCTGCTCGCCGACGTGCTGATCGGCGGCGGTCACCTGCCCGGCCGCGCCCCCTCCGCCGAGGAGGCGGCCGTCTGCCGGGACCGGCCCGGACAGGTGGACACCACCGGCTCCTTCAACCTCGTCACCCCGTCCGGCGACTGGGTCTGGAACGAGGGCACCCCCTCGGACATCCCCGTCGTGGACGGCGCACGGCTGCTCGTCCTGGACCCACCGCCGTACGAGCGGAGCTGGCCCGCCGGCCGGTTCTTCCCGCACATGACGGGCGACCTCGTCCTGGAGCGGGTGCTCGGCGAGGAGGAGGCCGGGCGTCTGCTCGCCGGGTGCGTGACCAAGGACGCGTGACCGAGCACGGGTGATCAAGAACGTCTGACGGAGCACGGCCGACCCCGCCGACCCCGGCGTTCACCACCCCCACATCCCCTCTCCCGGCACCGGTCACGCGCACGCCAACCGGCCTCGGAAGAACAGGAGCGGCGGGCCGTACGCACCAGGCCCGCCGCCTCTGTCGCCGACCCGGCCCGTGCCCAGGAGAGAGCCATGACCGGCGTTTCCACCCTCGACCGCCCCCCGCAGCCCGCGGCACCCACCCGCTACACCGTCACCCTCGCCCGCGACGAGGCCGACGTGCGTGCCGCCCAACGGCTGCGGCACGACGTCTTCGCCGGGGAGATGGGGGCCCTGCTGACCACCGCCGAGCCGGGGCACGACGTCGACGCCTTCGACGCCTACTGCGACCACCTGCTCGTGCGCGAGGAGGTGACCGGGCAGATCGTCGGCACCTACCGGCTGCTGCCGCCGGAGCGGGCCGCGGTCGCCGGCCGGCTCTACTCCGAGGGCGAGTTCGACCTGGCCGCGCTCGACGCGATCCGGCCCGGCCTGGTCGAGGTCGGCCGCTCCTGCGTCCACCCCGACCACCGCGACGGCGCCGTCATCGGTCTGATCTGGGCCGGCATCGCCCGCTACATGACCGACCGGGGCCACGAGTGGCTGGCCGGCTGCTGCTCGGTGCCCCTCGCCGACGGCGGCGCCCTCGCCACCGGCACCTGGGAGCGGGTCCGGAACAAGCACCTGGCACCCGAGGAGTTCCGGGTCCGGCCGCTGCTGCCATGGACCCCGAGCGCCGCGGCCCCCGCCGCCCGCACCGAACTCCCCGCCCTGCTGCGCGGCTACCTCCGGCTGGGCGCCTGGGTGTGCGGCGAGCCCGCGCACGACCCCGACTTCGGGGTCGCCGACCTGTACGTCCTGCTGTCGATGCGCCGGGTCGACCCGCGCTACCTGCGGCACTTCCTCTCCCTCGTCCCGGCCTGATGAGCGTCTGGCTGCCCACCGCGCCCTGCACCCCGGGGGCCTGCCTGGAGCCGGTCCGGGCCGCCGCGGCCGTACCCCGTGCCGTGCTGCGGCTGACCGCGGTCGCCGTCCTGCTGCTGGCCGGGATCGCGCTGTCCCCGCTCGGCGGGAGGATCCCCGCCGAGTGGGTCAGGCGGTGGTGCCGGATGATCGTGCGGGCCATCGGGGTCCGGGTCCGCATCACCGGCGCCGCCCCGCCGGCCGGCGGGCTGCTGCTGGTCGCCAACCACGTCTCGTGGCTGGACATACCGCTGCTCACCGCCGTACGCCCGGCCCGGATGCTGGCCAAGACCGAGGTCCGGCGGTGGCCCCTGGCGGGTGCGCTGGCCGCGCGCGGCGGGGCCCTGTTCATCGAGCGGGACCGGCTGCGCGCCCTGCCCGGCACGGTCGCCGAGATCGCCGGCGCCCTGCGCGCCGGCGCGGCCGTGACCGCGTTCCCCGAGGGCAGCACCTGGTGCGGGCGCGCCCACGGCCGCTTCCGCCGGGCCGTCTTCCAGGCCGCGCTCGACGCGGGCGTGCCCGTCCAGCCGGTCGGACTGCGCTACCGGCGGCAGGACGGCGGGCCCGGCACCGCGGCGGCCTTCGTCGGCGAGGACACCCTGCTGGCCTCCCTGTGGCGGGTGGCCCGGACCCGCGGCCTGGTCGCCGAGGTGGAAGTCCACCCGTTGATCCGGCCGGGCGCCCACCCCGACCGCCGCGCCCTCGCCCACGCGGCCCAGCCCGCCGCACCCGAGCCGGCCTGGACCCACGCGGCCCTGGTTTCGAGCGCGCTGGAGGGCCCGCACGGACGGCCCCGAACAGGCGTGCACGAGGGCCGGACGGAGGTCCTTCGGCTCCCAGCGCGGTGACCGCGGCGCGGTGTCGAACGGCACCCGCACGCTCCCGTCGAGGCCGGTGCCCAGGGTCCGGTGCGGCTCGTCGGGCGAACCCGGGCGGTGCGAGCCGGGCGGTGCAGCAGCACAGGATCAGCCGGTCGGTGCGGTCCGGGACCACGTCCTGCCGATCGTGCTCGGTGACCCGTCCGCCCACGTGGGGCACCCGCTCACGGCATGACCCGCGCCAGATAGGGAGCCGTCGCGCTGCCCTCCGCGCGGGCCACCCGGTCCGGCGGGCCGGCCGCCACGATCCGGCCGCCCCGGTCGCCGCCGCCCGGGCCCAGGTCGATCACCCAGTCCGCGCCCGCGACCACCGTCATGTCGTGCTCGACCACGACGACGGTGTGCCCGGCGTCGACCAGCCCGTGTAACCGGTCCATCAGGACCTCCACGTCGGCCGGGTGCAGTCCGGTCGTCGGCTCGTCCAGCAGGTACAGGGTGTGGCCCCGGCGCCCGCGCTGGAGCTCGCTCGCCAGCTTGATCCGCTGCGCCTCACCGCCGGACAGCTCGGTCGCCGGCTGGCCGAGCCGCAGATAGCCGAGGCCCACGTCGAGCAGGGTGGAGAGGCTGCGGGCGGCGGCGGGGGAGTCCGCGAAGAACTCCGCGGCGGCCTCCACGGTCAGGTCGAGCACGTCGGCGATGGTCCGCCCCCGGTACGTCACCTGGAGCGTCTCGGGGTTGTAGCGGGCGCCACCGCAGTCCGGGCAGGGCGCGTAGGTGCTCGGCAGGAACAGCAGTTCCACGCTGACGAACCCCTCGCCCTGGCAGGTCTCGCAGCGCCCACCGGCCACGTTGAACGAGAACCGCCCGACGCCGTACCCACGCTCCCGCGCCTCCCCGGTGCCGGCGAACACCTTCCGCACGACGTCGAACAGGCCCGTGTAGGTGGCCAGGTTGGAGCGCGGGGTGCGCCCGATGGGCTTCTGGTCGACGCGGACCAGCCGTTCGACGCCGTCCAGATCCTCCGTCAACTCGCCGATGAGCGTGGACTTCCCGGAGCCGGAGACACCGGTCACCGCGGTGAACGCGCCGAGCGGGAACGTGGCCGTCACCTCCCGCAGGTTGTGCCGGGTGACCGGACCCACCGTCAACCAGCCGCGCGGCGAACGGACTTCGCGTGGCGGACCGGGCGACTCGTCGAAGAGGAACACGGCCGTCGCCGACTCCTCGACCGAGGCCAGCTCGGCGACCGGCCCGCTGTACAGCACCCGCCCGCCGTGCTCCCCCGCGCCGGGGCCCACGTCGACCACCCAGTCGGCGCCGCGCACCACCTCCAGGTGGTGCTCCACCACGAACACCGAGTTCCCGGCCGCCTTCAGCCGGTCCAGCACGGTCAGCAGGGCCTCGGTGTCCGCCGGGTGCAGCCCGGCGGACGGCTCGTCCAGCACGTACACCACACCGAACAGCCCGGACCGCAACTGCGTGGCGAGCCGCAGCCGTTGCAGCTCGCCCGCCGAGAGGGTGGGGGTGGCCCGGTCCAGGCTGAGATAGCCCAGTCCCAGCTCGACCACCGGCGCGATCCGGGACGTGAGGTCGGCCGTGAGCACCCGGGCCGTCCGAGTCCCGGTCCCGCCGTCGAGCAGTCCCGCGAGGTCGGTCAGCGGCAGCGCGGCCAGCTCGGCGATGGTCCGCCCGCCGAAGGTCACCGCGAGGGCCTCGGGCCGCAGCCGGCTGCCCCCGCAGGCGGGACAGGGCGCGCTGGTCAGGAAGCGTTCCGCCTTCGCCCGCAGGGTCGGTGACCTGGTGTCGGAGAACGTCTTCAGTACGTACCTGCGGGCGCTCATGTAGGTGCCCTGGTACGGCCGTTGGATGCGGTCGGCGTCCCGGACCGGGTGCACGGTGACCACCGGCTGCTCGTCGGTGAACAGGATCCACTCGCGCTCACGGGCGGGCAGTTCCCGCCAGGGCCGGTCCACGTCGTGGCCGAGCGCGTCCAGGATGTCCCGCAGGTTCTTGCCCTGCCAGGCGCCCGGCCAGGCCGCGACGGCACCCTCCCGGATGCTGAGCGAGGGGTCCGGGACCAGCAGCTCCTCGGTGGTCTCGTGCACCTGCCCGAGGCCGTGGCACGTGGGGCAGGCACCGGCCGCCGTGTTCGGCGAGAACGCGTCCGAGTCCAGCCGTTCGGCGCCGGGCGGGTAGGTGCCGGCACGCGAGAACAGCATGCGCAGCGAGTTGGAGAGGTTGGTGACCGTGCCCACCGAGGAGCGCGAGCCGGGGGCGGAGCGGCGCTGCTGGAGCGAGACCGCGGGCGGCAGCCCGGTGATCTCACCGACCCTGGGCGCCCCCACCTGGTGGATCAGGCGGCGTGCGTACGGGGCGACCGACTCGAAGTACCGCCGCTGCGCCTCGGCGTAGACCGTGCCGAACGCCAGCGACGACTTGCCCGAGCCGGAGACGCCGGTGAAGACGGCCAGGACGTCCCGGGGGATGTCCACGTCGACGCCCTTGAGGTTGTGCTCGCGGGCGCCGCGGACGCGGACGTACGGGTCATGGGGGCTGTGCATCGGGGGGATACTCCAACCGCCCCCGTGCGTCAGACCTGCGGAGGGTTGTCCCGGTCCTGCGGCCGGGTGCCGAACTCGTCACGCAGCTTGTCCTGGCCGGTGTCGACCTGCGACTGGTACTTGTTCCCGGTGCGCTGGTCGACGTAGTCGCCGCCCTTGTCGATGCCCTTGTCGGCCATGCCCTCACGGCCCTTGAGCATGCCCTTGATCTTGTCCTTGAGGGACATGGCAGCCCTCCTCGTCGCTAGGGGTTCGCCCTCCCAGGGTCACCGGCCCGGGCCGGGTTCGCATCTCGGGCGGGTCACCGGACCGGCGCGAAGAGCGCGGCGAGCCGCCGGTGGGAGTCGAGCAGGGCCGTACGGTCGTAGGTGCTGGTGGTGACCAGCACCTCCTCGGCGCCCGTCTCCTTGAGCACGGTCTCCAGCTCGTGGGCGACCTGGTCCGCGGTGCCCGCGATGTGCCCGGCGAGCCCGGACGCGTAGAAGTCCCGTTCCTTCGCGGTCATCGCGCGGGCCTCGACCGCCTCGGCGGGGGCGAGGGGCGGAAAGGTGCCGTGCGTGCGGGAGTACGCCATCGCCCAGGCCTCGGGGACCAGCAGCCGGCGCGCCTCGGCCTCGGTGCCGGCGACCGCGACCGTGCCGGAGATCACGACGTACGGCTCGGCCGCCCAGCGGGAGGGGCGGAACAGGGAGCGGTACCGGTCGATGCCGCGCAGCATCTTCTCGCGGTCCCGCAGGTCCCCGATGACCAGGGGCAGGCCCGCGCGGGCCGCGATCCGCGCGCCCTCGCCCATGGCCAGCACGAACGGCGGCACGGTCAGGCCCTCCGCGGGGCGGGCGTGCACCCCGGTCGGCGAGCCGCCCGTGAACCAGTCCAGCAACTCGCCGAGCTGCGCCGCGAAGTCCTCCGCGTCGCCCTTGTCCCGGCCGAGCGCCCGGCGCACCCCGTCCGTGAAGCCGACGGAGCGGCCGAGCCCCATGTCGACACGGCCCGGGAACAGGGCCTCCAGCACCCCGAACTGCTCGGCGACGACCAGGGGTCGGTGGTTGGGCAGCATGACCCCGCCGGTGCCGACCCGGATGGTGCGGGTGGCGGCGGCGACCGCGGCGGCGAGCACGGTCGGCGCGGAGCCGGCGACACCCGGCACACCGTGGTGCTCGGACACCCAGAACCGGTGGTAGCCCAGCGCCTCCACCTCGCGCGCCAGCGCGACGGTGTCCCGCAGCGCCTCGGCGGGCGGATGGCCCTCGCGGGTGCGGGAGCGGTCGAGGACGGAGAACCGGGTGCGGCTGATCACGGTGCTGCTCACACCAGGGTTCAACGCCGTGGCGGGCCCGGGATTCCCCCGGCCACACCCGGTGGGTGCGCGGGTACGCACCGTACGACCGGCCGGGCGGGCCGTCCGCCGGTGGGCGCGCCCCCGGACCGGGCCGGGGGCTGGTTAGGGTGGTCGGTGTGACCGACAGCAGCACGCGCCCGCTCGCCGTGTTCGACCTCGACAACACGCTCGCCGACACCGCCCACCGCCAGCACTTCCTGGAGAGCCGGCCGCGGAACTGGGACGCGTTCTTCGCCGCCGCGCCCCAGGACCCGCCGATTCCCGAGGGTGTGGCGCTGGCCGTGGAGAGCGCCGGCGCCTGCGAGGTCGTCTACCTCACCGGCCGCCCCGAGCGGTGCCGCCGGGACACGCTGGAGTGGCTCGCGGCCCACGGGCTTCCCGAGGGGCGCGTGCACATGCGGCGCGACGCCGACCGCAGGCCGGCCCGCTTCACCAAGCTGGCGATCCTGCGCCGGCTCGCCCGGGACCGGGAGGTCCGGATGGTCGTGGACGACGACGAACTGGTCTGTGACGACGCCGAGCGGGCCGGGTTCACCGTCGTACGGGCCCGCTGGGCCGCGAAGTCGGCCGCGCTGGAAGAGGCGCAGGAGCGGGAAGGGCGTACCTGAGGAGGGCCCGAGCGGACGGGCTCAGTCGCCGTCCTCCAGGCGGAAGCCGACCTTCAGGCCCACCTGGTAGTGCTCGATCCGGCCGTTCTCGATCTGGCCGCGGATCTGGGTCACCTCGAACCAGTCCAGGTTGCGCAGCGTCTGGTCGGCGCGGGCGATGCCGTTGCGGATGGCCTGGTCGACGCCCTCGTGCGAGGTGCCGACGATCTCGGTGACCCGGTAGGTGTGGTTCGACATGCGGGTGCTCCTCTCGTGTCACGCCGTACTCCACCGTGCCGTATCGGCGCTCCGCGCGCACGGTGTCGCGGGCCGGCCGGGGCCGGCCCTTGACCTCGGCATTGGTCCATACCAAAATCCAGCACACCCGTACGAGCCGCGCGCTCGTCCCCCCCACGTCGGGCCCCCACCCCTGTCCCAGCACTCCCGCCAGACAGAACAGGACCCCCCGTGAGACGTCGTCTGCTCGCCCTCATCTGCGTCACCGGCTCGCTCGTCAGCGGCTGCGGGATGCTCCCCGGCGACCACGACCGGAAGACCGTGACCGTGTGGCTGATGAAGGGCAGCGCCTCCGGGGAGTTCCTGCGGCGGTTCACCGAGGACTTCGAACGCACCCACGATGATCTGCGGCTGGACATCCGCATCCAGGAGTGGACCGGCATCGTCGACAAGGTCCGCGGCGCGCTCAAGGCCGACTCCGGCGACGGCCCCGACGTCATCGAGGTCGGCAACACCCAGGTGCCGCTGTACGCGGACGGCGGCCGGCTCGTGGACCTGACCCTGGAGTCGATGCGGGACTGGGACAAGGAGAAGTGGCTGCCCGGTCTCGCCGAGCCGGGCAAGGACGGCAACAAGCAGTACGGCATCCCGTGGTACGCCGCCAACCGCGTCGTCATCTACCGCAAGGACCTGTTCGAGCAGGCCGGCATCACCAGCCCGCCGAAGACCCGCGACGCATGGCTCGCCGCCACCGAGAAGCTCGACTCGGGCGGCAACCAGGGCATCTACCTCGCCGGGCAGGACTGGTACACGCTCTCCGGCTTCATCTGGGACGAGGGCGGCGACCTCGCCCGGGAGAAGGACTACGAGTGGCAGGGCACCCTGGACACCCCGGCCGCCCTGCGCGGCATGGACTTCTACCGCCGGCTCCAGGCGCTGGGCGAGGGACCCGTCGACGCCGACGAGGAACACCCGCCCCAGGCCGGGGTGTTCGCCGGCGGCAGGGTCGCGCAGATCGTCGCCGTACCCGGGCTCGCCCAGGCGGTCGTCCGGCAGAACCCGGACCTGAAGGACAAGCTCGGCTTCTTCCCCGTCCCCGGCCGGACCGCCGGGCGGCCCGGCACGGTCTTCACCGGCGGCTCGGACCTGGTCGTCCCGCGCAACACCGACGACCAGTTCGCCGCGACCGCCGTCGTCGGGGCGCTCACCGGCGCCAAGTGGGACACCGAGCTCGCCCGCACCATGAACTACGTGCCCAACAAGACCACGCTGGCCGGTGCGGTCGGGAGCGAGGAGGGGGTCGCCGCCATGGCCGCGGGAGCGGCACACGGCCGGGCGACCCCCAACACCCCTCAGTGGGCCGACGTGGAGGCCGACAACCCGATCAAGGAGTACATGACCCGGGTGCTGGGCGGCGCGGACCCGGCGACCGAGGCCCACCGCGCGTCACGGAAGATCACCGAGGCGCTCGCCCCGAACGTGGGCTGACCGGGCGCACCGGCTCACCGCACCAGGCTCAGCGACCGCGCGCACCGGCTCACCGCACCACGCTCAGCGACAGCGCGAACCGGCCCTCGGCATCCGTCCACCAGTGGGTCAGCTCCAGACCGGCCGCGGCCAGTTCGCCGGTCACGCCCTCCTTGCGGAACTTGGCCGACACCTCGGTGCGCAGCTCCTCGCCCGCCGCGAAGTCCACGGCGAGATCCAGCGCGGGCACCTTCACGGTCTGCGCGGTGCGGGAGCGCAGCCGCATCTCGATCCACTCCCGCTCGGCGTCCCAGAGGGCCACGTGGTCGAACGCGTCCGGATCGAAGTCGGCGCCCAGTTCCCGGTCGACCACGGCCAGCACGTTCTTGTTGAACGCGGCCGTCACCCCGGCCGCGTCGTCGTACGCCCGGACCAGCACCCGCTCGTCCTTCACCAGGTCCGTGCCGAGCAGCAGCCCGTCGCCCGGGACGAGCAGCGCGCGCACGGAGGCCAGGAACCGCGCGCGTTCGGCGGGCAGCAGGTTGCCGATCGTGCCGCCGAGGAAGGCCACCAGCCGGGGTCCCGGCGTGACGGGCAGGGTCAGCGGGGCGGTGAAGTCGGCGATCAGCGCGTGGACTTCGAGCCCGGGGCGCTCCTCGATCAGGGCCTCGCCGGCCTGGGTGAGGGCACTCTCGCTGACGTCGACCGGGACGTACGCCGACAGGGGGAGCGCGTCGATCAGATAGCGGGTCTTCTCCGAGGAACCCGAGCCCAGTTCGACCAGGGTGCGGGCACCGCTCGCCGCCGCGATCTCACCGGACCGGGCGGCGAGGATCTCCCGTTCGGCGCGCGTGGGGTAGTACTCGGGCAGTTCGGTGATCCGCTCGAACAGCTCGCTGCCGCGGGCGTCGTAGAACCACTTGGGCGGCAGCCACTTGGGAGTGACGGTGAGGCCGTGCAGGACGTCGGCGCGCAGCGCGGCGTCCGTCGCGTCCTCGGGGAGCGTGCGGGTGACGTGCAGGGGACTCAACGGCAGGGCTCCTTCGGTGATCGGGGTGCTCCCGCCCGGGCGGAGCCGAGCGCGGGGGAGGCCGCCGGGTCCTCCAGCGGCGCGAGCAGCACGCCGGCGCGGCTCGCGGTGAGCACGGTGCGGTCGGGGACCTCCTGCCAGAGCGGGTCGTCGTCGTACGGCTCGGAGGCGACGACCGTGCTCCGGCCGGGCTCCGTGCGGTACCAGAGCGAGTCGCCCCAGGCGGTGGCCGTGATCGTGGCCCCGTCGGTCAGCAGCAGGTTGAGACGGGAGGCGGGGGCCGCCCGCGCCAGTTGGCGAACCGTTTCGCCTATGGCCTGGTCCGGTTCCTCGCCGCTGCGCAGCCGGTGCAGGACCAGCGCCCAGACGAACGCCGAGTCGGTACGGGCCTGGAGCGAGAGCAGCTCGACCGGCGGCAGCGCGGACACCAGGGGCGCCGCCGCGTCCGGCCAGCCCGCGACAGCGCCGTTGTGACTGAACAGCCACCGCCCGGACGCGAACGGCGCCGCGGCGGCCTCGGCGTCCGCCCCCGCGAAGGTCGCGTCCCGGACGGCCGCGAGCACGGCACCCGAGCGCACCACCCGGCACAGGTCGGCGAAGGACAGGTCGGCCCAGACCGGCCCGGCCCGCCGATAGCGCGCCGGCACCGGGTCCTGGGAGGCGTACCAGCCCACCCCGAACCCGTCGGCGTTGACCGTGCCGTGCCGCTGCCGGCGCGGCGCCCACGACTGGCGGAACAGACTGTGCGGGGGGTCCATGAGGACCCGGCCGAGCGGCTCCTCGGGGCCCAGGTAGGCGAGGTGACGGCACATCAGACCATCTCCGAGCGGGCGGTGCGGAACCCGGAGAAGATCTGCCGGCGGATCGGGTAGTCCCAGTTGCGGAAGGTGCCCCGGCAGGCCACCGGGTCCACGGCGAACGAACCGCCGCGCAGCACCTTGTACTCGGGGCCGAAGAACACCTCCGAGTACTCCTTGTACGGGAACGCCCGGAAGCCCGGGTACGGCAGGAAGTCGCTCGCGGTCCACTCCCACACGTCACCGATCAGCTGCCGCACCCCGAGCGGCGAGGCACCCGCCGGGTAGCTCCCGGCGGGAGCGGGCCTGAGGTGGCGCTGGCCGAGGTTGGCGTGTTCCGGTGCCGGGTCGGCGTCCCCCCACGGGTAGCGCCGCGAGCGGCCGGTGGCCGGGTCGAAGCGGGCCGCCTTCTCCCACTCCGTCTCGGTGGGCAGCCGCCGCCCGGCCCAGCGGGCGTAGGCGTCCGCCTCGTACCAGCACACGTGCAGCACCGGCTCGTCCGGCGGGACCGGTTCCGTGATCCCGAACCGGCGCCGCAGCCACTGGCCGCCGTCCCGCCGCCAGAACAGCGGGGCCGAGACGGCGTGCTGCCTGATGTGCGCCCAGCCCTGCGGCGACCACCAGCGCTCGGTGTCGTAGCCGCCGTCCTCGATGAACGCCTGGTACGCCGCGTTCGTCACCGGGGTCGTGTCGATCCAGAACGGCGCCACCTCGCGCGGGTGCGCCGGGCGCTCGTTGTCCAGCGCCCAGGGCTCGCTGGAGGTGCCCATGGTGAACGGGCCGCCGGGGACCAGGACTTCGGCCGGCCCGGTGAACAGCGGGGCCGGCTCCGGGTCCGGGGCGGTCAGCGCCTGCGGACCCTTGCGGAGCTGATGGGTGATCAGCATGGTCTCGTCGTGCTGCTGTTCGTGCTGCGCGATCATGCCGAAGGCGAAGCCGGCCTCGGTCAGCCGGGTGCCGTGGAAGTCCGCCGCCTGGAGCAGGTCCAGCGCCCGGCCGCGCACCTCCGCCGCGTACCGGCGGGCCTCGGCGGGCGGCAGCAGCGGAAGGGTGGGGCGCTCGGAACGAGGGTGCTCGAAGGCGTCGTACAGGCTGTCTATCTCGGGCCGCATCGCCTCCCGGCCGCCGACCGTCCGCAGCAGCCACAGCTCCTCCTGGTTGCCGATGTGCGCCAGGTCCCACACCAGGGGCGACATCAGCGGCGAGTGCTGGGCGGTGAGGTCCGGTTCGTCGATGCAGGAGGTCAGCAGCGTGGTGCGGTCGCGGGCGGTGGTGAGGGAGGCCAGCGCGCGCTCCCGCAGCGCCTCGGCGTCCGTCTCGGCCGTCCGGGTCTCGATGTCGGTCTCGGGGGCGGTCATGTGCGGATGTCCTTCCTCCCGTGGGCGGTGCGGGTGCCTCCGGCCGGGCCGGGCCCGGTCACGGGCAGCCGGTCCAGCAGGTCGTCGGCCGGGCAGCGGCCACGGGCGACATAGCGGTCCCGGTACGCCGCCACGGCGTCGGTGACCCGGGCGGTGGCGCCGAGCCGGGGCAGCGCGTCCAGGGCCGCCGCGAAACAGACGTCGGCGGCCTCGCGCAGCTCCGGGTCGGCGAGCCCGAACCGGGCCGCGTCGACCCACAGGGGGTTGTGCGGGGCGGGCAGGTTCAGGGCGCGTTCGCCCAGTGGTTTCACGGTCCGGTAGGCGGTCTCGGCGGCCTCCGGGTCGTCGAACAGCGCCGCCGTCACCGCGAGCGGCACGATCCAGCCGTCCTCGCCGGGCTGGGCGTCGATCATGCGCAGTTCCAGGTGGCCGCGCGGCCGGACCGGCGGGAACAGCGTGGTGAGGTGGTAGTCGAGGTCCGCCCGGGTGGGCGGCCGGGGCGAACCGGAGCGGGTCCACTCCCGGAAGGTCAGTCCCTCGGGCACCTCCCAGGGCCCGTGGTCCCGGCGTACGCACATCACCGGTGCGTCCAGCACGTGCCGGGCCCACGCGGCCCGCGGCTCGCCGTTCAGCGGGGGAGCGCCGGCCCGGCCGGCACCGATCTCCGTCCACATCAGCTGCCGGGTGGACTGCCAGCCCGTGGGGCGGCGGCCGATCAGCGGCGAGTTGGCGAACGCGGCCACCAGGACCGCACCCAGCTGGTGCGCCAGCCACCAGCGCCGGGCGTGCCCCAGCGGGCCGGGCTCCTCGTGGCCGGCGTCCACACAGACCTGGACCGACGCCGAGGCGCACATCATGTGCCGGCCGGCCGGACCGGTGCGGTCCAGGCAGGCCTCCATGGCGTCGTAGCGGGGCTCGTGCAGGAATCTGCGGGGTGCGTGCCAGGGATCGTGGCCGATGCCCGCGAGGCCGAGACCGTCCTGCGCCAGCACGGCCCGGACGGCGTCCAGGTCGGCGGAGACGGTGTCGACGCACTCCATCAGGGAGGCGGCGGGCGGCGAACTCAGCTCCAGCTGGCCGCCGGGTTCGACGGTAAGCGCCGATTCCAGGGGTACGGCCCGGACGCGGGCGTAGGCCGCGTCGAGTCGTTCGGGTGTGACCGGGAGCTGCGGCAGCTCCAGCGGGTGGACGAGCCACTCCAGCTCGACACCGAGGGTGCGGGGCGGTCCGGTCTTGAAGCAGATGCCCCGGACCAGGGCCTCCACCTCGGCCTCGGTGACGGCGGTGCGGTGCTCGGTACAGTCACCGCCGTCGCTCTGCGTATGAGACATGTCGGGATCCTCCTGAGATTCCACCATGCCACCGGCCCCGGGTGCGGGCCGGGCAGGCACTCGTCCCACCCAAGACCTTCGCACCGATTCGCACAAGGGTGCCAGTCGGGACGTTCCGGATCCGTCACCTCCGTTTCCTTGTGCGTCTCCGGGCCGTTGCGGGGCGTGGAAACTCCGTTGCACCGCCTCACCAGCATCACCCAGGATGCGTGCATGAGCACGACGGGGGAGACCGCGCGGGCCGCGGTCGTGGCGCCCACGGGGGTGGCGCCGTGAGCGCGCGCCTGCGCGGGATCGCCGAGGAAACGGAACGTGTCGTGGCCGCGGGCCGGTATCGCGCGCCGGACGGCCGGGAGGTGTCGCTCGCCGAATCCGTGCAGGCCGCGCGGGCGGGCACCCGGATGTTCGGTCCCTCCCCGGTGCCGGTGACACCGGCGAGCGGAACCGATGTGGTGGTCGAGGTCACCGGCGAGAGCAGCCTGGAGGCGGCCCGTCGGCTCGCCGACGGGCCCGTCGCCGTCCTGAACTTCGCCTCCGCCCGCAATCCCGGCGGTGGTTACCTCAACGGCGCGCAGGCCCAGGAGGAAGCCCTGTGCCGCGCCTCCGCGCTGCACACCTGCCTGCTGACGGCCCGCGCCTTCTACGACCATCACCGCGCCGACCGCGATCCGTTCTACTCGGACCGCGTGATCCACTCCCCGGCCGTCCCCGTCTTCCGCGACGACCGGGGCCGGCTGCTCGCCGAGCCGTACCTGGCGGGCTTCCTGACGGCCGCCGCCCCCAACGCGGGCGTGGTCCGGCGGACGGCGCCGGAGCGGGCCGCCGCGCTCCCCACAGCCCTGGCCGTACGGGCCGAACGGGTCCTGGAGACGGCCGCGGCCCACGGCTACCGGCGTCTGGTGCTCGGCGCCTGGGGCTGCGGCGTCTTCCAGAACGACCCGGCGCAGGTCGCGGGTGCCTTCCGGACGCTGCTGGGGCCTGACGGCCGGTTCGCCCGGGCGTTCGAGCACGTGGTGTTCGGGGTGCTGGACCGGACGCCGGGGACGACGGTACGGGGGGAGTTCGAACGGGCGTTCCCGGAGTCGGTGGGGGTATAGCGACAGTTCGGGGTGCGGCTTCCGGCCTTGCCGAGGCGAGGGGTGCGGTCTGAGTCGGCCGTGGCTGTTCGGCCGGTGGGCGCGGGTCCGGGTCGGTGAGGTCCAGCGTCAGCGCTGGGCTGGTGGGCCCGGGGTCGGTCGGGTTCGGCCGTGGCGTTCGGTCGGTGGGCCGGGGTCGATCAGGTCCAGTCCCACCGCTCGTTCCGTGGGCCGGGGGCGGTCAGGTCCAGCCGTAGCGCTGGTGCAGGCGTTGGCGGACCAGGTTGAACCGCATGCGGTCCAGTGCGCACGCCTCCCGGCGCATGCCCTGCTCGTGCAGGCGCAGCACCCGGTCGACGTCCACCCATGAGTCGCGGCCCGACCGGTCCCACGGTCCGCTCCCGATCGCCACCCACTCGCGGTCCCCGTCGTGCCGCTTGCTGGACAGCTGTACGGCGAGCAGGGTGCCAGCCGCCTCCCGAGCCACCACCAGCACCGGGCGGTCCTTGCCCCGGCCGTCGTTCTCCTCGAACGGAACCCAGGTCCACACGATCTCCCCGGGGTCCGGGTCGCCGTCAGGGGCCGGGGAGTACTCGGTGCGCACCCGGCCGACCTCGCGCGGGTCGGCTTCGGTGGTGGCGTGCGGGCCGTGCCGGCCGGGGACGTTCTCTTCGGTAAACGTGCTCACGGAGGCACCCTAGTGGTCCGCGCAACTCGGCTCCCGAGCAGGTGGGTTACCGCGGGGTGGAGCCTGGGTGCCGGGCCGGTGCGGAACCGGGGCGCTGGAGCGGTGCCGTGCCCGTCGGGCGGGCGCCGATCCGCATGCCGGGGCGCCGTGTGTGCACCGTCAGATAGGTCAGCCCGGACTCGCCGGCGGTGATGCTGCGGGCGGCGCCGTGCGGCAGCCAGACGAGGGCGCCCTCGGTGAGCGCCTCCACCGCCTCCGAGGAGCCGTTGCCGAGCGTGCCGTGTCCGGCGACGACCAGGACCAGCACGTCCAGTTGCGCCTCGGTGTGGGCCGTGATCCGCCCGCCCGGAGCCAGCCGGACGACATTCGCGTCGAGCTGCCGACCGCTCTCCGCCAGCTTCCACAGCACCCCGGCCGGTGCCGGGGGCGCGTCGGCCAGCGCACGGGTGTCGCACAGCACGCGCGGGTCCGCCGGACGGCCTGCTGCTGCGGTGTCGGTCGCGGACGGCGACGTCATCTGGTGTTCCCCTCGGCTCTTCCGTGTCCCGGGCCACGGTATCCGACCACTCTATAATTAATACATGTACGATTCGTGAAAATGGGCCTGATGAGAGGCGCGGGTGGGAGAGGGGTGTCCGGACGTGACCACGCGGGAGAGCCCACGCCGCCGGGAGGTGCTGGAGGTGCTGCGCACCGCGTCCGCACCGCTCGGGGTCGCGGAGGCCGCCGAGCGGATGGGGCTCCATCCCAACACCGTGCGGTTCCACCTCGACGCCCTCGTGGCCGACGGCCTGGTGGAGCGCCGGGCCGTGGCGCCCACGGGACCGGGCCGGCCCCGCACCGTCTACTCCGTGCGCCCCGGCATGGACCGCGGTGGCCACCGCGACTACCGGTTGCTCGCCCGTATGCTGCTCAGCCGGTGGGCCGCCGCCGACCCGGCCGGGGCGCGGGCGGAGGCGATGGAGACGGGCCGGGCCTGGGGCCGCTTCCTGGTGGACCCCCTCCCGCCGTACGAGCCGGCGACGCCCGGGCGCTCGGTGGCCGCGTTGCTCGCCCTGCTGGACGGCCTGGGCTTCGCGCCGCAGCCGGACGCGGAAGACGGAGCGAGCGGCGAGTCCGGCCGGACGCCGGAGCGGATCCGCTTGCGGCACTGCCCCTTCCTCGAACTCGCCGAGGAACAAGGCGGGCTGGTCTGCCCGCTCCATCTGGGCCTGATGCAGGGAGCGTTGGCTGAGCTGGGTGCCCCACTGACGGCCACCGCGCTGGAACCGTTCGCCGAACCCGATTCCTGCGTGGCCCACTTGGCGGGGACCGCGCCCGGCTGAACAACCGTCCCGCGCGGGTCCACGCGGTCCGGGCGCCTCACTCACCGATCCCGCCGCGTCCCGGCGAGCCGTCGCACTGCCTGTTGGATCGGCAGCCACCGCACCGCTCGCCGGACCAGCAACCACCGTGCCGCGCGCCGAAAACGCAGCCGTCGCACCATCCGCCGCGTCGGCAGCCACCGCACCGCTCGCCGGACCAGCAGCCGTCGTACCGCCCACCCCGATCAACCCCGCCGCCCGACCCACGCCGGCGGAGAAGGGCCCCTCATGAACACCACCGCCGCCGCCACCGCCGGCGCGGTCACCTTCGTCTGGCTCGGCATGGTGCTGGCGATCTCCTTCCTTGAGGCGCCGCTGAAGTTCCGTGCGCCGGGCGTGACGATCCCCGTCGGTCTCGGTATCGGACGGCTGGTCTTCCGCGCGCTGAACGCCGTGGAGGCCGTCCTCGCGGTCGTCGTGGTCCTCGCCGTCGCGCTGGGCGAAGCCCCGGCCTCCGTCATCTCGCTGACCGCGGCGGTGGCGGCGCTCCTCCTCGTCCAGCTCGCCGTCGTCCGCCCCCTCCTCAACCGCAGGTCCGACCGGGTCCTCGCGGGAGAGGAACTGCCCCGCTCGCGCAGCCACCTGTGGTACGTGGCCCTGGAAGTCCTGAAGGCGGGCGCCCTGATCGCCCTCGGCGTCAGCCTGCTCACGGCGTGATCCCGTAGGGTCGGTGCGGGTGGCCGCGAGGCCGGGACGCGTACGGGGGACACGGAACATGCCGACACCCGAACAGATCTGGGCGGAAGCCGACCTGCCGGCCCGCCGACTGGCCGGACTCGCGCTCAACCCGGCGGTGCCGCAGGACATCCTGCTCCGGCTGCTCGCCGACGCCCCGCTCGCCGTACGCATGGTGCTGTGCCGCGACCGTGAGCTGCCGGACGCCGTCGTCGACGCCGTGGTCGCGCACCCCGACCCGCGCACCCGCGGCTTCCTCGCCGTCAGTCCGCACGCCGACCCCGCCCAACGCGCCCGCCTGGTCGACGATCCCCACTGGACCGTCCGCGCCCACCTCACCGAGGGCCCCCGGGTGCCCCTGCCGCACCGGCCGAGTCCGCTGCCCGACGACACCGTCGTACACATGATCACGACCTACGACGGTGAGGAGCCGCTGGGTTCGATCGGCTTCTGGCAGCAGATGTCGTGGGGGCTGATCGACTCCCTGCCCACGCATCCGGTCGCCGAGGTCCGCCGCTGGGGCGTCGGCCAGTGGGCGTCGCTGTCCGCCGAGCGGCGGGCCGCGCTGCTCGCGGACCCGGACGACGGCGTGCGCGAGCGGGCTCAGGCGCGGGCGCGGTGGGAGGACCCGGCGTGGGTGGAGAGCCAACTGCCCCCGAGGCCGTGTCACGCCCGCACCGACATCCTGCTCAACCGGGCCCTCAGCCCCGCCGTCGTCGCGGGCGTCCTCACCGCGCCGGCCCGCGAGGACGAGCGGGTGACGATCGCCCTCAACCCCACCCTCCCTGCCGACGCGGTGGCCCTGCTGGCCGCCGACCCTGACCCGGAGGTGCGGGAGCGGATCGCGGGCCGCGCCGACCTGCGGCCCGCCGCACGCCGCGCCCTCGTCTCCGACCCCGACCCGGACGTGCGCCGGGCCGTGGCCCGCCACCCGGACCTCGGCCCCGAGGAGCGCCGTACGCTCGCGGCCGACCCGGACCCGGAGGTCCGGCTCGCGGTGTCCGTCCACCCCGCGTTCAGTGAGGAGGAGCGCGCCCGCATCGACTACCGGGCGCCGCTGGACCGTCCGTTCTGCTTCCACCCGGCGCCCCGGGTGCCCCGCGATCCGGCCGACGTCCGCCGGGACGCCCTCTCCGGGCACCCGCTGCTGCGCAGAAGGGCCGCGCGGGAGCACACGCTGCCGGCCGGCCTGGTGGCCCACCTCGCGGAGGACGACGACCTCGGCGTCCGAGTCCTGCTCGCCCAGAACCACCCGGACGCCCCGGCGCCACTGCTGCTGCGCGCCTTCCTGGAGTACACCGGCCCGGAACGCGAACGCCTGCCCACCCTGCCGAACTTCCCGCGCACCGGCCTCGCCCGGTTCGCCGACCACGCCGACCCGCAGGTCCGCGCCCTGGTCGCACGGGATCCGGACACCGAGCCGGCCGCCGTCGAACGGCTCACCCATGACCCCGACCCCGCGGTCCGGGCGGCCCTGGCCCGCCACCCGAGCCTTCCGTCCCCCCGGCTCACCGAACTCCTCGCCGACCCCGAACTCGCCCACGCCGCCGGGGCGAACCCGGCCCTTCGCCCGGAGACGGTCGACCGGCTGGTGCGCACGCACGGCCGGGGCCCCTGGTGAGGGACCCCGGCCGCGCGCCGCACCCCTTTCTCAGCCCTCCTGCTCCACGGCCACCTTCTGCGGCACAGGCGCCACCACACCGTTGAGCGAGGGCGAACCGCCGTTCACCGGCTGCCCGTTGTCACCCATCGTGGCGAGCAGCTTGCGGGCGAGGCCCAGCCCCGTGCCGCCCATCGTGAGCGCCTTGGCGAACAACTCACCCATGCCGTCGGCGCCGTTGAGCAGCACCATGTTGTCGACGTTGCCGAACGCCGACGCCCCCGCCTGGACGATCTCCGGCCACTTCTCGGCGAGTTGCTGGGCCACGACCGCCTCCTGGTTCTCCGCGAGGGCCGCGGCCCGGGCCTTGATGGCCTCCGCCTCCGCCAGACCCTGGGCCCGGGTCGCCTCGGCCACCGCCAGGCCCTTCGCCTGCTGGGCGGCGGCCTCGGCCTCACCGGTGGCCCGGGTGGCGGCGGCGGTCGCCGCACCCCGGGTCTTGGTCGACTCGGCCTCGGCCGCGGCGGCGGCCTTCACCCGGGTCGCCTCGGCCGCCGCCGCCAGTTCCGTCTCCTTCGCCTTCGCCTGCGCCGCCGAGATCCGCGCGTCCCGCTCGGCCTCGGCCAGCGTCCGCTTCTCGTACGCCTTGGCGTCCGCCGGCTTGCGGACGTCCGCCTGGAGCTGCTGCTCCCGCCGGTGCGCCTCCAGTTCGGCGACCCGCGTCTCCTGCACGACGACCTCCTGCCGGGCCGCCGCCGCGGCGAGCGGACCGGCCTGCTGGGCCTTCGCCGCCGCCTTGTCCCGCTCCGCCTGGTAGCCGGCCTGGAGGATCTCGCTGTCCCGGGTGGCCTCCGCCATCCGCGCGAACGACTGCTGCTCGGCCTCCGTGGCCAGCCGGTTCGCCTCGGCCTGCGCGATCCGCGCGTCCCGCTGGACGGCCGCCGCGTGCGGCATCGCCAGGTTCTGGATGTACCCGGTCGGGTCCTCGATCTCGTGGATCTGCAGCGAGTCCACGATCAGACCGAGCTTCTCCATCTCCGTACCGCAGGCCGCCCGCGTCTGCCCGGTCAGCTTCTCCCGGTCGCGGATCATGTCCTCGACCGTCAACCCGCCCACGATCGACCGCAGATGACCGGCGAAGACGTTGTGCACCCGCTCCGACATCAGCTTCTGCTGGTCCAGGAAACGGCGGGCCGCGTTCGCGATCGACACGAAGTCGTCGCCGACCTTGAAGATGACCACGCCCCGCACCTTCAGCGGAATGCCCTGGTGCGTCACGCAGTCCACATGCAGCTCGGTCTCGTTCAGGTCCAGCGACAGCTTGCGCACCGCCTGCACACCGGGCAGCACCAGCGTGCCGCGCCCGGTGACGATGCGGAAGCCCATGCCCTCCTCCAGGCCCTCGGTGCGGTGCTTGGACCCGGAGATGATGAGCGCCTCGTTCGGCTCGGCGACCCGCCACATCATCTTGAACAGACCGATCAACACGAGGACGGCAACGACGACCGCCCCCGCAACGACGCCGACAACCATCGGCATACGCCCCCTTTGCATGGTGCCCTCTCGGCACCGAACGAAGGGAGTGTGCGCCCGCCGGGAGCCCGGGTGAAGACGCCGGGGAATCCTTGTTGCAATCTTGACGCACACCGCCCTCACCTGGGGCGACGCATGCTCAACTGTCGTAAGCCGCCGTCACGTACACCGTCCTCGGCGGCAGGTGCTCCACCACCATCACGACCGTCCCCGTCGCGATCCGGGCCGTGCCGTCGGCCGGATAGGCGAGGAAGTGCTCCGCGCCGCCGCGCACGCGCACGATCACCTCGCCGACCAGACCGGGCCCGACCGTCCCCGTCACCCGCCCCATCAGCCCGACCATCGACGCGTCGTCCATGGCCCCAGCGTACGGGCGGAACGCCGTCACGCGGCCGGAGTGCCGGCATCCGCGTCGGCGTCCGCGCCCTCCGGCGGCCACAGCTCGTGCCAGCGCAGCTCCGCCTCCAACTGCGCGGCCAGGGACACCAGGAGCGGCTCACTGTCGGCCGGGCCGAGCAGTTGCGCGCCCACCGGGAGTCCGGGGCCGGTGAACCCGGCGGGCACGTTCACCCCCGGCCAGCCGAGCACGTTCCACGGCCAGGCGTACGGGCAGGCGGCGATGATCGCCCGGTCCGTGGCCAGTCCGCCGAGCCGGGACAGGGCGCCGATCCGGGGCGGGGGCATGGCGGTGGTCGGGGCGAGGATCACGTCGTACGACTCGAAGAAGGCGCCGATCCGCCGGTGCAGCACCGCCTCGGCGCGCCGGGCCGCCCGGAGCGGGGTACCGGCGAGCAGCCGGCCGAGCCGGGCCGCGCCCCGGGTACGCGGATCGAGCAGCGCCGGATCCGGTGCCTCGCGGACCCGCTCGGCGATCCCCGCGGTGGCCCGGGGCACGAAGGCCAGCCCGATCTGCCCGTACGGCGGATCGGCCTGCTCCACGACATGCCCCAACCGCGCCAGCCGCTCGGCGAGTTCGACGACCCGGGAGCGGATCACCGGGTCCAGCCGGGCGCGTACGGCGGTGAACGGCGGCTTCAGCGACAGGGCGACGCGCAGCCGGCCCGGGTCGCGGCCGACCGCGTCCGCCACCGTCAGCGCGGGCGGCCGGTGCGGGTCCCGGTCGTGGTTGCCGCTCGCCGCGTCGAGCAGCGCCACCGCGTCGGCGACCGTACGGGCGAGGGTGCCGTTGACCGTGATGCCGTGGAAGGACTCGCCGCGCGGCCAGGTCGAGATACGGCCGCGCTGCGGCTTGATGCCGATCAGGTGGGTCCAGGAGGCCGGGATGCGTACCGAACCGGCGCCGTCGGAGCCGAGCGCGGCCGGGAGGAGCCCGGCGGCGACGGCGGCGGCCGAACCACCGGAGGACCCGCCGGGCGTGTGGTCGGTGTTCCACGGGTTGCGGGTCTCCCCGAAGGCCGGCCCCTCGGTGAACGGCCACTGCCCCAGCTCGCACGTGTTCGTCTTGCCGACGATCACCGCTCCGGCCGCGCGCAACCGCCGGACCGCCTCCCCGTCCGCGGCCACCGGCGGGAACTCACCCCGGCAGCCGAACGCGGTCGGCTCGCCCGCCACGTCCATGTCGTCCTTCACCGCCACCGGCACCCCGAGCAGCGGGCGCCGCACTCCGGCGGCCAACTCCCGGTCCGCGGCGTCCGCTTCGGCGAGCGCGGCCTCGGCGCGCACGATCCGGAAGCAGTTCAGCGTCGCCTGCGCGGCCTCGATCCGCGCCAGCGTCCGCTCCACCACCTCCCGCGAGGTCACCTCCCCCTCGGCGAGCGCACGCCGGGTCTCCACGAGTCCTGCGGCACGGTCGGGCGTCATGGACGAGTACCTCCGGGAGACTCCGGGCACGATGTCTACCGAACGGTAACGTCATGTAGGGGCGGGAGCGCGGTTTTCGGGCGGGTGTCTTGTGGCGGTGCGGGTCTCTTCCAGGGGATGGGGGATGTTCCCGGGGCGGGGGCGGCCAGTCCTGTCCGGCGGATCAAGGACGTACGGCCTGTCCGGCGGGCCAGGGACGTACGGGTCTGTTCTGCGGATCAGGGCGGATCCGGAGACGGCGGGCCGGTGGGTGGTCGGCGGGGACGACGCCGCTCGTCACCAGTGCCTCGCCCGTGTCGGCGAGCTCCCAGCGGGCCGGGTACACCCCTGCCGCGGACGGCCACTCGGCACGGACGACAGGACGGTTCAACAGGCGCTCGAACCAGTCGGCGCACCGCTCGGCCGGCTCCTCGACCGTGCCGGAGGCGCGGAAGGAGCCGCCCTCGGGTGGCTCGTGCAGGTGGCAGAGCGGCGTGTCGCGCCTGGATGTCGGGTGTGCCGCGCGGTGAGCGATCAACCCAGCAGTCGTCGCAGCCACCCCAGGCGGGCCGCGCGGGCCGTGCGGGACAGGGTCGCCTCCGGGGCGAGGGCGTCGAAGCCGTGGCAGCCGCCCGGCCAGACGTGGAGTTCGGCCTCGCCGCCGGCCTGCCAGATCCGGGACGCGTAGTCGACCACCTCGTCCCGGAAGGTCTCCGCGGAGCCCACGTCCAGGAACGCCGGGGGCAGGCCGGACAGGTCGGTCGCGCGGGCCGGGGCCGCGTACGGGGAGACCTCGGGTCCGCCGCGGCGGTCGCCGAGCAGGGCGGTCCAGGCCGTCTCGTTCGCGCTACGGTCCCACACGCCCAGGCCGGCCATCTGACGGCTGGAGATGCTGTCGTTGCGGTCGTCCAGCATCGGGCACATCAGCAGCTGGCCGAGGGGACGCGGGCCCCGCCGGTCCCGGGCCAGCAGGGCCAGCGCCGCGGTGAGACCGCCGCCCGCGCTGGCGCCCGCGACGACGACCCGGTCCGGGTCGCCGCCGATCTCCCGCGCGTGCTCCGCGGTCCACACCAGCCCGGCGTACACGTCCTCGATCGGCGCCGGGTGCGGATGCTCGGGCGCGAGGCGGTACTCCACCGACACCACGACCGCGCCCAGCTCACGCGCCCAGGCAAGCGGCTCGGTGACACCGGCCCGGTTGGTGCCGGCCACCAGGCCGCCGCCGTGCACGTGGTACAGCACCGGCAGCGGGGCCGGGACGGGAGCGGCCGTCGGCCGGCACAGGAGGAGGGAGACACCGGGGGCACCCTCCGGACCGGGCACCGTACGGTCCTCCGCCTCGAACGCGCCGTCCATGGTCACGTCGACCAGTTCGAGGGCCGCGCTGCGCCGGGCGGCCTCGACGTCGGCCGGTGTCAACCCGGGCTCGATCACGCCCCGGAACGACTCCAGTACGGCGGCGAGTTCGGCATCGAACGGCGGGGGGACCAGGGACATGGCTCCTCCTGCTCCTTCCGTGAGTCGTCCGGCGGCCGGCCACGACGTACGCCGTCGTGACCGGTCATGAGCGGTCGTGACCGATCATGAGCCGTCTACCCCTTGTGGTCCGGAGCACGACCCGCCGGGGCCGGGAGCAGCCGGCGAAACCTGCGGTGGCGGTCATCCGTGCCGGCCAACCCCCATGTCGACGACACGGGTGAGGGCCGGAGCCGTGGCGGCTCCGGCCCTCACCGGGAACGCGGGACGCCGGTCCCGACGGGGAACGGCGGTACGACTCAGGCGGCGGCAGCGCCGACGTTGCCGTGCAGACGGGCGACGACCTCGGTCAGCTGGGCGGCGACCTCGGCGTCGTCGACCGGGTGGGTCTCGGCGAAGCGGGTCACCGAGCCGGGGATGGACAGCTTGATGTCCTCGATCACCTTGCCGCCGGCGATGCCGACGGCCTTGCGGGCCTCGTCCTGCGCCCACACGCCGCCGTACTGGCCGAAGGCGGTGCCGACCACGGCGACGGGCTTGCCACCGAAGGCGCCGGCGCCGTAGGGGCGGGACAGCCAGTCGATGGCGTTCTTCAGCACGGCCGGGATGGTGCCGTTGTACTCGGGGGAGAAGAGCAGGAAGGCGTCCGCGGCCTGGGCGGCGGCGCGCAGCTTGGCGGCGGCGGCCGGGACGTTGCCCTCGACGTCGATGTCCTCGTTGTAGAACGGGATCTCGGCCAGGCCCTCGTACAGCTCGACCTCGGCGCCCTCCGGCGCGAGCTTCACGGCCGCCTCGGCGAGCTGGCGGTTGTGCGAACCGGCGCGAAGGCTGCCGACGAGCGCGAGGATGCGAACAGACATGGGAACTCCAAGGGGCTGAAACATCGCTGTCACGATCCGGACCGGGGTCCGTTTAAGTTTGTACCACCCTAACCGGACCGCGGTCCAGTTTTGTTCCCGATGCTTTACGCTGTCGACATGTCCAGCGCTCTGCCGCCCTTCCCGAAGCCCGAGGAGCCCGTCGACACGCCCCGGTTGCTGGAGGTCGGCCCGGCTTCCGCGGAGCCGTTCCTGCGTGCCGACGCCGCCCGCAACCGGGCCAGGCTGCTGGAGGCCGCCGCTCGGCTGATCGCGGAGCACGGGGTGGCCGGGGTCACCATGGAGGCGGTGGCGGCGGCGGCCAACGTGGGCAAGGGCACGGTCTTCCGCCGCTTCGGCGACCGCACCGGGCTGCTGATGGCCCTGCTCGACCACTCGGCCAGGCAACTCCAGGCCGACTTCCTGAGCGGGCCCCCGCCACTGGGGCCCGGCTCGCCGCCCCTGGAGCGGTTGCGGGCGTTCGGCGTGGCGGTGCTGTACCGCACGGCGGAGCAACTGGACCTCCAGCTGGCCGCCCAGCCGGAGCCGACCCGCCGGTTCGCGCACCCCGCCGTCGGGTCGCTGCACATGCACGCCACGATGCTGCTCCGCCAGATCGTCCCGGACGCCGACTGCGACCTGCTGGCTCACACCCTCCTGGCCTCACTGGACCCCGCGCTGATCCACTACCTGACCCGGCAGTGCGGCATGCCGATGGAGCGCCTGGAATCCGGCTGGCTCGACCTGGTCGCCCGGGTGACCGGCACGGAGGCGCTGCGCTAGCCAGGGCCGAGCGGGCCGCGCCGGACCGTCCCGGCGGGCCGGACCCCCGCGAAGCCGATGGGGCGGCGTGGACCCGCACCGAGCCGTTGGGGCCGGGCGGCCTGGTACGGAACCTCCGCACGGCACGCCGTCGCCGTGTCCGCCGGCGCCGAGGCCCGGCTGCCCGAACGAGCCCAGACGCCCTGTCAGTCCCCTCGGCCGGTGAACATGTTCACCAACCCCTGCGGCGCGTCCGTGCGGAACAGCAGGGACTGGCTGTGGGCGGAGTCCGTCGCGGAGGCCTCGGCGCGGGGGAACATCCGGGACTCGTAGGCGGCCAGCGCGGCCTCCGTGTCCCCGGGGTGCGCGGCCAGGGCGAGGCCCAGGTCGGCGCCGTCGATCAGGGCCAGGTTGGCGCCCTCGCCCGCGAACGGCGACATCAGGTGGGCCGCGTCGCCGAGCAGGGTCACCCCGGGCACCCGCTCCCAGCGGTGCCCGGCCGGCAGGGCGTGGATGCGGCGGGGCACCAGCGCGCCGTCCGCGTCCCCGACCAGCGCCCGCAGGCTCTCGTCCCAGCCGTCGAACTCCTTCAGCACGGCCGCCTTCGCCGCTTCGGTGTCGGTGAAGTCGATGCCGTCCAGCCAGTCCTCCGGCGCCACCACGGCGGCGTACACGTGCAGGCTGCCGTCGGTCTCGCGGTGGGCGAGGAAGCCGCGGCCGGGCCCGAGCGCGAAGAGCATGCCGCCGCCGACCACCTCCGCGCTCACGGGGTGCCGCGCATCCGCCTCCCACAGGTCCGCCTCCACGAACGACACACCGGTGTACGCCGGCCGGGCCGCGGACACCAGCGGGCGCACGCGCGACCAGGCGCCGTCCGCGCCGACCAGCACGTCGGTGGTGAACTCGGTGCCGTCCGCGAGCGTCACCCGGTGCCGGCCGCCGTCCAGCGGGCGCGCGCCGGTGACCTTGGCGCCCCAGCGGACCGTGCCGGCGGGCAGGGAGCCGAGCAGGAGTGCGCGCAGGTCGCCCCGGTCTGTCTCGGGCCGGCCGCCGGTGCCGTCGTCGGGCTCCGCCAGCCGGACGGCGCCGTACCGGTCGAGGACCCGCACGGCCTGGCCGCCGGAGTGCACCCGGGTCAGGAACTCCTCGTGCAGGCCGGCGGCCCGCAGCGCCGCCTGGCCGGTGTCGTCGTGGATGTCGAGCATGCCGCCCTGGATCCGGGCGTCCGCCGACGCGTCCAGGTCGAACAGCGCGGCCTCGATGCCGTGCACGTGCAGCACCCGCGCGAGCGTGAGCCCGCCGAGACCCGCGCCGACGACGGCGACGGGGTGGTGGGGGAGGTGGCGGAGGTGCGGGAGGGAACCGGTGGTCACGTGGCCTCCTGGCCTTCGGTCGGTACGTCGGTCGGTGCGGGGGTCGGTACGGCGGTCCGCTCGATGCCGTTGATCAGCGTCTGGAAGGCCCACGACAGGCGGGCCTCGGGTGTGCCGGACAGCAGCGCGTCGGCGCCGGCCGCGATGTGCGGATGGGTGGCCGCGGGCACCTCGCGCAGGGCCCGGGCCGCCGCCTGCCAGTCGCCCTGGGGCTCCTCCCCGGCGTGCTCGGCGGCGGTCGCCGTGGCGTGCTGGAGCAGCAGGTCCACGCCCCAGGCCGCCTGGGCGAGGGGCACCCCGCCCGCCTGGAGCAGCTCCAGCAGGGTCTCGACCAGGCGCAGGTAGTGCGGGCCGCTCGGCCGGGCGGTCAGCGCCGAACGAGCCAGGGTCGGGTGCTCCAGGAGCATCGCGGTGTAGTCGGTGAGCACCCGCTCCAGCCGTTCCCGCCAGCCCCCCTCGGCCGGAGCCGGGCCGATCGTGCCGAGCAGTTCGTCCAGGACGGCCGCGTGCAGTTCGTCGGTGTTTCGGACGTACACGTAGAGCGAGGCGGGGCCCGTGTCGAGTTCCTGCGCGAGTCGTCGCATCGTCACCTTGCGGAGCCCTTCCGCCCGCAGGATCGCGACGGCGGCGGCGATGATGCCCGCCCGGGTGAGGGCGGGCTTGGCGGGACGCTCCCGGCGGGAGCGGGGGGCAGCGTTCATGCCCCTCACCGTAACGAACATGTTCGTCGCGAACAAGTTCGTCACGAACATGTTCGCCGCCGCGGTGCGAGGACGTCCTCTTTGTCAAACGATGAACCACCTTGCCCCGCCCGCCCCCGGCCCCCGCCCCTCTGCCAGGATGCGGTCTGTCATGGTGCAGATACCGAACACGCCCACGAGTGCCGATGTGGCCCGCCTGGCCGGCGTCTCGCGCGCGACCGTCTCCTACGTCCTCAACAACACCAGCGCCGTGCGGATCAGCGAAGCGACCCGCCAGCGCGTGCACGAGGCCGCCCGCGAACTGGGGTACGTCCCCCACGCCGCCGCCCGCAGCCTGCGCGCCGGACACAGCCGTACGGTCCTCATGCCCGCCCCGGCGATCCCGGTGGGCCCCCTGTACAGCCGGTTCCTGAACGAACTCCAGTGGGCGCTGGGCCGTCTCGACTACACCGTCGTCCAGTACGGCAGCGTCGGCCTGGAGGGCGACGAGGCCGCCCGCGCCTGGGCGGAGCTGCGGCCGGTCGCCGTCCTGGTGCCCGGTGCCGGCCTCGGCCCGCGGGGCGTCGCCGTCCTCAAGCGGTCCGGCGCCCGGGCCGTGGTCACCCTCGGTCCCGGCCGCGTCGAGGGAGCGCACGCCCTGCTGATGGACCACGACGCCGTCGGCCGCTGCGCGGGCGCCCACCTGTACGCCCGGGGCCGGCGCCGGATCGGTGTCGTCCTGCCCGAGGAGCCCGGACTGGAGACCTACTCACGGCCGCGGCTCGTCGGCGTGCGCGAGGCGCTGCGGGGTACGGACGCCACCGTGACCGAGCTGCCCCTCGCCTACACCGAGGAGGCCGCCGCCGCACTGGCCGCCCGCTGGAGCGGCTCCGGCCTGGACGCGGTGTTCGCCTACAACGACGAGTACGCGATGCTGCTCATGCGCGCCCTCCAGGACGAGGGCGTACGCATCCCCGGGGACGTCTCCGTGATCGGCGCCGACGACCTGATGCTGGGCCGGCTGCTGCGGCCCCGGCTGAGCACGGTCCACATCGAACTGCCCTCCGGGCAGGACCTCGCCGAACTGGTCGACCGTGCCGTGCGCGACCCGGGCGGCGAGCCCGAGGTGCACACCGTGCTGGGGGCCTCGGTGATCCCGCGCGAGTCCAGCTGAGCCGGCCCCGTACGCGGTGTCACCGCGGCCCCGCACGCGTTACTGCTGCGCCTGCCCCGGCTGCTCCTGCCCCTCCGCGGCCTGACCCTGCTGGGCGGCGATGTCCTTGCGGACCTCGTCCATGTCGAGCTTGCGGGCCTGCCCGATGAGGTCGGCGAGCATGGGCGCGGGCAGGGCGCCCGGCTGGGCGTAGACCGCGACCTGGTCGCGCACGATCATCAGCGTGGGGATCGACTGGATGTCGAACGCGGCGGCAAGCTCCGGCTGCGCCTCGGTGTCCACCTTGGCGAAGACCAGGTCGGGGTTCTCCTCGGCGGCCTTCTCGTAGACCGGCGCGAACGAACGGCAGGGCCCGCACCAGGACGCCCAGAAGTCGATGAGAACGAACTCGTTCTCGGTGACCGTCTGGTCGAAGTTCTCCTTGGTCAGCTCCACAGTGCTGCTCATGGCGTGATTCCCTCTTCCTGGTGTGGGGTGTGCCGACGGCGGAAACACGGCCGCCGGGCCGCCTATTCCACCCGTGCACGCCCGTGTTCCGCGCGCGTACCCGTGTGGCCACGGCGCACACCACCCACCAGACTGACTCCATGACGGAAACGGAATCCATCGCTTACGACGTCGTGGTGATCGGGGGCGGGCCCGTGGGGGAGAACGTCGCCGACCGCACCCGCGCGGCCGGCCTCACCACGGCCCTCGTGGAGAGCGAACTGCTCGGCGGAGAATGCTCGTACTGGGCGTGCATGCCCAGCAAGGCCCTGCTCAGGCCGGTCATCGCACAGGCCGACGCCCGCCGCCTGCCCGGCCTCGCCCAGGCGGTCCAGGGGCCGCTCGACGCCCCGGCCGTCCTGGCCCGCCGGAACTACTTCGCCGCCGACTGGAAGGACGACGGCCAGGTCGGCTGGCTGGAGGGCACCGGCGCCGTCCTGTACCGCGGCCAGGGCCGGCTGGCCGGGCCCCGCACGGTCACGGTCACCGGCCCCGACGGCACGGTCACCACCCTCACCGCACGGCACGCCGTCGCCGTGTCCACCGGCACCAAGGCCCAGCTGCCCGACCTGCCCGGACTCGCCGACGTCAAGCCCTGGACCAGCCGTGAGGCCACCAGCGCCCAGGCGGTCCCGGGCCGGCTGATCGTCGTCGGCGGCGGTGTCGTCGCCACCGAGATGGCCACCGCCTGGCAGGCCCTCGGCTCCCGGGTCACCATGCTGGTGCGCGGCAAGGGCCTGCTGAACCGCATGGAGCCGTTCGCCGGTGAACTGGTCGCCGAGGCCCTCACCGAGGCGGGCGTCGACCTGCGCACCGGCACCTCCGTGGAGTCCGTCAGCCGCGAGAACGGCACGGTCGTGGCCGTCACCTCCGCCGGCGACCGGATCGAGGGCGACGAGATCCTCTTCGCCACCGGCCGCGTCCCGCACACCGGCGACATCGGCCTGGAGACCGTCGGCCTGGAACCCGGCTCCTGGCTGGACGTCGACGACAGCCTGCGCGTGACCGGCACCGACTGGCTGTACGCGGTCGGCGACGTCAACCACCGCGCGCTCCTCACCCATCAGGGCAAGTACCAGGCCCGCATCGCCGGGGCCGCCATCGCCGCCCGCGCCACCGGCAGCGCGGTGACGGAGGAGCCCTGGGGCGCCCACACCGCCACCGCCGACCACCACGCCGTACCCCAGGTCGTCTTCACCGACCCGGAGGCCGCCGCGGTCGGGCTCTCCCTCGCCGAGGCCGAACAGGCCGGCCACCGGGTCCGCGCCGTCGACGTGGAGTTCTCCGCGGTCGCGGGCGCCGGCCTGTACGGCGACGGCTACAAGGGCCGCGCCCGGATGGTCGTGGACCTGGAGGACGAGATCCTGCGCGGGGTCACCTTCGTCGGCCCCGGCGTCGGCGAGCTCATCCACTCGGCCACCGTCGCGGTCGCCGGACACGTCCCGGTCAGCCGGCTGTGGCACGTCGTCCCGTCGTACCCGACGCTGAGCGAGGTGTGGCTGCGGCTGCTGGAGGCCTACCGGGACAACTGAGCGGCAGCCTACGGCAGTTCGAAGCCCAGGGCCTCGGCCGCCGCGTCCGGCGTCGGCTGGGCCCACAGGGCCGCCACCGCCTCGTTGGTGGACAGCGAGCGCGGCTCCGCGCGGTCCAGGTAGAGCGTGCCGTCGAGGTGGTCCGTCTCGTGCTGCACGATCCGGGCCGGCCAGCCGGTGAACACCTCGTCCAGCGCGCGGCCCCGCTCGTCCGCGCCGCGCAGCCGCACCTGGGCGTGCCGGGCCACCACCGCCTGCCAGCCCGGCACGCTCAGACAGCCCTCGAAGAAGGCGGCCCTGGCGGTGCCGACGGGCTCGTACGACGGGTTGACCAGGACCCGGAAGGGCTGCGGCACCCGGCCCCGGGCGACCGCCACCTCCTCCGGTACCGGCGCAGGGTCCTCGATGACCGCGATCCGCAGCGGCACACCGACCTGCGGGGCGGCGAGACCCACACCGGGGGCCGCGTGCATGGTGACGCGCAGGGCCTCGACGAACCGGGCGAGCAGCGCGGGGCCGAGCTGGCCGTCGTACGGCTCGGTGCCGCGCCGCAGCACCGGCTGTCCGGCCGCGACGATGGGCAAGGGGCCGCCGGCGGCGAGGAGTTCCTCGACCCGCTCGGCGAGCGGTGCGTGATCACGGGGAGGTGCCATCGCGTCAGGATGCCACGCCCGCCCGCCGCCCCCTGTGGCACAGGTCACCAACACCCCGGGGAACTCAGCCCTTTCGCGGTCCGACTACTGGACCGCCCTCGCTTTTCACACCGAGCCCCGGAGAAGCCCGCCGATGACCACCGCTCCCCCGGCCACCCCGGCCGAGGCGTCCCGCCCCGCCACCCGCGGCCGCTGGGCACCCCTGCGCCCCCTCGTGCTGCGTCTGCACTTCTACGCCGGCGTGCTCGTCGCCCCCTTCCTGCTGGTCGCCGCCGTCACCGGCCTGCTGTACGCGGGCTCCTTCCAGGCGGAGAAGCTCGTGTACGGCCATGAGCTGACCGTTCCGGCCGGCGAGCGCGAGCTGCCCGTCTCCGCCCAGGTGGCCGCCGCCCGCAAGGCCCACCCGCAGGGCACCGTCGCGGCCGTCCGGCCCGCCCCCGAGCCCGGCGCCACGACCCGGGTGCTGCTCACCGGGGTCGAGGGCGTCGACCCGGAGCACACCCTCGCCGTGTTCGTGGACCCGTACACCGGCACGGTCCGTGGCGCCCTGGAACAGTACGGTTCGACGGGCGCGCTGCCCCTGCGCACCTGGATCGACGAGCTGCACCGCGATCTGCACCTGGGCGAGACCGGCCGGCTCTACAGCGAGCTGGCCGCCAGCTGGCTGTGGGTGATCGCGGGCGGCGGTCTGGTGCTGTGGTTCTCCCGGCGCCGCGCCCTGCGCAGGGTGCGCGGCACCAGTGGCCGGCGCCGCACCCTCGGCCTGCACGGCACCGTCGGCGTCTGGACCGCCGCCGGGTTCCTGTTCCTGTCCGCGACCGGCCTGACCTGGTCGGCGTACGCCGGCGCGAACATCGACGAGCTGCGCACCTCGCTCGGCCAGGCCACCCCGTCCGTCTCGACGGCCGCGGCCGGCGGCGACCACGCGGGCCACGGCCGGGCGGCCTCCGCAGGCGGCACGGCCGAGCACGGGGTGGGCCTGGACCGGGTCCTCGCCGCGGCCCGCGCGAAGGGGCTCGGCGACCCGGTGGAGATCGTGCCGCCCGCGGACGCCGACAGCGCCTACGTGGTCCGGCAGATCCAGCGGAGCTGGCCCGAGAAGCAGGACTCCGTCGCCGTCGACCCCGCCACCGGCCGGGTCACCGACGAACTCCGGTTCGCCGACCACCCGCTGCTCGCCAAGCTCACCCGCTGGGGCATCGACCTGCACACCGGCGTCCTCTTCGGGCTCGTCAACCAGATCGCCCTCGCGCTGCTCGCGCTCGCCCTGATCCTGCTCGTCGTCTGGGGTTACCGCATGTGGTGGCAGCGCGGCCGGGGCACCGCCTTCGGCCGGCCGATCCCGCGCGGCGCCTGGGCGGAGGTGCCGCCGTACCTCCTCGTGCCGGCGCTCGCGGCCGTCGCCGTACTCGGCTGGTTCGTGCCGCTGCTCGGCGTCCCGCTGGCCTGTTTCCTCGCCGTCGACATCCTCCTCGGCGAGATCGCGCACCGGCGCGGGCGCCGCGCCCACGGGAGTGTCGGTGGCGTGAAGTAGCGTGGAACGGCGGGTGAGCGAGCGACGCGAGACGGACGGGGGAGGAACCACGGATGACGAGGGAAGGCGGCCGGGCCCGGCGGCGCGGGCAGGGGGAGCTGGAGGGCCAGGTCCTCGGCGCGCTGCGCGAGGCGGACGGACCGGTCACCGCGGCCTGGGTGCAGCAGCGCCTCGGCGGCGACCTCGCCTACACCACCGTCGTCACCATCCTGACCCGGCTGCTCGCCAAGGACGTCGTCTCCCGGGAACGGCACGGGCGGTCCTTCCGGTGGACGCCGACGGCCGACGTGGCCCGGCTGGCCGCGCTGCGCATGCGCCGCCTGCTGGACGGCGAGCGGGACCGTGAGGCGGTCCTCGCCAGCTTCGTCACCGCCCTGCCGCCCGGCGACGAGCAGGTGCTGCGGGCCCTGCTCGACATTCCCGGGCCGGACGCCGGCGGCACGGAGGACTGACCGCTCATGGGGGTCTTCGTCTTCCTGCCGCTGGTGCTGCCGCTGTCCGCGTGGCCGGTCGCCCGGCTCGCCGAGACCAGGCTGCACCCGCGCACCGCGACCCGGCTGCTGACCGCGGTCGCCGTCGTCATGGCCGGGTGCAGCACGCTGTGCCTGGCCCTGCTCATGGTGGTCGGCACCGCCCAACTGCCCGGCAACCCGCTGCCGGACGGCTGGTCCGACCCTGAGGTGCGGGCCGCCGTCCCGCACGACGAGGTGGCCGGCCGGGCCGCCATTCCCGCGCTCGCGGTGGTTGCCGCCGCCTGCGCCCGCACCCTGTGGCGGCACCACCGGGTCACCCGCCGCGCCCACCGCGCGCTCGCCGGGGTGCCGGGGTCGACGGTCGCGGTCCTCCCGGACAGCGCACCGTACGCCTACGCCCTCCCCGGGAGCCGCAGCCGGGGGCGGGGCCGGATCGCCGTCAGCACGGCCCTGCTGGCCGGGCTGGCGCCCGCCGAGCGGCGCGCCCTGTTCGCCCACGAGCGCGCCCATCTGTCCGCCCGTCACCACCGCCACCTGCTCGCCGCGCACCTGGCGGCCCGAGCCAACCCGTTCCTGAGACCGCTGCGTACGGCCGTCGTCTACACGGCCGAGCGCTGGGCGGACGAGGAGGCGGCCCGCGCGGTCGGCGACCGGCGCACGGTCGCCCGCGCCATCGGCAAGGCGGCCCTGCTGTCCCCGCGCACACCGGTGCCGACCGTGGCCGCGCTGGCGGCGACCGGTCCCGTGCCGCGCCGGGTGGCCGCGCTGCTGGCCCCCGCTCCCGCGGCCCGGACCTGGCCGTCGGCGTTCACCTCGGTCGGCCTGGCCGCCTGGGGCGCCGCCGCCGGGGCGCTGGTGTCGGCGATGTCCTCGGCGAACTCCGCTGTCACCCTGTTCCTGATCCTGCACGCGGCGACACCGCTGTGACGAGGAAGGCGCTGGGGCGGCCGCGGCCGGACCGCACGGGCTGATGTCGGTTTCCGCAGGCACCTCGGGACCGTTCGAGAGCCCGAGGGGGGCGGCCGGGCTGCCACCTCTCGGTGACAGGTGGCCCTACCGCCGCCGCAGGCCGGCCAGCTCCGCGTCGGCCCGCTCGGTGAGCAGGGCGAGCACGCGGCCGGCCGCCGCCCGGTCCTCCTCGGGGATGCCCGCGTACAGCCGGGCGGAGACCGCCGCGGCCTCGGCGGAGCTGGTGGTGTACACCGTGCGCCCCGCGTCCGTGAGCCGCAAGGCGGAGGGGCCCTCGGGGGTGAGCAGGCCGGCGGCCGTCAGGTCCCCGATCGTGCGCTGGGCGTCGCTCTCGTCGACCCTCACCGTGCCGACGACGCCGTCCACCAGGGCGGCCCGCTCGACCGGCCCGTCCGCGAGGGCCGCGAGGCGCAGCGCGACGGACTGGAGGAAGGAGATGCCGTGGGGGGCGAGGACGCGCTCCAGGACGGCGCGCAGGGCGTAGTGGGCGAGGCCGATGACCCGGCTGTCGACGCGGGGTGCGGTGGTGGTCATGACTGCTCCGTCTCGTGATCGGTGGTGCCGAACGGGTCAAGCGGTGCGTCGAGCAGGGTCGTCAGTTCCCGGGTGAACGTCCGGGCGCGCGGGCTGTCGGGTCCGCCGAGGGGTGCCAGCAGCTGGCGAAGCAGTCCTTGGACGACGTCGATCGCCTTCCGGGTGGTCTCGCGGCCCCGCTCGGTGAGCGCGAGCTGGACCGCCCGCGGGTCGGCCGGGTCCCGGGTGCGTTCGAGGAGACCGGCCGCTTCCAGGCCCCGGGCGAGTTTGGAGACGTACAGGGCCTCCAGGCCGGTGTGGTCGGCGAGGCGGCGCTGGCTGGGACGCAGTCCGGAGCGCTGCATGCCGTACAGCGACGCCACCAGGGAGTACTGCGCGTGGGTCAGTCCGAGCGGGGCCACCGCTCGGTCCACCGCGACCCGCCACTTCATCGACAGCCGCCACACCAGGAAACCGGGCGTTGCTCCTTCGGACACCTTGCTCATGGCCGATACAGTACATGGCTACTATGTACATGGCTACTAAGTTCTGCCCCGCCTGGCCCTCGCCCACCTCCTGGCCATGTCGACCGGCGTGGCTACCGCATGCCTCCCGCGCGCCTACCGCGCAGGGCGCACCGCGCGCCCCGCGACCGCGCCGCGTGCGGGGCGCCAGGTGGCGACCAGGGCCGCCGCCAGCAGGAGTTCGGCGATGTCGCCGCCGTAGTACATGAGCTCGGCAGCGCCCTGGACCTGGGTGACCGGAGCGTCGACGGCCACCCCGAAACCGCCGTACATCAGTTGCGCGACGCTCGCGTGCACGGCGATGGCGCAGCCCAGGCAGACCAGCCGGGCCCGGACACCGGGGCGGGCCGGGGCGGGATCGGGCCCGGCGACGGCGTGCGCGAACAGGCAGCCCGCCAGCAGGAAGTGCGCGTGCAGCAGCCAGTGTCTGGCCGGGCGGGCCGTGACGGCGTCGTACAGCGGGGTGAAGTACAGCGGCGCGAGGCTGCCGGTGGACAGCAGCAGACCGGTCACCGGGTGGGCGAGCAGGCGGGCCGGGCCGCTGTGCAGGAACGCGGTGAGGCGGCGGGCACGGGGTGCGGGCAGGGCGCGCAGCACGAGGGTCGCCGGGGCGCCGAGCACCAGGGCGAGCGGCGCGTACATGCCGATGAGCAGGTGCTGGGCCATGTGGCCGCGCAAGTCACCGTGGGCGAAGGCGGCGAGGGGAGGCAGCACCGCCGCCGCCAGCAGGAGGAGGCCCGCGCAGAAACCGGCCGTGCGCCAGGGGTTCCAGCCCCGCACGGGGTTCCGGCGGCGCACCCGGCGCGCCAGCAGCAGATAGCCGCACGCGCACGCCAGCAGGGCCAGGGCCGGGAGCAGGATCCCCAGCACGCCGCCGCCCTCCGCGTGATGCGGATGCGTGTGCATGTGCGGGGTGCTGCCGCCCATCAGACGGCGTGCCCCGGCCGTGCGGCGCGGGGCGCGGCCGGATCGAAGGGCCGGGCGCCGCGCCGCAGGAGCATGCCGCCCGCCAGCAGCAGCGCGCCGAACACGAGGAAGCCGATGTCCCACCACACCTGGTGGGGACCGCCGCGGACGTGGTGGATGCCCAGGACGTGGTGGTCGAGAACGCCCTCCACGAGGTTGAACAGACCCCAGCCGGACAGGACCCAGCCCCAGAGCACCCGTGAGCCCCACACCTGGCGCCGGCCGGTGGTCACCCGGGCGTACAGGACGGCGAGACCGCCCAGGACGGCGAGCCAGCAGACGGTGTGGAAGACGCCGTCCCACACGGTGTTCATCTCCAGCCCGGAGACGGTGTGCGGGTCGTAGTACCTCACCCCGATGTGGTCGTGGTCGGTGCTGGTGAGCATGTGGTGCCACTGGAGGAGCTGGTGGAGCAGGATCCCGTCGACGAATCCGCCGAGCCCCACTCCCAGCAGCAGGCCGGGCAGTCGGAGACTGGGTGGCGCGGTCTGGGCTCCGGCCTCGCGCACGGTGGTCGTCATCGCTCCTCGTCTCGGTCGGTTCCTCGGTCGGTCCCCCGGTCGAGCGGGTACGGCAGCGGCTGCCCTACGAGAGCTACCAGCTCCCCGGCTCCGCCGCTGCGGCACACTCGGCCATCTGTGCCCAGGCGGGCGCCGCGGCGACGGAACCGGCCGGCCGGAACACGTCCTCTCATGCCGTCCGCCCGCCAGGGGTACCCGCCCGGCACGGGAGGAACCCGCACGCCCGCGAGGGCGCGGGTGCCTGCGACGGCTCGGACGGAAGGGCGACGGACCCATGCCCGGTACCACGGACCCACCCACCGACGACACGGTCGACCTGCACTTCCTCGGCAACGCGACCGTTCTGCTGCGCTACGGGCCGCTGACCCTGCTCACGGACCCGAACTTCCTGCACCTCGGCCAGTACGCCTACCTCGGCAAGGGCCTGCTGAGCCGGCGCCTGACCGAGCCCGCCCTGGAACCGGAGGACCTGCCCCGCCTCGACGGGATCGTGCTGTCCCATCTGCACGGCGACCACTGGGACCGCCGGTCCCGACGCCACCTGGACCCCGCGGTGCCGGTGCTGAGCACCCCGCACGCCGCGCGCCGCCTGAAGGTGCTGCACGGACGCGAGCGGGTGGCCGGACTGCGCACCTGGCGGGGGTTCACCCTCCGGCAGGGCCCGGTCCAGGCCACCGTCACGGCGTTGCCCGGACGGCACGCCGGACATCCGGTGCTGCGGGGACTGCTGCCCCCGGTGATGGGCAGCATGATCGAGCTCGGCCCGGTGGGCGGCCCGCCGCGGCTTCGGCTGTACGTGTCCGGTGACACCCTGCCGTACGACGGCCTCGACGAGATCACCCGCCGCTTCCCGGCCGCCGACCTGGCCGTCCTGCACCTGGGTGGCACCACGCTCCCCGGCGGCTTCGTGGTCACCATGGACGGCCGGCAGGGTGCGGAACTGGCCCGGCGCCTCGGTCCCCGCGCCGTCCTGCCCGTGCACTACGAGGAGTACACGGTGATGCGCTCGCCCCTGTCCGCCTTCCTGGCCGAGGCCGGCCGGCTCGGCCTCGGTGACCGGATCGTGCACTGCCCGCGCGGGCGCCACGCCCGGGTCGCGGCCGAGCCGGGGGCGGCGCCCGTCGTGAGCTGACCGGCGTTCCGGGGCGTCAGGCGTTCCTGCGCCAGACGTTCCGGGGCCTCAGGGGCGCGGGCTCAGCGGGTCACCTCGTCACCTCATGGCGCGCGTCGGGGACGCAGTGCGTCATGGTGAGGCCCTCGACGTCCCGCGGCGGGTTCTTGCCGAGGTTCGCCAGCCGCTCCTTGTCCTCCTCGGTGAGGTCCTGGCTGGCCAGCGGCTCCAGGTCCGCGACGTCCTCCGGGCGGATGCCGAGGCCCTCGCCGACCCGCAGCCCCAGGTCGTTCTCCACCAGCAGGAAGTGCCACACCATCCGCTCCTGGACGGACCGGTCGCACCGCGAGAGCTGACCCACCAGGTTGCGCACCAGGTCGTCGCGCTCCCACTGCTCCATGAGCAGGTACCGCTGGCCCGCCTGGAGGTAGTCGTTGGTGCGGGGGATGCGCTTGCGGGTGAGCCGGCCCCGGACCTCGGGCCCCTGCTCGTCGTGGGCCGGGTACTCCGCCTCGCGCAGGCCGCCCCGGATCGACGGCTCGTAGTTGACGCTCGGATTCTCCCCGCCGCCGTCGACGTGGTACGTCATCAGCCCGTCGCGCTGGTTGGTGCGTACCTGGGCGTTCTTCGCCTGGTTGACGGGCAGTTGGAGGTAGTTCGGGCCGACCCGGTAGCGCTGGGTGTCGCTGTAGGAGAAGGTCCGGCCGACGAGCATCTTGTCGTCGGAGAAGTCCAGGCCGTCGACGAGCACACCGGTGCCGAAGGAGATCTGCTCGTTCTCCGCGAAGAAGTTCTCCGGCATCCGGTCGAGCACCATCCGGCCCACCGGCTTCGGCGGGAACTCCTGCTCCGGCCAGGTCTTGGTGTCGTCCAGCGGATCGAAGTCGAGTTCGGGGTGCTCGTGGTCCTCCATGACCTGCACGAGCAGCTCCCACTCGGGGTACTCGCCCCGTTCGACGGCCTCGTACAGGTCCTTGGTGGCGTGACCGAGGGAGCCGGCCTGGACGTTGGCGGCGTCCTCCTCCGTCATCGAGCGCACGCCCTGCTTGGGCATCCAGTGGTACTTGACGAGCACGGTGTTGCCCTCGGCGTTCACCCACTTGTACGTGTTCACGCCGAAACCCTGCATGTGACGGTAGTCGGCGGGGATGCCGCGCGGGCTGAACAGGTTGACCAGCATGTGCATGGCCTCGGGCGTCTGCGACATGAAGTCGAAGATCCGGTTCGGCTTCTGCTCGAAGTCCACCGGGTCCGGCTTCAGGGCGTGGATGACGTCCGGGAACTTGATGGCGTCCCGGATGAAGAAGACGCCCAGGTTGTTGCCGACGAGGTCCCAGTTGCCGTCCTCCGTGTAGAACTTGACGGCGAAGCCGCGCGGGTCGCGCGCCGCCTCGGAGGAGTCACGGCCGCCGATGACGGTGGAGAAGCGGACGGCGACGTCGGTGCGCTTGCCGCGCTCCTGGAACAGCTTCGCGCGCGTGTAGCGGCCGATCGGCTCGTCGCCCCAGGCGCCGTACGCCTCGAAGAAGCCGTACGCCGTCACGCCGCGGGCGTGCACCACCCGTTCGGGGATGCGTTCCCGGTCGAAGTGGCTGATCTTCTCCAGGAACTGGTAGTTCTCCAGCGTCGCGGGCCCACGGGCGCCGACGGTGCGCTGGTTCTGGTTGTCGTAGACGGGGTGGCCCTGTCGATTGGTCAGGATGCTCCGGTCGTCTCCGGAGGCGGGACCGGTGCCTGCTACGTCTGTCATGTCGAGGGCTCCTAGAAACGGGAGAGGCGGTACGACAAGCGTCGCCACGACCACCGTCCGAGTACCCGAAGGCGCGCGGCCATGCCCGTACCGAACCCCCGTACGGCTCTCGGGCGCGGCGGCCGCGCGAGCACGCCCCCTGACCGCCGTATAGGGCAAAAGGCTGAAAAACCATAACTTGCACGTTTGAGGCGCCGTTTCCTCCGGTGCGGGTGAGCGCCCGCAACGGTGTCTGGAAGGGCAGGGAACCGATGAAACGGGCTACCCGAAACAGTGTGATCGCCATCGCCGCCGCGTCCGGCGCGATGGCAGTGGCGGGACCGGTGCAGGCCGACTCCGCCGCGGACGGTTCCGCGGGCGGCTCGCCCGGGCTGATCTCGGGCAACGGCATCCAGTTGCCGGTGCACCTCCCGGTGAACGTCTGCGGGAACACCGTGAACGTGGTGGGGCTGCTCAACCCAGCCATGGGCAACACGTGCGCCAACAAGGGCGGCGGCAGCACCGAGGGGAAGACGCAGCCCGCGGCGACGAGCGGGGCGACGGCCCACAGCCGCACGCAGGACTCGCCGGGCGTGGTCTCCGGCAACGGAATCCAGTTGCCGGTCGATCTGCCCGTCAACGTCAGCGGCAACAGCGTGAACGTGGTCGGCGTCGGCAACCCCGTCTTCGGCAACACGTCCGTGAACGCCCCGGACCACCCCGACGAGCCCGCCCGGACCACCCCGCCCAAGCCGCCCACCCGGGTCACTCCGCCGCCGGTGCGTTCCGAGCCCCCGCGGCCGCAGGAACCGCCCGCCACCCACCCGGCGCCGAAGCCGACCCCGCCCGTCGTACGGCACGAACCGCCCGGCACCCTCGCGCACACCGGAACGGACACCGCCTGGGTGGCGGCCGCCGCGAGCCTGGCCTCACTGATGGGCGGAACGCTCCTGTACCGCCGCTTCCGCACAACGGAGCCCGGCCGGGAGGCCTGAGCCCGGACGCCGCGAGGCACCCTGGCCGGGTCGCCCCCGGCCAGGGACGCCCGACGGCCGCCCGGCCGGGCGGTCCGTCACGGCCGGGCCGACTCGGGAGGGCGGGGCGGGCACGCTCTGGCCGGCGGCGGGCGGTGTACGGCCGCCGGGCGGTCGGGCACATTCCGGGCCCTCTGCGAACGTGGCCGCCTGGGCACTCCCGGGCCCCTGCGAACGTGGCCGCCTCGCCCCCGACGGCCGACGCCCCCGCAGGCCGGTTCACCACCCCGTGAGCAGCAAGTGGTTGAGCAGGAGCGCCAGCGTCGCCTGGGCGGCGAGCCAGCCGCGTGGGCGGGGCAGGAGCGCGCAGGCCGGGAGCAGCCACATCGCGAAGGGCAGCCAGATGCGTTCCGTCTCCGCCTTGCTCATGCCGGACACGTCGGCGGCCAGTAGGGCCGGCAGCGCCGCCGCCACGAGGAGGGCCAGCCGGACCTGTGCCCGGGGGGCCGTGCGGTGGCGGGCGAGGGACACGCCCGTCCGCCTCAGCCCCGCCGCCGTGGCCAGGCCGGTGACCAGCACCGTGCAGGCCAGGTTGGCCCACACCCAGTAGCCGTAGGGGCGGATGCCGCCGACACCCTGGTAGTAGCGCGTCACCAGCAGCCGGTACCCCTCCCACCAGTCGAACCCGGCGAGCGTGAACGCCGTCGGGACGACCGCCGCCCCGGCCAGGAAGAGGACGATCAGAAGCGGTCGCGGCCGGCGCCGCCCCGCCACCAGCACCGCCGCCCCGATGAGCGCGAAGAGCGTCAGGCCGTACGAGAGGTAGCAGGTCAGCCCGTACAGCAGACCGCTGCCCGCAGCCCAGGCCACGGACCGCCCGGTGACCGCCAGGGCCAGCAGGGCCACCGACCACGCGGCGACCGCCGCGAAGTACCCGTCGGCCGAGGCGCCCACCCACACGGCGGCCGGGGCGAGGGCGAGGAACGGCGCCGCCCGCCGGGCCAGGCGCTCGTCGGCCAGCGCCCGCACCGCCACCAGCACCGCCACGCAGGCGGTCGCTCCGACGGTGACGCACCAGGCACCGGCCCAGCCGCCGCCGCGCAGCCCGGCCCGGTCCAGGAGGACGAAGGTGACGGTGGCCGCCGGGGGATGCCCGGCGATGTGCGCGGGCCAGGGGTCAGGGGAGCCGCTCACGATGTGGTGGGTGAAGTCGCGCAGCGCGGCCGGAAGGTCGTGGAAGCGGCCGATGACCGTCAGGTACTCGTTGCGGGTGGTGAGCCGCCCCGCCACACCCCGCTGCCAGCCGTCGACCAGCGCCAGCGACCACGTCCAGGCCAGTGCCGTGGCCCAGGCCGCGAGGAGCAGCCCGCGCCACGGCAGCCGCGCGGCGACGGCGGGCCCGTACGCCACCACGGCGACCGCCACCAGGACGGCGGCCGGGGTGCCCGGGCCCAGATGCGGGTCCCAGTCGGCGAACAGCGGCGGCCAGTGGACGAACAGGGTGCGCCGGGTGTCCTGGATGTGCCGGCCGACCAGTACGGCGACGAGGACGAGCAGGGCGGCGGCCGACGCGGCACGGAGATCGGCGCGCAGGCCGGCGTACCGGTCACGTGGGGGAGGCTGGGTCACACCGGAACGCTAGGGCGGCGACCGGGGGAACGAGGGGACCGGTGGTCCGACGTCAGCGTTTCGTCATGGGTCGCGGCCCCGGTCAGGGGTGGTTCCGGCCTACCGTCGTAGCATGCGAGACGACGACCCGCGGCTCCCCTCCTCGCCCGGTTTCTGGCGCAGCCCGCTGCGCGGCCCGTGGTTCACCTCGGTGCTCGGCATCGTGCTGCTGGTGGGGATCACGGTGCTGTTCGTGACGGGCCTGGTGTCCTACGCCGCCTACAACCCGGGCCTCGCACGGGTGAACGACCAGACGCCGGACAAGGGAATCCTCGGCTTCTACCTCTTCGCCTGGCCGACGAACCCGTACTGGCTGTACCGGCTCACCCAGGGGCTGCACGTCACCCTCGGCATCACCCTGATCCCGGTGCTGCTGGCCAAGCTCTGGTCGGTCGTGCCGAGGCTGTTCGCCCTGCCCCCGGCCCGTTCGCTCGCCCACGCCCTGGAGCGGATCTCCCTGCTCCTCCTCGTCGGCGGCGGGCTGTTCGAGTTCACCACCGGCGTCCTCAACGTCCAGCTCGACTACGTCTTCCCCGGCTCCTTCTACCCGCTGCACTTCTACGGCGCCTGGGTGTTCTTCGCCGCGTTCGTGGCGCACGCGGCGCTGAAACTGCCGACCGCCGTACGAAGCCTGCGCCGGCGGCGCGAGGAGCGGGGGGAGCCGGTGTCCCGCGCCCCGGAGCCGGGGGAGTTGGTGTCGCCCCGCCCGCTGCCGCCGACCGTGTCCCGGCGCGGGGCGCTGTGGTTCGTCGGGGGCGCCTCGCTGCTGCTCCTGGTCACCACCGCGGGCCAGAGCATCGGGGGCGTGCTGCGGCGCACCGCCCTCCTCGCGCCGCACGGCGGAGCCGACCCCGGCCGCGGGCCGAACGGCTTCCAGATCAACAAGACGGCCGCCTACGCCGGGATCGACGCGGCCGAGACCGGCGAGGAGGCCTGGCGGCTCGTCGTCACCGGCCGCACCGGAACGGTCCGCCTCAGTCGGGCCGAACTGCTCCGCATGCCCCTGCACAGCTCGGCGTTGCCCATCGCCTGCGTCGAGGGCTGGTCCACGGACGACCAGTGGTGGCGCGGGGTGCGGCTGCGCGACCTCGCCGCGCTCGTCGGGTACGACGGCGAGCCGCCGGACCTGTTCGTGGAGTCGCTCCAGCGGCGCGGGGCCTTCCGCCGGGCCGCCCTGCGCGCCAACCAGGTGGCCGACCCGCGCTCCCTGCTCGCCCTGTACGTCAACGGTGAGGAACTGTCCCCCGACCACGGCCGTCCGGCGCGGATCATCGTGCCCGCGGCGCCCGGTGTGCTCAACACCAAATGGGTGGCCCGGCTGACCTTCGGAGAGCTGTGATGCGCCCGCGCCCGACCCTCGGCAGCCCCTTCCAGATCCTGCTGCTCGCCTGCTCCTTCGCGCTCGCCGGCTATGCCGGCGTACGGCTGTTCGCGGGGAACTGGCAGGGGGTGGCGCTGTGGCTGGTGGGTGCGGCCCTGCTGCACGATCTCGTGCTGCTGCCGCTGTACGCGGTGGCGGACCGGGCCGTCGTCCGCGCTCTCGGCACCGCCGGGCTGCGGGAGCGGACCCTGTACGTCCGGGTCCCGGCCGCCCTGTCCGGACTGCTGCTGCTCGTGTGGTTCCCGCTGATCACCGGCATGGTGGACCGGCCCTACCGGTCCGCCACCGGCCTGTCGGCGGACGGCTTCCTCGCCCGCTGGCTGCTGATCAGCGCGGCCCTGTTCGCCGGCTCGGCGCTGCTGCTGGCGCTGCGGGAGCTGCGGCTGCGCAGGGCGACGAAGCGGCGCCGGCCGGTCGTCCACTGACCGGCGGTCCGCCAGCCCGCCCGGCCCGCGTACCGCAGCAGCGCCGGGGTGCCGAGCCGCGCCCACGGGAAGACACCATGGCCGCCCGTCTCCACCTCGGTGCCGTCGACGAGCTGCACCTCGGACCGTTCGTCGACGTCCACCGCGGCCGTCTCGGCGATCAGCAGACCACCGGGCCGCAGCAGCCGGGCCACCCGGTCCAGCAGGGCACGCGGGTCGCCCCCGATGCCGACGTTGCCGTCCATCAGCAGCACGGTGCCCCAGCGCCCCTCGCCGGGCAGCGGCTCGAACACCGAGCGCCGCAGCGCCTGGCCGCCGATCCGTACGGTGTGCTCGACGGCGGCCTCGCTGACGTCGATGCCGAGGACGGTACGGCCCCTGGCGGCGAGTTCCGCCACCAGCCGCCCCGGTCCGCAGCCGACGTCGAGCACGGCACCCTCGCACCGGTCCAGCACCGCCCGGTCGGCCCGGTCCGCCCGCGCGCACCAGCGCTCGACCTCCAGCGGCAGCAGCCAGCCGTCCGACCGGCGCAGGAACAGCGGGCCGCGCCCGGCGCGCAGGGCGACGGCGTAGGGGTCGGCCCCGGCCCAGGGGACGACCGGCGGGGTGCTCATAGCCCCTCCCGAGCCTGGCACCGGCTGCTCATCGCCCCGTGCCGGGTCCGGCGGGGTGCGCGGTGCAGCGGGCCAGCCGGGCGGCGAACCGGCCGTGCGGCGCCCGGGCGGCGACCGCCACCGCGTCGGCGGCCGTGTCCACGTCCCGCAGCCGGGGCAGCTCGCGCACCCGCAGTCCGGCGGCCACCAGCCGCCGCCGCTGGACGGCACCCGTCCACGGTGTCGACATGGGCACGCCCCGCAGCAGAGCCGGGTCGGGCTCGGCCAGCCCCAGCGCCCAGAAGCCGCCGTCCTCCGCCGGACCGAAGCAGGCGTCGTACCCCGCGAAGTCCACGGCGAGCAGCTCCGGGGTCACCTGCGGGGTGTCCATGCCGATGAGCAGGGCGGGACCGGCGCACCGCGCGAACGCGTCGGCCAGCCGCAGGTCCAGCCCGCCCGCGCACTGCGGTACGACGTCGAAGCCGGGCGGCAGCCAGGGGCCGGGGCTCCCGTCCAGCACCAGGACGCGCCGGCCGGCGGGGGTCGCCGCGACGGCGTCCAGGGTGTCGGCGAGCGAGGCCTCGGCGAGCTCAGCCGCCTCGGCGGGGCTGAACGGCGGGGTGAGCCGCGTCTTGACGCGCCCCGGCAGCGGTTCCTTGGCGATCACGAGCAGCGTGGTCACGGTGCGGTCCTCCCGCCGGCCGGCGGCTCGGCCAGCACGCGGCTCATGTCCCGCACCGCCTGCCAGGTGCCGCGCCAGGTGCCCGTGACCTTGGAGGTGCCGGCGCGCGGCAGGTACGGCACGTCGTGCTCGGCGATCCGCCAGCCCGCGTCGGCCGCGCGCACCACCATCTGGAGCGGATATCCGCTGCGCCGGTCGCTGAGACCGAGCGCCAGCAGCGGCTCGCGGCGGGCGGCGCGCAGCGGACCGAGGTCGTGCAGCCGCAGCCCGGTACGGCGGCGCAGCAGCCGGGCGAGCGCCAGGTTGCCGGCCCGGGCGTGGGCGGGCCAGGCACCCCGGGTCCGCGCCCGCCGCCGGCCCAGGACCAGGTCGGCCCGGCCGTCGAGGACTTCCCGGACGAAGGGCACCAGGTGCCCGGGGTCGAGGGAGGCGTCGCAGTCGCAGAAGCAGACGACGTCGGCGGTGGCGGCGGTCAGCCCGGCGTGGCAGGCGGCGCCGAAACCGCGCCGCGGCTCGTGCACGACGGTCGCGCCGAGCGCGCGGGCGATGTCCGCCGAGCCGTCCGTGGAGCCGTTGTCGACGACGAGGGCGCGCCAGCCCGCCGGGATCCGGGCGAGCACCCAGGGCAGGGCCTCCGCCTCGTCCAGGCAGGGCAGCACCACGTCCACGCTCGCCGCCGATGAGGGGAATGAAGGGGTCACGCCGTTCACCCTACGAACGGGAACCGGGCATATCGGGCCGCCGCTGCTTACGAAACGCGGACGTCCGGGCCGGGAACGGGCCAGGGGTGCGACACCCGTCGCGGCCCGGTGCCAGGCTGGAGGCATGCAGCAGCCGCACGTGCCCGCCGGGCGCCCAGCCATGGACGGGACCGCACCCGACACCGCCGCACCGACTCCCCGGTCCGTCCCCGGTGCCGCCCGGGTCCTGGTCGTGGACGACGACGCGACCGTCGCCGAGATCGTCGCCGGATACCTCGGCCGCGCCGGGTACGTGGTCGACCGCGCCGCCGACGGCCCCACCGCCCTCACCCGCGCCGCCGCCCACTGGCCGGACCTGGTGGTGCTGGACCTGATGCTGCCCGGCATGGACGGCCTTGAGGTCTGCCGGCGGCTGCGCGCGCGGGCCCCCGTCCCCGTCGTCATGCTCACCGCCCGCGGTGACGAGGACGACCGCATCACGGGCCTGGAGGTCGGCGCCGACGACTACGTGACCAAGCCGTTCAGCCCCCGCGAACTGGTCCTGCGGGTGCAGTCGGTGCTGCGCCGCGCGCTGCCCGGCACGGGCACCGGCCCGCTGACCGCGGCCGGCGTCACCATCGACCCGGCCGCCCGCCGCGCCACCAAGAACGGCTCCGAACTCGCCCTCACCTTGCGGGAGTTCGACCTCCTCGCCTTCTTCCTGCGGCACCCGGGGAGGGCCTACGGCCGGGAGGACCTGATGCGCGAGGTGTGGGGCTGGGACTTCGGCGACCTGTCCACCGTGACGGTCCACATCCGCCGGCTGCGCGGCAAGGTCGAGGACGACCCCGCCCGGCCGCGCCTGATCCAGACCGTGTGGGGCGTCGGCTACCGCTTCGAGCCGAGCGGCGCGGAAGAGGAGGGCTGACGTGCGCGACATCGTCGTCATCGCCCTGCTCGCCTTCGCCGGGGCCGCCGTCACCGGCCTGGCCGGGGCCGCCGCGCTCCGGCTGCTGCGGCGCCGCTCGCTCACCGTGTCGCTCGCCGTGATCGCGGCGGTCGGCGTGGGCGGTGTGCTGGCCGGGACCCTCGCCGTCGCCTGGGCGATGTTCCTGTCCGCCCACGACCTGACCGTGGTGACGACGGTCGTCGCCATGGCGGCCGTGGTCTCCCTGGCGACCGCCCTCGTACTGGGCCGCTGGGTCGTCGCCCGCAGTCACGAACTCGCCATGGCGGCGCGCTCGTTCGGCGAGGCCGGCGACTTCGCCGCCCCCGAGGGCCCGGCCACCGCCGAACTGGCCGAACTGAGCCGCGAACTGGCCGCCACCAGCGCGAGACTCGCCGAGTCCCGGGAGCGGGAACGCCTGCTGGAGACCTCACGCCGGGAACTCGTCGCCTGGATCTCCCACGACCTGCGCACTCCGCTCGCCGGTCTGCGCGCCATGTCGGAGGCCCTGGAGGACGGCGTCGCCGACGACCCCGACCGCTATCTGAAGCAGATCCGCACCGAGGTCGAGCGCCTCAACGACATGGTCGGCGACCTCTTCGAACTCTCCCGCATCCACGCCGGCACGCTCCCGCTGAGCCCGTCCCGGATCTCGCTCTACGACCTCGTCGGCGACGCCCTCGCGGGAGCCGACCCGCTCGCCCGCGCCCACGGCGTACGGCTGGTCGGCGACCGGGTGGAGCCGGTCCCGGTCGAGGTCGACGCCAAGGAGATGAGCCGCGTCCTGGGCAACCTGCTCGTCAACGCCATCCGCCGGACGCCCGCCGACGGCACCGTCGCCGTAGCCGCCGAGCGCTCGCCCGACGGCGTGGTGCTCTCCGTGACGGACGGCTGCGGCGGCATCCCGGAGGATGACCTGCCCCGCGTGTTCGACACCGGCTGGCGCGGCACCCACGCCCGCACCCCGCCGGCCGGCGCGGGTCTGGGCCTCGCCATCGTGCGCGGGATCGTGGAGGCCCACCAGGGCCGGGCCACCGTCCACAACATCCCCGGCGGCTGCCGCTTCGAGGTCACGCTCCCGGCGGCCCCCTGAGCAGACGTCCCCGCCCCGGTCATCCCGAGGCCGCGAACTCCCGCATGCCCTCCTGGAAGCCGACCTCCGGCTTCCAGCCCAGTTCGGCCCGCAGCCGTGAGGAGTCGGCGGTGATGTGCCGTACGTCGCCCAGCCGGTACTCACCGGTGACGACCGGCACGGGACCGCCGTGGGCATCGGCCAGCGCGCGGGCCATCTCCCCGACGGTGTGCGGCTCGCCGCTGCCGGTGTTGTACGCGGTCAGCGCGCCCGGCGCGGAGTCCGCCTCCAGCGCCACGACGTTGGCCGCGGCCACGTCCCGGACATGCACGAAGTCCCGGCGCTGCCGCCCGTCCTCGAAGACGCGGGGTGCCTCACCCCGGGCGAGCGCGGACCGGAAGAAGGAGGCGACGCCGGCGTAGGGGGTGTCGCGGGGCATCCGGGGCCCGTACACGTTGTGGTAGCGCAGCGACACGGCGGACCCGCCGGTCGACCGGGCCCAGGCGGCGGCCAGGTGCTCCTGCGCCAGCTTGGTCGTCGCGTACACGTTGCGCGGGTCGGCCGGCGCGCCCTCGCCGACCAGCCCGGGGGTCGGTTCCGCGCCGCACACCGGGCACCGCGGCTCGAACCGCCCCGCGTCCAGATCGGCGACGGCCCGCGGCCCCGGCCGTACGACCCCGTCGCGCGGACACACGTACCGCCCCTCGCCGTACACCACCATCGACCCGGCCAGCACGAGGCGCCGTACCCCCGCCCCGGCCATGGCCGAGAGGAGGACGGCGGTGCCCAGGTCGTTGCGGGAGACGTACTCCGCCGCGTCCCCGAACCCCTTCCCGAGCCCGACCATCGCGGCCTGGTGGCAGACGGCGTCCGCACCGGCCACGGCCCGCGCGACCGCCTCGGCGTCGCGCACGTCGGCGGCCGGATCCGTACGCACGTCGAACACGACCGGCTCGTGCCCGCGCGCCTTCAGCGCCTCGACCACATGAGACCCGATGAACCCGGCGCCGCCGGTGACCAGTACCCGCATGCCCCCACGCTAGGCCCGCCGCCGCACCGGGCCGCAAGGCCGCGCCCGCACGTCACGACTCCGTAAGACGGCGTGGCGCCGGGGGAGGCGGTTCAGCGGCGCGGGGTGGTCTCGCGGCCCGTGCGGGACAGCTTCCCGGGGTCGCGGCCACCCCACGCCGGTCCTCCGGCTCGACGGCAGGATCGACACCGTGATCGCGGCGCACCTGGGCGACGGCCGCGTCACCGGCCGCTCCGCCGCAGTGCCCTCGGCGGCGCCCTGATGCGGCGCGTCCGCCGGGAACCCGCGTCACTCCCGCCGCGCGGCGATCAGCGCCCTGTACCAGTGGTAGCTGTCCTTCGGTGTGCGTCGCTGGGTGTCGTAGTCGACCCGGACGATCCCGAAGCGCTTGTCGTAGCCGAAGGCCCACTCGAAGTTGTCGAGCAGCGACCAGACGTAGTAGCCGCGGACGTCGACGCCGGCGTCCATCGCGGCGCGCAGCGCGGTGAGGTGGTCGCGCAGGTAGGCCACCCGGTCGGTGTCGTGCACCGCGCCGTCGGCGGAGAGCGTGTCGTCCTCCGCCGAGCCGTTCTCCGTGATGTGGACCGGCGGCAGCACGTCCCCGTACCGCTCCTTGAGGTCGACCAGCAGGTCGGTGAAGGAGCCGGGGACGACCGGCCAGTCCATCGCCGTGTGCCGCACGCCCGGCAGCCTGACCTCCGTGTAGCGGTTGTCCGTGGCCACCCGCCGCGCCGGGTCGGCCTCGCGGTGCGGGGCGTCGGCGACCACGATGGGCCGGTAGTAGTTGATGCCGAGGAAGTCCAGCGGCTGGGAGATCAGCTCCAGGTCGCCGTCCCGCCGGAAGTCCGCGCCGGTGATCAGCTCGCCCCAGGTCTCCTCCTCGGTGGCCGGGTAGCGGCCCGCGAGGATCGGCTCGGTCCACACCAGGTTGTGCTGGGTGTCGGCGCGGACCACGGCCGCGCGGTCGGCCGGGGAGTCGCCGGCCGGCAGATTGCGGTCGAGGTTGAGGGTGATGCCGACCTCGCGCACCCCGGCCGCCCGCAGCGCCCCGACCGCCAGGCCGTGGCCGACCAGCAGGTGGTGCGCGGCGGCCAGCGCACCCCGGCCCTCCTGGGCGCCGGGCGCGTGCCGGCCCACGGAGTAGCCGAGGAAGGCGCTGCACCACGGCTCGTTGAGGGTGATCCAGCGCGGCACCCGGTCGCCCAGGTGCGCGGCCACGACGGCCGTGTACTCGGCGAACCGCTCCGCCGTCTCCCGCACCCGCCAGCCGCCCCGGTCTTCGAGCGCCTGCGGCAGGTCCCAGTGGTAGAGGGTGGCGGCCGGCTCGATGCCCGCCGCGAGCAGCTCGTCGACGAGCCGGGAGTAGAAGTCGAGCCCCTTGGGGTTCACCGGGCCGGAGCCGTCGGGCACGATCCGCGGCCAGGCGATCGAGAAGCGGTACGAGTCCACGCCCAGGTCGCGCAGCAGCGCCACGTCCTCCCGGTAGCGGTGGTAGTGGTCGCAGGCCACGTCTCCGGTGTCGCCGTTCGCGGTCCGGCCCGGCGTGTGGCTGTAGGTGTCCCAGATCGACGGCCCGCGGCCGTCCTCCCGCCCCGCGCCCTCGATCTGGTACGAAGCGGTCGCGGCGCCGAAGACGAAGCCGGGCGGGAAGCCGGGGAAGCCGGTGGCGTCGGGGGAGTCAGTCATGGAGGCCGTTTCCAGGTGTGCGGCGGGGCGGGGTCACTTGACGGAGCCGCCGGTGATGCCGGCGGCGATGTACTTCTGGGCGAGCACGAGCAGGATCGCGGCGGGCACCGCGGACAGCACGGACGCGGCCATCACCGAGCCCCAGTCGCCGACGTGGGCGCCGATGTACTGGTAGATGCCCAGCGTGACCGGCTTGACGTCGTCGGTCGTGTTCAGCGTGAGCGCGAACATGAAGTCGCTCCACGAGAAGAGGAAGGCGAACAGACCCGAGGTGATCAGCGAGTTGCGGCTCATCGGCAGCACCACCCGTACGAACGTCCGGACCGGCCCGGCACCGTCCATCTGCGCCGCCTCGATCACCTCACCCGGGATCGACACCATGAAGGACCGCATCAGCACGATCGAGAACGGGATGCCGAGCGAGGCGTCCGCCAGCATCAGGCCGAAGTAGGAGTTGACCAGGCCGAGGTCGACGTACGAGTTGTAGAGCGCGTTGGCGATGACGATGCCCGGCACCATCTGGGTGATCAGCGTGCCGAACACGATCGTCCGCGAGCCGCGCAGGCCGAACCGGGCCAGCCCGTAGGCCGCCGGTGCGGAGACCGCCAGGCAGATGACGACCGCGCCGAGCGAGACGACCAGCGAGGTCAGCAGGTGTCCGCCCTGGTCGTCCAGGGCCTTGGAGAAGCCGGACAGGTCCAGGTTGTGGGGTACCGGGTCGACCTGGAGCAGACCCGAGGCGGGTTGCAGGGCGGTGTTGAGCATCCAGTACAGCGGGAACAGCATCACGCACAGGATGAGCACACCGGCGATGGTGGAACCCCAGCGGCGCCCGGATGTCGTGGGCGTGCGAGCGGCCATGGACGTCACTTCCCCTCGGTGCGGTTGGCCCGCAGGTAGAACACCGCGAACACCGCGGAGACAAGGATGAGTACGTTGCCGACGACCGCGCCCGCGCCGAAGTCGAGCCGTACGAAGGAGTTCTGGTAGGTCAGCGTGCCCAGCGTCTGGGTGGCGTCGGCCGGGCCGCCGTCGGTGAGCGCGAGGATCAGGTCGAGGATCTTCACCGTCGACATGAAGCCGAGCACGAGGACGACGGTGATCACCGGCTTGAGCTGCGGCAGGGTGATGGAGCGGAAGGTCCGCCAGGCCGAGGCGCCGTCCAGGGCGGCCGCCTCGTACAGCTCCTTGGGGATCTCCTGGAGACCGCCGTAGAGGATGACCATGTTGAACGGGATGCCGATCCAGATGTTCACCAGGATCACCGACAGCAGGGCCATGCCGGGACTGGTCAGCCACGGGGTGTGGCCGCCGAGGCCGAGCGTGTCCAGGAACGAGTTCAGCACGCCCGTGTCCTGGTCGAGGATGCGGCGCCACACGATGCCGGACACCACCATGGGCACCAGCCAGGGCAGCAGGATCAGCGACCGCAGGACACCGTTGAGCGGGAAGCGGCGGCTGAAGAACACCGCGAGCGCCATCCCGATGCAGAACTGGCCGAGCAGCGAGCCGGCGGTGAAGACCAGGGTGTGCCAGAGCGCCTTGCCGAACAGCGGGTCCTGGAAGACGTTCGACCAGTTGTCGGCGCCGTTGAAGGGTGCGTCCCCGGTGAAGAACGTCTTCGGGGTGAAGTGCTGGAAGCTCATCACGACGTTGCGGACGAGCGGGTAGCCGAAGAACAGCAGCATGAAGACGACCGCGGGGGCGACGAACCCCCACTGGGCCAGTCTGCGGCGGCGGCGCAGCCGGGCCGGGTCCGGCGCGGTGGCCGCCTTGGACGCCTTCTCGGGCGCCTGAGCGGTGACGATGGACGTGGTCATGGTGGCTTTACCTCAGTTCCCGCTCGTGGCCCGCTGCTGGGCGCGCTTCAGGGCGGCCTCGCTGGACTGGCCGGTCAGGGCGGACTGGAAGGCGCTCTGCAGCGCGAGTGACACACTCGGCCAGCCCGCGCCGAGCTTGGCGGTCCGGGACCGGGCGGCGGCCACCTGGTCGGCGAGCGCGTCCAGCTCGGGCACCCGCGTGCGCCACACGGCGGCGGCCTTGGCGTTCGCCGGGACCATCCAGCTGTTGAGCGCGTAGGTCAGCTGTTCCTTCTGACTCGCCAGACAGGCGACGATCTCGCCCGCCCGCTTCTCCCGCGCCGTGTCACCGGTGTTGGGGACGGTGAGCACGGCACCGCCGAGCGGGCCGACGGAGGGCGCGCCCGCCCGGGGGACCGGGATCTTGGCGATGCCCCAGTGCAGCGACTTCTTCGTGTTCAGCGTCTCGACCTGCCAGGGGCCGTTGATCATCATCGCCGCGTTGCCGGCCATGAACTGGTCGTTGACGTCCGCCTGGGTCCAGCTGACCGTCGACTTCGACAGCGAGCCGTCCGCCAGCAGGGCCTTCCAGTAGTCGAGCGCCCCGGCGACCTGAGGGCTGTCCAGCTTCGTCTCGTCGCCGCCGTTGGACCACATGAACGGCGTGAACTGGAAGACGCCGTCCTCCGCGCCGCCCGCGCTGAGCGCCAGTCCGTACCGCTTGCCCCCGGTGAGCTTCTTCGCGGCCTCGCGCAGCTCGTCCCAGGTGGTGGGGACCTTCACGCCGGCCTGGTCGAGGACGTCCTTGTTGTAGAACAGCGCCAGGGTGTTCACCGACCGGGCCGCGCCGTAGTACGTCCCCTTGTACGAGCCGAAGTTCACGATGCCCCGGGGGATGTCCCGGGTGCTCAGGCCGAGCGTCCTGAGGTCGACCAGGCCGCCCGCCTCGGCGAAGGTGGGCATCTCCGACGCGTCGAACTGGACGATGTCGGGCAGCGACTTCGACGACGCCATGCGCAGCGCCTTCGTCATCACCTGCGCGGCCGGGACGCTCTGCTGCTCGATGGTGACGCCGAGCTGCTTGCCGCAGCGGGCCATCGCCTCGGCGTCCCAGCGGTGGTAGGTCTCGTCGGTCGACGAGTTCATCACGGTGTAGACGTCGCCGTCACGCTGCTGACCGCATCCGGTCAGGGCCGCCCCGGCGACCAGGACCGACACGGCGGTGAATGGTGCCACGACCCTGCGGGAGCGTCCCGGGCGCCTGGCGACCGGGGACCTCTCAGGAATGCGATTGAAGCGCTTCGACATGCTGCGGCCCTTGCTGTCGTGTGCCCGGCTTCTTCGCCGGGGCTTTTGTTTGGCCTGATGACTAATACGTCAATCCCGGGTGTCACGCTAGACCCCCATGCGTGTTCGTCCGGGCACGCAGCGAAGTGGCACTCGGTAACTTGATCAAGAAAGCGCAGGTCAAAGCGGTGATAGCCGCGCGAAGCAGGCTTGACAACGATTTCTTCTGTGTACGATCAACCCGCCGGGCGACAGCCTCCGCCGTCCCCGCCGAACAGCCCCGCTCCCCCGAGGAAGACCATGAAGTTCACCAACGGGTTCTGGCGCATCCGCGACGGTGTCCAGGTCGCGTACGCCACCGAGGCGCGCGACGTGCGCGTCGAATCGAAGCGCTTCACCGCCTATGCCTCCGTGCAGAAGGTGACGCGCAGAGGGGACACGCTCAACGCGCCGCTCCTCACCGTCGACTGCTTCTCACCCGCCGAGGGCGTCATCGGCGTGCGGGTCACCCACCACGCCGGCAAGCGCCGTCCCGGGCCGGACTTCGCCCTCGCGGCCGAGCCCGGCGGGGCGGGCGGGGTCCGCCGGGACGGCACCGTCACCGAGCTGACCAGCGGCCCGCTGACCCTGCGCCTGGACCGGGCCGCCCCGTGGTCGCTGACCTTCCACGACGAGCAGGGGCGGGAGCTGACCCGGGCGGGCCGCAAGGGCACCGCCTTCGCCACCACCGACGACGGCGCCCACCACGTCCTCACCCAGCTCGCGCTCGGCGTCGGCGAGCAGGTCTACGGCCTCGGCGAGCGCTTCACCCCGTTCGTCAAGAACGGCCAGGTGGTCGACATCTGGCAGGCCGACGGCGGCACCAGCAGCGAACAGGCCTACAAGAACATCCCCTTCTACCTGTCCTCACGCGGCTACGGCGTCTTCGTCAACCACCCCGGCGCGGTCTCCTTCGAGGTCGGCTCCGAGGCCGTCGGGCAGGTGCAGTTCAGCGTCGAGGACCAGACGCTGGAGTACTACGTCGTCGCCGGCCCCACCCCGAAGGACGTCCTCACCCGCTACACCGCCCTCACCGGCCGCCCGGCCCTGCCGCCCGCCTGGTCCTTCGGCCTGTGGCTGACCACGTCCTTCACCACGGACTACGACGAGCGGACGGTGACGTCGTTCGTGGACGGCATGGCCGAGCGCGGCATCCCGCTGTCCGTCTTCCACTTCGACTGCTTCTGGATGCGCGAGTACCAGTGGTGCGACTTCGAGTGGGACCCCGAGGTCTTCCCCGACCCCGAGGGCATGCTCGCCCGGCTGAAGGCCAAGGGGCTGAAGATCAGCGCCTGGATCAACCCGTACATCGCGCAGAAGTCCCCGCTGTTCGAGGAGGCCGCCGCGCTCGGGCACCTGGTGCGCCGGCCGGACGGTGACGTGTGGCAGTGGGACCTGTGGCAGGCCGGCATGGGACTGGTCGACTTCACCAGCCCCGACGCGCGCGCCTGGTTCCAGTCCAAGCTGAAGCCGCTGCTGGACCAGGGCGTGGACTGCTTCAAGACGGACTTCGGCGAGCGCATCCCCACCGACGTCGTCTGGCACGACGGCTCCGACCCGGAGCGGATGCACAACTACTACACCCACCTGTACAACCAGACCGTGTTCGAGCTCCTCGAAAAGGAGCGGGGACAGGGCGAGGCGGTGCTCTTCGCCCGCTCGGCGACGGCGGGCGGTCAGCAGTACCCCGTGCACTGGGGCGGCGACTGCTGGTCGTCCTTCGAGGCCATGTCCGAGTCGCTCCGGGGCGGCCTGTCCCTGTCGCTGAGCGGCTTCGGGTTCTGGAGCCACGACATCGGGGGCTTCGAGGGCACGCCCGACCCGGCGGTCTTCAAGCGCTGGCTGGCCTTCGGACTGCTCTCCTCCCACAGCCGGCTGCACGGATCGTCGTCCTACCGGGTGCCGTGGGCGTTCGGCGACGAGGCCGTCGACGTCGCCCGGCGGTTCACCCTGCTCAAGCACCGCCTCATGCCGTACCTGTACGGCGCCTCCGTCGAGGCCCACCGCACCGGCGTCCCGGTGATGCGGCCCATGGTCCTGGAGTTCCCGCACGACCCGGCCTGCCGCCCGCTGGACCGCCAGTACATGCTGGGCGCCGACCTCCTGGTCGCCCCGGTGTTCAGTGAGGACGGCGAGGTGGAGTTCTACCTCCCCGAGGGCACCTGGACCCACCTCCTCAGCGGCGAGCAGGTCACCGGCCCGGTGTGGCGCACCGAACGGCACGGCTACGACAGCCTCCCGCTCTACGTCCGCGAGGGCGCCGTACTGCCGCTGGCCACCGACGACCAGCGCCCCGACGGCGACTGGCTCGACGACCTGGTCCTGCTGGTCCACCCGCCGGCCTCGGCGACGTACACCCGTCAGGTCGCCGTCCCCGACCTGACGGGTGCGCCGGCCGCGGCGTTCCACGTCCGCCGTGACGGCGACCTGCTGCGCATCACCGCGGACGGCACCGACCGCCCCTTCACCGTGCGCGTCGCCGGGGGAGCGAGCGCCGGGGGCAGGGGCGAGGTGACGGTCCCGCTGCGCTGACCGACGAGCCGCACGGAGATCGGCGGCGGTGACCGGAGCTCCGGCGACCGCCGCCGACCGGGGGGTCGGTGGCTGCGGCTACAGTCCGGGCATGGTTCAAGAGAGGGTCCTGCGGGGCTACTTACTGGAAGAGGTCGTCGCCTGGCTTCTGCGGTCGAGCGGGTACGAGTTGCTCTCCGCGGCGGACGACACGGAGACGAACCCCGCACACCGCGTCCTCGCACAGCGGCCCAGCGGGCTCGCCGTGCGCGGCAGGGGCGCCTGGCACCAGGCGGACGCGCTCGGGGAGTTCCGGTACGTACCGCCGTTCTCGCTACCGGTCCGGCTCTTCGTGGAGGCCAAGTTCACCGGCAGGAACGTCAAGCTGCCGACGGTGCGCAACGGCCACGGAGTGGTGCACGACGTCAACGAGAACGTGGTCACCTCGGTCCACGGCACCGACCCGAGCCGGCCCCGGCCGCGCTACCACTACAGCTACGCCGTCTTCTCCACCGCCGGCTTCAGCCGGGACGCCCAGGAGTACGCGCTCGCCCACCAGATCTCGCTGGTCGACCTGTCCATGCCCGACTTCGCGGAGCTGCGGGACCTGGTGGCGACGCAGGCCCAGCGCGTCCACCAGGCGCTCGACGCGCTCCCCCCGGCGACCCGGCCACGGGTGCACGGAGTGCGCAGCCACCTGCGCCGACGGCTCCTCGAATTCGTCGGCGACAACGGTTACTTCCGCCACGGCGACGAGACGCCCGCCCTGCCCCCTGACGTCGCCCAGCCACTGGACGAGATCGCCGCGCACTTGACGAGCCGGCGGACGCCGGGGCTGGTGCTCGCCTTTCCCTCGGCTCCCTTCGTCCTCGGCCTGGCCTCCGAGAACCTCCACGCCTTCGTCGATCACGCCCGTCGGCAGCCGACCCACACCGTGCACCTGCGCAGGCTCCCGCGGACCGCGTCCCATCCGGTGTGGCAGATCCGCCCCGCCGGGGACCCCGGTGCCTACGCCATGACGTTCAGCCTGCCCGAGCAGGTCGAAGCCTGGATCCGGGCGCAGGAGGAGACCGTCAACGACCGCGCCCGCTGGATCAAACGCCATGTGCTGTCGACCATGACGGTCTACTGGCTGGACGGCGATCACACCCTCACCTTCCAACTGCGCTACACCCCGGTCGAACTGCGCGGCTGACCGGCGGACGGGCGGGGCGACCGGCTCACTCCCGGCGTCCGGGAATGTTCTGCTCGACCCAGACGGTCTTGCCGTCCTCGGTGTAGCGGGTGCCCCACCGTTCGGAGCACCGGGCGACGAGCAGCAGCCCCCGGCCGCCCTCGTCGGTGGTGCGGGCGTGCCGCAGCCGTGGCGAGGTGCTGCTGCCGTCGGAGACCTCGCAGGTCAGTACGTGGCCGCGGATCAGGCGCAGCCGTACCGGAGGGCTGGCGTAGCGGATGGCGTTGGTGACGAGTTCACTGGCTATCAGCTCGGTGGTGAACGCCGCTTCGTCCATGCCCCACGCCGTGAGCTGCCGGGCGACGAGCGACCGGGCCTCGGAGACCACGGCCGGATCGCTCGGCAGGTCCCACGACACGACCCGGTCCGGCCCCAGCGTGTGCGTGCGGGCGATCTTGACCGCGGCGTCTTCCCGGACGGGCCGCGGGATCAGTGCGTCGGTCACCATGCGGCATGCCTGGCGCGCGGAGCCGGAGAACCCGGCGAGAAGGCCGGCCAGGCGTTCGCGGCCACGGTCCTCGGACTGCTGCTGGAAGAGGCCTGGCGTGAACACGGCGAGCAGCGAACCCTCGGGAAGGTCGATGTCGACCTTCTCGAACGGCTCACCGGAGCGGGCCAGGGCGGCACCGACCGGCGGTTCCAGCGGCGCCGGCGTGCCGTCGGGGCGCACGATCACGGGCCCGGGGTGGCCCGCACAGGAGACGGAGCAGCGCCCCGACACGGGGTCGTGGATCAGGTAGAGGCACGTCGCGCCGGCCTCGCTTCCGCCCGCGGAGCCCAGCACGTCGCGCGCCGGCCCTTGCCGGCGGTCCCCGGCCACCTGCCCGTTGCCGCTGTTGAGCCGGCGCACCAGATCGTCGAGCCGGGCGAGCAGCTCGTCCGGCTCCAGGTCCAGGTCCGACAGGGTGTGCACCGCTGCGCGCAGCCGTCCCGCGGCCGCCGCGGTCTGCACACCGTGGCCGGGGACACGGCCCGCGACGAGGGCCACCCGCGCTCCGGAGAGCGGTATCGCGTCGACCCAGTCGCCGCCGGAGCCCGCGTGCACGTACTCGTGCGCCACATCGAGAGCATGGTCAGGGGGGAGCCGGCCCGGACGCAGGGCGTGCCGCAGAGCGGTCAGGGAATGACGCTCCCGCAGGTACCGGCGGCTGTTGTCGAGGCACGCCGCCGTGCGCAGCGCGAGTTCCCCGGCCAGGGTCAGATCGTCGGGTTCAAAAGCCCTGCGCCGCCCCCAGCGGCAGAACGTGGCGAGCCCGAGGGCGCGGTGCTGGGAGAGCAGCGGGACGAGCATCAGCGAGTGGACCCGCTCCGTGGGCGCCCGCAGGCTGCGCAACGCCCGCTGTCCGAGGGAGCTCAGCGGATCGACCATGCGCGGTTCAAGATCGGCCAGGGCCTCGGCGGCGGCCACCGGCGGCAGGACGCCGTCCTCGTCACAGGCCGTCCAGGGTTCCGCGTCGTCCCGGGACCGGCATGCCGCGCGGCGCAGCACGGTGTCGCCTCGTACGGGTCCGGGTTCGAGTTCCTCTCCCGCCAGTACCGGCTCGACCACCTCCACGGCCATGCCGTCGGCCAGCCCTGGCACGGACACCTCCGCGAGACCCCGGACGGTGTCGAGCACATCGAGGGCGGAACCGATCCGGGTGCCGGCGCGCGCGAGCACCTTCAGCCGCTGCTGCGCCAGGTGGCGGTCGGTGACGTCGACAGTGGCGTCGGCGACGCCCAGGAGCCGTCCCTGGCAGTCCTGCAAGGGGAAGACGGAAGCCGAATAGACGTGCTCGTGTTCGGGATCTCCCGGCGGGCGCAGGTGCTTCTCCACGCCGATGACCGGCTGCCGCGTGGCGACCACCTCTTCCATGACGCGCTCCACCGATTCCGTGGGGAAACCGGGCCACACGTCCGTGGGACGTCTGCCGACGGCCTGCGCGACCGAGACGCCCTGCATGCCTTCGGCGGCGGGGTTGAACCGGACGATCCGCAGATCGGGATCGAGGAGGTACAGACCCGCGGGTGAGACGGTGAAGAGCGTCTCCAGGAGGGCCTGGTCGAGTGCGGCGGTCGGGCTCGCCTGTTCCACGGGGGTGAGGGTCACCGTCCACCCCTCCCCGTCTCGTCCTCGCGCTCGGCGCGGACGGCCAGCCGGCAGGGCAGGAAGGCACCGTCCTGACGGCGCAGTGGTACGGCGATGTCGCCGATGGCGGCGAGCGGGTGCGCGGTGGTGCCGGCGCCGGTGAGCAGGTCGGCCACCGGCCGGCCCACCATGGCACGGGCAGGATGGCCCAGCAGCTCTTCGGCCGCCGGACTCCACTCGACCACCGTGCCCCTCCGGTCTATGACCAGGTGGGCCTGGCTCTCCGCGGGGACGCCGTCGTGGGGGGCGCTGCGGTTGGTGGCATGAGATGCACCCATGGTGATCAGCTCTCACTTGCCTCAGAGCTCGGTACGCCCCTCAGTGTCCTCCAGGACGGGCGTCCGCGACATCGGAGCCGCCCGCCGGTCCGGAAGCGACTGTCAGGCGATCTGCTGCCCGTCGGGGTAGTCGGTGGACCGGGACAGCTCGCTCCAGGCGGCCGTCTCCGCGTCGAAGGCGGAGCGGGCCTCGGCGACCAGCCGGAGCGCGTCGCTGCCGAGGATGAGGTGGGTCGGCGGGTTCTCGGCCTCGACGACCGTGAGCAGGGCACGGCCGGCCTGGGCGGGATCGCCGAGCTGCTGACCGCTCATGTCGAGGCGGCGTTCGCGGACCGGGGCGAAGAACGGTTCGTAGTCGGCGATGGTGCTCTCGACCCGGTTCATGGAGCGGCCGGCCCAGTCGGTGCGGAAGCTGCCGGGCTCGATCGCCGTGACGTGGATGCCCAGCGGTGCGACCTCCTGGGCCAGCGTGGCGGCGATGCCCTCGACGGCGAACTTGGAGCCGTGATAGGCGGCCAGACCGGGGAAGGCACGCAGTCCGCCCATGGAGGTCACGAACAGGATGTGACCGGCACGGCGCTCGCGCATCCGGGGCAGGACGGCCTGGGTGACGGCGACGGCGCCGAAGACGTTGACGTCGAACTGCCGGCGGAAGGTGCTGAGCGGGGTCTCCTCGAAGGTGCCCTCGACACCGTAACCGGCGTTGTTGACGAGCACGTCTATGGGGCCCGTCTCGTTCTCGATCGCGGCGACGGCCGGCTCGACGGCGTCGGTGTCGGTGACGTCGAGCACGCGGGCGTGGGCGCGGTCCGGGGCGAGCTGCTCGAAGGCGGCGACCTGGTCCGGATTGCGGACGGTGCCGACGACGGTGTGGCCCGCGTCGAGGGCGGCGGTGGCGAAGGCGCGGCCGAGACCGCTGCTCACGCCGGTGATGAGGAAGGTGCGGGACATGTGTCTCTCCGTTCGGTTCATGGGGGGCTCATGGGGCGGCCGTACGGCAGCCATGACGGCGGGCACGTCCAGCCGGCGCGACGGATCACCGGCACGCGGACCGGGCCGGCGGCCGTGCCGGGCCCGTCCACGGGGGGCCGGACATCACGGCGCCGCTCGATCGAGCACGGGGCACGGCTCTCGCCGCGGAGCCGGTCTCTCAGAGCATGAGCTGGTCGATGGTGAACGGAAGCGAGCGGAGGCGGCGTCCGGTGGCGTGGAAGACGGCATTGCCGATGGCCGCCGCCAGACCCACCAGGCCGACCTCGCCGACTCCCTTGGTGCCCACGGCGGTTGCCCGGTCGGGGCCGCCGACGAACAGCACCTCCATGTCGGGGATGTCGGCGTTCACCGGCATCAGGTAGTCGCCGAACGTGGCGTTGGCGATCCGCCCGGTGCCCCGGTCGGTGGCGGTCTCCTCGAACATGGCCTGGCTGATGCCGCCCACCGTGCCGCCGACGATCTGGCTGGTGGCCGTCTTCTCGTTGAGGATGCGGCCGCCGTCGATGGCGGAGACCACGCGTGCCACGCGCAGCAGACCCAGTTCCCGGTCGACGCGCACTTCGACGAACTTCGCCCCGAAGGCGCCCGCCATGGCCATCCCCAGCTCCTCGCTGCCAGGGGGCGTGCTTCTGCCGTCGGCGCTGAGTTCCTCCAGGCCGTGACGGGCGAGGATGTCCACGTAGGACTCGCCCTGCCCGGGATCCGCGAGGCGGTGGATACGCCCGTCGGTGACCGTCACCCCGTCCACGGCCGCCGCGCGCAAGGGGGATTCGGGGTCGTCGCGGACCACGTCGAGGAATTCCCGCACCAGGCGCCGGCAGGCGGCGTGGACCGCGTTGCCGAGGGCGCCCGTGAGACCGGAGCCTCCGGCCTGGGGCGAATAGGGCATGTCGGAGTCGCCGAGGTCGAAACGCACCCGGGTGACGTCCAGGCCCAGGAGTTCGGCGGCCAGTTGGGTCATGACCGTGTACGTGCCCGTTCCGATGTCGGTGGCGGCGCTGCGCACATAGGCCGAGCCGTCGCGGCGCACGGAGGCCCGGGCCTGGCACGGCACCTGGTAGAAGGGGTAGGAGACACCGGCCATCCCGTAGCCGACGAGCCAGCGGCCGTCCCGCATGGAGCCCGGCTCCGGTGTGCGCCGCGACCAGCCGAACCGCTCCGCACCCTCCAGACAGCACTCCCGCAGCGCCTTGCTCGACCAGGGAAGGCCCAGCAGCGGGTTCTCCTCCGCGTAGTTGCGCAGACGGAACCGAAGGGGGTCCATGCCCAGGGCGTGGGCGACTTCGTCGATCGCGGACTCCAGAGCGAAGTTGCCCTGCCCCTCGGCCGGCGCGCGCATGGAGCCCGGGCAGGGGATGTTCAGCCGCGCCTGCCGGTCGCGGGTCAGCACGTTGGGGCAGGCGTAGGCGACCGCGGAGCCGAAGGAGACGGGTTCGTAGTCGTCGTCCTCCATCGCGACGGACGAGATGCCGCGGTGCTCGATGGCGACGAGGGCCCCGTCACGGGTGGCGCCGATCCTGATCTGCTGGACGCTGTTGGGCCGGTGTCCGACGGAGGTGAACATCTCGGGCCGGGTGAGGACCAGCTTGACCGGGCGGTTGACCTCGCGGGCCGCCAGCACGGTGAGGATCACGTGGGGCCACACCCGCAGTCCGGCCCCGAAGCCGCCCCCGACGAACGGGGCCAGGACCCTGATCCCGCTCTCGGGGACCTGGAAGACCGCGGCGAGCGAGGTCCGCACGTTGTGCGGCCACTGCGTGGAGTCGTGCACCGTCAGCGCGTCGCCGTGCCACGACGCGACGGTCGTCATCAGGCCGAGCGGGTTGTTGGTGTTGTCGGGGGTGGTGTACGTCCCCTCCACCACCACATCCGCCCGGGCGAATCCGGTGTTCACGTCTCCGCGTTCGGTGTCCAGCCCCCACGGGTTCTCGACGATCTCGGCCCGGGGGTCGTCGACGTCGAGCAGGGCCTCGGTCGTCTCGTACTCGACGCGCACCAGCCGGGCGGCGTACCGGGCCTCCTCCGGGCTCTCGGCCACCACGACCGCGATGTGCTGCCCGTAGTGGAGGACGCGGTCGTCCTGGAGCGGAGCCGGGGGTGATCCGCCCAGCAGGGTCATCGGGCCGCGCTCCAGCTTCGGCGCGTTCAGGTGCGTCAGGACGGTCAGCACCCCCGGTGCCGCCAGGGCACCGGTCACGTCGATGCCGCGGATGCGCCCCGCGGCGATGGTGCTGCCCACCAGGGCCGCGTGTGCCATGCCGGGAAAGGAGAAGTCGTTGGGGTACCGGGCCGCTCCGGCCACCTTCAGCGGGGCGTCCACGCGGTCGATGCCCGCGCCGACGGTCCTGCCCGTTTCGAGAGTCGTCATGACAGCGCTCCTGCGACGGTCTCCAGCGTGCGCACGAGCGTGCGCTTGGCCAGCTCCACCTTGAACGCGGTACCGGGCAGGGGCCTGGCCCCGGCGAGGGCCGCCTCCGCCGCGCCCCGGAAGGAGTCGGTGCCCGCGCGGGCCCCCCGCAGGACGTCCTCCGCGTCCCGGGCGCGCCACGGGACGGTGCCCACCCCGCCCAGCGCCACGCGGGCCTCCCGGACGAGGCCGTCCTCGATGACCAGAGCGACGCCGGCCGAGACCAGGGCGAACTCGTAGGAGACGCGGTCACGGACCTTGAGGTAGTGCGAGCGCGTGCCTTCGGGCGGCAGCGGGACCTCGACCGCGGTGATCAGCTCGCCGTGCCGCAGTACGTTCTCGATGTGGGGTGTGTCGCCCGGTGGCAGGTAGAACCGGGTGAGCGGGACCGACCGGGATCCGTCCGCGCCCTGGATGTGGACGATCGCGTCGAGCGCGGTCAGCGGTACCGCGACGTCCGAGGCGTGCAGGGCGATGCAGTGGTCGCTGGTGCCCAGGATCGCGTGCATCCGCTGGATCCCGGCGATGGCGGCGCACCCTGAACCGGGGGCGCGCTTGTTGCAGGCGGCGACGGTGGGGTCCCTGAAGTAGCGGCACCGGGCTCGCTGGAGCAGGTTGCCGCCGATGGTGGCCATGTTGCGCAGTTGTGTCGAGGCGCCGAGCAGAAGGGCTTCCCGTACGCAGGGCACTCGCTCGCTCACGACGGGATCGGCGGCCAGTTCCTCCATCGTCGTCAGCGCGCCGACCCGGATCGACGAGGTGGTGTGCGTGATGCCGCCGAGCGGGAGACGGGTGATGTCGACGAGCCGGTCGGGGTGCAGGACCCCGTCCTTCATGAGGTCGAGTTGTGTGGTCCCGCCGGCGAGGAACGAGGCGTCGGGATCGGCGGTGACCACGGCCACGGCCTGGTCGGCGTCGGTGGCCCGGTCGTACTCGAAGGGATGCATGGTCAGCCCTCCGCCGTCACGTCGCGGATCGCCGCGCGAATGTTCGGATAGGCGCCGCAGCGGCAGATGTTGCCGCTCATGAACTCGCGGATGTCGTCCTCCGAGTTCGCGCGTCCCTCGGCGATGAGGCAGATCGCGGACATGATCTGCCCCGGCGTGCAGTAACCGCACTGGAAGGCGTCGTGCCGGGCGAAGGCCGCCTGCATGGGATGCAACTCGCCGTCGACCGACAGGGCCTCGACGGTGGTGATCTCGCGCCCCTCGTACTGGGCGGCCAGCGCCAGACACGACACGATGCGCCTGCCGTCGACCATGACCGTGCAGGCCCCGCACGCGCCCTGGTCGCACCCCTTCTTCGCGCCGGTCAGGCCCATGTGATCACGCAGTGCGTCGAGCAGCGTGACCCGCGCGTCGAGGCTGAGCCGGTGGGGTGTGCCGTTGACGTCGAGGGTGACGTCGACCCGGGGCACTGGCGGCGGTGGCTGGGGAGCCGGGAGGGCATCGGATTCCAGATGCTTCATGGTGCCTCAATTCTGATCTTCCCGGTGGGATCGCTGCCGGAAGGGAGGTTCCGTGAGGGGGGAAGACGCGGCTGCACACCTGCGGGAGGTTGTCGCTGGTGCGAAACTAGTCCGGGTCAGTAGATTTGTAAACTTGAAGAAGAATGTCGCTTTATGTCGGAATTGACGAGATGCGGGACGCTCACATCCGGGTCACCGACTCGGTGACTGCTCGTCCTCGGACCGGGCCGCCGCGTCCGCCGCCCCTGCGGGGAGCTCGGTGGCGGCCCATCCCGTCAGGAAGGTCATGGCCTGCGCGGTCGGCGAGTGCGGTTCCGCGGTGTAGACGAGCAGACTCTGGTCCGTGGAGCCCCGCACGTCGAGCACCTGGAAGTCCAGGCTGAGCTCCCCGGCGACCGGGTGGACGAACTCCTTGCGGCCCTGACGCTGGGACCGGACCCTGTGGTCGGACCACCATCGGCGGAAGTCCGGGTCCTTCAGGGAGAGTTCCCCGACGAGCCGGGCGAGTTCGGGATCGTTCGGGTAGCGGCCGGCGTCCATGCGGAGATAGGCCACACACTCCTGGGCGACTCGCTCCCAGTCCGCGTACAGCCCGCGGACCTCGGGGTCGAGGAAGGTGAGCCAGATGTGGTTGCGGCGCTTGGCCGGCAGCCGGGAGTAGTCGGTGAAGAGCGCCGCGCCCAGGCTGTTCCACGCCAGGACGTCCATACGGCGGCCGAGCACGAGCGCCGGGACGTTCACCATGCTGTCCAGGAGGACCTGGGTCGCCCGCGACACCTGCCGGCTTCTCGGTGCGGCCGGCTTCGCCCCACCCGCCATACCGGCTTCGGCGGCGCACCTCAGCAGGTACTCCTCCTCGTCGGGACGGAGCTCCAGTGCCCGGGCCAGGGCCGTGAGGACGGCCGGCGAGGCCGACTTCGCACGGCCCTGTTCCAGCCTCACGATGTAGTCCACGCTGACGCCCGCCAGCGAGGCGAGTTCCTCGCGCCGCAGCCCCGGCACCCGGCGGTGCCCGGACGTGGGCAGCCCCATCTGCTCCGCACTGACCCGGGCGCGGCAAGCGCGCAGGTATACACCGAGCTCTGTCACGGCGGCCTCCTTCTCGTACGAGCCGTGCCGGGTCGTGCGACCGGTCAGACGGCGGCCTTCGCGTCGTCATGGTCGGTGGACAGGGCCAGCTCCCGCCAGGTGTCCGTCTCCTCGCGCAGCTGAGCGATCTTGAGGTCCATGGCCGCCGCGCAGTCGCTTCCGAGCTGGGCGCGCAGCGGTGGGCGGGCGGCGTCGGCGAGGGTGAGGACGGCGGCGGCGCCCTTGACGGGGTCACCGGGCTGGGCGTGGTTGAGCCCGGGCACGGCCCGCCGCACGGCGCCGGCGGTCCCGGCGTAGTCGGAGATGACCTGGCCCTCCGTGAGCAGGCTGGTGGCGTCGAGGAAGTCGGTGCGGAAATATCCCGGCTCGACGATCGTGACCTGGATCCCCAGCGGCGCCAGTTCGGCGCGCATCGCCTCGGACAGGCCCTCCACCGCGAACTTGGTGGAGCAGTAGACGCCGAAACCCGCCACGCTCTCGAAGCCGCCGACGGAACTCAGGTTGAGGATGCGGCCCGACCTCTGCCGGCGCATGACCGGCAGCACGGCACGGGTGACGTTGGCCAGACCGAAGACGTTGGTGTCGTAGACCGAGCGGAACGCGGCGTCGGAGGTCTCCTCCACCGCGCCCAGCACGCCGCGTCCGGCGTTGTTGACCAGGACGTCGATGGTCCCGAACCTCTCGACGGCTGCCCCGACGGCCTCGCGGGCCTGTGCCTCGTCGGTGACGTCCAGGGCGACGGCGAGCAGGCTGTCCCCGTACCGGGAGAGGGCGTCCCGGACGCCCTGGGGCCTGCGGGCCGTCGCCACGACCTTGTCACCCCGCTCAAGTGCCTGACGTGCGATCTCCAGGCCGAAACCGCGGGACGCGCCAGTGATGAACCAAGTGGTCATGCCACTGCCTTTCATTCGTTCGATGGTAGGAAAAACGGTCAGAAGGGGCGACCTGCCGAGGGGGATCCCGGCCGGTCCCTGCGGGCGTCGAGGGCGCCCGCAGGCACGGCGAGCAGGGCCACCAGCAGCCCGGACCAGGCGGGCACGGTGCTGGTGGATCCCACCGGCGAGGAGGAGGGGCAGGACCGCACCGGGGGCGGAGCAGGCGTACACGACCGTCGAGGTGCGAGGTGGTCGTGCCGAAGCCATCGCCGCTGGTACAGCCCGTACAGCGGAGACGGCGCGCTGCCGGCGGCCATGACGGCGAACACCACGCCGACCACGGTGCGGAAGTGCCGGGGACGGTACCTCCGGCTGTGGTGAGCGGTGCGGTGCCGGGCCGCCCGTCCTGGGCTGGAGCAGGGCCGGCTTGTCGGTGGCGTTCATGGGGCTTGCCATCTCCGTGGGACGCGCGGTTCGCCGCCGCGTGGGCAGGTGGGTGGCGGGGCGCCTGCACGTGCCGGAGCCGCCTCGCGGAATCCATCGTCGCGACCGAGGGCCTTCGCATACAGGGAGGCATTTTCCTGGGCACGGCTCCCTGGGAAAGCCAGTACCAGGCACGCGGCGGGGCTTCATGCCGGAGGAACGAGTGCGCCGTAGGCGAAGACCGGCCTGGGCGGGGTCGCGCGCATCGATCCTGGTGAGGACGTGGGCGACGGCGACTCGACGGTGGGATCGGCGGCGTGGAGCTGTGCGGCGATCCCGGCCTGCGTCCAGCCGGCGGCGACACGAGTTCCTCCCGCTGGGCGTCCCTGCGGAGGAAGCCGCCGGCTCCGGCCGCGCAGGGCTTCGTGGGCGTACTCGCCGACGTCGAAGGCGGTCGGGACCAGGACGCAGGGTCGGCCGGCGGACTCGACGACGCGGCGGGCGGCCCCGATACCGGCCACGCCTCCGGACGTCCATCAGGCCGACGTCAGGGAGCAGTTCGCCGATGGCGCGCGTCGCTTCGCCACCGCTCGCCGCCTCGCCGCCTCGCCGACGACGATCCTGTCGGGCTGCGCCTCCGGGAGCATGCTCAAGGCCGTGCGCCGCGGGACCTGGTCGGGGAGCGGGCTTGCACCATCTCCGCACAGGCCTGCCCCGCTGAACGTGGTCGCCGCCATGCCTCGCCGGCAGTCCCACAGCAGCCGGATCACCTCGGCGCACGTACCGCGGAGTGGTGATGCGCCGCAGGCGCCTGCCGATGGGTCCAGCGTTCCACGCCGAACGGATCCCCCGGCGTGTGCGCCGCTGATGGTATGTCAGTGAACTCGCCCAGCGAATTCCGCTGACATAGTTCACGATTCAGTCAACTTTGCGGTCCTCACCCGCATACGTATCGTGCGCGTGCCCCCGCAGCTGTCGCACCGCAGGGCTGTCGGGATGCCGGGGACGGGCGGGCGGAAATAGGATGGCAGTAGCGACGGCGCACGGAGACACGTGCCCGCGGCAGTGGGCTCATGGAGGTGCACGATGAGCCATGCCACCGACCTCGGCGCGGACCGGCTGCCGGGCATGTCGCGGCCCGAGCCCGACCGGTTGTTCCGTCACTCCCCGCACGGGGAGACACCCCCGGGAAAGGGGCCTGGGGACGGTGTTCCTGGGACTCGCCTCGAAGACGAACGCCGGGCCGGCTCGCCGTCTCGTGTGGCAGGGCGACGTCCTCGACCCCGGCGGCCGTGGACTGCGCGAACTCGTCTCGCCGTCGGTGAAGTCCTGAATTCCAGCCCGGCGTTCGGGGACGCGCGGACCTGAGGTCCTGAGCGGAGGCGGAGGTGTTCGAAGATGCCGTACCAGACGGCGGTCACCGTCCAGGCCGCCCTGCCGCCGGACCGGGTCGCCGAGGTGCGGGAGCTGCTGCACGAGGCCGGCCGGAAGAGCACGGCCGGTGAGTTGTTCCCCTTCGCCGAGATACCGGGCATCCACTTCGCACGCGTGGTCCTCGTTCCCGAGGGACCCGGCGGCGTCGCGGCGGACATGCCGCCCAGCGTCGTGTACATGAGCGAGGTGGACGGGTCCGTCGAAGCGCACCTCGCCGATCTCGTCCGCAAGGCGAGAGACGGCCTGGACCGGGTGTTCGGGCACTGCGCCGGATATCCGGCGGGCGGCTCCCCGGACGCCGCGCGGATCGACTGGCTGCGTGCCCATGCGGTGCCCTGCGCCGCCTTCTACGTCAACACCGTCGGCAGGGGGCGGCAGCAGATCGAGGAGGAGGCCCTGCTGCGCGAGGTGATCGAGGAATTCCTCGACCGGAACGGACCGGACCTGGCCGCCAGGAGCCCGGTGGAGATCAGGGCCGCCGTCCAGGAATACGTCGGCGGCCGCGAGGACCTCGCCTGGGCCCGCACCGGCCCCGCGCCACCCCCGCTCGGCCGGCGGATCCGCCGGGCCGCCCACCTGGTCGGGGTTCCGCTGGCCGCCGTAGGGCTGCTGCCGCTTCTCCTGACCGCCCTGCCGGCCTGGGTCGTCCTGCTCCGGCTGCACGAACGCCGCGATGTCCCCGACCGTGCCCGTCCGAGCCACGACCGCATACGCGAACTCGCGGGCTGCGAGGACTTCGTGGCGCAGAACCCGTTCACCGCCGTCGGCCTGGTCAAGGCCGGCCCGTTCCGGCGGATCACGCTCACCACCGTCCTGTTCGTCGTGGACTACGGGGTCCGCCACGTCTTCGACCGCGGGAACCTCGCCGGGGTCAAGACGATCCACTTCGCGCGCTGGCTGTTCATCGACGGGAAACGGCGGGTGATCTTCGCCAGCAACTACGACGGCAGCCTGGAAAGCTACATGGACGACTTCATCGACAAGGTCGCCTGGGGGCTCAACGCCGTGTTCAGCAACGGCCTGGGCTATCCGCGGGTGCGGTGGCTCGTGCTGGACGGTGCCAGGGACGAGCAGGCCTTCAAGAACTACCTGCGGTGCCACCAGGTGCCGACGCAGGTCTGGTACTCCGCGTACGACACCTCGACCGCGCACGACCTCGACATCAACGCCCGCATCCGGGCAGGCCTCTTCGGGCACCTCGGCCCCGCCGAGACGGAGGCCTGGCTCGCCCTGTTCTGAAGGGCCGGAAGGAAGGGTGACACCATGACGACGCCGCTGGAACTCGACGACATCCAGGGCCTGGTCACCCGCGGCTACCGCACCCTGACGTCGGCCTGCTTCCTGCTGCTCGCCACGGCCGGGCCGGCGGCCACCGCCCGTGCCGCGCTGGGGCGACTGGCGCCCCGCGTGACGAACGGCCTCTCCGAGCCCGCGGACACCGCCGTCAACGTGGCCCTCACCTCGGACGGCCTGCGGCACCTGGGACTGGAGACACCCGAACCGGACGGATTCCCGTACGAGTTCGTCGTAGGCATGACCGCCCCGGATCGCAGCCGCTTCCTCGGGGACGTCGGGGAGAACGCCCCGGGGCACTGGCGGTGGGGCGGCCCGGCGGGCCGGCCGGTGCACGTCCTGGTCATGCTCTACGCGCGCGACGGGCAGCGGCTGCGACAACTGGAGGCCGAGACGCGCCGAGCGGTCCTGGTCCCCGGCGCCTTCACCGAGACCGTACGGCTGGCCACCGCCGAGCTGACCGACCGTGAGCCCTTCGGCTTCCGCGACGGCATCTCCCAGCCCCTCGTCGAGGGGCTGCGCAAGGCCGCACTGGTGGCCGGCGACGGGGGCACGGTCGGTGAACAGGTGGTCAGGGCCGGCGAGTTCGTTCTCGGCTACCCCAACGAGTACGGGCTGCTGACGGACCGCCCGCTGCTGCCGCCCAGCGACGACCCCCTCGGCGTGCTGCCCCGCGCCCCCGAGGGCGGCGCGGACTTCGGACGCAACGGCAGCTACCTGGTCCTCCGGCAGCTCCGCCAGGACGTCGAGGCCTTCCGGGACTACCTCGACGCGGAGACACGCCGCCCCGACGGCAGCAGCGACCCCGCCGCACAGGAGGCGCTCGCCGCGCACATGGTGGGACGCTGGCCCGGCGGCGCACCCCTGGTCCGGGCGCCCGAGCACGACGACCCCGCCCTGGCGACGGACAACGGCTTCGGCTACCACGCCACGGATCCGGCCGGTCTGCGCTGCCCGCTCGGCGCCCACGTCCGCCGGGCCAACCCCCGCGACTCCCTGGACCCCCGCCCCGGCTCCGCCGATTCGGTCGCCGTCGGACGCCGCCACCGGCTGCTCCGCCGCGGCCGGCCCTACGGTCCCGACGGCACGGAGGACGGCCCGGACGCACAGGGACTGCACTTCCTCGCACTGAACGCCAACATCTCCCGCCAGTTCGAGTTCATCCAGCACACCTGGCTCGACAACCCGAACTTCAACGGACTCCATGACGGCCCCGACCCCCTCGTCGCGCCGCGCCAGGAACGCCGTATGACCTTCACCGAGCAGGGCAGGCCCTTCCGCACCCGCCACCTCGGCCTTCCGCAGTTCGTCACCGTGCGGGGCGGCGCCTACTTCTTCCTGCCGGGCCTGAAGGCACTGCACTACCTCTGCACGGCCGTACCCGAGGGCGGGCGGCAGTGAACGCCGGGCGGCGACTCAACGACGCGATCCTGGGAGGCGTCCTGCTGGAGCGGCGCATCGACCCCTACGTGCGCCCGCTGTTCGACCGGACCCTGCTGCGTCCCCTCCAGGCCGCCGTGCAGTGGTGCGTCAACGTACGCCGCCGGGACGAGCACCTGGGCCTCGCCGAAGAGCGGGCCGTGCCGGGCGAGGCGGCGGTCGCCGAGGCCATCGCGGAGCAGATGGCCCGCTTCGTCCGGCGCCAGTACCGGCCGGGGGAGGCCCAACGGGCCGGCAACACCAAGACCTACGGGGTCGTCCACGCGGACTTCACCGTCCGCGACGACCTGCCCGCACGGCTGCGGCACGGTGTGTTCCGAACCCCCGCCACCTACCGCGCCTGGGTCCGCTTCGCGGGACCCGGCCCCCTCGCGCCGCCCGACATCAAGGACAACGGCGTCCTCAGCATCGGCGTCAAACTCCTCGGCGTCGGCGGTGAGAAGCTGCTCGACGACGAGCGGTGGACCCAGGACTTCACCGGCATCAGCGCGCCGACCTTCACCACGCCCGACGTCGTGGAGAACCTCAGGCTCCAACGGCACGTCTTCGCCGGGACCCCGGTCCTGTACTTCCTCGACCCCGCTCACCCGCACCTCTGCGACATGATCATGCAGGGGCTGTACGCGAAGACCCAGACCAGCCCGCTGGAGGCCCGCTACTGGAGCTGCGCGCCCTACCTCCTCGGGGCGGGTCAGGCCATGCAGTACTCCCTCGTGCCCCGCGAGGCGACCCGCAGCAAGGTGCCCCTGCACCCGCCCGACGACTACCTGCGGCAGGCCCTGGCCGCCGCACTGCGGGACCGCGACGCCTGCTTCGACTTCCTCGTCCAGGTGCAGACGGACGCCCACCGGATGCCGGTCGAGAACGCGTCGGTGGTGTGGCCCGAACGCCTCTCGCCGTTCGTGCCGGTGGCCACCCTGCGCCTGCTCCGGCAGGAGTGCGATCCGGCGGACCAGTTCGCCCGTGCCGACCGGCTGTCGTTCAACCCTTGGCACGCCCTGCCCGAACACCGGCCGCTGGGCAACCAGAACCGTGCCCGCCGCACGATCTATCTGCGGCTCGCGCGGCTCAGACAGGCCATGAACGGCACGCCGCACCAGGAGCCGGGAGAGGAGGAATGACGGTCGGCGGCCGTCCCGGCCCCGACGCGCGCATCAGGACCGCCTCCCATATCGTAAGAAAGAGGGCGTGAACATCCTCCGGATGCACGCCTGGAAGGGACGCTGGGATGGACGTGCGGACAGCCGCGCGCCGTTCTCTGGCCGTCATCCGACTGGTGAACGGCGCGGCGGCGCTGCTGACCCCGCGAGTGATGGCCCGCCGTCTGGGCGCGGACCCCGGACAGCCCGCCCTGGTCTACGTGCTCCGCATGTTCGGAGTGCGCACCGTGGTCATCGGCGCCCAACTGCTCTGCCCTGCGGACGCGGACGCACGCGACCGGGAGCTGCGCACCGGCACGCTCATCCACACGAGCGACGCCCTCGCCGCCGCCTGCGCCGGCCGCGAGGGCCTGCTTCCGCGCCGCATGGCCGCCGCGGCCACGGCGATCTCGACGGTCAACGTCGCCCTGACACTCGTCGCCCGGGGGTGGCCGTGCCGGCTGCCGGACGTCCGCTGACGCCGCAGCCGCCGCGCCGGGCCTCCCGGGATGGGACGCCGGAAGGAATCCCCTCATGAGCACAGCACCACAAGGCCGGGCCCCGTGGTTCGTGCAGCTGCACGACCGGCTGGCGGTCGCCGTCGACCGGAAGGTCGGCTGGTACCGCCTGCCCAAGCCCCTCGGTCTGCTGACCCTCGTCGGCCTGCGGGACAACCTGCGCCGCAAGAACCTCTTCGACACCGGCTCCTACCCGTCGTGCGACCTGCCGGAGATCGGTGCCCCGAACGTGCAGAACCTCACGGAGCGCACGGCCGACGGGACCTACAACGACCTGGCCGACCCCCGCATGGGCATGGCCCGTTCGCGCTTCGGCCGCAACGTGCCGCCGGACCGGGCCTTCCCCGAACCCGAGCCACGCCTGCTCTCCCCGAGCCCCCGCGAGGTGAGCCGGGCCCTGCTGACCCGGGACGCGTTCGTTCCGGCAGAGTCCGTCAACGCCCTGGTCGCCGCCTGGCTCCAGTTCATGGTCAGGGACTGGGTCAGTCACGGGCAGGGCACCATGGACCGCCCCTGGCACATCGATCTGTCCGACGACGACCCGTGGCCCGCACCACCGATGCTCATCCCGCGGACCATCCCGGACCCCACCCGCCCCGACGGGCACGACGGTCTGCCGCCGACCTTCCTCAACGAGAACTCGCCCTGGTGGGACGCGTCCCAGCTGTACGGGAACAACCTGGAAGAGCAGCGTTCGCTGCGCACCGGCGAAGGCGGCAGGCTCCGGGTTCCCAACGGCCCGCTGTTCCCGGACGATCCGGACAAGGACCCGGCGGCGATTCCCGGCTTCTGGGTGGGACTGGCCATGATGCACCTGGTCTTCCTGCTCGAACACAACGCGATCTGCGACGCGTTGCACGACGCCTGCCCCACGTGGTCCGACGAGGAGCTCTTCCAACGGGCACGGCTGGTCAACGCGGCGCTCATCGCCAAGATCCACACCGTGGAATGGACCCCCGCCGTCATCAGCCACCCGACAACCGTCACCGCCCTGCGCACCAACTGGTACGGCCTGATGGGCGAGCGCCTGCACAGGCTGCTCGGCCGCCTCGGCGACAGCGAGGTGCTCAGCGGCATCGTGGGCGGACGCACGGACCACTTCGGCGTCCCGTACTCGCTCACGGAGGAGTTCGTCGCCGTCTACCGCATGCACCCCCTCATCCCGGACGACTGGAGCTTCCGGTCGGCCGCCGACGACTCGCTCCTCCAGGAGGCCACCTTCCGGGAACTGACGGGGTGGCACGCCTACGACATCCTCGGCAAACACACCCTGAGCGACCTGCTCTACTCCTTCGGCACCTCCCACCCGGGCCTGGTCACCCTGCACAACTACCCGAGGTTCCTCCAGGAGTTCCAACGGCCCGACGGCAAGCTCATGGACCTCGGGGCCGTCGACATCCTGCGGTCGCGCGAGGTGGGTGTGCCCCGCTACAACGAGTTCCGGCGCCAGCTCCACCTCCGCCCCGCCGAGGACTTCGACACCCTCACGGACAACCCCGTCTGGGCCGAGGAACTGCGCCGGGTCTACGACGGCGACATCGAGCGCGTCGACCTCTCGGTGGGCCTGTTCGCCGAACCCCGCCCCAAGGGCTTCGCGTTCAGCGACACGGCCTTCCGTGTCTTCGTCCTGATGGCCTCCCGCCGCCTCAACAGCGACCGGTTCCTCACCAGGGACTACACACCTCAGGTGTACACCCCGACCGGCCTTGACTGGATCGAGAACAACACCATGACCAGCGTGCTGCTACGGCACTTCCCGGGGCTGCGGGCGGCTCTGCGCTCGGTGGACAACGCCTTCGCCCCGTGGGCCGCGGCCGGGGGCCCGCAGTGAGACACGAGGCGGATGACGGAGCGCGCGGCCTGCCGGCCCCGCCGGCAGACGCACGCCCCGCCACGCTGTCCCGCCTGCCCGGCTGCGTCCTGGCCGTCGTGGCCCTCGCCGTCTTCGGCGCGGGGCTCTGGATCCGCCTCCGGGCCCCCGCCGTCGACGACGTGGGGCTGCAACTGGCCGGCGACGCGCGTGCGGCGCAAACCCTCGTCGGCGACCGGACGGCCGACTTCCGTACGGCACTGACGGCCGACTTCGTCCTCATAGGGACGTACACCGTCAGCACGGTGCTCGCGTTCTGGCTGAGCGACCGCACCATAGCGGTGCGCATGAGGCACCGCATCCTGATCGCGTACGGGATCGGCGCGGCCGTCGCGGCGTGCGTGTGCGCCGTGACCGAGAAGCTGCTGCTTCTCCATGGCCTGAGCGGCGCCGACTGGGCGTTCGCGTGGGCGGCGGGCTTCGCGACGGTCAAGTGGCTGCTGCTCGTCCTCACCGTACCGGTCGCCGCGGTCCTCATCGGGATCGTCCTCAAGCGGGCCGCGTTCCACGGCTGCGCCCGGCGCCGGTACGAAAGAGAGCGCGCACGCCACGAGACGTGCGTGTGCGAGAACGGGCACAGGGGCGGCACGACCGACCCCCGGCCCGAGGGGCCCGACGTCGTCGCGCCCTGGCCCGTGATGGCGTGGGGCCGGACACGCTGGCCTGGTACAAGACGCGGTGACCCGCCCCGTACCAGGGAGGCGCGCTGGGAGAACGGCAGCCGGGTGCCACCCGGCCGGGAACAGGGCGGGCTCGGCTTCTGCGTCTCGGGCGGCGGCATCCGCTCGGCCTGCGTCACCCTGGGCGCGCTCCAGGCCCTGCGCCCCCAACTGCTCCGGGCACGCTACCTGGTGTCGGTCTCCGGCGGCGGCTACACCACGGGTGCCCTGCAACTGGCGCTGGCCGCGACGGGCGGCCGCCGTGGGGAAGACCACACCAGGGTTCGTACCCGCGAGGTCTTCATGCCCGGCACGCCGGAAGAGGACCACACCCGCCGGCACTCCAAGTACGTCGCGGAGGGCACCGGCCAGTGGCTGGCCGCCATCGGGGCGGTTCTGCGGGGCCTGCTGGCCTCTCTGGGACTGCTCACCGCGACCGTGCTGGTCCTGGGGCTCGCCCTGAGCTGGGGCTACCACCTCGTTCCGCTGGCGGACCCGACCCGGCTCCCGGGCTTCCGGGGACCCGCGCTGTGGGCCGTTCTCGCCCTGCTGTGCTGCGCGGCCGTCTTCTGGTTCCTCTGGCTGGTGTCCCTGTGCCTCGCCAGGCGGTTCCTGTCGGGCGTGCTGAAGAAGACCTTCCTCACGTTCGTGGTGGCGGGCCTGCTGCTGGCCGTCGTGGTGGTCGTCCTCCCCGCCCTGGAGTGGGTGACGGCACGCCTGTGGACGCTGCACGCCCCGGCGACCGCGTTGAGCGGCGGAGTCGTGGCGCTGCTCACCTATGTGACCGTGCTGGCCGGCACCACGTGGCGACGCATCGAGTCCACCGAGCGCGCCGTCGAGTCCGCCAAGCGCACGCGGCTGGTGCGCGCCATGCCTGTCGTCGGCAAGTACCTGCTGGTGTGGGTGGTTCTCGTCGTGGTGGCGGTGGCCTCCCTGCTCGTTCTGGGCGGGGCGATCCACGTCGGGCGGACATGGCCCGTGGCCGTCCAGATCGGTCTTCCGGTCGTCCTCTGCGCGGTCGCGCTGAGCCTCGACCAGACGTGGACGAGTCTCCACCCCTTCTACCGCGCCCGGCTGGCCACCGCGTTCGCCGTCCGCCGCCGGACCGAGCCGGACGGTGAACAGCTCGCGGTCCCCTACGACTTCGACGAGCCGACACCGCTCTGCTGCTACGCCAGGCGGCACCCCGGCTTCCCCCAGCTCGTCTTCGCGGCGGCGGCCAACCTGTCCGGCGACGACCGCACACCGCCGGGGCGGCACGCGGTGTCGTTCACCCTGTCCTACGACTACGTCGGCGGCCCGGACGTCGGGTACGCCCGGACGGACGTCCTGTGGGAGCGCACCAGGCCGGTCATCCGCAAGGACCTGACCGTCGAGTCGGCCGTCGCCGTCTCCGGCGCGGCGTTCGCCTCGGCCATGGGACGCCAGGCGCGGGCGTTCCAGACGCTGTTCGCGCTCTCCAACGCCCGGCTCGGCACCTGGCTCCCCAACCCCGGCGTCCTCGGACCCCTTTGGCACGAACCCGCCGACTGGGCGCTGCCTCCGATGCCCGGCATCCGCCGCCTGCCCTACCTGCTGCGGGAAGTGTCCGGCCGCTACCCGTTGGACGACCGGATGCTGCTGGTCACGGACGGCGGGCACTACGAGAACCTCGGCCTGGTCGAACTGCTCCGGCACGGCGTCACCACCGCCGTGTGCGTGGACGCCAGCGGGGGCTCCGGGGCCTTCGCCCCCGCTCTGGGCGAGGCCATCGCCCTGGCCCGGGAGGAACTAGGGGTCGAGATCAGGATCGCCCGCGAGGACTGGCAGAAGCTCGTCCCGGGCAGCGCGCCTCCCCTCACGGCACAGCCGACCCAGCCCACCCGGCCGGGCCAGCCGCCCCCGCCCGCCCAGCCGCCGCCGAACCCACTGGCCGCCCTCGACCTCCGGCTCTCGGCCGACTCGGTGGTCGTGGGCGAGATCGTCTACCCGCGGCCACTGGTGGACGACCACGGTCGAAGGCTCGGGACGCGGGGACGTCTGATCGTCGCCCGGGCCACGCTGACCCCCGACATGCCCTACGCGCTCCTCGCGTACGCCCAGGCCAACCCGGCATTTCCCCACGACGGGACCAGCGACCAGTGGTTCGACAGCCGGCGCTTCGACGCCTACCAGGCACTCGGCCACTGGATCGGCGAGCGGGTGGCGAAACTGCTCCCGGCGGAGAGTTGCGCGCCCCGGACCGGATACCGGGGTGACGGAAGTCCGTCCGCCGCACAGCAGCGACCGGTACATGAGGGCAGGGCGGGCGGAAGGGTGCTCTGAGAGCAGAGCGGTTCCTCGATCTCCCGCGAAGCCTGGTGGCTGGCGGGAGGCGGGCGGTGGGGGCTGGCTGCAATGACGTCGCCGTGGTCGTGTTCCTAGCGTGGACGCGTCGGCTGATCCGGCCGGACTTGGGCTCGCCTCGCCGAGCCGAGACCTGGGGAACGCCTCTGAGAACGGGACACGCACGTGAAAGCTGTCTGCACCGTCTTCGTCGGAACCCGGCCCACAGTGGTGAACGTGGCCGGTGAACTGGACATCGCCACCGCCGCCCACACTGACGCCATATTCACCGCCGCGACCAGGGGCAGGCACCCTGACGTCGTCATAGACCTGAGACAGGTGACCTTCCTGGACTGTGCGGGAGTGCGCCCTCTGGCAGCCACCGCGCGCCGAGTCCATGAGGCAGGGGGCTCACTGACGCTGCTGGCCGGTCATCCCATGGTCGTCAAGGTCCTGCGCTTCAACAATCTGATCCCTGACGGAGCGGCGCCGGCCGACAGTGCCGTCCCGGCCCGGCACCTCCCCGCGTACCCGCTCGCGGTGCATCGCTGCGACGACCGCTGCCGTGCGCTGGTGGAGGAACGTTGACGGAGTGCCTCGTTCCCCTGACCCGGCACGAGAGGGGAAGGCGCGGCGTCACGAGAGGGGAAGGCGCGCCTGCACTGTCGTTCCGTGTCCGCTGGGGCTGTGGAGGGTGAGCGTTCCGTCCAGGGCTCCCACACGGTCGGCGAGGCCCACGAGACCCGAGCCCTGCCCCAGAACGGCTCCTCCGACGCCGTCGTCGTGAACGGACAGGCACAGGACGTCGTCGCGGGCATGCACGGAGACGCGGACGTAGGACGCGAGGGCGTGCTTGGCGGTGTTGGCCAGTGCCTCCGAGACCACGTAGTAGGCCGCCACCTCGACCGGCTCGGGCAGTCTCCGGGGGACATGGACGTCGAGTTCGACCGGAACCAGTGAGCGACGGGCCAGGGCACGGAGCGCGGGGGGCAGCCCGCCCTCCGAGAGGACCGCTGGATGGATGCCGCGGGAGAGCTCGCGCAATTCGTCGAGCGCCGCCAGCAGCGTTGTGCTGACCCGGGCCACCCTGGCCCTCAGCTCCGGTTGATCCACGGGTACGGCGCCTTGGGCGGACCGCAGTTCCAGCACCAGGGACACCAGCCGCTGCTGGGTCCCGTCATGCAGGTCGCGTTCGATGCGTCGCCGGGCCTGGTCGGCGGCTGCGAGGATCCTGGACCGCGAGGTGGACAGTTCGGCATGGCTTTCCTCCAGCGAGTCGGCCATCCGGTTGAAGCTGCGCTCCAGCACGCCGATCTCACCGACCCCTGTCTCCGATGTGCGCGCGGTCAGGTCGCCGTCGGCGAGCCGGCCGGCCATGGCGGCGGCTCGTCGCACGGGATGCACGACCGCTCGGGTGACGTAGCCCGCGTATCCGATGACGAGCACGCCCGAACCCGTCAGACCTCCGGTGGTCGCGATGACCGCCTGGTCGGCGACCGAGGCGGCGCGTTCCTCCCGGGCCGCCGCGAGCTTCCGTTCGGTGAGCACGATGCGGTGGCACTCGCCTCGGATCGCCTCGACGCGTCGGTCGTTCTCGATGGCCGAGGCCCGCATCGCCGGGAGGTCCTGCTTCGCGACGTTCATCAGTGGCATGGAGTATTCCTTGACGACGTCCGCGAAACCCGCTCGCTGGACCTGCTCCGTTCTGATCCGCTGGGCGGAGTTGGCCAGGCGTGTCAGCGTTCCGGCCTCCTTGGGCAAGGCGGCCTGAGCAACCTGCCAGCGCTTGATGAACTGCTCGCGGCCGGTGAGTTCGTAGCCGCGCAGGTCCGCCTGGAGACTGACGACGCTGTGCCGCACCTGGTCGGCCGCCAGCAGCAGCTCTTCGGATTGCTGCGCGAGCCGTTGGGAGGCGCGCAGATCGACACTGCAGCGGAACAGGACGGCGAAGGCCGAGCTGATCAGGAGCACGAGGAAGCCACTGGCGACGATCACGCGGCGCACGAGATCACCGTTGGCGCCGGTTCCCCGGGCACGGGAGGCGAGCGGACGCACGTTTCCTCCCTGTTGGTGCAACAGGTTCTGCGCGGGTCCCCGGCAGGTGCCCACCGGACGGGACCCAGGGACAATGGTAGGTATGACGCCAGGACGCCCGACGTCCCGTGCCGGGGACGAGCCGAGCCGGAACGGCCCGGCCAGGACGATCCTGCGGGTCGTCCTGGCCGAGGACGACGTCCTGTTCCGTGAGGGGCTGGCCAGCCTGCTCCAGGGCGCGGATTGTGCGGTGGTGGGGCAGACCGCCGATGCCGTCCAACTGCTCGACGTGGTCAGGGCGGCGAGGCCGGATCTGGTCGTGACCGACATCCGGATGCCGCCCGGGCAGGCCACCGACGGGCTGGATGCGGCCCGCACCATCCGGCAGGAGTTCCCCGGCATCGGAATCCTGGTCCTGTCGGCGTACGCCGAGGTCGACCGGGCGCTGGAACTCCTGGAGAGCGGCCACGGCGTCGGTTACCTGCTCAAGAGCCGGGTGAGTGACGTGCGGGACTTCCTTGAGGCGATGCACCGGATCGCGAGGGGCGGGTCGGTGGTGGATCCCGCACTGGTGCGGGAACTGGTCTCCGCCCGTCGCAGGGAGGATCCACTGGCACTACTCAGCGCGCGGGAGCGCGAAGTGCTGGAACTGATGGCCGAGGGCCGTTCCAATGCCGGCATCGCCCGTCGTCTGTGGGTCACTGAAGGAACGGTGGAGAAACATGTGCGCAGTATCCTCGCGAAGCTGAACCTGCCGGAGACCGACGACGATCACCGTCGCGTCCGGGCCGTCATCACCTTTCTTGAGGCTCGATGACCGAGCCGTCCTGGTGACTGTCCTCGGTGAGCAGCGTCCGAATGGCGTCGCCTGACAGAGCGGACTTCGCCAGGAATCCGACCGCGGTGCTCTCCTCGACCAAATCACCATAGTCCTCCTCCGCATGGTTGGAAACCAGAATGACCGGGGGAGGGGAGGGACCCGTCTCGTCCTGCAGTCGACGGGTCAACTCGAAGCCGCTTTCGGCACCGAGATCAATGTCCACCAGCACCACCTCCGGTCGGAGCCGCTCCACCTGCCGCATCGCTCGCGCGCCGTCGGGTGCCACGCCCACGACTGCGATGCCTTGCCCCTCCAGCAGGCAGCGAGCGGCTTCGAGGAAGTGCGGGCTGTCATCGACCATCAAGCAACGCAGCATCCATCCAGCATCCAGGACGCGTTTTTGTCCGGCATTACCGCTAGCTGTATTTCTCCCGAGGGTGGGGGGCGGGCCTCGGTGGCTGGATGTTCGAATTTCGTACGGCAAGAAATTGACAAGAATGCGGTAAGGGCGGATATGGGTGCCCCCATTCTCGGCCGCAGTCCGCCGGCCCTCTTCCGCCGCCCGGCCCGGGCCCGAAACGCACACCCCCCCGGAACGGGAAGAAGCTGCTCCGGGGGGCGGGGATGCGGAGTGGGCCGCGGGCGTCAGCCCTTCGGCGTGTACGCCTTCGGCAGGCGCATGCCACGCTCGGCCATGATGTCCCGGACGCGGTTCGGGTAGTTGGTGATGATGCCGTCGATGCCCATGTCCATGAGCGCCTCGACGGTGGCGGGGTCGTCACAGGTCCACGGGACGACCTTCAGGCCGCGCTTGTGGGCTTCGGAGACCATCTTGTCGTCGACGTAGAACTCGAAGTCCGGGTCCGAGACGACGCCGTCCTGCGGGAAGCCGTACACCGGTGACAGTGCGGTCACGCCGGGGACGGCGGCTGCGGCCTTGACGAAGTCGCCGTCGTAGTCGTCGGCGTCGATGCCGCCGAGCCACGGTGAGGCGCCGGGCTTGCCGACCTGGAGGAAGTCGTAGTTGGTCAGCGCCACCAGGGGGTACTTCGGCGCGAGCTTGTGCATCTCCTTCAGGGCGCCCCAGTCGAACGACTGGATGGTGACCTGGTCCTCGATGCCGGAGGCGTGGATCTCCTCGTACACACGACGCACGAACAGCTCGCGCGGCGCGGTCTGCTCGGGGGCGCCGGCCTCGACCTTGGTCTCGATGTTGAGCTTGACCTGCCGGGCGTTGTAACTCTTGACCAGGTTCAGGACGTCCTTGAGCTCCACCATGCGGTGGCCCTTGATCTGTTCCTGCTCGGGGAAGCCGGGGAGCTGCTGGTAGCCGCAGTCCATGGTCTTGATCTGCGCCAGCGTCAGGTCCTTGATGTACTTGCCGACGTACGGGTACATCGGGTCGCCCGGGGTGACCGGCGCGGTGTCCTTGCACTTCTGGGCGCTGATCTGGCGGTCGTGGTTGACGACGACCTTCCGGTCCTTGGTGACGTGGGTGTCCAGCTCCAGGGTGGTCACACCGAGGCGCATGGCCTTGCCGAAGCCTTCCAGGGACTCTTCGGTGGTCATGCCGATGCCACCGCGGTGGGCCTGCAGGTCGAAGTGGGTCTTCTGGGGGAGCACCGTGGGCTGGGGGTCGGCGGGGGCCGCCTGGGCGGCGGTCGCCGGGAGGGCGAGCACGGGCACGACGGCCAGTGCTGCGAAAGCATGCCGGAGGGACACTTCAAGCCTCGTATTACGTGGGATTGGCCGGTCAGCCGGTCAGTGGCGGGGGGCCAGGACCTGGGACAGGACGTCGTGGACGTAGGTGTTGGCGTGCTTGCCGGTGAACCGGCTCGCGAGCGGGCCGGCGGCCGTGACGGGAACGTCGACACTGGTGTGGCCGGAAGTCGTCCAGTCGATCGTGAACGTCCGGTCACTGCCGTGGATCGTGAACGGGCCGTCCTCGACGGAGACACCAGTGCCGGACTCGTCCGCGGTGTCGTTCTCCTCGACCGCCAGGCCGCCGGTCTCGTGGTCGCCGGTGATGACCAGGAGGGTGTCCGGGTGGGTCGCCTGGTAGGCGCGGGCGACGGCGACGGCCTTCTCCAGCTGCTGCATCGACTGCAGGACCCGCGTGCCGTTGTTGCTGTGCGCGAACTCGTCGACGCCTTCCTCCTCGACCATGAGGAAGAAGCCCTTCTTGTTCTTGTCCAGCGTCTTCAGCGCCTTGCTGGTCATCGTGGCGAGGTCGACGGCCGGGTCGTACACGTCGCCCTGGCCCTCGGGGCGCTGCTGGAACATCTCCTCGTTGCCGAAGAGGCCGAGCAACTTGCCCGCGGGGGCCTTGTTCAGGTCCTTCGCGCTGGTGACGTACCTGTAGCCGGAGCGCTGGGCCTTGGCGATCAGGTTGCCCTTCGTGCCGCGGCTGCCCTCGCTGGTGTCCTCGGCGGGCTTGTCGGGGAAGGCACCGGGGGTGCCGGCCGGCAGCCACCAGTCCTCGCCGCCGCCCAGGATCACGTCCGGCTTGCTGACGTCGAGGTACTGGCGGGCGATCTCGTCCTGCTTGCCGCGGTCGGCGGTGTTGGCGAAGAAGGCCGCGGGCGAGGCGTCGGTGACCTGTGCGGTCGTCACCAGGCCGGTGGACTTGCCCGCCGCCTTGGCCTGCGCCCCGAGCGTGGGGAGCGGGTTGCCGTCGGTGTCGACGCTGATCGCGCCGTTGTACGTCTTCTCGCCCGTGGCCCACGCGGTGGCGGCCGCCGCGGAGTCCGTGACCACCGCCTTGGGGTCGTCCGGGGTGGTCGTCAGCTGACCGGAGACGGGCAGGCGATCCATCGTCAGCTGGCCCTGCAGGCCCGCGAGATGCAGCCGTGCCGCCTCACGTGCGGCGGCACCCATGCCGTCGCCGTTGATGAAGATGACGTTCTTCGCGGTGGGGGCCTTGGCCTTCGCCGTGCTCTGCGGAGCACTGGCGGAGGCGCCCGGCGTGGGGTTGAGCACCATGGTCGCCACCACGGCCGCCGACGCCGCCGCGACAGGCGCTCCCCATCGCAGACCACGCACGTTTCTGTTCACAAACTCTCCCATGGGCATCGCAAAGTTCTTCCTTTGCAATTGAATGGGGTGGTGATCGATCACGGCCGAACCGCAAGTGACGTCTGTGCCAACACTCCGCGTCCGACCTACCCCGAGTCGAGGAACAGCAACTCCATGAGCCTGGTTACGTCCAGGCACGCTACCCGGCTGCGATCAGCGAGCTGCACCGGCTGACCCGGAACCACGTGATGGTGCGGCCCTTCCAAGGCGACGAGGACGACGTCCTCTACTGGCTGGAGCACCTGCTGGCTTTCGAGGGGTGCCGGTGTGGAGGCACAGTCTGCGCCGCAGGAAGCATCCGCCGACAAGGTACCCGTACTCACCGGGATTCGCCCGGCAGCCCCCGAGGGCCTGCCGTCGCCGGCGTCCCGGCTGCACGGTCTGGCCGTCAGGGCGGGGCAGTCAGCGGCCGCGGATCGCGTGACCCGTCTGTTCGGCCGCACGACATGCCCGGACTGTGCTTCGGAGGTCTCGGTCCCGGATCAGATCGCGTGAAGTGACGGGTCAGCCCACGGAGCGGGCCGCGGTGGTGATGACCTTGGCCACCGCGTCCGGGTGTGAGATGAGGGTGAGGTGTGACCCGCCCCTGAAGACGGTCGTCTTCGCGTGGGCGCGACGAGCCATGCGCTGTTCCGACTGCGGGGTGATGATCCGGTCGCCCGTACTGATGAAGTACCAGGACGGGATCGTCTTCCAGGCGGCGTGCTTCGACGGCGTGTCGAACGCGGCCGTCGAGGCGGCTCGCTGTGTCGCCCACAGGCTCTCGGCCTGGTTGGGGGGCAGGTCACTGGCGAAGTCCTTGACGAATATGTTCTTCTTCAGATAGAGGTTCTTCGCCCCGGACGGAGCCTGAGGGTATGCCACGGTGTCGAACAGTGTGCTGGGTGGCGCGTTCAGCGCCGACGTGGAACCGCTCAGCGATCCGTTGGTCTCACCGACGGCGGGCGCGGCGGCGTCCACGTACACCAACGCCTTGACGTTCTTGGTCTCCGCGGCGGCGTTGGTGATGACACTGCCCCCGTAGGAGTGTCCGACCAGCACCACCGGACCCCGCACCGTCTTGAGGAAGTCGGCAATCGTCTGCGAGTCGGTGGTCAGGTTCTGCAGGGGATTGGCGATGGCGCGTACCTGGTACCCCTCACCACGGAGGATCTTGACCTCGCCGTTCCAGCTGGAGGCGTCGGCCCAGGCGCCGTGAACCAGCACGATGGTGGGTTTGGCGGCGGCCGGGGAGGCCGTTGCCGGCAGGCCCGCGGCGGAGGCGGGCGCCGGGAGGAGCGCGGAGACGGCGAACGAGATGCCGGCCGCGGCGGCCGCGTAACGGAACGAGTGCGTTCGGTGCATACCCATACCCACAGTTCTTCAGCCGGGAGGTGACCGCGACACTGGTTACGGGGGAGCGACGACCTGCTGTGCGGTGTCATCCGAGATCCCCGGGCACCGGCGGCCACGGGCCTGGCACTGCACGGCCCACACGCCCAATGTGCCATGCGCCGCACCGCCTCGCACTCGGAGCGGCAGGCCGTGACGGCCGGGTCTGCCGGAAGACCGGCGCGGACGGTGGCGGCAATCCCAACGCCTCTCTCCGCCAACCGCGTTGAGTGCCGCGGCCGTGTCACCGCGGGGCGGGCTCACGGTTGCCGGGCGCTCGGGGACGGTTCGGGCGTGGACGGGGCCACCGGACTCGGGACGGGGGCCGGCGTGCCGATCGGTGGATGCGGGGAGCGGGCCGGCTCGGCCGGGCGGGCCGGTTCGTGGCGCACCGAGAGGAAGACCAGCGCGGCCACGGCGGCCAGGACCAGCACGCCCGCCACCGCCCGGCGCACCAGCACCCGCCGGAACAACGCCGGGCCGGTCGGCGGGGGCAGGGGCCGCAGGTCGGCCGGGCCGACGGAGAGCGCCCGCGCGGCCAGCGCGGCCCGCAGCCGCTCCTCCACCTGCGTCGCCGTGGTCCCCGTACCGGACTCGTTCATCGCAGCCCCTCCAGACGCCGGCCGAGGGCGTCCAGCGCCCTGCTGGCCGTGGACTTGACGGCACCCCGCGACAGACCGAGCGTCGTCGCGATCTCGGCCTCGGTCAGATGCGACCAGTAGCGCAGCACCAGCACCTCCCGCTGCCGCCGGGTCAGCGTGCCCAGCGCCGCCAGCACCTCCCGGTGGTCCTCGTGCAGCAGCACGTCCTCCTCGGGGGCGGGCGCGTGTCCCTCCGGGACGGGGGTGTGCGCCCGTGCGGTCCTGCGTCGGCGCAGCACCGAGCGGGCCGCGTTGACGACACTGGTCCGCAGATACGCCTCCGGGTCGTCCAGCCGCGCGAGCCGGTGGCCGTGCCGCCGGAACAGCGCGGTGAACGCGTCCTGGACGACGTCCTCGGCCGTGGGCAGGTCGTCCACCAGCAGCACCGCCAGGCGCACCAGGGACAGCCGGCGGTGGTGGTACAGCTCCTCGAAGCCCGGTGGCCGCCCGGCTTCCACGGTGGTCCGGGTGCCGGCACGGGGTCCGGTGCCGGGCGCGGCCGGTGTCGTACCGGCGTGGGTGCGGGCGAGGACGCGGGTCCGCAGCGCCGCTGTCAGGCGCCGCCAGGACGCGGGCCGCTCCCAGGGCACGGCCGTCGCCGGTGGTGTCGCTGTCGTCATGGATCTCCCGGAGCCGGGTGCGGGGGAGCCGCCACGCGACGGCTCCCCCGCACCGGCCCTGCTTCAGTGCTGCTGCGGAACCGGTGCCGGCGTGGCGTGACGGTGGTGCGGTACGGGCGCCGGACGCGGGTGGCCCGGAGCGGGCGCCGGGTGCCCGGGCGCGGGAGCGGCGGTGGACGGCACCGGGCTCGGGGCGGCCGGTCCGGGGGTGGCGGGCACCGGGGAAGGCGTGGCCGTCGCGGGTGCCGGGGCGGGGCTCGTCGTGCGTACGGGGGAGGGGACGGGGGACGGGGTTCCCGTGCGCACCGGCGACGGGACCGGGGACGGGGCCGCCTGGTCACGCGCCGGGGCCGGGGCGGCGGCACTCCGGGAGTGGGCCGCGGGGTGGGCGGCGCCGCTCTCGGCGGTGGCCGGGCTGTCGTCCTGGGCCGCCTGGGCGGTCAGGGTGCCGGCGACGGCCAGGGCCGCGCCTACGGCGGAGACCCCCAGGACGGCGCGCAGCCGGTGGGTGCGGTTCGGGCGCGGGGCACGGTGTACGGACATGTGATCCTTCGGTCGCTCAGGGTCGGACAACTGGACGAGGTGGAGGCCTCCACCCCGACAGACGTCCGACCCCGGGCGAGGTTGCGGGTGAGGCCCGGCGAATTTTCCGGCACCCGCTCCGGCACCCCGTGTTCCGGCACCCGATCCGCCACCTTGCGCTTCGGCACCCCGCGCTCCGGCACCTCGTGTTCCGCCACCCGTTCCCCGTCACCTGCCATGCGCCGAACGACCGCCGGCGCCCGGCCTCCGGCCCCCGGCCCGAGGTGCCTCAGCCCAGCTGCTTCAGCAGTTCCTCGGCGACCGGGGCCGAGGAGGCCGGGTTCTGGCCGGTGATCAGGTTGCGGTCCACCACGACGTGCGGCGCCCACGGCTCACCCGCCCGCACCTCGACGCCCGCCTCGGTCAGCCGGTCCTGGAGCAGCCACTTGGCCTGTCCGGCGAGGCCGCCCTGGGTCTCCTCCTCATTGGTGAAGGCCGCCGCGCGGTATCCGGCGAAGGCGTTGCCGCCGTCGGAGCGGACCGCGGCGAGCAGGGCGGCCGGACCGTGGCAGACCACGGCCAGCGGCTTGCCCGAGTCCAGGGCCGCCACCAGCAGCCGGCCCGACTCGGCGTCCACGGCCAGGTCCTCCATGGGGCCGTGCCCGCCCGGGTAGAACACGGCGGCGAAGTCGGCGAGGTCCACCTCCGCGAGCTTCACCGGCGTCCGCAGCTCCGTCATCTCCTCCAGCGCGCGGGCGATCTCGTCGGCGTTCTCCTGACCGCCGTTGACCTCGGCGGCCAGGCTCGCCCGGTCGACCGGTGGCACCACACCGCCCGGCGTGGCGACGACGACCTCGTGACCGGCGGCCTTGACGGCCCGGTAAGGGACCACGGCCTCCTCGGCCCAGAAGCCGGTCGGGTGCGCGGTGCCGTCGGCGAGCGTCCAGTGATCGGCGCCGGTCATCACGAACAGGATCTTCGACATGGGGTTCTCTCTCCAGAAGGCTTGCGTCCACAGGCGGATCGGGGCCGCGGATGCGGGGGTTCGCGCCTGCGCAAAACAACGTAGGCGAGACGACCCATAGGCAGCCAATGAAGCACCGAATGACTGACATTGGGTTTCCTATGGCTGCCGGGGAATACGCGGCGGCCATACTCGGACCCGTGGAGACCGCATCCCTCGCTTCCCTCGACCTGAACCTGCTGCGCACCTTCCTCGCGGTGTACCGCTCCGGTTCCTTCACCGGCGCCGCCCGGCTGCTCGGACTGTCACAGCCCACGGTGACGACGCAGATGCGCGCACTGGAACGGCAGACCGGCCGGGAGCTGTTCGAACGGCTGCCGCGCGGGGTCAGGCCGACCCCGGTGGCCGACGAGCTCGCGGCGCGGATCGCCGCGCCCCTGGACGAGCTGGCCGCCGTCGCCAGCCCCACCCCGCCGGCCGGGGCCCGGGCCGAGCCCGTCCATCTGGCCGGACCGGCGGAACTCCTGTGCAGCAGGGCGCTGCCGGCCCTGGCGCCGCTGATCGCCGAGGGCGTACGGCTGCGGGTGGCGACCGGGCTGACCGATCCGCTGCTGGACGAACTGCGGGCCGGCCGCCACGACCTGGTGATCGCCACCACCCGCCCACGCGGCCGTACGTTGCACGCCGTCCCCCTCACCGACGAGGAGTTCGTGCTGGTCGCGGCCCCGATCTGGGCAGAGCGACTGACGGGGCGACTGACGGGGCGAGGGCCCGCGCGCGCGGCTGAGGACGAGGTCCACGGACAGGCCCCCGGCGTGCGGGGCGCCGAGCGCCAAGGCTCCATCGGGCAGGGCAGCGAGCCTCAAGGGTCCAACGAGCAGGGCGCCGAGCGTCCAGCGTCCGCCGGCCGGAACGCCGAGAAGCAAGCGCCCGCCGTGCCGGACTCCTTCGACCCCGCCGTCCTGCACGAGGTTCCGCTCATCACCTACGCCGAGGATCTGCCGATCGCCCGCCGTTACTGGCGGCACGTCTTCGGCCGGCGTCTGTCGCGCACCGCCGCCGTGACCGTCCCCGATCTGCGCGGGGTGCTCGCGGCCGTGGCCGCCGGCGCCGGGTTCAGCGTGCTGCCCCGCTATCTGTGCCAGGACCTCCTGGCGTCCGGCGCGCTCGTCGCGCTGCTGGAACCGGAGGACCCGCCGATCAACACCGGCTTCCTCGTCCAGCGCCCCGGTGCCTCCGACAACCCCGACGTGGCCCGAGTCCGCGCCCTCCTGCTGCGGGCGGCGCGCAGTTGGTAGGCGGGTGGGCGGTGTCGTTCAGGACGAGGCGGTGGAGGACACGGCTCGGCACCGTCGGCACCGAGAGAGGGCGCGAACACGGTCACTTCCGGCCGAGAGGGTGGGACATCTGGTACGCCAGCCTGCGGTCCGCGCCCTCCCCGACGGCGGTCAGGGCTTCGTCCAGTTCCATGAACCACTGCCAGGCGGGCCGTCCGTCGGCCTCGGCCAGCCGCGCCACCACCAGGTCCTCCAGCTCCGGGACGCGCTTGTTCTTCCAGATCTTGTCTGCCAGGCTCACCAGCAGGTCCTCCACGCCGGTCCCGGGAGCCGTCCAGGACGCGTGGGTGCCGGCGAACCGGGCGAGGCCGGCCGGCACACCGTGCTCCAGCAGCAACTCCCGTCCCGCCGCCTCGTGCCGGGCGCCGGGACCGGACAGCTCGGCCGGGTGCCGGGTCTTGCCGATGTCGTGCGTGGCGGCACCGAACAGCACCGCGTCCGCGTCCAACTCCAGCCGTGGACAGTGCAGTCGTACCCACGTCAGGAGCTGTGCCGCGACATCGTGCACCGCGCGCAGGTGGGCCACCAGCCGTGGGGGTGCGTCGACTTGCTCCAGCAGTAGGGCGACCCGCCCGGGCAGGGGGCGCAGGGGCGGGTCGTCGAGGTCGTCCGTCGCGATCGACGGTGTGTCGCCGGCTGTCACCGTGCCAGGGTAATGAGGGATGTGCGTCCACGGTCTGCCGGCCGGCGCTCCTGACATCGTTGTCCCGTCCTCCCTGGATGGCGGTGCCTGGTTGCGGGGCCGACGATGGTCCCGTGGGGTACGGCCGCCGCAGCGCCGGTGCCGTCCGAGGCCGCCGGGGGACGCAGGCCGGCCCCGGCCGCGGTGAGCGGCCGGAAGGGAGGACACCGTCATGCTGGAAGTGAAGACGGTCGAGAAGCCGGACGAACGGCGCGACTTCCCCCGCGGCCACCTCGAAGCCCTCCACCTGAGCGGGCTCGACTTCGCCGTGGGCACGTTCGAACCCGGGTGGCGCTGGTCGGAGTCCGTGGCGCCGATCGCGGGCACCGAGAGCTGCATGGTCCACCACAACGGGTACGTGGTGCAGGGCCGGATGCACATCCGTATGGACGACGGCGGCGAGAGCGAGGTCGGCCCCGGCGACGTCTTCGTCTGCTCGCCCGGCCACGACGCCTGGGTGGTCGGCGACGAGCAGGTCGTGCTCCACGACTTCGCCGGGACGATGGCGAACGAGTACGCGAAGGGCTAGTCGGCCACTGGATCCGTCCGCCGGTCCCCTTGCCCCGCCGGGCCGCCCTGGGAGCGGCCCGGCGGAGTCGGTCTACACGCCGAAGACCCGCGCCTCCTCCTCCGCGAAGGCGATCGTGTCCGGGTGGCCGAACAGGCCCGGGAGACCGCCCGTGTGCAGGAAGACCGTCCGCTCGCCCGGGCGGACGGTGCCGTCGCGGACCGCGGCGTACAGGCCGGCCAGGGCGCGGCCGGTGTAGATGGGGTCGAGGACCAGGCCCTCGGTGCGGGCGGCGAGACGGAGTGCTTCCCGTACCGGGGCGGTGAGGGTCGCGTAGCCGGCGCCCACCTGGTCCCGGCGGATCCGCAGCGTGTCCGGCGTGACACCCTCCGCCGTGAGCGGTGCGGTGAACTCCGCGACCGCCGCGGCCGGATCGGCCAGCGCGCCCACGTCGACGCCGAGCACCGAACCGCCGCCCAGGGCCGCGACCAGCCCGGCCATCGTGCCGCCCGAGCCCAGGGCCACGACCGCCGTACGCAGGTCGGGCAGTTGCTCGCGCAGCTCGGTGCCGCAGCGTACGTAGCCCCTGGCTCCCAGCGTGCTGGACCCGCCGAACGGGATCAGTGCCGGGCGGGCGCCCGCGGACCGCAGGCGCGCGCAGACCTCGGCCGCCGCCGCGTCCAGCCCGTTTTGGTCCACCTCGCCGGCCCAGGCGAGCCGCGCCCCGAACAGGCCGTCCAGGGCGAGGTTCCCGGAGCGGGAGGCGCCCGGGGTGCCGCGCAGGACGAGGACGACGTCCAGCCCGAGCCGGGCGCCCGCGGCGGCGGTCAGCCGGGCGTGGTTGCTCTGCGGGGCACCGGTGGTCACGAGCGTGTCCGCGCCCTCGGCGAGGGCCGCGCCCACCGTCCACTCCAGCTTGCGGATCTTGTTGCCGCCGCCGCCCAGGCCGGTCAGGTCGTCCCGCTTCACCCACAGGTCCTCCGGCCCGAGCCCGAGCGCGGCGGCGAGCCGGGGCGCCGGTTCCAGGGGGGTGGGGAAGCTGCCCAGGGGCACGGGCGGGTGGGTCATGGTGACGTCCTTGGGTCGGTGTCGGCGTTGGGGCCAGTCGATCACGGCCGGGCGCCCGGCGTCATACCGGCGGCAAGACCGCTGCTCACCGCGCGGAGCGGATCAGCCGATCCAGGTCACAGGCCCGGCCTCACACCGGGAGCAGGCCCGCGATCAGCGCGCTGAGCTGCGCGGCCGTGCGGCACTCGTGCATCTGCACCAGCTCGGCGTACGCGGGCGCGGCCGAGTCACCGGTGCCCCAGCGGTCGCGTGGCTCGGGGTTGAGCCAGTAGACGCGCCGGGCGCGCCGGGCCAGTTCGCGTACGGCGGGGAGGTTCGGGTCGCTCATGTTCGTGCGGGCGTCACCGAGGACGAACACCGTCGTGCGCGGCCCCACCGCACCGCCGTACCGCTCGGCGAACTCGCCCAGCGCCACGCCGTAGTCACTGCTGCCGTGCCAGCCGGTGAGCGTGGCCTCGGCGCGGATGCGGGCGCCGAGCCCGTCGGGGTCGGCGCGGCCGTGGTCGAGCAGGCCGGTGACCTCGTCGAGCCGGTTGACGAACGCGAACACGCGCACCTTGCTGAACTGGTCGTGCAGGGCCTGCACGAGGAGCATGGTGAAGTCCGAGAAGCCGGACACCGAGCCCGACACATCGCAGAGCAGGACCAGTTCGGGCCGGACCGGACGGCGCCGCCGCAGCACCGGCCGCATCGGCACGCCCCCCGTGGACAGCGAGGAGCGCAGGGTGCGGCGCAGGTCGATCGTGCCGCGTGCGGCCCGGCGGCGGCGCGCGGCGAGCCGGGTGGCCAGCTTCCGCGCCAACGGCTGGACCGCCCGGCGGAGTTCGGTCAGCTGGTCCCGGTTCGCGATCAGGAAGTCGACCCGGTCGGCGGTCGGCCGCACACCCCGCCGCGCGATCTCGTCCCGCCCCCGCCGCTCGGCCACCCGGCGCCGGGCCTCCGCCCCCACCAGCCGCCGGAACTCCTCGATGCGGCGCCGGATCTCGTCGTCCAGCAGCCGGTCCGCGAACCCGGCGCCGCCGTCGCCGTCCCGGCCCCGGACGTCGGCCCGCACCCGGGCCAGCAGGGTCTGGGGGCGCAGCCGGTCCAGGGTCTGGTACGCCGACCAGCCGTCCGAGCCCGGTGAACTCCCGTACCCGCCCAGGCCGTCGACCGCCTCCGCCGCCAACCGGGCCATCATCGCCCGGTCGTCCGCCGCCAGCGCCTCGGCGAGCCGGTCGCGCAGGGTCTCCCGGTCCCGGGGAGCGCCCTTGGGACCGCCGACTCCGCTCGGGAAGTAGAGGTCGAAGACCGAGTCGAACAGGGCACGTTGGCCCGGTCCGTGCAGCAGCGTAGCCGCCAGCCCCTCGCGCAGGCGCTCCCGGTCCGCGAGTCCCAGCACCTCCACCGCCCGGGCCGCGTCCACGGTCTCCCCGGTGCCGATCCGCACCCCGTGCGCGCGCAGCGCCGCGGCCAGGCCGGTGATCCGGTCGGCGACGGCGGTCACAGCGCTTCCAGGTCGAGCTTGGCCGCCGCCTTCTGGATGTCGTCCTGGTGCTTGAGGATCACCCCGAGGGTGTCCCGTACGACGGTCTCGTCCAGTGTGCCGGCGCCCAGGGCGAGCAGGGTGCGGGCCCAGTCGATGGTCTCGGCGACGGACGGCACCTTGCGCAGGTCCATCGCGCGCAGCGCGCCGACCACCCGGACCACCGACTCCGTCAGCGCCGCGCCGAGGCCGGGCACCTTCAGCCGTACGATCCGCCGCTCCAGTTCCTCCTCGGGGAAGCCGATGTGCAGGAACAGGCAGCGGCGGCGCAGCGCCTCGGACAGCTCGCGGCCGGCGTTGGAGGTGAGGACGACGAACGGGCGGCGGGTCGCGGTGACCGTGCCCAGCTCCGGGACCGTGACCTGGAAGTCGCTGAGCACCTCCAGCAGCAGCCCTTCCATCTCGACGTCGGCCTTGTCGGTCTCGTCGATGAGCAGCACGGTCGGCTCGTCACCGCGGATGGCGGTCAGCAGCGGGCGGGGGAGCAGGAACTCCTCGGTGAAGATGTCGGTACGGGTCTCGTCCCAGCTCTCGCCGTGGCCCGCGCTGATGCGCAGCAGCTGCTTGGCGTGGTTCCACTCGTACAGCGCCCGGGACTCGTCCACGCCCTCGTAGCACTGGAGCCGGACCAGCCGGGCCCCGCCGACCTGGGCGACGGCCTTGGCCAGCTCGGTCTTGCCGACCCCGGCGGGGCCCTCCACCAGCAGCGGCTTGCCCAGCCGGGCGGCGAGGAACACGGTCGTGGCGACGGCGGGGGAGGCGAGGTAGCCGGTCTCGGCGAGGCGGGCGGAGACGTCGTCGACGGACGTGAACAACGGGGCCTCCGGCGAGGTCGGGGACAGGGTCCGGGAGGAGCGGTTTCCGATCTCCTATCTAAGCGCTTGTTCAGCTTGGGCGCCATGGTATACACCGATCGGTCTCCTTCGGGCCGGTGTCGCGATAACCTCGCGGTATGACCAGCAGAGAGAAGGTGTCCCCCCGCGACCGGCTGCTCGACGCCGCCGCACGGCTCTCCTACAGCGACGGCGTCTCCATCGGCATCGAGGCGCTGTGCCGGGAGGCGGGCGTTTCCAAGCGGTCGATGTACCAGCTCTTCGACAGCAAGGACGAGATGCTGGCCGCCAGCCTGGAGCGGCGGATGCCGGCGTACCAGGCCCGGCTGACCCACCCCGATCCGGCGGCCGCGACCCCGCGCGAGAGCATCCTGTACGTCTTCGGACAACTGGAGAAGGGCTCCGTGGAACCCGAGTACCACGGCTGCCCCTACCTGGCCGTGCTGGTCGAGGTGAAGGATCCCGAGCATCCGGCGAGCGCGGTCGCCCGCGAGGCCAAGGACATCCTGCTGGGCGTCTTCCGCGAGGAGGCGGAGCGGGGCGGCGCGCGGGATCCCGAGCTGCTCGCCCGCCAGCTCCTGCTCGTCTTCGACGGCGCCAGCGCCCGGGCCGGCGCCCGGGTGGAACACCTGGACGACGGACTCGCCACGACCACGGTGACGGCCCTGCTGGACGCGGCGGGGGTCCGCTAGCCCCCGGCCCGCGGCGCGAGCCGTCACGGCAGGCCCCCGTGCTTGCCGCCACGGCATGCCCCCATGCCTGCGGCCACGACACGTCCCGTGCGAGCCACCACGACACCCGCCCCCCCGTCCGGGCCACCACAACGCGCCACCGTCCTCGGCCGCCCGGTGCAATGGACCCGTGACCGCGCCCCCGGACGACTGCCTCGCGCGTAACGAGTGGATCTGCGGTGCCTATCTCAGCACCCGCCGGCAGATCCTGCTCGACGCGGTCGTCCAGCATCTCCAGCTGACCTTCCTGTCGGTCCTGACCGGCCTGGTGATCGCGCTGCCGCTGGCGGTGCTGGCCCGTCGCTGGGGCTGGGCGGCCGGTCCGGTCCTCGCCCTGACGACGATCCTCTACACCATTCCGTCGCTGGCCATGTTCTCCCTGCTGCTGCCCCTCTACGGCCTCTCGGCCACCCTGGTCGTCGCCGGGCTGGTGCTGTACTCGCTCACCCTCCTCGTCCGGAACATCCTCGCCGGCCTGCGCGCGGTCCCGGAGGAGACCCGGCAGGCCGCACGGGGGCTCGGCTACGGGCCCGTCCGCCTGTTGCTCACCGTGGAGCTGCCCCTGGCCCTGCCCGCCGCGATGGCCGGCCTGCGCATCGCCACCGTCTCAGCGGTCTCCCTGCTCACGGTCGGCGCGATCGTCGGCTTCGGCGGTCTCGGCAACCTCATCTACGCCGGCATGAACACCTACTTCAAGGCCCAGGTGCTCACCGCCTCCGTGCTGTGCGTGCTGATCGCCGTAGCCGCCGACCTGCTCCTGCTGGGCGTGCAGCGGCTGATCACCCCCTGGACGCGGGCGGCCCGTCCATGAGCACCCTCACCGCCGCCTGGGACTGGCTCACCGACCCCGCCCACTGGTCGGGCGACGACGGCATCCGGCACCGGCTGCTCCAGCACCTCTCGCTCACCGTCGTCTGCCTGGCCCTCAGCTGTCTGATCGCGCTGCCCGTCGCACTCGTCCTCGGCCACCTCGGCAAGGGCGGCGCGCTCGCCGTCAACATCTCCAACGTCGGCCGGGCCGTGCCCACCTTCGCCGTGCTGGTCCTGCTCCTGCTGACCCCGGTCGGGAGGTGGGGGGACGGCCCCACGGTGGTCGCCCTCGTGCTGTTCGCCGTACCGCCGCTGCTCACCAACGCCTACGTCGGCATGCGGGAGGTCGACCGGAGTGTCGTCCAGGCTGCCCGAGGCATGGGCATGACCGGCCGACAGCTGTTGTTCCACGTGGAACTGCCCCTTTCGCTCCCCCTCCTGCTGAACGGCGTGCGGATCGCCGCAGTCCAGCTCGTCGCCACCGCCACGATCGCCGCGCTCGCGGGCGGCGGCGGCCTCGGCCGGATCATCACGGCGGGCTTCAACCTGGCCAGCACGCCCCAGGTGGTCGCGGGCGCGCTGCTCGTCGCGGTGTTCGCCCTGCTCGTCGAAGGTGTCTTCGAGATCGCCGAGCGAGTGGCACCCGCCTGGGTCCGGGGCGGCCGATGAGAGGCCGCACGGCACCTGCCGCCTGCACCCTCCTCGGCCGCCGTACGGCACGCGTCAGGGCCGCCCTCCTCAGCCGCCGTACCGCACTCGCCACGGCCGGCCTCCTCGCCCTGGGCGCCTGTGCCACCGGTCCGTCCCTGGAGGACCGCGGCCAGGTCACCGCCCCGCCCGGGGACAGCCGTCATCTGACCATCGGCTCGGCCGGCTTCACCGAGAGCGATCTGCTCGCCCAGATGTACGCCCAGCTGCTCGACCAGGCCGGCTACAAGACGTCCCTGCTCACGGTCGCCAACCGGGAACTGTACGAACCCGCCCTGGAGTCCGGCCAGATCGACGTCGTACCCGAGTACGCGGCGACCCTGGCCGACTGGCTGAGCGCCAAGACCCACGGCGCCGACGCGCCCCCGGTCGGCTCGCCCGACCTCGGCACCACGATGAAGGCCCTGCGCGCCCTCGCCGCACCCCGCGGTCTCACCGTCCTGCCGCCCGGCCGCGCCGTCGACCAGAACGCCTTCGCGGTGACCGCCGCCTACGCCCGCCGACACCACCTCAGGACCCTCAGCGACCTCGGCGCCTCCGGACTGAAGGTACGGCTCGCGGCGGGCGACGAATGCGTGCGACGGCCGTACTGCGCACCCGGACTGAAGAAGGTGTACGGCATCGACATCACCGGCGTCGATCCCAAGGGTGTCGGCACGACCCAGGCCAAACGGGCCGTGCAGGAGGGCCGCGACCAGATGGTGCTGACCACCACGACCGACGCCACCCTCGACTCCTTCGGCCTGGTCCTGCTCGCCGACGACAAGCGACTGCAGAACGCCGACTACGTCGTCCCGGTCGTCAACCGCTCCCGCGCGGGCGGTGCCGGCGTGGCGAAGGCGCTCGGCCGGCTCAACGACGTGCTCACCACCGGGGACCTGGCCGCCATGAACCGGCAGGTCGACAGCTGGCGGCGGCTGCCCGCCGACGTGGCCCGCGCCTACCTCAAGGAGAAGGGCCTGCTCAACTGACCCGGCTCAGGCGTCCGCCACCGAGTCGAACGGCACCTGCCCCCGCGCCACCCCGCGCGCGTCGGCGTCCACCGAGCGGCGCAGCGCCTCGTGCAGCTTCGCCGGGGTCAGCACGCCGAGGAACCGCGCCCCGTCCAGCACGGCGACCCACCCGGCGTCGTGCTGGAGCATCACCCCGAACGCCTGCTTCAGCGGCGCGCCGACCGGCACCCAGGCGGTCATGCGGTGGGCGAGGTCCCCCACCGTGCCGCCCGCCGGCAGTTCCTCCACACCGACCCAGCCGTGCAGGTCACCGCCCGCGTCCAGGACCACCGCCCACCGGGCGCCCGTGGACCGCAGCCGCTCCAGCGCCCGCGCGGCCGGCTCGTCAGGGCGGGCCACGGGCGGCTGCTCCAGGTCGTCCGGCTCGATCGCGGTGACCGACAGCCGCTTCAGCCCGCGGTCGGCGCCCACGAAGGAGGCGACGTATTGGGTCGCGGGCGACCCGAGCACCGCGCCGGGCGTGTCGAACTGCTCGATGCGGCCCTGCCCGTACACGGCGATCCGGTCGCCGAGCCGGACGGCCTCCTCGATGTCGTGCGTGACCAGCAGCACCGTCTTGCGCACCGCCGCCTGCATCCGCAGGAACTCGTCCTGCAACTGCTCGCGCACCACCGGGTCGACCGCGCCGAACGGCTCGTCCATCAGCAGCACCGGCGGATCCGCGGCCAGCGCCCGCGCCACGCCGACCCGCTGCCGCTGCCCGCCGGACAGCTGCTCCGGATAGCGCGGTCCGTAGGTCTTCGGATCGAGCCCCACCAGGTCCAGCAGCTCGGCCGCCCGGGCCCGTGCCTTCGCCCGCTTCCAGCCGAGCAGCGCGGGCACGGTCGCGGTGTTGTCCAGGACGGTGCGGTGCGGGAAGAGGCCCACCTGCTGGATGACGTACCCGATCCGGCGGCGCAGCCGGACCGGGTCGACGGTCGCGATGTCCTCGCCGCCGACGAGGATCCGGCCGGAGGTCGGCTCGATGAGCCGGTTCACCATCATCATGGTCGTCGTCTTGCCGCAGCCCGAGGGCCCGACGAGCGTGACCAGTTCCCCCTCGGCCACCTCGAAGGAGAGGTCGTCCACGGCCGTCGTACCGTCCGGAAACCGCTTGGTGACCTGCTCGAACCGGATCATTCCCTCAACGTACGGCAGGACGCCGCCCGCCTCACTCCGTCGTGCCCCGACCGGCGGACGCCCGGGCAGTGCGGTCAGCCGAGCAGGATCACCTCCAGGGTGCGCGGGCCGTGCACGCCCTCCACCCGGTCCAGCTCGATGTCGCTGGTGGCCGACGGGCCGGAGATCCAGGTCAACGGGCGGGTGGGGTCGAGGCGTTCGAGGGCCTGGGGGACGGAGGAGACGACCTGGTCCGGGACGCGGACGACACAGATGTGGTGGTCCGGGACGAGCGAGATACGGCGGCGGCCCTGGTCGGGGGAGCCGTCGAGCACGATCGTGCCGGTCTCGGCGATCGCCACGGCACACCCCGTCACCACACTGTCCACCCGGTCCAGCCGCTGGGCGGTGTCCGCCACCCGGTCGTGGATCCGCACGGGATCGGCGGCGGACATCCACTCCGGCGGCAGCCCCGGAGGAACGAGCACCTCCTGTGAGCCGCGCTCGGCCAGCAGCCGCATGACGAGCAGCGGCAGCTCCTCCGCGTCGCAGCGGTGCACGACGGCCCGGTAGTCCACCAGGTTCTCCGCCAGCAGCTCCACCGTCTCCCCGGTGGTCCGCCGCCCGTGCTCGCGCAGGTAGTCCCGGGGCACGGCCTCCTCGTACGGCCCCTCGTCCGCGGGCACGTCCGCGAGCGCGCGCCGCACCCGGCCCAGGATCCGCTCCCTGCTGCTCACTTGGCACCGTCCTTCCCGCCGCGCGTGCGCTGCCACCAGTCCCGGAACGGTTCGGGCGGCACGGCCGGCAGGTCCCGGGTGCCGCTCCACGCCCGGCCGGGGCCCGGCAGCGTACGGAGGTGCAGCCGGCGGGTGCGGGAGGCCAGCCGCTGGCCGGTGCGCAGGGCGCCCGGGTGGGTGAAGGCCCAGCGCGCCGCCCGCATCGCCCCCCGTTCGGCCGCGTGGCCCTTCGCCGGCTGGAGGACCACCGTGTTGCCCTGCCGCACCGCCGGACCGCCCTCGACCACCCGCTCCCGCAGGTGCACCAGCACCTCGGGGATGTCGATGGCGACCGGGCACACCTCGTAGCAGGCCCCGCACAGGCTCGACGCGTACGGCAGGGAGGCGTCGATCTCGCCGGCCGTGCCCCTCAGCTGGGGGCTGAGGATGGCGCCGATGGGCCCGGGGTAGACCGAGCCGTACGCGTGCCCGCCCGCCCGCTCGTACACCGGGCACACGTTCAGGCAGGCGGAGCAGCGGATGCAGCGCAGCGCCTGCCGGCCGACCCGGTCGGCGAGGGTGTCGGTGCGGCCGTTGTCGAGCAGGACCAGGTGGAAGGTGCTCGGACCGTCGCCGTCCGTCGTTCCCGTCCACATGCTGGTGTACGGGTTCATGCGCTCGGCGGTGGAGGAGCGGGGGAGGGTCTGCAGGAAGACCTCCAGATCGCGCCAGGTGGGCACCACCTTCTCGATGCCGACGACCGAGATCAGCGTCTCCGGCAGGGTCAGGCACATCCGGCCGTTGCCCTCGGACTCCACGACGACCAGCGTGCCGGTCTCGGCGACCATGAAGTTGGCGCCGGAGATGCCGACCTTGGCGCGCAGGAACTTCTCCCGCAGGTGCAGCCGGGCGGCCTCGGCGAGTTCGGCGGGCGTGTCCGTCAGGCCCTCCGGGGCAGGGCGGCCCCACTCGCCCATCTCGGTGCGGAAGATGTCCCGGATCTCGCCCCGGTTGCGGTGGATGGCCGGGACCAGGATGTGCGAGGGGCGGTCCTTGCCCAACTGCACGATCAGTTCGGCGAGATCGGTCTCGTAGGCGCGGATGCCCTCGGCCTCCAGGGCTTCGTTGAGGCCGATCTCCTGCGTGGCCATCGACTTGACCTTGACGACCTCCGACTCGCCGGTCTCCTTGACCAGCCGGGCGACGATCCGGTTGGCCTCCTCGGCGTCCGCCGCCCAGTGGACCGTACCGCCGGCCGCGGTGACCGACTCCTCCAACTGGAGGAGGTAGCGGTCGAGGTGGCGCAGGGTGTGGTCCTTGATCCGGCTGCCCGCCTCGCGCAGCGCCGCCCAGTCGGACAACTCGCCCACCGCCTTGGCCCGTTTGGCCCGGATGGTGTGGGTGGCGTGGCGCAGGTTGCCCCGCAGGACGGGGTTGTGGACGGCGTCGTGCGCGGCCTTCGGGAAGGCCGGCATGCCGAGATACGTTCCGGTCATACGGCCGGGTCCTCCTCCGTGCTCGCCAGGATCTCCGCGATGTGCACCGGCCGCATCCCCGTGCGCAGCCGGCTCATCGTGCCGCCGAGGTGCATCAGGCACGAGTTGTCGGCCGCGCACAGCACCTCCGCGCCCGTCGACTCCGCGTTGCGCACCTTGTCGGCGCCCATCGCCGCCGACACCTCCGCGTTCTTCAGCGCGAACGTGCCGCCGAACCCGCAGCACTCTTCCGCGCCGGGCAGCTCGACCAGCTCCAGCCCCTTGACGGCCTGCAGCAGCCGGCGCGGCCGGTCGCCGAGCCCGAGGCCGCGCAGCCCGTGACAGGTCGGGTGGTAGGTCACCGTGTGCGGGTAGTAGGCGCCGACGTCGGTCACCCCGAGCACGTCGACCAGGAACTCCGTCAGCTCGTACGTCTTCGGCACCACCGGCGCCAGCGTCCGCGCCAGGGTGTCCCCGCGCCCCTCGGCCCGGGCCCGCTCACCCATGCGCGGATACAGCTCACGCACCATCGCCCCACAGGACCCGGACGGGGTCACGATCGCTTCGTACTCCCCGAAGACATCGGAGAAATGCCGGGCCAGTGGCTCGGCCTCATGCCGGTAGCCGGTGTTGTAGTGGGCCTGCCCGCAGCAGGTCTGCGCCATCGGGAAGTCGACGTCGACACCCAGTCTGGTCAGCAGCTTCACCACGGCCCGGCCGGTGTCCGGATACAGCGTGTCGTTGACACAGGTCAGGAACAGGGCGACACGCATCGCGGCTCCTCGGTGTCGGTCATCGGACGAGTGCAGAGTAATCGGCGGGCGGCGCCGAGGGGAGACCGCGGCTCACCGTGCGGCGAGCCGGGCCTGGGCCGCCCGCCACGGGCCGGTGTCGCCGCGGGGCGTGTACCGGGTGAGCGGCTGGGTCCGGACGAGCAGCCGGCGCTGGGCGGCGAGATCGCCGACGAGCCCGTCCGCGCGGGCCTGCACTAGGACGTTGCCGAGGGCCGCCGCCTCGGTGGCGCCGGCCACCACCGGCAGCCCGCAGGCGTCGGCCGTGAGCTGGCACAGCAGGGCGTTGCGGGTGCCGCCGCCGACCAGGTACACCACGTCCACCGGATGATCGGCCAGCCGCTGCGCGTCCAGCACGGCCCGCCGGTGGGCGAGGGCCAGCGAGTCGAGGATGCAGCGGGTGATCTCGGCCCGGCTCTCCGGCACCGGCTGCCCCGACGCGCGGCACGCCTCGGCGATCCGCCCCGGCATCCGCCCCGGCGCCAGGAACGCCGCGTCCCCGGCGTCCACCACCGAGCGCAGCGCCGGCACGGTGGCCGCCTCCCGCAGCAGCGCCCCGAGATCCGGCTCGCCCCAGGCCCGTACGCACTCCTGGAGCAGCCAGAGCCCCATGATGTTGCGCAGATAGCGGACGGTGCCGTCGAGCCCCAGCTCATTGGTGAAGTTCGCGGCCCGGCTCTCCTCGGTGAGCACCGGAGCGGACAGTTCCAGGCCGGCCAGGGACCAGGTGCCGGTGCAGATGTAGGCGAAGCGTTCCCCGGTCGCCGGGACGGCCGCCACCGCCGACGCGGTGTCGTGCGAGCCGACGGCCGTCACCGGCACCGGACCGGTGAGGCCGGTCTCCGCCAGCACCTCCGGCCGCAGCGCCCCGGCCGGATCGCCGGGCTGTCGCAGCGGCGCGAACAGGCGGAGGTCGATCCCCAGCCGCTCGGCGACCTCGTACGACCAGTCCCGGGTCCGGGGATCGACGAGCTGGGTGGTGGAGGCGTTGGTCAGTTCGGTGCCCTGCTCGCCGGTGAGCCAGTACGCCAGCAGGTCCGGGACCAGCAACAGCCGCCTGGCGTGGGCGAACTGCTCCGAGTTCCGGGCGGCCGTGAGCTGGTAGAGGGTGTTGAACGGCGCGTACTGGATGCCGGTCGCCGCGTACAGCTCCGCCGCCGGCAGGGTCGCCCACACCTTCTTTGCGACGCCCTCGGTGCGGGCGTCTCGGTAGTGCACGGGGTTGCCGAGCAGGGCCCCGTCGGCGTCCAGCAGGCCGTAGTCGACGGCCCAGCTGTCGATGCCCACGGAGGCGAGCCGTCCACCGCAGTGGGCACCGGCCGCCCGCAGCCCGTCGAGGACACCGCCGTAGAGCGCCAGGATGTCCCAGCGCAGCCCCTCGGGGACGCGCACCGGCCGGTTGGGGAACCGGTGCGCCTCGCTCAGCTCCACCGAGTCAGGACTCACCCGTCCCACCATCACCCGCCCGCTGGAGGCGCCGAGATCGACCGCGGCGTACGACTTCACTCCCGCGCTCATCGCAGGAACGCGGCCGCCACACCCGCGTCGACCGGGATGTGCAGCCCGGTGGTGTGCGTGAGCTCCCCGCCCGTGAGCGCGAACACCGCGTTCGCCACGTGCTCGGGCAGCACCTCCCGCTTCAGGATCGTCCGCTGCGCGTAGAACTCGCCCAGCTTCTCCTCCGGCACCCCGTACACCGCGGCCCGCTGCGCCCCCCAGCCCCCGGCGAAGATCCCGGACCCGCGCACCACACCGTCCGGGTTGACCCCGTTCACCCTGATCCCGTGCCCACCCAGCTCGGCGGCCAGCAGCCGCACCTGGTGGGCCTGGTCGGCCTTGCTGGCGGAGTAGGCGATGTTGTTCGGCCCGGCGAACACGGCGTTCTTGGAGGCGATGTAGACGATGTCACCGCCCAGCTCCTGCACGGTCATCACCCGCGCCGCTTCCCGCGACACCAGGAAGGACCCGCGGGCCATGATGTCGTGCTGGAGGTCCCAGTCCCTGACGGACGTCTCCAGCAGCGGCTTGGAGACGGAGATCCCGGCGTTGTTGACGACGAGGTCGACCCCGCCGAAGGCGAGGACGGCCGCCTTGAACGCGGCGGCGATCTGCTCCTCGTCGGTGACGTCCACGGTGACGGCGACGGCCTTGTCCGGCCCGCCCAGTTCCTCGGCGACCCGCGCGGCGCCGTCGCCGTTCAGATCGGCGACGACGACACACGCCCCCTCCGCCGCCAGCCGGTGCGCGATGGCCCTCCCGATCCCGCTGCCGGCCCCCGTGACGAGCGCGACCCGCGTGGCGAGCGGCTTGGGCCTCGGCATCCGCTGGAGCTTGGCCTCCTCCAGCGCCCAGTACTCGATCCGGAACTTCTCGGCTTCCTCGATCGGCGCGTACGACGACACCGCCTCGGCGCCGCGCATGACGTTGACGGCGTTGACGTAGAACTCGCCCGCCACCCGGGCGGTCTGCTTGTCCTTGCCGAAGCTGAACATGCCGACACCCGGGACGAGCACGACGGCCGGGTCGGCGCCGCGCATGGCGGGGGAGTCGGACAGGGCGTGCCGCCGGTAGTAGGCGGCGTACTCCTCGCGGTAGGCGGCGTGCAGCTCCCGCAGCCGCGCGACGGCGTCCTCCAGCGGCGCGGCCGGCGGCAGGTCCAGCACGAGCGGCCGGACCTTGGTGCGCAGGAAGTGGTCCGGGCAGGAGGTGCCGAGGGCGGCCAGCCGGGGGTGCTCGGCGCGGGCGAGGAAGTCGAGCACGACCTCGGAGTCGGTGAAGTGCCCGACCTGCGGCCGGTCCTGTGACGCGAGGCCCCGGACGTACGGCGCGAGCGCGGCGGCCCGCTCCCTCCGCTCGGCCTCGGGCAGGGCCTCGTACCCCTCGATGACCGGTCCGAACGGCTCCGCCTTCCCCCTCTCGGCGAGGAACGCCTCGGCGGTCCGGATGATGTGCAGCGAGTTCCGCTCGCACTCCTCGGACGTCGATCCCCACGCGGTGATCCCGTGCCCGCCGAGAACGCACCCGATGGCCTGCGGGTTGGCCTCCTTGATCGCGGCGATGTCCAGCCCGAGCTGGAACCCGGGCCGCCGCCACGGCACCCACACCACGCTGTCCCCGAAGCACTCGGCGGTCAGCTTCTCCCCGTCGGCCGCACACGCGAGCGCGATCCCCGAGTCCGGGTGCAGATGGTCCACGTGCGGGGCGTCCACCAGTCCGTGCATGGCGGTGTCGATGGAGGGGGCGGCCCCGCCCTTGCCGTGCAGACAGTAGTCGAACGCGCCGACCATCTCGTCCTCGCGCTCCACACCGGGGTACACGTCCACGAGGGCCCGCAGCCGGTCCAGCCGCAGCACGGCCAGCCCGGACTCGGTGAGCGTGCCGAGGTCACCCCCGGACCCCTTCACCCACATCAGCTCCACGTCACCCCCGGTGACGGGATCGGTGGCGGTGCCCTTCGCGGACGCGTTCCCGCCGGCGTAGTTGGTGTTGCGGGGGTCGGAGCCGAGGCGGTGGGAGCGATCGAGTAGAGCGTCGACTTCGGGATGGGTGGTCATGATCATGGGTTCCTTTTCAGAGCAGGGATGGACACAGGGGCGCGGGGCCGTGCCGATATGCGGCTCCGCCGCGTGGGCGCGGGAAACCACAACGGGCCCGCACCCCGCAACGGCGCTCAAGAGGCAGACGCTTCACGCCCCCCAACCGGCCTGCTCCCCGCCCACCCGCTCGGCGACGATCTTCTCGGCCCACCCGGACCGGGCATACGCACCCATCGGATCGGGATCCAGCCCCAGCTCCTCACGGACCTCGCCGAGGAGCCCCCGCACATCCGTGTTGTACGCGTCCATCAGCACGGCATTGGCCCCCAGCACGTCCCCCGAGGCCTGCGCCTCGGCCAGCGCCGCCCGATCGACCAGCAGCGCCTTCGCGGTGGCCTCCTGCACGTTCATGACCGACCGGATGATCGCCGGGATCTTCGCCTCGATGTTGTGGCACTGGTCGAGCATGAAGGCGACGTCGGAGGTGAACCCCCCGCCGCGGATCACCTCGCACATGATCCGGAAGAGCTGGAAGGGGTCGGCCGCCCCCACCATCAGGTCGTCATCGGCGTAGAAGCGCGAGTTGAAGTCGAACCCGCCGAGCTTCCCCTCCCGCAGCAGCGTGGCCACGATGAACTCGATGTTGGTCCCCGGCGCGTGGTGCCCGGTGTCGACGACCACCTGGGCCTTGTCGCCGAGCTTCAGACAGTGCGCGTAGGCGGTGCCCCAGTCCGGCACGTCGGTCGTGTAGAACGCCGGCTCGAAGAACTTGTACTCCAGCAGCATCCGCTGCCCGTCCCCCAGCCGCGCGTACACCTCGGTCAGCCCCTCGGCCAGCCGGTCCTGCCGGGCGCGGATGTCGTCCTGCCCGGGATAGTTCGTCCCGTCGGCGAACCACAGCTTCAGGTCCCGTGACCCGGTGGCGTCCATGATGTCGACGCACCGCAGCAGGTGGTCGACGGCCTTGCGCCGCACCGCCGCGTCCGGATGGCAGATGCTGCCCAGCTTGTAGTCGTCGTCCTGGAAGGTGTTGGAGTTGATCGCACCCAGCCGCACCCCCCGCTCCTCGGCGAACTTCGCGAGCGCCGCGTAGTCCTCCACGGTGTCCCACGGGATGTGCAGGGCGACCGTCGGCGCGACCCCGGTGAAGGCGTGCACCCGGGCCGCGTCCTCCAGCTTCTCCCAGGGTGAGCGCGGCACACCGGCCTGGGCGAACACCTTGAACCGGGTGCCCGAGTTCCCGTACGCCCACGACGGCGTCTCGACGGCCTGGGTCTTGAGCGCGGCCTTCACCGCGGTGAGGTCGGTCACTTGGGGGCTCCTGTGGTGTCGGGGGGACGACTGAGCGGAAGTCGGGCGGAACGACTGAGCATGCGAACGCCGGAATGTGAAACGATTCAGGACGGCAAGCTAGGTGCCGCCCGGAGGGGTGTCAAGGACTCCGGCCGACCCCGTCTTCCGTGACCCCGCTGTGACCTTTGGCTATCAAAAACTTTTCGATACGGACCCATTGACGCGACATGAGTGCGGTGCCTACGGTCCCGGCAATCCATTTGAAACCTTTCACGACACCGTGGCGGCCTCGCGGCCCCTCCGCCGGTGTCGTCGAGGAGCCCCCATGACCCACCCGCCTGACACGGGACCGGCCCCGGTGCTGGCACTGAAGGGCGTCTCGAAGTCCTTCGGCGCCGTACGCGCCCTGAGGGACGTCTCCCTTGAGCTGCTGCCCGGCGAGGTGCACGCCCTCGCCGGAGAGAACGGCGCGGGCAAGTCGACGTTGATCAAGACCCTCGCCGGAGTGCACCGGCCGGACACCGGTCAGGTGCTGCTCGACGGCGAGCCCGTCGTCTTCCACGGGCCCGGCGACGCCCGCGACGCCGGCATCGCCGTGATCTACCAGGAACCCACGCTCTTCCCCGACCTGTCGATCGCCGAGAACATCTTCATGGGCCGCCGGCCCCGCCGCGCTCTCGGCCGGATCGACCACAAGGCCACCCACGCGGCCACGGCGGCCCTGATGCGGCGGCTCGGCGTCGACCTCGACCCCGACCGGCCGGCCCGGGGCCTGTCCATCGCCGACCAGCAGATCGTGGAGATCGCCAAGGCGCTGTCCTTCGACGCCCGGGTCCTGATCATGGACGAGCCGACCGCCGCGCTCACCGGCAGCGAGGTCGCCCGCCTCTTCGGCGTCGTGCGCACCCTGCGCGAACAGGGCGCCGCCGTGCTGTTCATCTCCCACCGGCTGGAGGAGATCTTCGAGATCTGCCAGAAGGTCACCACGCTGCGGGACGGCGCCTGGATCGCCAGTGAGACGCTCGCCGGGATGACCGAGGACGACCTGGTCCGCCGCATGGTCGGCCGCGACCTGGCCGAGCTGTACCCGAAGCAGCAGGTCCGGGCCGGTGACGTCGCGCTCAGCGTGCGCCGGCTGACCCGCGAGGGCGTCTTCACCGACGTCTCCTTCGAGGTCCGGCGCGGTGAGATCGTCGGCCTCGCCGGGCTGGTGGGGGCCGGCCGCACCGAGGTCGCCCGGGCCGTGTTCGGCATCGACCGCTGGGACGCGGGCGAGGTCGAGGTCGGCGGGCGCCGGCTCACGAACGGCGCCCCGTCCGCCGCGATGGCGGCCGGACTGGCCCTCGTGCCGGAGGACCGGCGGGCCCAGGGCCTGGTGATGGACATGTCCATCGAACGGAACATCGGCCTGACCGGACTCCGTACGACCGCCCGGGCCGGGCTGGTGAACCGGACCGCCGAACGCAGCCGGTCCCTGGACTGGGCCGTGAAGCTCCAGGTGAAGTACGCCCGGATCGCCGACGCCGTCTCCACCCTGTCCGGCGGCAACCAGCAGAAGGTCGTCCTCGCCAAGTGGCTCGCCACCGGCCCCCAGGTGCTCATCGTGGACGAGCCGACCCGGGGCATCGACGTCGGCACCAAGGCCGAGGTGCACCGGCTGCTCGGCGAGCTGGCCGCCGACGGGGTCGCCGTCCTGATGATCTCCTCCGACCTGCCCGAGATCCTCGGCATGGCCGACCGGGTCCTGGTGATGCACGAGGGCCGGATCACCGCCGAGATAGCCCGCGCCGACGCCACCGAGGAGACCGTGATGGCCGCAGCCACCGGGAGGGCCGCCGCATGACGGTCACCACCACCGACGAGACCCCCGTCGCCGGGGCGCCCCGCTCCAGCGGCACCCGGCTGGTCGACCGGGTCTTCAAGATGCGCGAACTCGCCATCCTGGCCGTCTTCCTCGTGATGATCGCCGTCACCCAGGCCGGCAACAGCGAGTTCCTGTCCGAGCAGGGCATCAAGGACCTGCTCCTCAACGCGACGATCCTGGTGCTGGTCGCCACCGGCCAGTCACTGGTCGTCCTCAGCCGCAACGTCGACCTGTCCGTCGGCTCCACGCTCGGCATCAGCGCCTTCGCCGCCGGAACCTATCTCCAGGGCGGCGGGAACGCGGTCGTCGCGGTCCTGCTCGCCGTCCTGCTGGGCACCGGCCTCGGACTGCTCAACGGCCTCCTCGTCAGCCTCGGCCAGGTCCCCGCCCTCGTCGTCACGCTCGGCACCCTGTACGTCATCCGGGGCGTCGACTCCATCTGGGTCGGCTCCCGCCAGATCACCGCGGCCGATCTGCCCGGCGGCTTCGTCGACTTCGGCTCCGGCGGAGTCTCGGCGATCCCCTGGCTCGCGGTGATCGCGCTGGTGGTGCTCGTGGCCACCGGCTACTACCTCAAGCACTACGGCAGCGGGCGCGAGCTGTACGCCCTCGGCTCCAATCCGGAGGCGGCCCGGCTGGCCGGCATCCCGGTCCGCAGGCGCATCCTGGCCGCGTACACCTTCTGCGGAGCGCTCGCCGGACTCGCCGGCGCGATGTACCTGGCCCGGTTCGGCAACGTCGACTCCGGCACCGGCAACGGCTACGAACTCACCGTCGTCAGCGCCGTGGTGGTCGGCGGCATCGCCTTCACCGGCGGCTCCGGCAGCGTCTACGGCGCCGCCCTCGGCGCCCTGCTGCTCACCTCGATCAACAGTGTGCTCCCCGCGCTCGGCGTCAGCTCCGTGTGGGTGCTCGCCATCAACGGCGTCCTGCTGCTGCTCGCCATCGCCGTCGACCGGATCGTCGCGCTGCGCGTGGCCGCCGCCCTGAAGAAGAAGTCGGCCCCCAGGAGGTCCGCCATGGCGAAGGAGAAGGCCGGTGCCTGAGTCGCTCACCCGCGCGGTCCGCTGGGACACGGTCGTCGGCGCGCTGCTCATCGTCCTGTTGCTGCTGTCGTTCGGCTTCGTCGACGGCTTCGGCAACGCGCTCAACCTGTCGTTCCTCATCGGCAACACGCTCCCGATCGCGCTGATCGCCCTGCCGATGACCCTGCTGGTCGTCGCCGGCGAGATCGACCTGTCCGTCGCGTCCACCGCCGGGCTGTCCGGCGCGGTGATGGGCAAGCTGTGGAACGAGGGCATGGCCATCGAGACGATCATTCCGCTGTGCCTGCTGCTCGGGGTGGCGTGCGGGCTGGTCAACGGCCTGCTGGTGACCCGGCTCGGGCTGCCGTCGCTGGCGGTCACCATCGGCACGCTGGCGGCCTACCGGGGTATCGCGCAGATCGTGCTCGGCTCCGACGCCGTGACCGATTTCCCCTCGCAGTACCTGGACTTCGCCGCCGGCCGCATCGGTGACTCCTTCCTGCCGCAGGCCTTCCTGCCGTTCCTCGTGCTGCTCGCCATCGCCGTGGTACTGCTGCACGCCACGCCGTTCGGCCGGTCCCTCTTCGCCATCGGAGCGGGGGAGGAGGCGGCGCGGTTCGCGGGGATCCGGGTGAAGCGGACCAAGCTCCTGCTGTTCGTCGCCACGGGGGCCATGTCGGCGCTGACCGGTGTCTTCTGGGCGCTGCACTACGCCAGTGCCCGGTACGACAACGCCACCGGGCTCGAACTGTCCGTCGTCGCCGCCGTGTTGCTGGGCGGGATCGACTTCGACGGGGGCAAGGGCACGATCGGCGGTGCCGTCGCCGGGGTCTTCCTGCTCGGTGCGTTGCAGAACGTGATGAGCCTGCTCAACGTCTCGGCCCAGTCGCAGATCGTCGTCACCGGTGTGCTGCTCGTGGTGTCCGTGCTGGGCCCCCGGGTCGCCCGGCAGATCTCTCTCGCGCGGGCGGCCGGCTCCACCGGCTAGCCCGTCCGCCGGCCGCGTGCCGTCCGCGGCCGGTCGCACCCCCGCGGCGGAGCCGCACATCAGTACAACCCCGCGCCCCTTGAGGGCGCACCACCCACTCCTCTCGACAAGGGGCCCATTCGATGCTCAAGCCGACCCTCCGCCGCACCTGCGCCGCCCTCGCCGCCGGCACCTCCCTCGCCCTCGCGCTCACCGCCTGCGGCGGCACCACCAAGAAGGACGTGAAGGACGACAACGCCGCCGCCGCCTCCGGCGGCAAGGCCGACCCGAACGCCGCCACCAAGAAGGGGCTGACCGTCGGCTTCCTGCCCAAGCAGGTCAACAACCCCTACTTCACCACCGCCGACAAGGGCGGCGAGAAGGCTCTCGCCGAGCTCGGGTCGAAGTACAAGGAGGTGGGGCCCAGCAGCGCCACCGACACCGCGGGGCAGGTGAGTTACGTCAACACGCTCACCCAGCAGCGGGTGAACGCCATGGCGGTGTCCGCGCAGGACCCGGGGGCGCTGTGCACGGCGCTGAAGCAGGCCATGAGCAACGGCATCAAGGTCGTCACCTACGACTCCGACACCAGCCCGGGCTGCCGCAACGCCTTCGTCTCGCAGGCCAGCGCCGAGGACCTGGGCCGTACCGAGGTGCGACTGCTCGCGAAGCAGATCGGGTACAAGGGCGAGATCGCGATCCTGTCGGCCGCGCAGACCGCGACCAACCAGAACACCTGGATCGGCTACATGAAGGACGAGCTGAAGGACCCCAGGTACAAGGACATCAAGCTCGTCAAGATCGCGTACGGCAACGACGACGCCCAGCAGTCCTTCCAGCAGACCCAGGGCCTGCTCCAGGAGCACCCGAACCTGAAGGGGATCATCTCCCCGACCACCGTCGGCATCAAGGCGGCGGCCCAGTACCTGTCGGGCTCCAAGTACAAGGGCAAGGTCAAGCTGACCGGGCTCGGCACCCCCAACGACATGCGCAAGTACGTGAAGAACGGCACCGTCGACGCCTTCGAGCTGTGGGACCCGGCCAAGCTCGGCGACCTGGCCGCCCGGACCGCGGTCGCGCTGGCCTCGGGGCAGATCACCGGCAAGGAGGGCGAGACCTTCAAGGCCGGCGCCACGACGTACACCATCGGCAAGGACGGTGTGATCAACCTGGGCAAGCCGACCGTGTTCGACGCCGAGAACATCGACCAGTTCACCTTCTGACGGACGGGGGCTGTCGATGCAGCGCGTGTGCTTCCTGCTGAAGGTCAGGGCGGACCGGCTCGACGAGTACCGTGAGCGGCACGCGGCCGTCTGGCCGGAGATGCTCGACGCCCTGAAGGCGACCGGCTGGCACGACTACTCGCTGTTCCTGCGCGAGGACGGCCTGCTCGTCGGCTATCTGGTGACCGAGGACTTCGCCGCCGCCCAGGCCGGTATGGCGGCCACCGACGTCAACGCGCGCTGGCAGAAGGAGATGGCACCGTTCTTCGAGTCCCTGGACGGTGCCCGGCCCGACGAGGCCATGCGACCGCTCACCGAAGTGTTCCACCTCGACTGACGCGGGAGCCGCGCGGATGAGACCCTGCGTCACCCGGCAGGGCGTCACACGACTGGACGCCCACGCCGTCCACTTCGTCTCCTACGACGGCCTGGTCCACACCAACCCGTTCCAGGGGAACGACGGTTCCTCGCCACGCGCGAGGCTGGCTCCGCCTCAGCTACCGCGCCGGGGGAGCGGACCACGTTCCGGTCGGTGCACCACGGACGACGTCGCCGACCGGATCGCCCACGGACGCGCCTTCCGCCTGTGCGAGACTGCCTCCGGTGGCCGGCGGAAGACCGGGATGCCCGTCCCGTCCCGCTCCAGTCGGCGCACCGAGCTCGTCCCCGACCGGGACGACGACGCCTGCGCCGTCCCCCCGTTCGGCCGGATCGCTGCGGCCTCTCGGGCCTCCGGGTGCACGGCCGGGGGGCTCCTCCTCGACGCCGGCGGGCTGAACGCCTGCGGCGAGGTGGTGGTCGACGAGACCCGGATCAGGGCGGACACCGTCCTGTCGTTCCCGTACCAGATGAAGTCCCGCCGGCGCGGCGCCCCCGGCGCTGGGCGCGGCCGACTTCGCCCTGCCGGCGTGACGGTAATGTGAAGGTCGTCCCGCCGCATCCCCGTTCCCTGGAGGTCCGAAGCCCGATGGCCCAGTCGGTGGGTATCAAGGATGTCGCCCGCGCCGCCGGAGTGTCGGTGGGCACGGTGTCCAACGTCATCAACCGCCCGGACACGGTCGCAGGCGAGACCCGTGCCCGGGTGCTGTCCGCGATCGACCGGCTCGGCTACGTCCGCAGCGAGTCGGCCCGCCAGCTGCGGGCGGGCCGCAGCCGGATCATGGGGCTGCTCGTGCTCGACATGGGCAACCCCTTCTTCGTGGACGTCGCGCGCGGCGCCGAGCGCGCGGCCCGGGACGCCGGGCTCGGCGTGATGGTGTGCAACAGCGCGCAGGACGCGGCCGAGGAGGCCGAGTACCTGTCGCTCTTCGCCGAACAGCGCGTGCGGGGGGTGCTGCTCACCCCGGCCGACGCCACCGGCCGCAACATCGCGGCCTTCCGCCGGCACGGCATCCCGTTCGTGCTGGTCGACCGGGTGGCCGAGGGCACCACCGAGTGCTCGGTCTCCGTGGACGACGTCGCGGGCGGCGCGCTGGCGGTCCGGCACCTGGTGGACGCCGGACACCGCTCGATCGCCTACGTCAGCGGGCCGCCCGGGCTCAACCAGGTCCGCGACCGGCGCACCGGCGCGCTGAACGCCCTCGCCGAGGCCGGGCTCGGCCCCGAGGCGTTGCGCGAACTGCCCACCGAGCGGCTCGACGTGGCCGCCGGCCGGGACGCGGGTGCCCGGCTGCTCGGCCTCGCCGACCGGCCCACCGCCGTGTTCTGCGCCAACGACCTGCTCGCCCTCGGCGTGCTCCAGGCGATGTACGCGGCGGGCGTCACGGTCCCGGACGACCTGGCGATCGTCGGCTACGACGACATCGAGTTCGCCGCCGCGGCCGCCGTACCCCTCACCTCGGTGCGCCAGCCCGCCGTCACGATGGGTGCCCTCGCGGCCGAACTGCTGCTGGAGGAGACCGAGCAGGACGACGGGGACGGCAAGGGGAAACGGACGCACGAGCACCGGCGGGTGGTGCTCCAGCCGGAGCTGGTGGTGCGCCGGTCCAGCCTCGCCGCACGCTGAGCCGCGCGTGGGGCCGCCGCCCCGAGCCGCGCGCCGACCGGAGATGATGATCGCAGGTGCTGACCGGAAGTTCAGTAACAATCCATGATCCCGGGGCTCGGTGCACGCCGGCTCATGTGCTCAACTGGGAGACGTCCAGCCCGTCCGTCCCAGGAGACCCGTTGAGCCTCAGCTACCGCCAGCCCGGCGTCGTGCTCACCGACCACCACTTCACCGTGCCCCTCGACCACGCCGACCCGGGCGGCGAGACCATCGAGCTGTACGCCCGCGAGGCGGTGGCGAGCGACAAGGCCGGGCAGGACCTGCCCTGGCTGGTGTACCTGCAAGGCGGCCCCGGCTTCGGGGCGAATCGTTTCGTCGGACGTCAGGCCTGGCTCGACCGGGCCTTGCAGGAGTACCGCGTCCTGCTCCTCGACCAGCGCGGCACCGGCCGCTCCACACCCGCCACCCGGCAGACGCTGCCGCTGCGCGGCGGCCCCGCCGCCCAGGCCGACTACCTCACCCACTTCCGCGCCGACTCCATCGTCCGCGACTGCGAGGCCATCCGCCCCCAGATCACCGGCGGCGCCCCGTGGACCGTGCTCGGCCAGAGCTTCGGCGGCTTCTGCACGGTGTCGTACCTCTCCCTCGCCCCCGAGGGCATCGCCACCGCGATCGTCACCGGCGGCCTGCCCTCCCTGCACGCCCACGCCGACGACGTCTACCGGGCCGCCTACCCGCGCATCGAGCGCAAGGTCGCCGCGCACTACGCCCGCTACCCGCAGGACGTGGAGCGGGCCCGCCGGATCGCCGACCACCTCCTCACCCACGACGTGGCGCTGCCGAACGGCTACCGCTTCACCGTGGAGGCGTTCCAGTCCCTGGGCCAGATGCTCGGCACGAGCGACGGCAGCCACCGGCTGCACCACCTCCTGGAGGACGCCTTCGCGGTGACCCCGGCCGGCCTGGAGCTGTCCGACGCCTTCCAGGAGCAGGCCCAGTCCCTCCTGTCGTACGCCTCCCACCCGCTCTACGCCGTCGTCCACGAGTCGATCTACGGCCAGGACGCGCGCCCCACCGCCTGGTCGGCCGAGCGGGTCCGCGCCGAGTTCCCGCAGTTCGACGCGGCGAAGACACTCACCGGCGACGGCCCGGTCCTGTTCACCGGCGAGACCGTCCACCCCTGGATGTTCGACGCCGACCCGGCCCTGCGCCCGCTGCGCGAGACGGCCGACCTGCTCGCCGCCCGCACCGACTGGCGGCCCCTCTACGACCCCGCGCGGCTCGCCGCCAACGAGGTCCCGGTCGCCGCGGCCGTCTACCACGACGACATGTACGTCGACGCCGGCCACTCCCTTCAGACGGCCGGCGCGATCCGCGGCCTGCGCCCCTGGGTCACCAACGAGTACGAGCACGACGGCCTGCGCACGGGCGCGCCCCGGGTGCTGGACCGGCTGCTGGCGCTGGTGCGCGACGAGGTGTGACATGAGCGACATGACGGCCGGGTCGCACCGTGCAGGACGTGGCGCACGGGGCGGGGCGGCATAGGGTGCCGCCCATGAGCGAGCCGAAGATCACCCAGCTCCGGCCCCTGCCCGACGACTGGCAGCGCGCCCTCGCCGTGGTGGCCCACCCGGACGACCTCGAATACGGGTGTTCCGCGGCGGTCGCCGCCTGGACCGACGCCGGCCGTGAGGTCACCTATCTGCTGGCCACCCGCGGCGAGGCGGGCATCGACACCCTGGACCCGGCCACCTGCGGCCCGCTGCGCGAGCGTGAGCAGCGGGCCGGCGCGGCCGTCGTCGGCGTCGGCACCGTGGAGTTCCTCGACCACCGGGACGGCGTGATCGAGTACGGCAGCGCGCTGCGCCGCGACATCGCCGCCGCGATACGCCGCCACCGCCCCGAACTCGTCGTCACGCTCAACCACCGCGACACCTGGGGCGGTGTCGCCTGGAACACCCCCGACCACGTCGCCGTCGGCCGAGCCACCCTGGACGCCGCCGCCGACGCGGGCAACCGCTGGATCTTCCCCGAACTCGCCGAGGAGGGCCTTCAGCCCTGGAACGGCGTCCGCTGGGTGGCCGTCGCCGGTTCCAGCAGCCCCACGCACGCCGTCGACGCCAGGCCGGGCCTGGAGCGTGCGGTGCGCTCACTGCTCGAACACCGCACCTACATCCAGGCGTTGACCGATCAGGACCCGGAAGTCTACGTCCGTGACTTCCTGACCGAGACCACCACGGCCACCGGCGAGCGCTTCGGCGGCACACCGGCGGTCGCCTTCGAGCTGTTCGCCCGCTAGCGGCGCCGCGGGCCGCCGTCGCGGGGGCGCGCGGTGCGGGGGCAAGCTCGCAGGTCAGTAGGCTGGACCCCATGCCGGATCAGATAGCCGACCTCCCCGACCTGCGCGCCGACTGCACCCGGTGCTTCGGGCTGTGCTGTGTCGCCCTGCCCTTCGCCCGGTCCGCCGACTTCGCGCTGGACAAGCCCGCCGGCAGGCCCTGCCCGAACCTGCGGGGCGACCACCGCTGCGGCATCCACGCCGACCTGCGCCAGAAGGGCTTCACCGGCTGCACGGTCTACGACTGCTTCGGCGCCGGCCAGAAGGTCTCGCAGGTCACCTTCGGCGGGCAGGACTGGCGTACGGGGTCCGAGGAGCACGCGCGGCGGATGTTCGACGTCTTCCCGGTCGTTCGGCAGCTGCACGAGCTGCTGTGGTACCTGACCGAGGCGCTGGGCCTGCCCGCCGCCCGGCCCGTCCACCCCGAGCTGCGCCGGGCGCTGGAGAAGACCGAGCGGCTGACCCGGCGGACTGCCGAGGAGCTGGCCGCGCTCGACGTGGCCGCGCACCGGCAGGAGGTCAACGTGCTCCTGCTGCGCACCAGCGAGCTGGCCCGGGCCGGCGTCGGCGGCAAGGGCAGAGGGAAGGGCAAGGGCCGGGGCAGGGACCGCAGGGGCGCGGACCTCATGGGCGCCCGCCTCAGGGGCGCCGACCTGCGCGGGGTGAGCCTGCGCGGTGCCTGTCTCATCGCCGCCGACCTCACCGGTGCCGACCTGCGCGGCGCGGATCTGATCGGTGCCGACCTGCGCGACGCCGACCTGACCGATGCGGACCTGACCGGTGCCTTCTTCCTGACCCAGCCGCAGCTGAACGCCGCGCGGGGCAGCGGGGGCACCCGGCTGCCGGCGTCAGTCAGTCGCCCGGTGCACTGGACAGCGGGCGGGTGAAGCCGGACGCTGTGCCGCCGTAGCCGCGTCGTGCGTGTGCCGTGAGGCGTCGTCCGCCGTCCGGGGGTTCGTCGAGGCCGGTCGCGCCCACGCGGCGCCGGCCGCATGCCGGACACTGCCCCCCGCCTCTTCGGGGCGCCTCTCACCGGCTCCCTTGAGGGCCGGCCGGCGTTCCAGCCGCAGCCGCAGCCCCTCCGGCATCAGGGTCAGGCGTTCGGTGACGCTCAGCCGGTAGCCCGGGTCGGCCGCCAGGTCGTAGCGGCGCAGCAGCAGGCCGAGGACCAGGGTCGCCTCGTGGAGGGCGAACTGGCGGCCGATGCAGGCCCGTGCGCCGGTGCCGAACGGCTTGAAGGTGTGCGGTGGCCGGGCGCGGACGGCCGCCGGGGTGAAGCGGTCGGGGTCGAACCGTTCGGCGTCCTCGCCCCACACCTCCGGCTCGCGGTGCAGCATCGGCGTCAGCACCAGGGCCCACGCGCCCCGGCGCATCGGATGGTCCCCGGCGAGGACGGTGTCCCGCCGGGCCTCGCGGGCGAAGGCGGGCGCGGTCGGCCACAGCCGCAGCGACTCGTCCAGCACTCGGCGGACATGGCGAAGCCTGGCGACCTGGTCGTAGCCGGGCCGCGGGGTGTCGCCCCAGACCTGTTCGACCTCGGCGCGGGCCCGGGCGGCGATCTGAGGGTGCCGGGCGAGGTGGTGGAGGGCGAAGGAGAGCGCGCCCGAGGTGGTCTCGTGGCCCGCGACCAGGAACGTGATCACCTGCTTGCGCACGTTCTCCGGCGACAGCTTCTCCCCGGTCTCCGGGTGCGCCGTCGCCAGCATGCGGTCCAGCAGGTCCCCCTCGCCGCCGCCGGACCGGCGCCGGGCGGCGACCAGGGCGTCGACCGTGCGGTTGAGGTGGGCGATGTCGGCCGCGTTGCGCCGGGCCGCGGCGCGCAGCAGCAGCGGGGCCAGCGGGCCGGGCACGCTGTTCAGCCGCTGCGCGTAGGTGAGCGTGCCGACCATCGCGGTGACGAAGGGGTGCGGCCGGTCCCGCTCGAAGGAGCCGAAGTCGTGCCCGAAACCGGTCCGCGCGATCGTCTCCAGGGTCAGCCGGGTCATGTCGCCGGGGACGTCAACCGTGCGCCCGGCCGCCAGCTGCCGGTCCCAGTGGTCGGTGAGCCGGCCGGCCACCGACAGCATCATCCCGTGGTAACCCTCCATGGCCTCCCGGCTGAACCCGGGCGCCAGGACGTCGTGCGCCAACTGCCAGTTGGACTCGTGGTTGTAGGCGGTGAACAGACCGTCGCCGGCCACGGGCCGCAGATTGGCGACGCCGAGCCCGACGTGCTTGGCGAACCGGGACTCGTCGGCGAGGTCGGCGACCAGCCGCGCCCCCCACACGAACACGAACTCCTTGCCGAACGCCCGGCGGCGGAAGATCGGCCCGAGTTCGCGCGCGTAGCGCATCGAGTCCTGCAACGGCCGGTGCCGGTCGGCGCCGAGGACATCGCCGAGCAGCGGCAGCCGGTGCGGCGGACGGGGGATGCGGCGCAGCTCGGGCCAGCCCTGCTCGGCGCTCCGGAAGCCCTTCGGCAGCCCGGTCCCCATGGTCTCCGTCGTCGCCGCCATGACGCGATCTCCCTTGATCCAGCGGATGGTTGACGCAGTGACGCACTCGTGTTGTACGTGGGTTCAATAGTGCGTCCCAGTGTGGTGCCCTTGTTGAACCGGCGTCAAGTAAAGTGACGCCATGCCCGCGAACCAGGGGGAGCGCGCCCGGCGCAGACTCAGCACCGAGGAACGCCGTGAACAACTGCTGTCGGTCGGTGCCAGGCTGTTCTCGGAGAGCCCCTACGACGACGTGTGGATCGAGCAGGTCGCCGAGATCGCCGGGGTGTCGCGGGGGCTGCTGTACCACTACTTCCCGACCAAGCGGGACTTCTTCGCCGCCGTCGTGGAGCGGGAGAGCGCGCGCATGCTGCGCATGACGGCGGCCGAGCCCGGGGTCCCGGTGCGCGAGCAGCTCGCCGCCGGCCTCGACACCTACCTCGGGTACGTCGAGGCGCACGCCCACGGCTTCCGCGCCTTCCACCGCGCCGACGCGGCCGGCGACCAGGCCGTGCGCCGGGTCTACCAGCGGGCGCTGGCCGCCCAGGAGAAGCAGATCCTGGCCGCGCTCGCCGCCGACCCCGAGTTCGGTCCCGCCGTCGAGACCGCCCCGCAGGTGCGCCTGGCGGTGCGCGGCTGGCTCGCCTTCACCACCGCCGTCTGTCTGGAATGGCTGCGCGGGGAGGGCGAGTCGAGTCGCGAGCAGGTGCGCGACCTGTGCGCCCGCGCTCTGCTGGGCGTCCTCACTTAGTCTTCTCCAGCCGGTGGCGCTGGGCTGCGGTCAGCACCACGGGCACCGCAGGGCAGGCGGGCATGGCGGCAGGCCGACCGGATCTTCCAGGGTGGGTATGGGGGACGGCACTCCTGCGTGTCCGGCGGTCGAGAGCTCAGGCGGGGGGCGGGGCTGTCGCCTGGCGCGTCTGCTGGATCAGGACGGCAGTGGCTCGTTCCAGGAGTTCGCAGAGTGCGGCGTGTTCGGAGGGCGTGAACGCGTCGGTCAGTGCGCGCTCAAGGACGATCACCTCCTGGTAGGCGCGGTCGAGGACCGCCTGCCCTTCGGCGGTCAGGGTGGCGATCTGCACTTTGGCGTGCACCGGGGATGCCTCGCGGCGGATGAGTCCCTTGGACTCCATGTTGGTGAGCACGCTGCTCATGCTCTGCTGAGTCACCCCGCAGGAGCGGGCCAGCTGGGCACCGGACATGCCGCCCTCACGCGAGAGGGCCAGCAACACGGTGTACTGCGTCATGGTCAGGCCGTAGCCGCGCAGCACAGCCTCATGGTGCGCCATCAGCGCCTGCTCGGACCGCCTGATCCGCGTACAGAGGGACTCCTCGACCGGGCCTTCCACCATGCACTCCCACTCAACTAACAGGTTCATGGGTTGACTCAGGAACCTTATACACATAGCGTCTCGGTGTAAGGATACTGACTCAACGCAGGGGGCTGTGACCATGAAAGCTGTCGTGCTCGACGCCGAGGACCACTACCAGGTCGCCGAAATCGACGAGCCCGCCCCCGGCCCCGGGGAGGTGGCGATCCAGGTCGCCTACGCCGGGATCCAGTGGGGGGACGTCATGGTCCGGGACGGCCACTTCCCCTTTCCGCGCCCCTTCGTCCCCGGCTTCGAGGCGTCCGGGCACATCACCGCGGTCGGCGAGGGCGTACCCGCCCACCGCGTCGGTTCGCCCGTCGCCGCGCTGACAACGGCGGGCGCCTGCGCCGAGGTGGTCGTGGCTCCCGCCGTGCTCAGTCTGGACGTCGGCGACCTGCCGCTGCGGACAGCCGCGGGCCTCGGCTGGGCCGCGCCGACCGCCTACGACCTGATCAACACCGCGGCTCAGGTGCGGCCCGGCGAAAGCGTGTTGATCCACGCCGCGGCCGGTTCGGTCGGCACGCTCGCCGCCCAGTTCGCCCGGCACGCAGGCGCCGGCCGGGTCGTCGGCGTCGTCGGCAGCGCGGCCAGGGCCGACTACGCCGCCCGGTTCGGCTACGACCAGGTCGTGCTCCGCGAGGAGTTCCCGGCCAAGCTCGACGACGAACGCTTCGACGTGATCCTCGACCCGGTCGGCGGCTCGACCCGCCGCACCGGCCTGGAGCAGCTCGCGCCGCACGGCCGCCTTGCGGTGTACGGCAACCTCGGCCCCTACGAACCCGTCCTGGCCGACACCAACGACCTGCTCATGCAGGGCAGGTCATTGATCACGTACAACAGCAACCTGCTCAGCCGGACCCACCCGGAACGCCTCGCCGACAGCGCCCGCCGCGCACTCGGTCTCGCCGCAGACGGCACGGTGCGCGTGGACATCACCGCCGAACACGACCTGGCAGACCTGGCCACCGCCGTACAGCGGCTCGCCGAGGGCGCCACCTACGGCAAGAGCATCCTCCGCATCGCCTGACGACACGTCGGAAGCGCCGCCCACGAGGCGGTTCCCCCTGGCTCCCCGTCAGGCGGAAGAGACCGCCCCGACGCGGAGGCCGAGCCCACGGACCGCCTCATCACTGCCGGGCGGCGACCCAGGTCACTGCCCGGCCTGTCTGGCCGCTCGGGCCGGAATGCCCCCTCCTTGATGTGGCCTGGTTGGCGTGCGCCCCGATGTCCTATAGGTTAGGCAAGGCTTACCTAAGGAGGTCTCAGATGGGTGACACGCAGGAGTGGACGGCCGCCCCCGGCGCGGCGGAACGGGTCCGCTCGGTGCTGGCCGCCGCGTGGTCGTGCGCGGTGACCGCGGACGGCGTCCGCGAGGAGTACGTCGGCGCGCACACCGTCACCGACGACGGCGCGGTACGGCTGGCGGTGCCCGACGACAGCGGCCTGTTCGGGGCGGTGCTGTGCGCCCCGCGCCAGGAACCCTCCGCCCTGCTGGAGTTCGCCGACGTGGCACCCGTACCGGTGCGCCACCGCATCCGCGCCCGCCTCTTCCTGTCCGGCTGGTTCGCCCCGTCCGACGGAATCCTCCTCTTCCGGCCCACCCGCGTGGTGCTGCGCCGGTCCGCCGGAGCCGTGGTGGTCGACCTGGACGAGTTCACCGCCGCCCGGCCCGACCCCCTGGCCGGTGCCGAGTCCCGGCTGCTCACCCACCTCGCCGACGCCCACCCGGACGCCGTCGAGCGGCTCACCCGCCTGGTGCGGCCCGAGAGCCTGCACGCCGCGACCCGGGTGGCGCCGCTCGCCGTCGACCGGCATGGACTCACCCTGCGCATCGAGCGCACCCGCGCCCACGGCGACGTACGACTGCCCTTCCACACGCCCGCGGACGACGTCACCCAACTCACCGAGCGCGTGCATGCCCTGCTCGCCCAGGCCAGTGCGGCCGCCTGCCCCCGGGCGCTACAGCGGCAGCGCGCAGACGGCGACGGGTGACGCGAACGGCTCACCGGCCGGGCGGAGTTCACCGCTGTCGGCGTCGACGCGGAAGACGGTGACCGTGCCCGAGCGCTGGTTCGCCGCGAACAGCAGCCGGCCGTCGGGCGAGAACGCGATCTGCCGGGGGAAGTCCCCGCCCACGGGTACCGTGCCGAGCAGCCGCAGCCGGGCCCCGCCGTCCTCGACGGCATACCGCGCGAGGCTGTTGTGGCCCCGGTTGGCGAGGAACGCGTACCGGCCGTTCGCCGTCACCAGGATCTGCGCCGGATAGTTCGTGCCGCCGCCGGACCCCGTCGACTGCGGCTCGCCGATCGTCAGGCGCCCGGTTCCCGGCTCGTACGCGCACACGGCCACGGTGTCGTCCACCTCGTTGGCCAGGTAGGCGTACCGGCCGCCCGGATGGAAGGTCAGATGGCGCGGTCCCGCGCCGGGCCGGGTCCGTGCCCGGGCCACCTCCGTGAGCGTGCCCTTCGCCCGGTCGAGGCGATAGGTGTAGACCGTGTCGGTGCCGAGGTCCACGGCGAGGACGTGTCCGCCGTCCGGACTCGTGAGGAACTGATGGGCGTGCGGCCCCTGTTGACCGGGGCCGGGCGGCGGAGAGTCGTGCGTGACCAGAGCGGTGCGCTCGCCCGGCGCGCCGGAGGCGTCGATCGGGTGCACGGCGACACTGCCCGAACCATAGTTGGCGCTGAGCAGCCAGCGCCCGGAGGGATGCACCGACAGATGGCACGGGCTCGCGCCGCCGGTGCTCCGGGTGCCGAGGACGCGCCGGTCCGCGAGGCGTACGGCCGTCACCCCGCCGTTCTCCCGCTCGTCCACCGCGTACAGCGTGCGCCCGTCCGGGTGCACGGCGAGATACGACGGGTCGGGCACCCCGGTGAGCGTGCCGGACCCGGTGATCCGGCCCGACTCCGGGTCGTACGAGGCCAGGCCGATGCCGGTGCCGCCGCCCTCGACGGAGGTGTAGGTGCCCACGTACAGCGGGCGCGGTCCCGACGGCTTCCGGGGCGGCGGGGCCGCCTCCGGCCTGTCCTGCCCGGCCGGTGTGTCCGTCGGTGGGGCCGCCGGGGACGGCACCATGACGACCGCCGCCGTACCGGCCACCGCACCGACGAACCGGCGTCTGGTCCAGCCGCCGTGCTCCCGCTCCGGGTGCCCGTCCCGCCGGGGGAGGGGAGACCCTTCCCCCGCCGTCTGTGCCTCCGTGCCCATGCCGCTACCCCAGGTCGTCGGTCGCCCCGCTCGTGACAGCCACCTTGGCCCGTGCACGGCGCCGGGGGCAAGCCGGGCCACAGCCGTCGCGGGCCGCGCAACGCCGGCGGTCCCTACCAGTCCCCGTCCTCCACCGGCTTGCCCGGCGCGTCCTTCAGGGGTGTCACCTGGTCGGTGGACGGCGCCTGCCATGGCTCCAGGTCGTCCCCGAGCCACTCGCCGACCGGTTCGACCGCCTCCAGGGTGTCCGTGGGGGCGAGGTCCTCGGCGTCCGCGTCGTAGTAGTCGTACCAGGGCAGGCCCGCCCGGGTGTACGCCGCCCGGTCCACCGGTGACGGGGGCGGCGCCTCGCCGGTGATCCGGCGCCACTCCGGGGGCGTGACCAGGTGCACGAACACCCGCCCGGCGGGTTGCTCGGACCAGTCCTCCAGCGGACGGTCGTCCTGGTACACCTCCTGCCGCATCGAGCCGCCGACGCCGAGCCCCATGGCCGTGGCGCGCCGCGGGGGAGCGGCGGCCGGGGCGGGCGGACCGCCGAAGGCCGCGACGGGCGCGGACGGCGGCGATCCGGGGGGCCCGCCGGGGGCCGGAGCGGCCATGGGCAGGGCCGCGCCGTAACCGCCTGGCGCGTCGGCCGTCCGCCGCTGCCGCTCCTCCTCCCGGCGTCGCCACTCGGCGAGGGCGTCCTCCTTGAGCGGGAACGACCGGAGCTGGACGCCGCCCCACACCTCCTCGCCGGTGACCTGCCCCTCCACGGTCGCGCCCAGCCCCAGTGGTACGGCCACGAACTGGCGGACCGTGCCCTTGCCGGAGTTGATGCCGTCCAGCCAGGGCTGACGGGGCAGCACCACATAGTTCTGCGGACGCCGGGACAGCCGGTCCCGCCAGGGCTCGCCGGACACCGCGCACACCTTGCCCACACCGACCTGGAGCGCGGCCGGCTCCGACGCGGCGAAGCTCAGCCACATGGCCTCGCGCAGATACACCGGCAGCATGACGCCGCCGCGCGCCCGCATCCACGCGGGCACCCGGTCGGCGTGGTCGGCCACCCGCCGGACCGGGAACTCGCCCAGCCCCGGCGGCAGCGGATGCGTACCGCTCTCGGGCAGGCGCAGCGTGCGGATGAACCGCACCGCCACCCCGCCGGGCAACCGCAGCGTGTTCCCGTCGATCCAGACTCCGTCACCCGTCATCCGTACGCTCCTTCGCCCCCGGCGCGGTCAGCGGCCATCCGTACGTCCTGTGTCTTGCGGTGCGGTCAGGGGTCGTCTCCGTGCGTTCCGTGTCTTGCGGTTCCGTCAGCGGTCGTCTCCGTGCGTTCCGCATCCTCCGGTGCCGTCAGCGGCCGTCCGTCGCTTCCTCGTCCGTGTCGCCGGACCGCCCCGGCACCTTCCTCACCGATAACGCTCACCGAACCCCGCGCGGTTCCGCCACAGTTCCTCCTGGATTCCGAGGCGGTCACGCAGCCAGGCGAGCCGGGGCAGCTTGGCCCGGTGCCCGCGCGAGACCCGGTCCAGCTCCTCCAGCAGGCGGCGGGTGCGGTGCTCGGTGTTCAGCTCGTCGATGATCCTGGTGGTCTCGGTCAGGACCGCCCCGAGCAGCTGCCAGTGCGCCCAGTCCTTGCGGATCTCCTCCTGGAGCAGCTCGGCCAGCCGGTCCCGGGTGCCGGCCGCCGTGTGCAGCTCGGCCGACAGCCGTGCCTCCGCCGACTCGGCGTTCTCGCTCAGATGGGTCGTCACCAGCACCGCGAAGCTGACCACCGCGTCGGCGATCTCCGACAGCAGTTGCTCCACGGTCGCCCCCACCCGGGACGGGAACAGTTCCTCCGGCCCACGGGCCTTCGCCAGGTCCGTGAACGAGCGGGCCAGCACCCGCAGCACCACCGTGCAGATCTCCAGCGTGTCCAGACCGGTGCGCAGCACCACCCGGTGCAGCAGTCCCTCCTTCACGCGTGGATTGAGCCGCAGACTGTCCTCCGCCTGCCGCAGGGCCGCGTCCACCTGCACGATGTCGTGGTCCAGCCGGCGCGCCTCGTGCAGCCGCTCGGCCGCCCGCTCCCAGGGGATCCGGCCCCCCGCCTCCTCGCCCATCCGCAGCATGAGCTGGCGTACCCGGCGGGCCAGGTCCTCGATGGACCGGCCGGCCTCGTCCACCCACACCGGGGGTGGCAGCAGCAGGTTGCAGGCGGTGCCGACGACCGCGCCGATCAGCGTCTCGACGATCCGCGCCCAGGCGGTGAACCCGACCGTTGTGACGCCGAGCACCAGCATGGCGCTGATCGCCACCTCGGCGACGTACTCGTCGACGCGGACCAGGTGTCCCACGGCCAGCGCGGCGACGATCAGCAGGGCGAGGCTCCACCAGGTCAGGCCCACCAGCACGCTGAAGGCGATGGCGACCAGGACACCGGCGACCACGGAGTTCACCCGGCGGATGCCGTTGGTGAGCGTGGCGTAGAAGGTCACCTGGACGACCAGCAACGCGGTCAGCGGCGCGGTGAGCGGGGCCGGCTCGGGGCTCAGTCTGAGGGCGATCACGTAGGCGACCGTCGCGGCCGCGGCCGACCGTAGCGTCTGGACGACCACCGGCTCCCGGCGGCGCTTCGCCAGGCGCAGTAGTCCCGTGGTCAACTTTCGTTCGCGCATCCCTTGGCCTGTTCCCGTTCATCGGGTGCGTCGAACGTAGCCGTTTGTGAGCTGGTTCCGCCTGATTCAGGCCAGATGGTTACGCGAAAAGCTTGTCGATAAAAGCGGCCAGGTTGCCCGTCGTGCGCGCGATCTGCTCCTCCAGGGTCAGGCTCTCCTCGAACCGGGTGCCGGACTCGGGGGTCTTCCTGCCGCGCACGTACAGCGAACAGGCCAGGTCGGTGCACATGTACAGCCCGACCGAGTTGCCCTCCCGGCCTGCCGCGCCCGCCTTCCGTGCGGTCATCAGCGACACCCCGCCGCCGGGATGCGTGGTCAGACACAGCGAGCACATGCTCCGGTGCAGGAAGCCGTGGTGAGAGGCGGGGAAGCGCAGGGCCACGCCGACGAGCCGGCCCTCCCGCTCCGTGACCAGATAGCTGCGGTCGGGGGCGCCTGGATCGCGCCAGCCGAGGAAGTCCAGATGGTCCCAGGGGCGGTCACCGAGATCGCGCGGGACGGCCAGGCGCTTCGCCTCGCCTTTGGAGCAGTTGATGAACGAGTTGCGGATGTCCTGCTCGGTGAGCGATCTCATGGGGGAGATCCTTCCGGATTGCCAGTGTCAACGAGCCTAGATGCTCTAGGTTGAGGGCTATCGTATTTAGCTGCACGGGGGTGAGCCAATGGATTTCCGGGGGAGGCTGCCCGGGCTGCCGCCGCGTGCCCGGCGAGCGCTGGACCATGTCAGGGGCACCGTGTCCGGCCCACCGCTCGACCCCGGCCTGCGCATCACGGTCAACTTCCACCCCGACCGGATCTCCGGCGGACTGCCGATCCTGGAGTCCCTGGCCCGGGACGGCGCCTACCACTCGCAGTTCGTCACCGGCACCAGCAACGGCGGCCTCACCGCGCACCCGGGCGGCGACCGGACGCGCTGGGAGAGCCGGATCTTCGGCGGCACCTACGACGACGCCGACCCGGCCGAGCGCCCGGTGTACGGCGCGCTGGACTTCCGGCGCCAGGTGGTCGGCGCGGCCCCCCGCTTCGGCTCCTCGCACCTCAGGCTCTCCGGAGCGGTCCTGGCCCGGGCCACCTTCTGCTACCCGGACAGCTCGGCCGGGCCCGGCGACTTCGGTGTGGCCGGCGCCATGCCGCTGATCGCCCTCGCCGAGGCCGACGAGCAGGACGCCCTCAACGACTACATCGAGGCCCATGTGCACGGAGGTGTGCTGCTCGACCGGGACGTGGAGGCGCTGGTACTGGACGCGAGCTACCGGGGCACACCGGTGGAGACGGCCGCCCGGCGCCTGCCCTTCCCGCTCATCTGGCACCCCGGCTACCGCCTCACCGTCACCGAGCTGCGCCGCCACGCCGACTACCGCGGCCCCGAGTACGCCGACCTCGGCGCCCGCATCGCCGAGCACGGCCTCATCACCCCCCGCGTCATCGGCGACGCGGCACGCACCGCCCGGTACGACCTCCAGGACCTCAAGATGGTCTGGCACACCCTGGCCCGCTTCGGCTCCCCGGAGGGCGCGGGAACGGCGAGACTCCCCCCGCCACCGACCGTCCCTCCTCCCCCGCGCGCCGCGGCCGGTCCCGGGGGCCGCACGTCCACGGCTCCGGCGGGCGCCGCGGCCGATCCCGGAGGTCCCACGTCCATGGCTCCCACGGGGGCCGCCGCCGATCCCGGGGACCTCGCGGGCACGGCTCCCACAGGCACCGCCGCCGACCCTGGGGGCCCCATGTCCACGGCTCCCACGCGCGCCGCCGTCGTGGAGATCCCGCCGGAGCGCAGCGGCTGAGGTTCCCGGTGGCCTGCCGCCGCGGATGCTGTCGCCATGGCTTCGACGGGTGCCGCCACGAAGCGCTGCCGCTGCTTGGACACCCCCACCGCGACACCACCGCCGAACTGCTCTTCCGTCCCGGCCGCCGTCACCGTCCCCCGCACGCGCCGCTCCGCCCTCCCTTCATGCCCCCGGCGTGCCCGCCCGCTGCTCACTGCCCGTCCGTCGCCGTCCCCGGCTCCGGTGGCCACACCCCCGTGGCCAGTACCCCCGTCGCGTAGGCCCGGGCGACCAGTTCCGTGCGGTTCGTCGCGTTCCAGCGTGCCGACAGGCGGCGCAGGTGGTAGGTGACGCCGTCCCTGGTGAGGCCCAGTTCGCGGGCGGCGCGGGCCGTCGTGGCGCCGCCGGCCAGCAGGGCCAGGACCCGTCGCTCCGTATCCGTGACCCGTACCGGCTCCGGTTCCGGTGCGGGGCGTTCGCCCAGGACCCGCAGCATCACCAGCAGCGCCGGTGTCTCCTCCACGCTGTCGCTCACCGGGTCCGCGGTCAGCTCCCCGTGCCGCTCGGCTCCGCCGGGCGCCCGCCAGCACACCGACACCTGGTAACGGGAGCGGTGCCGCAGCCGCAGCGCCTTGGCGATCCGCTCCACCTGGCCGGCCTCCTGCGGGCGGAACAGCTCCAGGACATGCCGGCCGCGCAGCCGCCCAGGGGCCGTACCGCACTCCGCCGCCATGGCGGGGTTCGCCAGGACGACCTGGCCGCACACATCGCACACGGCCACCGGTACCGCCACCCGGTCGAACAGCATCAGCGCACGGTTGCGCCACACCACCGCGTCGGCCCGTCCCGCTTCCATGGCATCTCATCCAAGAGGAAACACCAGGTCAGCGGCAACTCGGCAGGGAGGGCCCGGCCCCTGGCCGCAGGGACCCGGGGCGCGCAAGTCCCCGCGGCCACTTTCCACTGCACGATCGTGTAGTGCCACGGCCCCGGCGCCCTCCGCCCGTCGACCACCCTGGAACGCAGTACGTCCGTTACCGCGAAAGGCAGTTGCCGCGCCATGCCCCCCACCGCACTGCGCCCCGAACCGGCCGGAACCCTGACCGGCGTCCCCGTCGTCGACATCACCGCCACCGGCCCCGGCAGCACCCCCATCCAGCAGACCATGGCGTTGATGCGGGAGCACGGCCCGGTGCTGGTGCGGCGGCTGCACGGGCGGGACGTGATGTTCGTCGCCGACGCGGACCTGGTCGCCGACCTGGCCGACGAGGAGCGGTTCGCCAAGCACGTCGGGCCCGCCCTGAGGAACGTGCGGGAGTTCGCCGCCGACGGCCTGTTCACGGCGTACAACGACGAGCCCAACTGGGCGAAGGCGCACGACATCCTGATGCCCGCCTTCGCGCTGGGTTCGATGCGCACCTACCACCCGGTGATGCTGAGGGTGGCCCGGCGGCTCATCGACGCCTGGGACCGTGCGGCGCGGGCCGGCCGGCCCGTCGACGTGCCCGACGACATGACCCGGATGACCCTCGACACCATCGGACTCGCCGGATTCGACTACGACTTCGGGTCGTTCGAGCGCGCCGAGCCGCACCCCTTCGTGGAGTCGATGGTCCGCTGCCTGGAGTGGAGCATGACCCGGCTGGCCCGCACCCCGGGCACCGGCCACGCGGCGGCCGACGCGGCCTTCCGGGCGGACGCCGACCACCTCGCCCGGGTCGTGGACGACGTCATCGCCGCCCGCACCGGCACCGACCAGAGCGGTGCCGAGGACCTGCTCGGCCTGATGCTCAGCGCCCCGCACCCCGCCGACGGCACCACCCTGGACGCGGCCAACATCCGCAACCAGGTCATCACCTTCCTGATCGCCGGCCACGAGACCACGTCCGGCGCGATGTCCTTCGCCCTCTACTACCTGGCCAAGCACCCGGCCGTACTCCGGCTCGTGCAGCGCGAGGCCGACGCGCTGTGGGGGGACACAGCCGACCCCGAGCCGGCGTACGAGGACATCGGCCGGCTCGCCTACACCCGCCAGGTCCTCAACGAGGCGCTGCGGCTGTGGCCGACGGCCGCCGCGTTCAGCCGACACGCCCGTGAGGACACCCTGCTCGGCGGCCGGATCCCGCTGCGCGCCGGCCAGGCCGTCACCGTGCTCACCCCGATGCTGCACCGCCGGCCCGTCTGGGGCGACAACCCGGAGCTGTTCGACCCGGAGCGGTTCACCCCCGAGGCCGAGGCGGCCCGCCCGGTGCACGCCTTCAAGCCGTTCGGCACCGGTGAACGCGCCTGCATCGGACGGCAGTTCGCGCTGCACGAGGCGACCATGCTGCTCGCCCTGCTGGTCCACCGCTACCGGCTGCACGATCACGCGGACTACCGGCTCACCGTGAAGGAGACGCTCACCCTCAAGCCCGAGGGCTTCACCCTCACGCTCACCCCGCGCACCTCCGCCGACCGCGTGCACGCGTCCCTGCCCGGCGCCGCCGCCGTGCCCGCCGCCGGCACCCCCGCCCCGGACACCCTCCCGGCCCGGGTCCGCCCCGGCACCCGCGCCCTCTTCCTGCACGGCAGCAACTACGGCACCTGCCGGGACTTCGCCGCCCGGCTCGCCGACGAGGCCGCCGCCGTCGGCTGCGCCACCGAGGTCGCCGCCCTGGACGCCTACGCGGACGGTCTGCCCACCGACCGGCCCGTCGTCATCGCCGCCGCCTCCTACAACGGCCGCCCCACCGACGACGCCCGCGCCTTCACCGCCTGGCTCGACGGCACCCCCGACCTGACCGGAGTGACCTACGCCGTCCTCGGCGTCGGCGACCGCAACTGGGCCGCCACCTACCAGCAGGTCCCCACCCGGATCGACGCCCGCCTCGCCGAACTCGGCGCCACCCGGCTCACCGAGCGCGCCGCCGCCGACGCCTCCGGGGATCTCACGGGCGCCGTACGGGAGTTCACGACCCGGCTGCGCACCGCCCTCCTCCAGGAACACGGCGACCCGGACGCCACCCACGCCACCCTGGACGAGCCCGCCCACGCCTACGAGGTGCGCACCCTGACCGGCGGTCCGCTGGACGCCCTCGCCGAGCGGCACGGGCTGGTCCCGATGACGGTCACCGAGGCGTACGACCTCACCGCGCCCGGTCATCCGCGCACCAAGCGGTTCCTGCGCGTCGCCCTGCCCGAGGGCGTCACCTACCGCACCGCCGACCACCTGACCGTGCTGCCCGCCAACGCGCCCGAACTGGTGGACCGCGCCCTCGCAGCCTTCGGCCTCGACGCCGACGCCGTCCTGGACATCCGGCCCACCCGTCCGCGCCCTGACCGCCTCGCCGTCGACCGGCCCCTGACGGTACGGCAACTGCTCACCCATCACGTCGAATTGCAGCAACGGCCGACCGGCCGCCGGCTGTCCCTCCTCGCCCAGGCCAACCCCTGCCCGCCCGAGCGCGCCGCCCTCGCCGCCCTGCCCGGCGACGATCCGCGCACCCTGGTGGAGCTGGCCGAGGACCACCCCGCCCTGCGCGGTGCCCTGGACTGGCCGCTCCTGCTCGACCTGCTGACCCCGCTGCGTCCCCGCCACTACTCCATCTCCTCCGCACCGGCGGCCGACGCCCGCCACGCCGACCTGATGGTGTCCGTGCTCGACGCCCCCGCACGGTCCGGCAAGGGCCGCCACCGCGGCACCGGCTCCGGTCACCTGGCCTCCCTGCGGCCCGGTGACACCGTGTACGCCCGTGTCCAGCCCTGCCGCGAGGCATTCCGGATCGACCACGCGGCACCCGTCGTGATGGTCGCCGCCGGCACCGGCCTCGCCCCGTTCCGGGGTGCCGTCGCCGACCGCCTGGCCGCCCGCCGTACCGGCGTCCAACTCCCCACGGCGCTGCTCTACTTCGGCTGCGACGCCCCGGACGCCGACTATCTGCACGCCGAGGAGCTGCGGGCCGCCGAGCGGGCCGGCGCGGTCTCGCTGCGGCCGGCCTTCAGCGCCGCGCCCGAGAACGGTGCCGCCTTCGTCCAGCACCGCATCGCCGCCGAGGCCGGTGAGGTCTGGGAGCTGCTGAACGCCGGTGGCCGCGTGTACGTCTGCGGCGACGGCGCCCGGATGGCTCCCGGCGTCCGCGCCGCCTTCCGTACCCTGTACCGGGAGCGGACCCCCGGCGCCGACGAGGCCGCGGCCGAACGCTGGCTCGACACGCTGGTGACGGACGGGCGTTACGTGGAGGACGTGTACGCGGCGGGCTGAGCCGCCGGGGGAGGGGTGCGGGGTGCGGGACACGGAGGAACGGGCCCGGCGGATCCTGGCCACTGCGGGTCTGCCGCCCGCCCGGCCCGGCGGGGTGCGCCCGCTCGGCGGCGGCACCTACAACACCGTCGAGGAACTACGGCTCACCGACGGCCGCCGCTATGTGCTGAAGACCGCGCCGGACGGGCCGGGCCTGCGCTACGAGTCCCGGCTGCTGCGCTCGGAGGAGGAGTTCTGCCGCGCCGCCGCCGAGGCCGGTGTCCCCGCACCCCGCACCGTGCACACCGACGGCGGCCCCGCCGCACGGCACATCCTGCAGACCCACTGCCCCGGCACCCCCTGGGACGACTCCCTCACCGCCGCCGAACGGGCCGCGCTGCGCCGGGAGCTGGGCGGCCACGTGGCCCGGCTGCACCGGGTGACCGGCCCCGGCTTCGGCTACCCGTCCGGCGCGCTCGGCCCGCTCGCCCCGGACTGGCGGACGGCGTTCACCGCGATGACCGACGCCGTGCTGGCCGACGCCCGCGACTACGCGGCCGACCTGCCGTGCCCCGTGGACGAGGTGGCCCGCACCCTCCGCTCCGGTCACGACGTGCTGGACGAGGTCACCGTCCCGCGCGTGGTCCACTTCGATCTGTGGCCGGGCAACATCCTGGTCCACCGCACCCCCGCCGGACCCCGCGTCGGCGGACTCGTCGACGGCGAGCGCATGTTCTTCGGCGACCCGGTCGCCGACTTCGTCTCCCTCGCCCTGCTGGACGACATCGAGAAGGACCAGGACTTCCTCGCCGGCTACCGGGACGCCGGCGGCCGCGTCCGCTTCGACCGCTCGGAGCGGCTGCGGCTCGCGCTCTACCGCGCCTATCTCTACCTGATCATGCTGGTCGAGACGGTTCCCCGGGCGGTCGACGCGGAGCGGCGCCGGTGGACCCGGGAGACCGTCGGGCCGGAACTTGTCGCCGCGCTGGACGAGATCAAAGGTCTCCGCCTTAGCTCATAGCGTGAACTAAGGGTTGGCGGAATGTCGCGCCCCGGCTGTCCGAAGGGGTATGTTGCAGGTCGGGCAGGGTTCGTGAAGGGAGCCACATGGCGGCGCGCAACGGGCGCACGGTACGCGACCTGAGACGAGGCAACCGGACGGCGGTGCTCCAGCGGCTGTACTTCGACGGCCCGCTCAGCCGGTTCGAGCTGGGCCCGGCCACCGGACTCAGCTCCGGCTCGGTCAGCAACGTGGTCGCGGACCTGATCGCCGACGGACTGGTCGAGGAGGCCGGCAGCGTCGACTCCGACGGCGGCCGGCCGCGCACGCTGCTGCGCGTCGCCCCGCACAGCGGCCAGATGATCGGCGTGGACGTCGGCGAGACCCGCGTCCGGGTCGAGCTGTTCGACCTGGCCCTCACGGAACTGGCCCGCGTCGAGCGCCCGTTGACCCCGCAGGGCTACGACGTCGACGTCATCGCCGGCCACATCCGCGACGGCGTCGCCGAGGTCCTCACCGCCGAACAGGCCGCCCCCGACCGGCTGCTCGGTGTCGGTGTCGGGGTCCCCGGCATCGTGGAGCACACCCCGGACCGCGGGGCGGTCGTGCACGGGCAGACCATCGGCTGGGACGCGGTCCCGCTGGAGGAGCTGCTCCGCTCGGCCTCCCGGCTCCCCGACGGGGTGCCGTACTTCATCGACAACGGGGCCAAGACGCTCGGCCAGGCCGAGATGTGGTTCGGCGCGGGACGCGGCGCCCGCAACGCCGTCGTCGTGCTCTTCGGCTCCGGCGTCGGCGCCTGCCTGGTCACCCCCGAGGTGGAGCACGGGCGGGCCGTGGAGTGGGGCCATCTGACGGTACGGGTGCGCGGGCGCCGCTGCCGCTGCGGTGCGCCGGGCTGCCTGGAGGCATACGCGGGCGCCGAGTCGCTGCTCGCCCGTTGGCGCGAGGAGGGCGGCCGGCCGCCCGAGGACACCGACGAGGAGACCGCGCTCACCGCGATGCTCGCCGCCGCGTACCCGTCCGAGGGCGGTACGGCGGACCCGGTCGCGCTGGCCGTGCTGGAGGAGACCGCCGAGTACCTGGGCGCCGGCCTGTCCGATCTGATCAACCTCTTCCAGCCCGAGCGGATCCTCATCGGCGGCTGGGCCGGGCTCCAGCTCGGCACGCGGTTCCTGCCCGCCGTACGCCGCCACGCGGCCACGTACGCCCTGCGGCACCCGGCGGACAAGGTCACGATCGACCTCGGCCGGCTGGGCCCGGACGCGGTCACCGTCGGCGCCGCGATCCTGCCGCTCGCCGACTTCTTCGCCAGCGGCGGGCGCCGCCCCGAACCGGTCACCGAGGACCGGCTGCCCGCCTGGCGGACAGCACTCCAGGAACGCGCCCCGCACTGAGGCGGCCGGGGCGGGCCGAGGCGCTCCGGGACCGGGCCGACGTCCGCCGGGTGAGGTCGCGCGCCCTGGGCGACCCGCGCCGTGGGCGAAGCCGCCGTGCCCTGGAACCGGCCGCCCTGTCCGGCCTGAGCCGGGCCCGCCGGGTCCTGGCCGACGTGTCCCGGGGGGAGCCGATGGCTGCCGGACCCTGGGCCGGCAGAGAGCGCTGCCCCGATGCATCGGGCGCGCGGCCCCGCGATCAGTCCGACGGCTCGTCCGGCGTCGGGTGTTCCGACTGTGCCGGGGCCGGCCGGGACGCGCCCCGGGGGCCGGTGCCGGCCTCGTCCGTGTCCGGTGCGACGTCCTCGTCCGGTTCGCCGGCCGCGTGCCTCGGGGACACGTCCCACGGGTCCTCTTCGGGCCGGGCCTGCTGGTCGGGCATGTCCCGGGGTACCGGCCGTTGCTCGGCCCCGGACCCGGAACCAGGTTTCCGCGCTGTCATGGTCCTCTCCGCTCCTCGTCGGCTCGTTGGGTGCTCCGGACGGGCTCAGCCGACCTTCCGCCCGCGCATCGGCTCGGTCTCCATCCCGCCGCCCTTGCGCAGGCCGTCCAGGAACTCCTGGATCACCTCGGTCGCCGTGTGCCGGGGCTCCCAGCCCAGTTCGGCGCGCGCCCGCGCGCAGTCCATCAGCGGCAGCCGCAGCACGGCGTCGAACAGGTGCGGCGACGCGGGCAGCAGGTGCAGCCCCCAGGCGGCGGCGATGGCCGTGCGGGCCGCCGTACGCGGCAGCCGTACCGGCCGGGAGCCGAGCAACTCGGCGAGCACACCGGCGTCCAGCGCGGGATCGGCGGCCAGGTTGAAGGCGCCCCGGGCGCTGTCCGAGCGCACCGCGAGCCGGTAGGCCTCGGCGGCGTCGTCCGTGTGCAGGGCCTGTACCCGCAGACCGGGGATGTCCGGCAGGAACGGCAGCAGGTCCGGCCGGGCCAGCGGACCGGGCAGGAACCGCCCGCCGAAGATCCGCCGCTGCTCGCTCGCCGACTCCCACTTGAACAGGAAGGCCGGGCGCATCCGGACCACCCGCACCTCGGGGTGGTCGCGTTCGAACACGTCCAGCGTGCGCTCCAGGTAGGCCTTCTCCCGGCAGTACGCGGCGTCCGGCCAGCCGTGCGTCGGCCAGGACTCGTCCACCGGGCGGTCCTTCGGGCCCGGCGAGTACGCCCCGACGGAGGAGGCGTGCACCAGCACCGGCACCCGGGCCGCGGCGACCGCCTCGAACACCCGGATGCTGCCGAGCACATTGGTCCGCCAGGTGGTGGCCGGATCGTGCGTCGGCTGGAAGGCCCAGGCCAGATGGATCACGGCGTCGGCACCCTCGAACCGCTCGGCGAGGTTCGCCCGGTCCCCGGCGAGGTCCACGGCGGACCACTCGGTCTTCGGCGGCGACCACTCGGGCGTCCGCCGGGCCAGCCCGCGCACGGACTTGATGTCCGGGTCCTCGGAGAGCAGGCGCACCACACTCGTCCCGACGTTGCCGGTGGCGCCTGTCACGACGACCCTGCTGCCCGCTGAGCTGCTCACCTTCGGCTCCTCTCGTCGGTGCGGCGGAGGCTGCGACGAGCGGCCGGGTACCCGGGCGCCGCGGCGGCACACGCGGCACGGGGGCGGCATGAGGAAGCCCCGACCGTGACGGGGGAATCACGACCGGGGCGGTCAGGTGGTGGGGCGGATGGCGGTCGCCTCTCGGCGAGACGCTCCACAGGGCTTCAGCCGGACGATCGTCCCTGTGGGCAAAAGGTGAGGCCCGGGGACACTGTCCCATCCGCACCCACGGCTTGTTCAACGGGCAACCACACCCAGGTGTTCCGGCCCCCCACGTGACGTGCGTCACCGCCGGAACCGCTCAGGCCAGCGGGCTGTCGGCCAGCCGCGCCAGCAGGTGCGCGGGGTCCGCGTACACCGCCTCCGCCCCCGCCTCCTCCAGATCTGCCCGGGGAATGCCGCCGCACAGCACGCCCACGCAGCGCACCCCGGCCTTGCTGCCGGCCCGCATGTCCCACACGGTGTCCCCGACGAACACGGCCCGCGAGGCCGGCACCCCGGCCAGCTCCAGCGCGTGCTCCACGGGCTCCGGTGCCGGCTTGCCCTCCCGCACGTCGTCCGCGCTCGCCGTGGCCGCGATGGCGTCGTCCGCGTCGATCGCCCGGCGCAGCGCACCCAGCTCGGCGCCGCTCGCCGAGGTGGCGAGGACCACCGTCCAGCCGTCCCCGTGCAGCCGCCGCAGCAGCTCGCCGGCCCCGGGCAGGGCGGGGAGCCGGTCGAAGTACTGGCCGTACAGTGCCGTGTGCGCGGCGCTCAGTTCGGCGTCCTGGTCCCGGTCCCGGTCGTCGCCGAGCAGATGGGCGACGAGGTCGGTGGAGCCGAGGCCGACGGCCCGGTGCACGGCGTGCATGGGCACCTCGTGACCCGCCTGCCGGAACGCCTCCCACCAGGTCACGACGTGCAGGTGATTGGTGTCGACGAGGGTCCCGTCGACGTCGAAGACGGCGGCGCGGTCCATCCCAGGTCCTCTCTGTCAGCCCGGGTCTTCCTGTCAGGCCCAGGTCCTCGCTGTGGGCCTCGGGTCCTTCCCGTCAGGCCCAGGTCGTCGCTGTGGGCGCCGGGTCCTCCTGTCAGCCCAGGTCCTCGCTGTCAGCTCCGGGAGCGGGTACCACGCGCGGAACCCGCCACGCGTGCCGGCAGCCGGGCCTCGCGCGTCCAGCCCAGCAGCTCGTCGGCCGACCAGGTGGTCACCACGCGCTCGGGCGGCACACCGCACTCCTCGGCCCGGGCGCAGCCGAGGATCTGCCAGTCCAGCTGGCCGGGCGCGTGCGCGTCGGTGTCGACCGAGAACAGCACCCCGGCCTCGACCGCCCGGCGCAGCAGCCGCCGGGGCGGGTCCAGCCGTTCCGGACGGCTGTTGATCTCCACGGCGGTCCCCGACTCGGCGCACGCGGCGAACACCTCGTCCGCGTCGAACTGCGACTCGGGCCGCCCCCGGCCCGTCACCAGCCGCCCGGTGCAGTGCCCGAGGACGTCGGCGTGCGGATCGCGCACGGCGGCGACCATCCGCCGGGTCATGGAGCGGGCGTCCATCCGCAGCTTGGAGTGGACCGACACCACGACCACGTCCAGCCGCTCCAGCAGCTCCGGTTCCTGGTCCAGCGAGCCGTCCTCCAGGATGTCGCACTCGATGCCGGTGAGCAGCCGGAACGGCGCCCAGCGCGCGTTCAGCTCCGCGACCACCGCCAGTTGCTCCCGCAGCCGCTCGGGCGACAGCCCACGGGCCACGGTCAGCCGGGGCGAGTGGTCGGTGAGCGCGGTCCACTCGTGCCCCAGCCCGGCCGCCGCCCGCCCCATCTCCTCGATCGGGCTGCCGCCGTCGGACCAGTCCGAGTGCGTGTGACAGTCCCCGCGGATCAGCGCCCGCAGCCCGGCCCCGGCCGCCTCGGCGCCGGCCGGCGCCCCGGCCTCCTCCTCCAGCTTGCGCAGGTACCCGGGCACTTCACCGCCCAGCGCCTCCCGCACCACCTGCGCGGTCTTCGGCCCGACCCCCTTCAGCGACTCCAGCGTCCCGGCGGCGGCCCGCTCGGCCACCTCGCCCTCGGGCAGCGCGGCCAGCGTCCGGGCGGCGGTACGGAAGGCCCGTACCCGGTAGGTGGGCGCGAGCGCCCGCTCCAGAAGGAACGCGATCCGGTCGAGGGCGGCGACGGGGTCCATGAGAACCAAGGGTGCACCAGGCTCCCCCGAGGGGCGCGGGGAACGCGGCCGGCCGCGGATCACCCGCGGCCCGTGACCTTCGTGCCCACCACGGCGGGGCCGTTTGCCGCCACCACCCCCGGGTACTGCGTGACCCGTCCACGTGACCCACCGTGAGGAGGCTCGTCATGTCCGTACCGGATGCGCAGCGAACGGCCGTGGTGACCGGCGCGGACAGCGGCATCGGCCGGGCCACCGCCGTACGGCTGGCCGAGGCGGGCCTGGACGTCGGCATCACCTGGCACACGGACGAGAAGGGCGCCGAGGAGACGGCGGAGGAAGTCCGCGCGCACGGCCGCCGCGCCGCCGTGAGCCGGCTGGATCTGACCCGGCTGCCCGAGGCCGCCGACGCCGTGGACGAGCTGTGTGAGGAGCTCGGCCGGATCGACGTCCTCGTCAACAACGCCGGCACCGGCACGATGACCCCCTACCTCGACCTGACGCTCACCGATGTGCGCCGGGTCCTGGACGTCGATCTGGTGGGACCGTTCCTGCTCGGGCAGCGGGCCGCGCGGCGCATGATCCGGCAGGGCGGCGGCGGCCGGATCGTGAACGTCACCTCCGTGCACGAGCACCAGCCCCGGGTCGGCGCGGCCCCGTACTGCGCGGCCAAGGGCGGGCTCGGCCTGCTCACCCAGGTGATGGCCCTGGAGCTGGCCGAGTACGGCATCACCGTGAACGCGGTCGCGCCGGGCGAGATTGCCACCCCGATGACCGGCCAGGAGGACACCGACGTGCGCGCCGAGCGCCGCCCCGGCGTACCGCTCGGCCGGCCCGGCGACGCCCGCGAGGTCGCCGCCGTGATCGCGTTCCTCGCGAGCCCGGACGCCTCCTACGTCACCGGTGCCTCGTGGAGCGTCGACGGCGGCATGCTGCGCATGGGTCCGCAGGCCGGTTCCCATCTGACCAGCGACGACTGGCGCCGGCCCTGAGGCGGCGGGGAAGGCACGGGGAGGCCGGGGGGAGACCGCGGTGAGGCTGCGTACCAGTTCGCCGGACGGCCCCGGCCACCGGCGCGTCCGCTGCGGCCGGGGCTTCCGCTACCTCGACAGCGCCGGCGAGCCGCTGACCGACCCCGGGCAGCTCGCCCGCATCCGCGCCCTGACCATCCCGCGCGCCTGGCGCGACGTGTGGATATGCCCCTGGCCCAACGGCCACCTCCAGGCCGTCGGCACCGATGACGCCGGGCGCCGGCAGTACCTGTACCACGAGCGGTTCCGGGCGGAGCAGGACAAGGCCAAGCACGAGCACGTACGGCAGGTGGCGCGGGCCCTGCCCGAGCTGCGCGCCAAGGTGGCGCTGGACCTGGCCGGGCGCGGGCTGAGCCGGGACCGGGTCACCGCCTGCGCGGTCCGCCTGCTCGACCTCGGCTTCTTCCGCATCGGCAGCGACCGGCACACCCGCACCAGCGAGACCTACGGCCTGACGACCATGCTCCGCGAGCACGTCAGCTGCGCACGCGGCGAGATCACCTTCGGCTACCCGGCCAAGGGCGGTACCGAGATGGTCCGCGCCCTCGTCGACGACCAGGTGCACGCGGTCGCCCGGTCCCTGCTGCGCCGCCCGCGCGGCGGCGACCGCTTCCTCGCCTACCGGGACCGCGGCGCCTGGCACGACCTGCACGGCGACGACCTCAACGAGGCCCTGCGCCGGCTGTCCGGCACCGACGTGACCGCCAAGGACTTCCGCACCTGGCACGCCACCGTGCTGGCCGCCGTGGCGGTCTCCGTGACCGCGCGGGGCGCGCGGGCGACCGAGGCCGCCCGGCGCCGGCAGATCGCCCGGGCCGTCCGCGAGGTCAGCCACTACCTGGGCAACACGCCCGCGGTGTGCCGGACGTCGTACATCGACCCGAAGGTCTTCGAGCTGTTCGAGCAGGGCGTGACCGTCGCCCCCGTGCTCACCCGTCTGGGCGAACACGGGCAGTTCGGGCGTCCGGCGACACAGGGGGCCGTCGAGGCGGCCGTCCTCGATCTCCTCGACGGCTCCGGTGGATGACCCGCCGGCGCGGGTTGCGTTCTACCCTCGATGGCATGACCGAACAAGGAGCTCCCCACATCTCCCACCCGCGGATCCTGGTCCTCGGTGTATGCCCGGGCCGGCACGGCGAGCCGCCCTTCCGGATCATGGAGATCGACGGTCAGGTGGTCGGTGAGGCCAGGACCATCACGGACGTGCTGGAGACGGCCGCCTCCTACGGCATCCCCATCCACGACCTGGACGACCCGGACGCGGTCCGCTGGGTGGGCGGCGACAAGTACACCTGGACGCTGCACTGACCGGCCGACGGGGCAGGCTCAGCCGACCGTCCACTTCTGGTTGGCGCCGCCCGTGCAGGTCCAGATCTGCAGCCGGGTCCCGTTGGCCGAGTTGTTCCCGGTCACGTCCAGGCACTTGTTCGCCTGCGGGTTGACGATGTCGCGGGCCGCCGGGAGGGCCCACTTCTGGGCGGGGCTGCCGTTGCAGTCCCACAGCTGGACGGGCGTGCCGTCGGCGGTGCCGCCGCCGCTGACGTCCAGGCACTTGCCGAGTGCCCGGAGCGTGCCGTCCGAGCCCACCGTCCACGCCTGCGCGGCCGTGCCGTTGCAGTCGTAGAGCTGGACCGGGGTGCCGTTCGCGGGGTTGGCGCCGGCGACGTCCACGCACTTGCCGGCCAGGCCGCGGATCGGCACGCCGGCGGCGCTGTCGCTCGTCGTCACCGACACCGAGTCCACCACCAGCGTCTGCGGGAACTGCGTCGAGCCGTCGGGGTCGCCCGGCCAGTAGCCGCCGACCGCGAGGTTCAGGATCAGGAAGAACGGCTTGTTGAACACCCAGGTCTTGCCGCCCAGGTCGGCCGGGGTGCGCCGCTGGTAGACGTTGCCGTCCACCGACCAGGTGATCGAGTCCGGTGCCCAGTCGACGGCGAAGGTGTGGAAGGCGTCCGCGAAGGCCTGCCCGTTCGGCAGCGAGTAGGCCGCGCCTATGCCGCCCGAGCCGGAGTAGCCGGGGCCGTGGATGGTGCCGTGCACGGTCGAGGGTTCAAAGCCGACGTTCTCCATCACGTCGATCTCACCGGAGTCCGGCCAGTTCACCGGCGTGCCGAGCATCCAGAACGCGGGCCACATGCCCTGGCCGCGCGGAATCTTCATCCGCGCCTCCACATGGCCGTACTGGGCGTTGAACTTCCCGGCCGTGTTCAGCCGGGCGGAGGTGTACTGGCAGCTTCCGTACCAGCACTGGTAGCCGGCCGGGTTCTCCTTGCGGGCCGTGATCACCAGATGGCCCTGGCCGTCCAGGGCCGCGTTCTTCGTGCCCGAGGTGTAGTACTGCCGCTCGTGGTTGTTGACGTTGTCGCCGGTCTCCAGGGTCCACTTCGAGGAGTCGACCGCGGCGCCCGCGGGCCCGTCGAAGGTGTCGGAGAAGGTGGTGACGGCCGCCGCCGCGGGGGTGGCGGTGTCGGCGCGCGCCGGGCCGACGGCGGCCGAGCCGATCAGCGCCGCGGACAGGGCGGCCAGGAGACATCTGCGAAGCAGGCGTGGGGAGGCCATGGCTCTCCGTTCATGTGGGGGTGTGAGCGGTGCGCTTCTTGATTTAAGGAGTGAGATAAGGGGCCGTCAATACTCTGGTACAGACCTGCTGCTGACGATCAGCCGGCGGACGGCTCGCGCACGCGCCGGTGCACCCCCCGTCCGAGCCGCCGCCCCAGCAGCAGCCAACCCAGCAGCGCCCCGGCCGTGTTGAGGATGACGTCGTCGATGTCGAAGGCCCGCCCGGTGACCAGTGCGCCCTGGACCAGCTCCACCATCAGCATCACGAGGGCCGTCAGCGCGAGCACCTGGAGCACGCCCCGGGCACGCGGCGCCAGGACCGGCACCAGCACCCCGAACGGCACGCCGAGCAACAGGTTGCCGCCGAGCTGCCGGAGCGCGTCCCGCAGCGAGGCCTGCTCCAGATAGGCCCTGAGCGAGCGGCCCGGGTGCAGGTTGCTGTGCGTCAGCGGCACCGACGCGGGCGACGGCTGGAGGGTGATGCGGGCCAGGGCGACGGCGAACGCGACCATGCACGCGAAGGCGACGAGGATCGCCAGCAGCCGGACGGGCAGCGGCCACACGTGCCGGGGGCGACCCTCTCCGGCGGGTCGCCGCTTCCCGGTGTCCTGGTCCGGGCGCCGCTTCCGGGCGAATCGGGGGCGTACCTTCTCGGCCGGCCACCACTTCCCGGTGGACCGGGGGCGGACCTCGTCGGCCGGCTGCCGGGCGGGGCGGACCTCCTCGGGTGGCTGCCGTTTCCCGGCGGAGCGCAGGATCTCCGGCAGGCGCGGCACGGTACGGGCCATGTGCTCCTCCACTCGTCAACTTCCGCGTTCCGAACGTCGGTTACCCGCACCACGGCCCAGGATGCCCGCCGCCCGGCCCCGCACCCGTGGTTTCCGTTCACGCCTGAGGGGCACTCCGGGTGCGGACCCGCGTGCCGCCGCTCCCGCCCGGGCCCCGCGGTGCTTGGATGCCCCCAGCGGCACTGCGGACACATCGCCGCGTATCCGAGCACAGCGGACCGAGGAGGTGCTGCATGACCCGCCGTACGGCACCCCGAGCGGTCCTCCTCGCCGCCGGTGAACTCCTCGCCTGGTGGGTGGTGCTGGCACTGCTCTGGCTGGTGCTGATCAGCACGGTCGACACCCTGGAGCGGATCGTCGGCGCGAGCTGTGCCGCCGTGGGCGCGGTCCTCGCCCGGACCGGCCGGCGGGCGGTGAACTGGCGGTGAACGGCTGGATCCTCGCGGCGACCGTCGAGCTGGGCGGGGCAGGCGCGGCCGCCCTCTGGGGCGTGACCACCGGCCCGCCGGCCCGCCGGGTCATCGCCCAGAACCTCACCACCTCCGCCGTCTGCCCGGCCCTGCTGCTCCTCGCCCAGGGCTACGGCCGTCCCTCCTACGTCGACCTCGCCCTGCTGCTGGCCCTGCTCGGCCCGGTCGGCACGCTCGTCTTCGCCCGGCTGCTCTCCGACGACCTGGCCGGGGAACGCCCGGGCGCGTGGGCGCTGACCTGGACGGCGGCGGGCATGGGGGCGGCGGTGGTGCTCGCCCTCTGCGTGGCCGGCGCGCCGGGCCGGGCCACGGTGAAGCTCCTGGTGATCGGCGCCCTGCTGATCAGCGGCAACCTGATCGCCTCCCGCGCCCTGGCGGGCGGGTTCCGGGGGGTGCGGGGTGGCTGACGGGACGGAAGGCGTGGCCGGTGCCGGGGGAGTCCCGGGCGCCGGGTGCGTGGTGGCCGGCCGGGCGACGGGCGGCGGCGCGGCCGGGTGGGCCGTGGCCGACGGGACGCGGGGCGCGGCCGGTGGCCGGCACGCCCCGCGCGGCGGGCGCGTGCCCGCCGGCATGCCGAAGGCGGGTGCCGTGTGTCCGACGCCCTGATCGTCGTCGTCCTGCTGCTCGTGGCCGCTGCCGCCACCGCGGCCGTGGTCCAGCGCGACCCCGCCCGGCAGGCGCTCGTGCTGTCCTTCCTCGGGGTGCTGCTGGCCGCGCTGTTCACCGTGCTCCAGGCCCCGGACGTCGGCCTGTCCCAGCTCGCCGTCGGCTCCGCCCTCACCCCCCTGCTGATCATGCTGTCGGTGCGCAAGGTCAGACGCCGGGGCCGCTCGAAGGAGGGGGGAGGGTGAACCGGATGCGGCTGTGGCTGCTGGCCGTCGGCGGCGCGGGCCTGGCCGCCCTGCTCGTCGCGGCCTGCCTCGACCTGCCCGGCTTCGGCGGGACCCGCCACCCGTACGGCGACCGCGCCGTCCACGCCTCCCTCTCCCGGCACACCGCGAACACCATCGCCTCCGTCAACTTCGACCTGCGCGCCTACGACACCCTCGGCGAGATGAGCATCCTGTTCGCCGCCGTCCTCGGCTGCGTGGTGCTGCTGCGCGAGGCCCGCGACGAGCACCGGGCACGGCCCGAACCCGCCGACGTGGCCCGCCCGGTCCGCCGCTACGCCCTGCTCGTGCTGCCCGTCGCCCTCGTCACCGGCCTGTACGTCATCGCCCACGGCCAGCTCAGCCCCGGCGGCGGCTTCCAGGGCGGGGTCGTCGCCGCGACCGCCCTGCACCTGCTCTACCTGGGCGCCGACTACCACGCGCTGGAACGCGTCCGCCCGCTCGGCGTCCACGAGACCACCGACGCGCTCGCCGTGGCCTCCTACCTCGTGCTCGGCGCCGCCGGAGTCCTCGCCGGCACCGCGTTCCTGGCCAACACCCTGCTGCCCTACGGCACCTTCAACACGCTGTCGTCCGGCGGCACCGTCCCCCTGCTGAACGCGGCCATCGGCATGGAGGTGGCGAGCGCGGTCGTCGTCCTGCTCGCCCACTTCCTCGACCAGGCCGTCGAGATCGAGGGGGAGCAGACCGAGAGGGAACGCAGGAAGGGAACACCGTGATGCACGTCCTTCCGTACCTGGTCGCCGCCTACATCTTCCTGACGGGCTGCTACGGCCTCGCCACCAGCCGGAACCTGATCCACGCCGTCGGCTGCCTCGCGGTCTGCCAGTCCGCCACCTACGTCCTGCTGCTGGCGGTCGGCTACCGCGACGGCGGCACCGCGCCCGTCTTCTCCGACATCAAGCCCGGCTCCCGGCCGGTGGTCGACCCGGTGGTGCAGGCCCTCACCCTCACCGACGTGGTCGTCGGCGCCACCGTCACCGCGCTGTTGCTCGCCCTCGTCCTGCAGATCGCCAAACGGCACGGCACGGTCGACCCCGACGAACTGCGGGAGCTGCGCGGCTGATGCACCACCTGATCCCGCTGCTCGTCGCGATCCCGCTGCTCGGCGCCGCCCTGCTCGTGGCCACGGGCCGCCATCTCCCCAGGATCGCCGCCGAGATCACCGGGTTCGTCTTCTCCGGCGGTACGGCCGCCCTGGCGCTCGTCCTGCTGCTGAACTCGGCCCCGCCGATGGTCGAGTGGGTCGGCGGCTGGCTGCCCGTCGACGGCGAGAGCGTCGGCATCCTCGTGACCGGGGACGGCCCGGCGCTCGGCATGGCCGCGCTGGCCTCACTGCTCACCCTGGCCGCGCTCGCCTACTCCTGGCGGTACTTCGACGAGCCCCCGCGCGACCGCACCGGCTCCTTCACCGCGCTGATGTTGGTCTTCCAGGGCGCCATGTGCGGCTTCGCCGTCGCGGGCGACCTGTTCAACGCGTTCGTGTTCTTCGAGCTGATGAGCGTGGTCGCCTACGCCCTGACCGGCTACCGCATCGACGAGGCCAAGGCCGTCCAGGGCGCCCTGACCTTCGGGATCGTCAACTCCCTCGGCGCGTACGCGATGCTGATGGGCATCGCCCTGCTGTACGCCCGTACCGGCGAACTGGCCATGGCGAAGATCGGCCGCGGGCTCGACGCCGCCGCCGGGCAGGGCGGGCCGGACGCGCTGGTCCTCGCCTCCTTCGTGCTGGTGCTGACCGGGCTGCTGGTGAAGGCGGCGGCCGTGCCCTTCCACTTCTGGCTCCCGGACGCGCACGCCGTCGCCCCCACCCCGGTCTGCATGCTCCTGTCCGGCGTCATGGTGGAACTCGGCGCCTACGGCGTGTGGCGGGTGTACGGCACGGTCTTCGCCGGGCCCGGCGGCATCCCCGCCGCCGACCTGACCCGCGCCCTGGTGACGCTCGGCGGCCTCACGGCCGTGACCGGCGCCGTCATGTGCTGGCACCAGCGGCACATCAAACGGCTCCTCGCCTACTCCACCGTCTCCCACACCGGCCTGTTCCTCGTCGGCCTGGGCGTCCTCACCCCCGAGGGCGACGACGGGGTCGCCCTGTACCTCCTCGGCCACGCCGGAGTGAAGGCCGCGCTGTTCGCCTGCGCGGGTGTCCTGCTGGACCGGTTCGGCAGCGTCGACGAGCACGCGCTGCACGGCCGGGCCCGGGGGCAGCTGCGCGCCACCGCCGTGATGTTCGCCGTCGGCGCCCTCGGCCTGGCCGGCCTGCCGCCGTTCGGTACGGCGCTGGGCAAGGCGATCACCGAGGAGGCGGTCGGCGGCCCGTTCACCGTGGTGTACGTGGCCGCCTCCGCGATCACCGCCGGCGCGGTCCTGCGGGTCACCGCCCGCGTCTTCCTGGGCCTCGGGCCGCGCCCGGAGGACGCGGAGTACGAGACCAGCGGCTCCGACGAGGAACCCGAGACGTCGGGTCCGCTGCGCCGGATCCCGGACACCATGACGACCGTGCCCGCCGTACTGCTGGCCGCCGCCCTCGCCGTCGGGGTGGCCCCCGGCTTCGGCGCCCTGGTCGCCCGCTCCGTCAACGAGGCCGGCTCGGGCGGCGCCCACGCCTCCGCGCACTGGACCCTTGCCGGCGTCCTGCTCGGCGTGGCCTCCACCGCGCTGGCCACGGCGCTGGCGGGTCTCGCGGTCAGCCGCCCGGGCTGGGTGGCCGCGCCCGACTGGGCCGCACCCCTCAGGCGCCTGCAGTCCGGGCACGTCGGCGACTACGTGGCCTGGCTGCTGGTGGGCGCGACCGTGCTGGGGGCGCTGGCCCTGCCGGGGATCCTGGGCTCCTGATCAGGTGCCGTACGCGATGTGCACCTCCGTGAAACCGAGGGAGCGCAGCAGGCCCTGGAGCATGCCGGTGGTGTTGCGCTCGGCGCGGGCGGTCAGCCCGCTGGTGCGCGCGGCGTCCCCGATGTGCCGCACGGCGAGCTGCTGCACGGCCTGCTCGCTGTTGGGGTTGTCGGAGAACAGGTCACCGAGCCGGTCCAGCAGCCCGCGCTGCTTGGACACGGCGTAGGAGTGGTCGGGGTCGAGGGCCGGCCTGCCGAGCCGCGCGTGCGGCAGCCGGATGGTGGCGGACGTACGGTCGCCGTTGACCGTCACGTCCTTCTCGCCGACCCGGCCCAGGTCGACGTAGGCGTCCACGGTGCCCGCGCCGACGTACAGGGTGCGGCTGCCGCGGATGGCGTCGGGCAGGAACTTCGCGTCCTTGTCCAGGTCCACGACGACCTGGAAGTTGCCCGACGCCGCGTCGTAACGGCTCATGTCCTGGATGGACTTGAGGAGAGCCGGGCCGGAACGGTCATGGGTCTCGGTGCCGAACAGGTCCTTGATGCCGGGCAGTACGGCCAGCCGGATACCGGCGAACAGTACGGCGAGCACCAGCACGAGCGCCGCCACGGCCTTGGCCCACCCCGGCAGGCGCCTCACGGAAGTCGTCATCGCGACGGTCCTCCTTCCTGTTGACCGCATTCCCGTCAACAGCCGGAGCAGTCAGAGCCGGGGCGGGCCGGCGACCGGTCTCACAGTGACCCGGACGCGGCCCCGGAGCGGGCCAGGGCCGCCTCCAGGGTCGGATGCGGGGGCAGCAGCCGGGTCAGACCGGTGACCCGGAACACGCGCAGCGTCAGCGGGTGCGTGCACACGAGGTGCACCTGCCCGCCGCGCTCCAGCGCCCGGACGCGAGCCCGGTACAGCAACCGCAGCCCGGAGCAGTCGAAGAACTCCACGGGCCGCAGGTCGATCACGACCCGGGCCCCGGGCCGGTCGGTGGCCCGGTCGACGAACGGGCCGATCTCCGCCGCCGAGGCGATGTCGATCTCACCCCGGAACTCCAGCACCGTGTGCCCGCGATACGCGTACACGCCCAGTTGCCGGGGGAGGGGTACGGGTTCGTGCCGCACCTCGCCACCACCTCCCACCCGCGCCCGGACGTCGTTTCCCGATCGTCAAGTTACCTTCGATGGAAGGAATTTGAGCATGTTCGATTGACATATGTCTTCGAGTTTGCGGCGTGTCGGCGCGCCGCGCTCAGTCCGCCAGCAGCACCAGCTTGCCCGTCGTCCGCCCGGTGTCGCCCAGCTCGTGCGCCTTCGCCGCGTCGGCCAGCGGGAACGTCCCGGCGATCGTCGCCCTCAGCCGGCCGGACTCCGCGAGCTCCGCGACGGCCCGCATCCCGGCCCGGTCGGCGTCGACCAGCATCCGCACCGCCCGCACCCCGAGCCGCTCGGCCTCCTCGTGGAACTCCGCTGAGCCCACCGGCAGGATCGACACCACGACACCGCCCGGCCGCAGCACCCGCAGCGAGCGCACGGAGGTCTCGCCGCCGAGGGTGTCCAGGACGACATCGACGTCCCGCACCGCCTCCGTGACGTCCGTCGTGCGGTAGTCGACCGGCTCGTCCACACCGATCTCCCGCAGGAAGCCGTGCTTGCCCGCGCTCGCCGTCCCGATCACGTACGCCCCGCGCGCCTTGGCGATCTGCACGGCCACATGGCCGACGCCGCCGGCCGCCGCGTGGATCAGCACCCGCTGCCCCGGCCCGACGTCCGCGTGCTCGGTCAGCGCCTGCCAGGCGGTCAGGGACACCAGCGGCAGCGCGCCCGCCTGCACATGGTCGAGGGAGGCCGGCTTGGGCACCAGGGCCCGGGCCGGGGCGGTGACGTACTCGGCGTGCGAGCCGTGGCCGAAGGGGTAGGGCAGCATGCCGAAGACCTCGTCGCCGGGCCGGAACGCGGCCACGCCGATCCCGGTCTCCGCGACCTCGCCGGAGACGTCCCAGCCGAGGACGAACGGGGGCCGGCCCAGGAACCCGCCGGTGGCCCGGTGCTTCCAGTCGGTGGGGTTCACCCCGGCGGCCCGCACGCGGACCAGCACCTCGTTCGGACGCGGCTTCGGCCGCTCGACCCGCACTTCCCTCAGGACCTCGGGACCGCCGAGGACGTCCTGGCTGATGGCTCGCATCGTGTTCACATCGCTCATGGTCACCCAGCCTGCCCAAGTCCGCCCGGCCGGGAAATGGCATGAATGCCAACCTTCGATAGGATCGTGCCATGCGTGGCACACCGAGTCCCGAACGCGTGGTCGTCCTGGCCCTCGACGGCGTGTACCCCTTCGAGCTGGGCATCCCCAGCCGCATCTTCGGCGCGGCCGACGGTCACTACGAGGTGTTCACCTGCTCGGTCGACGGCCGCCCGGTGCGCACCAACGCCGACTTCACCGTCGGTGTCGTCCACGGCCCCGAGATCCTGGAGACGGCCGACACGGTGGTCGTCGCCTCCATGGCGCCCTCCCACATCCCCACCGAGCTGCCGGCGGAGGTCGCCGCGGCCCTCGACCGGATCCGCCCGGACGCCCGGATCGTCTCCATCTGCACGGCCGCCTTCGTCCTCGCCGAGGCCGGACTGCTAGACGGCCGCCGGGCGACCACCCACTGGCAGGTGGCCGACCTGTTCCGCCGCCGCTACCCCCAGGTCGACCTCGACCCGGACGTCCTCTTCGTCGACGACGGCCGCGTCCTCACCTCCGCCGGCGCGGCCTCCGGCGTCGACGTCTGCCTGCACATCGTCCGCACCGACCACGGCAGCGAACTGGCGAACGCCGTCGCCCGCCGCTGTGTCGTGCCCCCGTTCCGGGACGGCGGCCAGGCCCAGTACATCGAGCAGCCGGTCCCCGAGAGCAGTGCCGCCGGCACGGCCGCGACCCGCGCCTGGGCGCTGGAACGGCTGGACCAGCCGCTCACCCTGGCCGACCTCGCCGGGCACGCGCGGATGAGCCTGCGCACCTTCGTCCGCCGCTTCGGCGACGAGGTCGGCCTCAGCCCCGGCCGCTGGCTGATCCAGCAGCGGGTGGCCCGCGCCCGGCACCTGCTGGAGGCCAGCGACCTGCCGGTGGACCGGATCGCCGCCGAGGTGGGCTTCGCCACCGGCGCCTCGCTGCGCCAGCACCTGCACGCGGCGATCGGGGTGTCCCCGCAGGCCTACCGGAGGACCTTCCAGCGGGCCCGCTGAACGTTCCGTCCGGCTCCGGCGTCGAAGGGCCGCACGGAGCACGGGAGAACAGGGGCGGGAATGCGCAGAGGGCTTGTGGCGACGGCGGTGCTGACGGCCGTGGCGGTGGGGGCGGTGGCGGGGTGCGACGACGGGCCCCGGCCCGGCCTGGTGGTGAAGGGCAGCCCGCCGGCGACCCCCTACAGCGGTCCGCTCGACGTACCCACCGAGGAACTCGACGAGAGCACACCCCGCGCGCTGCGCCTGGCCTCCGGGGCGGCCGGCCGGGCGCTGGAGTGCGACGGGGAGATCTTCGAGGGCTCCGGACCCGACGGGTGGAGCAGGTCCGACGGCGGGGGCACCCCGGAGGAGGGGCTGGCCCTCTACTTCGACATGTTCCAGCCGGAGGAGCCCGACCACGGGTACCGCGTGGAACGCCGGGAGGCGGACCGGGTCCTGTACTCCTACGACGTGGACGGCCGCACCAAGGTGGCGGTCGTGGTGGCCGAGGACCAGAAGGACCGGCCCGGCTGGGGCCCGGAGACGCACGCCTCCTGCGACCCGGCCGAACTCCCGGAGAGCTTCACGGCCACCACGGCCTGGCGGATCTGGACCGACCGCGCCGGCCGGAGGGTGCCGGTGGCCCGGCTGCACAGCTCGTCGGGACCGGAGCACTGCGGCTGGCAGTCCGCCGACTTCCTCGCGGTGGACCACCGGACCTACGCCCGCGACCCCGAGGGCGTGCTGGCCCGGGACGAGTTGCTCCGGGCGCCCTACCGCGCCGAGGTCCGCATGCCCGCGGACGCCCGGGACACCGGGTACCACCGCCGTGACCGGCGGCTGTGGCTGACGGCGGACAGGACGACGGCGTACGTCCGCACGGACCACGGGGTGGAGGCCTGGCCGCTGGTGAAGGAGGGCGTCGGGTGCGACTGACCGGCACGGGCGGGGTGGGTGCCCCGAGGACGCGCGGGGAACCGCCTCTCACTCCGCGGCGTACACGCACTCGCCTCCCACATAGGTCAGCGCCACAGTCGTCCCGGCGATCGACTCCGGCGGCCCGGCGAACGGGTCGCGGTCCAGGACCACCAGGTCGGCGAGTGCGCCCACGGCCACCCGGCCGGCGTCGTCCAGGTGGTTCACGTACGCCGACCCGGCCGTGTACGCCGTCAGCGCGTCGGTGAGGCGCAGCCGTTCGTCCGGCAGGAACACCGGCCCGTTGCCGCCGGGCTCGACCCGGTTGACCGCGACATGGATGCCCTGGAGCGGATCGGGGCTGCTCACCGGCCAGTCGCTGCCCGCGGCGAGCCGTGCCCCGGAGCGCAGCAATGCCCCGAACGGGTACTGCCGGGCGGCCCGTCGGGGCCCGAGGAACGGGATCGTCAGCTCGTCCATCTGCGGCTCGTGCGCGGCCCACAGCGGCTGGACGGTCGCGGTGGCGCCGAGCCGGGCGAAGCGGGGTACGTCGTCGGGGTGCACGACCTGGAGGTGCGCGAGGTGCGGCCGGGTGTCGCTCGGCCCGCCTGCCGCCCGGGCCGCCTCGATCGCGTCCAGGGCGTCCCGTACGGCCCGGTCGCCCAGCGCGTGGAAGTGGCACTGGAAGCCGAGCGCGTCCAGCTCGGTGACGTACTCGGGCAGTCGCGCCGGGTCGATGAAGCTGGTGCCGCGGTTGGCCGTGACGCGGGCCGCACCGGTCCAGATACGGGTCGAGCAGCGCGGCCGTGTGGTTCTCGGCGACGCCGTCCAGCATCAGCTTCACCGTGCCCGCCCGGAACCGTCCCCGGCTCAACGCGGCGCGCTTCTCGACGAGTTCGGGAATCTGTCCGGCACCGCGCTCCCGGTCCCACCACAGGGCACCCACGACCCGGGCGGTGAGCGAGCCGTCCCGCGCGGCGGTGAGATACGCCTGGGACGGATCGTCCATGCCGAGGAAGTCGCCCACCAGCGCGTCCTGCCAGGCGGTGATGCCGAGCGCGTGCAGATGCCGCTGGGCGTGCAGCAGCGCCGCCAGCCGGTCGGCCGCCGTGGCGGGCGGGGCCAGCCGGCCGACGAGCTGCATCGCGCCCTCCTGAAGGGTGCCGGCGGGTACGCCGGAGGCGTCCCGCTCGATGCGCCCGTCGGCCGGGTCGGGCGTGTCCGGGCCGATGCCGGCCAGCTCCAGCGCCCGGCTGTTCACCCAGGCACCGTGGTGGTCCCGGTTGGGCAGGTACACCGGCCGGTCCGGGACGACCGCGTCCAGCAGCTCCTTCGCCGGCGTGCCCCCCGCGAACGCCTCCATCGACCAGCCGCCGCCGAGGATCCACTCCCGCTCCGGATGCGCGTCGGCGTAGGCCCGCACGGCGGCCACGGTCGCCTCCGCCGTCGTCGTGCCGGTCAGATCGCACCGGGACAGTTCGAGCCCGGCCGGCACCGGGTGGACGTGCGCGTCCTGGAAGCCGGGCAGCAGCAGCCGCCCCGCGAGGTCGACCACCTGCGTACGGGGCCCGGCGAGTTCGCGCAGCCTGGCGTCACCGACGGCGGTGATCCGGTCGCCGGTGACGGCCACGGCGGTCGCCGTACGGCCCTCGGGGATGAGGACGGGGCCGCCGGTGAAGAGGAGATCAGCGTGCATGATGCCTTTCCGGATCGGTCGGTGGGAGGTGGTCCAGGACGGGTGCGAACGACCGGCGGTGTTCTCGTGGGGTCCCCCCGCCCCGTCACCCGGACACGCCTTGAGCGACTTCGCGCGCGGACCGGGGGCCCACGGCCACACTGATCGGGACGATCACGCAGAGGAGGCCGTACGCCATGACCCCGCCCCCCGCCCGCACCGCCGAACAGCGCAAGAAGGACACCCTGCACCGATTGGATCACGACGTCGACGCCTGGGTCGCCACCGCCGGCCCCGACGGCGGAGCGCCGTACCTGGTGCCGCTGTCGTTCGTGTGGGACGGCAGCTGCCTGCTGATCGCCACCCCGGCGGACAGCCCCACCGGCCGCAATCTCGTGGCCACCGGCCGCGCCCGCCTCGGCATCGGCCCCACCCGGGACGTCGTCCTGGTCGACGGCACCGTCCGCGCGGTGACGCCCGAGGACCTGCCCGAGGAGGACGCCGAGGTCTTCGCCGGGAAGACCGGCTTCGACCCGCGCCGACTGGCGGCCCGCTACCTGTACTTCAGGGTCTTCCCGGAGCGGATCCAGGCCTGGCGCGAGGAGGACGAGCTGCGCGGGCGGACGCTGATGCGCGACGGCCAGTGGCTGCCCGCCGACTGAATCCGGGGACCGGGGATATCCGCTGGGGAGAGGACACTTCCCGGGAGGACCGATGACACTGGTGAAAGCGGGCGTGGTCGTGCTGGACTGCGCCGAGCCCGAGAAACTGGCTGAGTTCTACAGGGAGTTGCTGGACGGGGAGCGGGTGAGCGCGTCCGCCAACCTCGTGGAGATCAGGGGCGCCGACGGCGTCCGGCTGGCCTTCCGGCGCGATGTCAACGCGACCCCGCCGAGCTGGCCGCGCCCGGAGAACTCCCTCCAGGCCCATCTCGACTTCCTCGTCGAGGACTTGGACGAGGCCGAGCGGCGCGTGGTGGGACTCGGCGGCCGGCCGATCGAGACGAGGGACGCGGCGGGCCCGTACGAGGAACGGGGCTACGCCGACCCCGCCGGACACTCCTTCACCTTGCGCCTGTTGCCGCCGACGGCACCGAAGCAGGGATGACCGACGGCGCGGGGGCCCGGTCGACGGCGGGGGTGCCGGGGCGGCGGAGGTGCCCGGGCAAAGGTGAACCCCGGCGCCGGCGACAGTGGTCGTCCGGGGCGCCGGGGCGGGGGGCGGTCGGTCCGGTCAGTCCCGGCCGCCCTTGTCGGTCGCCGGCCACACGCCCGTCGACCGGGCGATGGCCTTCGCGCCGGTGCGGTCCACGGCGCTGCGCACCACCGCGAAGATCGCGCCCTGGACCGCGGCGGCCAGCAGGATCTCGCCCCAGCCGCGGTCCGGGTCCAGGGCGTCGGGGGCGTCCTCCTCGTGCCGGATCGCCATCCACGCCTTGCGGAAGGCCATACCGGCCAGCGCGCCGCCCGCCCAGCTGAGCACGAATCCCACCGGCTGATAGACGAGAGGGAGCTTCTTCTTCTTGTTCTTGTTCTTGGCCATGTGTGACTACTTCCTCGTCAATCGGCCCTCATGCGGGCCGTCCTTGCGGGGCCACCCGTTCGCCCGGGGGCACCGGGCCCGGCGGTGTACCGTCACCGAACGGCCGACCGCCCAGCTCCGCGCGGCCGTGCGGGCTCAGCCAGCCGCCGAGGTCCGGGCCGAGCGGAACGATGCCGGTCGGGTTGATACCGGTGTGCACCTGGTAGTAGTGCCGCTTGATGTGGTCGAAGTCCACCGTGTCACCGAACCCCGGCGTCTGGAACAGATCCCGGGCGTACGCCCACAGCACCGGGTGCTCCGCCAGCTTCCAGCGGTTGCACTTGAAGTGGCCGTGGTAGACCGCGTCGAACCGGACCAGCGTGGTGAACAGCCGGATGTCCGCTTCCGTGAGGGTGTCACCGACCAGATACCGCTGCCGGGACAACCGCTCGCCGAGCAGTTCCAGCCGCCGGAACACGGCCGCGCACGCCTCCTCGTACTCCTTCTGGTGCGTGGCGAACCCGGCCCGGTACACCCCGTTGTTCACGTCCTGGTAGATCTCGCCCATCACCTCGTCGATCTCGTCGCGCCGGCCGTCCGGGTAGAGGTCCGGGGCGCCGGCGCGGTGCAGGGCCGCCCACTCGGTGGCCAGGTCCAGGGTGATCCGCTGGTAGTCGTTGGTGACCAGCCGCCCACTGGGGACGTCCACGAGCGCAGGCACGCTCACCCCACCCGGGTAGCCGGTCTCGCGCTTGTCGTAGGCCTCGCTGAGGAACCGGATGCCGAGCACCGGGTCCCGGCCGTCCGGGTCCAGGGTGAACCGCCAGCTGCGGTCGTCCTGGACCGGATCGGCGATCGCCATCGAGAGCGCGTCCTCCAGCCCCAGCAGCCGGCGCGAGATCACCGCGCGGCTCGCCCACGGACAGGCGCGCGAGACCACCAGCCGGTAGCGGCCCGCCTCGACCGGCCAGCCGTCCCGGCCGTCGGCGGTGACCCGGTCCTGGAAGTGGCTCCTGGACCGCTTGAAGGCCCGGTGTCCGTAGGCGCGGTTGCCGTCGCCGCTCATGTCTCCTCCTCGCCGCACGGGTGGTTCTGACCACCGCGTTCCCCGTTTCACCCGGCCGGCACGGTGTGAGCGGCCCGGGCGGGGGCAATCGGCGAGAGATGAGTGGGACAGCCTCGGAACGGGAGCCGGCCGCACGGACGGCCGAGGACAACGGAACACGACCGGCACACGCCGCGGACGGAGCGCCGGAACGGGCACGTGCCAGGGACGGTGCACCGGCGCAGGCACAGGCTCTGGACGGCGCACCGGCGCGGGCGCACGCCCCGGACGGCGCATCGCCACCGGCACAAGCTCCGGACGGCGCACCGGCATACTCCAGGGACCACGAGGCCCCACCGCCCCGTGCGCCGCACCCGGAGGCGCCGTCGGCGCACGCCCCGGACGGTCACCCGGACACCGCACGCACCCACGCCGGCGGCGACCCCGGCGGTCGCCCCGGTGCGAAGGGCGACCGGCACACCAGGATCACCGTTCTGGTGGCGCTCGCCGCCAATCTGGTGATCGCCGTCGCCAAGGCGGTCGGCGGGGTCCTCGCGGGCTCGCCCGCGCTGCTGTCGGAGGCCGCGCACTCGGTCGCCGACAGCCTCAACGAGGTCTTCCTGCTCGCCGCCCTGCGCCGCAGCCGCCGCCCGGCCGACGCCCGGCACCCCTTCGGCTACGGCAAGGAGCGCTTCTTCTGGTCCCTGCTCGCCGCCGTGGGCATCTTCGTCATGGGCGGCTGCTTCTCCGTCTTCCAGGGCGTCGAGGCCCTGCGCAACGGCGCCGAGGAGAAGTTCAGCGGCTACGTGGCGGGTCTGATCGTGCTGGGCGTCGCCCTGCTCGCCGAGGGCGTCTCGCTGCTGCGGGCCCTCCAGCAGGTGCGCAGGCAGGGCGGCGGCCTGAGCGCGCTGCGCGACCCGGCGCTGCGCACGGTGGTCGCCGAGGACGGCACGGCGGTGCTCGGCGTGACCCTCGCCCTGATCGGCATGGCCCTGCACATGGTGACGGGGCAGGTCGTCTGGGAGGCGTCCGCCTCGCTGGCGATCGGCCTGCTCCTCGTCTACGTCGCCTACCGGCTCGGCCGCGACGCCCGCGCCCAGCTCATCGGGGAGGCCGCCGACCCGGAGCTGAGCGGCAGGATCCGCGCGCTGCTGCGGGCGCAGCCGGAGATCGACAGTGTGGAGGCGCTGTTCACGATGAAGATGGGCCTCGACTCCACGCTGGTCGCCGCCCGTGTCGACCTGGCGCCGGGCCTGGACAGCGAACGCGTCGAGGAGGTCGCCGTACGCATCAAGCGGTCTCTCGCCCGGACGTTCCCCGAGGCCGACCAGATCTTCCTCGACGTGACCGACCGGCCGGCGGGCGAGGCACGAGAGAGCCCCGCCGCGACGGGGGAACGCGGCGGGGCCTGACGCACGAGTGCCCGCCCGGAGGCCGGTTCACACCTCCCCGGAACAGATTTTTCTGAGATGGGGCGGCACCCCGGCCTGAATCAGCCCTGGTCGAGCGGCTCCAGCACGAAGACCGGGATCTCCCGGGACGTCTTCGTCTGGTAGTCGGCGTACGCCGGGTACGCGGCCACCGCCCGCTCCCACCATTCGGCCTTCTCCGCCCCGGTGACCTCACGGGCCCGCATGTCCCGCTTCACCGGGCCGTCCTGGAGCTCGACGTGCGGGTCGGACTTCACGTTGAAGTACCAGACCGGATGCTTGGGGGCACCGCCGAGGGAAGCGACCGCCGCGTACCGGCCCTCGTGCTCCACCCGCATCAGCGGCGTCTTGCGGATCTTCCCGCTCTTCGCGCCCCGGGTGGTCAGCACGATCACCGGCAGCCCGGTGTCGAGCAGCGTCGTGCCCTTCGTCCCGCCCGAGCTCTCGTACAACTCGACCTGCTCGCGCACCCACTGCGTCGGGCTGGGCTCGTACTCGCCCTCAAGAGGCATGGGATTCCGTTCCCTTCGTCGGTCCAAACGGCTGCCTGCCACCGGCACAACACCGGTGACGCCGCGAATCATCCGTACCGCGCGCCGATTCCGCCGATGGGGTGACCGCCGTGCGTCCGCGGTGATCACTCCGCGGTCGCGATGATGACCTCCGGGGTCATCGCGCCGCCCCGCCGCGCGCGGCACAGTGGTCCGCGTCCCGATCACTGCCCACCCGGGGAGGGAACCACCCATGTCCGCCGACCGCACCGCCGCGACCCGCGCCGCCGTCCAGGAACTGCTCCGCAGGATCGGCCAGGGCGATCCGGAGCGGATCGCCGAGCTGTACGCGGAGGGCTGCGACTGGCGGCTGGACTGGCCCGAGGAGGAGCACGGCCGCGCCGACACGCCGTGGATCCGGCACCGCGCCACCCGCGCCGACGCCGCCGCGCACTACCGGGAGCTGGCCGCCCACCACGTCCCGGAGAAGGCCGGCACCACCGTCGAGCGGGTCCTGGCCGACGGCGAGGACGCGGTCGTGCTCGGTGTCATCCGGCAGACCGCCGCCCCGACCGGCCGCGCCTACTCCGCGCGGTTCGCCCTGCACCTCACCGTCCGGGAGGGCCTGGTCGTACGGCACCACGTGTACGAGGACAGCCTCGCCGTCGCCCGTGCCTTCGCCCCCGGTGAGCAGGGCGCCCGGGTGCCGTGACCGGGTGCGACGAGGGCGGCACCGGGCCGCGGCCCTACGAGCGGCACGCCGCCGTGGCCGGTTTCCGCCCGCCGGACCCCGGGTACTTCGGCCAGATGACGAAGGTCACCGAAGTGGCCGAACTTGGCGTCGACCCATAGGTGCCTGGGGCATCTAATGAAGATCGGCACGACGCACCTCTTCGTCTGCGAGGTCTTTCCATGACGGAACTGACGGACATCTCCGGCCCGGCTGCCCCGCCCGACCCCGTCGCCTTCCCCCAGGACCGCACCTGCCCCTACCACCCGCCCACCGGCTACGACCCGCTGCGCGACGGGCACCCCCTGTCCCGTGTCACCCTCTACGACGGCCGCGAGGTCTGGCTGGTCACCGGGTACTCCGCCGCCCGCGCCCTGCTCGCCGACCCCCGCCTGTCCACCGAGCGCCGCCGCCCCGGCTTCCCGGTGCCCACGCGCCGGTTCGAGGCGGGCCGCGACCGCAGGGTGGCCCTGCTCGGGGTGGACGACCCGGAGCACCACCGGCAGCGGCGGATGCTGATCCCGTCGTTCACCGTCAAACGCGCGGCGGCGCTGCGCCCCTGGATCCAGCGGATCGTGGACGAACTGCTGGACGCGATGATCGCCCAGGGGCCGCCCGCCGAGCTGGTCTCCGCCTTCGCACTGCCCGTGCCGTCGATGGTGATCTGCGGCCTGCTCGGTGTGCCGTACGCCGACCACGAGTTCTTCGAGGAGCAGTCCCGCCGGCTGCTGCGCGGCCCGACCGCCGCCGACACGGTGGAGGCCCGCAACCGGCTGGAGGACTACCTCGGCGGACTGATCGACGCCAAGGCCGGGGAGGCCGAGCCCGGCGACGGCATCCTCGACGAGCTGGTCCACGAACGGCTGCGCACGGGGGAGCTGGATCGCGACGACGCCGTGTCGCTGGCCATCATCCTGCTGGTCGCCGGCCATGAGACCACCGCCAACATGATCTCCCTCGGCACCTACACCCTGCTGCGGCACCCCGCCCGGCTGGCCGAGCTGCGCGCCGACCCCGCGCTGCTGCCCGCCGTCGTGGAGGAGCTGATGCGGATGCTGTCCATCGCCGAGGGACTTCAGCGGGTGGCGCTGGAGGACATCGAGATCGCCGGCACCACGATCCGGGCCGGCGACGGCGTGCTCTTCGGCACGTCCGTGATCAACCGCGACGCGTCCGTGTACGACGACCCCGACGACCTGGACTTCCACCGCGCCGACCGCCACCACGTCGCCTTCGGTTTCGGCATCCACCAGTGCCTGGGCCAGAACCTCGCCCGAGCGGAACTGGAGATCGCCCTCGGCAGCCTGTTCACCCGGCTGCCGGAGCTGCGGCTGGCGGCGCCGGCTCAGGACATTCCCTTCAAACCCGGCGACACGATCCAAGGAATGCTGGAACTCCCCGTGACCTGGTAAGAGGCTCTGCTCATGCACATCGACATCGACAAGGACGTCTGTATCGGCGCCGGGCAGTGCGCGCTGGCCGCGCCGGGCGTCTTCACCCAGGACGACGACGGTTACAGCACACTCGTGCCCGGACACGAGGACGGCGGGGGCGACCCCATGGTCCGGGCGGCGGCCCGCGCCTGCCCGGTCAGCGCGATCACCGTACGGGACAGCACCGGCTGACGACCGTCCGGCGGTACGGCGCCCGGACCGTCGTACCGCCGGACGACCACCCGAGTGCGGTGACCGCCTCAGCGAACCTCGCGGACGTACCCGGCGCTGCCCGGCGTGGACACGTCCCGGTCCCGGCGGACGATGCTCAGCCGGTCGCCCCAGCGTGCTCGGGCCGCGCGCAGGCCGGCGTCGGTGTACTCGATGTCCACCACCCGGTCGTCGAACGCCTTCGCGTACACCTCGCACTCGTCGTACTGCCCGCACTCCTCCGTCACCGCGAAGTCCAGCCCGGCCCGCTCGCGCCGCCCGGCCAGCTCCGCGGTGTTCTTCTGCCCGACGGCCAGGTGCCGGGTGTGCGCGTGCCGGGACAGCAGGCGCATGAACGCGGTCGCGTCGGACGCGGTGAGCAGCCGGTGGGAGCGCGTGTAGCTGTCGTAGTTGTCGGGTTCCACGGCGTCGAAGCCCTTGTCCGCGCAGCCGTCGATCCAGCGGTTCACCCGCCGCGCCACCCGGTCCCGCTTGGCCGGGGTGCCGATGTCGAGCAGCGGCTCGTTCCAGTCCTCGTCGACGACGACCCGGCCCCGCGCGTCGCGCAGCAGCAGGTCGGCCAGCCAGGAGGAGCGCTCGGCGGGCTGGGCCTGGAACGCGTTGACGTAGCAGATGTTGTACAGGCCCGGCGCGGGGGAGTCCGACCGGTCGCGGCTGACGATCCGCACACCCGCGGGCGGGGGATAGGCACCGCCGATCTGGTAGTCGAACCCGGCGTGCCGCGGGGGCAGCCGCAGGGTGGTGCGCGGGGACGCACCGTCCTCGTCCCGCTCGCCGGGGGCGCAGCCGGACAGCGCCGTCACCGCGACGAGCAGGGCCGCTGCCAGGGCGCCCAGGGCCGCGCGCGCCCCCGTGGCGCGGTGAAGTGTCAGGGGCACGTCCGCTCCGTCCTGCCCACGCCGGGCGGCGCGGTACGTGTCAGGATCAGATCGTCCGTGCGCTCCGGACGTCAAGTCGGCCCCGCGTCACGTCGTAGGCTCGGCCGTGACCATCGTCCCGAAGGCAGGAGCAGCAACGATGCAGTACGTGAAGCTCGGTTCCACGGGCCTGGACGTCTCGCGGATCTGTCTGGGCTGCATGACCTACGGACTGCCGGACCGCGGCACGCACGAGTGGACCCTGGACGAGGAGGCGTCCCGCCCGCTGATCCGGCAGGCGCTGGAAGCGGGCATCAACTTCTTCGACACCGCGAACGTGTACTCCGACGGCACCAGCGAGGAGATCGTCGGCAAGGCCCTGCGGGACTTCGCCCACCGCGACGAGATCGTCCTCGCCACCAAGGTGAACGGCCGGATGCGGCCGGGTCCCAACGGGGCCGGCCTTTCCCGCAAGGCCATCATGAGCGAGATCGACCACAGTCTGCGCCGCCTCGGCACCGACTACGTCGACCTCTACCAGATCCACCGCTACGACCACCAGACCCCCGTCGAGGAGACGATGGAGGCGCTGCACGACCTGGTGAAGGCGGGCAAGGTGCGCTACATCGGGGCCAGTTCGATGTACGCGTGGGAGTTCTCCAAGGCGCAGTACACCGCCGAGCGGCACGGCTGGACCAAGTTCGTCTCCATGCAGAACCACTACAACCTGCTCTACCGTGAGGAGGAGCGGGAGATGCTGCCCCTGTGCGCGGACCAGGGCGTCGGTGTGCTGCCGTGGAGCCCGCTCGCCCGTGGCCGGCTCACCCGTGACTGGGGCGCGGTGACCGAGCGCAGCGCGACCGACGACTTCGGCAGCCGGCTCTATCTGGAGGGCGACCACGCGATCGTCGAGGCCGTCACCCGGATCGCCGGCGAGCGGGGCGTGCCGCGCGCCCAGGTGGCCCTCGCGTGGCTGCTGCACCAGGACACCGTGGTCGCACCGATCGTCGGCGCCGCCAAGCCGCACCACATCGAGGACGCGGTGGCCGCCGTCGAACTGAAGCTCAGCGACAAGGAGATCGAGGAACTGGAGCAGCCGTACGCGCCCCACGAGATCAGCGGCCACTGACCGGTCAGTGCGGTCCGTGCGGTGCGAACCCCGTGCCGCACGGACCCGCGCCCTCGCTCTCCGGCAGCGGCACCCGTGCTCCCGACATCGTCAGGGTCCGGTAGTAGGCGCCGATGCGCTCGGCCGAGCGGCCCACGTAGTGGCCGATGAAGGTGCGCCGGAAGCGGTCCGCGCTGCGATTGGGCCCCGAGCCGTGCACCAGGCTGCCGTTGAAGAACAGCACGTCACCCGGGGCCAGATCCACCGGAACCGGTGTCAGTCCGGGCGGCGGCGGGACGTACTCGCGGGCGAACGACAGGCCGGCGTCGGCCACTTCGGGGCAGAACAGGTCCATCCGGTGGGTCCCCGGCACGACTTCGAGGCCGCCGTTGCCCCGGTCTACCGGCTCGCACGCCACCCACGCGGCCACACACGTGCCCGGCTCGACCCGGAGGTAGAAGTTGTCCTGGTGCAGCGCTTGTCCGCGCGCGCCGGGCGGCTTGAAGTAGAACATGCTCTGCGCGGCCAGCACCTCCTCCCCGAACAGCACCTCCAGCACCGCCCGCAGCCGTGCGTCCAGCAGGAACCGCCGGGCCACCGGGCTGATGTCGTGCGGCTGCATCACCCGTGGGTGGCGGCGCAGGGGGTCGGGGTGGTCGGGTTCCGGCGCGAAGTGGCCCGGCACCGGTCCGGCCGCGTGCAGCGCGGCGAACTCCGCGCACAGCCGCGCGATCTCGTCGCGGCCGAACAGGCCGGGTACGACGACGTGTCCGTCGTCCTCGAACGGGTGCCGCAACTGCTCGGGCAGGATGGGGGTGCCGGTGGCACCAGGGTCCGTGGCTGTCATGATCCGCTCCTCGCGTCCGCCGGGAACCGGTCCCACGCTAGGCGGGTGCGTCCGACGGGAGGATGCCTGTGCGTGCTGAGGGTCTGCCTGTGACCGCTGCCGCCGGCGACCCGTCCCCGCCGCCCGGCCTCGTGGTGACCTGCCGCTACGACCAGGGACCGGGCTACGGCGTCAACCGGCCCCGGGGCTCGGCGAGTTGGCTGTTCACCTTCACCACGGGCGGACACGGCCTGCTCCGGCAGGGCACCGCCCGCACCCCGGCCGGCGCCGGGGACCTCGTGGTGCTCGCCCCCGGAGTCGGCCACCGCTACACCGTCGCGCCCGGTGCCGGGCGGTGGCGGTTCTGGTGGGCGCACTGCCGGGCCCGGCCGGCCTGGACGCACTGGCTCGGCCCGCACGCCGTGGCCGACGGCCTGTACGCCGTCCCCTCCGTGCCCGACGCCCGGCTCGCCCGGATCGAGGCCGCCTTCGGCCGGATGCTCGCCGACTCCCGCGCACCGGAAGAGAGTTCGCCGTACGGACCGGAACCGGTGGCCGTGGCGCACGGCAGCCTGCAGCGCGAACTGGCGTTGTGCGCACTGGAGGAGGTCGTGCTGCTCGCCGTCGCCGGGGCCGCCCGCGCTGCGGCGGCCGGTGCGGGCGCCGACGCCCGGGTGCGCCGTGCCGAGGAGCTGATCGCCGCGGATCCGGGCGCCCCGCACACCGTCGGCTCGCTCGCCGCGAGCGTGGCGCTGTCCCCGTCCCGGTTCGCACACCTGTTCAGGCTGAGGACCGGCCGGTCCCCGATGCGGGCCGTGCGCGAGGCCCGGCTGCGGCACGCGGCCCGGCTGCTGGAGGTCACCGACCTGACGGTGGACCGCGTGGCGGCGGCCTCCGGGTTCCCGAGCCCGTTTCACTTCAGCCGGGTGTTCCGCGCGCGGTACGGGGTGCCGCCCGGCGCGTATCGGGCGGGCGAACGGCGGTAAAGCGAGGAAATGACGGCCCTTGACGAAATGTCAACAGAGGAATCCGGGGCGGGAAATCCCGAGAATCGCGAGATCGCTTGTTCCGGTGTCTCCGGCTGTGTAAAAGTGCCGCCTCAGGTGGACGTTCGAGCTGCCATGACCTCGCCGTACCGATTGGTATGGACAATTCCGGTAATGCGTCTGGAGGAATTCGGCCGTGACCGACGCACGCCTGTCGGACGAGCAGCTGAGCGCCGAACTGAAGAAGTGGACGGGAGCGTCGCCCGCCCTGCATCCCGTCGGCGAACTCCTCGACCGGCACTGGGCGGCGGCCTTCGCCTACGCCCGGCTGTGCACCGACGGACCGCGCGCCGCCGGCATGCTCACCACCGCCGCCTTCACCCGGCTCTTCGGCGCGTCCCTCCGGCAATCCGGCCCGACCGCGGCCTGGCGGCCCCATGTCCTGGTCGCCGTCCGCCGGATCGCGGCCGAGTGGGACACCGACGGACGCCAGGAACTCCTCCACCCGGGCCTGCGGTCCGGGGACGGCACCGGCGGGCGGGCCTCGGCCCGGCTGCTGCCACCGCCCGGCCGGCGGCTGCTGTCCCGCGCGTTCCAGCGGGTCCCCGAGACCTCCCGCGCCCTGCTGTGGCACACCGAGGTCGAGGCCGAACCCCTGGCCGTACCCGCCGCGCTGCTCGGCCTCGACGAGGAGGACGCCCGCGTCGAACTGCGCCGGGCCCGCGAGCGGCTGCGCGAGGAATGCCTCCAGGTGCACCGCGAACTCGCCCCGGAGGACGACTGCCAGCGCTATCTGCGCATGCTCGACGTGACCTTCCGGCGCGGCGGCACCGACATCGACCCCGACCTGCGGCAGCACCTGTCCGGCTGCTCCCACTGCGCCGGGACCGCCGACCAGCTCGCCCGCTTCAACGACGGCCTGCCCCTCGCGCTCGCCGAGGCGGTCCTCGGCTGGGGAGCCTCCGGCTACCTGGAATCCCGGGCGGCGGGCACGGAGGAGCCGACCGCGCCCGCGCCGACCGCCGCCACCCTCGCCTTGGCGGGCGAGGACATCACCGCACCTCCAGCCGGGGAAGCCTTCATACCGGCCGGCCCCGCGGCCCCACGCGAAGTGACCCCCCGCCGGCCGGCCGACGGCGGCACGCCGCCCGCCCACGGCGAAGACGCCGCTGACACGGAGCCGGTCGCGTCCGACGGAGGACCCATCCGCGGCCGACGGGCCGCCCGCGGCGCCTCGCCTTCCCGCCGCCGAAAGGGAGCGACCCCCGTTGGTCCCGGAGGGGTCGATGGTGCCGGGTCCGCCGGGTCGGGTGGGTCGGCTGGTGGTGGATGGGCCGGTCGGGGCGCGTGGCTCGCCCGTCGCCGAAGGGGTGCGTCCTCGGTCGGCTCCGGAGGGGTCGATGGTGCCGGGT
>NZ_PQSU01000018.1 GCF_002920615.1 Streptomyces sp. Ru62
TGCCTCGCCTTCTTCGACCGTCGCCACGGCCTCGCCCTGAGCGACCCCGTGGACGGGAAGTTCCGCGTCCTGTCCACCGCCGACGGCGGGCGTTCCTGGCGCGTGCTGCCCGCGGACGGCATGCCGCCCGCCCTGGACGGCGAGGCGGGATTCGCCGCGAGCGGCCAGTGCCTCGTCACCGCCGGCCCGAAGGACGTCTGGCTGGCCACCGGCGGCGGCGCCCACGCGCGCGTGCTGCACTCCGCCGACCGCGGGCTCACCTGGACGGCCGCCGACACGCCGGTCCCCGCGGGCGATCCGGCCAAGGGAGTCTTCGCGCTGGCCTTCCGCGACCGCACGCACGGCATCGCGGTCGGCGGCGACTACCGCCCCGACCAGCCCTCCCCTCAGGCCGCCGCGGTCACCGCAGACGGCGGCCGCACCTGGCGCCCCGCCACCACCCCACCGCCCGCGTACCGCTCCGGCGCCGCCTGGCTCCCGCACAGCCGCACCGCCGCACTGGCCGTCGGTCCGACCGGCACCGACCTGACCACCGACGCCGGCCGCAGCTGGCGGACCATCGACACCGGCTCGTACGACACCGTCGCCTGCACCCCCGACCTGAGCTGCTGGGCGGCGGGCGAGCAGGGACGCGTGGCACGGCTCGAACGGTGAGGCACGGCCGGACCGGTGAGGTAAGCGCCGCCGAACACGGGTACTCGTTCCCCGCCGCAAAGGAAGGGAGCGATCATGCCAGCCGGTTCCAGCCCCAAGCGTGAGCGTCAGTACGAGCACATCAAGAAGAGCGCGCAGGACCGGGGCGAGAGCACCGGGCGCGCCAAGGAGATCGCCGCGCGGACGGTGAACAAGGAACGCGCCCGCTCCGGCGAGTCCAAGACCGCCAGCCGCAGCTCGACGCAGGACATGTCGTCGAGCAAGCGTGGCGGTCAGCGGTCGGGCAACCGGGTCGGCTCGCACGGCCCGACCCGCGACCAGCTGTACAACGAGGCGAGGCAGCGCGGCATCGAAGGCCGTTCGCACATGAACAAGGAAGAACTGCAGCGCGCGCTGGACGCCAAGAAGGGCTGACGGCCCGCCAGGCCCGGCGCCCGAGGAGGTCGACAGACTGACGTCAGCCGAGCGTCTGCCGGTGGCGCGCCAGCTCCGGGGCCGTCTTCGTGGCGATGAACTCCGTGACGCGGTAGGCGCACACACCGGCGACGGTGAACGGGTCGCCCGCGACGATCTCGTCGATGCGGGCGCGGTCCCCCGCGACGGCCAGGATCACTCCGCCGTCGCGGGGGTTCTTGCGTCCGGAGGCGAGGAAGAGGCCCTTCTCGTACTGCTCCTCCAGCCAGGCCACATGGTCCGGCAGAACGGCGTCCACGGCATCGAGCGGCGCGGTGTAGGTCAGCTCCAGGACGAACATGATCGCGAGCCTACCCCGCCCGCCCGGCGGGCCGCGGCGGGAGCGTACAGTCACCCGGCATGACGATCGTCGGCGTACCCGCGGGCTGGCCCGCGACCGAGGACGAGGCCCGCGCCGTGCAGGACGAGCTGCGCGGGCGGGTGGTGCTGGACGAGCCCGGACCGCCGCCGGGAACGGGCCTGGTCACGGGGGTGGACGTCGCCTACGACGACGGCCTGGACCTGGTCGCGGCGGCGGCCGTCGTGCTGGACGCCGCCACCCTGGACGTCGTGGCGGAGGCGACGGCCGTCGGCCGGGTCTCCTTCCCGTACGTGCCCGGCCTCCTCGCCTTCCGGGAGCTCCCCACCGTCCGCGCCGCCCTGGACCGGCTGCCGTGCGCGCCCGGTCTGGTGGTGTGCGACGGCTACGGCCTGGCCCACCCCCGCCGCTTCGGCCTGGCGAGCCACCTGGGCGTGCTCACGGACCTGCCGACGGCCGGGGTCGCCAAGAACCCCTTCACCTTCGCGTACGACGACCCGGAGCCGGCCCGGGGCGGTTGGGCACCGCTGCTTGCCGGGACCGAGGAGGTCGGGCGCGCGCTGCGTACCCGGGACGGCGTCAAGCCGGTGTTCGTCTCGGTCGGCCACCGGGTGAGCCTCGACAACGTCGTGGCGCACACCCTGGCACTGACCCCCCGGTACCGGCTGCCGGAGACCACCCGCCGGGCCGACGCCCTGTGCCGGCGCGCGCTGCGCGAGGCGGCGCGGAGCCTGGCCGGCGGCCCGGATCAGGACTCGACGACGCGCCAGGCGCCGACCTCCCGGTACTCCGAGTCGTAGACGGCCGAACCGTCGCCCGGTTCGAGGGCGTAGTGGCGCAGATTGCCGCCCCAGTACCGCAGGATGCGCTCCAGCTCACCCACCCGGTCCCGCGCCACGGCACCGTCGTCCACGGTCACTTCGAGCACGAACTTCACGACTGTTCCGCCTCCTTGAACCCTGTCCGGCACAAGTCTCCATCGTCGCGCAGCGGCAGCCGGCCCCGCGGGGGGACCCATGGCCGCGGCGGGCCCTAGCGTTCCGCCGCCACCCGGAAGGTGATTCCCGCCGCGCGCAGCCGCTCGACGAGGGCGTCGCCCATCGCCTGGGCCGTGGTGACCTGGCCGGCCGTGGGCGGCAGATCGTCGAACGCCAGGCACAGGGCCGCCTCGGCGAACATCTTCGCCGTCTCGTCGTATCCGGGGTCGCCGCCCGCGACCTCGGTGAACACGCGCCGGCCGCCGCCCTCGCCGACGAACCGCACCGAGAACCAGCTCTTCGCCCGCTTCTCCGCGCTCGGTCCGTCACCCGGCTTGAGCCGGTCCGACAGCCAGCGCCGGGCGGGCGGCAGCTGGGCGGCGGCCGCCACCGCGCCGGCGGCAGCGACCCCGCCGAGGGCGACCGGCAGGCGCCGCACGGCCGCGTAGTGCCGGTAGCGGAAGTCCGGGCCGTACCGCTCCAGCGCCCGCGCCGAACGGCGCACGATCTGCGGGTCGATGGTGGGCAGGGGCAGCGCCCACGCGCCGACCTCCGCCGCGTACCTCGGCGTGCCCGCCGGCGTCGTCACCCGGCGGCCCGGCAGCCGCGGTTCGTGCCGGGCCCGCTCGCGCGCGGCGGCCAGCATCCGCCGTCCACGGGCCATCTGGTTCAGCGCGGAGGCGAGGGTGCCGCCGGAGAAGGCCGCGTCGGCGGTCACATAGCCGTCCACGGTCAGCGGCACGCCCTCGGGGAGCTGCCGGACCGTGAAGTAGGCGCCCAGGTCGTGCGGCACCGAGTCGAAACCGCAGGCGTGCACCAGGCGCGCGCCCGTCTCCCGCGCGCGTGCGTCGTGCCGGACGTACATCAGGTCCACGAACTCGGGCTCGCCGGTGAGGTCCAGGTAGTCGGTGCCGCTGTCGGCGCAGGCGGCGACGAGTTCCTCGCCGTGCAGGACGTACGGCCCCACGGTCGTGGCGACCACGCGCGCGTGCCCGGCGAGGGCGCGCAGGGTGGCCGGTTCGGCCACGTCGGCCCGCAGTACACCGACGTCCGCGCCGCCGGGCAGGTCCGCGCGCAGCCGCTCCAGCCGTCCCTCGTCGCGGCCGGCGACCGCCCAGCGCAGGTCCCGCGGCGCGTGTGCGGCGAGATAGTGGGCCGTGAGCGCGCCGACGAAGCCCGTGGCTCCGAAGAGCACGAGGTCGTACGGCCGGTCCGTCCTGCTCATCCTGCTCATGACACCCCTTGGTCCGTGCGGCCCGCCGCGCAGCCCGCGCCGCTGTCGGTGGCCGAGGCTAGCGTGAGGAGTGCGGAGCCCGACGAGCAGCCCGGAGGCAGCGGTGGCCGTAGCCAGGAATGCCGTGAAGAAGCGGGAGAAACCGCCCCCGGTACGGGCGCGGGGGCCGGGCGCGCGCACCACCTGACGGTCCCCGGCGCCCGTCGCCGAGGAGGACCCGGCGGAGCGCCGGTCACTCTCCCGGGTGATCGTCGGCTTGTCGGGCACTTGGCTAAGCGCTTGCTCGTTCAGGTCTTGTGTCCGGTGGAACGCGTTCTTAGCATCACCGGTGTTACATCAGTTGTGTCACACACGCCTGGGGGCTGGACGGATGACAACGGCAGGGACGCCGAAGCCGGGCGACGGCCCGCTCTCCGGCGTGCGCGTGGTCGAGCTGGCCGGCATCGGCCCGGGCCCGTTCGCCGCCATGCTCCTGGCCGACCTGGGTGCCGACGTGGTCCGGGTGGACCGCCCGGGCGGGCCGGGCCTCGCGATCGACCCGGCGTTCGACGTCACCAACCGCAACAAGCGCTCGATCGTGGTCGACCTGAAGGCACCGGACGGCCCCGCGCGCGTCCTGGACCTCGCCGAGCGGGCCGACATCCTCATCGAGGGCTATCGCCCCGGCGTCGCCGAGCGGCTCGGCATCGGCCCGGAGGACTGCCACGCCCGCAACCCCCGCCTGGTGTACGGCCGCATGACCGGGTGGGGCCAGGACGGCCCGCTCGCCCAGCGCGCCGGCCACGACATCGCCTACATCGCGCTCACCGGCACCCTCGGCATGATCGGCCGCCCCGACGAACCCCCGGCCGTGCCCGCCAACCTCCTCGGGGACTACGCGGGCGGCTCGCTCTACCTGGTCGTCGGTGTCCTCGCCGCCCTGCACCACGCGCGCGCGACCGGCACCGGCCAGGTGGTCGACGCGGCCATCGTGGACGGCACGGCCCATCTGTCCGCGATGATCCACGGCATGCTCGCCGCCGGCGGCTGGCAGGACCGCCGCGCCGCCAACCTCCTGGACGGCGGCTGCCCGTACTACGGCACCTACGAGACCGCCGACGGCGGCTACATGGCGGTGGGCGCCCTGGAGGGCAAGTTCTACGCCGAGTTCCTGCGCCTGCTCGGCCTCGTCGACCTCGCCCCGGCCCGCACGGACTGGACCCGCTGGGAAGAGCTGCGCGAACGGATCGCCGCCGCCTTCAAGTCCCGCACCCGGGCGGAGTGGACGGCCGTCTTCGCGGACTCCGACGCCTGTGTGGCGCCCGTGCTGAGCCTGCGTGAGGCCCCGGCCCACCCGCACCTGGCCGCGCGCGGCACCTTCACCGACCACGGCGGCATCACCCAGCCGGCCCCCGCCCCCCGTTTCTCCGCGACCCCCACCGCCGTCCGCACCGGCCCCGCCCGGCCCGGCGCGGACACCGCCGCGGTCGCCCGGGACTGGGGCGTACCGGCACCCCCGACCGACGACCCCGACGACCCCGACTTCCTGGTCACGAACGGCGGCTGACCCCGCCCACCCCGCTCGGCCCACCCTCCCGAAAGGCACCCCAGTGAGCACCGAAGCGTACGTGTACGACGCGATCCGCACCCCGCGCGGCCGCGGCAAGGCGAACGGCGCCCTGCACGGCACGAAGCCCATCGACCTGGTCGTCGGCCTCATCCACGAGATCCGCGCCCGCTTCCCCGGCCTCGACCCGGCCGCGATCGACGACATCGTGCTGGGCGTGGTCGGCCCCGTCGGCGACCAGGGCTCGGACATCGCCCGGATCGCCGCCCTCGCCGCCGGACTGCCCGACACGGTCGCGGGTGTCCAGGAGAACCGCTTCTGTGCCTCCGGTCTGGAGGCCGTCAACCTGGCCGCCGCGAAGGTCCGCGCGGGCTGGGAGGACCTGGTCCTCGCCGGTGGTGTCGAGTCCATGTCCCGGGTCCCGATGGCCTCGGACGGCGGCGCCTGGTTCAACGACCCGATGACCAACCTCGCCGTCAACTTCGTGCCGCAGGGCATCGGCGCCGACCTCATCGCGACCATCGAGGGCTTCTCCCGCCGGGACGTCGACGAGTACGCGGCCCTGTCCCAGGAGCGCGCCGCCACCGCCTGGAAGGAGGGCCGCTTCGAGAAGTCCGTGGTCCCCGTCAAGGACCGCAACGGCCTGGTCGTCCTCGACCACGACGAGCACATGCGACCCGGCACCACCGCCGACTCCCTCGCCAAGCTGAAGCCGTCCTTCGCGGACATCGGCGACCTGGGCGGCTTCGACGCCGTGGCCCTGCAGAAGTACCACTGGGTGGAGAAGATCGACCACGTCCACCACGCCGGCAACTCCTCCGGCATCGTGGACGGCGCCTCGCTGGTCGCGATCGGCTCCCAGGAGGTCGGCGAGCGCCACGGCCTCACCCCCCGCGCGCGGATCGTCGCCGCGGCCGTCTCCGGCTCCGAGCCGACCATCATGCTCACCGGCCCCGCCCCCGCCACCCGCAAGGCCCTGGCGAAGGCGGGCCTCACCATCGACGACATCGACCTGGTCGAGATCAACGAGGCGTTCGCCGCGGTCGTGCTGCGCTTCGTGAAGGACATGGGCCTGTCCCTGGACAAGGTCAACGTCAACGGCGGAGCCATCGCCCTCGGCCACCCGCTCGGCGCCACCGGCGCCATGATCCTCGGCTCGCTCATCGACGAACTGGAGCGCCAGGACAAGCGCTACGGCCTCGCCACGCTGTGCGTCGGCGGCGGCATGGGCATCGCCACCATCGTCGAACGCCTCTGAACTCCCCGCGGAACCAAAGCGCCCCGAAGACTTCTACGGAGACGACTGTCATGACCGAGAGCACCACCATCCGCTGGGAGCAGGACGACACCGGTGTCGTCACCCTCGTCCTGGACGACCCCAACCAGTCCGCGAACACCATGAACCAGGCGTTCCGCGACTCCCTCGCCGTGATCACCGACCGGCTGGAGGCGGAGCGGGAGAACATCCGCGGCATCATCTTCACCTCCGCGAAGAAGACCTTCTTCGCCGGCGGCGACCTGCGCGACCTGATCCGCGTCACGCCCGAGACCGCACAGGAGCTGTTCGACGGCGGCCTCGCCATCAAGCGGAACCTGCGCCGCATCGAGACCCTCGGCAAGCCGGTCGTCGCCGCCGTCAACGGCGCGGCCCTCGGCGGCGGCTTCGAGCTGGCCCTCGCCTGCCACCACCGGGTCGCCCTGGACACCCCCGGCACCAGGATGGGCTGTCCCGAGGTCACCCTCGGCCTGCTCCCCGGCGGCGGCGGAGTCGTGCGCACCGTGCGGCTGCTAGGCATCGCGGACGCCCTGCTGAAGGTGCTCCTCCAGGGACAGCAGTACAACGCGCGGCGCGCCCAGGAGAACGGCCTCGTCCACGAGGTCGCCGCCACCCCCGAGGAACTGCTCGCCAAGGCCCGGGCCTTCATCGACGCGAACCCCGAGTCCCAGCAGCCCTGGGACAAGCCGGGCTACCGGATCCCCGGCGGCACCCCGGCCAACCCGAAGTTCGCCGCCAACCTGCCCGCCTTCCCGGCCAACCTGCGCAAGCAGACGAACGGCGCCCCCTACCCGGCGCCGCGCAACATCCTCGCCGCCGCCGTCGAGGGCTCCCAGGTCGACTTCGAGACCGCCCAGGTCATCGAGGCCCGATACTTCGTGGAACTGGCCGCCGGGCAGACCTCGAAGAACATGATCCAGGCGTTCTTCTTCGACCTTCAGGCGGTCAACTCCGGCGCCAACCGTCCGCAGGGCGTCGAACCCCGCCAGGTCCGCAAGGTGGCCGTCCTCGGCGCCGGCATGATGGGCGCCGGCATCGCCTACGCGTGCGCCCGCGCGGGCATCGACGTCGTCCTCAAGGACGTCTCCCTGGAAGCGGCCGTCAAGGGCAAGGGCTACTCCGAGAAGCTGTGCGCCAAGGCCGTCTCCAAGGGCCGTACCAGCCAGGAGAAGGCGGACGCGCTGCTCGCCCGGATCACCCCCACCGCCGAGGTGGCCGACCTCGCGGGCTGTGACGCGGTCATCGAGGCCGTCTTCGAGGACACCGCCCTCAAGCACAAGGTGTTCCAGGAGATCGAGGCCGTCGTCGCCCCCGACGCGCTGCTGTGCTCCAACACCTCCACGCTGCCCATCACCACCCTCGCCGAGGGCGTGCAGCGCCAGACCGACTTCATCGGACTGCACTTCTTCTCGCCGGTCGACAAGATGCCCCTGGTCGAGATCATCAAGGGCGAGCGCACCGGTGAGGAGACCCTCGCGCGCGCCTTCGACCTGGTCCGGCAGATCAACAAGACGCCGATCGTCGTCAACGACTCCCGCGGCTTCTTCACCTCCCGGGTGATCGGCCACTTCATCAACGAGGGCGTCGCCATGGTCGGCGAGGGCGTCGAGCCCGCCTCCGTGGAGCAGGCCGCCGCCCAGGCCGGCTACCCGGCGAGGGTGCTGTCCCTCATGGACGAGCTGACCCTCACCCTCCCGCGCAAGATCCGGGGCGAGACGAAGCGGGCCGTGGAGGAGGCCGGCGGCACCTGGACGGCGCACCCGGCGGAGGCGGTCATCGACCGCATGGTCGACGAGTTCGGCCGCACCGGCCGCAGCGGCGGCGCCGGCTTCTACGACTACACCGAGGACGGCAAGCGGGCCGGGCTCTGGCCGGGCCTGCGCGAGCACTTCACCAGGCCCGGGCACGAGATCCCGTTCCGGGACATGCAGGAGCGCATGCTCTTCGCCGAGGCGCTCGACACCGTACGCCTCCTCGAAGAGGGCGTCCTGACCTCCGTCGCCGACGCCAACATCGGCTCGATCCTCGGCATCGGCTTCCCCGGCTGGACCGGCGGTGTGCTCCAGTACATCAACGGTTACGAAGGGGGCCTGCCCGGATTCGTGGCCCGCGCGCGCGAGCTGGCCGAACGGTACGGCGAGCGGTTCGCCCCGCCCGCGCTGCTCGTGACGAAGGCCGAGAACGGGGAGACGTTCACCGACGCCCGCTGACGCGCCTCAGCCGGACGGCGTGCCCCGGGACCCCGCTCGCGGGGCCGCCGTGTCCCCGGACGGGGTCTCCCGGTCCGCCGTGCCGTCCAGCCACTGGCGCAGCTCCTCCTTCAGCGACCGCTGGAAGGTGGTGAGGAGCGCCTGCACCACGAGCGGGTGCATATGGGCCGACAGCGACTTCACGTCCCGCGTGTCGCGTTCGGCGACGGCCTGGCGCAGCAGGTCCGACAGCTCGTGGGCCGCCGCGCGGGCGTGGTCGGTCAGGACGGTCCGGGCAGCCAGGATGGTCTCCTGGGACAGCGGTACGTCGAGGAGCCGCACCGCGAGCCGCAGCAGACCGCAGTCCACGCGGAAGGACTCCCCGTCCCGCGTCACCACGTTCATCGCGGCGAGCCGGTCCACGTCCTCCTCGGCCAGCCGGCGCCCCGCCCGCCGCTCCAGCGCCGCGCGGGACACTGTCTCGACGGTGTCCGGCGCCCAGGAGGCGATCACTGCCCGGTGGATCGCCAGATCGTGCGGGCCGAGGTCGGCCGGCAGCTGCCGCAGATGCCGTTCGATCGCCGCGAGGGTCATGCCCTGGTGCTGCATCTCCTCGATCAGCTCCAGCCGGGCCAGGTGCTCCCGGCCGTAGTGGCCCACCCGGCGCGGGCCGATGACCGGCGGCGGCAGCAGTCCCCTGGTGCCGTAGAAGCGGACCGTGCGCACCGTGACGCCCGCCCGCGCGGCCAGCTCGTCGATCGTCAGGGTGGGCTCGCCGGTGTCGGTCGTCATGCGCAGCAGTATCGCTGTCTCACCATTGGTGTGAAACCTGGGGCGGGGCGGTGCGGACCGTGTGAGAAGAACCGCTCTGTGACCTGCACCATCGCATGCCGGACGGTCCCGCTGGGAAGCTGCTGCCTTGGTCTGTGCCGCGACACGAGGGTGGTGCGGGCCAAGACCTGCACGAACCCCGGGCCCATGAGGTCCGGGCGCACCAGGAAGTGGAACCACCCGTGAGCAAGGAAGCCGTGGAATCGGCACAGGCCACCACCCACCCCCAGGTGGCCCGGACGCCCGCGGACGCGGGCGACGCCGGTTACAGCAAGGACCTCAAGGCCCGTCACGTCAACATGATCGCCATCGGCGGCGCCATCGGCACCGGCCTCTTCCTTGGCGCCGGCGGACGCCTGCACAACGCGGGCCCGGCGCTCGCCCTGGCCTATCTGGTCTGCGGTGTCTTCGCGTTCTTCGTCGTCCGGGCCCTGGGCGAGCTGGTCCTGTACCGGCCGTCCTCCGGCTCCTTCGTGTCGTACGCGCGCGAGTTCCTCGGCGAGAAGGGCGCCTATGTCGCCGGCTGGATGTACTTCCTGAACTGGTCGACCACCGGCATCGCCGACATCACCGCGATCGCGCTCTACACGCACTACTGGAGCATGTTCACGTCCATCCCGCAGTGGGTGCTGGCGCTGATCGCCCTCGCGGTCGTCCTCGCCGTGAACCTGATCTCGGTGAAGATCTTCGGCGAGATGGAGTTCTGGTTCGCGATCATCAAGGTCGCCACCCTGGTGGGCTTCATGCTGATCGGCATCTTCCTGCTGGCGACCCAGCACGACGTCGGCGGCAGCAAGCCGGGCCTCGGGGTCATCACCGACAACGGCGGTGTCTTCCCGCACGGCCTGATGCCGGTGGTCCTGGTCATGCAGGGCGTGATCTTCGCGTACGCCGCCCTGGAACTGGTCGGCGTGGCCGCCGGCGAGACCGCCGAGCCGGAGAAGGTGGTCCCGCGCGCGGTGAACTCGATCATGTGGCGCGTGGGCCTGTTCTACGTCGGCTCGGTCGTGCTCCTCGCCCTGCTGCTGCCCGGCTCGGTGTACTCCGCCGACCAGAGCCCGTTCGTGACCGTGCTGTCCAAGATCGGCGTGCCGGCGGCCGGTGACGTGATGAACCTGGTCGTGCTGACCGCCGCCATGTCCTCGCTCAACTCCGGCCTGTACTCCACCGGCCGCATCCTGCGCTCGATGGCCACGGCCGGCTCGGCGCCGAAGTTCACCGCCCGCATGAACCGCAGCCAGGTGCCCTACGGCGGCATCCTGCTGACCTGCGCGGTCTGCGTGCTCGGTGTCGGCCTGAACTACCTGGTCCCGAGCCAGGCCTTCGAGATCGTGCTGAACGTCGCCTCGCTCGGCATCATCAGCACCTGGGTGATCATCATGGTCTGCCACCTGGTCTTCGTCCGCCGTGCCCGCGCGGGCCTGGTGACCCGGCCGCACTTCCAGCTGAAGTTCAGCCCGGTCACGGAGATCGCCACCGTGGTCTTCCTGCTGGTCTGCCTCGGCATGATGTGGAACGACGCCGAGGTCGGCCGCAAGACCCTGCTCCTCGTCCCGGTGATCGCCGTCATGCTGGTCGCCGGCTGGTTCGGCGTCCGCCGCCGGGTGGTGAGCAACACCGACCGGGAGCTGACCGAGCTGTCGAAGTAGCGGTCCGGCGCCCCTGTCAGTGGCATCGCGTACGGTGGCGTCATGCCGGAGATCACACGGCTCCGGCATGACGCCACCGTGCCATCGGGGGCCGTCCCGAAGGGGGCGCGCGGAGGGGGAGGACGCGGATGACCGGGCGAACGGACACGACCGACGTGCTGGTGCTGGGCGGGGCCGGTGTGGACACGATCATCCCGGTCCCCGAGCTTCCCCTGCCGTACGCCGACAGCTACATGATCGACTCGGGGATCCGCACCCGCGCGGGCCAGACCGGCGACTTCGTCGCCCTCGGACTGGCCAGGCTCGGGCTGCGCACCCACCACTTGGACCTGCTCGGCGACGACCCCGAGGGCGACCTCGTGCGCGCCCTGCACCAAGAGCACGGCATCGCCCTCACCGCGCTGCCCCAGCCGGCCGGCACCAAGCGCGCGGTCAACCTCGTCGGCCCGGACGGCCGCCGGCTGTCCCTGTACGACACCAGCCGCGCCCACCCCGACGACCGCTTCCCCGAGGCCCGCCTGCGCGCGCTGGCCGCCGCGAGCCGGCATGTGCACGTGACCATCACCCAGCCCTGCGCCCACGCGCTGCCGCTCCTGCGCGAGACCGGCCTGCCGCTCTCCACCGACCTGCACGACTGGGACGGCGAGAACCCGTACCACGAGCCGTTCGCGCTCGCGGCCGACGTCGTCTTCCTGTCGGCCGCCGCCCTGACCGACCCCGAGCGGACCATGCGGCGCATCGCCGAACGCGGACGGGCCGACACCGTCGTCGCCACCGCCGGAGCGGAGGGCGCCCATCTGCTGGCCGACGGCGAGCTGACCCGGATACCGGCGGTGACCCCGCCCGCGCCGGTGGTGGACTCCAACGGCGCGGGCGACGCCTTCGCCGCCGCGTTCCTCTACGGCCGGCTCAGCGGCGAGCCGCCCGAGCGGTGCGCCCGGTACGGCGCGGTCGCGGGCGCCTACGCCTGCACCGTCCCGGCCACCCGCGCGGACGCGATAGGCCGGGACGAGCTGCTGCGCCGGGCGTCGGACCCGAGCCGCTGAGGAACCGGCAGCGCCGGGCCCGTAGCCGGGTGAGGCGCCCGCCTTGCGGGGCGGGCGCCGGGATCAGTGCCCGTGGACGGCGTTCGTCGCCTCGATCTTCTTCCAGGACTTCGGCCGCTCCACCGCCGTGCCCGACTTCGCCAGGCCCCGGACCGCCGGCGCGGCCGGCTTCTCCGGCTGGAACAGCCAGGTGTCGAACAGCGCCGCAAGCGGCTTGCCGGACACCTGCTCGGCGTACTTCTGGAAGTCGGCGACCGAGGCGTTGCCGTAGGCGTGCTCCTTCGGCCAGCCCTTCAGGATCGCGAAGAACGCGTCGTCACCGATCTCGTTGCGCAGCGCCTGGATGGCGAGGGCGCCCCGGTCGTACACGGCGGCGCCGAACTGCTCGTCCGGGCCCGGGTCGCCGGGCTTCACCGTCCAGAAGGCGTCGTCGGCCGGGTGCGAGGCGTACACGTAGTCGGCGAGTTCCTGCGTGGTGCCCTCGCCCTCGTGCTCGGACCACAGCCACTGCGCGTACCGGGCGAAGCCCTCGTTGATCCAGATGTCCTTCCAGCCCTTGACCGACACGTCGTCGCCGTACCACTGGTGGGCCAGCTCGTGCACGACCACCGAGGTGTTGGAGCCGTTCGCGAACTGGCGCGGGCTGTAGTAGACGCGGGTCTGCGTCTCCAGCGCGTAGCCGGTGGTGGTGTTCGGCACGTAGCCGCCCGCCGAAGCGAACGGATACGGCCCGAAGTAGCCGCTCAGCCAGTCCACGATCTCGCCGGTGCGCTCCACGCTCGCGCGCGCGGCCCCGTCGTTGTCGCCGAGGTCCTTGCTGTAGGCGTTGATGACGGGCACCCCGCCGTCGGAGGTGCTGGTGGTGATGTCGAACCTGCCGAGCGCGAGCGTTGCCAGATAGGTCGCCTGCGGCTTGTTCTGCCGCCAGTTGTAGCGGGTCCAGCCCAGCTTCGAACTGGTCGACTGGAGCGTGCCGTTGGAGATGGCCTGGGTGCCGTCCGGCACGGCCACCGACACGTCGTAGGTGGCCTTGTCGCTCGGGTGGTCGTTGCTCGGGAACCACCACCAGGCGGCCTCGGGCTCGTCGGCGGCCACCGCGCCGTCCGGCGTGCGGTGCCAGGTGGAGAAGCCGTAGGCGCTCTTCGTCGACGGCACGCCGCTGTAGCGGACCACGACCGTGATCGCGGTGCCCTTGGCCAGCGGGGTCTTCGGGGTGACGACCAGTTCGTGCTGGCCGGACGTCGAGAAGGACGCCTTGGCGCCGTTGACCCGTACCTCGCTCACGTCCAGCAGGAAGTCCAGGTCGAAACTGGACAGGTCCTGGGTGGTCTTCGCCAGGATCGTCGCCGTGCCCTGCAACTCGTCCGTCTTCGGCTGGTACTGAAGCCTCAGGTCGTAATGCGAGACGTCGTAGCCGCCGTTGCCGTAGTACGGGTAGTAGGGGTCGCCGATGCCCGGTGCGCCGGGGGAGTAACTCGCGGCCGATGCCGGGATCGCCAGCAGGAGGGAGGCCGCCGCGAGCGCGCCCGGTGCGATGATTCTGCGGTGCACGTCAGCTCCAAGTCGTAGGGACGGTGCGTCCGTTCGGAGATCTGTTCGGAGCCTATTCGGTCCCTGTGACCACTGACTTGTCCATGGCCACTTCTGTCACACGATCGCCATTCAGCCGTCACGCGCACCGGAAAGCCTTCTTCTGTACGGGCGTTGACGGGGGTACCGTCCGCGCATGCCGAAACGCACGCGCTCCACGACCTGGAGAACGCTCGTCACCGCTGCCGTCGCCGCCCTGACGGCCACCTTCCTCGCCCCGGCCGCGGCCCAGGCCGCGCCCCGGGAGAGCAGACCCGTCTACTCCTACGCCGACGCCGTGCGCGAGTCCGTGTGGGTGGACACCGGCCTCGACGAGGACGGCGACGGACGGACCGACCGCGTCGCCGCCGACATCGTCCGGCCCGCCGAACCCGCCCGGCAGGGCCGCAAGGTGCCGGTCATCATGGACGCCAGCCCCTACTACTCCTGCTGCGGGCGCGGCAACGAGAGCCAGCGCAAGACGTACGACGCCGAGGGCCACGTCGTGCAGATGCCGCTGTTCTACGACAACTACTTCGTGCCCCGCGGCTACGCCTTCGTCGGCGTCGACCTCGCCGGCACCGACCGCTCCGACGGCTGCGTCGACGTCGGCGGCCGGTCCGACATCCTGTCCGCGAAGGCCGTGGTCGACTGGCTGGGCGGCCGCGTCCGGGCCTACACCAGCCGCACGGGCGGCACCCCGGTCGAGGCCGGCTGGACCAACGGCAGAACCGGCATGATCGGCAAGAGCTGGGACGGCACCATCGCCAACGGCGTCGCCGCCACCGGCGTCAAGGGCCTGAGGACGATCGTCCCGATCAGCGCGATCTCCTCCTGGTACGACTACTACTTCGCGCAGGGCGCCCCGCTCTACGAGGGCGGCCCCGACGAACTGGCCGGCTACGTCGAGAGCGCCGACGCGCAGGCCCACTGCGCGGCCGTGCGGAAGAAGCTCGCCGACGGCAGCCCGCGCAGCGGCGACTGGACCCCGCTGTGGACCGAGCGGGACTACGTCAAGGACGCGGCGAAGGTGCGCGCCAGCGTGTTCCTGGTGCACGGCATGCAGGACCTCAACGTCCGCACCAAGCACTTCGGCCAGTGGTGGGACGCCCTCGCCCGGCACGGCGTGGAGCGCAAGATCTGGCTCTCCCAGACCGGGCACGTGGACCCCTTCGACTACCGGCGCGGCGCCTGGGTCGACACCCTGCACCGCTGGTTCGACCACGAACTCCTCGGCTACGACAACGGCATCGACCGCGAGCCGATGGCCGACGTCGAACGCCACCCCGACCAGTGGGTCACCTCCGCCGCCTGGCCCCCGCGCGGCACCCGCGCCGCCGTCCTGCACCCGGCCGCCGGCAGCCGGCCCGGCGTCGGCACCCTCGGGCTGCGCCCGGGCACCGGCACCGAGAGCTTCACGGACGATCCGGCGCTGAGCGAGACCGACTGGGCCGCGCACCTCACCACGGCCACGCCGGAGAAGGCCGGCTTCCTCACGGCGCCGCTCACCCGGGACCTGCGCCTGTCCGGCTCCTCCACGGTCACGGTCACCGCCACCCCGACGACCGGCTCCGCCCATCTGTCCGCCGTGCTGGTCGACGTCGGCCCGGACACCATCCGCGACTACGCCGACCGCGCCGAGGGCATCACCACCCTCACCGAGCGCAGTTGCTGGGGCGAGAGCACGGCCGGGGACAGCGCCTGCTTCAAGGAGACCGCGGCGAAGACGGCCCCCGTCGACCACACCGTGGTCAGCCGGGGCTGGGCCGACCTCGGCCACTACGCCTGGCCGGCCCGGGGCGTCCCGCTGACGCCGGGCAGGGCGTACACCATCACCCTGGACCTCGCCGCCACCGACCACGTCGTCCCCGCGGGGCACCGGCTGGCCCTGATCGTCGCCGGTACGGACAAGGACCTCATCGACCCTCCGTCCAGCCGCCCGACGCTCACCGTGGACCTGTCCCGTACGACGGCGAGGGTGCCGGTGGTGGGCGGCGCGGGTGCGTTCGTCCGGGCCACGTCAGGCGGTGCGGGGGCAGCCGCGCCGAGGGTTCTGCACGGAGTCGGGGCACCGCGCACCGTCCGGCACGTCCCGTAGAGCTGACGGTCCTTTGCCGGCGCGCTGCGCCGGTCCGGGGCCGGCTGGTCGTTGTCTCCGGCTGCGGTCGTCGTGGGCCGGTCGCGCGGTTTCCCGCGGCCCTCGGGGTGGCTGGCCGGCGAGTCCGGGTGCGGGGCGTCGTGGGCTGTCGCGCAGTTCGCCGCGCCCCCACGGCGCCCGGCCGTCCAGTCCCGCCGCGGGTTGTCGTGGCCGGTCGCGCGGTCTCCCGCGGCCCTTGGGTGGCTGGCCGGCGAGTCCGGGTGGGGGGCGTCGTCGGCGGGTCCACCCGACCGGTCAGGTGGTCCTGTTCGCCGACTCGGCTGCTTCCCGGGCGCAGCCCCACGCCACCGTGACGCCGGCGCCGCCGTGGCCGTAGTTGTGCACCAGGAGGCGGCCGTCCGGGAGGGGCTGCCGCTCCAGCCGTACCGCCTCCCGGGCCGGCCGTAGTCCCACCCGGTGCGTGAGGACGCGTGCGCCGGCGATCTCCGGCCGGACGGCCGCGCAGCGGGCGACGATCGCCTCGGCCGTGGCCGGGTCCGGCTCCAGGGACCAGTCGTCCTCCTCGGCCGTGCCGCCAAGGAGCAGCCGGCCCGGCTGCGGGATGAAGTAGGTGGACGCGGCCGAGGCGTGGTCCACGGAGGTGAACCAGCTCGTGACGCCCGGGTTCTCCACCACGACCAGTTGCCCGCGCACCGGCCGTACCGCCGGGTCCGGCACCAGGGAGCGGGCCCCGAGGCCCGTGCAGTTGATCACCACGGGGGCGGGCACGGCGGTCAGGTCGGCCACCTCGCGGACCTCCACCGCGCCCCCCGCCTTCTCCAGGCGCTGCCGCAGCCAGGACAGGTGCACCGGCATGTCGATCACCGGCAGCCGCGCCGCCAGCCCCTCGGCCACCGCCCGCAGCCCCGGCACCCGGCCCGCCCACTCGCCCAGCTCGTCCAGCCGGGCCCCCTGGTGCACCCCGTCGACCAGACGCACCCCCGTCTCCTCCGGCCGGCCCGCCAGCTCCTCGTACACCGCCAGGGATTCGAGCGCCCACGCGCCCGCAAGCGGCTCCGGTTCGATGCGGTACGGCCACCACAGACCGCCGGCGACCGCCGAGGTCGTCCGCTCGCCCGCCTCCCGCGCCCACACCCGCACCCGTCGGCCCGACTCGGCCAGCAGCACGGCCGTCGTCAGCCCGGCGATCCCGCTCCCGACCACGATCACTTCGTCACTCGGCTCACTGTCCACGCCATGGACGATAGGCCCTGCGCGGGCGGCTCCGGCAGCCCGGGCACCACCCCGGTGACCGGCGGAAAACATGGCGGAGACGCGCGCGTGCCGCCGCTAGGATCGGCCTCCTGATGACTGCCACCCTCGTTGCCAAGAACCTCGCCGCCGGACATGGCGACCGCTCCCTGTTCTCCGGGCTCGACCTGGTCGTCGCGCCCGGCGACGTGATCGGGCTGGTCGGTGCCAACGGCGCGGGAAAGTCGACCCTGCTGCGGATGCTCGCCGGACTCACCCCGCCCGAGCAGGGCGAACTCAGGCTGTCCCCGCCGGCCGCGACCGTCGGGCACCTGCCGCAGGAGCCGGAGCGCCGGCCGGGGGAGACCGTCCGGGAGTTCCTGGCCCGCCGCACCGGGGTCGCGGAGGCCCAGCGGGCCATGGACGAGGCCACCCAGGCGCTGGTCGACGGCGCGCCCGGTGCCGACGACGCCTACGCCGCCGCCCTGGAGCGGTGGCTCGGTCTGGGCGGCGCCGACCTGGAGGAGCGCGCGGAGGAGGTCGCCGACTCCCTCGGCCTGGCCGTGGACCTGGACCAGCCGATGACCGCCCTGTCCGGCGGCCAGGCGGCCCGCGCCGGCCTCGCCTCCCTGCTGCTGTCCCGCTACGACGTCTTCCTGCTGGACGAGCCCACCAACGACCTGGACCTCGACGGCCTGGAGCGACTGGAACGGTTCGTCACCGGACTGCGCGCGGGCACGGTCGTCGTCAGTCACGACCGCGAGTTCCTCACCCGCACGGTCACCAAGGTGCTCGAACTCGACCTCGCCCAGCGGCAGATCAACCTCTACGGCGGCGGTTACGACGCCTACCTGGAGGAGCGGGAGGTGGCCCGCCGGCACGCCCGCGAGGAGTACGAGGAGTACGCCGACAAGAAGGCGGCGCTGCAGGACCGCGCCCAGATGCAGCGCGCCTGGATGGACAAGGGCGTGAAGAACGCCCGTCGCAAGGCCGGCAACGACAACGACAAGATCGGCCGCAAGTTCCGCAGCGAGGCCAGCGAGAAGCAGGCCGCCAAGGCCCGGCAGACCCAGCGCATGATCGAGCGCCTGGACGTGGTGGAGGAGCCGCGCAAGGAGTGGGAGCTGCGGATGGAGATCGCGTCCGCGCCGCGCTCGGGCGCGGTGGTGGCGACGCTGCGGGACGCCGAGGTCCGGCGCGGCGACTTCACCTTCGGCCCGGTCTCGCTGCAGATCGACTGGGCGGACCGGATCGCGGTGACGGGGGCCAACGGATCAGGGAAGTCCACGCTGCTCGGCGCGCTGCTGGGCCGCGTCCCGCTCGACTCCGGGCATGCGGCCCTCGGCTCCGGTGTCCTGGTCGGCGAGGTCGACCAGGCCCGGGGGCTGTTCCACGGCCCCGAGACCCTGCTCGACGCCTTCTGCGCCGCCGTCCCCGACACCGAACCGGCGGAGGTCCGCACCCTCCTGGCCAAGTTCGGCCTGAAGTCCGGCCATGTGCTGCGCCCGGCCGCCACCCTCTCCCCGGGCGAACGCACCCGCGCCGCGCTCGCCCTGCTCCAGGGCCGGGGCGTCAACCTCCTCGTCCTGGACGAGCCGACGAACCACCTCGACCTGCCGGCCATCGAACAGCTGGAGTCGGCCCTGGACGGCTACACCGGCACCCTCCTGCTGGTCACCCACGACCGGCGCATGCTGGACGCGGTCCGGGTGACCCGCCGCCTGGAGGTCGCCGCCGGCAAGGTGACGGAACGCTAGGGCCTGTCCGGCCGTTCCGGACTGCCTCGCGACGCCGTGCACGCTCCGCCACTGCCTGAACGGCGTGGGAGGTGCCCCCACTCGCCGCACCGGCTCGGGATCCGTACGTCCAGTACAGGGCCTGGGCCGGCACTCCCCGCGCCTTCGGCCGGGCGACCCCCAGAGCAGGCGCCTGACGTCGCGCGGCGTCGGCCCTGGTACCCGGGGCGGGACCGGGCGGCTCGGCTCGCCCGGTCCCGGCCCGCCCGTCAGCGTTTCTTCGGGTCCAGCAGGCCCGCGCGGCGCAGCGCGTCAGCCATCGCGCTGTTGGCCGGTGCCGGGGCCTGCCGGCCGCCGCGGTCGCCGCCGCCGCGGCCCTGCCGCTGGCCGCCGCCCTGCCGCTGCTGCGGCGGACGGGCACCGCCGCGCTGCTGCCGGCCGCCACCCTGGCTCTGCGGGGCGGCCTCGTCGTCCAGGCGCAGTGTCAGCGCGATCCGCTTGCGCGGGATGTCGACGTCCAGCACCTTCACCTTGACGATGTCGCCGGGCTTGACGACATCGCGCGGGTCCTTGACGAACGACTTCGACATCGCTGACACATGCACCAGTCCGTCCTGGTGGACACCGACGTCCACGAACGCGCCGAAGGCGGCCACGTTGGTGACCACGCCCTCCAGGACCATCCCGGCGGACAGGTCGGAGATCTTCTCGACGCCCTCCTTGAAGGTGGCCGTCTTGAACGCGGGCCGAGGGTCGCGGCCCGGCTTCTCCAGCTCCTTGAGGATGTCGGTGACCGTCGGCAGACCGAAGGTGTCGTCCACGAAGTCGGCCGGCCGCAGCGAGCGCAGCACGCCGGTGTTGCCGATGAGGGACGCCACCTCCTGACCCGTGGTCTTCACCATGCGGCGCACCACCGGATACGCCTCGGGGTGCACGCTGGAGGCGTCCAGCGGGTCCTCGCCGCCGCGGATGCGCAGGAAGCCCGCGCACTGCTCGTACGCCTTGGGACCGAGCCGCGCCACCTTCTTCAGCTCGGCACGGGACGTGAAGGGGCCGTTCTTGTCCCGGTGCGCGACGATGTTCTCCGCCAGGCCGGACGAGATGCCCGACACCCGTGCGAGGAGTGGCACCGACGCCGTGTTGACGTCGACGCCGACGCCGTTCACACAGTCCTCCACGACCGCGTCCAGTGACCGGGACAGCTTCACCTCGGACAGGTCGTGCTGGTACTGGCCGACGCCGATCGACTTCGGGTCGATCTTCACCAGCTCGGCCAGCGGGTCCTGGAGCCGGCGGGCGATGGAGACCGCGCCGCGCAGCGACACGTCCATGTCCGGCAGCTCCTGCGAGGCGTAGCTCGACGCGGAGTACACCGACGCGCCCGCCTCGGACACCATCACCTTGGTGAGCTTCAGCTCCGGGTGCCTGGTGACGAGTTCACCGGCGAGCTTGTCGGTCTCGCGGGACGCCGTGCCGTTGCCGATCGCGATCAGCTCGACCGCGTGCTCCTTCGCGAGCCGCGCCAGCTTGGCGAGCGCCTCGTCCCACCTGTTGGCCGGGACGTGCGGGTAGATCACGTCCGTGGCGACGACCTTGCCGGTCGCGTCGACCACGGCGACCTTCACGCCCGTGCGGAAACCGGGGTCCAGGCCGAGCGTCGCACGGGTGCCGGCCGGGGCGGCCAGCAGCAGGTCCCGCAGATTGGCCGCGAACACGTTGACCGCCTCGTCCTCGGCGGCCGTCCGTAGCCGGAGGCGCAGGTCGATCCCGAGGTGGACCAGGACACGGGTGCGCCAGGCCCAGCGGACCGTGTCCGTCAGCCACTTGTCGGCGGGGCGGCCCCGGTCGGCGATCCCGAACCTCGACGCGATGATGCCCTCGTACGAGGACGGGCCCTCCGTGGCCTCCTCCGGCTCCAGGACGAGGTCCAGGACCTCCTCCTTCTCCCCGCGCAGCATCGCCAGGATCCGGTGCGAGGGCAGCTCGGTGAAGGGCTCGGCGAAGTCGAAGTAGTCGGCGAACTTGGCGCCCGCCTCCTCCTTGCCCTCCCGCACCTTCGCGGCCAGCCGCCCGCGCACCCACATGCGCTCGCGCAGCTCACCGATCAGGTCGGCGTCCTCGGAGAACCGCTCGGTGAGGATCGCCCGCGCGCCCTCCAGGGCGGCCTGCGGGTCGGCGACGCCCTTGTCGGCGTCCACGAACGCGGCGGCGGCCGCCAGCGGTTCGACCGTCGGGTCGCCCAGCAGCCCCTCCGCGAGCGGCTCCAGGCCCGCCTCGCGCGCGATCTGCGCCTTGGTGCGCCGCTTGGGCTTGTAGGGGAGGTAGATGTCCTCCAGACGCGCCTTCGTCTCGGCGCCGCGGATCCGCGCCTCAAGCTCCTCGGTGAGCTTGCCCTGCTCCCGCACCGACTCCAGGATCGCGGTCCGCCGCTCCTCCAGCTCCCGCAGGTAGCGCAGCCGCTCCTCGATGGTGCGCAGCTGCGCGTCGTCGAGCATCTCGGTCGCTTCCTTGCGGTAGCGAGCGATGAAGGGCACGGTCGAACCGCCGTCGAGCAGTTCCACCGCGGCCTTCACCTGCCGCTCCCGTACGCCGAGCTCCTCGGCGATCCTGCCTTCGATGGACCCTGCTCCGAGGGACCCGGGTGTCGTCACGATCCCGTACCGCCTTCTCCACTGAGGTTGCGCGGCAATTGTGGCAGGTGACACCGACAACCGGGGATCAGGGCGGCTCCCGGCGGGGCGCCGGTCCCGGCGTCAGGCCCGGCTCCCCCGCGCGGAGGACGAAGCTCCGCCGAACAACCGGGCGAGCGCCCGGAACGGCAGCGTGACCACCGTGGCGATGGCGCCGCCGATCTGCCGCAGTACGTCTGCGATGGCACGGAACACGGAACGATCTCCTTTCCTCGTGGGCTCTCGTCACCACGGGTACCTCCCGACGGCGCGGGAAACCCCCGCGGACCGGGAAGCCGATGGCAGAAAAGGTGGGAAATCCGTCGTTGCTGCCGCGCGCGGGGCCACCCAGAATCGAGGTCATGACGCAGCGAACCGTCCTCGTCACCGTCTTCGACGGCGTGCAGAGCCTCGATGTCACCGGCCCCATGGAGGTCTTCACCGGCGCGGAGAGGCACACCCCGGGCTCGTACCGGATCCGCACGGCCTCCGTGGACGGCGGGCCGGTGCGCACCTCCAGCGGGCTGACCGTCGTACCGGACGCGTCCCTGGCGGACACGGCCGGTCCGCACACCCTGCTGGTCCCCGGCGGGGAGGGCACCCGGGACCCCGACCCCCGGCTGGTGGAGTGGCTGCGCGCACACGGCCCGCGGGCTCCGCGCCTGGTCTCCGTGTGCACCGGCGCGATCCCGCTGGCGCGGGCCGGACTCCTGGACGGCCGGCGCGTCACGACACACTGGGCGTACTGCGACAAGCTCGCCCGTGACCACCCCGCCGTCCGGGTCGACCCCGACCCGATCTTCGTCCGGGACGGACACGTGGCCACCTCCGCCGGGGTCACCGCGGGCATCGACCTCGCCCTGGCGCTGGTGGAGGAGGACCTGGGCCGGCAGGTGGCGCTGACCGTCGCCCGCCACCTCGTGGTGTTCCTGCGCAGGCCGGGCAACCAGGCCCAGTTCAGCGCCCAGCTGGCCGTTCAGACGGCGCGCCGGGAACCCCTCCGGGACGTCCAGCAGTGGATCAGCGAACACCCGGACGGCGACCTCGGCGTCGAGGCGCTGGCCGCCCGCGCGGCCCTCTCCCCGCGCCACTTCGCCCGCGCCTTCCAGGCGGAGACCGGCATGACACCGGGCCGGTACGTCGACCGGGTCCGCGTCGAACACGCGCGCCGCCTGCTGGAGGACACCACCGACGGCATCGAACAGGTCGCCCGCGCCAGCGGCTACGGCACACCGGAGGCCATGCGCCGCGCCTTCCTGCGCACCCTGGGCGCGTCTCCGGCCGAGTACCGCCGCCGCTTCCGCCCCGCCCCCGTCGCCTGACGGACCCTCACCACTCGCACGAGACAAGGGAATCCCATGCAGATCGCCATCGTGCTCTACGACCGCTTCACCGCCCTGGACGCCGTCGGCCCCTACGAGACCCTCGGCCGGCTCCCCGACTCCGAGACCGTGTTCATCGCCGAGCGCACCGGACCCGTGCGCACCGACACCGGGAACCTGGCGCTCACCGCCGACCGGACCCTCGCCGACGTGCCGTCCCCGGACATCGTGATCGTGCCGGGCGGCCCCGGCCAGAGCGAGCAGATGGAGAACACCGCCCTGCTGGACTGGCTGCGCGCGGCGGACGCCACCAGCACCTGGACCACCTCGGTGTGCACGGGCTCGCTGCTGCTGGCCGCCGCCGGGCTGCTGCGCGGCCGCCGTGCCACCTCGCACTGGCTCGCGCTGGACCTGCTGCGCGGCTTCGGGGCCGAGCCGACGGGGGAGCGGGTGGTCGTGGACGGCAAGTACGTCACCGCGGCGGGCGTGTCGTCCGGCATCGACATGGGCTTGACCCTCCTCGGCACCATCGCCGGCGACGAACAGGCCCAGTCCGTCCAGCTGCTGACCGAGTACGACCCCCAGCCGCCGTACGACGCCGGTTCACCGCAGAAGGCGCCCGCGCACCTCGTCGAGAAGTGGCGTGCCGCGAGCCGCTTCATCCTGACGTAGACACGCTCCAGGTGAAGCGCGGCTGCCGGCGCTCCAGGAACGCGGCGACTCCCTCCGCCACATCGCCGCTGCCGCGCGCCTGGGCGGCCCAGTGGGCGTCACGGTCGGTGCGGCCGGCGGCGAACTCCTTGGCGGCGGCCTGGGTGAGCTGCGAACGGGACACCAGGACCCGGGTCAGCTCCGCCACCCGCTTGTCCAGTTCCCCCTCGGGCAGCACCTCGTCCACCAGGCCGGTGCGCAGCGCCCGCCCGGCGTCGATCAACTCGGCCGTGAAGAGCAGGTACTTGGCCGTGGCCGGGCCGACCAGGGACACCAGCCGACGGGTGGAGGAGGCCGGGTAGACGATCCCGAGCCGGGCCGGCGTCACCCCGAACAGCGCTCCCTCCTCCGCCAGCCGCAGGTCACAGGCCGCCGCGAGCTGCGCCCCGCCGCCCACGCAGTGGCCGCGCACCGCGGCCACGGTCGGCTTGGGGAACGCGGCCAGGACCTCCTCGGCGGCCACCGCGAGGGTCTGCGCCTCCTCCGGCGCGTCCCGGAGCGTGGAGATGTCGGCACCCGCGCAGAAGGTGCCGCCCTCACCGGTGAGCACCAGCGCGCGGACCCCGGGGTCACGGGCCAGCGCGTCCAGCAGCGGGGGCAGGGCCCGCCACATCGCCGTCGTCATGGCGTTGCGCTTGGCGGGATGACGGATCACCACGGTGGCGACGGAGTCGGTGACCTGATGGGACAGCTGGGGCTCCATGCGGGGATCGTAGCGTCGGCCTCTGACAACCCGACTAGTTCGCGAACCGGCGTCCGGGGAGCAGGAACAGTCCCGACCGGGACCAGGTCATGCGGAGTCGGTCAGAAACCGCTCGATACCTGCCGACTTGTGTTCAGGCATCCGGACCGGAGCGGATCGTTACCAACACTCGACGTGTGGTGACAATCGAGCGCGAGGGTGGCGACCGGACGATGGACAACCACGGGCGCGAGGACGGCCCGCGCCCAGCGGGGGGCGGGGACACGCCGCCGGATCCACTGCCGTACGAAGGTGTCTGGCGGTTCACCGCTGCCGCGGTGGACGCCTCGGTCCCGCAGGCCCGGCACGCGGTGCGGGACCTGCTGCTGCGCCAGGGGGTGCCGGTCTCCGACGACCTGGTGCACGGGCTGCTGCTGATCGTCTCCGAACTGGTCACCAACGCGGTCCGGCACGCCGCGCTGCTGTCGCCGGTGCTGGCCGTGGAGGTGGCCGTCGGAGCCGAGTGGGTGCGGGTGTCCGTGGAGGACAACCACCCCTACCGGCCGACGGCCCTGGAGGCCGACCACGGCCGGACCGGCGGCCGGGGGCTCCTCCTGGTCCGCGAGGTGGCGCGGGAGGCCGGCGGGGTGGTCGACGTGGAGCACACCGCGAGCGGCGGCAAGGTGATCTGGGCCGCCCTCCCGCTGAAGCCCCCCTCACTGCCGTAGCGCTCGCCGGCCGCCCCCGCCGGCCACGGCGCCGCCGCACCGCCGTGGCGGCTACCAGCCGGCGGACGGGCCCGTCAGTTCCCTGATCGCCGGGCGGGCCGCGTCCAGGACGGTCATGAACCAGGCCGAGAACGGGTCCCGGGCGTGCCGCCCGGCCAGCTCCGCCGCCGTCACGAAGGTGGTCTGGGCGACCTCCTCCGGATCCGGCCCGAGCGGCGCCTGCACCAGGCCGACGAACAGATGGTTGAACTCCTGCTCCACCAGGCCGGAGGCGGGGTCCGGGTGGTTGTAACGGACCGTGCCGGCCTCCGCGAGCAGCGACGGCGACACGCCGAGCTCCTCGTACGTGCGCCGGGCCGCCGCCGCGAACGGCGCCTCCCCCGGGTACGGGTGACCGCAGCAGGTGTTGGACCACACACCGGGGGAGTGGTACTTGCCGAGCGCCCGCTGCTGGAGCAGCAGCCGGCCCTGCTCGTCGAAGAGGAACACCGAGAACGCCCGGTGCAGCTGCCCCGGCGGCTGATGGGCGGCGAGCTTCTCCGCCGTACCGATCGTCACACCCTTCTCGTCGACCAGTTCCAGCAAAATCGCCTCTGCGGTGCCCTCCGACGAGCTGTGCGTCGCGGTGGCAGGTGTGATCGGCATACCCATCCTTCGCCTCGGTCTTCGCACCCCAAGTCTGCCGTACGAATCCGGCACTCCCGGCACGTCCGCACGTCCGCGCGCGGCGCGGCACCGGGAGCCGGACCCGGTAGATCATCGTGCCCGCAGCCGGCCGCGGGGAACCGTCCGGGGGTGCGCCGAACGGCAGTGCGCACGGTCAGTGGCACAGCCGCGCTTCGTGCTCCGCGTGCCCGCCCGGCTCCAGCTGGAAGGTGCAGTGCTCCACGTCGAAGTGATCGCCCAGGCACCCCTGGAGTTCGTGCAGGATCTTCTCGTGCCCGATGGCGTTCAGCACCTCGGAGCTGACCACCACGTGCGCCGACAGCACCGGCATGCCCGAGGTGATCGTCCAGGCGTGCAGGTCGTGGACGTCCTCCACGCCGTCGAGGGCCAGGATGTGCGCCCGGACGTCCGCCATGTCGACGCCCTTGGGGGCCGCCTCCAGCAGCACGTCCAGCGTCTCGCGCAGCAGCTTCAGCGTCCGCGGCACGATCATCAGGCCGATGACCAGCGAGGCCACCGGGTCCGCCGCCTGCCAGCCGGTGACCAGGATCACCGCGGCCGAGATCAGCACCGCCACCGAGCCCAGCGCGTCCGCGGCCACCTCCAGGAAGGCGCCGCGCACGTTCAGGCTCTCCTTCTGCCCGCGCATCAGCAGCACCAGGGAGATGGAGTTCGCCACCAGGCCGATCAGACCGAACACGACCATCAGGCCGCCCCGGGTCTGCGCGGGCTCCACGAACCGCTGGGCCGCCTCGTACAGGACGTACCCGCCCACTCCGAGCAGCAGCAGACAGTTGGCCAGGGCCGCGAGGATCTCGGCGCGGGCGTAGCCGTAGGTGCGGTTGGTGCTCGCCGGGCGGTTCGCGAAGTGCACGGCGAGCAGGGCCATGCCGAGGCCCACCGCGTCGGTCGCCATGTGCGCCGCGTCCGCGATCAGCGCGAGCGAGTCCGCGATCAGGCCGCCGACGATCTCGACGACCATCACCGTCAGCGTGATGCCCAGCGCGATCCTCAGCCGGCCCCGGTACGCGGCCGTGGCCGTACCCGTGGCCGGCGCGTGGGAGTGCGCGTGCCCGTGGTCGTGCCCTGCCCCCATGACTACCGCCTTCCGTGTGGCTGCCCGGAGGCCAGTGAACTACGGGGCGGGGGTATGGGGCAACGCGGCACTGAACACCGTTGTCATGTGCCGTGACCTGCGGAAACGTTCCGCAGGTCAGAGGGCCGGCGGCTCCGTCAGCCGCCGTGGTGCAGCCGCCAGCCCGCCCACGCCGACTCGATCATCTCCCGCACCCCGCGCCGGGCCCGCCAGCCCAGTGCCTCGGCGGCCCGCTCGGCCGAGGCCACCGCGCGGGGCGCGTCGCCGGGGCGGCGGCCCTCCACCACGGGCGCCCGGCGGTCCCCGCTGACCTCCCCGATCACCGTGATCAGCTCGCGCACCGAGACCCCCTCGCCCCGGCCGATGTTCAGCGTCAGATCACCGGTGAGGTCCCCGGCGGCCAGCCGGCGGGCCGCCGCCAGGTGGGCCTCCGCCAGATCGGCGACGTGGATGTAGTCCCTGACACAGGTGCCGTCCGGCGTCGGGTAGTCGTCGCCGAAGATGCGCGGGGCCTCGTCCCGGGTGAGCCGGTCGAAGACCATCGGCACGATGTTGAACACCCCCGTGTCCGCCAGCTCCGGCGCCGCCGCGCCCGCCACGTTGAAATAGCGCAGGCACACGGTGGAGATCCCGTGCGCCCGCCCCGCCGCCCGCACCAGCCACTCACCGGCCAGCTTGGTCTCGCCGTACGGGTTCACCGGGACGCACGGGGTGTCCTCGGTGATCAGGTCCACGTCCGGGTTGCCGTACACCGCCGCCGACGACGAGAACAGCAGGCGGCCGATGCCCGCCTCGGCCACCGCGTCCAGGAGCGTGGCCAGACCGCCCACGTTCTCCCGGTAGTAGCGGGTGGGCTGGGCCACCGACTCCGCGACCTGCTTGCGCGCCGCGAGATGGACGACCCCGGTCACGCCGTGCTCCGCGAAGACCCGCTTCAGCAGCGCCCCGTCCAGCGTCGAACCCTGGACCAGCGGCACCTCGGCCGGGAGCCGCGCGGGCACGGCGGCCGACAGGTCGTCCAGCGCCACCACGTTCTCCCCGGCGCCCGCCATGGCCCGTGCCACATGCGCCCCGATGTATCCGGCTCCGCCGGTGATCAGCCACGTCATGGTCGTCCACCCTATGCCGAACCTGTGCCGAACGGCCCGGTGTCCCGGTTGCCCGGGTCTGCCCCACGGGTTTGTGGGCCGGCCCCCGCATCCCCGATGATGATCGCGGCAAAGGCCGGGGCAGCCCCCGTGGGCCGGACCGTGAACGGCCGGTGAACACCGGCTCAGGACCATCCGATACCCTCTGCCGACATGCCGCCCGGGTGCCGCAGGCAGGGCGCCCCACCACGCGAGAGACCGGCGCCCACGCGCCGGCACCCAGGGAGTGAGTTCGGTTGTCGACGGCCATCGTCACCGGTCAGCCGGTCCCCGGATCGTCACTGGAGAACGATCTGCGGTCCCTCGGCTTCGATGTGCGCGTGGCCGCCGACGCCGCCGAGACGGAGACCCTGCTCGCGGCCGTGCCGGCCGACCGGCGGGTGGCCCTGGTCGACGCCCGTTTCGTCGGCCACCTGCACGCGCTGCGCCTCGGCCTGACCGATCCGCGCTTCCCGCTCGCCGCCGTGCCCGGCGCCGTCACCGCCCAGCCGGACGCCCGGCCGGCGCTCACCCGGGCCGTGGCCCGCGAGACCTCCGCGCCCGGCGGTACGGCAACCGCCCGCGCGGCCGGGGGCGGCGCGCCCGCGCTCGCCCTGGACAGCCTCGCCGACCGCGTCGCCGAAGCCCTCGACGCCGACGGCGGCGCGGTGCACCGGCCCGAGCTGGGCAGCCTGGTCGCCGTCGTGCCCGCCGACCCGCAGGCCCGCAACGAGGCCCGGCAGGCCGTCTCCGCCGTAGACGACGAGGCCGTCCGCCTGAAGTCGGCCGTGAAGTCCCGGGACGGCTTCTTCACCACGTTCTTCATCAGCCCCTACTCGCGCTACATCGCCCGCTGGTGCGCACGCCGGGGCCTGACCCCGAACCAGGTCACCACGGCCTCGCTGCTCACCGCCCTGATAGCGGCCGGCTGCGCGGCGACCGGCACCCGGGGCGGCTTCGTGGCGGCCGGAGTGCTGCTGATCGCCTCCTTCGTCCTGGACTGCACCGACGGCCAGCTCGCCCGCTACGCCCTGAAGTACTCCACCCTCGGCGCCTGGCTCGACGCCACCTTCGACCGGGCCAAGGAATACGCCTACTACGCCGGCCTCGCCCTCGGCGCGGCCCGCGGCGGTGACGACGTGTGGGCCCTCGCCCTCGGCGCGATGATCCTCCAGACCTGCCGGCACGTGGTCGACTTCTCCTTCAACGAGGCCAACCACGACGCCACCGCCAACACCAGCCCCACCGCCGCCCTCTCCGACAAGCTCGACAGCGTCGGCTGGACCGTCTGGCTGCGGCGGATGATCGTGCTGCCGATCGGCGAGCGCTGGGCGATGATCGCGGTCCTCACCGCGCTCACCACCCCCCGGATCACCTTCTACGTCCTGCTCGCCGGCTGCGCCTTCGCGGCGGCGTACACCACGGCGGGCCGGGTGCTGCGCTCGGTGACCCGCAAGGCGCGGCGCACCGAGCGGGCGGCACAGGCCCTCGCCGACCTCGCCGACCCGGGCCCGCTCGCCGGGGCCCTGCGGCGCGTGGCCCGGAAGGGCCTCCCCGGGCTCGCCGTGCCCGCCGTCGCCCTGCTCGGCGGGGCCGTGGTCGTGGCCTGCTCGGCCCTCACGGACTTCGGCGGGCCGCTGCCCGTCGCCGGCGCCGTCGTGTACGTCCTCACCTCCGCCCTCGCCGTCGCCCGCCCCCTCAAGGGCGCCCTCGACTGGCTCGTCCCGCCCTTCTTCCGGGCCGCCGAGTACGGCACCGTCCTGGCGCTGGCCGGTAAAGCGGGCGTGAACGGGGCCCTTCCCGCGGCTTTCGGCCTGGTGGCGGCCGTCGCCTACCATCACTACGACACGGTGTACCGCATCCGCGGCAACGCCGGAGCGCCCCCGGCCTGGCTGGTGCGCGCCATCGGGGGGCAGGAGGGGCGGACGCTGCTCGTCGCCGTCCTGGCCGCGGTGCTCACCGGCGCGCAGTTCAAGGTCGCGCTCACCGTCCTCGCCGTGGCCGTCGCCCTGGTGGTGCTCGTCGAGAGCATCCGCTTCTGGGTGTCCGCCGGGGCACCCGCCGTACACGACGAAGGAGAAACCGCATGATCGGCCTTGTGCTGGCGGCCGGCGCCGGGCGCCGTCTGCGCCCCTACACCGACACCCTGCCCAAGGCTCTGGTGCCGGTGGGTCCCGAGGGCGCGGAGGAGTCGCTGACGGTCCTGGACCTGACCCTGGGGAACTTCGCCGAGGTGGGGCTGACCGAGGTCGGGATCATCGTCGGCTACCGCAAGGAGGCCGTGTACGAGCGTAAGGCGGCCCTGGAGCGGAAGTACGGCCTGAAGCTCACGCTCATCGACAACGACAAGGCCGAGGAGTGGAACAACGCCTACTCCCTGTGGTGCGGCCGTGACGCCCTGAAGGACGGCGTGATCCTCGCCAACGGCGACACCGTGCACCCGGTCTCCGTCGAGAAGACCCTCCTCGCCGCGCGCGGCGACGGCAAGAAGATCATCCTCGCCCTGGACACGGTGAAGAGCCTGGCCGACGAGGAGATGAAGGTCGTCGTGGACCCCGCGAAGGGCATGACGAGGATCACCAAGCTGATGGACCCGGCCGAGGCCACCGGCGAGTACATCGGCGTCACCCTGATCGAGGGCGACGCCGCTCCCGAGCTGGCCGACGCGCTGAAGACGGTCTGGGAGACCGACCCGCAGCAGTTCTACGAGCACGGCTACCAGGAGCTCGTGAACCGCGGCTTCCGCATCGACGTGGCACCGATCGGTGAGGTCGAGTGGGTCGAGATCGACAACCACGACGACCTCGCCCGCGGACGGGAGATCGCGTGCCAGTACTGACCCGGCTCATCCCCTCGCCGGTCGTCGTCGACATCCGCCCGGGTGCCCTCGACGACCTGGCCTGTGTCCTCGCCGACCAGCGGATCTCGCATTCCGGGCGGCTCGCCGTCGCCGTCAGCGGCGGCTCCGGAGCCCGGCTGCGCGAGCGCCTCGCGCCCTCGCTGCCCGGGGCCGTCTGGTACGAGGTGGGCGGCGGCACCCTGGACGACGCGATCCGGCTGGCCGACGAGATGAAGTCGGGTCACTACGACGCGGTCGTCGGCCTCGGCGGCGGCAAGATCATCGACTGCGCCAAGTTCGCCGCGGCACGCGTCGGCCTCCCCCTGGTCGCCGTACCGACGAACCTCGCGCACGACGGCCTGTGCTCCCCGGTCGCCACCCTCGACAACGACGCGGGCCGCGGCTCCTACGGCGTCCCCAACCCGATCGCGGCCGTGATCGACCTGGACGTCATCCGCGAGGCCCCGGCCCGTTTCGTGCGCGCCGGCATCGGTGACGCGATCTCCAACATCAACGCGGTCGCGGACTGGGAGCTGGCGAACCGGATCAAGGGCGAGCAGATCGACGGTCTGGCCGCCGCCATGGCCCGGCAGGCCGGTGAGGCGGTGCTCCGGCACCCCGGCGGCATCGGGGACAACGACTTCCTCCAGGTGCTCGCCGAAGCGCTGGTCCTCACCGGTGTCGCCATGTCCATCTCCGGCGACTCCCGGCCCGCCTCCGGCTCCTGCCACGAGATCAACCACGCCTTCGACCTGCTCTACCCCCAGCGCGCCGCGGCCCACGGCGAGCAGTGCGGCCTCGGCGCCGCCTTCGCGATGTACCTGCGCGGCGCCCACGAGGAGTCGGCGTACATGGCCGAGGTGCTGCGCCGGCACGGGCTCCCGGTGCTGCCGGAGGAGATCGGTTTCACGCTGGACGAGTTCGTCCGCGCGGTGGAGTTCGCCCCCGAGACCCGCCCCGGCCGCTACACGATCCTCGAACACCTCGACCTCAAGACGAACCAGATCAAGGACATCTACGCCGACTATGTCAAGGCCATCGGTAGCTGAACTCCGTCCGGTCGTCCACCCCGCGGGGGTGAAGGACCGGCGCAGCGGTGAGCACTGGGCAGGACGCCTCTACATGCGCGAGGTGTCCCTGCGCGTCGACCGCTACCTGGTGAACACCAGGGTCACGCCCAACCAGCTCACGTACCTGATGACCGTCTGCGGTGTGCTCGCGGCCCCGGCCCTGCTGGTGCCGGGGATCCCGGGCGCCGTGCTCGGCGTGGTCGCCACCCAGCTCTACCTTCTGCTGGACTGCGTCGACGGTGAGATCGCCCGCTGGCGGAAGCAGTACTCGCTCGGCGGGGTCTACCTGGACCGCGTCGGGGCCTACCTCACCGACGCGGCCGTCCTGGTCGGCCTCGGCCTGCGCGCCGCCGACCTGTGGGGCAGCGGCCGGATCGACTGGCTGTGGGCCTTCCTCGGCACCCTCGCCGCGCTCGGCGCCATCCTGATCAAGGCCGAGACCGACCTGGTCGGCGTGGCCCGGCACCAGACCGGCCGGCCCCCGGTGCAGGAGACCGCCTCGGAGCCGCGCTCCTCCGGCATGGCGCTGGCCCGCCGGGCCGCCTCGGCGCTGAAGTTCCACCGGCTGATCCTCGGCATCGAGGCCTCGCTGCTCATCGTCGTCCTCGCGATCGTGGACCAGGCCCGCGGCGACCTGTTCTTCACCCGCCTCGGTACGGCCGTCCTCGCCGGCATCGCCCTGCTCCAGACGCTGCTGCACCTGGTGTCCATCCTCGCCTCCAGCAGGCTGAAGTGAGCGCGCCCATGAAGGTCGGTGCCGTCATCATCACCATGGGCAACCGGCCCGAGGAGCTGCGGGCCCTGCTCGACTCCGTCGCCAAGCAGGACGGCGACCCGGTCCAGGTGGTCGTCGTCGGCAACGGCTCGCCCGTCCCGGACGTGCCCGAGGGCGTGCGGACGGTCGAGCTGCCCGAGAACCTGGGCATTCCCGGCGGGCGCAACGTCGGCATAGAGGCCTTCGGACCCGGCGGTCGCGATGTCGACATATTGCTCTTCCTCGACGACGACGGCCTGCTCGCCCGCCACGACACCGCCGAGCTGTGCCGCGCGGCCTTCGCCGCCGACCCGGAGCTGGGCATCATCAGCTTCCGCATCGCCGATCCCGACACCGGCGAGACCCAGCGCCGGCACGTGCCCCGGCTGCGCGCCTCCGACCCGATGCGCTCCTCCCGGGTCACCACCTTCCTCGGCGGCGCCAACGCCGTCCGCACCCGCGTCTTCGCGGACGTCGGCGGGCTCCCGGACGCGTTCTTCTACGCGCACGAGGAAACCGACCTGGCATGGCGGGCCCTCGACGCGGGCTGGATGATCGACTACCGGTCCGACATGGTGCTGTACCACCCCACGACCGCGCCCTCGCGGCACGCGGTCTACCACCGTATGGTCGCCCGCAACCGCGTCTGGCTCGCCCGCCGCAACCTCCCCGCCCTCCTGGTCCCGGTCTACCTGGGTGTCTGGCTGCTGCTCACGCTGCTCCGCCGCCCCTCGCGGCCGGCCCTGAAGGCATGGTTCGGCGGCTTCCGGGAAGGCTGGACGACGCCCTGCGGTCCCCGCCGCCCGATGCGCTGGCGTACGGTGTGGCGACTCACCCGACTGGGCCGTCCGCCGGTCATCTGACAAGCTCGTCCCTGGAGTGCCAGGGCGCCCGTGGACGGGCGCGCGGGACGACGAACTCGAACGCGAATCCGAAGACGAAAGTATCCACCTGTGAGTGAGACCACGCACGACGGCACGGTCGCCGTGACCGCGGCCGCGCCGCCCGACGAGGGGCTGACGGCGGCCCAGCTCGCCGCCAAGTACGGGCTTGCCGTGAGCGGCGCCCGGCCCTCGCTCGTGGAGTACGTCCGTCAGCTCTGGGGGCGCCGCCACTTCATCCTCGCCTTCTCCCAGGCGAAGCTGACCGCGCAGTACAGCCAGGCCAAGCTGGGCCAGCTCTGGCAGGTGGCCACGCCGCTGCTGAACGCGGCCGTGTACTTCTTCATCTTCGGCCTGATCCTGCACGCCAGCCGCGGCATGTCACAGGACGTGTACATCCCGTTCCTGGTCACCGGCGTGTTCGTGTTCACCTTCACGCAGAGTTCGGTGATGTCGGGCGTCCGCGCGATCTCCGGCAACCTCGGGCTGGTGCGCGCCCTGCACTTCCCGCGCGCCTCGCTGCCCGTCTCCTTCTCGCTCCAGCAGCTCCAGCAGCTGCTGTTCTCGATGATCGTGCTGTTCCTCGTGGCGATCGGCTTCGGCAGCTATCCGGACCTGTCCTGGCTGCTGATCGTGCCCGTCCTCGCCCTGCAGTTCCTCTTCAACACCGGGCTCGCGCTCATCATGGCCCGTGCGGGTGCCAAGACCCCGGACCTGGCCCAGCTGATGCCGTTCGTGATGCGGACGTGGATGTACGCCTCCGGCGTGATGTTCTCCATCCCGATCATGCTGGAGGACAAGCCGCACTGGATCGCGACGGTCCTGCAGTGGAACCCGGCCGCCGTCTACATGGACCTGATGCGCTTCGCCCTGATCGACGGCTACGGTTCCGAGAACCTGCCCGACCACGTGTGGGCGGTGGCCGGCGGCTGGGCCGTGCTCTTCGCCGTGGGCGGCTTCGTGTACTTCTGGAAGGCGGAGGAGCGGTACGGCCGTGGCTGAGCAGAACACCCAGGACCGCCGCCCGACGGTCATCGCGGACGACCTGCACATCGTCTACCGGGTCAACGGCGCCAAGACCGGCAAGGGCAGCGCCACGGCGGCCCTGAGCCGGATCCTCAGGCGCCGCTCCGACGACGCGGCGCGCGGGGTGCGCAAGGTGCACGCCGTGCGCGGCGTGTCCTTCGTCGCCTACCGCGGCGAGGCCATCGGCCTGATCGGCTCCAACGGCTCCGGCAAGTCGACGCTGCTGCGGGCCATCGCCGGCCTGCTGCCCGCGGAGAAGGGCAAGGTCTACACCGACGGCCAGCCGTCCCTGCTGGGTGTGAACGCGGCCCTGATGAACGACCTGACCGGCGAGCGGAACGTCATCCTCGGCGGGCTCGCCATGGGCATGTCCCGGGAGCAGATCAAGGAGCGCTACCAGGACATCGTCGACTTCTCGGGCATCAATGAGAAGGGCGACTTCATCACCCTGCCCATGCGCACCTACTCCTCCGGCATGGCGGCGCGCCTGCGCTTCTCCATCGCCGCCGCCAAGGACCACGACGTCCTGATGATCGACGAGGCGCTGGCCACCGGCGACCGCAAGTTCCAGAAGCGCTCGGAGGAGCGCATCCGGGAACTGCGCAAGGAGGCCGGCACGGTGTTTCTGGTCAGCCACAACAACAAGTCCATCCGTGACACCTGCAACCGGGTGCTGTGGCTGGAGCGCGGTGAGCTGCGCATGGACGGGCCGACCGAAGAGGTCCTCAAGGAGTACGAGAAATTCACGGGCAAGTAACCCGTTTCGGTCAGGGCCCCGCCGGAATTCCCCCGGCGGGGCCCTTCCGTCTGCAAAGGAAACGTCAACTCCGTCCGGCCTCAGGAATCTTGAAGGCAATCGGTGTGTTGTTGTGATGTGCAGGACACCCTGCCGCGCCACGCCGCGTTGTACAACGTAAGCTGTACCGGCGTCGGAAACCGGCAAGTGGGGCGATAATGCGCGCCCGCCTGCGGTGGGCACGCCTGCGCGACGCGGGGCGGCGTGTCCGAAATAGTGTGTATCGGATCGGCAGTGTAGAACGGGAGATGTGACGGCAATGGCTACGGAAACTCCCCTGCTCAGCGGAGCATGTGCCGTCCACGCCCCGGGCAGCGCCCGATGACGGCCGCCACCGAGGCGCCCGACCTGGAACGCGCCACCCTGGACAAGGCCGCCCGCGAGAACTTCCCGGTGGCCCCCTTCTTCCTGCCCCGGGCCTGGCGCGCCGACCTCATGGCCGTCTACGGGTTCGCCCGCCTGGTGGACGACATCGGCGACGGCGACCTCGCCCCCGGCGGGGCCGACGCCCGGCTGCTCGGCGTGTCGCCCGCCGACACCGCCGACCGCCTGGTCCTCCTCGACGCCTTCGAGGAGGACCTGCGCCGCGTCTTCGACGGCACCCCGCGCCACCCGCTGCTGCGCCGCCTGCAGCCCACCGTCCGCCGCCACGCGCTCACCCCCGAGCCGTTCCTCGGGCTGATCGCCGCCAACCGCCAGGACCAGCTCGTCACCCGGTACGAGACCTACGACGACCTCCTCGCCTACTGCGAACTCTCCGCCAACCCGGTCGGCCGCCTCGTCCTCGCCGTCACCGGCACCTCCACCCCCGAGCGGATCCGGCTCTCCGACGCGATCTGCACGGCGCTGCAGATCGTCGAGCACCTCCAGGACGTCGCCGAGGACCTCGGCCGCGACCGGATCTATCTCCCCGCCGCGGACATGAAGCGCTTCCACGTCCAGGAAGCGGACCTCGCCGCGAAAACCACGGGCGCATCGGTGCGCGCCCTGGTTGCATACGAAGCACAACGCGCCCGCGATCTGCTGAATGAAGGCGCCCCCCTGGTGGGTAGCGTCCACGGCAGGCTCAAGCTGCTGCTCGCAGGGTTCGTGGCGGGAGGAAGGGCGGCGATCCGCGCGATCGCCGCCGCCGAATACGACGTACTTCCCGGCCCGCCCCGACCCGGCAAGGTCCAGTTGCTGCGCGAGGCGGGCGTGATCCTGCGAGGAGAGGGGTGATCCGGACCGTGGATTCTCCGCCGCACGTGTCCGCACCGGTACTCGCCGCCTACAGCTACTGCGAGGCCGTCACCGGGCAGCAGGCCCGTAACTTCGCCTACGGCATCCGGCTGCTGCCGACGGCCAAGCGCCGCGCCATGTCGGCGCTGTACGCGTTCTCCCGGCGCGTGGACGACATCGGCGACGGCGAGCTGGCCGGTGAGGTCAAGCTGGCGCGGCTGGAGGAGACCCGGGCGCTGCTCGCCCGGATCCGCGAGGGCGAGGTCGAGGAGGACGACACCGACCCGGTGGCCGTCGCCCTCAGCCACGCCGCGCGCGCCTTCCCGATCCCGCTCGGCGGCCTGGACGAGCTGATCGACGGCGTCCAGATGGACGTACGCGGGGAGACCTACGAGACCTGGGACGACCTGAAGGTCTACTGCCGGTGCGTCGCCGGCGCCATCGGCCGTCTCTCGCTCGGCGTGTTCGGCACCGGACCGGGCGCGCGCGGCGCCGAGCGCGCGGCCGAGTACGCCGACACGCTGGGCCTCGCCCTCCAGCTCACCAACATCCTGCGCGACGTCCGCGAGGACGCGGCCGGCGGCCGTACCTATCTGCCCGCCGACGACCTCGCCAAGTTCGGCTGCTCGGCCGGGTTCAACGGGCCGACCCCGCCGGAGGGATCCGACTTCGCGGGCCTCGTGCACTTCGAAGTGCGGCGCGCCCGGGCCCTGTTCGCCGAGGGCTACCGGCTGCTGCCCATGCTCGACCGCCGCAGCGGCGCCTGTGTGGCCGCGATGGCCGGCATCTACCGCCGGCTGCTGGACCGCATCGAGCGCGACCCGGAGGCCGTGCTGCGCGGCCGGGTCTCGCTGCCCGGGCACGAGAAGGCCTACGTCGCCGTGCGCGGCCTCTCCGGACTCGACACCCGGCACGTGACCCGCCATGTCTCCCGGCGCTCCGTCCGGAGGCGCGCCTGATGCAGCGCACCGAACCGGAGCCGGCCGAACCGGACGGCATGCGACAGGCAACCCTCCCGCGCGGCGTGGCGTCCCTGACTGCGACGGCCGGGCGTGCACCGTTCAACCAGCACACTCGCGCCCCGCGGGGGCGCGGGGCTGTGTCTCGGATGCGGCTACCGCCGCGTGGGCACGACCAGCCACGACGAAGCCGCGGACGAAGGGCGGCCCGTAGCGGCCCGGCCTGCGGAGCGCTCGCACGGAAGGACGCACGATGAGTGACGGCGCACCCCCCGCACCGGCGCGGTCCGGCACTGCGCGCACGGCAGGCCGCAGCGCGGTCGTGGTCGGTGGCGGCCTCGCCGGGATCACCGCGGCGCTCGCCCTCGCCGACGCGGGCGTCCGGGTCACCCTGCTCGAAGGCAGACCCCGGCTGGGCGGCCTCGCCTTCTCCTTCCAGCGCGGCGAACTGACCGTCGACAACGGCCAGCACGTGTACCTGCGCTGCTGCACCGCCTACCGCTGGTTCCTCGACCGGATCGAGGGCGCGGCGCTGGCACCGCTGCAGGACCGCCTGGACGTGCCCGTCGTCGACGTCGCCAAGCCCGAGGGGCGGCGGCTCGGCAGACTGCGGCGCGACCCGCTGCCCGTCCCCCTCCACCTGGGGCGCAGCCTGGCCGCCTATCCGCACCTCTCGCTCGCCGAGCGCGCGGCCGTCGGGCGGGCCGCGCTCGCGCTGAAGGGGCTCGACCCCGCCGATCCGGCCCTGGACGCCCAGGACTTCGGCGGCTGGCTGGCCGCGCACGGTCAGTCGGCGCGCGCCGTCGAGGCCCTGTGGGACCTGGTCGGGGTCGCCACCCTCAACGCGGTCGCCGGCGACGCCTCGCTGGGGCTCGCCGCGATGGTGTTCAAGACCGGTCTGCTGTCCGACCCGGGCGCGGCCGACATCGGCTGGGCCCACGTCCCGCTGGGCGAACTGCACGACCGGCTGGCCCGCAAGGCGCTCGACTCCGCGGGCGTGCGTACCGAGGTCCGTACACGCGTCACCTCCGTCTCCTTCAACGAGAACGGGACGTGGAGCGTTCAGGTTCCCGGCGAGAACCTCGAAACCGACGCGGTCGTCCTCGCCGTACCCCAGCGCGAAGCCCACGACCTGCTGCCGCCCGGCGCCCTCGACGCGCCCGAGCGGCTGCTGGAGATCGGCACCGCGCCGATCCTGAACGTCCACGTGGTCTACGACCGCAAGGTGCTCGCCCGGCCCTTCTTCGCCGCCCTCGGCACGCCCGTGCAGTGGGTGTTCGACCGGACCCATGCCTCCGGACTGCGCACGGGGCAGTACCTGGCGCTGTCCCAGTCGGCCGCGCAGGACGAGATCGACACCCCGGTCGCCGAACTCCGCGAGCGCTACCTGCCCGAGCTGCGACGGCTGATCCCGGGTACGCGCGCGGCCGAGGTGCTGGACTTCTTCGTGACCCGGGAGCGCACGGCGACGTTCGCCCCCACCCCCGGCGTCGGGCGGCTGCGGCCCGGCGCCCGCACCAAGGCCCCCGGCCTGTACCTGGCCGGAGCGTGGACCGCCACCGGGTGGCCCGCGACCATGGAGAGTGCGGTCCGCAGTGGAGTGAGCGCGGCCGACGCCGCGCTGAGCGCCCTGGGCCGGCCCCGCCCCCGCCACCTCTTCGAGTTCGAGGAGGCGGCCTGATGCCCGATCAGCAGGCGGCCGGTCCCCGCACCCCCGGTACCGCAACAAGAGGAGAGACTGTGCCCACTGTGCCCCCGGCCTCGACGCCCGCTCCACGGGCCGCGGTGGACGTGACCGCGCTGCTGGAGCGCGGCCGGAACCTGGCCACACCGGTGCTGCGCGCGGCCGTCGACCGCCTGGCGCCTCCCATGGACACCGTCGCCGCCTACCACTTCGGCTGGATCGACGCCGCCGGCAACCCCGCCGACGGCGACGGCGGCAAGGCCGTCCGCCCCGCGCTCGCCGTGCTCTCCGCCGAGGTCACCGGCGCCGCACCCGAGGCGGGCATCCCGGGCGCGGTCGCCGTCGAACTCGTGCACAACTTCTCGCTGCTGCACGACGACCTCATGGACGGCGACGAGCAGCGCCGGCACCGGGACACCGTCTGGAAGGTGCACGGCCCCGCCCAGGCCATCCTGGTCGGCGACGCCCTGTTCGCCCTCGCCAACGAGGTCCTGCTGGAACTCGGCACGGTCGAGGCCGGCCGCGCCACCCGCCGGCTGACCACCGCCACCCGCGCCCTGATCGACGGTCAGGCCCAGGACATCTCCTACGAGCACCGCGACCGGGTCAGCGTCGAGGAGTGCCTGGAGATGGAGGGCAACAAGACCGGTGCCCTGCTCGCCTGCGCCTGCTCCATCGGCGCGGTCCTCGGCGGCGCGGACGACGCCACCGCCGACGCGCTGGAACGGTACGGCTACCACCTCGGCCTCGCCTTCCAGGCCGTGGACGACCTGCTCGGCATCTGGGGCGACCCGGAGGCCACCGGCAAGCAGACCTGGAGCGACCTGCGCCAGCGCAAGAAGTCCCTGCCCGTGGTGGCCGCGCTCGCCGCCGGCGGCCCCGCCTCCGAGCAGCTCGGCGAGATCCTCGCCGCCGACGCCAAGAGCAGCGACTTCGAGAACTTCTCCGAGGAGGAGTTCGCGGCCCGCGCCGCCCTCATCGAGGAGGCCGGTGGCCGCGAGTGGACGGCGGCCGAGGCACGCCGCCAGCACACCATCGCCATCGAGGCCCTCGACGCCGTGGACATGCCCGACCGGGTGCGGGACTCCTTCACGGCGCTCGCGGACTTCGTCGTCGTACGGAAGAGATGATCACCATTGGCCTGATGAGCCTCGCGTAGTCGCCGGCCGGTGTCTCCCCACGGATGAAGGACACCGGCCGACGGCGGACCCACAGCAGCACGACTCGCACGACTGCACGAAGGGGAAGCCATGACAGCGACGACCGACGGAAGCACCGGGGCGACCTTGCCGTCCCGGGCTGCCGCGGCCAGCGACACCACCCTCACCACCCCCGAGGCGGCCGGGGTACAAGAAGCCGCCGCGCGCGCCGCACGACGCGCCACCGACTTCCTGCTCTCCCGGCAGGACTCCGAGGGCTGGTGGAAGGGCGACCTGGAGACCAACGTCACCATGGACGCCGAGGACCTGCTGCTCCGTCAGTTCCTGAGCATCCAGGACGAGGAGACCACGCAGGCCGCCGCGAAGTTCATCCGCGGCGAACAGCGTGAGGACGGCACCTGGGCCACCTTCTACGGCGGCCCCGGCGAACTGTCCACCACCATCGAGGCGTACGTCGCCCTGCGCCTGGCCGGCGACGCGCCCGACGCCCCGCACATGGCGAAGGCGTCCGCCTGGATCCGTGAGCGCGGCGGCATCGCCGCCTCCCGCGTGTTCACCAGGATCTGGCTCGCCCTGTTCGGCTGGTGGAAGTGGGAGGACCTGCCCGAACTCCCCCCCGAGCTGATCTGGTTCCCCACCTGGATGCCGCTCAACATCTACGACTTCGGGTGCTGGGCCCGGCAGACCATCGTCCCGCTCACCATCGTCTCGGCCAAGCGCCCGGTGCGCCCCGCGCCCTTCCCGCTGGACGAACTGCACACCGACCCGGCCCGGCCCAACCCGCCCAGGCCCCTGGCCCCGCTGGCCAGTTGGGACGGCGCCTTCCAGCGCATCGACAAGGCGCTGCACCAGTTCCGCAAGGTCGCCCCGCGCAGGCTGCGCAAGGCCGCGATGAACGCGGCGGCCCGCTGGATCATCGAGCGGCAGGAGAACGACGGCTGCTGGGGCGGCATCCAGCCCCCGGCCGTGTACTCGATCATCGCCCTGCACCTGCTCGGCTACGACCTCCAGCACCCCGTGATGCGTGAGGGCCTCGCCTCGCTGGACCGTTTCGCCGTCTGGCGCGAGGACGGAGCCCGGATGATCGAGGCCTGCCAGTCCCCGGTCTGGGACACCTGCCTGGCCACCATCGCCCTCGTGGACGCCGGTCTGCCCGTCGACCACCCCCAACTGGTCAAGGCGGCCGACTGGATGCTCGGCGAGGAGATCGTCCGGCCCGGCGACTGGGCCGTGAAGCGTCCTGGACTGCCGCCGGGCGGCTGGGCGTTCGAGTTCCACAACGACAACTACCCGGACATCGACGACACCGCCGAGGTCGCTCTCGCGCTGCGCCGGGTGCGGCACCACGACCCGGAGCGCGTCGACAAGGCGATCGGCCGGGCCGTGCGCTGGAACCTCGGCATGCAGTCGAAGAACGGCGCCTGGGGCGCCTTCGACGTCGACAACACCAGCCCGTTCCCCAACCGGCTGCCGTTCTGCGACTTCGGCGAGGTCATCGACCCGCCGTCCGCGGACGTCACCGCGCACGTCGTGGAGATGCTCGCCGCCGAGGGCCTCGCCCACGACCCGCGCACCCGGCGCGGCATCGACTGGCTGCTCGCCGAACAGGAACCGGACGGCTCGTGGTTCGGCCGCTGGGGCGTCAACTACATCTACGGCACCGGCTCGGTGGTACCCGCGCTGACCGCGGCCGGACTGCCCGGCTCGCACCCGGCGATCCGGCGGGCCGTGTCCTGGCTGGAGAGCGTCCAGAACGACGACGGCGGCTGGGGCGAGGACCTGCGCTCCTACAAGTACGCCAAGGAGTGGAGCGGCCGGGGCGCCTCCACCGCCTCGCAGACCGCGTGGGCGCTGATGGCACTGCTCGCGGCGGGGGAGAAGGACTCCGAGGCCGTCGAGCGCGGCGTCCAGTGGCTCGCCCGGACCCAGCGCGAGGACGGCACCTGGGACGAGCCGTACTTCACCGGCACCGGCTTCCCCTGGGACTTCTCCATCAACTACCACCTGTACCGGCAGGTGTTCCCGCTCACCGCACTCGGCCGCTACCTGCACGGCGACCCCTTCGAGCGCAAGCTGCTCGCCAAGGCCAAGGCGGCCGCGTCACGGGTGACGGGGAGCTGACTTGAGCGACCAGCCCGCCCCGGCCCCGCTGCTGATCGCCTGCGCGCTCGGCATCGAGCACCTCGCCCTGCGCACCGGCGACAGGAGCGGGGCGGACGGGCCGTACACCGTCGTCCGCACGGGCATGGGCCCGAAGGCGGCGGAACGCTCCGTCGGCCGGCACCTCGCCGGTCCGGCGTCGGCCGGCACCGCCGTGCTGGCCACCGGTTTCTGCGCCGGGCTGGCCCCCGGCATGCACCCCGGCGACCTGGTCGTCGCCGAGGAGACCCGGGATCCGCGCGGGACCGTCCCGTGCGTGGGCACCGACCTGCTGGTCAAGGAACTCGTGCGGCTGCTGCCCGGACGCACGGTCCACACCGGCCCGCTCACCGGCTCCGACCACGTGGTGCGGGGGGCCGAGCGGTACGATCTGCTCGCCACCGGCGCGGTCGCGGTCGACATGGAGTCGGCGGCCACGCTGCGCACGGCCGTCCGCACGGGCGAGCGTCCGGTCGCGGCCGTCCGGGTCGTCGTGGACGCTCCGGAACACGAACTCGTCCGGATCGGCACGCTGCGCGGTGGAATATCAGCCTTCCGCGTTCTTCGTTCCATCCTTCCCTCATTTTTTGAATGGCACCGTTCTTTGCTGCTCCCTCGGAGGTGAGCCAGATGGCCATGCCGTTGCGCCAGTCCATCAAGGTCGCGACATACCTGGCTGAACAGAAGCTCCGCAGGCGGGACAAGTTCCCGCTCATCGTGGAGCTGGAACCGTTGTTCGCCTGCAATCTGAAGTGCGAGGGCTGCGGCAAGATCCAGCACCCGGCCGGTGTGCTCAAGCAGCGCATGCCGGTGGCCCAGGCCGTGGGCGCGGTGCTGGAGTCCGGTGCGCCGATGGTGTCCATCGCCGGTGGCGAACCATTGATGCACCCTCAGATCGACGAGATCGTGCGGCAGTTGGTGGCGAAACGGAAGTACGTCTTCCTGTGCACCAACGCGATGCTGCTGCGCAAGAAGATGGACAAGTTCACGCCCTCGCCCTACTTCGCGTTCGCCGTGCACATCGACGGGCTGCGGGAGCGGCACGACGAGTCCGTCGCGAAGGAAGGCGTCTTCGACGAGGCGGTGGAGGCCATCAAGGAGGCCAAGCGGCGCGGCTTCCGGGTGACCACCAACTCCACCTTCTTCAACACCGACACCCCGCAGACCATCATCGAGGTGCTCAACTTCCTCAACGACGACCTCAAGGTCGACGAGATGATGATCTCGCCCGCCTACGCCTACGAGAAGGCCCCCGACCAGGACCACTTCCTCGGTGTCGAGCAGACCCGCGAGCTGTTCCGGAAGGCTTTCGCGGGCGGCAACCGCAAGAAGTGGCGGCTCAACCACTCCCCGCTCTTCCTGGACTTCCTGGAGGGCAAGGTCGACTTCCCGTGCACCGCCTGGGCGATCCCGAACTACTCGCTCTTCGGCTGGCAGCGCCCCTGCTACCTGATGAGCGACGGGTACGTGCCGACGTACCGCGAACTCATCGAGAAGACCGACTGGGACAAGTACGGCCGCGGCAAGGACCCGCGCTGCGACAACTGCATGGCGCACTGCGGCTACGAGCCGACCGCCGTCCTCGCCACCATGGGCTCCCTGAAGGAGTCCCTGCGGGCGATGCGCGAGACCGTCTCCGGAAACCGGGAGTGAGGCGATGACCGCCGTTCCCTTGGGCGTTCCCGGGGTACCGGCCCGTCCGGTCGCGCCGCGACGGCAGTCGCGGCAGATCCACGTCGGGCCGGTGGCGGTCGGGGGCGGAGCCCCGGTGTCGGTGCAGTCCATGACGACGACCCGCACGTCGGACATCGGCGCCACCCTGCAGCAGATAGCGGAACTCACCGCGTCCGGCTGCCAGATCGTCCGCGTCGCCTGCCCCACGCAGGACGACGCGGACGCCCTCGCCACCATCGCCCGCAAGTCGCAGATCCCGGTGGTCGCGGACATCCACTTCCAGCCGAAGTACGTGTTCGCCGCCATCGAGGCCGGCTGTGCGGCGGTGCGCGTGAACCCGGGCAACATCAAGCAGTTCGACGACAAGGTCAAGGAGATCGCCAGGGCCGCCAAGGACCACGGCACGCCGATCCGGATCGGCGTCAACGCCGGTTCGCTGGACCGGCGGCTGCTCCAGAAGTATGGCAAGGCGACCCCGGAGGCCCTGGTCGAGTCGGCCCTGCGGGAGGCATCGCTCTTCGAGGAGCACGACTTCCGCGACATCAAGATCTCCGTCAAGCACAACGACCCGGTCGTGATGATCGAGGCGTACCGGCAGCTCGCCGAACAGTGCGACTACCCGCTGCACCTGGGCGTCACGGAGGCCGGTCCCGCCTTCCAGGGCACGATCAAGTCGGCCGTCGCCTTCGGAGCGTTGCTGTCCCGGGGCGTCGGGGACACCATCCGGGTGTCGCTGAGCGCGCCGCCCGCCGAGGAGGTCAAGGTCGGCATCCAGATCCTCCAGTCGCTGGGGCTGCGGCAGCGGCGCCTGGAGATCGTCTCCTGTCCGTCCTGCGGCCGGGCCCAGGTGGACGTGTACAAGCTCGCCGAGGAGGTCACCGCCGGGCTGGACGGCATGGAAGTGCCGCTCAGGGTGGCGGTGATGGGGTGTGTGGTCAACGGTCCGGGCGAGGCCCGGGAGGCCGACCTCGGAGTTGCCTCGGGCAACGGAAAGGGCCAGATCTTCGTCAAGGGCGAGGTCGTCAAGACCGTCCCCGAGTCGAAGATCGTGGAGACCCTCATCGAGGAGGCCATGAAGCTCGCCGAGCGGACGAGCCCCGCAGACAGTTGAGTTGAGGCAAGGCACGGACCGAGAGGGGGCCCTAGCGTGACGATTCTGGAGAAGATCCGGGGACCACGCGACCTGAAGGCGCTGTCCGAGGCGGAACTCGGTGAACTGTCCGAGGAGATACGTGACTTCCTGGTGCACGCGGTGTCGAGGACCGGCGGTCACCTCGGCCCCAACCTGGGGGTCGTGGAACTGACCGTCGCGCTCCACCGGGTCTTCGAGTCACCGGCCGACCGCATCCTGTGGGACACCGGCCACCAGAGCTACGTGCACAAGCTCCTGACCGGCCGTCAGGACTTCTCCAAGCTGCGCGGCAAGGGCGGACTGTCCGGCTACCCCTCACGCGAGGAGTCCGAGCACGACGTCATCGAGAACAGCCACGCCTCCACCGCGCTCGGCTGGGCCGACGGGCTCGCCAAGGCCCACCAGGTGCTGGGGGAGAAGGGCCATGTGGTCGCGGTCATCGGCGACGGCGCGCTGACCGGCGGCATGGCCTGGGAGGCGCTCAACAACATCGCGGCGGCCAAGGACCGGCCGCTGATCATCGTCGTCAACGACAACGAGCGGTCGTACGCCCCCACCATCGGCGGCCTCGCCAACCACCTGGCCACCCTGCGCACCACCGACGGCTACGAGAAGGTCCTCGCCTGGGGCAAGGAGGTGCTCCAGCGCACCCCCGTCGTCGGCAGCACCCTCTACGAGTCCCTGCACGGCGCGAAGAAGGGCTTCAAGGACGCCTTCGCCCCGCAGGGCATGTTCGAGGACCTGGGCCTGAAGTACCTCGGCCCGATCGACGGCCATGACATCGGCGCCGTCGAGTCCGCGCTGCGCCGCGCGAAACGCTTCCACGGCCCCGTCCTGGTCCACTGCCTCACCGAGAAGGGCCGCGGCTACGAGCCCGCCCTCGCGCACGAGGAGGACCACTTCCACACCGTCGGCGTGATGGACCCGCTCACCTGTGCACCGCTCGCCCCGGCGGGCGGCCCCTCCTGGACCTCGGTGTTCGGCGAGGAGATCGTCAAGATCGGCGAGGAGCGCGAGGACGTCGTGGCGATCACGGCGGCCATGCTGCACCCGGTCGGCCTCGGGAAGTTCGCCGAGCGCTTCCCGGACCGGGTCTGGGACGTGGGCATCGCCGAGCAGCACGCGGCCGTCTCCGCGGCCGGCCTCGCGACCGGCGGGCTGCACCCGGTCGTCGCCGTCTACGCCACCTTCCTCAACCGGGCCTTCGACCAGCTCCTGATGGACGTCGCCCTGCACCGCTGCGGGGTCACCTTCGTCCTGGACCGGGCCGGCGTCACCGGCGTCGACGGACCCTCCCACAACGGCATGTGGGACATGTCCGTCCTCCAGGTCGTCCCGGGCCTCAGGATCGCCGCCCCCCGCGACGCCGACCAGCTGCGCGCCCAGCTGCGCGAGGCGGTCGCCGTGGACGACGCGCCCACCCTGGTCCGCTTCCCGAAGGAGTCCGTCGGCCCGGCTGTCCCGGCACTCGACCACGTCGGCGGCATGGACGTCCTGCACCGCGCCGAACACCCCCAGGTGCTGCTGGTGGCCGTCGGTGTGATGGCCTCCGTGTGCCTCCAGGCCGCCGAGCTGCTCGAAGCCCGCGGGATCGGCTGCACGGTGGTGGACCCGCGCTGGGTCAAGCCGGTCGACCCCGCGCTGCCGGGCCTGGCGGCCGAGCACCGCCTGGTCGCCGTGGTCGAGGACAACAGCCGGGCCGCGGGCGTCGGTTCCGCGGTGGCGCTGACCCTCGGCGACGCCGACGTGGACGTGCCGGTGCGGCGGTTCGGCATCCCGGAGCAGTTCCTCCCGCACGCCAAACGCAGCGAGGTGCTGGCCGACATCGGTCTCACGCCCGTCGAGATCGCCGGGCGGATCAGCGCCAGCCTGGCCGTCAAGGACGTCGGCGGCGCAGTCAAGGAGAGTGAATGACCACCGAGTTCGACCTCGGCGCCCTGCTCGCCGAGCGCGGAGCCGAGCGCTACGAGCTGCACGCGAAGCACCTCAACCCGCAGCTCCCGCGCATGCTGCACACCATCGGCTTCGACAAGGTCTACGAGCGTGCCGAGGGAGCGCACTTCTTCGACGCGGAGGGCAACGACTACCTGGACATGCTCGCCGGGTTCGGTGTGATGGGCCTCGGCCGCCACCACCCGGTCGTCCGCAAGGCGCTGCACGACGTCCTGGACCTGGACCTCGCCGACCTCACCCGCTTCGACTGCCAGCCGCTGCCCGGCCTGCTCGCCGAGCGGCTGCTGGCGCACAGCCCGCACCTGGACCGGGTCTTCTTCGGCAACAGCGGCACCGAGGCGGTGGAGACGGCCCTGAAGTTCGCCCGGTACGCCACCGGCAAGCCACGCGTCCTGTACTGCGACCACGCCTTCCACGGCCTGACCACCGGCTCCCTCTCGGTCAACGGTGAGAGCGGCTTCCGCGACGGCTTCGCCCCGCTGCTGCCCGACACCGCCGTACCGCTCGGGGATCTCGACGCCCTGGCGCGGGAGTTGATGAAGGGCGACGTCGCCGCGCTGATCGTGGAGCCGATCCAGGGCAAGGGCGTGCACGAGGCGCCGCCCGGCTATCTGCGGGCCGCTCAGGAGCTGCTGCACCGGCACAAGGCGCTGCTCATCGCCGACGAGGTGCAGACCGGCCTCGGCCGCACCGGTGACTTCTACGCCTACCAGCACGAGGACGGCGTCGAACCCGACCTGGTGTGCGTCGCCAAGGCACTGTCCGGCGGCTATGTGCCCGTCGGCGCCACCCTCGGCAAGGAGTGGATCTTCAAGAAGGTCTACTCGTCCATGGACCGGGTGCTGGTGCACTCGGCGAGCTTCGGCTCCAACGCCCAGGCCATGGCGTGCGGGCTCGCCGTGCTGTCGGTCATGGAGAACGAGCAGATCGTCGCCGGCGTGCGCCGGACGGGCGAACTGCTGAAGTCCCGGCTCACCGCACTGATCGACACGTACGAACTGCTCGCCGACGTCCGGGGCCGGGGCCTGATGATCGGCATCGAGTTCGGCAAGCCGTCCTCACTGAAGCTGCGCAGCCGCTGGACCATGCTCCAGGCGGCCCGCAAGGGACTGTTCGCCCAGATGGTCGTCGTACCGCTGCTGCAGAAGCACCGCATCCTCACCCAGGTCTCCGGTGACCATCTGGAGGTGATCAAGCTCATTCCGCCACTGGTCATCGACGAGGCCGACGTGGACCGCTTCGTGGACGCCTTCGCCGCGGTCATGGACGACGCGCACAGCGGCGGCGGCCTGATGTGGGACTTCGGCAAGACCTTGATCAAGCAGGCGGTGGCCAACCGCTGACGGTGGCGCCCACGGGCGCCGCTGCTCCCCCGGTCTTTGCCTCTGAGGCAAGAAAATTGCCTCACGGGCAAGACTGGGGCTGAATGGAGGCATGAACGCCTCAGACGCCGCGCCGGCGGCGGGCTCGGCTCCGGACGACGGCCTCCCCGCCGTCGCGCCGCAGCTCCGTGCCCTGCGCCGGCGCGCCGGCCTCACGCTGGAGGCCGCGGCCCGCGCCGCCGGTCTCTCTCCGGCCCACCTCTCCCGGCTGGAGACCGGGCAGCGCCAGCCGTCGCTGCCGATGCTGCTCGCGCTCGCCCGTATCTACGGTACGACCGTCTCCGAACTGCTCGGTGAGACGGTCGGCGACCGGGACGCGATCGTGCGGGCCGCCGACATGGAGCCGACCCGCGCGGGCGGGTGGACGTACGTCCAGGCCGGGGCGCCCGGCCGCGGCATGCAGGCCCTGCGGGTGCGGGTGCCGCACGGTTCGCAGGGCGACATCGTGCGCGTCCACCCCGGTGAGGAGTGGCTCTACGTCCTCAAGGGGCGCCTGCGCCTGCGCCTCGGCGACACCGCGCACCTGTTGGGGCCCGGTGACAGCGCGCACTTCGACTCGCTCACCCCGCACCGCCTCGCCGCCGAAGACCACGACGGCGTGGAGCTGCTGTTCGTCCACACCCTGCTGCAGAGCCCCACGGCCACGCTGTGCCTGGGCCCGCTGACCGGAGAGCTGCCATGAGCAACTTCGAGGAGAAGTTCCCCCGATCCCTGTGGATCCGGCTGATCATCTACATCGCCCTCGGGCACGTCCTGGCCGCGTTCCTCTACCTGCTGTTCGCGTTGGGCGGCAAGGGATAGGGGCATGAGGGCGGAACCAGCCGGCCGGCGTCCTCCCGTCAGTCCAGCAGACGGACGCGCAGCCGCTCGCGGGAGTCGGAGGAGAGGCCGAGGCCCCGCGCCAGATAGGTGTCGACGTCGCCCCAGGTCTCCTCGATGCTCGCGAAGGCCGCCTCCAGGTACTCGGCGCGGGCGTCGAAGAGGGGGTTGAGCAGTTCCATCACCTCGGGCGTGTACGCGGTGTCCGCGCTGCCGCTGCGGCGAACCTTGTAGCGGCGGTGGGCGGCGCCCGACTCCAGGTAGTCGGCGACGATCGCGTCCCGCTCCACTCCGAGAGCGAGGAGCGTGACGGCCATGGAGATGCCCGCGCGGTCCTTGCCCGCCGCGCAGTGCATCAGCGCGGGCACGCTGTCGTCGGCCAGCGCGTGCAGCACGCGCGCGTGCTCGGCGGTGCGCTCCGTGACGATCTTCCGGTAGGAGGCGATCATCCGGGCCGCGCCCTTGCCGTCGTCCAGGATCGCGCGCAGCTGGTCGAGGTCGCCGTCGCGGACCATCTTCCAGAACTCGGCGCCGTCCGCCGGGTCGCTCAGCGGCAGGTTCACGTTCCGCACGCCGGGCAGCTCGACGTCCGGCCCCTCCAGCTTCTGGTCGGCCGCGTTGCGGAAGTCGAAGATCGTGTGCAGGCCCAGGGAGGAGAGGAAGGCCGCGTCCTCCTCCGTCGCGTGCGCCAGGTGACCGCTGCGGAACAGCACGCCGTACCGCACCCGCCGCCCGTCCGTGGTCGGCAGCCCGCCCACGTCACGGAAATTGCGCACTCCGGCCAGCTCCGGCTCGGTCGACGGGACCTGCTGCGTCACGGGGGCTCCTCCCGGTCGGTCCCCGCCGTCGCGGCTCGTCGGCGGGCGCTGAGTCGACCATACGGCATCGATTTCCTCGGGCAATGAGTTGTACATAGGCATTGTCAGAGGGGTCCGTGGCCCTTGATGATGTTGGCACTTGAGCGGATCTGTTGGCACCTGTGAGGTCTCGATGGTGGACATCGCCGAAAACGGTCGTACGTGGCTCCTGTCGGGCCCCAGCAGCAGCTATGCCCTGCATCTCACCGACGCGGACGAGCTGCTCCATCTGCACTGGGGGCCACGGATCGCCCTCGCCGACGCCGAGGCGCTCGCGGTGAGCCCGCTGCCCGGCTACTGGCCCTTCGAGTCCCCGCTCGACGGCCGGGAGGAGTACCCCGTCGAGGGCGGCCCCCGCTTCGTCCGCCCCGCGCTGTCCGTGCGCACCGAGGAGCGGCGCGGCACCGAGTGGCGCTTCGTGGCGTACGACACCGCGCAGGACGACGAGCTGCGGCTGCGCTTCGACGACGACGGCGTGGCGATCACCCTGCACTACCGGATGCGCGGCGACGTCGTGGAGCGCTGGGTGACCGTCGAGAACGGCGGCCACGCGCGCGTGGAGCTGCTGCGGGCCGACGCGGCCACCTGGACCCTGCCCGACCGCGAGGGCTGGCGGCTGTCCCAGCTGCACGGCCGCTGGGCCGCCGAGTCCCGGCTCACCACCGCCCCCCTCACCTACGGCGAGAAGGTCATCGGCAGCCGCCGCGGCCACACCGGCCACCAGCACCTGCCCTGGGTCGCCCTCGACACCGACGCCACCGAGGAGCGCGGCGAGGTCTACGGCTGTGCGCTCGGCTGGTCCGGCTCCTGGCGCATCGCGGTCGCCCAGCTCCCGGACGCGCGCGTGCAGATCACCGGCGGCGCCGGTTACGACGACTCGGGCCTGCTGCTCCTCGCGCCCGGGGAGTCGTACACCACCCCGGTCTTCGCGGGGCTGTGGAGCGACGGCGGCTTCGGCGGCGCGAGCCGGGCCTGGCACGCCTACCAGCGGGCGTACGTCATCCCGGACGCCGAGCGGGACCGGCCCGTGCTGTTCAACTCCTGGGAGGCCACCTTCTTCGACATCTCCGAGGAGCAGCAGCTCGCGCTCGCCCGCCGGGCCGCCGAGATCGGGATCGAGCTGTTCGTCGTCGACGACGGCTGGTTCGGCACGCGCATCAGCGACCGCGCCGGCCTCGGCGACTGGACACCCAACCCCGACCGCTTCCCGCACGGCCTCAAGCCGCTCGCCGACCAGGTGCACGGGCTCGGCATGCAGTTCGGCATCTGGGTCGAGCCCGAGATGGTCAACCCGGACAGCGACCTGTACCGGGCCCACCCGGACTGGGTGCAGTACCAGCCGGGACGCAAGCGGACGGAGCTGCGCAACCAGCTCGTTCTCAACCTCGCGCGCGAGGACGTCCAAGAGTACCTGTGGGAGCAGTTGGACACCCTGCTGTCCAGCGCCCCCATCGACTATGTGAAGTGGGACTTCAACCGCTGCTTCACCGACGCCGGCTGGCCCGGGGAGCCGTACCCGCAGCGCCTGTGGGTGGACCACGTCCGCGCCCTGTACGCCCTGCTGGACCGGCTGCGGGCCGCGCACCCCGGGGTCGCCTTCGAGTCCTGCTCGGGCGGCGGAGGCCGGATCGACCTCGGCGTGCTCGGCCGCACCGACCAGGTGTGGACCTCCGACAACACCGACCCGCTGGACCGGCTCGCCATCCAGCACGGCTTCACGCACATCCACCCCGCGCGCGTGATGGCGGCCTGGGTCACCGACAGCCCGAACACCCAGCTCAACGGGCGGGTCAGCTCGCTGCGCTTCCGGTTCGTCAGCGCCATGGCGGGCGTGCTCGGGGTCGGCGGCGACCTGACGGAGTGGAGCGCGGAGGAGCTGGCCGAGGCCCGGCGGTGGGTGGAGCTGTACAAGGAGATCCGCCCGGTCGTGCAGCACGGAGAGTTGTACCGGCTGCGGCCTCCGGCAGGAGGTCTGAGCGCCGTGCAGTACGTCCGCGGGCAGGAGACCGTCGTCCTCGCCTGGCTGCAGGCCCAGAGCTACGGCGAGCCGGTACCGGCGGTGCGGCTGCGCGGGCTCGACCCGACGGCATCGTACGAATGCCGCGAAACGGGCGAAGTGCACCGCGGCGCCGTACTGCTGCACCACGGGCTGCGCACCGGGCTCAAGGGTGACCTGGATGCGACGGTCATCCGACTGCGCCGCATCTGACTTTTCTGTCCGAATTGGCGCCTTCATTCCAACTCGCCGCGGAATGAGGGCCCCAGGGAAAGCGGTGCGTGAGGAGGGTCATATCCGTGACCGTCCGTCGCGCGTCATGTCCACGTAATTCCGTTGCGAAAAAAGGCGAATTGAAGGGGAGAAGGGGGCGGGAATTCACGGTCGGTGACCGTGGATTCCCGTATCCGATCATCCGGAACCGGAACAACGGGAACCGACTGCTTGTTTCCGCGCGTCCTGCTCGCTTACGTTCGCCACCGACCCGGGCGGAACGCCGAATCCTGCCGCCGTCCGGATTCCCCACACATGACCCGCGTCGGCAGGAGCGGGGGACCCACCAGGTACGACGGCCTGTCCGGTCTCCGCGACAGGCCAGGGGTGCAGCCGTGCCTCGCACGGCCGGGCAGCTCCAGCCCGAACCCGACAGCTCACCTCGCAGGCGCCGGAGAGGAATTGCGCCATGCCTGCCAAGGGTAAGCACCGACGTCCCAAGACCCCGCGTTTTTCCCGCTCCCTCGCCGTCGCCGGAACCGGCGGCGCCGCCCTGGCCCTGCCCCTCCTCGGGGCCACCGGAGCGCACGCCGCGCCCCCCGCGCACTCCGCCCCCGGAACGGCCGTACGCAACCTTTCCGACGCGGTGGAGAAGACCGCCGCGCAGCAGGACGCGGGCGTGCGCACCTACACCGTGCGCAGCGGCGACTGCCTCGCGACGATCGCCCGGGACCAGCATGTCAGCGGCGGCTGGCAGCGGCTCTACGACGACAACCGGCAGGCCGTCGGCGCCGACCCCGGCCTCATCCACCCGGGCCTGAAGCTCAGCATCGGCGGGAAGGCCGCGCCGGCCACCGCGCAGCCGGCGACCCCCGAGTCCACCGAGCCGGCTGCCCCGAAGCCCACCGAGTCCGCCGCGCCGGAGGCCACCCGGCAGGCCGCGCCGAAGCCCGCCGCCCAGCCGGCCTCCGCCGGTTACACCCTTCCGGTGGCCGGCGCCACCGTCGGCACCGGCTACCACGTCGCCGGCAGCATGTGGTCCAGCGGCCACCACACCGGCGTCGACTTCGTCGTCCCGGCCGGCACCCCCCTCAAGGCCGTCGCCGCGGGCACCGTCGTCTCCGCGGGCTGGGGTGGCGCGTACGGCAACCAGGTCGTCATCAAGCTGAACGACGGCTACTACGCCCAGTACGGCCACCTCTCCCAGCTCTCCGTCTCCGCCGGCCAGACCGTGACCGCCGGCCAGCAGGTCGGTCTGTCCGGCGCCACCGGCAACGTCACCGGCCCGCACCTGCACTTCGAGATCCGCACCACGCCGGACTACGGCTCGGACGTCGACCCGGTCGCCTACCTCCGCTCGCACGGCGTCGCCGTCGGCTGACGCCCGCCCTCCTCGCGCCACCTGCCCGCCACGCTGCCGAAGGCCGGACCCACGATCCCCGGGTCCGGCCTTCGGTGTACCGTGCAGCTTCTATTCCTGGCTTTGCGAACTATTTAGAAGTGGCTCATCTCACCATTCGTCAAGCCCTGCTTACGGTCGCGTAGGTCACATCCGAAGGTGAATCATGGTCCGACGTGGCAGACGATTCGAAGAGTGACAGCAGATCAGTGATCGGGTCGTACGTGGCGGTGGGGGACAGCTTCACCGAGGGCGTCGGCGACCCCGGCCCCGACGGGGCGTTCGTGGGCTGGGCCGACCGGTTCGCGGTGCTCCTCGCCGACCGGCGTCCCGAGGGCGACTTCCAGTACACCAACCTCGCCGTGCGCGGAAAGCTGCTGGACCAGATCGTGGCCGACCAGGTGCCGCAGGCCATCGCCCTGGCCCCGGACCTGGTCTCCTTCTGTGCGGGCGGCAACGACATCATCCGCCCCGGCACCGACCCCGACGAGGTGGCCGAGCGCTTCGAACGCGCCGTGGCCCGGCTGACGGAGGCCGCCGGCACCGTGATGGTGACGACCGGGTTCGACACCCGGGGCGTTCCCGTCCTCAAGCATCTCCGCGGCAAGATCGCCACCTACAACGGGCATGTCCGTGCCATCGCCGACCGGTACGGCTGCCCCGTCCTCGACCTGTGGTCCCTCAAGTCCGTGCAGGACCGCAGAGCCTGGGACAACGACCGGCTGCACCTCTCGCCCGAGGGGCACACGCGCGTGGCGCTGCGCGCGGGACAGGCCCTCGGTCTGGACGTCCCGGCCGATCCGGAGCAGCCGTGGCCGCCGCTGCCGCCCCGGGGCACGCTGGAGGTCCGCCGCGACGACGTCCAGTGGGCCCGGGAGTACCTCGTCCCCTGGATCGGCCGACGGCTGCGCGGTGAGTCCTCGGGCGACCACGTGACCGCCAAGGGCACCCTGTCGCCGGACGACATCAAGATGCGGATCGCTCCGGTGGCCTGACCCCCCCGACCCGCCGTCCGCCACGGCCCGTGCCGGCACCACCGGCGCGGGCCGTGGCGTTCCGGGCGCGGAACGCACCCCCTCCGCGCGGCGGCTTCCGGCAGGGCCCGATCGTCAGCGTTGCCTGTCGGCCAACGCCTCCCGTTCCAGGCCCAGTTCGCGAGCGAGAGCGTCGTCCACCCACTCCTGCGCCCGGGACCGGGGCACCGCGCCCGGGTACGACGTGAGCTGTACCGCCAGCCCGTCCAGCAGCGCGGTCAGCCGCAGTGCCGTGCCGGCCGGGTCCGCACAGGCGAACTCACCGGCCGCCACGCCCTCGGCGATGACGTCCGCGATCGCCGCCTTCCACTGCTCGTCCAGCTCCCGGGTGACCTCCCGCAGGGCGGGCTCGCGCAGGGACACGGCCCAGCCCTCGATCCACAGCCGCCAGCCCTTCGCCTGCCCGGTCGGCGCGTACCAGCGCACCGCCGACCGCAGCCGGCGCAGCGCGGTGGTCCGCCGGCCCAGCAGCTTGCGCAGGCGCGCGAGGTCGTCCTCGGCCGCGTAGGTGAACGCGGCGGCGACCAGCTTCTCCTTGGTGGAGAAGTGGTACAGCACCAGCGCGTTGCTCACACCGAGGGTCGCGGCCACGTCGGCGATCCTGACCGCCGCCACGCCCCGCGCCTCGATCTGCTCGATGGCCGCCCGCAGCAGCTCCTCCCGCCGCTCGGCCACGCTCAACCGCACTCTCGCCACGCGGTCACCCTAGTCGTTGACCCCGTTGCCGCCGAAGCCGTCGCGTGGCAGGCCCGTCACCGGTACCACCCGAACCGTTCCGCGATCACCGGCAACCGGTCGGCCGCCAGGGCGTGCGCGGCCGCGCGCGGGGTCGTACCGTCGGCCTCCGCGCGGTCCAGCATCCGGCCGGTCAGGGCGCGCATCGAGCGCCGGATGTGCCCGAACGCCTCGTCGGCGTCCGCGCCGATGTCGCCGAACAGGGTCCACCACCACCAGGCGTTCGTCGCGGAGTTGACCACCACGTCCGGCAGCACCGTCACCCCGCGCGCGGTCAGCAGCGCCTCCGCCCCGGGCACGACGGGCATGTTGGCGGCCTCGACGATCCAACGCGCCCGGACCCGGTCCTGGTTCGCACGGTCGACGGCGTACGACACGGCGGCCGGCACCAGCACCTCCGCCTCCACGGACAGCCAGGCGTCGCCGGGCAGTTCGCGGTCGCCGGGGCGCAGCGCGCCGCGGTCCACGGTGCCGTAGCCGTCCCGCGCCGCCAGCAGCGCCTCGACGTCGAGCCCCGCCGGGTTGGCGATCGTGCCCTTGATGTCGGCGACGGCCACGACCGTCAGACCCGCGCGCGCGAGGAAGCGCGCGGTGGCCCCGCCCATCGTGCCGAGACCCTGCACGGCGACCCGGGTGCCCGGATACGGCACCGCCGCCCGGTCCAGGGCCGTCAGCACCGACTCGGCGACCCCGCAGCCGCCCGCCAGCTCGTCCAGGCCGATGCCGTCCACCTCCACCGCGAAGGCGTCCGCAAGCCGTTTGCGGGCCGTCGCCTCGTCGTCCAGCAGCGGATAGACCGCCTGGACCGAGGAGACCAGGCCCGCCTCGGCCGCCGCGCGGTCCACCAGCTCCTGGGTGAGACCCAGGTCCTCGCCGGTGGTCCAGCAGCTCTCCACGTACGGCCGCATCGCGCGCAGATAGCGGACGAGGAGCCCGTACGCCTCCGGGTCCCGGGGGTCGCAGTCGATGCCGCCCTTGGCGCCGCCGAGCGGGATGTAGCGGCCCTCGGGGTCGTAGTGCAGGGCCTCCTTCATCGTCATGCCGCGGGCGAGCCCCGCCACCTCCTCCAGCGTGCAGCCGGGCCGCATCCGCAGCCCGCCGCTCGCCACGCCCCGCACCAGCCGGTCCACGACCAGGAAGCCCTGGCGGCCGGTGACGTGGTCGGTCCAGACGAGCGACAGCAGGGGGGTGGTCATCGGGGTGGTCATGGGGTTTCCTCGGGAGAGCGATGAGGTGATCACCTGAACGGCGAGTCAGTATCCGGAGCCGGTCCGGACCCTGTCAACGCGCTGAACGGATGTTCAGTAGCGGGCGGGCGCGCCCCTCCGTGGCCCCGCCACCGGCCGGGCCGACCATAATGGGGGACCTCATCCACTCCACCGGGAGGTACCGTGACCGGTCTGCGTTCCGCGAGCTCCGGGCTCCGCGCGCTGCGGCCCGCTGCGTTCGGAGCGGACCCGGGGGGTGAGCGCATGGCACGCATCCGCCGCTCGCCGCACTTCAAGGACGGCGTCTTCCAGAACCCCGGCGGCCCCGCCCGCACCCGGCCCTCCGGATCCTCGCTGGACCTCGCCAAGGTGTTCCTGGACAAGGACACCCGGCCGCTGCGCGCCCCCAAGGGCACCGTCCCGGTGCACCCCACGACCTTCGCCGACCTGGCCAAGCCGCCCGCCACCGGACTGCGGCTGACCTGGATGGGCCACTCCAGCGTGCTCGCCGAGATCGACGGCCACCGGGTCCTGTTCGACCCGGTCTGGGGCGAGCGCTGCTCCCCGTTCCCCTTCGCCGGGCCCAAGCGGCTCCACCCGGTGCCGCTGCCGCTGGCCGCACTCGGCCCGGTCGACGTCGTCGTCATCTCGCACGACCACTACGACCACCTGGACCTGCCCAGCATCAAGGCGCTGGCCGACACGGACACCCTGTTCGCCGTGCCGCTCGGCGTCGGTGCCCACCTCGAACACTGGGGCGTCTCCCCGGACCGGCTGCGCGAACTGGACTGGCACGAGTCCACCCGGGTCGGCGGCCTCACCCTCACCGCCACCCCGGCCCGCCACTTCTGCGGCCGGGGCCTGCGCAACACCCAGCACACCCTCTGGGCGTCCTGGGCCGTCGCCGGCGAGGAACACCGGATCTACCACAGCGGCGACACCGGCTACTTCGACGGCTTCAAGGACATCGGCGCCGCGCACGGCCCGTTCGACGCCACGATGATCCAGATCGGGGCGTACAGCGAGTTCTGGCCCGACATCCACATGACCCCCGAGGAGGGCCTGCGCGCCCACCTCGACCTCCAGGGCGGCGCGCCGCACGGCGTCCTGCTGCCCATCCACTGGGGCACCTTCAACCTCGCCCCGCACCCGTGGGCCGAACCGGGGGAGTGGACGAAGGAGGCCGCCGAGGAGGCCGGCCAGGCGGTGGCCCTGCCCCGGCCGGGCGAGCCCTTCGAACCCGCCGGCAAGCTGCCGGCCGAGGCGTGGTGGCGCAGCGCGTCGGGGGACGTGCGGCGCACCTGGCGCTCGGTCGGAGCGTTCGTCGCGGAGCCGCCCGCGCGCGGCACCGGCGGCTGAGCCGACTCGGCCGACCGCGCCGAGCGACCCCACCGCGCTGACCATCTACCGCACCTTCGTCTCCTGGACCCTCGCCTGCCTCCTCGTGGACAAGCGCCAGGCCGTGGACAACCCCGAGGAACCGGACCCCGTGCTGCGCCTCGGCCTGCACCGGCTGCCCGCCGGCGACTATCGGCGGGCTCGCTCGCCCCTACCCGCGCACCCGCTGGTTCGTCGACGTGCACAGCTACTCCGAGGACATGCTGACCGTCTGGGGCGACGACGAGAACCAGTCCCACGACTCGTCCCAGAACTTCCTCAACGCCGTCCACGGCCATCAGCGCGGCCTCGGCGCGGACACCTATGCGGAATACCTCCCGAAGTCCGACGCCGACGACGCCGTCGTGCTCGCCGAACAGTTCTGCGCGGCCCTGCACGGCGTACGCGGCCGCACCTACCGTCCGATGTCCGGCTACCACCTCTACCCGACCTGCGGAACCAGTGACGACTACGCCTACTCCCGGCACATCGTCGACGAGCGGAAGGGCAAGATCCTCGGCTTCACCATCGAGCGGGCGACGCGACCGGCGGCTTCCACCCGCCGTGGACCGAGATGGAGCGGATCATCCTGGACGTCGACGCCGGACTCGTCCGGTTCTGTCTCACGGCACTCACCTGAGAGCGGTACGGGCGCCTGCGGAGAACACGAACCCAGGTACACCAGTCCGCTCGGCCCCTCGCCGGTCAAGGCCAAAGCGAACACTTTGAGTGATGGCCGGGGGCGGGTCCGCCTGGACGGGGGCCCGGAGGTCGGCGTGGCGGAGGCTCCGGGAGCGTTCTTCACGCGCGCGTGCGCCGCGCGGAGGAAGGGACTGGTGGTGTGGGGGATCGGCCGATCGTTCCGTTCCTGACCACTGGTGACCAGGTCAGATCGTTCCTGGCTTGATTCTTCCCGATGTAGGGCAACGGTCATCGGATCTTCGTGCGACGCCTCATACCAGAGCGGGACGCTGCTCGGGTGACTTTGTCAACTGCCCACCGCACATGATGCTCAGGCAACTACTGTGAGTGTCCGCCGGGCGACGCGCGGCCGGGTACACCGGTCCGTCGGCCGGCAGCGATGACGCATGCCCGCATCGACCCATGCCCGCACCGCGCACCGCACGAGGACACAGGCCCGACGGACCAGTACGAGGACGCAGATGTCTCACCTCCGAGCACCGGCCGCCCGCGCCGATCGCCGCGAAGGCGGCCGGCACGGGCGACCGGTCGCCCGACCCGCTCCCGCACTGCCCGAAACACACATACGGCCCCAGCTGATGCGGCTCGCCGTCCTGCCGCCCCTCGCGGTCGCCCTCAGCGCCACCGCCGCGGTGCTGTTCAGCATCCGCTCCACCGGCGCACGCACCGGCCCCCTCCTGTGGGCCGTGCTCGCCGGATCGGTCACCGTGGCGGTCGCCGGCATCCTGATCGCCGCCGTGGCCGCCGACCGCACCGCCCGCTCGGTCGCCGACCGCGTCGACGCGCTGCGCCGCACCGCCGCGCGGGGCGAGGCCGACCTGCACGCCCTGGTCGACGCGCTGCGGCAGGGCGAGGCCCCGCCCCAGCACGGCCCGCGCCGCCGGCCGCCCGCCGACGCCGACGACTTCGAGCTGCTCGCCGCCGACCTGGCGCGCGCGTACGACGGCGCCGTCACCGCCGTCGTACGGGCCGCCCAGCTCTCCAGCCAGACCGGCAGCCAGCAGAAACTGGAGGTGTTCGTCAACCTCGCGCGGCGGCTCCAGTCCCTGGTGCACCGGGAGATCTCGATCCTCGACGACCTGGAGAACGAGATCGAGGACCCCGATCTGCTCAAGGGGCTCTTCCACGTCGACCATCTGGCCACCCGCATCCGCCGGCACGCCGAGAACCTCGCCGTGCTGGGCGGCGCGGTCTCCCGGCGGCAGTGGAGCAACCCTGTCAGCATGACCGAGGTGCTGCGCTCCGCCATCGCCGAGGTCGAGCAGTACTCCCGGGTCAGACTGGTCCCGCCCATCGACGGCGAACTGCGCGGCCACGCCGTCGCCGACGTCATCCACCTGCTCGCCGAACTCATCGAGAACGCCACGGTGTTCTCCGCCCCGCACACCCAGGTGCTGCTCCGCGCCAACCTCGTCACCTCCGGGCTCGCCGTGGAGGTCGAGGACCGCGGGCTGGGCATGCCCGTCGCCGAGCAGGAGCGGATGAACGCCGTGCTCGCCGACCCCGACCAGGTCAACGTCGCCAGCCTGCTGGCCGACGGCCGTATCGGGCTCTACGTCGTCTCCCAGCTCGCCCGCCGGCACAGCATCCACGTGCGGCTGCAGACCAACATCTACGGCGGGGTGCAGGCCGTCCTCGTCGTGCCACAGGCCCTGCTCGGCAACGCGCCGGGCGTGCCGGGCGCGGGCGCCGCGACCGCCGTGCCGCAGCCGCACCCGCCGGGTGCACCGCAGTCGCACCCGTCGGGGGAGGCCGGGGCGTCGCAGGACATGCGGGCGACGACACCCGTGCCCCCGCCCGGACTCGCGCCAGGTGCCGGGAACGGTGCCGGAGCGGCCAGTGCCGCCGACGGCGGGCGCGGATCCGCTCCGGGCGGAGGGCGCGGATCCGCTCCGGGCGGCGGGGACCGGGCCGGCGAGGCGGTCGAGGCTGCGACGGACAGCGGGCAGTCCGCGGCCACCGGGCGGCGGAGGCACGCCCAGCGAGGACCCGGGCGGCGCGGGACCGAGAGCGGCGCGCGCGGACGGCACGGAGGTGCCCCGGCCCCGCTCCCCGGTGCGCGGTGCCCAAGAGGCACGGCCCACACCCGCCGAGGCCGTGCCCGGCATCAGCGCAGAGGACCGGGCGGCGGTGGAGGCGCACACGGGCGTCCTGCCCGCCCCGCGCGTCGGCCCGGTCCGCGGCACCATGGACAAGCCCCGGCTGCCCCGCCGACGCGCCCAGGAGCACATCGTGCCCCAGCTGCGCGGCGGCCCGTTGCCCCGCCAGGAGAGCGACACCGTCGTCGGCCACGACCCCGGCCTGATGGCCGCGTTCCAGCGCGGCATCGGACTCGCCGAGGCCCAGCAGAGCCTGGAGTCCGAGCAACAGGAGTCGGAGTTCCGGGCGCCGGGGCCCCGGGGGCCCGAGGTCGGTGAGCCTGGGCTCCGTGAGCCGGGGTTCGATGAGTCGGGGTTCGGTGAGTCGGGGTTCGGTGAGCCGGCGTACGAGAAGACGGCGTACGAGAAGACGGCGTACGGGCACATGGGTTCGGCCCACATGGATGCCGAGCACAGGGCAGGCCCGCACGTGCCGGCGTCCGCGCCGGGACCGGCCGAGCCGACGCGCGCGCGTCCCGAGCACGGCGATCCGGACCACATGGGGTCACCACACATGGGCCACGAGCACGTGGGCCACGAGCACATGGGCCACCACCAGCACGTGGGCCATGCGCCCTTGGGTCAGGAGGCCATGGGGCCGGGCCACACGGGTGCGGATCACATGGGCGCGGACCACCCGGCCCAGGACTACACGGGTTCGGACCAGACGGGGCCGGACCACCCGGCCGAGGGCTACACGGGTGCGCACCACATGGGGTCGGACCATACATCCGCAGGCCACACAGCCCAGCCCTCCACCACCCTGGGCCCCACCACCCCGGAACCCACCACCCAGGGCGCCATCACCTCGGAACCCGCCACCCCCCACCACCCGGCGCCGGACCCCCTCTCCCCGGCCCCCATACCCCAGGCGCACGCCCACGCGCCCGCAGTCGACGGCGTTCGTGGCACCGGTCGCACCGACGGGGAGCGCCCCGGCCGGATGACCGCCCCCGCCCCCTCAGCCGCACCCGCACCCACGCCCGTACGTCGTACCCCCACCCCCACCCCCAGCGCTCCCGCTGATCTTCGTACCCCAAGGAGTCGATCCACCATGGCGAGCGATGCGCCGACCGCCCACGCATCCGACCTCGACTGGCTGCTGAGCGGCCTCGTGCAGCGCGTACCGCACACCACCAGCGCGGTGCTCCTGTCCTGCGACGGACTGGTGAAGTCCGTGCACGGCCTGGACGCCGACAGCGCCGACCACATGGCGGCCCTGGCCTCCGGGCTGTACTCCCTCGGCCGCAGCGCGGGCGTCCGGTTCGGCGACGGCGGGGACGTCCGCCAGGTCGTCGTCGAACTCGACGCGACCCTGCTGTTCGTCACCACTGCCGGCTCCGGCACCTGCCTCGCCGTGCTGGCGGGCCGTGAGGCCGACGCGGCGGTGCTCGGCTACGAGATGGCGATGCTGGTCAAGAGCGTCCGCCCCTACCTGGTCACCGCGCCCCGGCAGCACGCCGTCGAATCCACGGCGACGAGGCCCTGAGCGTGGCCGCAGCCGGCGACGGGCCCTGGCTGGACGACGCGGCCGGACGGCTCGTGCGGCCGTTCACGGTCAGCAACGGCCGCACCGAACCCAGCATCGCCCTCGACCTGATGTCGCAGGTGATGGCCACCGGCGTCACCCCGCTCGGCTACCTCGGCCCCGAGCACGCGCAGGCGCTCGACCTGTGCCGCGCGCCCGTGTCGGTCGCCGAGGTCGCCGCCCAGCTCAAACTGCCCGCCGTGGTCACCAAGGTGCTGCTCTCGGACCTGGTCGACTGCGGCGCGCTGACCACGAAGCCGCCCGTGTACCACCACACTCCCACTGACCGGTCTCTGCTGGAGGCAGTGCTCGATGGACTACGACGACAGCTCTGACCCGTTCCCGACCGCGCTCAAGATCCTGGTGGCGGGCGGGTTCGGCGTCGGCAAGACCACCTTTGTGGGCGCGGTCAGCGAGATCGCGCCGCTCAGCACGGAGGAGCTGCTCACCACGGTCAGCGTCGGCACGGACAGCCTCGACGGCGTCGAGAACAAGATGGAGACCACGGTCGCCATGGACTTCGGCCGGATCACCCTCGATCCGCACCATGTGCTGTACCTGTTCGGCACGCCGGGGCAGGAGCGGTTCTGGTTCATGTGGGACGAGCTGTCCGAGGGGGCCCTCGGCGCGGTCATCCTCGCCGACACCCGGCGCCTTCAGGACTGCTTCGCGGCCGTGGACTTCTTCGAGGAACGCGGGCTCGCCTTCATCGTCGCCCTCAACGAGTTCGACGGCGCCCACCGCTACGACCCCGAGGAGGTGCGGGCCGCCATCGACCTCGACCCGGAGGTCCCGGTGGTCCGCTGCGACGCCCGGATCTCCAGCTCCGGCGTCCAGACCCTGCTCGTCCTCGTCCGCCATCTGCTCGCCCACGCCCCGGCGACCGCACCCAGCCACGGCGCCCACATGTGATCCCGCCCTACCGCCCACGGAGTCCCTATATGAGGTACGCCCACAGCGACGGAGCCCGGCCATGAGCTACGAGCCGCCCCGGCCGATCCGGGGTCTGCTGCTCACCCCCGAGGACAAGGAGGCCCCCGCCCGCGTCCACCGACTGCGCCGGCTCGGCCTGGCGGACCGGCCCGACCCCACGCTCGACGCCTTCGCCGGCCACCTCGCGCAGCTCACGGGCGCGCTCTACGCGATGGTCAACTTCATCGGCGAGGAGCACCAGTTCTTCGCGGGCCTGAGCGCCCCGGCCACCTCCCCGGTCGTGCGGGACGACGGAACCAGGGCCGAGATCGGCCGGGTGCTGCCGCGCGACCATGGTTTCTGCCCCCATGTGGTGGTCCGCCGCAAGGCCCTCGTCCTGGAGGACGTCGGCGACTATCCACGGTTCGCGTGCAATCCGGTCGTCGACGGGTACGGGATCCGCTCCTACCTCGGCGCCCCGCTCATCGACAGCTCCGGCATGGCGCTCGGCACCGTGTGCGCCGCCGACACAGTGCCCCGCGCGTGGGGCAGGGCCGGCCTGGACACCATCAAGGCGCTCGCCGCCGATCTCGTCGTACGCCTCGAACGGAGTACCGGGGACGGTCTGCCTCTCTGACGCGCGGAACACCGTGCGGGGGCGGCGTGACGGGCGTTTTCGGGGGGCATGTAGGAAAGCTGAGGCGCCGGTTAAGAAAAGCTCGATGGACCCCGGCTCCCGCGTACGGCAGATTGCAGGGTGATTCCACCCCTCTGACCCGGTGCGGGCTCCTTCGGCGTGCCCGTGGGCCGGGCCTCACTCACAGGAGCCGTAGCGTTGAAGGCGCTGGTCAAGGAGAAGGCGGAGCCGGGACTCCGGCTGACGGACGTCCCGGAGCCCGCCATCGGCCCCGGTGACGTACTGATCAAGGTCATGCGGACCGGTATCTGCGGCACCGATCTGCACATCCGGTCCTGGGACGGCTGGGCCCAGCAGGCGATCCGCACCCCGCTCGTGCTCGGGCACGAGTTCGTCGGGCAGGTCGTCGAGACCGGGCGGGACGTGACCGACATCCGCATCGGCGACCGGGTCAGCGGCGAGGGCCACCTGGTGTGCGGCAAGTGCCGCAACTGCCTGGCCGGCCGGCGTCACCTCTGCCGGGCCACCGTCGGCCTCGGTGTCGGCCGCGACGGCGCGTTCGCCGAGTACGTCGCCCTGCCCGCGTCCAACGTCTGGGTGCACCGCGTGCCCGTCGACCTCGACGTCGCCGCGATCTTCGACCCGTTCGGCAACGCCGTGCACACCGCGCTCTCCTTCCCGCTGGTCGGCGAGGACGTGCTGATCACCGGCGCGGGCCCGATCGGCCTGATGGCCGCCGCCGTGGCACGTCACGCCGGCGCCCGCAACGTCGTCGTCACCGACGTCAGCGAGGAGCGCCTGGAGATCGCCCGCAAGATAGGGGTGAGCCTGGCCCTGAACGTGGCCGAGTCCACCATCGCCGACGGACAGCGCGAACTGGGGCTGCGCGAGGGCTTCGACATCGGCCTGGAGATGTCCGGCCGGCCCGAGGCCATGCGCGACATGATCGCGAACATGACGCACGGCGGCCGGATCGCCATGCTCGGCCTGCCCGCCCAGGAGTTCCCGGTGGACTGGGCGCGGATCGTCACCTCGATGATCACCATCAAGGGCATCTACGGCCGCGAGATGTTCGAGACCTGGTACGCGATGTCGGTGCTGCTGGAGGGCGGCCTGGACCTCGCCCCCGTGATCACCGGCCGGTACGACTACCGCGACTTCGAGGCGGCCTTCGCCGACGCCGCGAGCGGCAAGGGCGGCAAGGTCATCCTGGACTGGACCGCGTAACCCCCTTCCCCCGCAAGCACCTTCAGGTATTTCAGGAGCACCCTCATGTTCGACACCGTCCGCGACGACCTGCGCGCCACCCTCGACGAGATCCGCGCCGCCGGCCTGCACAAGCCCGAGCGGGTCATCGGCACCCCGCAGTCCGCGACCGTGAACGTCACCGCCGGCGGCCGCCCCGGCGAGGTCCTCAACTTCTGCGCCAACAACTACCTGGGCCTCGCCGACCACCCCGACGTGATCGCCGCCGCCCACGCCGCCCTGGACCGCTGGGGCTACGGCATGGCCTCCGTCCGCTTCATCTGTGGCACCCAGGAGGTGCACAAGGAGCTGGAGGCCCGGCTGTCGGCGTTCCTCGGCCAGGAGGACACGATCCTGTACTCCTCCTGCTTCGACGCCAACGGCGGTGTCTTCGAGACCCTGCTCGGCGAGGAGGACGCGGTGATCTCCGACGCCCTCAACCACGCCTCCATCATCGACGGCATCCGGCTGTCCAAGGCCCGCCGCTTCCGCTACGCCAACCGCGACCTCGCGGACCTGGAGGCCAAGCTGAAGGAGGCGTCCGACGCCCGGCGCCGTCTGATCGTCACCGACGGCGTCTTCTCCATGGACGGCTACGTGGCGCCCCTCGCGGAGATCTGCGACCTCGCCGACCGCTACGACGCGATGGTCATGGTCGACGACTCGCACGCCGTCGGCTTCGTCGGCCCGACCGGCCGCGGCACCCCCGAGCTGCACGGCGTCATGGACCGCGTCGACATCATCACCGGCACCCTCGGCAAGGCCCTCGGCGGCGCCTCCGGCGGTTACGTCGCCGCCCGTGCCGAGATCGTCGCCCTGCTGCGCCAGCGCTCCCGCCCCTACCTGTTCTCCAACACGCTCGCCCCGGTGATCGCCGCCGCCTCCCTGAAGGTCCTCGACCTGCTGGAGTCCGCCGACGACCTGCGCGTCCGGCTCGCCGAGAACACCGCGCTGTTCCGCCGCCGGATGACCGAGGAGGGCTTCGACATCCTCCCCGGCGACCACGCCATCGCCCCCGTCATGATCGGTGACGCGGCCGAGGCGGCCCGGATGGCCGAACTGCTGCTGGAGCGTGGGGTCTACGTGATCGGCTTCTCCTACCCGGTCGTGCCGCAGGGCCAGGCCCGCATCCGCGTCCAGCTGTCCGCCGCGCACTCCACGGACGACGTCAACCGCGCGGTCGACGCGTTCGTCGCGGCGCGCGCGGAGCTGGCGGCCTGACCAGGGCGGACGCCCTGGGATAATGGGGGCATGATCGAGGCACGGCGGCTCCACATCCTCCGTGCGGTGGCCGACCACCGCACGGTCACGGCGGCGGCCGCCGCGCTCTACCTCACCCCGTCCGCCGTCTCCCAGCAGCTCACGGCCCTGGAGCAGGAGACCGGCCATCGCCTGGTCGAGCGCGGCGCCAAGGGCGTACGGCTCACGCCGGCGGGCGAGATCCTGCTCAGCCACACCAACGCGGTCCTCGCCCAGCTGGAGCGGGCGGAGGCAGAGTTGGCCGCCTACGGCTCGGGTGAGGCGGGCACGGTCACCGTGGCCGCCTTCGCGACCGGCATCGCCCAGGTCGTGGCCCCGGCCGTGGCCCGCCTCGCCCACCACGCGCCCGGCATAAGGATCCGCGTGCAGGACGCGGAGGGCGACGCCAGCCTGCCCATGGTCCTGGACCGGCAGGTCGACGTCGCGGTCGCCGTCGAGTACCGGGGCGCGCCGTCCGCCGACGATCCCCGCCTGACCCATGTGCCGCTCTACGCCGAGCCGTTCGACGCCGTCGTGCCTCTCGGGCACCGCCTGGTGGACGCTCCCGAGGTCCCCCTCGCCGAACTGGCCAAGGACGCCTGGATCGGGCCGTACCCCGGCAACCCCTGCCACGACGTGGTCGTCCTCGCCTGCGAGAGCGCCGGCTTCCAGCCCCGCCTGGAACACTCCTCCGACGACTTCCGGGCCGTCGTGGCCCTCGCCTCGGCCGACGCGGGCGTGGCCCTCGTCCCGCGCTCCGCGCTGCGCGGCATGGACCTCACCGGCGTGGTCGTCCGCCCCGTCGACGGTGTCGCCCCGACCCGCCGGGTGTTCGCCGCCGTCCGCCGGGGGGCCGAGGGGCACCCGCTGATCCGCCCGGTGCTGGAGGCGCTCGGCGAGGCGGCGCAGGCGTGAGGCTTCCGTAACAACGCCGTCTCATATCAGGGATAGCGTCCCGGATATGAGAAACGAGGACGCTGTCGATCTCCTCATCGGCGCCCGGCTCGCCGAACTGCGCGCCCAGCACGGCTGGTCCCTGGGCGAGCTGGCGGAGCGCAGCGGGGTCAGCCGGTCCACCCTGTCGCGCGCCGAGCGCGCGGAGACCAGCCCCACCGCCGCCCTGCTGAACCGGCTCTGTCACGTCTACGGCCGCACGATGTCCCAGCTGCTCAGCGAGGTCGAGGCGGCGCCGGCCCCGCTGGTCCGGGCCGCCGACCAGCAGGTGTGGGAGGACCGCGCCTCCGGCTTCGTCCGCCGGTCCGTGTCCCCGGCGCACACCGGACTGCGCGGCGAACTGGTCGAGGGCCGGCTCACCCCGGGCGCGGACATCGCCTACGACCGCCCGCCCGTGCCCGGCCTGGAACAGCACCTGTGGCTGCTGGAGGGAGGGCTGGAGGTGACCGTGGGGGACCAGGTGCACCGGCTCGGCGCGGGGGACTGCCTGCGTATGCGGGTGACCGGCGCGACTCGCTTCCGCTGCGCCGGTCCGGGCGAGGCGCGGTACGCGCTGGCGGTGGTACGGCCATGAGGCAGCGCGGTGACGAGCCCGTGGGCCTCGGCGGGGACACGGCGACGAGGGTGGAACGCTGGGACGGCACCCGAGTACGCGACCGCGCCGGCGACTTGGCGGCGCTGCTGACCGACACCGTGGCCTCGGGCGCCTCCGTCGGCTTCCTCGCGCCGCTCGGCCACGCGGAGGCGGTCGCGTGGTGGCGGGAGCGGGCCGAGGCCACGGCGGCGGGACGGCTCGCCGTCTGGGCGGCCCTGGATCCCCTGGACCGGGTGACCGGCACGGTCGGCCTGGCCTACCCCGACAAGCCGAACAGCGGGCACCGCGCCGAGCTGGTCAAGCTGATGGTGCACCGCTCGGCGCGCGGACAGGGCCTCGGTCGCCGGCTCCTCACCACCGCCGAACAGGCCGCCGCGGCCGACGGCCGCACCCTGCTCCATCTCGACACCGAGACGGGCAGCCCCGCCGAGGACCTGTACCGCTCGGCCGGCTGGACCAGGGCCGGGACCATCCCCGACTACGCGGCGAGCCCGGCGGGCGTGTTGCGGCCGACGACGCTGTACTACAAGCGGCTCGGGGCGTGACGGCCGGCGGGCGGCGCCGGGAGGGGTGGCGCCTGGGGGCGACGGCCGGGAGGGGTGACTGTCAGTGGCAGGGGCTACCGTGCGTGGCATGCCGGATGCACACGACGTACGCCGAATCGCCCTGTCCCTGCCGGACACCACGGAGAAGATCGCCTGGAGCATGCCCACCTTCAGGGTCGCCGGGAAGATGTTCGCGACCCTCCCCGAGGACGAGACGTCCATCGCCGTGCGCTGCCCCAAGGAGGAGCGCGACGAACTGGTGCTGGCCGAGCCGGAGAAGTTCTGGATCGCCGACCACGAGGCGCAGTTCGCCTGGGTGAGAGCGAGACTCGCCGCCCTGGAGGACGTGGACGAGCTGCGGGACATCCTGGCGGACTCCTGGCGCCAGGCCGCACCGCCCCGGCTCCTCGACGCGCATCCGGAGTTGGGGCTCCCGGCCGGGGGCTGAAAAGCCCGGCGGGCGCGGCCGGGGGGTGGCATGATCCCGCCTCGGCGGATGGGGAGCGCCCGTGGCGGGGCGGGAAGTGGTACGGACGGGATCGGCACGGCCGGGGGAACGGCCTGGTCGGGGAGGGGAGCGCTCGGGATGACCGGCACGGACGCGCGGCGGGACGTCGCCGCCCAGGGGGTGCGGAAGGCGGCGGCCGGTGCCTCGGCGGTCTGGTCGCGGGACTTCGGACTCTTCTTCGTGGCCCGGGCCGTCGCCCGCCTCGGCGACACCATGCTGCCCGTCGCCCTCGCCGCCGGCCTGCTGGAACACGGGTACGGCGCGGGCGCGGTCGGCCTCGCCATGGCCTCCACGGCCGCCGCGTTCGCGGGACTGGTCGTCTTCGGCGGGGTCATCGCGGACCGGTTCAGCACCCGCAGGCTGATGATCGGCGCCGACCTCGTCCGGCTCGGCTCCCAGTCCCTCGCCGCGGGCCTGTTCTTCACCGGGCACGTGGTGCTGTGGCAGATCTGCGCCATCGGCGTCGTCAACGGCGTGGCCGGCGCCGTCTTCCAGCCGGGCGTGGCCAGCACCGTGCCCCGCCTCGCCACCGACATCCAGGGCGCGAACGGAGCGATCCGCATCGCCGAGTCCGCCGCCCAGCTCGCCGGTCCGGCCGTCGCCGGCGTCCTGGTGGGCCTCGCCTCGCCCGGTGGGGTCTTCGCCGCGCACGCCGCCACCTATGCGCTCAGCGCGCTGTGCCTGCTGCTCCTGCGGCTGCGCCCGCTCCCCGTCGCGGCCCGCGCCGCCACCGGCTCCGCCCTGCGCGCCTTCCGCGCCGATCTCGTCGACGGCTGGCGGGAGTTCCGCTCCCGCGCCTGGCTGTGGGGGGTCATCGCCGTCTGGTGCCTCTACATGATCGCCGTATGGGGCCCGACCGTGCCGCTGGTGGCCACCGAGGTCGTCCGGCACCATGGCCCCGGCGCCTACGGCCTGGTCAACTCGGCCCTCGGGGCGGGCACGGTGGTCGGCGGCCTGCTCGCCCTGCGGCTGCGCCCCCGCCGCATGCTCCGCGCGGGCGCGCTCTCCCTCTTCGCCTTCTTCGGCTTCCCCGCGACCGTCGGGGCGGGCCTCGGCGTACCGGCCATGGCGGCCGGGGCCGCGGTCGCCGGCGCCGGGATGTCGTTCTGGGGCGTGATGTGGGCGACCACCGTGCAGACCCAGGTCCCGGCCGACGTCCTCAACCGCATCCACGCCTACGACGTGGCCGGCTCCCTCGCCATGATGCCGGTCGGCCAGGCCCTCGCCGGCCCTGCGGCCGAATCCCTGGGCGCCGACCACGTCCTGCTGGCCGCGGCGGCGGTGAGCCTCGCGGTGGCGGCCATCCTGCTGGCGATCCCCCCGATACGCGACCTGCCCCGGGCCGACGCCACCGCACCCGCCGCACCGTGAGGACGAGGACCGGCCACGCCCTGATCCGCGCCGATGCGACCGTCATCCGCGGTGACTCGCGTGCCCTGCGGCGAGGGGGCGCCTTCGCCGGAGCCTGAGCGTGAGGCTTCACCTGCGGTCTGCTCCGTGGTGGTGGGACCGCTCGCCCGCCGGAGCTTCAGTGGGAGGCTCGCCGGCACCCTGGTCCGGGGCCGGCGTGAGACTCGCCCTTACGCCCCGCGTGTCGGCGTTCAGCCGCGTCGCGCCTCGGCCGGCCGCCCCGCGCTCACGAAGTGGGCGATCCGTTCCCGCAGGGTCGCCGCGTCGAGGCCGTGGGCGGCCACGTGTTCCTCGATCGTGCCGTAGCGGCGCAGTTCGCGGCGGGCGACGCCGAGGCCGAGCACCCGGTGCGGGACATCCGTCAGTGCCTCGCTCACCGCGGCCGTCGATGTCCCGGCCAGGTACGGCTCGACCAGCACGACGTCCGTGCCCGCCGCCTCCGTCGCCCGGCGCAGCCCGGCCGCGTCGAACGGTCGTACGGTCGTCGCGTACAGCACCGTCACGTCCAGGCCCTCCGTCGCCGTGAGGACCTCGTCCAGCATCGGGCCCACGGCGACGACCACTCCGGAGCGGCCCTCGCGGACGGTGACGAAGTGCCGGCCGTCGATGACCCGTCCCTGCCGGTTGGACTGCAGGGACAGCCGGACGTACACCCGGTCGTCGCCCGCCGCGACCGCGTGGTGCAGCAGCGTCTCGGCCTCGTCCGGGTGCCCGGGCACATGTACGGTCCAGCCGTCCAGCGTGTCGAGGAGGGCCACGTCCCCCGGGGCCATGTGCGTGAAGCCGCCGGCCGGCCAGTCGAAGGAGGCGGCGGCACTCACCAGCACCGCACCCGTGTCCTGATGACCCAGATCCAGCTTGACCTGCTCGAACGGCCGCTCCACGAGGAAGCTGGCGAAGGTGTGCACGATCGGCCGCAGCCCGGTGAGCGCCAGCCCCGCCGCCGCGCCGACCAGCAGCTGTTCACGGATGCCGACGTTGATCACCCGGTCGGGATGTCGGCGCTCGGCCTCGCGGAACCCGTCCCGGCCGATCTCGGCGAGGACGACCGCGACCCGGGGGTCCTCGTCCAGCATCCGGGAGACGACGGGGGCGAAACGGTCACGCATGGTGTCCATGGAAGAGACCCTTTCCGGGAAGTCAGGCGTTCTTCGGCTCGACGCGGGCCACGACGACATGCGGCCGGCCGGGATGGGGCGCGGTGAACGCGGCGTACAGCGCCTCGTGGTCGCGCCCGTCGACGGTCACCGCGGACCAGCCCGCGGCCTCGAACCGGGCGGCGATCCCGCCGGGCAGCGCGTGGCTGGCGGAGGAGTTGTCGATCACGACGGTGTGCAGCCGGTCCAGCCCGGCGGGCCCCGCGAAGGCGATCGCCTCGTGATTGCTGCCCTCGTCGAGCTCGGCGTCCCCGATCAGCACCCAGACCGCCGGATCGGGCCGGCCCTGCGCCCGCAGACCCAGCGCGGTGCCCACGGCGATCGGCAGCCCGTGCCCGAGGGAGCCGCTGCCGATCTCGGCCCCCGGCACCAGCACCCGGTCCGGGTGGTGCCCGAGCGGGGAGTCGTAGGACCCGAAGCCCGGCAGCCATTCGACGGGCAGGAACCCCTTGGCGGCCAGCACGGCGTAGTACGCCATGGGCCCGTGCCCCTTGCTCAGCAGGAAGCGGTCCCGGGCCGGGTCGTCCCGTCGGTCCGGAGCGACGCGGAGCACCCGGTCGTAGAGCACCCACAGCACGTCGAGCGTGGACGTGGCCGCCGGTCCGTGCTTCTCGTCGCCGGTCATCAGCCCCATCAGCCGGGGCAGGTCGTCGTAGCCGTACGTACGGCTCTGGTCCGTTGCGGTCGTCATGCCGATGATCGTGCAACCTCAATCAAACTTGAGGTCAACCGGGAAAAGGGGCGCGCGACCACCGAGTCGAGTGCGGTATTGTTTCCCTGCGCGTTCGGCCGGGGGAAAGCCCAGGTCAAACGGCACCGGGACGTGGCGCAGCTTGGTAGCGCACTTGACTGGGGGTCAAGGGGTCGCAGGTTCAAATCCTGTCGTCCCGACTTGTGAGAGTCACCGGTGAGGGCCGGTTCCGAGACATCCGGAACCGGCCCTCGAACGTTCGACGGCGTACGTGAACGGTTCTCTCGACGGGTCAGGAAGCCGCCTTGTCGCCCTTGGTGGCGTCGATCACCTGTCCCGCCGGCGGGGGTGCGGCCTTGACCGGCTTCTCGTAGTCCGAGAAGACGACCGTGCCGGGATTCTCGCCGCCGGACTGGTCGAGCTTGAGAATGTACGGCTTTCCCTCCGTGGCGACGTACATGGTGATGCTTTCGCCGCCCTTCTTTTTCTTCAAGGCGATGGCCTTCCGGCCGTTGACCGTGGTGACGTCGCCCTTCGTCATTCCCTTGCGCTCGGACTTGTCGCTGTCCATGTCGGCCAGGAATCCCTGTTTGTCACACAGCCCCGTCGTACGCGCGTCGCCGACCGGTACCTTCACCCAGCGGCCGCTCAGTGCCCGGACCTCCTTCTGGCGGCCGGCCGAGCCCTTGGCGGCGTTGCCCCAGAACTCCTCGTCACCCTTGATGTACGTCGCCTGACCTGCGTGGATGACGTCGGCCGAGCCTCGTTCCATGGACATCCGGCCCTTGCAGTTCTTCTGGGTGTCGACGTGGAAGTCGACCGTCAGGGGCTGCCCTTCCGCGGAGACCTTGCCGGCCATGCGCAGCGATGCGGCGTTCCGGGTGGCGGTCACCGCCTTGGCGGCCACCTGGTCCGCGCTCTGCCCTTCGAACGGCTGGTCCGACGATCCCTCGTCCGAGCATCCCGCGGCGCCCATGGCGGCGGTCGCACAGATCACGGACGCGGCTAAGGTGCGGCTCACAGACATGCAAAACCCTTCCCGGGAAATCTGCTGCATTTCCTGGGCGACCGCTCTTCCGTCTGTCACGGCCGCCGTGGAAGTCCGGTTTCCCGGGAATTATGGAATAGTCGCTTCCTCTTCCTGAACGGACCGTGGCGCTGGTGACGACCGGTCAGAACGCCAGCCCCACGTGCGCCAGCGCTTGCTTCAGCAGCACCCCGTGGCCGCCCGGCATCTCGTTCTGCACCGCCGGTGAGGCGGCCTCCTGGGGGCTGAACCAGACGAGGTCCAGCGCGTCCTGCCGGGGCCGGCAGTCGCCGGTCACCGGCACGATGTAGGCCAGGGACACCGCGTGCTGGCGCGGGTCGTGGTACGGCGTGATGCCCGCCGTCGGGAAGTACTCCGCGACCGTGAACGGCTGGAGCGAGGCGGGGACGCGCGGCAGGGCGACCGGGCCGAGGTCCTTCTCCAGGTGGCGCAGCAGCGCGTCGCGGACCCGCTCGTGGTGCAGCACCCGGCCGGAGACCAGGGTCCGGCTGACCGTGCCGTCCGGGCCGATGCGCAGAAGCAGCCCGATACTGGTGACTTCACCGCTGTCGTCCACGCGCACGGGCACGGCCTCGACGTACAGGATCGGCATCCGGGCCCTGGCCATCTCCAGTTCGTCCGTGGTCAGCCAGCCGGGCGTGGTCTCGGTCATGTCAGACATTGCTTGATCATACTTTCCGGGTGGGGCGCCCGCTGGAATCGCGGGCCGGTTCGGATACGGTCGGTCCGTACAGTCGGCGGGCGTTGTCGCGGCCCGTCCAGGCCGCGATCCGCAGGGCGTCGGCGAGACTCAACTCGTCGGCGTCCACGCGCTCTTGCAGCAGATCGGCGAGGCCCTGCCGGAAGCACAGGGCACCCAGGTGGTGGAACTCGGACACACCATAGGCGTCGGAGCTGTACAGCAGTTTGCGGAACGGGGTGATCTCCAGCGCCTCCTCCAGGACCGCACGGCACCGGGCCGGCCCGGTGTAGTGCAGGGCGAGCCCGACGTCCAGGTACACCTGCTCGAACACCGCGGCCAGATAGGCGGCCTGGCGGTGGTACGGCCAGCAGTGCAGCAGCAGCACCGGGATCGTGCCGGCGGTCCGGTGCAGCCAGTCGGTGAGCAGGGCGGGGTCCGCGCGGTGCAGCCGTACGTCCGCGTCGCCGAAGCCGGTGTGCAGTTGCAGCGGCAGCCCCAGGTCGACGGCGGTCCACAGCAGGTGCCGGACCAGGACCGGGTCCGTGAGGCGTCCGCCCCGCGCCAGCCAGTGCCGGGCGGCCTCCGTCACCTCGGCCCCGGCCGGGCGCTCCGGGTGCAGGGCGAATCCCGTGCGGTAGGCCGCGATGGACTTCACCGCGACCACGCCCGGCCGCCGTACGGCCTCCTCGGCGGCCGTACGGAACACGGCCGCGTACTCGCCCGCCTCCACGCCCCGCGCCGCCACCGACTCCGCGATCCCCTCCAGCCGTACGACCTCGCAGGCGGCGGCACCGGCGGCCGCCGCCAGTTCGGCGGGGGTGGTGAGAGGGTGCGGGGCGTAGCCGGTGTCCACGCAGAACACCCCGGCTCCGGCCGCCGTCAGGAAGCGGCGGTTGACCTCCCGCCAGCCCAGCTCGGCTCGCCGGGCCACGTAGTCGGCGGGCGGTGCGTGGCGGGGGAGGTCCAGCAGGGGTGCGCAGTGGCGGCGGACGGCCAGGCCGACCGGGCTGTCGAAGGGGGAGACGTCCGGCCAGGCCGCGCCCTCGGTGATCAGGGACGCGAATTCCGTGCCGCCGAGATCGACCGTGACCGCGCCGTGGCAGTGGTGGTCGACGAGCGGCAGCGCGGCGAGGGCCTCGTGGACCGGTCCCGGTGCGGCCATGGTCAGTACGTCCAGCGGTAGGCCGCCGCCACCTGGTCGGGGCCGAGCCCGTCGACGGCCGCCGCCTCGCCGAGCCGTACGGCGATCACCGCGTCCGCGAGGACCGGGCCCAGCGCGGCCCGCGGCACCGGGTCCGCGCGGAACTCCTCCACCGCCTCCGGCAGCGACCGCGGCAGCCGCCGTACGCCCAGGGCCGCCGCCTCGTCGGGGCCGTAGCGGGCCGGATCGCCGGTGATCTCGTCGGGCAGGGTCCGGGCCGCCGTGACGCCGTCGAGTCCGGCGGCGATCACACAGCCGAGGGCCAGATACGGGTTGGCGGCCAGGTCGACCGGTTTGACCTCCATGTTGGCGTCCTGGTCGTGGCGGCCCGCCGTGCCCGTGATCATCCGCAGGGCGGCCTCGCGGGTCTCGCGGCCCCAGGCGGTGAAGACGCCGGCCCACTGGGAGGGCTTCAGCCGCAGATAGCTGGCCGGGCTGGGGGCGGTGACCGCGGTCAGGGCCGGGAGGTGGGCGAGGACCCCGGCCGCGAAGGACTCCGCCTCGGCCGTCATGCCGTACCGACGCTCGCCGCCGGCGTGCAGGTTCACGCCGTCGCGCCAGCAGGACAGGTGCAGATGGCCGCCGTTGCCGACGCCCTCGGCGGACACCGCGGGCGCGAACGAGACCCGCAGACCGTGCCGCTGGGCCACCGCCCGGATCGTCTGCCGGACCAGCACACTCAGGTCGGCCGCCGCCACCGGATCCCGGGCGCCCACCGAGATCTCGAACTGCCCGGGCGCGTACTCGGGGTGCAACTGGTCGACGTCCACGCCCTGCGCGGCGCACGCGGCCAGCAGATCGGCGGTGTAGTCGCTCAGCCCGACCTGCCGGATCGCACCGTACGCCGGGCCGGAGACGGCCGGTACGAACTCCCCGGCGGGCGCCGAGCCCAGCCCGACGGACCACTCGATCTCGATCGCCGCCTTGAAGGCGAGGCCGTGCCGTTCGGCGGCGTCCGTGACGGTCCGGCGCAGGAACGTCCGGGCACAGCCGGGGTGCCGGGCGCCCTCCTGGGTGATCCGGTCCACCGGCGCCCACGCCCAGCCGGGCTGGCCGGCGAGCGGCACCAGCCGGTCCAGGTCCGGGTAGAGCCTGAGGTCGCCGTCGGGGGAGCCGAGCGCGTCGGTGCCGACGATCGAGTCGTCGGCGAGGAAGGTGTCGAACACCGGGGACATGCCGACGCCCCAGGACACGGCCGCCTCCAGCCGCCCGGTGGGGATCGTCTTCACCCGGCCGACGCCCGCGGTGTCCACGTACGCCAGCACGATGCCGCGCACGCCCTGGGCGGCCAGGTCGGCGGTGAGGCCGGCGACCCGGCGCAGGTCCCCGGGACGGCCGCCGGGCACGGGGTCGGCGAAAGTCGTCATGCGTCCTCCTCGGCGGGCCCGGCCCGCGCGCGGCCGGGGTCAGGGTTTCACGGCCACCGCGCCGAACTGCGGCACCGGGGCGGCGGACGCCGACTCGGCGCGCCACTGCGAACACGGCACCAGTCCCGGCTCCACCAGGTCCAGACCCTCCAGGAACCCGGCGATCTCGGCACGACCGCGTGCGGTGATCGGCGGGGTGGCGTGGGCGTTCCAGAACTCCATGGCGGCCACATTGCCCTCGCCGCCCACCTCACGGTCGTACGTCGGATGGGTGAGGACCAGGTGGCTGCCGGCGGGCACCGCCGCCATGAGCCGGCGCACGATGTCCCGGGCCTCGCCGGTGTCCAGCACGAAGTTGAGGATGCCCAGCATCAGGACCGCCACCGGCCGGGTCAGGTCCAGGGTCTCGGCGGCCCGCCGCATGATGCCGTCCGGGTCGTGCGCATCGGCGTCGACGTAGTCCGTGACGCCCTCCGGGGAACTGGTGAGCAGCGAGCGGGCGTGCACGAGCACGATGGGGTCGTTGTCGACGTACACGATCCGGGACTCGGGGGCGATCCGCTGCGCTATCTCGTGCGTGTTGTCGGCCGTCGGCAGACCGGTGCCGATGTCGAGGAACTGCCGGATGCCCCGCTCGGCGGCCAGGAAGCGCACCGCCCGCCCCAGGAACTCCCGGTCCGCGCGCGCCACCGCCCGGATCACCGGGAACATCCCGGCGATCTGTTCGCCCACGCGCTGGTCGACCTCGTAGTGGTCCTTGCCGCCGATCCAGTAGTTCCAGACCCGGGCGTTGTGCGCCACGGTGGTGTCCAGCCGTGCCGATCCGGCCCCCGGGGAGTCGACCTCGCTCACCTGTCCGCCCTTCTCACGTGCGGTTCTCCGCCGTCATTGTGCCTCCCGGTGATCGCGCTGTCCCGGGAAACGGGCACGGCGGGCGGTTCCGGGCAGCCGCGCCCCGGCCCCCCGGGCGGTTCCGGGTCCTCAGGGCGCGTGAGGAACACTGGACCGGTATCCCCGCCCCCGACCGGAAGCAGGACATGCCCGCCACGCCCACGCCCCTCCTCGACGCCTCCGGCCTGCCCGCCGGTCCCGCCGACATCCGGCTGATCGTCACCGACATGGACGGCACGCTGCTGGACGACGCCAAGCGGATTCCCGACGGGCTGTGGCCGATGCTCGCCGAACTGCGCCGCCGGGGAGTGCTGTTCAGCCCGGCGAGCGGACGCCAGTACGCCACCCTCTTCCGGCAGTTCGAGGAGGTCGCCGAGGGCATGGTGTTCATCGCCGAGAACGGCACGTACGTGGTCCGCGACGGCGTGGAGCTGAGTTCCGACCCGCTGGACCGGTCCGTCGCCGCAGGGGTGGCCCGGACGGCGCGGCGGCTGGTCGCGGACGGCACGGACGTCGGCGCGGTCGTCTGCGGCAAGCGGGCGGCGTACGTCGAGCGGACCGACGAGGCGTTCCTGGCGGAGGTGCGCAAGTACTACGTCGAGCACCGGATCGTCGAGGACGTCACCGCCGTGGACGATGAGATGATCAAGGTCGCGATGTTCGACTTCGGGTCCGCCGAGCACACCACCGCCCCGGCCCTCGCGGAGTTCACAGCGACCCACCAGGTCGTCGTCTCCGGCGAACACTGGGTGGACGTGATGAACCGCACGGCCGACAAGGGCACCGCCCTGCGCGGCCTCCAGCGGGCGCTCGGCATCACGCCCGCCCAGACCATGGTCTTCGGCGACTACCTGAACGACCTGGAGATGCTCGACGCCGCCGAGTGGTCCTTCGCCATGGCGGGCGCCCACCCGGAGGTGATCCGGCGGGCCCGCCACCTGGCCCCGTCCAACAACGACGACGGTGTACTGCGGACCGTCGCCCTCGTGCTGGACCTGCCGTACGACGGCGTCAGGGCTTGACCGCGACCCCGCCGTACAGCGAGATCGGCCCGTCGGGCGCTTCCTCGGGCCGCCACTCGGCCACCGACACGATCCCGGGCTCCAGCAGCCGGAGTCCCTCGAAGAAGGTGCCCACCTCGGCCTGCGCACGCGCCACCAGGGTGACCCCGCCGGCCGCGTAGGCCGCGATGCCCCGCTGGACGTTCTCCGGCTCGAAGTCGGCGGTCATGGTCGACAGCACCAGGCAGCTGCCCGGCGCCAGCGCGCCGACCAGGGTGTCCACCAGGTCGTGGGCGCCGTCCTCGTCGGCGATGAAGTGGAGCAGGGCGATGAGGGAGAGGGCCACCGGGCGGTCGAGGTCCAGGACGCGGGCCGCCTGGCCGAGAATCGCGCGCGGATCGCGGGCGTCGGCCTGCACGTACTCGGTCACGCCCTCCGGGGTGCCGCGCAGCAGCGCGTTCGCGTGGGCCAGCACGATGGGGTCGTTGTCGACGTACACCACGCGGGCGTCGGGGGCCACGGACTGGGCGATCTGGTGCAGGTTCGGCTCGGTCGGTATGCCGGTGCCGATGTCCAGGAACTGGCGGATCCCCCGCTCCGCGGCCAGCATGCGCGTGCTGCGGCGCATGAACGCCCGGTTGGCGCGGGCGGCCTTGGGAGCGCCCCCGTCGATCGCCGCGATCCGCCGGCCCAGTTCCTCGTCGACCGGGTAGTTGTCCTTGCCGCCGAGGAACCAGTCGTACACCCGGGCCGGATGCGGTCTGGTCGTGTCGATGCCGTCCTGGATCCGCGGCCCTGTCCCCGTCACGTGCTGCTCCTCCACCCGTCCGGCCCCGGTGGTCACTCCGGGACGTGCGGGGAGCAGTCTGACACGATCAAGCGGCCCGGCGCAGACAGTCTTCGGCCACCTGTTCGTCTAGCGCTGCCCGGACCAACGCGGCGGCCAGGACGGCCGGTTGGGTGTCGCCGGCCAGCTCGGTCAGCTTCTCGGGGTCCTTCGGCAGGCCGAGCCGCCCGGCCCCGGACAGCGCCTTGCCGTCCAGGTAGGGCGCGACGTCCGGCCACACCCGCTGCGCCTCGCGCAGGAAGATGTCGGCGCCGGCCGGCCCGATGCCCGGCTCCTCCTGGAGCAGCCGCTTCAGCTGGCCGGCGTCGCCCTCCGCCTCCCGGTGCAGCCGGCGCAGGTCGCCGCCCCAGCGCTCGGTCAGCAGCTCGGCGCCGTCGCCGAGCTGGGTCGCGGTGCGCTCGTCGTACCGGCGGTAGCCGCCCCGGCCGAGCGCGTCCACCCGCCGCTGCCAGTCGGCCTCGGCCATCCGGCGGGGGCTGTCCAGGTGCTCCTCGTGCAGGGCCCGGGCGGCGGCGACCGCGACGGAGGCCCGGATCCGTGCGCTCAGCAGCAGGGAGAGCACGAGCAGCCGGTACAGCGGCTGCGGGGTGTCCTTCAGGCGGATGCCCGCCTCCTCGGCGTACGTCCGCCCGTACGCGGACACCAGCTCGCGCACGACCCGTTCGTCCCGGTCCACGGTCGGGCTCCGGCTAGGGCTTGAGCGGGTCGTGGCCCAGCGTCATCAGCCGGTGCCGGCGCCGGGTGTCCTCCGGCGTGTTCTCCGGCTCGGGTTCGTTCTCCATGTCGACCAGGTCACCGACCGTTTCGACGACCTTGTGCATGACCCGGACGTCGTCGTCGGTGAGGTCGGTACGGCGCTTCTGCAGGATGGCGAGGACGTGCCGGCCGGTGGGCGTGCCCGCCTCCTCCGGAAGCGGTTCCGTCTCCTCGTCGGCGTCCCGGACCTTCAGCCAGGCCGCGAGTTCCGCGGAGGTCATGTTCACCACGCGGTGGAAGTCCTCCCACAGCGCCTCGGTCTCCAGTGCGTCGGCCATGGGTCTCCCCCTTCCGTGCGGGAGTGGGTGTACTGGCGGGAGTGGGTGTACTAGCCGGCGGCGTCGTCGCGCGGCTGGTTCTCGGCCTCGAACATCCAGCGCTGCTTCTCCAGGTCGGCGGTGACGGAGATCAGCAGGTCCTGGGTGACCGGGTCGGCCTTCTCGGTCGTCTCGATCCGCTCGCGCAGCCGGCCGATGGCGGCCTCCAGCGCCGACACCATCAGCTCCACGACCTCGGTGTCGCGCAGCCAGCCGTCCTTGGCGCCGGGCAGCGCGAAGGTCGCGGCGATGGTCTCCGGCCGGCCGTCCGGCGGCACGCCCAGCGCGGCGGCACGCTCGGCCACCGTGTCCGAGTGGCTCCGGGCCGTGGCGACCACCTCGTCGAGCTGGAGGTGGATCGACCGGAACCGCGGGCCCACGACGTTCCAGTGCGCCTGCTTGCCGATCAGCGACAGCCCGAGCAGGTCCACCAGGGTCTCCTGCAGGGCGGTTCCGGTGACGCCGAGCGCCTCGTCGGGCAGCGTGCTCTTGACCACGGTCATGGTCCGTCCATCCCCTTTCGGCAGCTTCCACGGTCATGTCCGACAGGGCGGGTGCCCGCTGCGTGAGGGAGCAAACCGACTGGTCAGCGGGGCAGTACCTGGTCCAGGAAGCCCATCAGTTCCGCGAAGACGTCCTCCTTGCAGGTCTCGTGGAACACCTCGTGCCGCGCCCCCGGGAAGATCCGCTCGGTCAGCCGGCCGCCGCTCAACCGCTCCACGCCGGTCCGGCTCCCGGGCAGCGGCACCAGCCGGTCGTCGTCGCCGTGCAGCCACAGCAGCGGCAGCCCCCCGATGTCACCGTCCCGGGCGACGGTCTCCAGCGTCCGGGCGAACGCCTCCAGCGTCGGCCGCTTCATGGGCCCGTGCCAGACCAGCGGATCGGCCGCGTACGCGGCACCCACGGCCGGGTCCCGGGAGAGCGCGGACGGGCTGATCGGGACGTCCGGGATCTCCTCCAGGGCCAGCAGCCGTCCCGGCAGGTCCCAGGCGCCGATCACCGGGCCGGACAGCACCAGGGCGCTCAGTTCGCCGCCGTACCGCTGGGCGTAGCGGGCCGCGATCAGTCCCCCCATGGAGTGGCCCACCAGGACCAGTGGCAGGCCGGGACGCGCGGCGCGGGCCGAGTCCGCCACCGTGTGCACGTCCGTGACCACGTCCTCGAAGTCCTCGATCACCACCCGCTCCCCGGCCGACCGGCCGTGGCCGGCGTGGTCCGGCGCGTACACGGCGGCGCCGTGCCCGGTGAGCCGGGCGGCGAGTTCCGCGTACCGGCCGGCGTGCTCGCCGTACCCGTGCACCAGGAGTGCCAGGCAGCGGGGGGCCGGGTGCGGCCACTCCCGTACGGCGAGGGCTCCGTGCGTGCCGTCGAGGACGTGCTCGCGGACGTGGGGCATCTCTCCTCCAGCTGCCTCGGGGAAGGTCCTGAGGATCTTCCCAGGGGAGCGGTCGGCGGTCTATAGTCCAAAACTAGCAGTGCTAATTAACTGCTGCCGGACAGCGGAAGAGCTGTCGTGAGGTCCGTGCTGATCCACAGCGTCGTAGGTCAGGAGTCCCAGCCGTGCGTCCCGTCCACTTCGCGGCCGCCCGCCGCACCCCCATCGGCAAGCTGCGCGGAGCCCTCTCCCCGGTCCGCCCCGACGATCTGGCCGCGACCGTCATCCGCCATCTGGTGGCCGACGTGCCCGCGCTCGACCCCGCCCGCATCGACGACGTCTACTGGGGCGCCGCCAACCAGGCCGGCGAGGACAACCGCAACGTCGCGCGCATGGCCGCCCTGCTCGCCGGACTGCCCGACTCCGTGCCCGGCGCCACCGTCAACCGGCTGTGCGCCTCCGGACTCGAAGCGGTCACCACGGCCGCCCGGACCATCGCCGCAGGCGAGGCCGACATCGTGATCGCCGGTGGCTCCGAGTCCATGAGCCGCGCCCCCTTCGTCCTGCCCCGCCCCGACGAGGCCCTGCCGCAGCGCATCGAGACCTACGACACCCGGCTCGGCTGGCGGCTGGTCAACCCCGCCATGAAGGAGCTGCACGGCCTGCTCTCCATGGGCGAGACCGCCGAGGAGGTCGCCGAGCGGTACGGCATCCCGCGCGAGCGCCAGGACGAGTTCGCCCTGCGCAGCCACCGCCTCGCCGCCACCGCGCGCAAGAACGGCCACTTCGACGACGAACTCCTGCCCGTCGAGCGCCCCGACGGCATCGTGGTCGAGCAGGACGAGTGCGTCCGCGAGGACACCTCGCTGGAGAAGCTCTCCCGGCTGAAGCCGGTCTTCCGCGCGGACGGCACCGTCACCGCCGGCAACGCCTCCCCGATGAACGACGGCGCGGCCGGCCTGCTGCTGGTCAGCGAGGAGGCCCTGAACGAGCTGGGCCTGGAGTCCCTGGGACGCTACATCGCGGGCGCCTCCGCCGGCGTCCACCCGGACGTGATGGGCCTCGGCCCGGTCCCCGCCACCCGCAAGGCGCTGGCCCGGGCCGGCTGGGAGACCGGCGACGTCCAGGAGGCCGAGTTCAACGAGGCGTTCGCCGCGCAGGCACTCGCGTGCGTCGACCAGCTCGGCATCGACCCCGACCTGGTCAACCCCTCCGGCGGCGCCATCGCCCTCGGCCACCCCCTCGGCTGCTCCGGCGCCCGCATCCTGACCACCCTGCTGCACCGGATGCGCCGCACGGGCGCGCGGCGGGGGCTCGCGACGATGTGCGTGGGGGTGGGGCAGGGGAGCGCGGTGCTGGTCGAGAGGCACTAGAGCTTCCCCGACGGGAGCTCCCCGCACAGGGGATCCGGAACACGAGCCGCAGCAAGGAAACGGAGCAGCACTCCATGGCCACCCTGTCCGTCGCCGCCATCCTCGCCGAGAACGCCCGGCGCCGCCCCGGCAAGACCGCCCTGGTCGAAGGCGACCTGCGGCTCACCTTCGCCGACGCGTGGCAGCGCGCGCTGGCCCAGGCGGGCGCGCTCACCGCTCTCGGCGTACGGCCCGGCGACCGGGTCGCCCTCATGGCCCCCAACACCGCGGAGTTCCCGGTGGCGTACTACGCGATCGCCGCGGCGGGCGGGGTCGTCGTCCCCGTGCACCTGCTGCTCTCCGCCGGGGAGGTCGAGCACGTGCTGCGCGACAGCGGGGCCACCCTGCTGCTGGTCCACCCGGCCCAGGCGGAGACCGGGACGGCCGCCGCACGCGCCACGGGCGTCCGGGCGGTCACCCTCGGCACGGAGTTCGAGAAGCTCGCGGCCGACGCCGAGCCCCTCGCGTCGTACGTCACCCGGGCCGCCGACGACCCGGCGGTGATCTTCTACACCAGTGGCACGACCGGTGTCCCCAAGGGCGCCGTCCTCAGCCACTTCAACCTGGTGATGAACGCGACCGTCAACGCCTTCGACGCCAACGACATCCGCGCCGACGACATCGCCCTCGGCGCGCTGCCGCTGTTCCACGCCTTCGGCCAGACCGTCTCGCTCAACTCCACCTGGCGGGCCGGCGCCACGCTCGTGCTCCTGCCCCGCTTCGACGCGGCCCGCGCCATCGACCTGATGGTGCGCGAGGGCGTGAACACCTTCCACGGCGTGCCCACCATGTTCATCGCCCTCGCGGCGGCCGCCGCGGACGCGGAGCGGCTCCCGGTGCTGCGCGTGTGCGTCTCCGGCGGGGCCTCGCTCCCGGTGGCCGTGCTGGAGCGGTTCGAGGCCGCGTTCGGCGCGAAGATCTACGAGGGGTACGGGCTGTCGGAGACCTCGCCGACCGCCACCGTCAACCAGCCGGTGTTCGGCACGAAGGCCGGCACCATCGGCCACCCGCTGTGGGGCATCGACGTGGAGATCGCCCGCGCCGAGGTGGAGGGCCGGATCGAGCTGCTGCCGCCCGGTGAGGTGGGTGAGGTCGTCATCCGCGGCCACAACGTCTTCTCCGGCTACCTCGGCCGCCCCGAGGCCACCGCCGAGGCCCTGGTGGACGGCTGGTTCCGCACCGGCGACCTCGGCACCAAGGACGACGAGGGCTTCCTGCGGATCGTCGACCGGAAGAAGGACGTCATCATCCGCGGCGGCTACAACGTCTACCCGCGGGAGGTCGAGGAGGTCCTGATGCGCCACCCCGAGATCGCCCAGGTCGCCGTCATCGGCCTGCCCGACGACCTGCACGGCGAGGAGGTGTGCGCCGTCGTCGTCCCCGCGCCGGGCGCCACGCCGGACGCCGCCGCGCTCACCGAGTGGTCCAAGGAGCACCTGGGCAGGCACAAGTACCCGCGGCGGGTGGAGCTCGCGGACGCGCTGCCGCTCGGGCCGAGCATGAAGGTGCTCAAGCGGGAGCTGCGGGCGCGGTACACGGGCCGTTAGGCGCCGCGCCGGCCCTCGCACCGGGACCGACCGGCGAGACGCTGCTTACGCCGGACCCATGCGTGTGCATAGCATCGGTTCCTCCATGAACACGATGACGCTCTGGCACATATCCGGCTGGGGGTTCGCGGCGCTCGCCTTCGCGGCCCTGCTGGTCGGCTTCTCCAAGACGGCCGTCAGCGGGGCCAACACGGTCAGTCTCGCCGTCTTCGCGGCGGTCCTGCCCGCCCGCGCCTCCACCGGCGTACTGCTGCCCGTCCTGATCGCCGGTGACGTGCTCGCCGTCCTCACCTACCGGCGGCACGCGCACTGGCCCACCCTGTGGCGGCTGTTCCCGGCCGTGGCGGCGGGAGTGGTGGCCGGCACGCTCTTCCTGGTGTGGGCCGACGACGGGATCGTACGGACGTCGATCGGCGCGATCCTGCTGCTGATGGCCGGGGTGACGCTGTGGCGGCGGCGGACGGCCGGCACCCCGGAGGACCCGGACGAGGTCGGCACCCGGGCGGGCCGCGTCAAGGCCCGCTCGTACGGTGTGCTCGGCGGGTTCACGACGATGGTCGCCAACGCCGGCGGGCCCGTGATGTCGATGTACCTGCTGTCCGCGGGCTTCCGCAAGCTCGGCTTCCTGGGCACGTCCGCGTTCTTCTTCCTCATCGTGAACGTCTCGAAGGTGCCGTTCAGCGCGGGTCTGGGCCTGATCGACGGGCACTCGCTGCTCCTCGACGCCGCGCTGGTGGTCTTCGTGGTGCCCGGCGCGCTGTTCGGCAAGTGGGCTGTGAACCGGATCAACCAGCGGCTCTTCGAACAACTCGTCATCGCGGCGACGATCCTGGGCGGCCTGCAACTGCTGCTCCGCTGACCCCGGCGGCCGACCGCCACGCCGCCCGGCCGTTGCTCCGTCGGCCGACGGCTACTCCGCCCGCCCCAGCAGCGCCGGGACGTCCGCGAAGGAGTCCAGGACATGGTCCGGGGTGCCGCTGGCGTTCTCGTGCGTCTCCGGCTGGTACTTGCCCGTCTTCACCAGCACCCCGGTCAGCCCGGCCCGCTGCGCCGCGAGCACGTCCGACTCGATGTCGTCGCCGACCATCAGCGCCCGCTCCGCGTCCACTCCCAGCCGGGCGAGCGCCGCCTCGAAGAACGCCGGGGACGGCTTGCCCGTGACCTCGGCCGCCACGCGTGCCGCCCGCTCCAGCCCCAGCAGGAACGCGCCCGAGTCCAGTTGCAGCCCGGCGTCGGTGCGCCAGTACAGGTTGCGGTGCATGGCGACCAGCCGCGCGCCCCGCTGCAACTCGCCGAACGCCCGGTTGAGCGCCGCGTAGTCGAACCCCGGCCCGGCGCCGCCGACCACGACCACGTCGGCACCCTCCTCGACCAGCGTGACGTCGCCCAGGTCCGCGGCGATGTCCCCGCTGTTGAGCAGCAGGCACCGGGCGCCCGGATGGTGCTCGGCGAGATGGGCCGCGGTGACGGCGGGCGCGGTCAGCACGTCGTCCGCGTCCACCTCGAAACCGGCCTCCGACAGCGTGCCGGCGATCGACGCCCGGGTCCGGGAGGTCGTGTTCGTCACCAGGGCCACGCCGAACCCGGCCGCACGGATGCCGCGCAGCGCCTCCACCGCACCGGGCAGCGGCTTCCAGGACACGGTGAGGACCCCGTCGATGTCGATCAGGACGGCATGCACGGACGCCAGGGACTCCATGGCCCGACGGTAGCGACCCGGGCGGCGGACCGGCCCGTACGACCTCGTACGCTCACCCCTATGCCCGCGCACGTCCTGATCCTCGGCGGCACCACCGAGGCCCGTCGCCTCGCCGCCGACCTCGCCGCCCGGCCCGGGGTACGCGTCACCACCTCGCTCGCCGGCCGGGTCGCCCGGCCCGGGGCGCTGCCCGGCGAGGTGCGGACCGGTGGCTTCGGCGGTCCCGAGGGCCTCGCCGACTGGCTGCGCGCGCACGGGGTGGACGCCCTGGTGGACGCCACCCACCCCTTCGCCGAGTCGATCACGGACCACGCGGTCCGTGCGGCGCTGGCCACGGGCGTCCCCGCCGTCGTCCTGCGCCGCCCCGGCTGGCGGCCGGGCCCCGGCGACCGCTGGTACGACGTCCCGTCCCTGGCCGCGGCCGCGGAGGCCCTGCCCGGCCTCGGCCGCCGGGTGTTCCTCACCACCGGCCGCCTCGGCCTCGCGGCCTTCGCCCATCTGACGGACCTGCGCTTCCTCGTCCGCTCCGTCGACCCGCCCGAGCCCCCGCTGCCCCCGGACAGCAGCATCGTCCTGGCCCGGGGCCCGTTCACGGTCACCGCAGAGACCGAGCTCCTGCGCGCCCACCGGATCGACGTCCTGGTCACCAAGGACAGCGGCGGTGAGGCGACGGCCGCGAAGCTCACGGCGGCACGCGAGCTGGGCCTGCCCGTGGTCGTCGTACGCCGCCCCGCCCTGCCGGCCGGCGTGACCGCCGTACCCGGCGTGCCGGACGCCCTGGCACGGCTGGGCTTCAGTCCGGCCTGACGGCGGCGGCCCTCAGCCCATCGATCGCGCGCAGCACCTCGTCCCGGTTCTTGGCGCTCTTCATCCAGGAGGGGAGACGGGCGACCAGGGTCATCTTCCGGCCGGTGTCGTGCCACGGGGCGCGTTCCCGCGGACCGGCCGCGACATAGCGCCGGATGAGGTCCAGATGGCGCAGGTCGTACGCCCACACCCGGCCGTGCCGGGTCTCGCGCCGCAGCCACAGCCGGGCACGGAAGTACGGGTCCCGCGCGGGCCCCGCCGAGCCCGAGTCGAGGACCGCGGACCGGCCGGCCCAGGTGCGGGACAGACCACAGGAACGGCAGACCAGGCACCGGGGTGCGAAGATCCACCGCTCCTCGGCCTCCGGCCGCCGCCGCACATGGGCCACCCGGTCGCAGCGGGGGCAGTGCACCAGCACCGAGTCGAGGAAGTCGTACCTGGTGCTGCGCGGATCGCGGAAGCGGAGGGGCGTTGCCGACATGCCCCGACTATCTCGACACCCGCCCCGGCCCGCACCTGATTTCGGCCCGCTGCCCCGCTCCGTCGTGCGGCCGAGGGGCCGGATCCGTCGTCCGGCCGAGGTGCCGGCCCCGCCCCCTGAGCCCGGTACGTCAGTGCTGCTCGTCCCGCGACGGATGCCGGCGCAGCAGGTACGTGTCCATGATCCAGCCCTTGCGCTCCCGTGCCTCGGCCCGCAGCCGCTCGATGCGCGGAGCGGCCTCGGCGATCGGTCCGGAGACGAGGATCTCGTCCGGCGTGCCTATGTAGGCACCCCAGAAGATGTCCATGTCCTCCTCGGTGTACCGCCGGAAGGCCTGGTGCGCGTCGAGCATCACCACCACGTCGTCGACCCCCTCCGGGAAGCCCTCGGACAGCCGCCGCCCGGTGGTGATCTGCACCGGCCGGGCGACCCGGTTCAGCCCCGTGCGATGCCGGGCGACCAGCGCGGAGACACTGCTGATGCCGGGCACCACGTCGTACGCGAACTCCACCGCGCCCCGCTCCAGCACCTCCTCCAGGATGCCCAGCGTGCTGTCGTACAACGCCGGGTCCCCCCAGACCAGGAAGGCGCCCGTGCCCTCCTCGTCCAGTTCCTCGGCGATCAGCCGCTCGTAGATCCCGGCGCGGGCGCTGCGCCAGTCCCCGACGGCCGGGGAGTAGGCCGACCCACCCGCCGTGCGGTCCCGCTCCGGATCCCGGGCCTCCACCACCCGGTACGACCTCCCGGGCAGATGCGCGTCCAGCATGTCCCGGCGGAGCCGGGTGAGATCGCTCTTCACCTCACCCTTGTCGAGCAGGAAGAACACGTCCGTGCTCCGCAGCGCCTTGACCGCCTGGAGGGTCAGCTGGTCCGGGTCGCCCGCGCCGATACCGATGACATGAATCTTTCGCACGCCCCGAGTCTGCCGCATCCCACTGACCGTCCGTCCACCGCCTCCGCACAGCCTGCGACGACGGTCAGGGCAGGGCGCACAGGGTGCGTCGGGCGGCTGCGGGACCCCGCGCGGGCGGCCGGGGGCGCGGCCGTCACGGCCCCAGACGCGGTGCCTCGGTCTCCGCGTCGATCGGTGCCGAGCCGTCCTCGACCCGTCCCGCCAGCTCACGGGCCCAGCGGGTGAGGCCGGGGAGGTCCAGTCCGTACGGGCGGTCCTCGCCCCGTTCGGCCGCCCACTGCTCGACCGCGCCGGCGCCCCGCCGCAGCAGCCGCGCCCCGCCGACGGCGTTCCCGCGGGCCGCGTGGGTGAGGCCCACCGCCAGCTGGGCCAGCCCCCGCCACAGCGCACGCTCCTCCTGCGGGCCCGACTTCCAGGCGTCCTCGAACACCTCGTGCGCGTGGAACGGCCGCCCCGAGGCCAGCAGCGCCCGTGCCTCGGCGACCGTGTCCTCAGGCGTCCGCAGGACGCCCTCCGGCTGCCGCGGGACGCCCTCGGCGCCGTACGGGAGCGGGCGTCCCAGCCCGTCCCGGGGCCGCGCGTTCCGCGCCCGCCCGGCCACGTCCCGGTCCCTGGCATCCGATGCGCCCGCGTTCGTCATACCGCCGATTGTCCCTCGCACCGCCGGGCCTTCTTCGGCGCACCCGCGGGCGTGGGGTAAAGTGCTGTCCGCACGATCACGCGGGGCACCGCGCGTGAGTGCGACGGGACGTGGCGCAGCTTGGTAGCGCACTTGACTGGGGGTCAAGGGGTCGCAGGTTCAAATCCTGTCGTCCCGACTTGTGGGAGTCACAGGTCAGGGCCGGTTTCGGAGGCATCCGCAACCGGCCCTGACCTGTGTGTGGGGACCAGCCGGGGAGCCTGGCCGGCGCTTTCGGTGGCCGCCAGGGAGGCGAGCAGGCGCAGCCCCTCCTCCGAGGGGGAGCCGGGCTCGGCCGTGTAGATGGTCATGCTGAGTCCGGGCTCGGCGGCGAGGTCCAGGGACTCGTAGGCGAGGGTGAGGTCGCCGACGGCCGGGTGACGGAACCGCTTGGTGCCGGTGCCGTGGCGGCGGACGTCGTGGGCGCCCCAGCGGGTGCGGAACTCCTTGCTGCGGGTGGACAGCTCCCCGACGAGGTCGTGCAGGTCCTTGTCGTGGGGGTCGCGGCCGGCCTCGCGGCGCAGGATGGCCACGGCCATGTCCGCGAACCGGTCCCAGTCGGGGTAGAACCGGCGGGAGGCCGGGTCGAGGAAGTTGAAACGGGCCAGGTTCGCCTGGTTGTCGGGGTTGGCGAACAGGTCGGTGTAGAAGGCACGGGCCAGCGGGTTGGCGCCCAGGATGTCCATCCGGCCGTTGCCGACGATCGCGGGCCCCGCCGTGATCGCGTCGAGGGTCCACCGCAGGCTGCGGTGCGGGGTCCACTGCCGGGAGGTGGTGCGGCGCCGGGGGCGGGTGAGGGCGTCGGAGCCGTCGGCGGCCTCGGCCAGGTGCAGCAGGTGGGCGCGTTCGGCGTCGTCCAGCCGCAGGGCGCGGGACGGCCTTTAGGACGGGCGGGGAGGCGCCGGCCAGTTTGCCCCGTTCGAGTTTCGCGTAGTACTCCACGCTCATGTCGGCCAGCGCGGCGACCTCGCTCCTGCGCAGTCCGGGCACGCGCCGCCGGGAACCGGCAGGCAGACCGGCCTGTTCCGGTGTGATCTTCGCTGGTGACTCGCTGGCCGCCGCGATAAGCGGTTACCTGGAGCAGAGGCACTCCCCGGGCGGCGCCGCCGCCCCGAGGGACATCCGGCCGGGCGGCGCGCCGGAGGACGACGACGCCTGTACCCGTCCCCGGTTCGTGCCCGTACACGGTTACGGCGGCCCGCGGGCCGCCCCAGGCCCCGCCCCTCCAACGAACGTAAGGACTTCCCCCATGCGCGGAGCAGTGATCCACGCCCCTGGCGACGTGCGCTTCGAAACCCTGGACGACCCGAAGATCGTCGAGCCGACGGATGCCGTCATCCGTACGGCCGCAACCTGTGTGTGCGGCACCGATCTGTGGCCCTGGCGCGGCCTGGACGAGACCGGCGAGGCACACCCCATGGGGCACGAGTACGTCGGCTTCGTCGAGGCGGTCGGCAGCGAGGTCACCGCGGTCAGGCCCGGCCAGTTCGTCGTCGGCTCGTTCGCGACCTCGGACAACACCTGCGCGAACTGCCGCAACGGATGGCAGTCCAACTGCCTGAACCGCGAGTTCATGAGCACCTGCCAGGCCGATTACGTGCGCATCCCCAACGCCCAGGGCACCCTGGTCGCCACCGACGGGGTGCCGGGCGAGGAGTTCTGGCCCGGCCTGCTGGCCGTGTCCGACGTGATGGGCACCGGCTGGTACGCCGCGGAGGCCGCCGAGGTCAGGCCCGGCTCCACCGCCGTGGTCGTCGGTGACGGCGCGGTCGGGCTGTGCGCGGTGATCGCGGCGAAGGAGATGAGCGCCGAGCGGATCATCGCCATGAGCCGCCACGAGTCCCGTCAGAAGCTGGCCCGGGAGTTCGGCGCCACCGACATCGTCACCGAGCGCGGCGAGGACGGCGTCGCCCGGATCAAGGAGATGACCGACGGCATCGGCGCGGACTCGGTCCTGGAGTGCGTCGGCACCGCCGAGGCCATGCGGCAGGCCCTGCACTCGGCCCGGCCCGGCGGCAACGTCGGCTTCGTCGGCCTTCCCCACGAGGTGGCGGTCGACGGCGAGGAGCTGTTCTTCTCCCACGTCGGCCTGCGCGGCGGCCCCGCGCCCGTACGCCGCTACCTGCCCGACCTGATCGACCGCGTCCTGTCGGGCCGGATCGACCCGGGCAAGGTCTTCGACCTCACCCTGCCCCTGGAGCAGGTCGCCGAGGGCTACCGGGCCATGGACGAGCGCCGCGCCATCAAGGCACTCCTCAAGCCCTGATCCCACACCACGGCCCGTCCGGGACACGCCGTCGCCCCCGCGCTCCCGGGAGCGCGGGGCCCGGCCGTGCCGCACGGCCCACGACGCGGACCTGAAGATCACCAGAAGCAGCATCGGTACCGTCATGGGACCCGCCGACGAGGAGCACTGACACGGCGCCGTGCCGAACCGGCTGATGGCCCACCTCGCCATCACGCGAGCGACGCCGACCATGACGTCGTGCACCGGCTGACTGCCGTCACCGACGAGGCGTACGCTGCCGCCCCGGCCACCGACTGACACCCGACCCGAGCCGGCCGACCCGAGTCGGCCACCCCTGGACGAGTGCGCCCGGCGACCGCCTGTCGTCCGCCCGCAGCGAGGCTTCCTGGCCGACCCCGGCGCTCCCCGAAGGCACGGGTTCCCGGAAGACACAGGCAGGCGCGGGTCCCCGGCCGTCGCCGCAGACCGCGCCCGGTGGACCAGCGGCCGTGACGGGGGAGTGGTGGATTACGTCCGGGGACGGCCCCGGCACGGTACGGGCCGCGTGGCGGGGTCCAGCCCGGACGGGCCCCCGCACCCTGCGGGCCATGCGGTGCCCGCGCCCGCGGACCGCGGACCGGCGCCCCGGTGTCGGCGTCAGGGATGCACTGCCGGTACACCCCTCCACAGGAACTCCCTGCCTGTCGCGGAAGCCGGTTGTGTGGGAAGCGGGCACGTTCCCGCGATGCCGAGAGGCCGTCGGCGAACCCCCCTCCCCCCACCCCTGTTCGATTGGAGTCGTGTGAGCACCCCCGTGATCCCGAGCGTGCCGCGCGAGCGGACGGCCGGCCGGGCCCTGGCCGTCGTCCTCGCGCTGCTGATCGAACTCGAAGTGAGTCCGGCCCTGCGCCACTACGGCATCGGCCCCATCCCGTGGAGCCCCCTGGGCGGGGCCTGCTCGGCGGCGTGCTGAAGAAGATCGAAGGCGGCCGCCGCATGGCGCCCGCGGACGCGGGCGGCCGTCGAGCGTCACCGGCCCCGGCTGGAGGCGTACGAGGCGCTGTGCGACCAGATCGGCGAACAGCCCGCCGACGTGGCCCTGGCCTGGCTCCTGCACAACCCCGTCCTCACCACCACGATCGTCGGCCCCCGCACCGCGCGGCAGCTCGCCTCCAGCCGACGCGCCCTGGACGTCACCCTGTCCGAGGACACGCTCCGCAGGCTGGACGACATCTGGTCCGGTCCCGGGTGTAGGTGTGGGCGGGGGTGCGGCGAGAGCGCCGTCAACGGCGGTGCGACGGTCACGGAGGCCGTCGCCGGCACCATGGACCGGATCACCTCCGAGTGCGCTGAGGCGCACCCGGAGCAGTCCCGCCCAGGGGGCCGGCAGACCTGTTCGCTACTTTCCCTCGTGCCTCGGGTGGACGAGTTGGTGTGCGAGGTGACTCGGGGGCCCGGCGATGTCGTCGGTGTCGGGAAGCGGGAAGAGGAGCTCTTCGAGTGCCGGTGTGATGAAGAGGAACGCGATCATCAGGACGGGCACGAGCAGGGCAATCAGGATCACAGCACCTCCCGCAGGTCGGTCTGTGGCACCTGGTTGGGCCGCTCTCAGGATGCGCCCGAACGGCGTAACGCGCATGTCGTCCCGCCGTGGGGCTACGACGTGCGGTTTTTCGCCGGCGCGGGCTCGCGGACGTGGGCGTCCTTGCGCGAGCACATGGGGCGGGGCGGCTCCGCCGGTGTCCGGAGCCGCCCCTCACCCGTTCCTGCCCGAGGTCAGGGGGCCACGGCGCGGCCGGTCTGCGGGGAGATGCGGCCGGCGCACAGGCCCTTGCTCGCCAGCGTCTGGGCGATGCGCGGGATGGCCGCCAGGGTGTTGGCCGGCCACTCGTGCATGAGGATGATCTGGCCGTTGGCCAGCCGGGACACCGCCTGCACGATCGCGTCGGTGCTCGCGCCGTTCCAGTCCTGTGAGTCGACGTCCCAGATGATCTGCCGCAGTCCGTACTTGGCCTCCACCGCCTGGACGGTGGCGTTGGTCTCGCCGTAGGGCGGGCGGAACAGTTGCGGCGTCCCGCCGCCGGCCGCGGCGATGGCCTGCTGGGTGCGGGAGATCTCGGAGTCGATCTGCGCCTGGCTCTGCTGGGTGAGATGGGGGTGGGTGTAGCTGTGGTTGCCGATCCACATCCCGGCGTTGGCCTCGGCCCGGACCTGGGCCGGGTAGGCGGCCGCGAACTGGCCCTCGTTGAACATCGTGGCCCGCAGGCCGTTCTGCCTGAGGGCGTTGAGCAGGGCGGGGGTGTGGTCGTTGGACGGGCCGTCGTCGAAGGTGAGCCCGACGTACCCGGAACAGGTGGCGGCGTGCGCCGGGGCGGCGTCGGTGACGGCGGTGACCGTGCCGGCCGCGGCGGTCGCCGCGAGGGCCAGTCCGGTCAGCAGGGAGCGGGGTGCGGCACGCATGCGGGTGCGTCCTCCTCGGATGGGCGGCGTGACCGCCGTGGGGGGTCGATGGGACGGAGGGGAAGGGTCAGCCGCTCACCGTGAGGTTGGAGGAGCCGCTGCTCTGGTAGCCCTCGGTGGCGAGGATCATGTAGTAGCTGAAGCTGCCCAGCCGCATGCCGTAGCGGGCCCAGGCGTCGAAGTGGTTGCCGGTGGTGATGGTGCCGCCGGTCCTCTTGGACTGCCGGACGCTCCAGTACTGGTTGAAGGTCTTGGTGCCTTCCACGGAGGGGGCGTTGTACCGCGTCGTCTGGTAGACGTCGTACGTGCCGCCGTCGCTGGTGACCGTGCCCTTGTACGTTCCGGTGGGACGGTAGGTGCCCCAGTTGTCGACGATGTAGTACTCGACGAGCGGGTTCGAGGTCCATCCGTACAGCGCCAGGTAGCCGTTGCCGGAGGGGTTGAAGCTGCCCGAGTACTGCACGTTCCTGCGCCCGCCGTTGCTCCAGCCCTTGCCGGCGACGAAGTTCCCGCAATTCGTCCACGAGGTGCTGTAGTTGCCGCCGGAGTTCAGGGTCATCGAGACCGAACCGCCGCCGTCGGTCCAGAACGAGTAGTAGAACCCGTTGTTGGTGCCGGTCTGGTTGGTGGTGATGACCGTGGCGGCGTGGGCGGTCTCGGGCAGCAGCAGCCCGGACGCGGACGTGGCCAGCGCGAGCGCGCCGACACGGTTGATGAAGCCCCTGCGGCTCATCGGGCGGGTGAGGGCGTGTTCCATGTCCATGGTTCCTCCTGGATGAGGCGGGTTGTCATGTTCGCGCCATACGCCATGGCCGGGCCGTCCCTGCGGGAGGGAGGGCTCGATTGCTGGAGAGTATGGGGCGGGTTCGAAAGGGCGGTCAATGCGTCTGTTTCCGAAACATCATCGAAACTTGAAGGGCCACTAGGCGGCGTACAGCCGAAAGTTTCGAACTCGCTCGGAGTAGTGGCCGAAATGGCTGTCGACACGGTGGTTGACGCGGAATTGGCGTCTGTTTAGCGTGACGCAACGCTCGTCAGGTTATTCGAAACTTTCGATTCCTCACTGGAGTGCCCGTGAACCTGCCCCGCTCCCTCGCGGCCGCCGCCTCGGCCTGCTGCCTGACCCTGCTCCCCCTCGCCGCGGCGAGCCCCGCAAGCGCCTCCGGCCGCAGCGCCGTACCGGACCGTCCGCTGCGGCAGCTCGCCGCCGACGACCACCTGCGGATCGGCACCGCCGTCGACACGTCCGCGCTCACCGACGACCCCGCCTACCGCCGGCTCGCGGGCTCCGAGTTCTCCACCCTCACCCCGGAGAACGTGATGAAGTGGGAGGCGATCGAGCCCCGCCAGGGGGAGTACGACTACGCGGCCGCCGACCGCCTGGTCGACTTCGCCCGCAAGCACGGACAGAAGGTGCGCGGCCATGTCCTGGTCTGGCACAACCAGTTGCCGTCCTGGCTCACCTCCGGCGACTTCAGCGCCGACCAGCTGCGCGAGATCCTGCACCGTCACATCACCGACACCGTCCGGCACTTCAAGGGCAGGGTCTGGCAGTGGGACGTGGTGAACGAGGCGTTCAACGAGGACGGCACCCTGCGCGACAGCATCTGGCTGCGCGAGCTCGGTCCCGGCTACATCGCCGACGCCTTCCGCTGGGCCCACGAGGCCGACCCGCACGCCCTGCTGTTCTACAACGACTACAACACCGAGTGGACGGGCCCGAAGAGCGACGCCGTCTACGATCTGGTCAGCCGCCTGCGCGCGGAGGGCGTTCCCGTCGACGGGGTCGGCTTCCAGGGACACCTCGGCATCCAGTACGGCCTGCCCACCGGCATGGCGGCCAACTTCGCCCGCTTCGACAGGCTCGGACTGGCCACCGCCGTGACGGAGGCGGACGTGCGCATGCCGCTGCCGGCGGACGCGGACAAGCTCGCCACGCAGGCCGAGGGCTACCGCCTCCTGCTCGACGCCTGCCTGCGCACGCGCCACTGCATCTCGTTCACCGTCTGGGGCTTCACCGACAAGTACTCCTGGGTCCCCGGCACGTTCCCCGGCGAGGGCGCCGCGAACCTGTACGACGAGGACTACCGCCCGAAGCCGGCGTACCGCACGCTCCAGTCCGAACTGGCGGGCCGGGCGCGGACCGGGGGTGCCGAATAGCACGCGCCCTTCTGCCGTACGGCTTCGGCCCGATACGCGGACGACGTGCTGCCGGTCGTGTCCGGCGCCCGGTGCCCGGCACCGTGTGCCGGGCTGTCCGGGTCCCGGCACCAGGAGCCCTCCGCGATCATGTGCGGAGCCAGATGGTGTGGGCTGCGGCGGTTGCGATGCCGAGGTGGAGGTAGCCGCGCCTGCCGTAGCGGGTGGCCACGGCCCGGGACTGTGTGGCGGCGGGTCGGGCCTCGGATTCACGGAAGGCCCCTGGCTCCCGGGTACAAGAGCTACCGCAGGTGGAGCGGCGCCATGCCGGTACGGGGATCAGCCGTCGCGTGGACGATGACCTCGTAGGCGCGCATGTAGCCGGTGTACCCGTGGTGCACAACAGCGTGCCCTTGCCGGACTGGCTGATGATCACCGGTGGCCGTGCCGGTTCCTGGGCCGGCCCACCAGCGCAATCACGGTCTGCGGGCACAGTGGGGCCCGGCCCAGCCGGTGGCGGCCACCACCTCCCGCGCGATGTCCACGACGAGCCGTCCGTCCGTCGCCACTCGCACGGTCTCCGCGGGGGCCAACTGGTCCAGGAGCCGCGCCTTGCGGAAGCTTCCTTCCAGCTCCTGCTCCAGCTCTGAGCCGAGTTCTCGTCCCACCAGTCGCTCGCGGGCGGTGGCGTCCGAGGCGGTGAGCAGGACTCGTACGATCCCCACTCCATCCCCCATGGCACGCTCGAACATGCCCGTCGCCTCCGGGAGCACACTCATGGTGTTCGTATAGATCAGGCGTCGGTAGCCGAGCTGGGCGAAGTTCGTCCACACCGCAGTCAGATTCCTCTCGGTGATCTCCGCGCGGTGAGGGTCTCCCTCTGGTGCCGGATGCACCTGCCCCATGAAGTCACCATCGATGATCGCGTGAGCGACCGCCTCGGAGCGCAGCAGCGCCGAAACCTCCCACCCCACCGTCGTCTTGCCGACACCGGCCCGTCCTCCGATGAGCAGTACTTCTGAGTGATCCATGGGGGCAGCGTGCCAGCGGGCGACCACCTCACGCGATCCGGTGTTGCCGCCTGAAGTTCACGATCTACGGCTGGAGTACCAGATGTTGCTGGCCATGACGTTGTGGACGCCCCACGTGGATGTTGACCTTCGAGTTGGTTGAAGCTCAATGATGGCGAGGTGCCAAATTCCGAGCTGATGCCGATCGGGGTCTTTGCCCAACGCAGTGGCCTGACCTCCAGCGCGTTGCGGTTCTACGCCGACTCCGGGCTACTGCCCCCTGCCGAAGTAGACCCGGTCACGGGCTACCGCTACTACGCCGCCGACCAGCTGGCGCGGGCAACCACACTGCGTCAGCTCCGCGAGATCGCCATGCCTCTCGCTGCGGTCGAGGCGGTCCTCGACACCGAGGCTGAGGAGGCGGCACGGCTGCTCGACGAGCATGTCGCCAAGATCGTGGGGGATGCGGCTGCGGCACTGCAGAAGGCTGGTGTCATCAAGTCCGCGCTCGGTGCCAACGTGCCCAGCCTGCTGATCGCCACGCTGAAGGGCCCCGTCCTGGCGGATGCGGTCGAGCAGGTCCTGACCGCGACCGCGCACGAGCCGGGGGTGGCGGTGCTCGCCGGCCTGCACATCGAGGCGAGTCATGAGGCGATCACCCTTACGGCGACCGACCGATACCGGCTCTCCACCCGGACCCTGGTGCCGCCAGAGCCACCCGCCCAGACGTGGGCCGGCACGGTAAACGGCGACGATCTGCGGGCCGCGGTCGCCGAGGTCCGGCGCAGTGCGCGGGTTCGCATTGAAGCGGTGCCACACGGGGTCTGGCTGCGCATGCCCGAGCGGGAGGACCGGCACTGCCGGTTGCTGTCCGAGGGTTTCCCCGACCATCGGCTGATGCTCGCGTCACTTGGCGAGGCCACTACCCGCGCGACGGTCTCGAAGGATCCGCTGCTGCGCGCCCTGGAAGAACACCCCGGCGAACGCATCGCAGTGCATGTAGGCGATCACGGAGTGAATGTCCGGTCAGGAGACGACGCGCACCCCGGCATCCCACTCCCCGCCACTGTGACGGGCGAAGACCTCCAGATCCGGTTCGAGATGACCACGCTTTATCCCGCCGTGAGCACGGCGATCGGCCCCGACGTGATGCTCGACCTGAGGGGATACGACCGGCCCGTCACAATCCGCTCCGCCGACCGCGGCGATCTCACCACCCTGGCCATGCCCATCAAGTTCGACCACTCAGCCTGAGAACGACAAAGAGGAACCTCATGACCACCACACCTGCCAGCCCCGACCCGACCATGGAAGCCATCGGCCAAGCCGTCGTCGAAGGCCGGACGGGCGACATCGTTTCCGCCCGCCACAAGCTCCTGAACCTGTGGTCGGCGATCGGCGTCGTCGGCGACCCACTGCACCGTTGCTCACTCGCCCACTACCTGGCGGACCTCTACGAAGATCCCGCCCAGGCCCTCGCCTGGGATGTCCGTGCCCTGGACGCTGCCGACGCCGCGACCGACCAGCGCATCCAGGAGCACCACGCCAGCCTCCACATCGCCGGGTTCTACCCTTCCCTCCACCTCAACCTGGCCGACAACTACCGCCGACTCGGTTCCTTCGATGCGGCCGCCCAGCACATCAAAGCGGCCAAAGAGCACGCCCTCAACCTCCCCCAGGACGCATACGGTGCCCTCCTGCGCACGGCCCTCGACGAGGTGGCAGGGGCCATTTCCCAGCGAGACACCGCCAAGCGGCCCTCCGCGCCCGGTCCCACTGCGTGACGCACCGGAACGCGCCCCTCACCGTTGAGGGACGCCGTCGACTGGTCGAGCGTTGCCGGGACAAGGCCGATTGCCCACGTCGCAGCCGAGATGGGGGTGTCCCGGGCGTGCGCATCGAAGTGGGTCAATCGATATCGGAGCCACGGCGAACTCGGGCTGGAGGACCGCTCTTCTGCGCACCACCAGCCGACCGCGACACGGTCCGAGGTCCTCATACTCATCGAACAACTGCGCCGGACCCACAAGTGGTCCGCGTCCCGGATCGCCTTCGAGCTGGCCCAGGACGGAACGCCAATCAGCCGACGGACCGTCAGCAGGCACTTGGCTGAGCTCGGCATCAACCGACGTCGATTCATCGACCCGAACGGTGAGGTCAACCGACAACCGCGGAAAATCCAGGCCCGACGGCCAGGCCACAAGGTCCACGTGGATGTGAAAGGTAGGCCGCATCCCTGACTGCGGAGGCTGGCGCGCACACGGACGCGGCAGCGACCAAGCCGAAGCCGCCAACCGGAGAAAGAAGACCGAGCGCGGCGGCTACATCTATCTGCACTCAGCCATAGACGGGTAGAGCCGACTCGCCTATACCGAAGCACTGCCTGACGAGAAGGCCACCACCGCGGTCGCCTTTCTCCACCGTGCACGCACCTGGCTGGCCGCACACGGGATCACACGCATCGAACGGATCGTGACAGACAACGGCGCCTGCTACCGCGCCGAGAGCTTCACCCGAGCCATGCTCGGTGCCAGACACCAGCGCATCGCGCCCTACACCCCACGCCACAACGGCAAAGTCGAGCGATACAACCGCATCCTGGCCGAAGAGTTCCTCTACGCCCGGACGTGGACGTCGGAAGCCCAACGCGCCCACCTTCTAGGCCGCTGGATCGTCCACTACAACTACCACCGACCGCACACCGCGCTCGGGAACCAACCACCGGCAGCACGACTAGCGGGCGGCGTCACCAACGTCATGGCCTCCTACAACTAGATGATCTATTCCAAGGCTCGAAGAGTTCGGAACCACCGCCGAAGTAGTTCTCCGCAGACACTCCTTGGACCGGACCACCAGGAGGAACCAGTGTCGTACCCGCTCAGCCCCGAGGAGAGGCTCGCCGACGCGAAGAAGCTGTTGAGCCTCCCGCGCATCGTCGTGATCTGCGGCTCCACCCGCTTCATGACCGAGATGAACGAGGCCGATCTGCGGGAGACCGCAGCCGGAAAGATTGTCGTCAAACCGGGCTGCGACATGAAGTCGCCGCACGGACTCTGGTCCGATCCTGTCCAGGCCGAGGCGCTGAAGGTTCGACTCGACGATCTGCACCGGGCGAAGATCCGGCTCGCTGATGAGGTGCTCGTAGTCGGCGACTACATCGGAGACAGCACCCGAGCCGAGATCGCCTACGCCCGGTCGCTGGGCAAGCCTGTGCGGTTCGCCCACCCCGAAGTCGACCCTGACGCCTGACCGCCCGCTGCCACCTCGACGACCAGGGCCGGCAGCCCGCCGCCTGACCGTCTCGCCGTGGGTTCGGCCGCCGCCCACCCCACTCCCTCCGCGAGTGTCCTGGCCTACCGCGCGGAACCGGGCACGGGCGTCGATCCGTCCGGGACCCGGGACCCGGGCGTGGGCGCCGGCCGCCCGGCACGGTGCGGGACGCGGCGCAAGTCCCGTAGCGTCCGGCGGTGTTCGCGCGCCTTCCGCATCGCGCGGGCGAGCACGGGGGCAACTGGCCGGCACCGAGCCGCCGAGGTGAGCGTGCAGGGGCCGAAGGACACGGCGATGAGGCCACGGGGCTGTCCGGGGCTCCACCCGCACCCGGGCCGAGTCGGCCATCGCTCCCCGGAGCGGCGCGGCAGGCTTCCCCCCGGGGTTCCCCCGGGATCTGCCATTCGCCTCCGGTCATGGTGCCCGGAACCGGCGCCCCGCCGTACCCGGCCCCCCTCAGCCACCCCCGGGCGGTGCCGTGCTCTGGCGGATCACCAGGTGTGTGGCCAGTTCGATGCGCAGGGCCGCCTTCTTGGTGTGCTTCGGCCGCAGCAGCATCCGCGCCGCCTCCTCGGCCATGCGCTGGAGGGGCTGTTGCACGGTGGTCAGCGGGGGGCTCGACCAGCGGGCCGGTGGTACGTCGTCGTAGCCGACCACTGACAGGTCCCCGGGGACGCTCAGGCCGAGGACCCGGGCCGCCTCCAGGACGCCCAGCGCCTGGAGGTCGCTCCCGGCGAAGATCGCCGTAGGGCGGTCGGGGCGCCGCAGCAGGTCCATGGCGTGTTCGAAGCCGCCCTGGACGTGGAAGTCGCCGAACCGGATCAGCCCGGGGTCCGCTTCGTGACCGGCCATCGCCATCGCGGAGCGGTATCCGTCGAGCCGGGCGAGTGAGCACATCAGGTCCTCGGGGCCGGTGATGATGGCGACGCGTTCGTGCCCCTGGTCGGTGAGATGACGGGTGGCGGCGACTCCACCGGCCCAGTTGGCCGAGCCCACGGACGGGACGTCGGGGTCGGGGTCGCCCGCCGGGTCCACGATGACGAACGGAATGGCCCGGGACCGCAGTTGCCGCTTCACGTCCTCCGGCACGGTGGAGAAGACCAGCAGCACGCCGAGGGGCCGACGCCGCAGCACGCCCCCGATCCACTCGGGGCCGGGAGCCTGCCGGGTGCCGCTCTCGGTGAGCGCGACGGTCGCGTCGTTCTGCTTGGCGACGTTCTCCACCCCGCGGATGAGTTCCATCGCCCAGACGCTCTCCAGCTCGTGGAAGACGATCTCGATGAGCGGGGCCTGTGGCTGTCCGGGGGTCCGCCGGCGGTAGCCGTGGGCCTCCAGCAGCCGTTCGACCTTGGCGCGGGTCGCGGGGGACACATCCGAACGACCGTTGAGGACCTTCGAAACTGTCGGCAGCGAGACGCCGGCCTCTCGCGCCACGGCTGCCAAGGTGACTCTCCGACCGACCTGGGCTTCTTCGGGCATGGCGGCAGCATAGGCCACTCGGCCGGATAACGGTTTGGCCGCGTAGGTGCACGACCGTTGACCATTTCTTCCCTCCGCTCCTACTGTCCAGCGCATGACTTTCGGGTCTAGAGCCGAAACTTTCGGAAGGCGGATGATCATGCGTACACGGATGCCCCGGGTGCTCGCCTGCGGTGCGACGCTCGCGCTGGCGGCGAGTCTCGCCGCTTGCGGGAACGGCAGCGGCGGGGGTTCCTCGAACGACGGCAAGATCCATGTGCTGGTGTACGGGGACGCCAGCAACAAGGTCGAGAAGCAGATCGTCGAGACCTTCAACAAGACGTCGAAGGTCAAGGCCGTCCTCGACACCATCCCCGGCGCCGACTACCAGCAGAAGCTGCAGACGATCATCAACACGCCCCAGGCGCCGGACATCTTCTTCAACTGGGGCGGCGGCAGCATCCAGCCGTTCGTCAAGGCCGGGCTGCTGATGCCGCTGGACGACTTCGTCAAGAAGGACCCGAACCTCGACGACAAGTTCCTGCCCAGCGTCTACAACAGTGCGGTCGTCGACGGAAAGCCGTACGGCATCCCCATGCGCGGCACGCAGCCGGTGCTGCTGTTCAGCAACAAGAACGTCCTCGACAAGGCGGGCGTGAAGCAGCCCCAGACCTGGGACCAGCTGCTCGACGCCGTCAAGAAGCTCAAGTCCGCGGGAGTCACCCCCATCGCCCTCGGCGGCGGCGACCAGTGGCCGACGCTGATGTGGTTCGAGTACGTCTACGACCGCGTGGCCGGCCCGGAGCTGTTCCAGAAGGCCCTGAGCGGCGACAAGGACGCCTGGGCCAGCGCGGACAGCAAGAAGGCGCTCGGCATGCTCAAGGAGCTGGTCGACACCGGCGCCTTCGGCAAGAACTACGACTCGGTGAAGTACACCAACGGCGCCTCGCCCGCACTGGTGGCCCAGGGCAAGGCCGGCTTCGAGCTCATGGGGTCCTGGTACTACGCGCAGCAGCAGCAGGACGCGAAGGACTTCGCCGTCAAGGGGCTCGGCTACAGCACGTTCCCGACGATCCCCGGCGGCAAGGGCGACCCGACCGACGTCGTCGGCAACACCAACAACTTCTACTCGGTGCTGAAGAAGACCAAGCACCCCGAGGCCGTCGCCGAGTTCCTGAAGCTCATGTACTCCGACGAGTTCGTCAAGGCCCAGATGGCCATCGGCAACCTGCCCACCACCACCAACACCCAGAAGTTCCTGGACACCTCCGCCAGCCCCGAGTACTCCCGCTTCCAGTACGACCTCGTCGCCAAGGCCAAGTCCTTCCAGCTCTCCTGGGACCAGGCCTTCCCGCCCGCGGCCATGACGCCGATCCACCAGGCCGTCCAGCAGTTCTTCAACGGACAGCTCGACGCGGACGGCTTCATCAAGGCCATGCAGGCCCTCCCGACCGAATGAACCGCTCATGACCACACAGCTCACGAGCGCTCCGCCCTCCGCCGTGCCTTCCAAGAAGGCCCGGCGGCGGCCGGAGGACTCCTACACCGCACGCGGCACGCGCCCCGGCTTCGGCTGGGCGCTGCCCGCCACCCTGTTCTTCGCCCTCTTCGCCCTCGCACCGCTGATCATGGTGGCGGTGCTGTCCTTCATGAGCTGGAACGGCCTGGGGTCACCGCAGTTCGTCGGGACGGACAACTGGGAGCGCATCCTCGACGACCCCGTCATGATCAAGAGCATCTGGCTCACCCTGCTGCTCACCGCCCTGGGCGTGGTCATCCAGACCCCGCTGAGCATCGTGCTCGGCGTCTGGGCCGCCGGACACCAGCGCAACCGCGCCGTCCTCTCGGCGATCTACTTCATCCCGCTGCTGCTGTCCTCCACCGCGGTGTCGGTGCTCTGGCGGGCGCTGCTCGACCCGAACTTCGGCATCCCCGCGCGCATGACCTGGCTGTTCGGGGACGGCAACCTGTTCGGTGAACAGGCCTCGGCCATCGGGGTGCTGGCCTTCGTCAGCACCTGGCAGTTCACGCCGTTCCACACGCTGATCTACCAGGGCGCCGCCCGGGCGATCCCGCCGGTGCTTTACCAGGCGGCGGAGATCGACGGCGCGGGACGCTACCGCCAGTTCTTCCACATCACCCTGCCGCAGCTGCGCAACTCGATCGTCACCTCGATGATCCTGATGATCGTCGGCGGGCTCACCACGTTCGAGACCGTGCTCATCCTGACCCAGGGCGGACCGGGCACCGACACCACGATCAGCGCCTACTACATGTACCAGAAGGCGTTCAAGGGCTTCGACTTCGGCGCCGGTTCGGCCATCGCCCTGTGCCTCGTCGTCGCCGCCACGGTGGTCTCGCTGATCGTCGTCCGCGTCTCCGGCTACGACAAGATGCGCAGCGACATGGAGGGGGTGTCATGAGGCGCCGCCCCAACCACCTCGCCGGAGCGGGCTCGATCGTCTGGCTCGTCCTGGTGGGCCTGCCGCTGTACGTGATGCTCGCCGCGACCCTGCGCACCCGGCAGGACTACGCGAAGAAGGGCCCGCTGTCCTTCCCCGGCGACTTCACCCTCGACAACTACACCGGCGCGTTCGACTCGGGCTTCGGGCAGTACTTCCTCAACACCATCATCGTCACCGTCTGTGTCGTCGCCGTGGTGCTGCTGCTCGTACCGCCCCTGGCCTACGCGATCGTGCGCAGCCGCAGCCGTGTCACCTCGCAGATCTTCCGGCTGTTCCTGCTGGGCCTCGCGATCCCCGCCCAGGCCGTCATCGTGCCGATGTTCTACCTGATCAGCGAGGCCGGTCTCTACGACAACCTCCTCGGTGTCATCCTGCCCACGGCCGCGTTCTGCCTGCCGATGTCCGCGTTGATCCTCAGCGGCTCCATGCGCGACATCTCCCCGGAGCTGTTCGAGGCCATGACGGTGGACGGAGCGACCCCGCGGCGGATGTTCTTCCAGCTCGTCGTGCCGCTCTCGCGCGGCGGCCTGTCCACGATCGTGGTGTTCTCCGCGCTCCAGGCATGGAACGGCTTCCTGTTCCCGCTCGTCCTGACCCAGTCCGACTCGACCAAGGTCATCACCCTGGGTCTGTACAACTTCCAGACGGAGCACGGGATCGACATCCCCGGCCTGCTGGGAGCCGTGACGCTGTCCATGGTGCCCGTCCTGCTCGTCTACCTGTTCGCCCGCCGCGCCCTCGTCCAGGGCCTGATGGGCATGGGAGGAAAGTGACCACCAACGTGGCCGTAGAGACCACCCCCGAGATCCCCCTCTGGAACGACCCGACCCAGGACATCGGCACCCGCGTGTCCGCGCTGATCGACGCGATGACCGTCGAGGAGAAGATCGCCCAGCTGTACGGCGTGTGGGTCGGCGCGTCCGACGAGGGCGGCGAAGTCGCCCCGCACCAGCACGACATGGAGGAGGCCGTCGACCTCGACGCGCTTCTGCCGGCCGGGCTCGGCCAGCTGACCCGCCCCTTCGGCACGGCGCCCGTCGACCCCGCGCTCGGCGCGCTCTCCCTGCTGCGCACCCAGACCCGGATCGCCGCCGCGAACCGCTTCGGCATCCCCGCCCTGGCCCACGAGGAGTGCCTGGCCGGGTTCGCCACCTGGGGCGCCACCGCCTACCCCGTCCCGCTGTCCTGGGGCGCCACCTTCGACCCCGCCCTCATCCGCCGGATGGCCGCCGCCATCGGCCGCGACATGCGGTCCGTCGGCGTCCACCAGGGCCTCGCGCCCGTCCTGGACGTGGTGCGGGACGCCCGCTGGGGCCGCGTCGAGGAGACCATCGGAGAGGACCCCTACCTCGTCGGCAGCATCGGCACCGCCTACGTCCAGGGCCTGCAGTCCGCCGGTGTCGTCGCCACCCTGAAGCACTTCGCCGGCTACTCCGCCTCCCGCGCCGGGCGCAACCTCGCCCCCGTCGGCATGGGCCCGCGCGAGCGGGCGGACGTCCTGCTGCCCCCCTTCGAGATGGCGGTGCGCGAGGGCGCCGCCGACTCCGTCATGCACGCCTACACCGACACCGACGGGATGCCCTCGGCGGCCGACGAGGACCTGCTCACCGGTCTGCTCCGGGACACCTGGGGGTTCGAGGGCACGGTCGTCGCCGACTACTTCGGCATCGCCTTCCTCAGCACCCTGCACGGTGTCGCCGGCGACTGGGCGGACGCGGCGGGCACGGCCCTGCGCGCGGGCGTCGACGTGGAGCTGCCCACCGTCAAGACGTTCGGTACGCCCCTGGCCGAGGCCGTCGCCGCCGGCCGGGTGCCGGAGGCGCTGATCGACCGCGCGCTGCGCCGGGTGCTTCTCCAGAAGGCCCGGCTGGGCCTGCTCGACGCGGACTGGAACCCGGTCCCGGCCGCCCTCGGCGGAGCGGACCTGGACGACCCCGACGCCCTGCGCGGCACGGTCGACCTGGACACCGCCGAGAACCGCGAACTGGCCCGCACCGTGGCCGAGGAAGCGGTCGTCCTGCTGCGCAACGACGGCACCCTGCCCCTCGGCCGGCCGCGCCGCATCGCCCTGATCGGCCCCAACGCGACCGAACCCACGGCCGTACTGGGCTGCTACTCCTTCCCCCAGCACGTCGGCGTGCACCACCCGGAGACCCCGCCCGGCATCGACCTGCCCACCCTGGAGGACGCCCTCCGGCGCGAGTTCCCCGACGCGGAGTTCACCGTCGTACGCGGCACCGGCGTGGACGACGGCGACATCAGCGGCATCGCCGAGGCCGTCGACACCGCGCGCCGGGCCGACGTCGTCGTCGCGGCGCTCGGCGACCGCGCGGGCCTCTTCGGCCGGGGCACCAGTGGCGAGGGCTGCGACGCCGAGTCCCTGGCCCTGCCCGGTGCCCAGCAGCGTCTGCTCGACGCACTGCTCGACACCGGCACACCCGTGGTGACGGTCCTGCTGGCCGGCCGGCCCTACGCCCTCGGCCGCGCCGTGGACGAGGCCGCCGCCCTCGTGCAGTCCTTCTTCCCCGGGGTGGAGGGCACCACGGCCATCGCCGGCGTGCTCAGCGGCCGGACCAACCCGTCCGGACGGCTGCCCGTCAGCGTGCCGCGCGGTACCGGCGGCCAGCCCGCCGGCTATCTCGGCGCCCGGCTCGCCCAGGCCAGCGACGTGTCCAACATCGATCCCACGGCGGCCTTCGCGTTCGGACACGGCCTGTCGTACACGTCCTTCGAGTGGGGCGAGCTGACGGTCGACCGGCCGGAGGCGGACACGAGCGGCGCGTTCGCCCTCGCCCTGACCGTGCGCAACACGGGGGAGCGGGAGGGCACCGAAGTCGTTCAGCTCTACCTGCACGACCCGGTCGCCTCGGTCGTCCAGCCGGTGCAGCGCCTCGTCGGCTACGCCCGGGTCCCGCTCGCCCCGGGCGAGGCCCGCCGGCTGCGGGTCACCGTGCCGGCCGACCTGGCCTCCTTCACCGGCCGCGACGGGCGCCGGGTGGTCGAACCGGGCGAGCTGGAGCTGCGGCTGGCGGCGTCCAGCAGCGACGCACGGCTGACGGCGACGGTGACCCTGACCGGGCCCGCACGCCAGGTGGACCACACCCGCCGGTTCCACGCGCGCTTCGAGCAGGAGCCGGCGCACCCTGCCGTGTGACCCACCCCCGCGCCGTGGCCCGCTCCCCGAACCGACGGGGAACGGGCCACGGCGCGGTCAGCCCCGCTCCACGGTGACGGTCACCAGGCCGCCCGGACCGGCCGTCACCCAGGCCCGGCCCGCCGTACGGCGTACGACGGTCGCGCCGCCGTCGGCCGTGACCTACGGATGATGACGCATATGACTCAACGGGATGGATGTCACGGCACGTTGTGGGATGGGGTCACCGGTCGTCCTCGGGAAGCCTGAGGCTGCGCACCACCTTGTCTTCGCCCCCGCTGGCGAGGAACCGGCCGTCAGGGTAGAACGCCACGGCGTTCACCGAGCGGTCGTACCTGACAAAGAGCAGTGACTCGCCCGTGGCAGCCGACCATACGCAGACGCTCCCGTCCTCGCTGCCGGTCGCGAGCATGGTGCTGTCAGGACTGAAGGCCACCGACCGCAGGCCGGCGTTGTGCTCCACACGGAAGAGCGCAGTCCACGTCTCCGTTTCCCTGATCTCGCAGGAACGGTCCTGGCTGCAGGTGGCGATCTTCCGACCGTCCGGGGAGAAGGCGACCCCGAGCACAAAGTCGCGGTGGGAGATCCGCGTCTGCTGGCGACCCGTGTGGTCCCAGACGTATGCGTTCTTGTCCTCGGATGACGTAAGCAGCAGGCGCCCGTCTGGGCTGAACCTGACAGCTTTGACCGCGCGGGCATGGCGCAGGACGAGTACACGGCTCGTGGTGCTGAGGTCCCATATGCAGACTGTCGCGTCCGCGCTGCCGGTGGCCAGGTATCGCCCGCTGCCGTCGAAGTCGACCGCGTTGACGAAGTGGCGATGCGCCAGCTCGGCGTCCACGGATCCGGTCGACATGTCCCAGACGCGCGCGAAGTTGTCCGTGCTGCCGGTGGCGAGTCTACTGCCGTCGGGACTGAAGGCGATCGCGTTGACCATCGTGCTCCACCCGCCGAGCCGGCGCTCCCACGTCGATCGGCCGGCGACCACGTCCCAAACCCGGATGAGTTTGCGGGAGCCGGTGGCGAGCAGACGCCCCTGTGGGTGGAGAGCCAGACTGACCACCCAGTGCCCGGTGTCGATCACCGTGAGGGGTGTGATGCCAAGGGACGTCGTGCTCGATGGAGGCGGGGGCCTTCGACCGGGCGGCGGCGAAAGTTGCCGGAAGGACGGCTCGGTTCTTTCGTCACGCTGCGTCTCACGTTCGAGCTTCTTGATGTCCTCGGCCACTTGCCGAGGGGGAGTGGGCGGTCGCGGAGAGGTGAGGTCGAAGAGCCGGGCGTCACCACTGCGCTGGTACAGGACGGGCGTGAAGCACTCGAGGCTGTCGTCCTTGTCGGCCCGCAGTGCGATACGGCCCGTGCGTACCGCCTCGTCGACCGGTCGGTTGGCCGCGAGGGCCTGGTAGAAGGCCCGGGAGAAGAGCACGGCAGCCTTGTCGGTCACCGGAAACTGCATGGCCACCACGGCCGGCACCGTGTACTCCAGCTTGGCTGCCGTGCTGGAGAACAGATCCCGCGCGTGGGAGGTTCCCGTCTCGCAGCTGTTGAGCACGACGAGACGTGGTGCGGGTTCGGCGACGCTGATGAGCGAGCCGAGCGCATCGGCGTGCAGCGAATCCTGCCGGCCCTGCTCATCGGCAAAGACGATCATTCCCTGGCGACGTTGATCGTCGAACTTCCCGTGCCCGATGAAGTGGAAGATGTGGCAGCCGTGAAACAACGCGTCGAAGAGATGCTGCTTGGTCTGCCCACCCACCCAGTCGAGCTGCACCATCCCCTCGTCCATGAGCGGCTTGAGCGCGGCGCTCAAGCCCTCCCGCTCCGTCTCCGCCTCCAGAGTGCCCAGCGAGCCGGGGAGGGCCACCATGCCCAGGATTCGCAGTGGCGGCTCCACGCGCAGCGGTGAGACTGGCTCCAGCATCTCCACGTAGCGGATGATCGGGTGGTGCAGGCACAGGTAGCCGCCGAGCTTCGCGTCGTACAGCAGCTCCCAGGGCAGGGCCGCGAGCTCCGGGGAGCGGACCCGGAGAATCATGCGCAGTCGGCGGCCGCGTTCCTGAGCCTTCTGCCTGCTGGACAGGTAAAGCGCCTTGATGCCGCTCTGAAACACGGAGTCGAACAGCGTGCCGCCGACCTGCCGGGCGGGCGCCTCCAGGCCCGTTCCTCCGCTCCGTGAGCGCGCGGCGGACCCCAGTACGGCCGCCTCCAGGGAGGGCAGTCGGCTCAACAGGGCGTCCGCGTCGATTCCGGCGATCGCGGTATCCTCGCCGCACGGCGACGATACTTCGATGCGGTAGCCGCCGGGCGCCTCGCTCACCTCAAGCACGAAATCAAACTCGGCCGCCATGGCGCCCTTCTTCTCTCCGGCCGGTCACTGCCCTGATCGGGCAACGGTGTGTGAAGGTGTGGCGGGGGCTTTGTTCTCATCCCCTTCGGGTACGGAGCCGTTGCCGTTCAGCCACTTGAGAAAGTCGGCATGATGCCGAGGATTCGAGTCCTGGGCAAATACGACTATGTTGAAGCGACGGTCCGTGTAAATGGCAATCGCGGTGTTTCCGGCCATGTAGCAGGCTTGATCGCCCATGGTGACGGTGTTGTCACCGAGTATCCACTCCTGTTTACTCCCCTTCTTGACGTCATCGACGGAGCTGCACTCGGCTCCCGGTAGATCGCTGGGGTCGGCCTTGTGCAACCAGTATTGTTGCATCGAGTCGACGTCGGGGAACATGGTGATCCACGCGGCTTCCGGTGTGGTGTTTTCGTCAGTGCTGGTGCATTCTATTCCCGCCGCCCCCTTAGGGACTTCAGCAGCTTCCGAGCAGTCCATTGCAGCCTTGATGTCGGACGGAACGTGGGTTTCGAGTTCCGCCATCGAGGGGCCGCGCTTTTCGGTCTCGGTCGCTACCCCCCACATTCCACCGGCCAGGAGGAGTACGCCCAAGATGGCAAGTGCGATGCGGGGCGCCCGGTGCATTTTGGGAATGGTCATCAGGCGCCGGGAAATGCCGCTGCCGATCAGGGCGGCGGCCAGCAGGAGAACGCCGATAGCTATGAGAACGATCTCGACGGCGAGTGGCATGGCTCCGCTCCTTCCTCCGAGTGGCCGCATCCCCTACGGCCTAGAGCCCACCGACCCTGTCCTTGTCCTCGGCGCGCGCACTCAGGAATTAGAGAAGCATCAACTACCTGGCAGTCATCGCTATTTTGTGCTAATTCTGATTTTATGGCGATTGTGGAGTTCCCGCTACGTGACGGTGGCGTTGTGCTCGTAAGAGTCTCCGACGAGCAGGCGCAGAGCCCGGTGATCACTCGGGGAGGGTCGGCCTCCGTGATGATCGAAAAGGCCGAGGGCACTTTCGATTCCCTCAGCCGCGCCGTGCGCGCAGTGGCCCACGGCATGGCTGCTCAGATGGAAGGACTCGTGCAGCGCCCAGATGTTCTCCTCGTCGAATTCGGTGTCGAATTGAACGCCCAAGCAGGAGCGGTCATCACGACGGCTGGTGCCTCGGCTCAACTGAAAGTCAGCCTGACATGGAACAAGTCCTGACCGGGGTCACGCACTTCGCGGCTCCCGCACGACGGCCACGTCTCCGGGTGCGACGGTGACCGTGCCGGTCGTCCCCTTGCCGGTCAGCAGCTCGAACGAGCCCGGGGCGACCGGGACTTCGGCGCCCTGGCCGGTGTGGTCGATGACGAACAGGTAGTCCGCCTCCGGGCCGCGCCGGCGGACCACCTCCACCCCGGGCGGAGCGGTCCGCACCGGCGTCACGCCCGCCTCCTCGCGGATGCGGTCCAGCAGCGTGGCCAGCGTGACGGGGTCCGGCAGGGTGGCCAGGTACCAGGCGGAGCCGGTGCCGTGTGCGAGGCGGGTCACCGCCGGAACCCCGGCCAGCGGGCCGTCGGCGTAGGAGGCGACCGCCTCGGCACCCGCGAGCCGCAGCCGCTCCGACCACAGGGAGCCCGTGGCCCCGTCCGGCACGGCACCGGTCAGCGCGACCGGCTCCCCGGGCAGCAGCGGGAACGGCTCGTCGGAGCGGACGCCCAGCACCTCCCGGAACGCTCCGGGGTAACCACCCAGCCGGGCATGGCAGTTCTCGTCCACCGCGCCGCTGTGGAAGCCGGCCGCCAGGGTGCCGCCGGCCTCGGCGTACGCCGTGAGGTTCGCCGCGCCCGCCTCGTCGACCAGGTACAGGTTCGGGGCCAGCACCAGCCGGTAGCCGGTCAGGTCCGCGTCCGGCCGGACGAAGTCCACGGCCACGCCCGACCGCCACAGCGGCTCGTACCAGGCCCGGACCAGGTCCAGGTAGCACAGCTCGCCGCTCGGCTGGGAGGGGAGCTCCAGGGCCCAGCGGGCGTTCCAGTCCCAGACGATCGCGACCTCGGCGGTGCCGGTGCTGCCGCGCACCTCGGCCAGCGCCTTCAGGTCGGCGCCGAGCCGGACCACGTCCCGCCAGATCCGGCTGTCCGTCCCGGCGTGCGGCACCATCGCCGAGTGCCACTGCTCGGCGCCCGCCTTCGACTGCCGCCACTGGAAGTAGGCGATGCCGTCCGCGCCGTGCGCCACGTGGGCGAGCGCGTCCCGGCGCAACTGGCCAGGTCCCTTCGCCCGGTTGACGGGCTGCCAGTTCACCGCGCCGGTCGAGTGCTCCATCAGCAGCCACGGGCCCTGTGCGAGCGAGCGCGTCAGATCGCCGCTGAGCGCGATGTCGATCTGCGGCTCGGGGTCCGTGGACCGCAGGTAGTGGTCGTTGGAGACGATGTCCAGCTCGGGGGCCCAGCGCCAGTAGTCCAGGGCGTCGAAGCTGAAGTTCACCATGAAGTTGGTGGTCGCCGGGATCGCGGGCGCCGCCGCCCGGAGCACGTCCCGTTCCGCCGTGTACAGCGACAGCAGTTCGTCGGAGCAGAACCGCCGCCAGTCGAGCTGGTGCGTCGGGTTGGACACGGCGCCGGTGGCGCGCGGCGGCAGGACCTCCTCCCAGTCGTAGTACCACTGGGACCAGAACGCGGTGCCCCAGGCGTGGTTGAGGGCCGCCAGGTCGTCGCCGTAGCGGTCGCGCAGCCAGCGCCGGAAGGCCGCCGCGCTGGTGTCGCAGTAGCAGGCCGCGTTGTGGCAGCCGTACTCGTTGTGCACGTGCCACATGCGGACGGCCGGGTGGTCCGCGTACCGTTCGGCGAGCGCGCCCGCGATGCGCAGCGCGGCCTGCCGGTAGGCGGGGCTGGACGGGCAGAACGTCTGGCGGCTGCCGTAGGAGAGGGTACGGCCGTCCCGGTCGGTCGGCAGGGCCTGCGGGTGGGCCCGGAAGAACCAGGCCGGCGGCGCCGCCGTGGGCGTGGCGAGGTCGGCGGCGATGCCGTTCTCGTGCAGCAGGTCCAGGATCTTGTCCAGGCGCGAGAAGTCGTACGCGCCCTCGGACGGCTCCAGCAGCGCCCAGGAGAAGATGCCGACGCTGACCAGGTTCACCCCGGCCTCGCGCATCAGGCGCATGTCCTCGGCCCACACCTCCTCGGGCCACTGCTCGGGGTTGTAGTCGCCGCCGTAGGCGATACCGGGGACGGACAGGGTGCGCTTCACGGTCGTCTCTTTCAGGTGCGGGCGCCTCAGCCCTTGTTGGAGCCCAGGGTCAGGCCGCTGACGAACTGGCGCTGGAGCACGAAGTACACGATCAGGGTGGGGATCGCGGTCAGCAGCGCGCCGGCGGCGACCAGGTTGGGGTCGGTGAAGTACTGCCCGGAGAGGTTGTTCAGCGCCGAGGTGATCGGCATGTTCTCGCCGGTGGAGATCAGTACGAGGGCCCAGAAGAAGTCGTTGTAGATCCAGATGGACAGCAGGGTCGCCAGGGCCGCCATCGCCGGCTTGCACAGCGGCAGCGTGATCTGCCAGTACAGCCGCCACACCGAGGCGCCGTCGACCAGCGCGGCCTCGGTCAGCTCGTGCGGCAGCGAGCGCATGTAGTTGCTCAGCACGAAGGCGCAGAAGCCGGACTGGAACGCCACGTGGATCAGGACCAGGCCCAGCGCGGAGTCGTACAGCTTGCCGCTCGCGGTGATGCCCGGCAGGTCGGTGAGCAGGTACAGCCGGTACAGCGGGGTGATGATGACCTGCTGCGGCAGCAGGTTGCCCGCCGTGAAGACGAGCAGCAGCGCCAGGTTGAGCCGGAAGTCGAAGCGGCTGACGTAGAAGGCGACCATCGAGGACAGGAACAGCGTCAGCAGCACGGCCGGCACCGCGATGATCAGCGTGTTGCCGAAGTAGTGCAGCATGTCCGACTGCTGGAACGCGTGTCTGAAGTTGTCGAAGTTCAGCGTGTCCGGCCAGGAGACGTATCCCTTGGCGCTGGTCTCGCTGTACGGGCGCAGGGCCGAGAAGACCGCCCAGAGCAGGGGCGCCAGCCAGGCGAGGGCGGTGCCCGCGAGGAAGACGTGCAGCAGGATCCGGGCCGGCCGGACGGGGGTACGCCGCTTTCCCAGGGCGCTGGCGGTGCTCATGCGCGCCGCTCCTTCCGGAAGGTGGCGATCAGGTACGGGATGATGACGGCGAGGGAGATCACCAGCAGGACGACGGCGATGGCGGAGCCGTATCCGATGCGGCTGGACTCGCCGATGATGTTGTTGGTGACCAGGATCGACAGCAACTCGGTGCCCTGGGCGCCCTTGTTGAAGACGAAGACCAGGTCGAAGGCGCGCAGTGCCTCGATGATGGTGACGACGAGGACGACCGTGTTGGTCGGGCGCAGGGTCGGGAAGATGACGTTCTTGAACGTCTGCCACTCGTTGGCGCCGTCCAGCGCGGACGCCTCCCTGAGCGACGGGTCGACGCTCTTCAGGCCGGCCAGGTAGAGGATCATCATGTAGCCTGCGTGCCGCCAGGACGCGGCGATCAGGACGGCCCACAGGTTGAGGTCGGGGTCGCCGATCCAGTCGATGTAGTGGCCGGGCTTGTTGGCGCCGATGATGCTGTTGATCAGGCCGGTGTCCGGGTTGTAGACGAGCTGCCAGACGAAGCCGATGCACGCCATCGAGATGACGACGGGCAGGAAGTACGCGGTCTGGTAGACGCGGCTGAACCGGATCCGCTTGTCGAGCTGGACCGCGAGGAACAGGCCGAACGGCGTCGGGATCAGGATCAGTGCGACGAACCAGATGACGTTGTGCTGGACGGCCGGCCAGAACTGCGGGTTGTCGGTGAAGAGTTGCTTGAAGTTGTCCAGGCCGACCCACTTGATCGAGTCGAACCCGATGCCGTCCCAGGTGGTGAAGGCAAGGAAGATCGAGGCGAGGGCGGTGACCCAGACGAGGATCACGTGCAGGACGGTGGGCACGCCCGCCATGAGGGCGAGCGTGATCCGGTCACGGCGGGTCAGCAGGCGAGCGTGTCCCTGCGAGACCCGCTTCTTCGCGGGCGCGGCCCCCGGAGCCGGCACGGCCGCCGGCTCCGGGGTCTTCGTCGTCGTGTCGGTGGTCATCGGGGCGCTCACGAGGACGCGAAGATGGTCTTCTTCTGGCGCTCGATGGACGACAGCAGGCTGTCCACGCCCTTGGGGTTCTGGAGGAACTTCTGCAGGCCCGGCTGCATCACCGTGGAGGTGAAGTCGGGGCGGCTGTCGCGGTCCATGAACTGGGTGAGGCTCTTGGCGGCGCCGATCATCTCGAACGCCTTCTTCTGCAGCGGCGAGTAGGAGGAGGTGTCGGCCTTGCTGGAGGCGGCGACCACGCTCGGGTCGGTCTTCAGGTACAGCTCCTCGGCGGCGGGGCTGCCCAGGTACTCCAGCAGCTTGACGACACCCGCGTGGTTCTTCGGGGACTTGCTCACCATGAAGCCGTCGGTCGGCGCCTCGACGGTGTCCTGGCCGTACGCGGAGTTGATCTCCGGGAAGGCGAAGAAGTCGAGGTCGTCCAGGTCGGCCTTGTTGGTGAACTGCTGGGCCACGAACGAGCCGAGGAGGTACATGCCGGCCTTCTTCGCGACCAGGCTCTGCGCGGCGTCCTGCCAGGTGCGGCCCATGAAGCCGTCCTGGTGGTAGGGGAGGATCTCGGCCCAGTGGTCGAAGACGTCCTTCACCTTGGCGTCGGTCCAGGACGCCTTGCCGGCCATCAGCTGAACGTGGAAGTCGTAGCCGTTCAGGCGGAAGTTGATCTGGTCGAAGGTGCCCATCGCCGGCCAGGCGTCCTTGTCGCCGAAGGCGATCGGGACCAGGCCGTCCTTCTTCATCTGCTTGCACAGGGAGACGAAGTCGTCCCAGGTGGTGGGGACCTCGTAGCCGTGCTGCTGGAAGACGCTCTTGCGGTAGAAGACGGCCCACGGGTACGTGGTCATCGGGACGAAGTAGTACTTGCCGTCCTCACCCTTGCTGAGCTTCTTCATCGCCTCGGGGAAGTTGTCCCCGATCTTCGCCCACACGTCGTCGATCGGCGAGGCCAGCTTCTTCGCCGCGAAGAACTGCATGCGGTAGCCGGCGAACCAGTTGAACACGTCGTCCGGGGTGCCCTGCAGATACGAGTTGATCTGCTCCTGGAAGGTGTTGTGGTCCTTGGTGTTCACGTCGACGGTGATGCCGGACTGCTTCTTGAAGGCCGCGTAGACGCTCTCGAAGGCCTTCTTGGGCACCGCGTCCGAGGCGTTGGAGCCCAGGGTGACGGTCTTCGGGTCGGAACCGGAACCGCTGCCTCCGCAGGCGGACAGCAGGGGTATGCCGGCGCCGGCGAGCAGGGCGGCACCGCCCGCTCCGCGCAGCAGGGAACGGCGGCTGGGGCCCGGGACGGAGAGACCGGAGGGCGAGAGGCGCATGGCGGCTCCTGATGCATACAGGGTTCGGCCAAGGGGATGAGTTGATCACTGAAAGGTTCGAAACCGCTCAGAAATCAACTCGACCGAACATCGTGGGCGTAATAACAGCCCCATGTCCGCTCATGCGTCAATAGCTCCGGTGCCACTGAGGTGTCTCTTGCCCGAAACGTAATCGTCACCGTCACCTGCACCGTTGACGACGGCGGGACGCAACGGCCCCCACGGCCCGGCCGGCCGAGGGGGCTGTGTGAAACAGATCGTTCCGTTTCAGCTTCTGACCAGCAGTTGGAAGTCGAAGGCGTACCGGGACGCCCGGTAGACGTGGCTGCCGTGCTCCACCGGTCGGCCCGCGTCGTCGTAGGCGGTGCGCCGCATGGTGAGCAGGGCCGCGCCCTCCGGCTCCTCCAGCAGGGCGCCCTCCTCGGCGCTCGCGGCGCGGGCGCCGATGGACTGGCGGGCGCTGTGCAGGACGATCCCGGCGGAGCGCAGCATCCGGTACAGGCCCGTGGACTCCAGCCGCTCGGTGCCGAGTTCCAGCAGGGCGGCGGGCAGGTGGTTGCGCAGGAACGCCACCGGCCGGCCGTGGGTGCGGCGCAGCCGCTCCAGTACGACGACCTCGGCGCCCTCCGGGAGGCCCAGGGCGGCGGCCACGTCGGCGGGCGCCGCGATCCGCTCGTTGCGCAGCACCCGGGTGGTCGGACCCTGTCCGGCCGACTCCAGGTCGTCGTAGAGGCTGCTGAGTTCCAGCGGGCGTCTGACCTGGCTGTGCACCACCTGCGTCCCGACCCCCCGACGCCGCACCAGCAGCCCCTTGTCGACCAGGGACTGGATCGCCTGGCGGACGGTGGGCCGGGACAACCCGAGCCGCACCGACAGGTCGACCTCGTTGCCGAGCAGATTCCCCGGCACCAGCACGCCGCGCTCGATGGCCGCCTCCAGTTGCCGGGCGAGCTGGTAGTACAACGGGACCGGGCTCGACCGGTCCAGGGCGAAGGTCACGGGATCCAGCGCGCGATCACCCGGTGCCGTTCGCTGCGGGGTGCGGTGTACTGGGCTCATGTCCCTCAGGTGTAGGCCCCGGCGCCGAAGGTGTCAATGGTTTGTACTTACATTCGGACCTGCTTGTGAAATGATGTCTTAACAAAGTATTGACAGCGGGCTCGACAGAGGCTTGTATCCCGTCCCAACGCAACAGCGTCCTTGCCCCGTCGCACGCACAGTGAGGTGCTGGAAAGATGGACCGCTCTTCTCGTCCCCGCTCCCGCAGACTGGCCCCCCTCGTGGCGGTGGCCGCCGCGGCAGCCCTCACCCTCGCCGGCTGCTCCAGCAGTTCCGGCGGCAAGAAGGCCGAGGAGGAAGCGGCGAACCCCTCCGCGGGCAAGGCCGACACCCCCCGCATGACCGTCGCCCTGGTCACCCACCAGGCGCCCGGCGACACCTTCTGGGACACCGTCCGCAAGGGCGCGGAGGCCGCGGCGGCCAAGGACAACATCAAGCTGATCTACTCCGCCGACCCCAACGCGGGAAACCAGGCGAACTACGTGCAGAACGCGATCGACCAGAAGGTCGACGGCATCGCGGTCACCCTGGCCAAGCCCGACGCGATGAAGGGCGCGATCGCCAAGGCCCAGCAGGCCGGCATCCCGGTGGTCGGCCTCAACTCCGGACTGAGCGACTGGAAGAAGCTCGGCCTGCTGGAGTTCTTCGGGCAGGACGAGAGCGTGGCGGGCGAGGCGTTCGGCAACAAGCTCAACACCACCGGCGCGAAGAAGATCGTCTGCGTGATCCAGGAACAGGGCAACGTGGGCCTCACCCAGCGCTGCGACGGCGTGAAGAAGACGTTCAAGGGCACCACGGACACCCTGTACGTGAACGGCACCGACATGCCGTCGGTGAAGTCGACCATCACCGCCAAGCTGAAGCAGGACAAGTCCGTCGACACCGTCGTCACCCTCGGCGCCCCCTTCGCGCTGACCGCGGTGCAGTCGGTGGGCGACGCGGGCAGCAAGGCGAAGGTGGCCACCTTCGACCTCAACAAGGACCTGGTCAAGGCGGTGCAGAAGGGCACCATCGAGTTCGCCGTCGACCAGCAGCCCTACCTCCAGGGCTACCTGGCGGTCGACTCGCTGTGGCTCTACAAGAACAACGGCAACTACAGCGGCGGCGGTGAGCAGGCCGTGCTCACCGGCCCGGCCTTCGTGGACAAGTCCAACGTCGACAAGGTCGCCGGGTTCGCCGCGAAGGGCACCCGGTGATGAGCATGACCCAGCAGGCTGAGCCGGCGGTCGGCAGGCCGCCGGCGTCCGGCCCGAAGCAGACCGACGGCCGCACCGCCCGGCGCCCGCTGGCCCTCAGGCTGCTGGCCCGGCCCGAGGTGGGTGTCTTCCTCGGCGCCGTCGCCGTCCTGGTCTTCTTCCTGGTCACGGCGCCGCCGGTGCGCGACGGCAGCTCGATGGCGAACATCCTCTACCAGTCCTCGACCATCGGCATCATGGCCCTCCCGGTGGCCCTGCTGATGATCGGCGGGGAGTTCGACCTCTCCTCCGGCGTCGCCGTGATCTCCTCGGCGCTCACCGCGAGCATGCTCAGCTACCAGCTCACCGTGAACGTGTGGACGGGTGTGATCGTCGCCCTGATCGTGTCCCTCGCGATCGGCGCCTTCAACGGCTGGATGGTGGTGAAGACCGGGCTGCCCAGCTTCCTGGTCACCCTGGGCACCTTCCTGATCCTCCAGGGCACCAACCTCGCGGTCACCAAGCTGGTCACCGGCAATGTCGCCACCGACGACATCAGCGACATGGACGGCTTCGACCAGGCCCGGAAGATCTTCGCCTCCTCCTTCGACGTGGGCGGGGTCCAGGTGAAGATCACCGTGGTCTGGTGGCTGGTCTTCGCCGCCCTGGCCACCTGGGTGCTGCTGCGCACCAAGTACGGCAACTGGATCTTCGCCGTCGGCGGCAACAAGGACAGCGCCCGCGCGGTCGGTGTCCCGGTGAGGTTCACCAAGATCACCCTGTTCATGCTGGTCGGCTTCGGCGCCTGGTTCGTCGGCATGCACAACCTGTTCTCGTTCAACACCGTGCAGTCCGGCGAGGGCGTCGGCCAGGAGCTGATCTACATCGCCGCGGCCGTCATCGGCGGCTGCCTGCTCACCGGCGGCTACGGCTCCGCGATCGGCCCGGTCTTCGGCGCCTTCATGTTCGGCATGGTGCAGCAGGGCATCGTCTACGCCGGCTGGAACCCCGACTGGTTCAAGGCCTTCCTCGGCGTGATGCTGCTCGGCGCCGTCCTGATCAATCTGTGGGTCCAGCGCACGGCGACCCGGAGGTAAGCGATGACCGACAACACCACGGGCACCCACGGCGCCGTCCTCCAGGACGGCGCGCCCACCCCCGACGGGCTCCTGGTCGAACTCCGCGGCGCCGGCAAGTCCTACGGCAACATCCGCGCCCTGCACGGCGTCGACCTGAAGGTCCACGCCGGCCGGGTGACCTGCGTGCTCGGCGACAACGGCGCCGGCAAGTCCACCCTCATCAAGATCATCTCGGGGCTGCACCAGCACACCGAGGGCGAGTTCCTCGTCGACGGCACCCCGGTGCGCTTCACCACCCCGCGCGAAGCCCTCGACAAGGGCATCGCCGCCGTCTACCAGGACCTCGCCACCGTCCCCCTGATGCCGGTGTGGCGGAACTTCTTCCTCGGCTCCGAGATGACCAAGGGCCCGTGGCCGCTGCGCCGGCTCGACATCGCCCGCATGAAGGAGACCGCCGACCAGGAACTGCGCAACATGGGCATCGTCCTGGACGACCTGGAACAGCCCATCGGCACCCTCTCCGGCGGCCAGCGCCAGTGCGTCGCCATCGCCCGCGCCGTCTACTTCGGCGCCCGCGTGCTCATCCTGGACGAGCCCACCGCCGCCCTCGGCGTCAAGCAGTCCGGGGTGGTGCTGAAGTACATCGCCGCCGCCCGCGACCGCGGCCTCGGCGTCATCTTCATCACCCACAACCCCCACCACGCCTACATGGTCGGCGACCACTTCAGCGTCCTGCGCCTCGGCACCCTGGAACTGAGCGCCGAACGCAGCGAGATCGGCCTCGAAGAGCTGACCAACCACATGGCCGGCGGCGCCGAGCTCGCCGCGCTCAAGCACGAGCTGGCCCAGGTGCGCGGCGTCGACGTGGAGGAGCTGCCCGAGGAGGGCGACCTCAGCGCACCCGTGGCGACCTCCCCGGAAGGAACCCCCTGATCATGGCGCACCCCACCCCGCTCGACCGCATCCGGGTCGGCTCCGCCCCCGACTCCTGGGGCGTCTGGTTCCCCGACGACCCCCAGCAGGTGCCCTGGGAACGCTTCCTCGACGAGGTCGCCGAGGCCGGCTACGACTGGATCGAACTCGGCCCCTACGGCTACCTCCCCACCGATCCCGCCCGGCTCACCGACGAGGTGGCCAAGCGGAACCTGAAGGTCTCGGCGGGCACGGTCTTCACCGGCATGCACCGCGGCCCCGCCGTCTGGGAGGAGACCTGGGCGCACGTCAGCCAGGTCGCCGCGCTCACCCAGGCGATGGGCGCCCGGCACCTGGTCGTCATCCCCTCCTTCTGGCGGGACGACAAGACCGCCGAGATCCTGGAGCCGCCCGAGCTGACCGCCGGGCAGTGGGCCCATCTGACCAAGGGCATGGAACGGCTCGGCCACGAGGTCAAGGAGACCTACGGCCTGGACATCGTCGTGCACCCGCACGCCGACACCCACATCGACACCGAGGAACACGTCGAGCGCCTCCTGGACTCGACCGACAGCGAGCTGGTCAACCTCTGTCTGGACACCGGGCACTACGCCTACTGCGGCGGGGACAGCGTCAAGCTGATCGAGACCTACGGCGAGCGCATCGGGTACCTGCACCTCAAGCAGGTCGACCCGGACGTCCTCGCCGAGGTGGTCGCGGGCGGGGTGCCGTTCGGACCGGCCGTGCAGCGCGGCGTGATGTGCGAACCGCCCTCCGGGGTCCCGGAGCTGGGGCCGGTCCTGGAGGCGGCGCAGAAGCTCGGTGTGGAGCTGTTCGCGATCGTTGAGCAGGACATGTACCCGTGCGAGCCGGACAAGCCGCTGCCCATCGCGGTACGCACCCGGCGCTTCCTGCGGTCCTGCGGGGCGTAGGGTCTTTCGTTCTGGCCGGATCAGGGAGCAGGGTCTGGTGGCGCGGTGCCAGGGCCCGCGAGCCCGGCGTGATCCGAACGAAAGGCCCTGGGGGGCCGGGTGCACACGACCGGGCCGCGGTGCCGACGACCGCGGCCCGGTTCCTGCGCTGTCCCGGGGGATTCGGGCACCGAGCGGCCGGGAACCAACGGGGGCACACGGGCGTCTGACCGACAACGGGGAACGCCCGCGCGGACGGGAGGACGAGATGACACACCGTACGGACCCACGCACCACATCCCAGGACCCGACCGACGCCGCCGCCCGGCGCCGCGACCGCTTCGGCGCGCTGCCGGAGCGGATACGCCCGCAGGACACGGTGGAGACGAAGCCGGCGACGGTGCCGGACCCGGCGCGGGACACCTACAACCCGGACGAGTGGCTGATCCGGTACTGCGGCTGACGGACACGCCGACGGCGCCGGGCAGCTGCCCGGCGCCGTCGGCGTGCGGTCAGACCGTCCGTACCTCCGCGAGGGTCACCGGCCGGTGCTCGTGCAGCGACAGCGTGCAGGCCTCCGCGATCCAGCCGGCCTCCAGGGCGTCCTCGACGGTGCACGGCGAGGTCCGGGTGCCGGCCACGACCTCGGTGAACGCGGTCAGTTCGGCGCGGTAGGCGTCGGTGAAGCGGTCCATGAAGAAGTCGTGCGGGGTGCCGGCCGGGAAGGTGATACCGGGCTCGACCGAACGCAGCGGCAGCTTGTCGTCCAGGCCGACGGCGATGGAGTCGGCGAAGCCGTGCAGTTCCATGCGCACGTCGTAACCCCGCTTGTTGTGCCGGGAGTTGGACACCACCGCGATCGTGCCGTCGTCCAGGGTCAGGATCGCCCCGGTGGTGTCGGCGTCGCCCGCCGCCTTGATGTAGTCGGCGCCCCGGTTGCCGCCCACCGCGTACACCTCGGTGACCTCACGGCCCGTCACCCAGCGGATGATGTCGAAGTCGTGCACCGAGCAGTCACGGAAGATGCCCCCGGACGCGGCGACGTAGGCGGCCGGCGGCGGCGCCGGGTCCAGGGTCGTGGACCGGACCGTGTGCAGCATGCCCAGCTCACCGGCCTGCACGGCGGCCCGCGCGGCGACGAAGCCCGCGTCGAAGCGCCGGTTGTAGCCGATCTGGATGGGCACGGCGCTGCCCTGTACGGCCTTCAGCACCTCGACGCCCTCCGCCATGGTGCGGGCGACCGGCTTCTCGCAGAAGACCGGGACGCCCGCCTCGACGCCGGCCAGGATCAGGGCGGGGTGGGCGTCGGTGGCCGCCGCCACGACGAGACCGTCCACGCCGGCCGCGAGCAGGGCCTCCGGCGAGTCCGCGACCTGTGCGCCGAACCGCTCAGCGGCGGCCTTGGCCGCCTCCGCGAACGGGTCGGCGACGACGAGCGACTCGACGGCGTCCAGTCCGGCGAGGGTCTCGGCGTGGAAGGCGCCGATGCGGCCGAGGCCGAGGATTCCGATACGCATGCGGTACTGCTCCTAGGGTCGGTGCTGCAGTTCTAGTCGAGGCCGCCGAGCACGTTCTGGTCCCAGTCGATCACCGACCCGGTGACCACCCCCGACCGCTCGGACAGCAGGAAGACCACGAAGTCCGCGATTTCGTCCGGCTGGCCGAGCTTGCCCATCGGCAGCCGGGCCGCGGCCTGCTCCCGCCAGTCGTCACCGGCGCCGTGGAAGGCCCGCTGGGTGGCGTCCTCGCCCTCGGTCGCGGTCCAGCCGATGTTCAGGCCGTTGATCCGGATCCGGTCCCAGCGGTGGGCGTGCGCCGCGTTCCGGGTCAGGCCCACCAGGCCCGCCTTGGCGGCGACGTACGGCGCGAGGAACGGCTGCCCGCCGTGCGCCGACGAGGTGATGACGTTGACGATCGTGCCGGGCGCCTTGCGGGCCGTCATGTCGGCGACCGCCGCCTGCATCGCGAAGAACGGCCCCTTCAGATTGACCGCGATGTGCGCGTCGAACAGCTCCGGCGTGGTGTCCAGCAGCGTGCCCCGCGAGGTCAGCCCGGCCGAGTTCACCAGGCAGTCGATCCGGCCGTAGGCGTCCACGACCTCGGCGACCGACGCCTTCGCCTGCTCGGCGTCCGCCAGATCGGCCTGGACGTACACCGCCTCGCCGCCGGCCGCCGACAGCTCCGCCACCAGCGCCTCGCCCGGCTCCGGGCGCCGCCCGCTCACCGCCACGACGGCGCCCTCGCGCACGGCGGCCCGCGCGATGGCGGCCCCGACGCCCTGGCTGCCGCCGTTGACCAGAACGACCTTGTCGTCGAGAAGTCCCATGCCCTGCCTCAGCTCTCCCGGCGTTCCGCCGCCGCCCGCAGTTCCTCACGCAGCCGCGCGGGCTGCCATGTCTCCCTCAGCGCCCGCCGCACCAGGTCCGCCTGCGCCGGCGGGGCCAGCCCGGCGACCGGCGGATCGCTGTCCAGGTTCGTGGGGAAGGGGTAGCCCTCGGCGCTCGCGGCGATCACGTTCTCCAGCCATTCCTCGGAGGCGCCCGCCTCCTTGCGCCGCAGCAGCACCGGGAACACCGCGTTCGCCACCGCCTCGCGGTCCACGGTCTCCATCGCGCGGCCGAACGCGGACGAGATCTGCAGGAGGTTGGCCGTGCGCCGGACGTCCGCCGTCCGGTTGGGGCCGGCGGCGTGGAAGAGCGCCGGGTTGAAGAAGGCGGCGTCGCCCTTCGCCAGCGGGAGCTGCACGTGGTGCGCCGCGAAGTACTCCTGGAACTCCGGGAGCCGCCAGGCCAGGTAGCCCGGCTCGTACAACTGGGAGTACGGCAGGTACAGCGTCGGTCCGGAATCCACCGGCATGGCGCAGTGGGCGACCGCGCCCTGGAGAGTGAGCACGGGGGAGAGGCGGTGCACGTGGGCGGGGTAGGCGGCGGCCACCGCGTTGCTCAGGAAGCCCAGGTGGTAGTCCCGGTGCGCGGTCTGTCCGGCGCCGCCCGGGTTGACCACGTTGACCTGGGAGGTGACCTGGTAGCCGGGGCCCAGCCAGGCCGTGGCGAGCAGCGCCAGGACGTCGTTGGCGTAGTAGTCGGCGAACGCCTCCGCGTCGTACAGGGCCGTCTTCTCCAGCGCGTTCCACACCCGGTCGTTGGCCCCCGGCGCGGCGAAGTGGTCGCCCGCGGTCGCCCCGGCGGCCCGCTGCCCGTCGATCAGCGCCTCGAACACCGCCGTGACCCGGTCGACGACGTCCGGTTCCGGGAAGGCCCCCCGGACGACGACGATCCCGGGCCCTTCGGCGAGCGCCCGCACCAGCTCGGCCCGCAGCGCGGTCCGGTCGCCGGCCGCCCGCAGCCGCTCACCCTCGTACACGAGGACGTTCTCCACGACGGACGCGGCGTGCGGATAGGCGGCCGGATCCGTGGTGCGCTCGACCAGGGCGCGGAACCCGCCGAGGTCGCAGTCCTGCTCGGACAGCCAGGCACGGCCTGGTACGGCGGCGACGGACATCGGTGTCCCTCTTTCGGTCACGGGAGCGGCGCCTTCGGTCACGGGAAGCGGCGCGGCCCTGTCATTCTTGTCAGTACAAACCCCTCGAACAACCAGCACGCGACCATCAAAAACCCCTCAAGGAGCCGGTCCATGGGCCACCCCTTCCCGATCCGGGAGATCGCACGTCAGGCCGGTCTCAGCGAGGCCACCGTGGACCGGGTGCTGAACGGCAGGGGAGGGGTGCGGGAGAGCACCGCGCGGGAGGTGCACCGGGCCATCGCCGACCTCGACCGGCAGCGCACCCAGGTCCGGCTGGTCGGCCGCACCTTCATGGTCGACATCGTGGCCCAGGCGCCCGAGCGGTTCACCACCGCCGTACGCGCCGCCCTGGAGGCCGAACTGCCCGCCCTGCACCCGGCCGTCGTGCGCTCCCGCTTCCACTTCCGCGAGACCGGCCCGGTCCGGGAGCTGGTCGGCACGCTCGACCGGATCGCCCGGCGCGGCTCGCAGGGCGTGATCCTCAAGGCGCCGGACGTCCCCGAGGTCACCGCGGCCGTCGGCCGGCTGGCCGCCGCCGGCGTCCCGGTCGTCACCCTCGTCACCGACCTGCCCGCGAGCGGACGCGTCGCCTACGTCGGCATCGACAACCGGGCGGCCGGCGCGACCGCCGCCTACCTGACGGGCCAGTGGCTCGGCGACCGGCCCGGCAACGTCCTCACCAGCCTCAGCAGCGGCTTCTTCCGCAACGAGGAGGAGCGCGAGATGGGCTTCCGCAGCATCATGCGGGCCCGGCACCCGGAGCGGACGCTGGTGGAGATCGCCGAGGGTCACGGCCTGGACGCCACGCAGTACGACCTGGTCCGCGCCGCCCTGGAACGCGACCCGGAGATCCGGGCGGTCTACTCCATCGGCGGCGGCAACAACGCGACCCTGCGGGCCTTCGCCGACCTCGGCCGCGAGTGCGCCGTGTTCGTCGCGCACGACCTGGACCACGACAACACCCGGCTGCTGCGCGAGCACCGCCTGTCCGCCGTGCTCCACCACGATCTGCGGCACGACCTGCGCGAGGCCTGCCACGAGGTGATGCGCTTCCACGGTGCGTTGCCGCCGGCCGGGCCGGTCCTGCCGTCCGCGATCCAGGTGGTCACGCCGTACAACATGCCTACGACCCCGGCAGCGTGACCCACGCCCCGCTCGCGGCGGACTCCGCCATCGCGTCCAGCACGGTGGCGCTGTGCACCGCGTCCGCGAGCGTGGTGCCGTACGGGGTGCCCTCGGCGATGGAGCGGACGAAGCGGTAGGCCTCGATCACCTTCAGGTCGTCGTAGCCCATCGCGTTGGCCGCGCCCGGCTGGAACGCGGCGAACTCCCCGGCGCCCGGGCCGACGTACACCGTGCTCACCGGCTGGTCCTGGTACGTCGTACCCCGGCTCACCTTCAGTTCGTTCATCCGGCGGAAGTCCCAGAACACCGCGCCCCGGGTGCCGTGCACCTCGAAGCCGTAGTTGTTCTGCTCGCCGACCGAGACCCGGCAGGCCTCCAGGACGCCGCGGGCGCCGGAGGCGAAGCGGAGCAGGCAGCTGACGTAGTCCTCGTTCTCGACCGGGCCCGGCTCGCCGCCGGCGGCCAGGGCGTGGCCGGCCGTCGCGCCGCTCGGACGGGCGCGTTCCGGGACGAAGACCGCCGTGTCGGCGGTGAGCGCGGCGATGTCGCCGAGCAGGAAGCGGGCCAGGTCGGCGCCGTGCGAGGCCAGGTCGCCGAGCACCCCGCTGCCCCCGCGCTCGCGCTCGTAACGCCAGGTCAGGGCGCCGTCCGGATGGGCCGCGTAGTCGCTGAAGAGGCGGATGCGGACGTGGGTGACCGTGCCGATCCCGCCGGAGGCGATCAGCTCGCGGGCGGCCTCGACGGCGGGCGCGTTGCGGTAGTTGAAGCCGACCGTGCCCTGCACGCCGGCCTTGGTGACGGCGTCGGCGACCGCGCGGGCGTCCCCGGCGGTCAGGCCCACCGGCTTCTCGATCCACAGGTGCTTGCCGGCCTCGGCCATCGCCACGCCGATCTCCCGGTGCAGGAAGTTCGGCGCGGTCACGCTCACCGCCCGGACGCGCGGATCGGCGGCCACCTCGTGCCAGTCCCGGGTCGCCGAGGCGAACCCGAACCGCTCGGCGGCCTCCTCCGCCCGCCCCGGCACCTCCTCGGCGACCGTGACCAGCCGGGGCCGCAGTGGCAGCCGGGGGTAGTGGTGCGGGAGACGGGCGTACGCCTGGGTGTGCACCCGGCCCATCCAGCCGAACCCGATGACGGCGACACCGAGCGCGTCCACCATGACAGCCCCTCTCCGTTTGGACCGGTCCATCGTCGGTCCAGGCCACCTTTGTTCGGACATGGGCAGCGTGTCAACCCTTTGACAGCGCGGCACGCCGCGTGGAACGGTCCATCCCATGAGACCGCCGACGATCCGCGACGTGGCCGAACGCGCCGGCGTGTCGAAGTCACTCGTCTCCCTGGTACTGCGCGGCTCCGGCCCGGTGCGCCCCGAGAAGCGGGAGGCGGTCCTGCGGGCCGTGCGCGAGCTGGGCTACCGGCCGAACGCGGCCGCCCGCAGCCTCAGCGAGCAGCGCACCCGCACCATCGGTGTCCTCCTGGACGACCTGCGCAACCCCTGGTTCGTGGAACTGCTCGACGGGCTGAACTCCCCGCTGCACGCGGCCGGTCTGCACATGGTCCTCGCCGACGCCCGTCTCAACCGCCGGTTGGGCCACGACCTCGCCGAGCCCTTCCTGGACCTGGGCGTCGACGGACTGGTGGTGGTCGGCACGGTCCCGGACGCAGGCGGCCTCGGCGCGCTCGCGCGGCGGATGCCGGTGGTCGTGGCCGGCGCGCGCGAGGCGCAGCCGCCGGGGGTGGACGTCGTCGCGGGCGACGACGAGCGGGGCGCCCGGCTCGCCACCGAGCACCTGCTCGGGCTCGGCCACCGCCGGATCGCGCACCTCGCCGGCCACGGCGCCGTGGGCGCGCTGCGCCGGCGGGGCTTCGAGACGGCGATGCGGGCGCACGGCGCCGAACCGCTCGTCGAACCAGGCGACCTGACCGAGGAGGGCGGCTACCGCGGAACCGTCCGCCTGCTCAGCCGCCCCGAGCGGCCCACGGCACTCTTCGCCGTCAACGACATGGCCGCGGTGGGCGCGCTGTCGGCGGCCGGTGAGCTGGGGCTGCGGGTGCCCGGCGACCTGTCGGTGACCGGGTACGACAACACCAGCGTCTCCCGGCTGCGGCACCTGTGGCTGACCACCGTCGACACCGCCCCGCACGAGGTGGGCCGGCGCGCAGCCCGCTGCCTGCTGGACCGCTTCGAGCGGCCGGACGGCGAGGGGCGGGTGCGGCTGGCCGCGCCGACGCTGGAGATCCGGGGGACGACGGGTCCGCCGGGGGACGGCCTTGCAGGCTGACACAGCCGCCGAGGTCTACGCGGCTGCCAGCTTGATACGGCGCTCCGGGTTGATGCGGCGCTGCGGCTTGATGCGGCCCCAGCTTGATTCCGCCCCCATGTTGATGCGGCTTCACAGGTTGATGGCATAGGCCTTGCGCAGCGTCTCGTGCACGGTCCACGTCGTACGGTCGCCCGCGCGGAGCACCGCCATGTCGCCGGGACCCACCGTCAGCGTCGGCCCGTCCTCGACCTCGATGGTCGCCGAGCCGCTGATCACCACGAACAGCTCGTCCGCCTCCGTGTCCGTGACCACGCCCGGTGTGATCTGCCAGATCCCCCGGAGCTGCCGGCCGTCCGCAGACTCCCACACCACCTTCCCGGTCACCTCGGGGTTCCCGGCCACGATCTGCTCCGGGTCCAGGGGCTCGGGTGGGAGGTCGGCGTCGGGGATGTGGAGCGCGAAGCTGTGCGTCATGCCACCGACCCTGGCCGGTACGGCAGCCGCGCCGCCATGGACAGGGTGTGGGGCATCGGGCCTGGTCGGAGGACACTTCGTCGCGGAGCCCACCGCTGGCGGGGGCGCGGGGCGCGGGTGATCGTGGGGACATGGCTGACTCCACGGCGGCCGGCCCGGCGCCACCCCGGCAGCACGGCACACGGGAGATCGTCCTGTTCGGCGGGGTGTACGGCGCCGTCCTCGCCAGCTCGATGGTCGCGGCGCTCACCCAGTACGGGCACACGTCCGCCGGTGTCCGCGGCTACGACGCGGCATGGGTGCTGGTGACCGCGGGCGCCTCCGCCCTCGCCCACGGCTACGCCCACTACATCGCCGAGCGCACCCCGCACGGCCGGTGGGACGTCCTGCTCGCCATGCGCGACGAGTGGCCGCTCGTCACGGCCGTGCTGCCCACCGTCTTCCTGCTCGCGGGCGCGTACTGGAAGTGGTGGCCCGCGAAAGGCGTCGAGTACGTGGCGTTCGTCCTCAACATCGTGATCCTCTTCGGCATCGGCCTCGTCACCGCCCGCTGGTCGGCGCGCCGCTGGCCGACCGCCGTCCTCATGGGGCTGGGGGACGCGTGCCTGGGGGTCGTGGTGGTGGTGGCGAACGCGGTCATCAAGTAGGGGCGGACGGGGGCGGACAGCCCACGGACCGGGCGGTCAGCGGCTGGTGCGGACTCCGTCCAGGGCGATGGCCAGGACCCGGTCGCGCTGGGCGTCGTCCTCGAACGCCGTCGCCGTGATCCCGGCGACCATCCGCAGCAGATCGCCGAAGTCCATGTCCGCCCGGGCAGCACCGGCCCGCTGCGCGCGTTCCAGCAGGGGGCCGCCGGCCTCGTACATGGAGTCGCGGCAGGACTGGAAGATGTCCGACTCGCCGTCGAGGGCCTCGCGCACGGCGCGCTTGGTGACCATGTACCCGGCGAACCGGTTCAGCCAGTTGGTCAGCGCCTCCCACGGTTCCCGGTCCGCGAGCTCGACGGCCGCCCGGCACAGGGCGTTGACCTCGTCGGCGTAGACGCTCTCGAACAGGTCGCGGCGGGTCGGGAAGTTCCGGTACAGGGTGCCGATGCCGACGCCCGCGCGGCGGGCGATGTCCTCCAGCGAGGCGTCGGCGCCGTGCTCCGCGAACGCCTCGCGGGCGGCGCCGAGCAGGGCGTCGTAGTTGCGGGCGGCGTCCTTACGGTGCGGCCGGCGGGCCGCCACGATCTCGCTGACGGGGAACTGCGTGGCCGTCACTGCTGCCTCCCGGGAGGGAATCGACTGGAACCGGAGGTGCACCTCCGCTACAGTGGAGGCGTACCTCCACTTTAACAGTGCGGGGTCGGCTCCGCCGTGGCCGGACGTGGCCCGCGGGGCCGGCTCCGGGCATTACCCGTGGCGCGGCCCGTACGACCGCGCCCCTCGGTACCCGGCTCACCCGGTACCGACCCTCCACGTCCCTGTTCTCCCTCCGCGTCCCTGATTTCGGAGAGGCTTCTTCATGCCCCGCGCGTCCACTCGCCTCACCTTCACGGTCCTCGCGACCGGTGCCGGCGTGTTCTCCATGCTCCAGTCGCTCATCGCGCCGGCCCTGCCGACCGTCCAACACGCCCTGCACACCTCGCAGTCCACCGCGACCTGGGTGATGACGGCCTATCTGCTGTCCGCCTCGGTCTTCACCCCGATCCTCGGCCGGGTCGGCGACCTCGTCGGCAAGAAGCGGACCCTCGTCGCCGTCCTGCTGGCCGTCCTCGCGGGCTGTCTCGTCGCCGCGCTGGCCCCGACCATCGGCGTGCTCATCCTCGCCCGGGTCGTCCAGGGCGTCGGCGGTGCCCTGTTCCCGCTGTCCTTCGGCATCATCCGGGACGAGTTCGCCCCCGGCGAGGTCAGCGGCAGCATCAGCAACCTCTCCGCCGTGATCGCCGCGGGCGGCGGGGTCGGCATCGTGGCCGCCGGTCCGATCGTGTCCGCGCTCGACTACCGCTGGCTGTTCTGGATCCCGGTGGCGGTCGTCGCCGCGACGGTCCTCATCGCGCTGCGCTACGTCCCCGAGTCGCCCAAGCGGGCGGAGGGGAAGGTCAGTTGGAGCGGGGCCGTGCTGCTCTCCGGCTGGCTGGTGGCCCTGCTGCTGCCCTTGAGCCAGGCCGGCCGGTGGGGCTGGGGCTCGGCGAAGGTGCTCGGTCTGTTCGCCGCCGCCGTCGTGCTGTTCGGCGTGTGGCTGGCGACCGAGGCCCGCTCGCGCAGCCCGCTCATCGATCTGCGGGTGCTGCGGCTGCCCGCGGTGTGGACGACCAACACGGCCGCGCTGCTGTTCGGTGCCGGCATGTACTCCATCTGGTCCTTCCTGCCGGGCTTCGTCCAGACGCCGTCCGCGGCCGGTTACGGCTTCGGCGCCAGCGTCACCGCGTCCGGTCTGCTCATGCTGCCGATGCTGGTCGCGATGTTCCTCTCCGGCGTCCTGTCGGGCCGTCTGGAGCCCCGCGTCGGCGCCAAGGCGCTGCTCACCGCCGGTGCCGCGCTCGGCGCGCTGGCCTGCGGCTTCCTCACCCTGTGGCATGACGAGCAGTGGCAGGTGGCCGTCGTCTCGGGCCTGTTCGGCCTCGGCATCGGACTCGCCTTCGCCTCGATGGCCAACCTCATCGTGGGCAGCGTGCCGGCGGAGCAGACCGGCGCCGCGACCGGCATGAACGCCAACATTCGCACCATCGGCGGCTCGATCGGCGCCGCGCTCACCAGCGTCCTGGTCACCGGCCGGCTCCAGCCCTCGGGCCTGCCGTACGCCTCCGGCTACACCCACGGCTGGGCCCTGCTCGCCGTCCTCTGCCTGGCCGCGACCGGCGCCGCCCTCCTCGTCCCGGTCCGCCGCGCCGGCCGCCCGGCCGCCCCGGACGCCGTACCGGGCCCGACACGGGCACCCGCTCAGGTGCGGTAGGGTTGACCTGCGTGATCACGCGGAACGCTCCGCGTGAGACCGCGGCGGGACGTGGCGCAGCTTGGTAGCGCACTTGACTGGGGGTCAAGGGGTCGCAGGTTCAAATCCTGTCGTCCCGACGGGAGCATCGCTCCGAATCCGCAGATCAGGGCCCTTTCTCACCATGGTGAGGAAGGGCCCTCGGTCGTTTCATGGAGTTCGAAACCTCGAAACCCTTCATCCACGCCGGCGATCGGTCGGGGTGGGCGTCCGCGCACGCCGAGATTCAAACAACCGTATTGCACGAGCGTCTTGTGCGGGCGGATGGATCGCGGCTGCGGTGAACCCATGAACACCGACAACGCCCAGCGTTCCGCCCTCACCATCGACGGCCGCACCCTGTCCTACGTGGACTTCGGCGGACCCGGCCGCCCGCTGCTCGCCCTGCACGGGCACATGTCCGAGGGCATGTCGTACGCCGGTCTCGCCGCCCGCCTCGCCCCGGACTGATCGCGCCGAGCGAGTGGCCGGGGAGGGCCGCACGGTCCAGTCCCAAGTGGTCCATGAGCGCGTGACCGCGCTGGCCAACGGGGAGGGCTGTGCCGAGCTGCCCCGGCAGGGAGGCGTTCGTGGCGCGGCTGGGCCCGTTCGCCCCCTTCCTCGAATTCGCCGTTCGCCGGCGGCCGGACGGGAGTCGGGGCCTGCACTTCCATCCCAGGGACATCTACGAATCCGAGGACCGGGTCCACGGCGACCACTGGGCCGACTGGACCGGCTCCACCTGCCCGGCGCTGCTGGTACGCGGCACCGAAGGCGGTGTGCTGTCGGCGGAGCAGGCAGCGCGGATGGCCGCTCGGCGGCCCGGCACCCGTCTCGTCGAACCGGGAACAGACCACTTCCTGTACGCCAACGGCCCGGTCGGCTCCGCGGACGCGGTCCGGGACTTCCTAGCCTCGGCACAGCCATGGCCGGCGGCCTCTCCCGCCGTCGCCCCGACGATGCAGCACCGGATGCCCCACGGTGACCGACGCGCGACCGTGGGACCATGTCCTCCGACCAGAGCACCGCAGGTGAGCCACCCGACAACGCGCCGGCTCGACCCGACCTCGACGAATCCGGTCCCAAGAAGCGCTTCGAGCAGGCGAACGCGTGGATCGGGACGCTCGTCGGTGTGGTGGCTCTGGGGCTCTCGGTCCACAACCTCCTGGCCCTCCAGCGGGAGCCCGCTGTCGACGTCGCGCTGCCGCACATCGTGCGCGTTGCCCAGGGCAAGGACACCTGGCTGTACATCCAGCCGACACTGTCCACCCGGGTCAAGACGGATCGCGTCGAGGTCATCACCCAGATCGACCTCCAGTTACGACCGACCAGAGCCGGCACCGAACGGCCGGCGGCCTTCTTCTGGGACGAAACCGGCTCCTACTCCTACAGCGCCTCGGCCCATCAGCTCACGTATCAGCGCGTGGCCGACCCCAGCCCCCTCCTGGTGAGCCAGAGCACGCCGCAGCAGCCGCTGCTCCTGCTCAACGCCGTGCGATGGAACTTCGCCGAGGGACGGTACGAAGGCGAACTGGTGTTCCGGCGGGCAAGCGGGCGCAAGTCCCTCCGGAAGAGCTTCTGTCTGACGATCTCCAAGAACGCGGTCGAGACCATGCGCAGCGCCGGGCAGTACCAGCATCACGACTTCCGGAACGACGTACCAGGCAGTGATCCCGAGAAGACGGGCTGCTACGTGCTGTCCCCGGTGTGACCGTGCCGCCCCTCCAGCGGCCCGCCGGCGGCCGAACCCGGCCCGGCACGATACGGGCGCGCATGCCCCTGAGTGCCTTGGCGCACTATGCGGGCGTCGCAGTGGTCCTCTCGGACGAGGGCAGCGTCAGGCCCAGTCGGATCTGGCTGTCCGCGGTCGCCACGATCGTCTCCACGATGTCCCGGGGCTGCCAGCCCAGCACCGAACGGGCCTTCTCGTTGCTGATGACGGGGATCCGGCCGCGCAGGGCCGCGGCGTCGCGCAGAGCCGGTTCCGTCTTCGCGGCCTCGATCACCTGCTCGATGGTCAGCTCCTCGGAGGGCAGCAGACCGGCCGCCGCGGGGAAGTGCTCACGCAGGACCCGTGCCATGCCGAAGAGGCTGATCGACGGCCCAGCGACGGCGATGAACCGCTCTCCCGCCGCCTTCGGGTGCAGCATGGCGCGCAGGTGCAGGTCCACGACGTCCCGTACGTCGACGACGCCGAAGTACATGACCGGCACCACGGGCATCCGTCCGGTCAGCATGTTCCTGACCAGACCGACCGAACCGGAGGGCCGGTCGCCCAGTTGGGGACCGAAGATGCCGGTGGGGTTGACCACCGTCAGCTCGATGTCTCCATGGGCGTGGACGTACTCCCAGGCCGCGCGCTCGGCGAGCACCTTCGACTTGTGATAGGCGGGGAGGCCCTCGGTGTCCGGGTCGGTCCAGTCCGTCTCCGAGTAGTGGTCGTCGGGCTTCACCGTGTACCCGACCGCGGCGTAGGACGACGTCATCACCACGCGTGGGACGCCGGCCTCGCGGGCCGCGGAGAGGACCCGCAGGGCACCGTCGCGGGCCGGGCGGATGACGTCGTCCTCCGTCTCGGGCGGAGTGGTGGGGAAGGGCGACGCGTGGTGCAGCACGTGGCTGACACCGTCCATGGCCTCCGCCCAGCCGCCGTCGGCGCCGAGGTCCGCGACGGCGAACTCCAGCCGGTCCGCCGGATCGACCCCGGCCCGGCGCAGCGCGGACAGGACCTGTGCCTCCTGTCCGGGCTCCCGGATCGTCACCCGGGTCCGGTACCCCTCGCCCGTCAGCCGGGCGATCGAGTGGCTGCCGACGAGACCGGTACCACCGGTGACGAGCACCCTCTCGCGTTCGGAGACGGAGGCGGAGGCGGAGACTGCGGTGTTCTGTGTGTTCATCCTGTTCGGTCCTTCAGTCGGTGAGTCGGTCCATCACGCGCGTGACGTCTTCGATCGCCTGCTCCTCGGCGTCGGCGTCCCCCCGGACCCGGGCGTCCCAGAGGTCTGCCTTGCCGCGCAGATACGCCAGGCGGAGCCGAAGCCGCTCGATGTCGGCGGCCAGCTTCTCCGCCTGTGCGGCGAACAGATCCCGCTGTTCGGCCGCCGCGGAGTCGCCCCGGGCGAGCAGATCCAGATAGCGGCGCATTCCGCTGACCGTCATCCCCGCCGAGCGCAGGCAGGCCAGCGCCAGGACACGGTCCGCGGTCGCCGGGTCATAGCGGCGATGACCGCTGGACTCGTCGCGGGCGACCCTGCCCAGCAGGCCGATCTTCTCGTAGTAGCGGAGTGTGGGCTCGGTGAAACCCGAGCGCCGGGCCATCTCCTGGATGGTCAGGCCCGCGGTCCGATCTGTACTCCCTGCCATGCGGCCAAGCCTCCGACACTTGAAGCGCTTGAGGTCAAACCACACCGCGGGTGATGCGACGCGCGTCACCCGGGAAGGTCCCTCCCGGCGTCCGGGGGAGCGTCCCGTTGAACCCGTCGCTCCGCCTCCGCGTGCTCCTGCACGGGGACCCCGCACGCCCATGGCCCCCGCCCGTCCGCTTTCCGGGGGAGTCGCCATGATTCGGGTGCTGGCCGTCGACGACGAGGAACCGGCGCTCGCCGAACTGCTGTTCCTGCTGCGGGCCGATCCCCGGGTGCGGTCGGCGGAGGGCGTCCTCGAAGCGGCCGAGGCGCTGCGGCGGCTGGCCCGGCCCGGGGCGGACGGTGCGGCGGACGTCGACGCGGTGTTCCTGGACATCCGCATGGCGGGTCTCGGCGGCCTGGACCTCGCCCGGCTTCTCGCCGGGCGAGCCGAGCCGCCCCGTGTCGTCTTCGTCTCCGCGCACGCGGACCACGAGGAGTACGCCCTTGGGGCGGCCGGGCTCCGCGCCGTCGACTGGCTGCTCAAGCCGGTGCGGCGCGAGCGCCTGGCCGAGGCGGTCCGGCGGGTCGCCGAGCTGGTCGCGGCCGACCGCGCCCCCCACCCGGGGCTCTCCGGGGCCCGGCCGCTCGCCGACCGCGTCCCGGTGGAGGGCGAGGGCGTCACACGGTTGCTGTCCGTCGCCGACATCACGCGTGCCGAGGCCCATGGCGACCACTCCCGGCTGTACACCCGGGAGGACAGCCACCTGGTGCGCATCCCGCTGTCCACGCTGGAGGAGTGCTGGCGGGCGGAGGGCTTCGTGCGGATCCACCGGCGCCATCTCGTCTCCCTCGCCCGCATCGAAGCCTTACGGGTCGACGGGGGCAGGCTGACGGTCAGGATCGGCGCGTCGGTGCTGGTCGTGAGCCGCCGGTGCGCCCGTGAACTGCGGGATCTGCTGGTCGAGAAGGCCATGACGGACCAGCCCGGCAACGGTCGCTGACCGGAAGCTGTCGCTTTGGTTCCCTGGTGCGTACACTCCACTGCGAAGTGTGATCATCGCGGTCGGAGGACGCGGCATGGGTGCTCCTGGGACTCCTCGACGTGAAGTGGTCACGGGGACTCCGCGCGCGGCCCGCGTGGACCACGCAGGCCATGGAGGCCATGGAGGCCAAGGTCACGCCCGCCCCGGTGCGGTCCGGGTGGGTGCGAAGGGTCCGGCCGTCGAGTCCCTCGCCCTTCGCGCCCTGATACGTCGTCAACTCCGGCTCGGTCTCCTCGCGTTCGGTCTGCTCGTCGTCCTCCTCGGGCCGCTGCCCCTGGTCTTCGCCGCCCTGCCGGACTCGGGGACCTGGCCGGGCGGCGCCCTGATCGTCTGGGCGGTTCTCGGCGTCGCCGTCTACCCGGCCCTCGTCGTCATCGGCCGCTGGTACGTCGTACGCGCCGAACGCAACGAACGGGACACCGCGGACCTCGCCGAGAGGGCCTGACGGTGACCGACGCTCCGCAGCACCGGCCCGGCCGCGCGGGGGCCGCCGGGTGAACCAGACGTACGGCATCGTGGCCGTGTCGGCGGCGGTCGTCGCGACCCTGGTGATCGGCTCGGCGGGGCTGCGCATCTCCCGCACCACCTCCGACTTCTACGTCGCCTCCCGTACCGTTCCGCCGTACCTCAACGCCATGGCCATCAGCGGCGAGTACCTGTCGGCGGCCTCCTTCCTCGGCATCGCCGGACTCGTCGCCGCCGAGGGCGTCGAGATGCTCTGGTTCCCCGTCGGCTACGCCGCCGGCTACCTCGTGCTGCTCGTGTTCGTCGCCGCCCCGCTGCGCCGCTCCGGGGCGTACACCCTGCCCGACTTCGCCGACGCGCGGCTGGAGTCCAGGGCCGCCCGGCGCGTCGCCAGCGTGCTCGTCGTCGGCGTCGGCTGGCTCTACCTGCTGCCCCAGCTCCAGGGCGCGGGCCTCACCCTCGGCCTGGTCACCGGCGCACCGCGCTGGCTCGGCGGGGTGCTCGTCGCCGTCGTCGTCACCCTGGCCGTGGCCGCCGGTGGCATGCGCAGCATCACCTTCGTCCAGGCCTTCCAGTACTGCCTGAAACTGACCGCACTGCTCGTGCCCGCGATCTTCCTGGTGCTCGCCTGGCACGGCGACCCGCGCCCCGCCGGTGCCCTGGAGGAGCCGCCGACCTTCCGCCGGCACACCCAGGTCACCGTCGAGACCACCGTCCGCATCAGGATCGAGACGCCGCTGCGGGCCGTCGCGACCGGCGCGGTGGACGGACAGGGCTACGACAACGGCCCCCTGCTGCTGGATCCCGGCGTGCACGAGGTGAGGGCCGGGACGACCCTCCGGTTCCCGCCGGACACCCCGGTGCCCGAACGCGAGTCCGACGACGGACGGCGCACCGGAGCCTCCAGCTGGGCGGCGCCCCTGTCGGGAGGCAAGGACGATCACCCGCTCTACACGACGTACGGGCTGATCTTCGCCACCTTCCTCGGCACCATGGGACTGCCCCACGTCCTCGTCCGCTTCTACACCAACCCCGACGGCCGCGCCGCCCGGCGCACCACCGTGATCGTGCTCGCCCTGGTCGGCGGCTTCTACCTGCTGCCGCCCCTCTACGGCCTGCTCGGCCGGATCTACGCCCCCGACCTGCTGCTCACCGGCACCACGGACGCCGCCGTGCTCGTCCTGCCGGAACGGCTCGTCGGCGGCCCGGGCGGCGACCTGCTCGGCGCGCTGATCGCCGCCGGCGCCTGTGCCGCCTTCCTGTCCACCGCCTCCGGGCTCACCCTGTCCGTCGCCGGCGTGCTCAGCCAGGACGTACTGCCCTCGCTCGGCGTCCGCCACTTCCGGCTGGCGACGCTCCTGGCGGTCGCCGTGCCCGTCACGGTGAGCGTGGCCGCCGGCAACCTCCCCGTCGCGAACGCCGTCGGCCTCGCCTTCGCGGTGGCCGCCTCCTCCTTCTGCCCGCTGCTGGTGCTCGGCATCTGGTGGCGCGGCCTCACCGCGCCCGGCGCCATCGCGGGGCTGCTCACCGGCGGCGGCAGCGCCCTCGTCGCCGTCGCCCTGACCATCGCCGGGCCCCTGACCGACGGCTGGGCGCACACCCTGCTCGCCTGGCCGGCCGTGTGGTCCGTACCGCTCGGCTTCCTGACCATGATCCTGGTCTCCCTGGCCACCCGGGACCGGATCCCGGCCGGCACCGAGGCCGCGATGGCCCGCCTCCACCTGCCCGAACGCCCCGCCGGCCAGGGCGCGCCCACCACCCGCCGAGGAGTGACCACCCCATGACGACCCACCGGCCCGCGGCCGAGGGGGCCCGCGCGTGAACGGGTTCGCCCTCCTCGCCGCCGGAGCCCCGCTGTTGTTCGCCGGGGGCCTCGCCGCCGGACGCCTGCTCGCCCGCCGCGCCGCCGAGGGCGGGACGGACCCCGGTACCCCCGTGGAACGCGCCACCTTCCACACCCTGCACACCGCGTCGGAGGCCGCGCCCCCGCTGCGCGCCGGACTCACCGAGGACGCGGCCCGCAAGGCGGTACGACGGCTCCGGCCGCTGTTCGGCACGGCCGCGCTCGGCCTCACCGAGCGGGACCGGCCGCTGGCCTGGGACGGACCGGGCCGGCACCACGAGGACACCGTCCTGGACCGGGTCCGTCAGGTGCTGGACACCGGCCGCGCCCAGACCTTCGCCGTGAGCTGCCCGGACCCGGACTGTCCCGTGCGCTGGGGCGCCGCCGTGCCGCTCACCGTCGACCGGCGGGTGCTCGGCGCCCTCGTCGTGCTCGGCGTCCGGGAGTCGGCGTCCCTCCTGCGGGCCGCCGAGGAGGTGGCGCGCTGGGTCTCCGTCCAGCTCGAACTCGCCGAGCTGGACCGGGCCCGCACGGGACTGATCGAGGCGGAGATCCGGGCGCTGCGCGCGCAGATCTCTCCGCACTTCATCTACAACTCCCTCGCGGCGATCGCCTCGTTCGTCCGCACCGACCCCGAGCGGGCACGCGAGCTCCTGCTGGAGTTCGCCGACTTCACCCGCTACTCCTTCCGCCGGCACGGTGAGTTCACCACCCTGGCCGAGGAGCTGCGTTCCATCGAGCAGTTCCTGGAGCTGGTCCGTGCCCGGTTCGGGCAGCGGCTGCGCGTGACCCTGCAGATCGCCCCCGAGGTGCTGCCCGTGACGGTGCCCTTCCTGTGCCTTCAGCCGCTGGTGGAGAACGCCGTCAAGCACGGGCTGGAGGAGAGCGTCGAGCGCAGCCGGATCAGCATCACCGCGCTGGACGAGGGGGCGCTGGCCCGGATCGTCATCGAGGACAACGGGGTCGGCATGGAACCGGACCGGCTGCGCCGGATCCTGCGCGGCGAGGGCAGCCCGACGACGGGCATCGGGCTGCGCAACGTGGACGAGCGGCTGCGGCAGGTCTACGGCGACGACCACGGGCTGGTGATCGAGACCGGCGTCGGAGCCGGCATGAAGATCACCATCCGCATCCCCAAGTACCGGCCGGGGGTGCACAGCACACCCCCGCGCACGGCGTCCGGCAGCGCTTGAGGGGCCGGCCGGGACGTCAGCGACCGGTTGCCGGAGGCTGTGCCTGCTTGCGCTGCCGCCGGGCCGCCATCACCGCGTAGACGATGATCCCGACGAACAGGAACAGCACGCCCTGGTAGACCGCCGCGTAGCCGGCGCCCGCCATCAGCCACACCGAGAAGGCCGCGGCCACCGCGGTGACCACGGAGTCCCGTACCAGCCGGGCCCGGTCGACCGCCTCGGGACGGCCGGACACGAGGTGGAAGATCTGCGCGGCGGTCGCCAGCAGATACGGCACTGTCGCGGTGAACGTGGTGACCAGCACCAGGACCTCGAAGACCTTGCCCGAGCCCGAGAAGTAGTTGTAGACGGTGAGCAGCGAGGCGAGGACGACCGTCACGCCCACCCCGACCGTCGGCACGCCCCGCCGCCGGCGTGTGAAGGCGCTCGGGAACAGGCCGTCGCGGGCCGCCGCGTACGGCGTCTGGGCGCTCAGCAGGGTCCAGCCGTTGAGGCAGCCGGTCATCGACACGAGGGCGGCGAGCGCCACGGCGGTACCGCCCCAGCCGCCGCCGAACATCGTGTTCACGGCGTCCGAGAACGGCGCGGTGGAGGTCACCAGACGATCGTGCGCGACCGTGCCGAACACCGACAGCGTGCCCAGCAGGTACACCAGCGCCGCGCCGGCGGTGCCGATCACGGTGGCGCGCCCCACGTTGCGGCGGGCGTTCCTGACCTCGCCCGCGCTGACGGCGGCGGACTCCACCCCCAGGTAGGAGAAGAGCAGCAGGGCGGCGGAGGCGGACACCGCGCCGACCGCACCCTGGCCGCTGGAGTTGAACGGGCCGAGCCGGTCGGGGTCGAAGAAGAACAGCCCGCCGACCGCGACGAGCAGCAGCGGCACGAACTTCAGCACGGTGGACACCAACTGCACGGCACCCACGTACCGGGTGCCCGCGAAGTTGGCGAGGGCGGGCAGCCACTGGAGGGCCAGCGCGGCCAGGCAGGCGGTCCAGCGGTGCTGGTTCACCGGGATCAGCACGTCGAGGTACCCGACGGCGGCCACGGCGAGCGCGGCGTTCGACACCCAGGTGGTGATCCAGTACGACCAGGCCGCCAGGAACCCCGCGAAGTCGCCGAACGCCTCGCGGGCGTAGACGTAGGGGCCGCCGGTGCGCGGGTCGCGCGCGGCGAGCCGGCCGAAGACCAGGGCCAGCGCGATGGCGCCGACGGTCAGCACCCCGAAGGCGACCAGGCTGACCGTGCCGTAGGGGGCGATGGAGGCGGGGAGCAGGAAGATGCCGCCGCCGATGATGTTGCCCATGACCAGCGCGGTGGCGACGGGCAGGCCGAACCGGCGGGCATGCCTGCCGGTGTCGCCGTGCGAATCCTCGACGGGAGCCGTGGGGGTCTCCGCGGGGATCCCGGCGGGGGCCGGAGCCGACTGCGGGACGGTTCCGGTGTTGTGCATGGGTGGTGCGCCTCTCATGGAACTGACGTTCCCGGGATCACCGGGACGCGTCCCATGGTCGGGGATGTACCGATGTGGCTCAAAATCGCCGCTTTTTGTTCCGTGCGGGCTGCCGGATCGTGCAAAAAGCGTCGTGGCGCGCATTCCCGGCCGTGAGATGTCCGGTGCTGGAGGCGATCAGTCCGTCGCCGCCCACAGGCCGCGGACATGCCCCAGGTGCCGGGTCATGATCGCATGCACCGCCTTCTCGTCGCGCTCCAGCAGGGCGTCCAGCAGCTCCAGGTGTTCCTCGGCGGAGGCGAGCAGCCGGCCCGCCTCCACCAGCGCGGTCAGACCGTACAGACGCGAGCGTTTGCGCAGGTCGGCGACGACCTCGACCAGATGGGCGTTGCCCGCCAGGGCGAGCAGCCCGAGGTGGAAGCGGGTGTCGGCCTCGACGTAGGCGATCAGGTCGCCCGCCACTGCGGCGGTGACGATCTCCCGGGCCGCCGGACGCAGCGCCTCCAGGGACACGCGGTCGGCCGTGCGGGCCAGGCCCACCACGGTGGGGATCTCGATGAGCGCCCGGATGTGCGTGTACTCGTCGAGCTGCCTGTCGGAGACGGCTGTGACCCGGAAGCCCTTGTTGGGCACGGTGTCGACCAGCCCCTCCTTGGCCAGGTCGAGCATCGCCTCCCGCACCGGCGTGGCCGAGACGCCGAACCGGGCGGCCAGCGAGGGCGCGGAGTACACCTCGCCCGGCCGCAGCTCACCCGCGACGAGCGCGGCGCGCAGGGCGTCCGCGACCCGCTCGCGGTAGCTGCTCCGCCGGCCGCCGAGCCGGGGGAGCACGGGCATCTGGGCGCCCTGGGTGTTCTGTGCCATGTCACGCATCACCGGGGTGAGTGTAGAGGACGCTAGAGGACGAACCCTTCCGGGAACGGATCGGTCGGGTCCAGCAGATACTGCGCGGTCCCCGTGATCCACGCGCGGCCGGTGAAGCTGGGCAGCACGGCCGGCACCCCGCCGACCTCCGCGGTCCCCAGCAGCCGGCCGGTGAAGCGGGTGCCGATGAACGACTCGTTCACGAACTCGGTGTGCAGCGGGAGTTCACCGCGCGCGTGCAGTTGCGCCATGCGCGCGCTGGTGCCCGTGCCGCACGGGGAGCGGTCGAACCAGCCGGGGTGGATGACCATGGCGTGCCGGGAGTGCCGGGCCGTGGCGCCGGGAGCGTAGAGGTGGACGTGGTGACAGCCCCGGATCGAGGGATCCTCCGGATGCACCGGCTCCGCCTCGGCGTTGATCGCGTCCATCAGGGACAGGCCGGCCGCGAGGATGTCGTCCTTGCGGGCGCGGTCGAAGGGCAGCCCGAAGGCGTCGAGCGGCAGGATCGCGTAGAAGTTGCCGCCGTAGGCCAGGTCGTAGGTGACGGTACGCCCGTCCGGGAGGGTGATCTCGCGGTCCAGGGCGACGGCGAACGACGGCACGTTCCGCAGCGTCACGTTCCGCGCGGCGCCGTCCTCCACCGCGACCTCGGCGATCACGACCCCCGCCGGGGTGTCGAGCCGGATCGTGGTCACCGGTTCCGTGACCTCCACCATGCCGGTCTCGACCAGCACGGTCGCCACGCCGATCGTGGCGTGCCCGCACATCGGCAGGTAGCCGGAGACCTCGATGTAGACCACGCCCCAGTCGCAGTCCGGGCGGGTCGGCGGCTGAAGGATCGCGCCGCTCATCGCGGAGTGCCCGCGCGGCTCGTTCATCAGCAGCTGCTTCACGTCGTCGCGGTGTTCGCGGAACCACAGCCGCCGTTCGTTCATGGTCGCCCCCGGGACGGTGCCGATCCCGCCGGTGATCACGCGGGTCGGCATGCCCTCGGTGTGCGAGTCGACGGCGTGCAGGACGAGTCTGCTGCGCATGGTCCGGCTCCTCTCACGCCAGGCCGGCGGCGACGGCCTTCTCGGTGGCCGCGCGGACCGCGGCCTCCTGCTCGGGCAGCAGCGGCACCCGCGGCGGACGCACCGGACCGCCGTACCGCCCGACGACGTCCATGGAGAGCTTGATCGCCTGGACGAACTCTGTCTTCGAGTCCCAGCGCAGCAGGGGGTGCAGCTGCCGGTACAGGGGGAGCGCGGTGGTGAGGTCACCGGCCAGCGCGGCCCGGTACAGCTCCGCCGAGGCGCGCGGCAGCGCGTTCGGATAGCCGGCCACCCAGCCCTTGGCGCCGGCCACCGCCAGCTCCAGCAGCACGTCGTCGGCGCCGATCAACAGGTCCAGTTCCGGGGCCAGTTCGGCGATGCGGTAGGCACGGCGGACGTCACCGGAGAACTCCTTGACGGCGTGGACGAGCCCCTCGCCGTGCAGCCGGGCGAGGAGCTCGGGCACCAGGTCGACCTTGGTGTCGATCGGGTTGTTGTACGCCACCACCGGCAGGCCCGCCTTCGCGACCTCCGCGTAGTGGGCGAGGACCGACCGTTCGTCGGCGCGGTAGGCGTTGGGCGGCAGCAGCATCACCGACGCGCAGCCGGCCTCGGCCGCCCGCTCGGCCCAGCGGCGGGCCTCGGCCGAACCGTAGGCGGCGACGCCCGGCATCACCCGTTCCCCGCCGATCGCGGCCACGGCGGTCTCCACCACCCGGGTGCGTTCCTCGGGGGTGAGCACCTGGTACTCGCCGAGCGAGCCGTTCGGCACGACGCCGTCGCAGCCGTTCGCGACGAGCCAGGCGCAGTGCTCGGCGTAGCGGTCGTGGTCGACCGAGAGGTCGGCGCGCAGGGGGAGGGCGGTGGCGACGAGGATGCCGCGCCAGGGGCGGCGGGGCTCGGGGTTGCTCATGGGGGATCCCTCATTCAATGGGGTGTGACATATTACTGGGCGGGAGGTCGGCTCGGGGTTCGGGAGGCCGACCTCGGGTTCGGGCAGCCGGCTCGCGGGAAGGCCGATCCCGGGTTCGCGCAGCCGGCTCGCGGGAAGGCCGATCCCGGGTTCGCGCAGCCGGCTCGCGGTGCCAGGAGGGCGGCCTCACTCCGTCTCCGGCAGGGCGGCCAGGACGCCGAGCGGTACCGGCCGGGCGAACGGCCGTCGTCCGGGGTCGAGCGGGCAGCCGGTCAGGCCCGCCACCGCGGGCGCGCACATCCGCCCCTGGCACCAGCCCATCCCGGCCCGGGTGAGCAGCTTCACCGTGCGCAGGTCTCCCGCGCCGAGCGAGCCGACGGCCCCGCGCACCTCCCCGGCGGTGACCTCCTCGCAGCGGCACACCACCGTCTCGTCCGGGATCCGGTCCGCCCAGCCGGCCGGTGGGGCGTACACCGTGTCCAGGGCCGTGGCGAACGCGCGCAGCCGGGTGCGGGCCCGGGCGGCGGCGGCCCAGCCGCCCGGGTCGGGGGCGGCCCCGCGCAGTCGGGCGGCGGCCGAGCGCCCGGCGATGTGCCCCTCGGCGAGCGCGAGCGCCGCGCCGCCGACACCGGTGGCCTCCCCGGCGGCCCAGACGCCGGGCACATCGGTGCGCTGTTCGGTGTCGACCCGTACGGCGGTGCCGGACAGGGTGCAGCCGAGAGTCTCCGCGAGGTCGGTGTGCGGCAGCATGCCGTGGCCCACGGCCAGGGTGTCGCAGGGGATGCGCCGGGCGGTGCCGGGCCGCGGGCGTCCGTCCCGGCCGAGCGCGGCCACCGTCACCGCCTCCAGCCGGTCGGCGCCGTGCGCCGCCACGACGGTGTGCCGGGGCAGGGTGCGCACGCCGTGCCGCAGCAGCCGGGCCGCGTATCCGGCGCCCTCGGCGAGTTTGCCGGGCTGCGCGGCCAGGGCGGGTGCCCGGTGGAGCAGCGCGCCGGGACCGGCGGACTCCACCAGCGCGGCGACGCGTGCGCCGGCCGCGGCGAGCCCGGCGGCCACCGGCAGCAGCAGCGGCCCGGTCCCGGCCACCACCACCGTACGGCCGGGCAGTACGAGGCCGCCCTTGAGCATGGCCTGCGCGCCGCCCGCCGTGACGACGCCGGGCAGTGTCCAGCCGGGGAAGGGCAGCACCCGCTCGTACCCGCCGGTGGCGAGCAGGACCGCGTCGGCGCGCACGGTGACGCCCTCCTCCTGCGCGGGGCCGAGCAGGGCGTGCACGGCGAACGCCCCGGAGGCGGAGTCCCGTGCGACGCACCAGACGTGATGGTCGGTCAGGTGGGTGATCCGGCCGGCCGCGCGGTGCCGTTCCAGGCCGTCCCGCAACCGCTCCCAGGTGCGCCACTGGTGGTGCAGGGCCTGCGGCCGGCGTGCGCCGAGGGCGGTGGCGGGCTGCCGGTAGAACTGTCCGCCGGCCTGCTCCGCGGCGTCGACCAGGGTCACCTGGACGCCCCGTGCGGCCGCCGCCAGCGCGGCGGCGAGCCCGGCCGGGCCCGCGCCGACGACGGCGAGGCGCGGTCGTTCAGTCATCGTCCCGGCCCGTCCCCTCCTGCGTGCGGATGTCGTCTCCCGGGCGCACCGGGACCAGGCAGGCCCGTTGGCCGGGGCGGCCGTTGACGGTGACCAGGCAGTCGAAGCACACCCCGATCCCGCAGAACACCCCGCGGGGCCGCCCGGCGCCCCGTGTGCCGCGCCAGGCCGTCACGCCCGCCGCCCACAGCGCCGCCGCGACCGTCTGTCCCGGCAGTGCCTCCAGGGGCCTGCCGTCGAAGGTCACGGTGCAGGGCGGGCCCGGCCGGGCCCGGGTCAACTCCCTCGGATTCACCGGACGTCGCCTCCCTCGGTGTCGAAACGCTCCGGCCGGAACGGCGTGAGGTCCAGCTCCGGCGCCTTCCCGGTGAGCACCTGCGCGATCAACTGCCCGGTTCCAGGGGCGAGTCCGATGCCGGCGCCCTCGTGCCCGCAGGCGTGGAACAGACCGGGCACCCGCGGATCGGGCCCGATCGCCGGCAGATGGTCCGGCAGGTACGGCCGGAAGCCCGCGTACGTGCGCAGCGCGCGGACCCCCTCCAGGAACGGGAACAGCCCGATCGCCCCGGCGGCGAGCGCCCGCGTCGCGGTCAGCGACAACGACCGGTCGAAGCCGACCCGTTCCCGGGTGGAGCCGATCAACACCGGCCCGGCGGCCGTGCCCTCGACGACCGGTGAGCTGCGCAGCGCGGCCGAGTCGCTGGCGACGTCGGACACGTAGTCCGCGGCGTACACCTTGTGCCGGATCCTGCGCGGCAGCGGCTCGGTGACCAGCACGAAACCGCGCCGGGGGAGCACCGGCAGCCGGACGCCGGCGAGCGAGGCGAGGTCCCCGCCCCAGGTGCCGGCCGCGTTCACCACCGCCGGTGCGTGGATGTCGCCCCGGTCGGTGCGGACGCCGTGGACCGCTCCCCTCGCGGTGCGCAGCACCCTGGTCACCGTACGGCCGGTGTGCAGGGCGGCACCGGAGGCGCGGACCAGATGTGCGGCGGCCAGCGCGGGCATCACCTGGGCGTCCTGCGGGTAGTGCACCGCACCCGCCATGCCGGGTGCCAAGTGCGGTTCCAGCTCGGCGAGCCGGTCGGCGTCGACCGGTTCGGCGGTGACGCCGGCGGTCCGCTGCTCCGCGGCGAAGTCCCGCAGCGCGGACAGGGCTCCGGGCGTCGAGGCGACCACCAGGCCGCCCTTGGGTTCGTACTCGATCGCGGCGCCCAGCTCCTCCGCGAGCCCGGCCCACAACCGGGCCGACAGCAGCGCGAGTTCGAGTTCCGGTCCCGGCTCCTTGTCGGAGACGAGCAGGTTGCCCTCGCCGGCCCCGGTGGTGCCGCCGGCCACCGGGCCCCGGTCCACCAGCCGTACGTCGAGTCCGGCGCGCGCGGCGTACAGGGCACAGGCCGCGCCCGTCATTCCGGCCCCGACAACCACGACATCGCAGGTCAGTCGCTTCGCCACGCCAGTACTATGTCACATGTTTCTCTCTGTGAGGAGTATCCGGCACCGGCCCCGATCCCCAGGCGTGGACGCCCCCTTGACGTCGTACGGACCCCGATCGACACTCCAGGGAGGGAATCCTAGTGAACAGGTAGGGAATCATGGCGCGCCGCGAAACGGGCACCGGCCGGACGCCGTTGCGCGCACCCCTGCTCACCTCCCGCCGCCACATCGACCTGCAGCGCGTCTGCAGCGCGATCAGCCGCCACCGCTGAGCCGGGCCGCCCCTTTCGCCCCCACCGACCGGTCACGCCCGCGCCGGCGCGCCCCTCCGCACACCCACCACCCGGGGAGACGCATGTCCATCACTCCGCTCGCCGCCGTCCCGTCCACCCGCGGTACCGCGCCCCTCTTCCGGGGCCGGATCGGCCGGGACGCGCGCAGCGGCCACTACGCCGTGCCGCACCGCTACCGGCTCCATCTGTCGACCGCCTGCCCCGACGGGCTGCGCCTCGCCGTCGGCCACAGCCTGCTCGGCCTGGACACCCGCTGTCCCGTCACCCTCCTGCCCGCCGTCCCGGACTGTCCCGGCGGCGGTCACGCGGCGCTCCGCCCGCTCTACGAGGCGAGCGCCCACCACTACACCGGCCCGGCGCTCGCACCCGTGCTCAGCGACGACTGGTCCGGGCGTATCGTCAGCACCCACACCCCCGACATCCTGCGCGACCTGGACCGGTTCCGGCCCGGCGGCCACGCCCGCCTCTACCCCCGCGGCCTGGAGTCCGTGCTCCAGGCCGTCGAGCGGATGTGCGCCGAGGGCATCGAGGAGGCCGCGCAGCGCGCCGGCCGCGCCGGTGCCGACCCGGCCGAACGGGCCGCCGCCCTCGACGTGCTGCTGGACACCCTCGGCCGGCTGGAGCGGCGGCTGAGCGGCGAGGAGTACCTGGCCGACGACCGGCTCACCGCCGCCGACATCGAGCTGTGGGTCACCCTCGTGCAGCTCGACACCGTCCACCGCTGCCACCTCGACGCCTCCGCCGTGCACCGCATCGCCGACCACCGCGCCCTGTGGGCCTACGCCCGCCGCCTGGCCGCCCACCCCGCCTTCGGCCGCCACCTCGACCTTGGAGGCATCGCCCGCCGCCACCACGGCCGCTGCCAGGGCCTGGAGGCCGCCGGCGCCGCTGTCCAGATCCTGGACTGGGCAGGCCATGCGGCAGACGCCCCGGACGCTTCGCGCAGGTGAGAGCGGGCAGCCGATGTCCACTGGGCGGACGGCCGTTGACATTCGAACGGGCAACTGCCTTACTTACGGCTCAGAACGGTCATGAGCGTCAGCGCCAAGCCCTGGCTCGCTGACCGGCAACCCTCGCACCGCGGTGGGGTGCCCCAGGTGACGACCGGACCGGATGACGTTTTCGGTAAGCGCGAGGCCCCACGGGGCCGGAACAGTGACAGGTGACGCCATGTACGCAGCTCCCAGGACGGCCGTGAGCCGCCCCCAGGGCTGCGTACCGTCGTACGCCGGTCTCCTCGTCGCCGACCGCGCCGTCGATCTGCTCCGCGTGAACAGCGCACTGTGTACCGCACCGGGCTCTGCCCGCTGTCAGGGCTGACGTCTCCTCCCAGCCCCGCGTTCCCGCCGCACACCGTACGTCCGGTGTGCCGTTGTCCGCCCAGCCCCCGGTTCCGCGCCTGTCCGTGCGCCATCTCGTGCCGCAGTGCCGTCGTGGCCCACCTCCGCTCCCGCGCGGCCCCGGGGTGACCGACTCCGCCGGAGCCCGCCATGAGTGAACCCCCAGGCGCCGCCGTCTCCCTAGCCGAGGCGCCGCCCACCGCCGACACACCGTCAAAGCCCCTGTCAGCCCAGCGGGTCCAGCCGCTGCGCCGGCCCGGCCGGTGGATCGTCACCGCCGTCGTCCTCGTGCTCGTCGCGCAGATCCTGCACGGACTGGTCACGAACCCCTTCTACCAGTGGGACCGCTTCCGTTACTGGTTCCTGCGCCCCACCGTCCTCGACGGCCTCCTCGTCACCCTCGAAGTGGCCGCGCTCAGCGCCGTCCTGGGGCTCCTCGGCGGCATCCTGCTGGCACTCGCCCGGCTCTCCGGCAGCCCGGTGCTGCGCGCGGTCAGCTGGACCTACACCTGGCTGTTCCGCTCCGTACCGCTCATCGTCGTACTGATCTTCCTGTACAACTTCAGTGCCCTGTACAGGACGTTGAGCCTCGGCGTGCCCTTCGGACCCGCCTTCGTCACCTTCGACGAGTCCCGACTGGCCACGGACATGACGATCGCCGTCATCGGCCTCAGCCTCAACGAGGCGGCGTACGCGGCGGAGGTGGTCCGCGGCGGCATCCTCTCCGTCGACCAGGGACAGCACGAGGCGGCCGCGGCGCTCGGCCTGTCCAAGGGCTACCAGTTCCGCAGGATCGTCTTCCCGCAGGCCCTCAGGTCCATCACCCCGAACTACGTCAACCAGCTCATCGGCCTCGTCAAGAGCACGTCCCTGGTCTTCTACGTGTCGCTGCTCGACCTGTTCGGCGCGGTGCAGTCGATGGGCAGCACCTACCCCGGTGACGTCGTGCCGCTGCTGATGGTGGCCACCGTCTGGTACCTGATCCTCACCAGCGCCGTGTCCGTCGTGCAGTTCTACGTCGAGCGGTACTACGCCCGGGGTGCCACCCGCACCCTGCCCCCGACCCCCTTGCAGAAGGCCCGGGCCGGCCTCGCCGACCTGCGGGCCCGGCTGAGCCGGGAGGCCGCCGTATGACCACCGCGCAGACCCTCCCGAAGGCCGCCCCCGCCGCGCTCGAAGTGCACGGCGTCCACAAGTGGTACGGCTCCCACCGCGTCCTCGACGGCATCGACCTGACCGTCCGCCCCGGCGAGGTCACGGTGATCCTCGGACCGTCCGGCTCCGGCAAGTCCACGCTGCTCAGGGTCGTCAACCACCTGGAGAAGCCCGAGATCGGCCACGTCAGCGTGGGCGGCGAGCTGATCGGGGTGAAGCGGCACGGGGACCGGCTGAAGGAACTCAGCGAGCGCGCCATCCTCGCCCAGCGCAGCCGGATCGGCTTCGTCTTCCAGAACTTCAACCTCTTCCCGCACCTGACCGTCCTGGAGAACGTCGCCGCGGCCCCCGCCGCCACCGGCAGGCTGACCAGGGCGGCGGCCCAGGAACTCGCCCGCGAACTCCTCGACCGCGTCGGCCTCGGCGACAAGACCGGCGCCTACCCGCGGCAGTTGTCCGGCGGCCAGCAGCAACGCGTCGCCATCGCCCGCGCCCTCGCCCTGCGGCCCGGGATCATCCTCTTCGACGAGCCGACCTCGGCGCTCGACCCCGAACTCGTCGGCGAGGTGCTGGCCGTCATCAAGGATCTGGCCACCAGCGGCACCACCCTCGTCATCGTCACCCACGAGATCGGCTTCGCCCGCGAGGTCGCCGACCGGGTCGTCTTCATCGACGGCGGCCGGATCGTCGAACAGGGCCCGCCCGGTGAGGTGCTGGACCGGCCCCGGCACCCACGGACCCGGGAATTCCTCGGCAAGGTGCTCTGACCGCGCCACCGCCCCGGCCCTACGACACCCCGCTCACCTCCCCCATCGGTCATCTCTTTCATCGCTCACCACTCTCATCAGCGAGACAAGGACAGCCACGCCATGCCTACGCACATCTCCCGACGCGCCCTGATCCGCGGCATCACCACGGCGACCGCCGTCGCCACCCTCGCCACCGGGCTCGCCGCCTGCGGAGGCGACAGCGAGGCCGTCACCAAGACCGACGCCACCGGCACGGTGACCGTGGGGCGGCTGTCCAACGGAGCCGCCAAGGAGACCGCGCTGAAGGTCTCCGAAGTGAAGTCCATCAGCGCCGAACTGCCCGCCTCCGTGCGCAGGAGCGGCAAGCTCGTCATCGGTGTCGGAGCCCTGCCCTCGGGCTCCGCGCCCCTGAACTTCGTGGGCAGCGACCAGAAGACCCTCACCGGCTCCGAGCCCGACCTCGGCCGCCTGGTGGCCGCGGTCCTCGGCCTGAAGCCCGAGATCAGGAACTCCACCTGGGAGAACCTCTTCGTCGGCGTCGACAGCGGCAAGGTCGACGTGGCGTTCTCCAACGTCACCGTCACCGAGGAACGCAAGCGGAAGTACGAGTTCGCCTCCTACCGCAAGGACAACCTGGCCTTCGAGGTGCTGAAGAAGAACGCCTGGAACTTCGACGGCGACTACGAGAACCTCGCCGGCAAGACGGTCAGCGTGGGCGCCGGCACCAACCAGGAGAAGATCCTCCTGGAGTGGAAGGTCAAGCTGGCCAAGGAGGGCAAGAAGCTCACCGTCAAGTACTTCCCGGACCAGAACGCCACCAACCTGGCGCTGAGCAGCGGCAAGATCGACGCCTTCTTCGGTCCCAACCCCGCGGTCGCCTACCGCGCCCGGCAGACCGCGAACACCCCCAACGCCACCCGGAACGCGGGCACCTTCTCCGGCGCCGGCGAGACGCTCCAGGGCCTGATCGCCGCCACCGCCAAGAAGGACAGCGGACTCGCCAAGCCGCTCGCCGACGCCCTCAACCACCTGATCGAGCACGGCCAGTACGGCAAGTGGCTGGCCTCCTACGGCCTGTCCAACGAGTCCGTGGCGAAGTCCGAGGTCAACCCGCCCGGGCTGCCGCTGGACAACTCCTGACAGGACATCGATCCATCGACATGGAGTCAAGAGAGGGGATCGCTTCCGTGGCTCACCCGACCGACATCCGCCCGGGCGCGGCCCCGCTCCTGCCCGCCGACCCCGTCCTGGACAACGCGGTCTGGGCCGCCCTCGCCGGCCCGCACGCCCATCTCGCCGACCGGTACGGCCGCGCGGCCCGCTACCGGCCGGAGACCTACGCCTTCGCGGCACTCGCCGACCCGGCGGACCCGGCGGCCTGGGCCGACCTGCACACGCTCGTCGGTCCGGGGAACCCCGTACGGGTCAAGCCGGTCGAGCGGGTTCCCGACGGCTGGGAGGTGCTAGGCGAGGGCGCGGGAGTCCAGCTCGTGGACACCGCGCTGCGGGCCGCACCGGACCGGGAGGCGGTCCGCCTGACAGCCGACGACGTCCCGGAGATCCTCGATCTGGTGGCCCGCACCCGGCCGGGCCCGTTCCTGAGCCGGACCGTCGAGATGGGCACCTATCTCGGCATCCGGCACCGGGGCAGGCTCGTCGCCATGGCGGGGGAGAGGCTGCGGCCGCCCGGCTGGACCGAGATCAGCGCCGTGTGCACCGACCCCGCGTACCGCGGCCGGGGACTGGCCACCCGGCTGGTGCGCGCGGTCGCGGCCGGCATCCGGGACCGCGGGGACACCCCGTTCCTGCACGCCGCGGCCGGCAACACGACCGCGATCCGGCTCTACGAGTCGATCGGGTTCACCCTGCGCCGCCGCTCCCGCATCGTGCAGCTGCGCAGCCCGGGAACAACCGGCGCCGGCCGGACGTTGGACGTCCTGACGAGATCCGCCAGGCGGACGCCGACCCGGCCCACCGCGCCCGACGGACGGAGGTGACGGCCGTGACCCGAGTGCCCCCGCGGGCGCGCCCGCCGCGCGCCCCGCACCCGTACCGGTCCGTCCGTCTGCACTCCCGGCCGCACATAGACCTCCAGCGCGTGTCCGCCGCGCTCTGTCGCCCCTGACCTCTCCCCGGCCCCCGCCCCGGCCCGGGGCTCCTCCCGCCGCGCCCGCCCGCGGCCGGCGCCGCCCGCCCGGCCGCCGCCGGCCCCGCGAGCCGGCGTCCTCGAACGGACATCAAGGAAGGCACCCACGTGTCCTCAACTCCTGCCGCACCCCTGCACCTCGCCGTCGCCCTGGACGGCACCGGATGGCACCCGGCGTCCTGGCGCGAGCCGGTCGCCCGCCCCCGCGACCTGTTCACCGCCGGCTACTGGACCGACCTGATCGCCGAGGCCGAACGCGGCCTGCTCGACTTCGTCACCATCGAGGACGGCCTTGGCCCGCAGTCCTCCCACCTCCTCGCGCCCGACGAGCGCACCGACCAGATCCGCGGCCGGCTCGACGCGGTCCTCATCGCCTCCCGCGTCGCCCCGGTCACCCGGCACATAGGCCTGGTCCCGACCGTGGTGGCCACACACACCGAGCCGTTCCACATCTCGAAGGCGATCGCCACCCTCGACTACGTCAGCACCGGACGCGCGGGCCTGCGGGTGCGCACCGACTTCCGCCCGGACGAGGCCGCGCACTTCGGCCGCCGCACGATCCCCCGGATCGAAGGCTTCGACAGCCCGGACGCGCAGGCAGCGATCACCGACCTGTTCGACGAGGCCGCCGACTACGTGGAAGTGGTCCGCCGGCTCTGGGACAGCTGGGAGGACGACGCCGAGATCCGGGACGCGGCGACCGGCCGCTTCATCGACCGGGACAAGCTGCACTACATCGACTTCGAGGGCCGCTGGTTCAGCGTCAAGGGCCCGTCCATCACGCCCCGCCCGCCGCAGGGCCAGCCCCTGGTCACCGCCCTCGCCCACCAGACCGTCCCGTACCGCCTCGTGGCCCGCCAGGCCGACGTCGGCTACGTCACCCCGCACGACGCGGACCAGGCACGGGCGATCGTCGCCGAGATCCGCGCCGAGCAGCAGGCGGCGGGCCGCGCCGGCGAGACGCTGCACGTCTTCGGCGACCTCGTCGTCTTCCTGGACGACAGCCCGGCCGCCGCCGAGGACCGCCGCGACCGTCTCGACACCCTCGCGGGCGAGCCGTACACCAGCGACGCCCGGATCTTCACCGGTACGGCCGCCCGACTCGCAGATCTGCTGGAGGAGTTGGCGGCGGGCGGGCTGACCGGGTTCCGGCTGCGGCCCGCGGTCGCCGGCCACGACCTGCCCCGGATCACCCGGGACCTGGTGCCCGAGCTGCGGCGCCGCCGCCGTTTCCGGGACGCCTACGAGGCCGGCACCCTGCGCGGCCTCCTCGGCCTCGCCCGCCCCGCCAACCGCTACGCAGCAGCCTGAACGCCGGAGAGGACGACCGTACCGCCATGAGCAAGCCGCTGAAGCAGATCCACCTGGCCGCCCACTTCCCCGGCGTCAACAACACCACCGTGTGGAGCGACCCGGCCGCCGGCAGCCACATCGAGTTCAGCTCCTTCGCGCACTTCGCGCGGACCGCCGAACGCGCCAAGTTCGACTTCCTGTTCCTCGCCGAGGGGCTCCGGCTGCGCGAGCAGGGCGGCCAGATCTACGACCTGGACGTGGTCGGCCGCCCCGACACCTTCACCGTGCTGGCCGCGCTGGCCGCCGTCACCGACCGGCTCGGCCTGACCGGCACCATCAACTCCACCTTCAACGAGCCGTACGAGGTGGCCCGGCAGTTCGCGAGCCTCGACCACCTCTCCGGCGGCCGGTCCGCCTGGAACGTCGTGACCTCCTGGGACGCCTTCACCGGCGAGAACTTCCGGCGCGGCGGCTACCTGCCGCAGGAGGAGCGCTACTCCCGCGCCCAGGAGTTCCTCGCCACCGCACACGAACTGTTCGACTCCTGGCGCGGCGACGAGATCATCGCCGACCAGGCCACCGGGACCTTCCTCCGGGACGCCAAGGCCGGTGCCTTCGTGCACCAGGGGCAGCACTTCGACATCCACGGCCGGTTCAACGTCCCACGCTCCCCGCAGGGCCGCCCCGTCGTCTTCCAGGCGGGCGACTCCGACGAGGGCCGCGAGTTCGCCGCCTCCAGCGCGGACGCGATCTTCAGCCGGTACTCCACCCTGAAGGAGGGCCAGGCCTTCTACACCGACGTCAAGTCCCGCCTCGCCACGTACGGCCGCCGCCCCGACCAGCTCCTCATCCTGCCCGCGGCGACCTTCGTCCTCGGCGACACCGACCAGGAGGCCGCCGAACTCGCCCGCGAGGTGCGCAGGCAGCAGGTCAGCGGGGCCACCGCCATCAAGCACCTGGAGTTCGTCTGGAACCGCGACCTGTCGGCGTACGACCCGGAGGGCCCGCTGCCCGACGTGGACCCGGTGGTGAGCGAGGACCACATCTCCCGGGGCCGCGCCCAGGTACGGATGTACCGGGACCCGGTGGCCATCGCCCGCGAGTGGCGGCAGCTCGCCGAGGCCAACAGGTGGTCCATCCGCGACCTGGTGATCAACACCGGCAACCGGCAGACGTTCATCGGCTCGCCGCAGACCGTGGCGCGGACCATCAACGACTTCGTGCAGGCCGACGCCTCCGACGGCTTCATCCTCGTCCCGCACATCACCCCCGGCGGTCTCGACCCGTTCGCCGACAAGGTGGTCCCGCTGCTCCAGGAACAGGGCGTCTTCCGCGCCGACTACGAGGGCACGACCCTGCGCGACCACCTGGGCCTCGCCCACCCCGACGCCGACGCCGGGGCCGGTACCCGCACCGGTGCCTCGTCCGCGCGGGCCGCGTCGTGAAGTTCCTCGCGATCACGCTGATCGTGCACCGGCCGGACCCGGTCACCGGAGTCCTGGGGCCGACGCACGAGCGGTTCCGCGAGGTGCTGGACAACGCCGTGCTGGCGGAGGAGCTGGGCTTCGACGGATTCGGCGTGGGGGAGCGGCACGAACGGCCGTTCCTCTCCTCCGCGCCGACCGTCGTGCTCAGCCATGTCGCCGCCCTCACCCGCCGCATCCGGCTCTTCACCGCCGTCACCACCCTCAGCCTGCTCGACCCGGTCCGGGCCTACGAGGACTACGCCACCCTGGACCACCTCTCCGAGGGGCGCCTCGACCTGATCATCGGCAAGGGCAACGGCACCGCGCAGCGCGAGCTGTTCCACGTCACCCCCGAGGACCAGTGGGACCGCAACGCCGAGAGCTACGAGGTGTTCCGGCGGCTGTGGCGGCAGGACCGGGTGACCGCCGACACCCGGTTCCGGCCACCGCTGAAGGACGCCGAGGCGTGGCCGCGGCCGTACCAGCGACCGGTCCGCGTCTGGCACGGCAGCGCCACCAGCGAGGAGTCCGTGGACCTCGCCGCCCGCTACGGAGACCCGCTGTTCTCGGCGAACGTCACCCATCCCGTGGAGCCGTACGCCGAACTGGTCCGCCACTACCGCGAACGCTGGGAGCACTACGGCCACGACCCGGCGGCGATCGCGGTGGGCGCGGGCTCGGCCGGGCTCCTCGTCGCCCGTACCTCACAGGAGGCGCTGACGGCGTACCGCCCGGTCTTCGAGAGCAACCTGGCCTTCCAGCGGTCGGCGGGCCTGCCCGTGGTGTTCGAGACCCTGGAGGACTTCGCGGCGCGCAGCTCGGCGCTGATCGGCAGCCCCGAGCAGGTCATCGACAAGGTGCACCGCTACCACGAGCGGCTGGGGCACACCGTCCTGCACGTGACCGCGGACGCCGGCGGCCTGCCCGCCGCCCGGCACCGCGCCTCGCTGGAACTGTTCCAGTCGGCCGTCGCGCCGGCGCTGCGCCGGGACATCCCGGACCCGCCGTTCCCCTGGGCGCCGGTCCTGCCCGCCGACGCGGCACGGACACCGGCGTGGGCGTGGACGTCACCTCCCCCGTAGGTGACGTCCACGCCCGCTCCCCCGGTGCCGGACAGTGGCTCGGTGTCGTCCGTGTGCCGTCACCAGCACATGACCGCCGTCTCTCCCGACCCCCACGTGGAGTACAGGCGGACCCGGACGACATAGCGGCGGCCCTTGACGAGCCGGACCCGGACGGCGGCGTTGTCCGGCGTGCCGCCGTCGTCGTGGCCCGCGAGGAAGCGCGGCACCCCGTCGCGCTCCTCGAAGACCACCAGCACGCTGTCGGCGTCGCCGAAGGTGCCCACCGTGTACTCGCGGGTCTCCGGCGGCTCGACGGTGAAGTCGGCCTGCTCGCCCGGCCCCAGTCCGAGCGGCGCGGACCGGAACGGCACCAGCGCCGCCGGACCGCCCGGAGCGGCGGGCGGATACCAGCGCAGCACGAACTCCTTGTCGGCCGGGGAGGGAGCGCCGGGCGGACGCAGCCCCCCGCGGTACTGCTCCGGCTCCAGCACCAGCCCCGGCCCGAACGGCAGCGTCATCACCGACTGCGGATCCCACACCGAGCCGCCCGCCTCGCAGGCGTCCAGCGGGCGCAGCACGTTCGTGTACGTCGTCTCCCGGCTCCAGAAGTTCGGCGGCCCCGCCAGTTCGGCGTACACCGCCTCGTCGTCCCAGTGCAGCCCGGCGAACGGACTCTGGTGCTCGTGCACCATGCCGAGCACGTGCCCGATCTGGTGCAGGACGGTCCCGCGCTCCCCGGGCGCGGTCACGTCCCAGCCGAAGTTCATGGTGCGCTCGCCCCGGCCCACCGACAACGCGTCCCGGCCGACCGCCGACCAGGATCCGGCACCGGCCTGGAACCCGATCCGCAGCTCCGCCTCGTGCCGGTCGCCGACCTCGGCGAACGTGACGCCGATGCCGAGGCCCTGCCACTCGGCGAAGCACCCGCGGACCACGTCCCGCTGCTCCTCGCCGCCCGCCCACGGCACCCGGCGCAGCTCCCCGGTCCCGGGGACCGGGACGACCGAGGCGTCCGTGCGGGCGTCCAGGAAGCAGTAGTGCAGGACGGTGCCGTTGACCCACATCCGCCGCCCGGCGAGCAGCGCGCCCAGCCGCTCGGCGGTCAGCCCCGGTGCGAACGACGGGGCCGGCTGCCGCGGAAGCGAGCAGAGGCGTCGGGTCATGCGGCCAGCGTGCCCGCCGCCCCGGCCGCACGCCTGAGTCGGGGGCTACTCAAGTCGCCCTGTATCAGACCTGAGTACGCGCGCTCAGGATGGTGTGAGGACTTACGAACAGGACGCGAAGACCCTGGAACTGCCCTGGCCGTTCACCGGACGGGCCGACGAACTGGAGCTGGTGCGCGGCGCGCTGACCGCCGGCCGGCCCGGCATCGTCGTGACGGGACCGGCGGGCCGCGGCAAGACCCGGCTGATCACGGAGGCGGTCCGGGGCACGGACCACGCCCGGGTGACCGGCACGCCCGAGGCCCGGGACCTGCCCCTCGCGGCGTTCGCGCACCTGCTGCCCGACACCGTGTCGCTGCACCGCGCGGTCCGCGCGCTGTCCGGCGTACGGCTCCTGGTCGTCGACGACGCCCAGCTGCTGGACGAGACCTCCGCCGCCCTGGTCCACCAGCTAGCCGTGCAGGGCCGCACCCGCCTGGTCGTGGCCGCGGCGGACGCCCCGCCCGCGCCCGGCGCCGTGTCCCGGCTGTGGACCGGGGAACTGCTGCCCCGGCTGGCCCTCGACCCGCTGTCCCCGGAGGACACCGCCCAACTGCTTGCGGGCGCCGGGCTGGAACCGCTCACCGTGCGCCGGCTGCACCAGGCGTGCCGGGGGGATCTGCGGCTGCTGCGCGACCTGGTGACCGCGCTCACCGGGTCCGGCCGGCTCACGCCCGTCCCGGACACCGGTGAACGGGCCTGGCGCGGCCCGCTGCCGGTCACCCCGGCCGTCCGCGAGCGGCTCGCCCCCGCCCTGGAGCGGTCCGGTCCCGGCGAACGGGACGCCCTGGAACGCCTCGCGTTCGCCGAACCCCTGCCGCTGCCCGTGGACGAGCTGGACCTGGACGTCCTGGAACGCCTGGAGACGGACGGCCTGATCGACGTCGACGACCAGGGTGCCGTCACCCTCGCTCACCCCCTGCACGGCGCCGCGCTGCGCGCCACGGCCGGCCGGCTGCGGGCCCGCCGGCTGGCCCGCGCGCCCTTCGCGCACGGTCCCGCGCTCGACGCCGAACAGCGCACCCTGGTCCGGCGGATGGACCGGCTCGACGTCCGGGCGGTGCCGACGCCGGTGGGGGAGTGGCTGGTCGCGGAGGGCGGTCCGCTGCCGGCCGGGTACGCCGGGGTCCGCGCCCGGTTCGCGCGTCTGCGGGGTGAGCTGCGGGAGGCGGCGGCGTGGGCCCGGGAGGGGCTGCGGGAGACTCCGTCGGACGGCGGATGCCTGAGGGAACTCGCACTGGCCGAGGGCACCTTGGGCGAGGTGACCGACCCGGACGGCGTCCATGCGCGCTACGACGCCGTACGCCTCGGCGAGCCCGGGCGGGCGGTCGGACGGCTGCCGGCCGGCAGCGTGTTCGCCCGGCACGCGGACGCGCTGGCGCGCGGGGACGGAGCCGCGCTGGACCGGGCGGCGGAGGCGCTGGCGGAGCGGGGCTTCCTGCTGTACGCGGCGGAGGCGCACGCGCAGGCGGTACGGGTCCACCGGGATCCCCGGGCCGCCCGGCTGTCCCGTACCCGGGCCGTCGCGCTGGCCCGCCGCTGCCAGGGGGCGCGCACGCCCGCGCTGGCCGGGCTGGTCCTCGGTGAACTCACCGCCCGGCAGCGGCAGATCGTCACGCTGGCCGCAGCCGGGCTGAGCAACCGGGAGATCGCCGAGCGGCTGACGCTGTCCGTACGGACGGTCGGCAACCACCTGTACAGCGCGTACACGCGACTCGGCACCGGGGACCGGGGGGCCCTGCCCTGGCTGGTGGACGTGCCGGAGAGGGAGACGGCCTAGACCTGTCCTCCGGGCCGCCCCGGGGTCGGCGTGCGGCCGGCCCCGGGGACCCGGTGAGCGTGGACGGCTACGGCGGGGCCGTCGGCCGGGCCGGGTCCGTCAGCGGACACGGCAGCGCGGGCGGGGCCCCGCTCCCCGGTACCGAGGAGGGCCCCGCCCCGTGCGCGAGCCGGGCTCACCGGCACAGCGCGTCGCCGAGCGCGGTGCGGGCGTAGCGGACGATGCGTCCGCTGCGGGTGCGGGAGAGCAGACCGGCGTCGTAGAGGACCGCCAGGTGCTGGCTGACGGCGCCCGGGGTGACGTCGAGGCGGTGGGCCAGTTCCGTGGTGGAGGCCGGCTCGGCGAGGAGCAGCAGCAGGCGGGCGCGGGGGCGGCCGAGGAGGCGCACCAGGGCCTCGTCATTGACCGGGGGCGGTTCCTCGGAGAGGGTGGCACGGCCGCGCGCCGGATACATCAGGACCGGCGGGTGGGCGGGATCGATCAGCGGCTGGACTCCGCGGGCGAACAGGGTGGGCAGCAGGACCAGTCCGCGGCCGGCGATGCTCACGCCGGTCCAGGGCGCCTGGACGGTGAAGTCCCGCGTGGACAGCCGCAGCAGGCCGTCGCTCCAGCTCAGCCGCTCGTCGAGGCTCGCGAAGAGCGCCCCGGCGCCCTGCTCGGCGAGCACCCGCCCGCGGTGCGCGAGGTCGGCCTCCAGGATGCTCTGCGCGCGTGGCCACCAGCCGGCGGCGAGACAGGTGTGCCAGTAGGCGTCGAGGGCGTCGGTGATCCGGGCGAGGAGGGCGGCGGGGTCGGCGAGGCCGCGGGTGACGACCGGTGGCAGGGCCTCCGGGGTGCGGTAGGTGGCGCGGAAGTCGGCGTCGACGACCTCGGGCGGGGTACGGCCCAGCCGGTCCAGTTCCTCGGTGAGTCCCGGTCGGGCGCGCTGCGGGCGCGGGGTGAGGAAGTCCGGCACCCACAGCCAGGGTGTGACCAGCGCGCCGAGCACCTCGTGGTCGAGGTCCGCCAGGCGGGGCCGGATGCGGCGCAGCCACGGCCGGTGGTGCGGGTAGCGGGCGGGGTCGTGCAGGCTGCGCAGGGAGAACACCGCCTCCTGGAGCGGGGAGTACGCGAAGGAGGTGGTGGCGAGGTCGCCGACGGCGAGGCGGATCTCGATCATTGAGCGCCACGCTAAATCATTGTCCGCGGGGACGCACCGCCGGGTTGGCTGTGTACATGACCACGACACCAGTCTCCCCGGCCCCCGCCCCGGACGGCGGTCCCGGGCCGCAGCGTGCCACCCGGGCCGCCGGCCTGCTCCCCACGGACCCGGTGCTGCGTCTGGCCAGTGTGCTCACCCTGGTCAACGCCCTCGGCAACGGCCTCTACTTCCCCCTCGGCGTCCTGTACTTCACGCGCGTCGTCGGCCTCGACGCGACCGCCGTCGGTGTCGGGATGACGGTCGCGGGACTGGTCGGTGTGGCAGCCGGGGTGCCGGCCGGGCGGGCCGCGGACCGGTGGGGCGCGCGCCGGGTCGGCGCACTGCTGTGGGGCGGCACCGGGCTGGCCACGGCCGCGTACGCGCTGGTGAACTCGTACCCCGGATTCCTCGTCGCCGTGGTCTGCGCGACAGGCTTGCAGATGGCGAGCCGAGGGGTGCAGGGAGCGCTGTACGCGGACGTGCTTCCGGCGGCGACGCGGGTGGAGGCACGGGCGTACCTGCGCATGGTGGTGAACGTCGGCATGGGCGTGGGCGGCGCGTTCGGCGCCGTCGCGCTCCAGCTCGACACGGAGGCGGCGCATGTGACGGTCATTCTGGTCGACGCGCTGTCGTTCGCGGGTCCGGCGCTGCTGCTGCCCCGGCTGCCGCCGGCCGCGCATGTGGCCGGACGGGCGCCGCTGGACGACGCCGCCCCGGCCGCGGAGCGCTGGCGGGCGGTGCGGGACCTGCCGTTCCTGGCGGTGACCGTCCTCAACGCCGTGCTGGTCGTGCAGTACTCGCTCTCCGAGGTCGGGCTGCCGCTGTGGATCGTGGAACGCACCGACGCGCCGCGCTGGACCGCGGCACTGCTGATGATCGTCAACTGTGCGCTGGTGGCGCTGCTCCAGGTACGGGTGGCCCGCGGAGCCTCCCAAGTGCCGTCCGCCGTACGGGCGATGGGCTGGTCGGGCCTGCTGCTGGCGGCCTCCTGCGCGGTGTACGCCCTGTCGGCGGGCCTGTCCCCGGTGTGGGCGGTGGCGGCGCTGACCGCCGGCGCCGTGGTGCAGGTCTTCGCCGAGGTGCTGTCGGCGGCGGGCGGCTGGACGCTCGGCTACGAACTGGCCGACGCCCGTGCCCACGGGGTGTACCAGGGCGTGTTCGGCGCCGGTATGTCGGCCGGGATGATGTCCGGTCCGGCCCTGGTCACGGTGACCGCGATCGCCCACGGCGCGCTGGGCTGGGCGGCGCTGGGCCTGCTGTTCGCGGCGGCGGGTCTCGCGGTGGCCCCGGCGGTGCGCTGGGCCCGCCGGGACGGGGAGTGGCGGGGCGAGCCCACCTAGGCGCGCCGCGGGCGGCGGAGCGGCATGACGAACCCCGCGCATCCGCTCACGCGGTGTCCTGCTCGCCCCGCGTCGCGCTCGGGCCGGGTCGCGCTCGCCCCGGGTCGCGCTCGGGCCGCGTCGCGCTCATGTCGCGGTCCCGCTCGCGCCGCGTTCCACTCGGGCCGGGTCTCGTTCGTGCCGCGTCGCGCTCGGGCCGGGTCTCGTTCATGCTGCGTCGCGCTCGGGCCGGGTCCCGCTCACGCTGCGTCGTGCTCAGGCCGGGTCTTGTTCATGTCGCGCCGCGCTCGGGCCGGGTCTCGTTCTTGCGCCGTCCCGCTCGCGCCGTCCCGCTTGCGCCGTCCCGCTCGCGCCGTCCCGCTCGCGCCGCCCCGCTCGCGCGGCGTCCCGCTCGCGCCGCGCCGCGTTCACGCCGCGTCCCCCTCACGCCGCCCCGAACGCCGCGAACGCCCAGCCCGTCGCCTGGTGCAGAGCGTCGCCCGGCAGGGTCGTACGGGCGTCTCTCAACGCCTCGGCCAGGGAGAGGCCCGCGCCGAGGCCCTTGTGCAGGGCCAGCATCAGCGGGACGACCGCCGCGTCGTTGACCGGGGCGCTGCTCGCCACCACCCCGGCCGTGCCCAGCGGCAGCAACGCCGTGACCAGGCCGAGGAGTTCATCGGCGCCGACCGAGGCGAGCCGGGCGGTGTCGCAGCTCGACAGGATGATCCGGTACGGACTGCGGGCCAGGCGTTCGAAGTCGTGGACGATCAGCGGGCCGTCGGCCATGCGGAGGGCGGAGAACAGGGGGCTGTCGGCGCGGAACGTGCCGTGCGCGGCGAGATGGGCGAGACCCGCGCCGTCGAGTTCCGCCAGCACCCGGGGCACCTGGGCCTCGTCGCCCTCCAGGACCGTCGCCGTGCCGTACCGGTCCGCCAGCTCGGGCACCTCCGCGCCGCCCGTCGCGAGGCCGGGGCCACGCACCAGCACGGGCCGCCCGTCCGGCGGCGGCGCCGTCTCCCGGGCGCGCAGCCAGCTGTTCGCCGACGGCGACACGCTGAGCACCCGCTCCCGCAGCGCGGGCAGCAGCGCCCACGGCACCCGGTGCAGCGCGCCGGGCGGCACGATCACCACCGGGCCCGGGCCGAGGTGTCGTACCGCCCCGGCCAGCAGAAGTTCTTCCAGCCGCCGGCCGGCGGCCTCCACGACAGGGAGCCGGGCCTCGGCGCCCGGGTGCGCGAGCCGCCGCAGCCCGGCCTGCACGTGCTCGGCCTCGGCCACCGCCTCCGCCAGCGAGCCGCCGGCGAACCGCCGTACCTTTCCCTGCCCGCACAGCAGGACGTGCACCCGGCCGTCGACCACCGCCAGTTCGACCAGCCGCCCGTCACCGAGCCGGTCCAGCAGCCGGCCCACGTCGAGACGGTCGCCCGCGTCGGCGGCGGCCCCGCCCATGTGCCGGGTGCGCGAGCGGATCTCCCTCTCCAGGCGTCGCTGTTCGCGCTCCAGCGCCGGCACCGGGCGGCCCTCCATCCGGGCGGCCTCCGCGCGGGCCGCGATCTCCCGGTAGGCGGTCAGCCCGCTCAGCAGCGCCGGATCGTCGGGCGGCCGGGTCGGCGGCGCCGACAGCACGGTCGCCCGCCACCGCTCGCTCCACCCCAGCAGCCGCCGCGGACTGCCCTCGGCGAGGCTCACCTCCTGCGCCAGCGCGGCCAGTTCGGCACCCTGCGCGGTCGCGTGGGCGCGCAGCTCCGAGGCGCCCAGCGTCATCCGGTGGTCGTCCAGCACGTCCAGCCCGCGCCGGCACGCCTCCAGCACACCGCGCCGGGAACCGGCCGCCCGCGCCCGCAGCGCCTGCGCCGCCCAGCCCGTCATCCGGGCCGGCGGCGGCCCGCCGTGCCGGCTGCGGGCGGCCACCGCCAAGTGCCGTTCCGCGTCCGCCGTCCAGCCCAGCGCCAGCGCGATCCGGCCCGCGAGCAGGGAGGCCTCGGGCGCGGCCGGGGAGCCGAAGGCGGCCAGCCGCTCGGCGACCGCCGCCGCGTCCGCGACCATCCGCCCCGACCGGCGCCCGGCCGCCACCCGCGCCTCGATCAGCACCAGCCGGGCGTGCGTCTCCCACCAGGTCCGGCGCTGCGCCGCGAACAGCCGTACGGCCACGGCCGCGCGGGCTATGGCGGTGTGCGCGTCCCCGGCGGAACGGGCGGCCCGCGCGGCGGCCAGCAGCAGCTCGGCCTTACGGGTGGACTGCCCGCCGATCCGGTCCAGCAGCGCGATCGCCGCGTCCGCCTCGGCCAGCGCCTCCGGGGCGAGCCCCGCCGCCATCAGCACCTCGCAGCGCCGGATCGACAGGTTGTAGGTGGGGGTGCCCAGCTTGGCGTAGCGCTCCTCGGCCTCGTCCAGCAGCCGCAGCGCCGCCGGTATGGCACCGGAGCGGAACGCGGCCAGGCCCCGGCTCTCCACCGCGTCCGCCTTGTCGTGCTCCTGGCCGGTGGTGTCCCACAGCCGCTCCGCCGCCGTGAAGTCGGCGACGGCCCGCTCCACCGCGCCGAGCGCGAGGTGCACGGTGGCCCGCAGGGTCAGCGCCCGCGCGGTCCAGATGTCGTCGGTGACCTGCCGCAGGACGGGAAGGGCCCGCCGTACGTCCTCCAGGGCCTCGCGATGGTGCCCCAGCACCCACCACACGTAGGCCCGCCGGTACAGCACCCGGGCCCGGGTGTGTCCGCTGCCCCGGGCGACCCCCCGCTCGAAGGAGGCGAGCCCCTGCCGAGTGCGCCCCGCGTGCACCAGTGCGACCCCGAGGGTCGCGAGCACATCGGCCTCCCGGTCGGCCGACTCGGCGCGCGCGGCCAGGTCCCGGGCCCGCCGCAGATGCCTCAGCGCGATCCGCAGATCGCCGAAGTCCCGCTGCCAGATGCCGAGCACCTGGTGGGCGACGCTCGCGTGGACCGGTGACGGAGCGGCACGCAGGACGTGTTCGGCACGCGCCCGGGCCTCGCCCGGATCGGCGAACACCATGGGCAGCAGTTCGAGAACCGGCTCGCTTCCCGCTGTCACGTCTCGCATGGTAGTGGCCTGTTGTATCAGACGGTGGTCCCGCGGCTCTCACTGTCGAACACCGTCTTGAGGGGGAGGACACCACATGGCACCACATCGATTCCACGAGCAGTTCCACCACATCCAGCGCTCCCTGCCGGACGTCCCCCTCACCATGGGGCCGGACGACTCCGCCGGGTACTTCTACGAGAAGGGCGTCGTCCTCGTCCGGGACGGCGAGGAGGCCCGGTTCGTCGAGGACGCCGTGCGCACGCACTTCACCGAGACCCAGGGACTCGTCCCCGACCACGTGCGCCGCGTGGGCCCGCGGGCCGGCCGCACCGGCGTCACCCGCATCCGGGTCGGCGACCCGGCCGAGGGCGAGGACAGCGTGCCGCACGCCCTGCGCGCCGTGCGGGAGGCCGAGGACCGCCAGGGCCGGCGGCTGGCCGGCCGCAACCACGTGGTGCACATCGCGGGGAACGTCAACGCCTGCCCCGGCGACGAGCCCGTGCCCGTCCCGCGCACCGAGACCGCCAACCCGGCCCCGGCCGAGGGAAGTTACGACCCGGCCACCGCGGTCGGCGTCCTCGTGATCGACACCGGCCTGGTGCACGACCACCGCTCCTACCCGCTGCTCGCCCACACCACGGGCGACGCCCAGCTCACCGAGACCGACGCCGACGGCGTGCTGCGCCAGTACGTCGGCCACGGCACGTTCATCGCCGGGATCCTCGCGGCCGTCGCCCCCAACACCGACATCACCGTGCGCGGCACGCTCAACGACGCCGGCGCCGTCCTGGAGTCGGAGTTCGGCGCCCTGCTCTTCGACGCGGTCGACCGGGGCGGCTGGCCGGACATCATCAGCCTCTCCGCGGGCACGCCCAGCGCGGACACCGACGGCCTGATCGGTCTGGACGCGTTCATGGCGGAACTGCGCGAGCAGCGGACCCTGCTGGTGGCCGCCGCCGGCAACAACGGCAGCGACATCCCGTTCTGGCCCGCCGCCTACGCCGGCCTGCCCGAGTTCGCCGACTGCGTGCTGTCGGTCGGCGCCCTCCGCTCGGACGGCGCGTCCGGGGCCTGCTTCACCAACCACGGGCCATGGGTGCGCGTGCACGCCCCCGGCGAGCGCCTCACCAGCGCCCTGACCGGCTTCACCGCGCCCGTGCCGTACATCTACCAGCACTCCACCTACGACGCCTGCCGGTTCGGCGACGCCGACTACGCCTGCACCTGCCAGTTCCCGCGCCACACCGGTGTGCTGAGCGAGGGCCGGGAGAGCACCGGCGCCAAGCCGGACCAGGTGATGTTCGACGGCCTGGCGCAGTGGAGCGGCACCTCCTTCGCCACCCCGGTGGCCGCGGGACTGGTCGCCGCGCGGATGACCGCGTACCGGGAACGCGACCCGCGGGCGGCCGGTACCGGGCTGCTGGCCGCGGACGCGGAGCGGGCCGAGGTGCGCGGGGCGGATGTCGCGGCGCTCCGGCCGCCGACCTGGCGCCCGGTCCCCGCCGTGCTCCCGGCGCTGCCCGCATGACGGCCGGAACCCTCCGCTCCACGGCGTACGATGACAGGCCGTACACGAGGGGTGGAGCCGTGGACCGAGCAGAGGTCGGCGCGTTGGTCCAGTCCGCCGTCGACGGGGACGCCGCGGCCTGGAAGGCGCTGGTGGAAGGGATGAGTCCGCTGGTGTGGTCGGTCGTGCGGGCACACCGGCTGTCGGACGCCGACGGGCACGAGGTCTTCCAGACCACCTGGTTCCGCTTCGCCCAGCATCTGGGCCGCATACGGGAACCCGACAAGGCCGGCGCCTGGCTGGCCAGTACCGCCCGGCACGAGTGCCTGAAGGTGCTCAAGGGCCTGGCGCGACTGACCCTGACCGACGATCCACGGGTGCTGGACCGGGCCAGCGAGGACCGGACGCCGGAAGAGACGCTGATCGATTCCGAGGAGGCGGCGGACCGGGCCGAGCGGGTCCGCCGCCTGTGGCAGGAGCTGGACGGACTGGGCGAGCGCTGCCGGCAGTTGCTGCGCGTGCTGATGGCCTCGCCGCCGCCCAGCTACGGGGAGATCTCGGCCGCCCTCGGCATCGCGGTCGGCAGCATCGGCCCGCTCCGCCAGCGCTGTCTGCGCCGGCTGCGGGCCCGGATGGACGCGCGGGGTGCGGTGTGAACGGCGACGACAGGCCCGAGGGGCCGGAGGAGTTCGCGGACGGGCTGCTGGAGGAGGAGCTGCGCCAGGCGGCCGCCGTCCTGGACCCGGTCCCGGCCGAGCTGGTCCAGGCGGCCGTGGAGGCGTTCGCGCTGCACGACCTGGACGCCCGGCTCGCCGAGCTGACCTTCGACTCGCTCGTGGACGCGCTGCCCGTCAGGGGGGTCACGGACGCGCCGCGCATGCTGACGTTCCGCGCGGGCGAGGTGACCGTCGACGTGGAGGTCACCGAGGACGGTCTGATCGGCCAGCTGCTGCCGCCGCAGGCGGCGCGGATCGAGGTACTCGGCGGCCCGCAGACCACCCACGGCCCGCTGACCGCGGATCCTCTCGGCCGGTTCACCAGCGCCACCCCGCCGTCCGGCCCCTTCGCCCTGCGCCTGCGCACCGGCGCGGAGGTGATCGTCACGGAGTGGCTGCGGCCCTGACCGGACCGCGCCAGGCGGGCCGACGGGCCAGCGCCGGTCCACCGCGCGGGGTCCCCGCCGGTGGGCCAGGGCTGGCCGGGGTTGCGCCGGGGTGAGCCGTGTGGTTGGGCCCCGGGGGCGAGTCGGGTGTCCGCCGGGGCTGGTCGAGGCTGCCGGGGCCGGGCCGCGGGTCCGGTTGGGAGCCCGTGGCGGTGGTCGGACGGAGCCCGGCCGCTGGTCGGGGATCGCGTCCGCCTGACTCAGGGCGTCCGCGTGGCCTCAGCAGGAAGGCGAACGGCCGCTCGGCGAGCGTCGCTGCGCCCGGTCGGCTACACCGCGTCGACGAGGGTCGCCAGCGCCGTGGCGAGGCGGTCCAGGCCCGGGCCCGCCGGGCCGCCCGGCTCCGTCATGTACGTGTCCCGCCGGATCTCCACCATCAGGGCGCCGACCCGGACGTCCGTGCCGTAGAACTCCAGCGGCACGTACGTCCCGGCGAACGGGCTGTCCAGGCCCGTCTCGCCGCAGCCGGCGAACGCCTTGCGGGCGGCCTCGGTCAGCTCCGGCGGGGTGTGGAAGGCGTCCGTGCCCAGGCACACCGGCGGGCGCGGCCCGCTGCCGTGCAGCTCGTACGGGAGCGGCTGGGCCGGGTACGAGTGCACGTCGATGATCACCGCGCGCCCGGTCGCGGCCAGCCGGCCGGCCACCGCCTGCGTCATGGCCGCGGCGTACGGCCGGAAATAGCGGTCGAGCAGCGGCTCGGGGTCGGTGTCCGCGGGGCGCAGCTCACCCTTGTGGGTGGTCCGCGTGTACACGGCACCCATCCCCACGGCGAGCATTTCCTCTCGCTCGTCCGGGAACCGCTCCGGGTCCACCACCAGCCGCGACAGCCGGTTCACGAACCGCCAGGGCCGGAGCCCGGCGAGCGCGGCGGCCCGCTCGGCGATCCGGGCGGTGTGCGCGTCCGTGATGTGGTCCAGCTCCCGCTCCAGTCCGGCGTCGTCCAGCACGATGCCGGCGCGTACGTCCTCCGGTATCGCCCGCGAGGAATGCGGCACGTGCAGCAGCACCGGCGACTCGGCGGCACCGGGGAGGAGTTCGAACGAGGGCATGGTCTGGGACACCGGCTGCTCCTGAGGCGTTGGGGACGTGCACGATCAAGGTGCCATACGGCACTGACAACGGCCCCCGCCCCGCATGCCACCGCCCGCAGGCCCGCCCCACATGCCTCCGCCCCGGCCGGGGGCCCGGCCGGGGCGGAGGAGGACACGTCACCTCGACGGCTCAGGCGCCGCAGGCACCCGCTCGGGCGCCGCAGGCACCCCGCTCAGCCGCCGCAGGCACTAGCTGAGGGACGCCAGCGCCTCGTTCCAGGTGGCCGACGGGCGCATGACCGCGTCCGCCTTGGCCTTGTCGACCTGGTAGTAGCCGCCGATGTCGGCCGGGGAGCCCTGGACCGCGTTCAGCTCCTCGACGATCTTCTGCTCGTTCGCGGCGAGGGTCTCGGCGAGCGGCGCGAAGGCCTTCGCGAGGTCGGCGTCCTCGGTCTGCTTCGCCAGCTCCTGCGCCCAGTACAGGGACAGGTAGAAGTGGCTGCCGCGGTTGTCGATGCCGCCGACGCGCCGGGTCGGGGACTTGTCCTCGTTGAGGAAGGTCGCCGTGGCGCGGTCGAGGGTGTCGGCGAGGACCTTGGCGCGGGTGTTGCCGGTGGCCTCCGCGTACTGCTCGAAGGACGGCACCAGGGCGAAGAACTCGCCGAGGGAGTCCCAGCGCAGGTAGTTCTCCTTGACGAGCTGCTGGACGTGCTTCGGCGCGGAGCCGCCGGCGCCCGTCTCGAACAGGCCGCCGCCCGCCATCAGCGGGACGACCGACAGCATCTTGGCGCTGGTGCCCAGTTCCAGGATGGGGAAGAGGTCGGTCAGGTAGTCACGCAGCACGTTGCCGGTCACCGAGATGGTGTTCTCGCCGCGGCGGATGCGCTCCACCGACAGCTTGGTGGCCTCGACCGGGGACAGGATGCGGATGTCCAGGCCCTCGGTGTCGTGCTCCGGCAGGTACTGCTTGACCTTGGCGATCAGCTGCGCGTCGTGGGCACGCGTCTCGTCCAGCCAGAACACGGCCGGGTCGCCGGTGGCGCGGGCGCGGGTGACGGCCAGCTTGACCCAGTCGCGGATCGGGTCGTCCTTGGTCTGGCAGGCGCGGAAGATGTCGCCCTGCGCGACCGGCTGCTCGATCAGCACGTTGCCGGCCTGGTCGGTCAGGCGGACGGTGCCGGCGGCCGGGATCTCGAAGGTCTTGTCGTGGGAGCCGTACTCCTCGGCCTTCTGCGCCATCAGGCCGACGTTCGGGACCGAGCCCATGGTCGACGGGTCGTAGGCGCCGTTGGCCCGGCAGTCCTCGATGACGGCCTGGTAGACACCGGCGTAGGAGGAGTCCGGGATGACGGCGAGGGCGTCGTGCTCCTGGCCGTCCGGGCCCCACATGTGGCCGGAGGTGCGGATCATGGCCGGCATGGAGGCGTCGATGATGACGTCGGAGGGCACGTGCAGGTTGGTGATGCCCTTGTCCGAGTCGACCATGGCCAGGTCCGGGCCCTCGGCGATCTCGGCGTCGAAGGATGCCTTGATCTCGGCGCCCTCGGGCAGGTTCTCCAGACCCTTCAGGATGCCGCCGAGGCCGTCGTTCGGGGTGAGGCCGGCCGCCTTGAGGGTCTCGCCGTACTTCGCGAACGTCTTCGGGAAGAAGGCGCGCACCACGTGACCGAAGATGATCGGGTCGGAGACCTTCATCATCGTGGCCTTCAGGTGCACGGAGAACAGGACGCCCTCCTGCTTGGCGCGGGCGACCTGCGCGGCGAGGAACGCCTCCAGCTCGGCGACGTGCATGACGGAGGCGTCGACGACCTCGCCCGCGAGGACCGGTACGGACTCCTTCAGGACGGTGGTGGTGCCGTCCTCGCCGACCAGCTCGATCTTCAGGGCGCCGTCCTCGGAGACGACGACGGACTTCTCGGTGGAGCGGAAGTCGTTCTCGCCCATGGTCGCCACGTTGGTCCTGGACTCGGGGGTCCAGGCGCCCATGCGGTGCGGGTGGGTCTTGGCGTAGTTCTTCACCGAGGCCGGGGCACGGCGGTCGGAGTTGCCCTCACGCAGCACCGGGTTGACGGCGGAGCCCTTGACCTTGTCGTAGCGGGCGCGGATCTCGCGCTCCTCGTCGGTCTTCGGGTCGTCCGGGTAGTCCGGCAGCGCGTAGCCCTTGCCCTGCAGCTCGGCGACGGCGGCCTTGAGCTGCGGGATGGACGCCGAGATGTTCGGCAGCTTGATGATGTTGGCCGCGGGGGTCTTGGCCAGCTCGCCCAGCTCGGTCAGCGCGTCGGGGATGCGCTGGTCCTCGTTCAGGTACTCCGGGAAGACGGCGATGATGCGCCCGGCCAGTGAGATGTCACGCGTCTCCACGGGCACACCGGCCTGCGAGGCGTACGCCTGGATCACCGGCAGGAACGAATGCGTCGCCAGGGCCGGGGCCTCGTCTGTGTAGGTGTAGATGATGGTCGAGTCAGTCACCGGGTGCTCCGCTCCACGTCTGCAACATTGCTCGACATCAAGATATCTCGTGCTCGGGGTCGGCTCGACAGGGGTCCTGGCCGGAAAATCCGCCGTCCGCCATCTCGCGCGCGATCCAGCGGCTGATCACCTCCACCACGTACGCGTGTTCGACGCGGGTCAGTGCGCGCCCCTTGGGGATGCCGTGCCAGCGCTCCAGGCAGCCCCGGCAGCAGGTGGCGGTCGCGTGCTGGGCCACGAACACCGGGTGACCCCGGTACGGCGTCTGCCGGCCGTCCTTGTACGGCTCGGCCGGTGCCAGCCGCTTCGCGATCAGGTCGTACGCGTGCCGGCGCAGGGTCGCCGGCCCTTTCAGGGCGGCGGTCGCCCGGTCCCGCCCGCGCAGGTGGAACTTCGCCCGGAACGGCTGGCGCGCGAGCGCGTCCAGCCGCCGGTCGAGCGTGCGGGGGTCCGGGGCCGGCGTCGTCATGCTGCTTCGAGCATACGTGCCGGTCAGGAATTCAGGCCGGGCTACTCCGTGGCCTGCGGCCCCGGCACCGCGCCCTCCCCGCTGCGCTGCTGCGGGATCACCGCCGTGCCCTGCTGGAGGGAGACCGTGCGCGTGGGGGCCGGGATGCGGATGCCCTCCTCGCGGTAGCGGCGGTGCAGACGCTTGATGAACTCGTGCTTGATCCGGTACTGGTCGCTGAACTCACCCACGCCGAGGATCACCGTGAAGCCGATCCGGGAGTCGCCGAAGGTGTGGAAGCGGATGGCGGGCTCGTGCTCCGGCACGGCTCCGGTGACCTCCGTCATGACCTCCGTGACCACCTCGGCGGTCACCCGCTCGACGTGCTCCAGGTCGGAGTCGTAGCTCACCCCGGCCTGCACCAGCACGGTCAGCTCCTGCTCGGGCCGCGTGAAGTTGGTCATGTTGGCCTTGGCGAGCTGGCCGTTGGGGATGACCACCAGGTTGTTGGAGAGCTGGCGGACCGTCGTCTGGCGCCAGTTGATGTCCACCACATAGCCCTCCTCGCCGCTGCTCAGCCGGATGTAGTCGCCCGGCTGGACGGTCTTGGAGGCGAGGATGTGGATGCCCGCGAAGAGGTTGGCGAGCGTGTCCTGGAGCGCCAGGGCGACCGCCAGACCGCCGACGCCCAGGGCGGTGAGCAGCGGCGCTATGGAGATGCCCAGGGTCTGCAGGACGACCAGGAAGCCGATCGCCAGCACCAGCACGCGGGTGATGTTGACGAAGATGGTCGCCGAGCCCGCGACCCCGGAGCGGGACTGGGTCACCGAACGGACCAGGCCGGCGATCACCCGGGCCGCGGAGAACGTCACCACGACGATCAGCCAGACCTCAAGCGCCTGGTTCACATGGTGCTGGACGCTCCGGGTGAGCGGCAGCACGGCCGCTGCCGCCGCCGCGCCGCCCGCGATCGCCGCCCAGGGCACGACCGAGCGCAGCGCGTCCACGATGACGTCGTCGCCGCTCCAGCGGGTCCGCTTGGCGTGCTTCGCGAGCCAGCGCAGCAGGGTGCGCGACATGAAGGCGAGCACCAGGCCCGCCGCCAGGGCGATGCCGGCGAGGACGAGGTCGTCCAGGGTCAGCGCGCGGTTCACCGGTCACCTCCGGGGCGTGCGGCCGCTGCGGAGAGCCGTTTGTGAAGTCTCGTCACGTTGTCACCTGCTCGATGTCCGGGATGTGCGACCGCGCCGGCCGGAGGAACTCCGGTGACCGGCGCGCTCGTTCATCCTGCCGTATCCGGCACGCCCGTTCGTACCGGGACCGGCGCTCGTCGGGCAGCCGGCTCAGACGATGCCCTCCGCGAGTTCCGCCTGGTCGCGGTCGCTGCCGTACGCGGCGGTGGTGGGGGTGCCGTACGACCGGCGGGCGACGTACCACCAGACGCTGGCCAGCACCAGGACCACGGCGAGGGCGACGGAGGCGTAGTTCATCGTGTCGACCGTGACCGGCGACGACTGCGGCAGGCAGAACAGCACCGTCACGCACGCCACCCACACGACCGCGATCCAGCCGACCGGCTTGCTCCAGCGGCCCAGTTGCCACGGACCCGGCTGGAAACGGTCGCCCGCGCGCAGCCGCAGGAACACGGGGATGGCGTAGGCCGGGGTGATGCCGATGACGTTGATGGCGGTCACCGCGTTGTACGCCGTCGCCGAGTACAGCGACGGCAGGGCGAGGACACAGGCCACGACGACGGACAGCCAGACGGCCGCGACCGGCGTCTGGGTGCGGCCGCTGACCTTGCGCCACAGGTGCGAGCCGGGCAGCGCGCCGTCCCGGCTGAACGCGAACACCATCCGGCTGGCCGCGGCGACCTCGGCGTTGCCGCAGAAGAGCTGGGCGATGACGACCACGAGGAGCAGGGCGCTCGCGCCGTCGGTGCCGAGGCCGTCCAGCAGGATCTGGGCGGGCGGCACGCCGGTGCCGGTGGTGCGGGTGGCGTCGTAGTCCTGGATGGCGAAGGTGAGACCGGCGAGCAGTACGAAACCGGCCAGCCAGGACACCCAGATGGCGCGGACGATGCCGCGGGAGGCGGCCACCGAGGCGTGCGAGGTCTCTTCCGACAGGTGGGCGGAGGCGTCGTAGCCGGAGAAGGTGTACTGCGCGAGGAGCAGGCCGATCGCCGCCACGTACAGCGGGTTCTCCCAGCCGGTCTCGTTGACGAACTCCGTGAACACGAAGGACGCCGACTGGTGGTGGTCGGGGACGATCACCAGCGCGCCGACGATCAGCGCCACACCCGCCAGGTGCCACCACACGCTGACCGAGTTGAGCAGGCTGACCAGGCGCACGCCGAACAGGTTCAGCACCGCGTGCAGCAGCAGGATCGCGCAGAAGATCAGCATCGTTCTGCCGGGCGTCGGCTCGAAGCCCCACTGGAGGTTGGCGAACGCGCCGGTGAACAGGGCGGCGCCGTAGTCGATGCCGGCGATCGCGCCGAGCAGGCCGAGCAGGTTCAGCCAGCCGGTGTACCAGCCCCAGCGCCGGCCGCCGAGCCGGTCGGCCATGTAGTACAGGGCGCCGGAGGTGGGGTAGGCGCTGGTGACCTCGGCGAGCGCGAGGCCGACGCACAGCACGAACAGGCCGACGCCCGCCCAGCCCCAGAGCATCACGGCGGGCCCGCCGGTGTTCAGGCCGAAGCCGTACAGGGTCATGCAGCCGGACAGGATCGAGATCACCGAGAAGCTGATCGCGAAGTTGCCGAAGCCGCCCATGCGGCGGGCCAGCACCGGCCGGTAGCCGAGTTCCCGCAGCCGCTGCTCCTCGTCCTGCTGCGGCAGACCGGGGGAGGGGGTGGGCGAGGGATCGGGGGTGGGGGACACGCGGGGACCTCCTGGATCAACGGTTGTCGGACGAGCACGTGCAACGGGGTCGTTCAGGGGGCGGTGCGGGCTGCCCCCGGTGGTGCGGGGGGCGGGGGCTGTTCCCGGTGGTGCGGGGGCTGTGCGGTTCCCGGTGGTGCTGAGGAGGGACGGTCAGGAGGGGTGGTCAGAAGGGGTGTGCAGGCGTGGGTTCAGGGGTGGGAGCCTTCCGTGGCGGCCCGGCAGCGGTCCCGGGCCTGGACGAAGACCTCCACCGCGCGGTCCCGGTCCGGAGTGCGGTACATCCAGGGCGGCGGGGTGAAGTAGGGCCCGATCGCCTCGAACACCCTTGCCGCGTCGGCGAACCGCAGGGCGCCCCACAACGCGTGGGCCAGATGGTTGAGGTCCGGCAGCGCGCGCTCGGCGGGCTCCGTCCGCTCGAACCAGGAATGCAGCGCGCGCCGCGCCTCCCGGGCCGCCTCCTCCACCACCCAGTGCAGGTCCAGCGCCGCGTCGTGCCCGCTGTCCCGGCGGTAGCGCTCGACCCGGACGTAGAGCGGCAGCAGGTGCAGCGCCGAGCCGGGCGGGGCCTGGCCGGCGGCCCACTGCGCGTAGCCGGCGGCCTCCGCGAGCCGGCCCGAACCACCGCGCGCGTACAGGAACTGGAGCATCCGGTGGTGGGCCTCACGGTTGAACGGGTCGCGCTTGCCTGCTTCGGCCAGCAGCCCCCAGGGCCCCGGCGGCAGCAGCGGCTCCGGCGCGGTGGCCCGGTGCTCCTCCCAGCGCTGCTCCGGGTCGAGCTGTGCCAGCGCCAGCAGACACACCCAGGGCACCGGGTCCCGCGGTGCGGCCACGGTCGCCGACTGGGCGGCGTCCCACGCCTCGATCCACAACTCATGGGTACGGCGGTGTCGTTCCCTCCGGGCCCGCAGCGCGCGCTCGACGCCGACGCGCGCGTGCATCACCCGCGCGTGCGCGCTGTCCGGCTCCTCGGTGAGCCAGGCCCGCACCACGTCGGTGCCGGCCGCGGCCGCCGCCAGCACCTGGGTGCGCTGGGTCCACTGCCACCACCGCGTGGTCTCCGCGAGCAGGGTGCGCATGGCCATCCAGCGGCCGGTGCGCAGGTCCTGGAGCGCGGCGCGCAGCGCGTGGTCGGGGCCGGCGGGGTCGTAGGAGGGGCGGGCTCCGTCTCTGGCCATCAGCCGCCGGCCCCCGGCCCCGGGCGCACGGGCGAGGTGGCGGGGTGACGTCGCAACTGCCCTCCCCTGGGCGGTGATGAAGATGTCCGGTGGTCGGCGGTCACTATAGAGGCGCGGGTTCCGCCATACCATTGTTGCCAAGTCAACTTCCGGCAGGGCGAGTTGAGCGATGGGGCAAGCCCTTGACTCCGGGCCTGCGGCGGCGGCAGGCTGGCTCGGTGATCTTCAGGGCCGGAGCGCAGGGCGCGGGACGGACGCGGGCGCGGGGTGCTCGGCGCGCTCGCGCGGAGGACGCGCGGTGACCGGGCCGGTGCTCGCCGTCGACCAGGGCACGTCCGGCACCAAGGCGCTCGTGCTCTGCCCCGAACGCGGCGTCCTCGGCACCGGTTTCGCCGAGGTGCGCCCCCGTCATCTGCCCGGCGGCCTGGTCGAGGTGGACCCGGCGCGGCTGTACGACTCGGTGGTGGAGGCCGGCCGGCGTGCGCTCGCCGAGGCCGGTGAGGACGTCGTCGCGCTCGGCCTCGCCAACCAGGGCGAGACCGTCCTCGCCTGGGACCCGGACACCGGCCGCCCGCTGACCGACGCCCTGGTGTGGCAGGACCGCCGGGCCGAGACCGTGTGCGCCGGACTCGCCGGGCACGCGGAGGAGTTGCGGGAGCTGACCGGCCTGCCCCTCGATCCGTACTTCGCCGCGCCGAAGATGGCCTGGATCCGTCGCCACCTCACCCGCGACGGCGTCGTCACCACCTCCGACGCCTGGCTGGTCCACCGCCTCACCGGCGCCTTCGCCACCGACGCCGCCACCGCCGGCCGTACCCAGCTGCTCGACCTGGACCGTGTCGAGTGGTCCCCGCGCGCCCTCGACCTCTACGGCCTGGCCGGCGAACGCCTCCCCGAGGTCACCGACAGCGCGCGACCGGTCGGCACCACACGCGCGTTCGGCCGGGAGATCCCGCTCACCGGCCTGATCGTCGACCAGCAGGCCGCCCTGCTCGCCCAGCGCGTCACCGGACCCGGCGCCGCCAAGTGCACCTACGGCACCGGCGCGTTCCTGCTCGCCCACACCGGCGACCGCCCCCGGCGCGGGGACTCCGGTCTGGTCGGCTGCGTCGCCTGGCGGCTCGCCGGACACACCGGCTACTGCCTGGACGGCCAGGTCTACACGGCCGCATCCGCCGTGCGCTGGCTCACCGACATCGGTGTGCTTTCCTCCGCCGCCGACCTCGACCCGGTCGGCGGCGCCGTCCCCGACAGCGGCGGGGTCACCTTCGTCCCGGCCCTCGCCGGACTCGCCGCTCCCTGGTGGCGCGGCGACCTGCGCGGCTCCCTCACCGGCCTCGGCCTGGACACCACCGCCGGCCACCTGGTGCGCGCCCTGTGCGAGGGGATCGCCGCCCAGGTCGCCGAACTCGCCGACGCCGCCGCCGACGACCTGGGCGCCCCCCTGACCACGCTCCGCGTCGACGGCGGCCTCACCCGTTCCGCGCTCCTCATGCAGACCCAGGCCGACCTGCTGCAACACCCCGTCGAGGTGTCCGCGCTGGCCGACGCCACCGCGCTCGGCGCCGCCGCCCTCGCCCGCCTGGGCGCGGATCCCGGACTGAGCGTCGCGGACGTCCTGCCCGACGGGAGACCCGCCGCCGTGTACGAGCCCCGCATCCCGGCCGACCAGGCCGCCGAACGCCGCGCCGGCTTCCGTGCCGCCGTCGCGGCCCTCCTCGGCACGTGACCGTCACCGCGGCCGGGCCGCTGCCCACGACGCCGTACGACGTGGCGGTCGTCGGCGCCGGTGTCGTCGGCTGCGCCATCGCCCGCGAACTCGCCCGCCGGCCCCGGCTGCGCGTCGCCCTGGTCGAGGCCCAGGACGACGTGGGCCAGGGCACCTCCAAGGCCAACACCGCCATCCTGCACACCGGGTTCGACGCGACCCCCGGCACCCTGGAGGCCCGCCTGGTCCGCGAGGGGTACGCCCGCCTCGGCGCCTACGCCGCCGAGACCGGCATCCCCGTCGAGCGGGTCGGCGCGCTGCTGGTCGCCTGGGACGAGGAACAGCTCGCCGCGCTGCCCCGGCTGGCCGGGAAGGCCGAGCGCAACGCGTACCACGACACCACCCTGCTGGGCCCCGAGGAGCTGTACGCCCGCGAACCCCACCTCGGTCCCGGCGCGCTCGGCGCCCTGCACGTCCCCGGCGAGAGCATCATCTGTCCCTGGACGACGACCCTGGCCTACGCCACCCAGGCGGTCCGCGCCGGCGTCGATCTGCACCTCGACACCGCCGTGAGCGAGGTGAGTTCCCCGGACGGACACCTGCTGACCACCAGCCGGGGCACCCTGCGCGCCCGCCACCTGGTGAACGCGGCCGGACTGCACGCCGACACCCTGGACCGCGCGCTCGGCCACGAGGACTTCACCGTCACCCCGCGCCGCGGCCAGCTCCTGGTCCACGACAAGCTCGCCCGCCCCCTCGTCCGGCACATCCTCCTCCCCGTGCCGACCGCCCTCGGCAAGGGAGTCCTGGTCGCCCCCACCGTCCACGGCAACGTCCTGCTCGGCCCCACCGCCGAGGACCTGCGCGACAAACGGGCCACCGGATCCACCGCCGACGGGCTGGCCGCGCTGCGGGACAAGGGCCGCCGCGTCCTGCCCGCCCTGCTGGAGGAGGAGGTCACCGCCGTCTACGCCGGGCTGCGCGCGGCCACCGGGCACGAGGACTACCGCATCACCGCGCACCCCGGGCAGGCGTACGTCACCGTCGGCGGCATCCGCTCCACCGGCCTGACGGCGTCCCTGGCCATCGCCGCCCACGTCGTGGGCCTGCTGGCCGACGGCGGCCTCGACCTCGGCCCGGTGCGGGAGCCGGAGCCGGTGACCATGCCCAACCTCGGCGAGGCCTTCCCCCGCCCCTACCAGCGGCCCGACCTCATCGCCGCCGACCCCGAGTACGGCACCCTCGTCTGCCACTGCGAGCGCGTCTCCCGCGGCGAGATCCGCGACGCCCTCGCCAGCACCGTCCCGCCCCGCAGCCTGGAGGGCCTGCGCCGCCGCACCCGCGCCCGGGCCGGCCGCTGCCAGGGGTTCTACTGCGGGGCGGCGGTACGGGAGCTGTTCGAGCGGGGGGCGAGGCCATGACGGTCCCCCGTCGGCCGGACGTCATGACCCCGCGTCACGTGGACGTCCTCGTCGTCGGTGCCGGTCCCGCCGGGCTCGCCGCCGCCGCGCGGCTGGCCGCCGCCGGCGCCGGGCACGTGGAGGTGCTGGAGCGGGAGGCGCGGCCCGGCGGAGTGCCCCGGACGTGCGCGCACGGCGGCTTCGGCACCTGGACGCACCCGCTGACCGGCCCCGGGTACGCCCGCCTGCTCACGGAGGCCGCCGAGCGCGCGGGCGCCACCGTCCGGACCGGCGTGACGGCGCTGGACTGGGCGCCGACGGGACCCGTGCTCACCACCGTCGGCCCCGGTGGCCCGGAGACCGTCACGGCACGGGCGGTCGTCCTCGCCACCGGCGCCCGCGAACGCCCGCGCCCCGCCCGGCTGGTGCCCGGCACCCGCCCCGCCGGCGTCTACACCACCGGCGAACTCCAGCAGGCCGTCCATCTGTTCGGGCAGCACATCGGCACCCGCGCGGTCGTCGTCGGCGCGACGGACGTCTCCTACGCGGCGGCGGACACCGTCCGCGCGGGCGGCGCCGAGGTCGTCGCCCTCGTCACGGAACACCCGCGCGCCCAGACCGCCCGCGCCCGGGCGGCCCGGCTGCGCCACGGCGTCCCGCTGCTGACCGACACCACCGTCACCGAACTCCTCGGCCACGGACGGCTGTCCGGCGTCCGCGTCCGCCACCGGGACGGCCGTACGGCCATCCTCCCGTGTGACACCGTGGTCTTCACCGGCGATTTCGTCCCCGACCACGAACTGGCCCGGCGCGGCGGCCTCGCCCTCGACCCCGGCACCCGCGGCCCCGCCGTCGCCGGCTCCCTGCACACCTCGCGCCCCGGTGTCTTCGCGGCCGGCAACGTCCTGCACGCCGTGGAACCCGCCGGCACCGCGGCCCGCGAGGGCGCCCGGGCGGCCGGTGCGGTGCTGGACTTCCTCGCGGGCGCGCCCTGGCCGGCCCCCGGCGTACCCGTGACCGTCGAGCCGCCGCTGCGCTGGATCGCCCCGAACCGCGTCGCCCCGGCCGCCCCGCCCGTCCCCCACGTCCTGCGCACCGGCGTCCCGCTGCACCGCCCGGTCCTGTACGTCCGCCAGGACGGCCGTCTCCTGCACCACGAGCGCCTGCGCACCGCCCTGCCCGACCGCACCCTGACCCTCACCGCCCGCTGGCACGGCCGCGTCGACCCCGGGGGCGGGGAGGTACGGGTGAGCACCGGCTGAGCGCGGGTCCGCGGCGGGAGCTGCTGTTCAGGAGTCCGCGAACGACCCGTGCCGCCCGGCACCCGACGCGAACCGGGCGGCGCCCTCCACGCCCTCGGCCAGCACCCCCGTGCCCCACCGGAGTTCACCGCGCAGCGCCGTCTCCTCGTCCTGCCCCTCCTGGTCCAGGACCGACGCCCGGTCACCGCGCAGGCAGGCCTGCGGGAAGCGGGCGATCCGTGCCGCCAGCGCCTCCGCCTCGGCACGCGCCCGCCCGGTGGGGACCAGCCGGTTCGCCAGGCCCATCTCGTACGCCTCGCGGGCCGGGACCGGCCGGCCGGTGAGGATCATGTCCAGGGCCCGGCCGGTGCCGATCAGCCGGGGCAGCCGTACCGTGCCGCCGTCGATCAGGGGCACGCCCCAGCGGCGGCAGAACACCCCGAACACCGCGTCCTCCTCGGCGACCCGCAGATCGCACCACAGGGCGAGTTCGAGGCCGCCCGCGACCGCGTGCCCGGCCACCGCCGCGATCACCGGCTTGGACAGCCGCATCCGCGTCGGCCCCATCGGCCCGTCGCCGTCCTCCGCCACCCGGTTGCCGCGCTCCGTGCCGATCGCCTTCAGGTCCGCGCCGGCGCAGAAGGTGCCGCCCTCGCCCCACAGCACCGCCACCCGGGCGCTGTCGTCCGCCTCGAACGCCCGGAAGGCGGCGGCCAGTTCCGCGGCCGTCGGGCCGTCCACCGCGTTGCGCGCCTCCGGCCGGGACAGCACGACCGTGGTGACGTACTCCTCGCGTTCGACGCGGACCGGCACGGCGGTTCTCCTTCTCCGGGGACGGCTCGAAGGGCCACTGTGCCTCAGATGACCTTCAGCCGCACCAGCGCGCCCAGCGTCAGCGCCCCCGGCACCAGCGGCAGCCACACGGTGATGATCCGGTAGGCCAGCACCACCGCCGTGGCCACCGCGGCCGGGCCGCCCACCGCGACCAGGGCCACGACCAGCGCCGCCTCCACGGACCCCAGCCCGCCGGGCGTGGGCACCAGGGCCACCGCGACCGTCGCGGCGAGGTAGGCCAGCACCATGTGCGCGGGCGGCACCGGCAGCCGCAGCGCCTGCCCGACGGCCGCGAGTCCGGCCGCCTGGAGCGCGGGGAAGGCCAGCGAGCCGCCCCACAGCGCCAGTGCGCGGGCCGGCCGGGTGTGCACCGACCGGGCCTCGTCCAGGGCGTCCCGCGCGAACGCGGACACGCGCGTGCGCAGCGGCCGTACGAGCGCCGCCCCGGCCCCCGCCACGACCGGCAGGCCCACCACGCCCAGCAGCAGCGGCAGCGCCGAGCCGTCCGGCAGCAGGGGGCCGAGCCGCAGCGCGTCCGGGAACGCGATCAGCAGCGCGGCCAGCAACCCGAGCCGGCCCACGCACTCCGCCAGCAGGTACAGGGCGAGCGCGGCGGAGGAACGCGCCGGCGGCACCCCGCACACGGTCATGAAGCGCAGGTTCACGGCGCCCGCGCCGAGCCCGGTCGGCAGCAGGTGGTTGGCCGCTGCCGCCGCGAACTGGGTGGCCAGCAGCCGCCCCTTCGGCAGCGGCTGGAGCACCGCGCCCTGCCGGGTGACGGCGGCGGCGACCCAGGTCAGGCAGGTCGCCGTGACCGCCGCGAGCAGCCACGGCCAGGAGGCGGTGCGCAGGTGGGCGAAGCCCTCGGCGAGGACCGAGCGGTGCCGTACGGCGGCCACGGCGACGAGCACGAGCGGCACCAGGCACAGCACCTGGCGCACGGGGAGGCGTCGGGGCGGGCGCCGACGGGGGAGGGGGACGGCAGTCACGTCGGAACAGGTTCTCCGGGGCGTCCCAACAGCGGGTGAACCGTCGCGGACATTGACCTCAACGAACCTTGAGGTTCTACGGTCTCTTCCATGAGCATGGAGACCACAGCCTGGACGCAGCTGCACAGCGTGATGAACGCGCAGTCCGAGCGTCGCCCGTTCGCCCGCGCCACCCTGCGCCGCATCGCCGCCTTCGCCCGCCCGCACCGCGCCGGCATCGTCCGGTTCGTGCTGCTCGGGGTGGTGACCGCCCTGCTCGCCGTCGCGACCCCCGTGCTCGCCGGCCGCGTCGTCGACGCGATCGTGGCGGGGCACGACTCCGGCACGGTGGTCCGGCTCTCCCTGCTCATCGCGCTCGTGGCGCTCGCGGAGGCGGGGCTCGGCATCCTCGGCCGCCGCCTGTCGGCGACGCTCGGGGAGGGACTCATCCTCGACCTCAGAACGGCTGTGTTCGATCATGTGCAGCGCATGCCCGTCGCGTTCTTCACACGTACGCGTACGGGCGCGCTGGTCAGCCGTCTCAACAACGACGTGATCGGCGCCCAGCGGGCCTTCGCCAACACCCTCTCCGGCGTCGTCAGCAACCTGGTCACCCTGGTGCTCACGCTCGCCGTGATGCTCACCCTGTCCTGGCAGATCACCCTGCTCGCGCTGGTCCTGCTGCCGGTCTTCGTGCTGCCCGCCCGCCGCATGGGCAGCCGGATGGCCCGCATGCAGCGCGAGGCCGCGGCACTGAACGCGGCCATGGGCACCCGGATGACCGAGCGGTTCTCCGCCCCCGGCGCCACCCTGGTCAAGCTGTTCGGACGCCCGGAGGAGGAGTCGGCGGAGTTCTCGGCGCGGGCCGCCCAGGTCCGGGACATCGGCGTCCGTACGGCGACGGCCCAGTCCGTCTTCATCACCTCCCTCACCCTGGTCTCCGCCCTCGCGCTGGCCCTCGTCTACGGCCTCGGCGGCTGGTTCGCGCTGCGCGGCACCCTGGAGCCCGGCGCCGTCGTCTCCCTCGCCCTGCTGCTGACCCGCCTGTACGCCCCGCTGACCGCGCTCGCCGGGGCCCGGGTCGAGGTGATGAGCGCGATCGTCAGCTTCGAGCGGGTCTTCGAGGTGCTCGACCTCAAGCCGCTCATCACCGAGAAGGCGGACGCCCGCGAGGTCCCCGACGGCCCGGTCGCCGTCGAGTTCGACGACGTCCGCTTCTCCTACCCCGCCGCCGACCAGGTCTCCCTCGCCTCCCTGGAGGAGGTCGCCGCGCTCGACACCCGCGGCGGCACCGAGGTGCTGCGCGGCATCTCCTTCCGCGCCGAACCCGGCCGGACCGTCGCCCTCGTCGGCTCCTCCGGCGCCGGCAAGTCGACCATCGCCCAGCTCCTGCCGCGCCTGTACGACGTCGACGCGGGCGCGGTCCGCATCGGCGGGGTCGACGTCCGCGACCTCACCTTCGCCTCCCTGCGGGCCACGCTCGGCATGGTCACCCAGGACGGCCACCTCTTCCACGACACCGTCCGCGCCAACCTGCTGCTGGCCCGCCCCGACGCGGGGGACGACGAGCTGTGGGACGCCCTCGGCCGCGCCCGCCTCGCCGACGTCGTCCGGTCCCTGCCCGAGGGTCTGGACACCGTCGTCGGTGAGCGCGGTTACCGGCTCTCCGGCGGCGAACGCCAGCGCATGACCATCGCCCGGCTGCTGCTCGCCCGCCAGCGCGTGGTCATCCTGGACGAGGCCACCGCCCACCTGGACAACACCTCCGAGGCGGCCGTCCAGGAGGCGCTCACCGAGGCCCTGGAGGGCCGCACCGCCGTGGTCATCGCCCACCGCCTCTCCACGGTCCGCGCCGCCGACCAGATCCTGGTCGTGGAGTCCGGCCGGATCGTGGAACGCGGCACGCACGAGGAACTGCTGGCGGCACAGGGCCGGTACGCCGAGCTGTACCGCACGCAGTTCGCGGGGCGCGGCGAGCCGGCGGAGGCGACGGCGCCGGGGGCGGTCGCGCCGGGGGCCGTGGAGGCCGGGGTGCCGACGGTGGGGTGAGGTCCGCCGGTCACCCCCCTGGCGCCCCCGCCGCCGAGCTGTCACCCGTCCGTCGGGGGCGGCTGTGCCGAGGCGCGCAGCAGCAGGTCACGCAGTGACATGGCGGTGTCCGCCGCCTCGGTGGGGTGAGGACGACCTGGTCGGCGGTGGTCGCACGGCTGACTCGGCGTCGGGTCGACGCCGTGCCGTGCGAGACCTCGCGGATGACCGGACACGAGGCCCGCGCCCTGTCGGCCGCCCTCCGGGAGACGGTCGACGCACCGGCAGCACTGACCGGCGCCTGACCGCGCGGACCGCCCCGCACCGGCGCCGCGCCTCCTACTCCGCACACCCCTCGGTGAGCAGCGCGTCGACGGCGTCCCGGATCTCCTCGTCCTGGACGAAGCCCCGCCAGCCGCCGGAGCCGCGCAGCCGCTCGTCGCGGTCCGGCACCCCGCGCAGCAGGTCGGCGGCCGGCCGGGCGGCGGGGCCGATCCGGGCCAGGTGCCGTACCGCGGGGAGCATGACCGGCAGATACGCGCCCTCGGCCAGGCCCCGAACGGCCGAGGTCAGTACCGGGACCGTGTGCGCGGTGTCGCCGGTCGCGGCCCACAGGGCGTGGGCGGCCTCGACGCGGACCCAGGGGTCGCGGTCGGCGGTCAGCGCGCGGAGCCGGTCCGCCCAGGGAGCGGCGTGCGGGCCGAGACCGGCCAGTCGGCGCAGGGCGGGGTGCGGGAGGTGCCCTGTGGCGGGGGGCCCGAGCCGTTCCAGGAACGGGCCGGGTTCGCCGGTGACCTTCCAGTACGCCCAGGCCGCGAGGTCCGCGTCCGCGCCGTCGCCGGCGGACCGGGCCGCCAGCGGTTCCCTCGCCGGGGAGCCGGCCCTGCCGACGCCCGCCAGGGCCGTCGCGGCCGCCGTCCAGGTCCGGTCGTCCGCCAGGAGGCCGAGCAGGTGCGGCACCGCCGCCTCCGCCACCGGCCCCCACGCGGCGACGACCCGGCAGAGCCGGCGCAGCAGTCGGGGGTCCGTCGCGGTGTCCAGTCTCTCGCGGAGCGCCGGCAGCAACTCCTCGGCGTGGTCCGCCACAAGCGCCAGGACCTCGTCCGGCGCCGGCAGCACCACGATGTGCCGGTCCTCGGCGGGGAAGTACGCGGAGGCCGACTCGAAGCCGGACCTCTGGCCGGCCAGGAGCCCGGTCAGGCCCGGCACGCAGCGCGGGTCGTTCATCCGGGCCAGCGCCCACACGGCGGCCTCGGCGACGGTCTCGCGCCCCCGGGTGGACCGCGTGCCGGTGTCGCGGAGCAGCGCGGCCACCTCCTCCGCGTGGGCGGTGGCGGCCGGGCCGAGACAGGCGAGCAGTTCGACCGCCCGGTACCGGACCTCCGGAGAGGGGTCGTCCAGCCGTGCGGCGACGGCCGACAGCAGCACGGGGGCCGGGGAGCGCCGGCGGGCCAGCTGCGCGCCGGCCTGGGCCAGGGCGCCGATCCGCTGTTCGTCGTCGGGATGGTCCGCGAGCAGTCCGCGGGTGAAGTCGCAGGACGCTCCGGTGAAGAGCCCGGCGGTCCAGTGGTGGACGCCCTGCACCCCGGCCTGCACCGTGCTGCTGTGGCGCCAGAGCGCGACACCGGGATCCCGTACCGCGTGCAGCAGCAGGTCCAGCCGGCGCACGGGCAGCCCCGGATCGGCCGGCGCGAGGGCGTGCACCGCGGCCAGCCGGAGCTGGGCCTCGGGGGCGTCGAGCAAGTCGCGCAGGAGGCGGCGGGCCTGGTCGGCGTGGGCCCCGGCCGGTTCCCGCAGGGCCGCCCGGCCGAGGGCGAGGACGAGATCCAGCCGGGTCACCGGATCGTCCTCCGCCCGCCAGCGGCGCAGCAGCGCGGGCAGGGTCAGCTCACCGGGGCTGGTGCAGGACCCCACCACGTCCGCGGCGGCGCGCCGGATCACGGGGTCGGGATCGTCCAGCAGGGCGAGTACGCCGGGGAGCGCCGCCTCCCATGCCGGCGGCCAGCCGGGGTCCAGGAACCGGTCGGCGACCCGCCCGGCCTCGTGCGCCAGCATGGCCATCAGTTCCAGCAGGCCGCGCCGGCTCGGCACGTCGGGCCGGGCGGCCAGGCCGAGCAGGAACGGCAGCGCGGCCGGGCCGGCCGGGCAGATCCAGCCGCCCTGGTGGAAGAGCAGGTTGAGCAGGTCGGACGCCGCGTCCCCGGCGTCGTCCGGGTCCGGCCCGGCACACCGCCGCAACAGATCCGGCACATCGACGGCGGACCCGTAGTTGTGCTCCAACCCGGCCCAGTCCACGGCCTCCAGCGCGGCACGGTCCGGAGCGTCCGGCGCAGCCCGGTCCACGGCGTGTGGCGCTGTTCGGTCCATGGCGTCCGGCGTGGTGCGGTGTGCGGTGTCTGGCGGGGTGTGGTGCGGGGTCTTCGGTGTGGTGCGGTCGGTGGTCCCTGGCGCGGCGCGGTCCGGGGCGTGTGGCGCCGCCCGGTCCACGGCCCCCGGCACCGCCCGACCCACAGCCGGCCCCGCCCGGCCCACGGCCTCCGACGCCGCCCGGTCCAAGCCATCCCCAGCCTGCGGTTCCTCCCCCACGCGCCCGACCCTACCGGCACCGGGCGGCGCCCCCCGGTGTCCGGTCGGGGTTTCCCGTTCCGCCTCTTGACGCCAGTGGTCCGGACCTTTAGTTTCACGCCTTAAACAAAGCCCCGCAGGTCCCAACGGCCGAATGTCCCCCGGCTGTTGGGTCTGCGGTCCCCCCACCCGAAAGGCCACCCGCCCACATGGCCAGACCCCTCCCGGCGGCCGGATCGCTCGCCGCTCTGTCCCTAGCCGCCACCCTGCTCACGGCGGTGCCCGCGCCCGCCGCCACCGCCGGGGCCGCCGCCCTGCCCACGGGCTTCGCCACGGTGGTGAACGCCGCGAGCGGCAGGTGTCTGGACGCCAAGGCCGCCGCCACCGCCAACGGCACCGCCGTGCAGCAGTACGCCTGCAACGGCACCACGGCCCAGCAGTGGAGCTTCACCGACGCCGGCGACGGCTACGTCCGCATCAACAACCGCAACGACACCAACCAGGTGGCCGACGTCGCCGACGTCTCGACCGCCGACAACGCGCCCGTCCATCTGTGGAGTTACGGCGGCGGCGCCAACCAGCAGTGGCTGCCCGTGGACGACGGCGGCGGCGCCTTCCACTTCGTGAACCGGGGCAGCGGCAAGTGCCTGGACGACCCCGGCGCCTCGCTCGCCGACAGCGTGCAGTTCGTGCAGTACACCTGCAACGGCACCGCCGCCCAGCGGTTCCAGGTGGTCCCCGTGACCCAGTCGGCGAGCAACCCGGACCTCGGCCCGAACGTCGTCGTCTTCGACCCGTCGATGTCCGCCTCGACCATCCAGGGCAAGCTGGACACGATCTTCAAGCAGCAGGAGACCAACCAGTTCGGCTCCCAGCGCTACGCCGTCCTCTTCAAGCCCGGCGCCTACAACGCGAACGTCAACGTCGGCTTCTACACCCAGGTCCTCGGCCTCGGCCTGACCCCGGACGCGGTGACCGTCAACGGCGCGGTGCACGCCGAGGCCGACTGGTTCCAGGGCAACGCCACCCAGAACTTCTGGCGCGGCGCCGAGAACCTGTCCGTCAACCCCACCGGCGGCGGCGACCGCTGGGCCGTCTCGCAGGCGGCGGCCTACCGCCGGATGCACCTGCGCGGCAACCTCGCCCTGGACGACGGCGGCTGGTCGTCCGGCGGTTACCTCGCCGACAGCAAGGTCGACGGACAGGTCAACTCCGGTTCGCAGCAGCAGTGGCTGACCCGCAACTCCCAGCTCGGCAGCTGGACCGGGTCCAACTGGAACATGGTGTTCGTCGGCAGCCAGGGCGTCCCGGCCACCAGTTTCCCGAACCCGCCGTACACCACCGTCGCGCAGAGCCCGGTCACCCGGGAGAAGCCGTTCCTGTACGTCGACGGCTCCGGCACCTACCAGGTGTTCGTGCCGTCCGTGCGTACCAACTCCACGGCGACGAGCTGGGCGGGCGGCAGCCCGGCCGGCAGCTCCCTGCCGCTCAGCCAGTTCTACGTCGTCAAGCCCGGCGCCACCGCCGCACAGATCAACGCGGCCCTGGCGGCCGGCCAGAACCTGCTGGTCACACCCGGCGTCTACCACCTCGACCAGACCCTGAAGGTGACCCGCCCGGACACGGTCGTCCTCGGCCTCGGTCTCGCCACCTTCGTCCCGGACAACGGCGTCACCGCGATGTCCGTCGCCGACGTCGACGGCGTGAAGATCGCGGGCCTGCTCTTCGACGCCGGCACCACCAGCTCGAAGACCCTGGTCGAGGTCGGGCCGGCCGGCTCCACCGCCTCCCACGCGGCCGACCCGACCTCCCTGCACGACGTGTACTTCCGCGTCGGCGGCGCCGGCGTCGGCAAGGCCGCCACCAGCCTCGTCGTCAACAGCGACAACGTCATCGGCGACCACATGTGGATCTGGCGCGCCGACCACGGCAGCGGCGTCGGCTGGACCAGCAACACCGCCGACACCGGCCTGGTGGTCAACGGCGACGACGTGACGATGTACGGGCTGTTCGTGGAGCACTTCCAGAAGTACCAGACCGTCTGGAACGGCAACGGCGGCCGTACCTACTTCTTCCAGAACGAGATGCCGTACGACCCGCCGAACCAGGCCGCCTGGATGAACGGCTCCACGCAGGGCTACGCCGCCTACAAGGTCGCCGACTCGGTCACCAGCCACCAGGCGTACGGCCTCGGCAGCTACTGCTACTTCAACGTCAACCCGAGCGTGACGGCCGCCCGCGCCATCGAGGCGCCGGACAACCCGAACGTCCGCTTCACCAGCATGGTGACCGTCTCGCTCGGCGGCACCGGCACCATCGGTCACGTCATCAACAACACCGGAGGACCGTCCAACGCGACGACCAACGTCGCGAACCTCGTCCGCTACCCGTGAGCGAAGGGGATGACCTTCCGGACGTGTGAGCCCCGCGTGTCCTGGATACGCGGTGTGCACGGCTCCACCGTCCGTCCGGAAGGTCATTCCCCGCCATGACCAGCGCATCCCACCACTCCGAGGTCACCCTCCGGGTCAACGGCAAACCCCACACCCTGCGCGTCGACCACCGGCGCGTCCTGCTGGACCTGCTGCGTGAGGACCTGGACCTCACCGGCTCCAAGAAGGGCTGCGACCACGGCCAGTGCGGCGCCTGCACCGTCCTGGTCGACGGGCGACGCCTCAACAGCTGTCTGCTGCTCGCCGTCACCCTCGACGGCAGCGAGATCACCACCGTCGAGGGCCTGGGCGGCGACCGCGAGGAGCCGCACCCGCTCCAGCGGGCCTTCCTGGACCGCGACGCCTTCCAGTGCGGTTACTGCACCCCCGGCCAGCTCTGCTCCGCGGTGGGCATGCTCGCCGAGGCCGCGGCCGGTCACCCCTCGCACGTCACCGACCCGGCGGCCCCCACCGAGGGCCCCGTACCGCTGGACCGGCCCGAGATCCGCGAACGGATGAGCGGCAACCTGTGCCGCTGCGGCGCCTACCCGCGCATCGTCGAGGCGATCGAGGACGTGATCTGAGTGAACGGCTTCGGATACCTCAGGCCCGGCAGCGTCCAGGAGGCCGTCGAGGCCCACGCCGCCCAGCCCGGCGCCCGCTACCTGGCCGGCGGCACCAACCTGGTCGACCTGCTGAAACTCGGCGTGGAGCGGCCCGCCCTCCTCATCGACATCGGCCGGCTGCCGCTGGACGGCATCCAGGAGCTGCCCGACGGCTCCCTGCGGGTCGGCGCCACCGTCCGCAACAGCGACCTCGCCGCCGACGCGCGCGTCCGGACGCGCTGGCCGGCCCTGTCCCAGGCACTCCTCGCCGGAGCCTCCGCACAGCTGCGCAACGCCGCCACCACCGGCGGCAACCTGCTCCAGCGCACCCGCTGCCCCTACTTCCAGGACCTGGGCAAACCCTGCAACAAACGGGAGCCGGGCAGCGGCTGCGGCGCCCGGGACGGCGTCCACCGCGACCACGCCGTCCTCGGCCACTCCGCGCAGTGCATCGCCACCCACCCCTCCGACATGGCCGTCGCCCTCGCCGCCCTCGACGCCCAGGTCGAGCTGTACGGCCCCGAGGGCACCCGGCGCCTGCCGGTGGCCGACTTCCACCGGCTGCCCGGCGAGCACCCCGAGCGGGACACCTGGATCCGCCCCGGCGAACTGATCACCGGCGTGCTGCTCCCGGCCGCCACCGCCGGTGCCCCGTCCGCCTACCGCAAGGCCCGGGACCGGGCGTCGTACGCCTTCGCGCTCGCCTCCGTGGCCGTCCTGCTGCGGGTCGTGGACGGGGTCGTCGACCAGGTGGGCGTCGCCTTCGGCGGGCTCGCCCACCGGCCGTGGCGGGCCCGGCACACCGAGCTGGCCCTGCTGGGCGCCCCCGCCACCCCGGCCGCCTTCGAGGGGGCCGTGGCCCTCGAACTCGCGCACGCCGAGCCGCTGCGGGACAACGCCTACAAGGTGTCCCTCGCCCGCAACCTCGCCCTGGACGTCCTGAACCGTCTCGCCCCGGCCCCGGCAGTGGCCTGAGCCCTCACAGGAGGAGCAGGAGGACCCCCATGACCGGCACGACCGGCACCGCCCTGGGCGCCCCCGCCGAGCGCCGCGAAGGGCGCCAGAAGGTCACCGGCGCCGCCCGCTACGCCGCCGAGTACACCCTGCCCGGCCGCGTCCACGCCTGGCCCGTGCCCGCCGCGGTCGCCCGGGGCCGGGTCACCGCCGTCGACACCTCGGCCGCCCTCGCCCTGCCCGGCGTCCTCGCCGTCCTCACCCCCTTCGACGCGCCCCGGATCGCCGAGCCCGAGGACGGAACGCTCGCCGTGCTCCAGAACCCGGACGTACCGCACCGGGGCTGGTGCGTGGCCCTGGCCGTCGCCGAGACCCTGGAGACCGCCCGCGCCGCGGCCCGCGCCGTCCGGGTCACGTACGCCGGCGCACCCCACGACACCGGCCCCGTCGAGGGCCACCCGGGCGGCTACGAGCCGGAGGACGCGGGCGGCCAGCCCGGCCGGGTCGAGCACGGCGACCCCGAGGCCGCCTACGCCACGGCCGAGGTCCGCGTCGACGTCACCTACCGGGTGCCGCCGCTGCACAACCACCCGATGGAGCCGCACACCAGCACGGCCCACTGGGACGGTGACCGGCTCACCGCGTACACCTCCAGCCAGGGCGGTACGACCGTGCGGTCCGTGCTCGCCCAGCTGTTCCGGCATCCGGAGGAGCGGATCACCGTCGTCGCCGAGCACGTCGGCGGCGGCTTCGGCTCCAAGGGGACCCCGCGCCCGGACGTCGTCCTCGCCGTGCTCGCCGCCCGGCACACCGGCCGGCCCGTCACCGTGGCCTACCCCCGCCGGTACCTGCCCACCACCGTCGGCCACCGCGCCCCGACCGTGCAGCGGCTGCGGCTCGGCGCGCACCCGGACGGCCGGCTCACCGCCGTGCTGCACGACGTCACCACCCACACCTCCCGCGTGAAGGAGTTCGTGGAGTACGCCGGGGTCGTCTCCCGCGTCATGTACGCCACCCCCAACCTGCGCAGCGCCCACCACGTGGTGCCGCTGGACGTGCCCAGCCCGTCCTGGATGCGGGCCCCCGGCGAGTCACCCGGCATGTACGCCCTGGAGTCCGCCATGGACGAACTCGCCGACGCGCTCGGCGTGGACCCGGTGGAGCTGCGCGTGCGCAACGAACCGGAGCGGGAACCGGGCAGCGGCAAGCCGTTCAGCAGCCGGCACGTCGTGGAGTGCCTGCGCGAGGGCGCCCGCCGCTTCGGCTGGGCCGGCCGGGACCCGCGCCCCGGCGTCCGCCGCGAGGGCCCGCTGCTCATCGGCACCGGCGTGGCCGCCGCCACCTACCCCGTGCAGATCGCCCCGTCCACCGCCACCGCCGAGGCCCGGCCCGACGGCACCTTCGTCATCCGGGTCAACGCGGCCGACATCGGCACCGGAGCCCGTACCGTCCTCGCCCAGATCGCCGCCGACGCCCTCGGCGTGCCCCTGGAGCGGGTGCGCACCGAGGTCGGCCACACCGATCTGCCGCCGGCCCCGCTGGCCGGGGGTTCCATGGGTACCGCCTCCTGGGGCTGGGCCGTGCACGAGGCGTGCACCCGGCTCGCCGCCCATCCCGAGGAGGGGCCGACGGTCCGCGCCGACACCACCGGGACGGCCGACGCCGAAAGCCCCTACGCACGGCACGCGTTCGGCGCCCACTTCGCCGAGGTCGCCGTCGACACCGTCACCGGCGAGATCCGGGTGCGCCGGCTGCTCGGCGTCTTCGCCGCCGGGCGGATCCTCAACGCCCGCACCGCACGCTCCCAGTTCACCGGCGCCATGGTCATGGGTCTCGGCATGGCCCTCACCGAGCACAGCACCCTGGACCCGGCGTTCGGCGACTTCCCCGAGGCCGACCTCGCCTCCTACCACGTGCCCGTCCACGCCGACGTCCCCTCCATCGAGGCCGACTGGATCGACGAACACGACACCCACCTCAACCCCATGGGCAGCAAGGGCATCGGCGAGATCGGCATCGTCGGCACCGCCGCCGCCCTCGGCAACGCCGTCCACCACGCCACCGGCATCCGCTTCCGCACCCTCCCCCTCACCCCCGACCGGATCCTCGCCGGCCTGCTGTCCGAGGGGTGACGGTGACGGGACCCGCGTGGGAGCACCCCTGGGAGTACCCCTGGGAGCACGTCTGGGAGTACGAGGGTTACCGGCCGGCGGAGGAGCGCCTGCGGGAGTCCCTGTGCACCCTCGGCAACGGCTACTTCGCCACTCGCGGGGCGCTGCCCGAGTGCGCCGCGGACGACGTGCACTACCCGGGCACCTACGCGGCCGGCTGCTACAACCGGCTCACCTCCGAGGTCGCCGGGCGCCGCGTCGAGAACGAGGACATGGTCAACCTGCCCAACTGGCTGCCGCTGCGCTTCCGGCCCGCCGGCGGGGACTGGCTCACCCCGGACACCGTGCCCGTCACCGAGCACCACCAGGTGCTCCACCTCGACCCCGGCCTGCTGGAACGCCGTACCCGCTACCCGATCGGCCCCGCCGCCACCCTCCTCGTCCGGCAGGTGCGCCTGGTCCACCTGGCCGACCCCCACCTCGCCGCGCTGCGCACCGAGTTCACCGTCGAGGGCCACACCGTGGAGCTGGACGTCGAGGCCGCGCTCGACGGGCGCGTCACCAACTCCGGTGTCGACCGCTACCGGGACCTCGACGGCCGGCACCTCAGCCACATCGAGGCCGGCACCAGCGCACCCGGCACGGTCTGGCTGCGCTGCCGCACCCGGACCTCCGACATCAGCTTCGGACTGGCCGCCCGGCTGACCGCCGGTGTGCCGGTCACCCACGCCAACGAGGCCCACCGCGCCGTCCAGCGGCTCCGGTTGTCCCTGCCGCCCGGCCGGACCGCCACCGTCGACAAGACCGTCGCCCTGCACACCTCCCGCGACCCGGCCATCAGCGACCCGCTGCGCGCGGCCGTGGACCGGGCCGACGCCGCCCCCGGCTTCGACGAACTGCGCGAGACCCACCACGCGACCTGGGAGCAGCTGTGGCGGCGCACCGCGCTCGACGTGCCCGGCGAGGCGGGCAGCATCCTGCGCCTGCACCTCTTCCACGTCCTGCAGACCCTCTCGCCGCACACCGCCGACCTGGACGTCGGCGTCCCCGCCCGCGGCCTGCACGGCGAGGCGTACCGGGGTCATGTCTTCTGGGACGAACTCTTCGTCCTGCCCTACCTGAACCTCCATCTCCCCGAGGTCTCCCGCGCCCTGCTCCGCTACCGCCACCGCCGCCTGGACGCCGCCTGCCACGCGGCCCGCGACCTCGGCCGGGGCGGCGCGCTCTACCCGTGGCAGAGCGGCAGCGACGGCCGCGAGGAGACCCAGCAGCTTCATCTCAACCCGCGCTCCGGCCGCTGGCTGCCGGACCACTCCCGGCTCCAGCACCATGTCGGCTCGGCCGTGGCCTACAACGTCTGGCACTACTGCGAGGCGACCGGTGACATCGAGTTCCTGCACGGCGAGGGCGCCGAGGTGCTCCTCCAGATCGCCCGCTTCTGGGGACAGTCGGCGACCTGGGACGACCACCTCGGCCGGTACCGCATCCGAGGTGTGGTCGGCCCCGACGAGTACCACGACGCCTACCCCGGCGCTGCGCGACCCGGCCTGGACGACAACGCGTACACCAATGTCACCGCCGCCTGGGTGCTCACCCGCGCCCTGGAACTGCTGCACGGCCTGCCTGAGCCGCGCCGCCGGGAACTCACCGAGCTGACCGGTCTCGGCGAGGACGAACCCGACCGCTGGACGGAGGTCTCCCGTCGCCTGCACATCCCCTTCCACGACGGGGTGATCAGCCAGTTCGACGGCTACGGCGACCTGGCCGAGCTGGACTGGGCGGGTTACCGCGGGCGGTACGACGACATCCGGCGCCTGGACCGCATCCTGGAGGCGGAGGGCGACACCGTCAACCGCTACAAGGCGTCCAAACAGGCCGACGTGCTGATGCTCGGCTACCTCTTCTCCCCGCTCGAACTCCGCTCCCTGTTCCAGCAGTTGGGATACCACCTGGACGAGCACATCTGGCTCGCGACCGTGGACCACTATCTGCACCGCACCAGTCACGGCTCCACCCTCAGCGGCCTGGTCCACGGCTGGATCCTGGCCCGCGCCCGGCGCTCCGACGCCTGGAGCTTCGTCCAGGAGGCGCTGCGCGGCGACATCGCCGACCTCCAGGGTGGCACCACCGGCGAGGGCATCCACCTCGGAGCGATGGCCGGCACGCTCGACCTCGTCCAGCGCGGACTGACCGGGCTGGAGGCCCGCGCCGGCGGCCTGTGCCTCGACCCGGTCCCGCTGCCCGAGCTGTCCTCCTACGGCTTCGGCGTCCGCTACCGCGGCCACTGGGGCGTCCGGCTGCGCCTGCGCAGCGGCCTGCTGGAGATCGCCGTACCGGACTCCGACCGCTCACCCATCGACATCCGCCTGCGCGACCGCGTGGTACCGGTGGGGCCGGGGGAGACGGCCCGACTGGTGCTTCCGGACTGACCCCGGCCTGCGGCGCCCGAGCCGTACCAGGTCGGGGTCATGCGCGCCGGGCGTGGGCTCGGCTTTCGGTGACCGGGTACCGGTGCACCGGCGGCAGACCGGGCAGCAGTCCGGGCCAGACCGTGTCCAGGACATGCGCGCTCGGTGTGAACAGCGGCCGGGCGAGGCCGGGCAGGTCGGCGGGTTCGTGCCACTCCCAGCGGCGGACCAGCCGTGGCTCGGTGACGACCGGCTCGCCGGTGAAGGCCGTGACCTGGACGGCGGCCGTCACCCGGGGCATGCCGTCCACGGAGTCCATCAGGACCGCCCGCACCCGCGCGCCGGCGGGATCGGCCGTCAGGGACGTCTCCTCCTCCAGCTCCCGCACGGCCGCCGCGGCGAAGTCCTCGCCCGGCTCGTTCTTGCCGCCGGGCAGCTCCCACACACCCCGCACCGACCAGCCCAGCAGCACCCGCCCCGCCGCATCCGTGACGACGACACCGGCCCCGGTCAGGGCATGCGGAGCAGGCCGGCCCTTGCCGGCGCAGACCAGAGCGGCGGGGGCGGGGTCGCGCAGGACGAGCAGGGCCAGACCGTCGGCGTCGTACCGCCCGGCGGACTTCCAGCCCGCGCGGAGCAGGCCGATCTCCTCCTCGTCCAGCGCCACGCCCCGCTCACGCTCCGGTACGGCGCCCGCCACCGGGGTGATCACGCAGAGCGCGCCGCCGGGGCGCAGCCGCTCCCGCAGCCGTCCGAGCACCCGGGTGCGGTCGCGGACGAACGCCCAGCCGAGCCGTACGGTGATCAAGTCGTAACCGGCGCACGGGAGTTCGTCCAGGCTGTCGCGTTCGATGTCCAGCCGCCGGTACGTCACCCCGGTCGTGCCCGCACTCCGGGCTCCGGCGAGCGCGACGGGGGACCAGTCCACGGCGTCCACCAGGTACCCGGACGCGGCTAGGTGGCGGGCGAGTTCACCGAGCCCGCAGCCGACGTCCAGGCACCGCCCGCCCGCCGGTGCCGGTACGTGCTCGGCGAGCAGCCGGCGCTCGGCGGGGCCAAGGGGCCGGAACATGCTGCCGCGCGCGTAGTGCGCGTCCCACTCCTCGGGCTTCAGCTGTGCCACCGGGCCTCCTCATGACGGTCGATACGCGGACAAGGGGATCATGGCCTGGTCACGGCCGGGACACACCGCCGTCCGCGATCTCGACGGCGCCCCTCGGCGGGACCACCATGGGAGGGCGGTCGAGGACGAGAGGAGCCGCCGCACATGAGGGTGACCGACGCGCCCTTGCGCGTCCTGGCCGTGGACGACGAGGAACCCGCGCTCGAAGAACTGCTCTACCTGCTGGGGGAGGACCCGCGGGTCGGCACCGCCGTGCCCGCACTGGAGGCCACCGAGGCGCTGCGCCGGCTGAGCCGGGCCATGGCGCAGGGCCCGGGCGGCACGGAGGGCTTCGACGTCGTCTTCCTCGACATCGACATGCCCGGCCTCAGCGGCCTGGAACTCGCCCGGCTGCTGGGCGGGTTCGCCGCTCCGCCGCTCGTCGTCTTCGTCACCGCCCACGAGGACTTCGCCGTACGCGCCTTCGACCTCAAGGCGGTGGACTACCTGCTCAAGCCGCTCCGCAAGGAACGCTTCGCCGAGGCGGTACGGCGGGTCGCCGAGCTCGTCAGGGCCGGACAGGGCCCCCGCCCGGCCGCACCCGTGCCACCCGCGCCCACGGCACCGGCCCTCGGCGACCAGGTGCCCGTGGAACTGGGCGGGGTGACCCGGTTCGTGCCCCTCGCCGACATCACCCATGTCGAGGCGCAGGGCGACTACGCGCGGCTGCACACCGGTCAGGGCAGCCATCTGGTGCGGATACCGCTGTCCACCCTGGAGGAGCAGTGGCGCTCGCGCGGCTTCGTCCGGATCCACCGCAGCCGGCTCGTCGCCCTCGGCCGGATCGAGGAACTCCGCCTGGACGGGGGCAACGTGAGCGTCCGGATCGGCGACCGGGTACTCGCCGTCAGCCGCCGCAACGCCCGCGAGCTCCGCGACCTGCTGGCGGGCCGTGCGACCGGCAGGATGCGCTGAGGGGTGCCGGGAGGCGCCGTCGCCCGTCCCGGCCGCCGCGCGTGTTAGGTTCGTCGAATGAGTGCCCGACACGGCTCGTTCTCCTTGGACTTGGACTTCACGGTGCCTCGGTCGGAGGTCTTCCGCGGCTTCGCCGACCCGTCCCTGCGGCGCCGCTGGTTCCGCCTCCCCGGCGGCTCCGCCACCGCCCGGCACGAACTGGACTTCCGGGTCGGCGCCGGCGAGACCGCCCGCAACGTCTTCGTCTCCGGAGACACCGAGGAACACCTCGCCTACCGCTCCCGGTTCCTGGACATCGTGCCGGACACCCGGATCATCTACGTCTACGAGGCCGAGGTCGACGGCAGCCGCCGCTGGATCTCCCTCGTCACCGTCGAACTCGCCGACGAGCCCGCCGGCTCCCGCCTGACCTGGACCGAGCAGTACACCTGGCTCGTGCCGACCGGAGACGGCACCCAGGACGCCGCCCACCTCCGCGGCGGCACGCGCCTGCTGCTCAACGGCCTGTCCACGGTCGTGAACCCCGACCGCCACCACGGCCTGCGCGTACGGTCCTGAGACCCGCTGCCGGGATCATCCGGCCGGCGCCACGACCACGTCCCGTCTGGCGACGCCGGGGTCGGTGAACTCCAGGACCCGCTCGGCCTCGGCACGCAGCTCCTCCACGACCTGCGCGGGCAGCCGCTCGAACGGGGTGAGCGTCAGGGTCACCGCCGTCCTGCGCCGGGCCGTGGCCCAGGTACCCGCCACGAACCCGTCCCACAGGAAGGACGCCGGCACCCGCAGGTTCCTGGTGATCAACCGGGACCGGTACTCGGTGGGGACGATGCGGCTGCGGTCCTTGTGGGCGAGGACCAGACTGTCGAACTCCGGCAGCAGGCGGACCGGCGCCGGCGTGTCCGGGCCGGGGCGCGGCGCGTCGGGGAGGTCGTGGACCACCTGGCCGTCCTCGGTGGTGAACGCGCGCAGCTCCGGGGCGAGCCGCTCGAACACGTCCGCCGCCTTCAGCCAGCCGAACTCGCGCAGGTCGGCGGGGCCCGCGGGGCCGTAGGCGGCCAGGTAGCGGCGGACGAAGTCCTCCGCCGAGCTCTCCCCGGCCGGCTCGGCGCCGAGCCAGGACCCGGCCGTGGTCACCTCGCTGGAGGCGGGGAACGCCCACCGGTCCGCCGTCGGCACCATGACCAGGGGCAGGTTCATGCGCACGCAGTATCCGAGTGCCCGGTCATCGGCGTCGGGGAACTCGCGCCGCATCCGGTCCCGGATCGCCGCGAAGTCCAGCGGCCCGGCGTCGAGGACGCGACGGGCGACGGCCACCAGGCGTTCCTGGTCGATCTCCGGGCCGGCGATCCGCTTGGTGACGCCGGCCGCCGCGGCCGCCAGGGAGGGCTCCACCAGCGCGCGGAAGGCCAGGTAGTCGCGGGCGGTGAGCAGGTGCAGGGTGGCCCGGACGTAGGTGGCCCGGACCACCTCCCGCTCCTCCAGGGCCGTGCGCAGGTCGTCGGTGTCGAAGCCGGCCACCCGGTTCCACAGGGCGAGGAACGGTGAACCCGGCTGTTGGGCCTGCAGGGCGAGCAGGCGTTCCACGGCGTCGGCCACGGACGTCCGCGCCCGCTCCAGCAGCAACTGCCGGGCCAGGGTGGCCCGGTTCAGTGCGCGACGGCTCAGGACGTCGGTCATGTCGCTCCTCGGCTCGGGTGAAGCTCCCAGCGCCAAGTTAGGGCACGAGGGCGTCACCGCGGGAGCCGCTGCCGAGGACCCGGAGTGCCCGGACGGCTCCCCGCGGCCGACCACCCTCCGCAGCCGACCTCGCCCGCCGGTCCGGCTCACCCGCCCGTCGGCGCGGATGCCGTTCGGCGGGACGAGTGACAGACTGAAGCTTCCGAGCCGCAAGCCGCGGCAGCCGGCTCGATGGGCCTGCCCGTGTGCCGGCCGGATGGGATCCGTCCATGACTTCCGAAACCCCTGAAGCGCTGTACTCCCCGGAACGAACCGCCCTCCTGATCGTCGACCCGTACAACGACTTCCTGTCCGAGGGCGGCAAGCTGTGGCCGCGCGGGAAGGAGGTGGCGGAAGGCGTCGGCCTGCTCGACCACATGCGCACCATGCTCGCCACGGCCCGCGACCAGGGCTTCCGCGTCCTCATCGTGCCCCATCACCAGACGACGCCGGACGACTACGTCACATGGGACCACCTCTCCCCGACACAGCAGCGCATCGTGCGGCAGCAGACCTTCGCCGCGGGCAGCTGGGGGGCCGAGTGGCACCCCGACTTCCGGCCTCGCGAGGGCGAGCTCGTCGCGCGCCAGCACTGGGCGTCGAGCGGTTTCGCGAACACGGACCTGGACTTCCTGCTCAAGCAGCACCACATCAGGAACGTCCTGCTCATCGGCATGCGGGCCAACACCTGCGTGGACACCACCGCACGCTTCGGTCAGGAGCTGGGTTACCACGTCACCCTCGTCCGTGACGCCATCGCCGCCTTCACCTGGGAGGAGATGACAGCGACGTTCGACATCAACGCGCCTCTGTACGCCCACGCCGTCCTCACCACCGACGAGTTCGTCGCCATCGTGAACGGCGGCGCCGGCGAGGGCTCCGGGCGCGCGGGCGTACGGGAACCGGGCGGAACCGGCGGTGACGCCCGGTGAGCCCGGCCGCCGAAGGAACCGGCGGACCGCGCGGCGCACTGGCCGGGCAGACGGTCGTGGTGGTGGGAGGCAGCGCGGGCATCGGCCTGGAGACCGCGCGCCAGGTGCGCGCGGCCGGCGGCGAGCTGGTCCTCGTGGCGCGCGACGCCGAACGTCTGCGGCGGGCGGCGGACGAACTTCACCCGCGGAGCACCGCCGCGTTCGACGCCCAGGACACCGAACGCCTGGAGGGGTTCCTCGGCGAGTTGCCCGGGCGGGTCGACCATGTGATGGTCACGGCGGGCAGCCCGTCGTACACCCCCCTCGCCGATCTCGACCTGACCGACGCGGGACGGGACTTCGGCGGGCGCATCGCGATGGTGCTCGCGGTGGCACGGGCGGGCCGGGAGAAGGTCAGGGCCGGGGGGACGCTGTTGTTCATCGGTGGTACCGGTGGTCGCCGGCCCGCCGTCGGGATGGCCGTCACGGGCGCCCTCACCGCAGCACTGCCCGCGCTGACCGCCAGCCTGGCACTGGAGGTCGCCCCCGTCCGGGTCAACCTGATCGCGGCCGGCTTCGTGGACACCCCCCTGTCGGCCTCCCTCCTCGGTGACCGACTGGAGGCCCGCCGCGAGGAGTTGAGAAGGACACTGCCCATCGGCCGGGTGGTCGGACCGGCGGACGTCGCCGCCCTCGCACTGCACATCATGACCAACGGCGCCCTCACCGGCGCCACGTACGACATCGACGGCGGCCAGCAGCTCGTGACCCACTGACAACCGAGACGGGAAGCGCAAGCCATGGACATGAAACTGGAGATCGTCGTGGTGCCGGTGGCCGACGTCGACCGCGCCAAGGACTTCTACACCGCACTCGGCTGGAGGCTCGACGGGGACTTCGCCCCCGAGGAGGACTTCCGGGTGGTGCAGGTGACCCCTCCCGGTTCCCCGGCGTCGGTCATCTTCGGTTCATCGGTCACCGATCGGCCCCCGGGCTCGGCGCAGGGCCTGTACCTGATCGTCGACGACATCGAGGCCGCCCATGAGGAGCTGACCCGGTGCGGCGCCGACCCGAGCGAGGTGTTCCACGACGCCGGCGGGATCTTCCACCACGCCGGCACGGTGGCCCGGGTGCCCGGCCCCGATCCGAAACGCGGCAGTTACGGCTCCTACCTGTCCTTCAGCGACCCGGACGGCAACGGCTGGTTCCTGCAGGAGGTCACCACCCGTCTTCCGGGGCGGCTGGATCCCGCGGCCACCTCGTTCTCCTCGGCCGACGACCTGGCGAGCGCCCTGCGGCGGGCCGCGGCGGCACACGGCGAGCACGAGGAACGCGCCGGCTCGCAGGACCCGGACTGGCCGGACTGGTACGCGCGGTACCTGGTCAGCGAGCAGGCCGGTACGGAACCGCCCTCCTGAACCCGGCTGCCGGTGAACCACCCCACCCGGCCCTGGCAGGATGCGCCGTGACAGCAAGCGTATGGAGGTGGCGGCTTCGATGGACCCGAGTTCGATCACCGTGCTGGTGACCTTCGTCGGTGGGCCGGCCGACGGTCGGACCGAGCACCTGCCGCTGTTCGAGGCGACGAGCGGGGTCACCGTCGACGGTGTGGCCTACGGCTGTGACCCGGGCCCGCCCCCAGAGCTCAGGGACACTCCGGAGGGGCTGGCCCAGGTGATGCGCCCCGGCGTCCGTCAGCCCAGGTAGAAGTCCCTGCGGGCCGCCACGAACTCCTCGATCGTCTGCGCGGGGGCACCGGTCAGACGCTCGACGTCGGCGGAAGCCCGGTCGTAGCGGTTCTGCTGGTGCAGGCGGCACATCGTGACGATGTGCTGCTCCACGTGCGGCGGCAGGCCGATCACGGAGAGCACCTCCTCGCGCCACCGGTCGAGCGGGACGTCCACGTACGACACCGGCCGCCGCAGCGCCTTCGAGAAGGCCCCGGCCAGCTCCGTCATGTCGACGGCGCGCGGCCCGGTCAGCTCGTAGACGTGCCCCACGTGCGGCAGGGGATCGCGCAGCACGGTCGCGACCGTCCGGGCGACGTCGTCCACGGCGATCGGCGAGGTGCGCCCCGCTCCGAACGGCAGCACGATCGTGCCGTTCTCGCGGATGGTCCGCGCCGGCAGCGTGGTGAACAGCGGGTTGTCAAGGAAGGCCGTCGGCCGGATGTGCACGACTGGCAGGCCGGACCAGTTCAGCACCTGCTCGGCCAGCCAGTGCAGCCGCTGCTGGTGGGACTCGGCCGTGCTGGTGGCGGTCATCTGCGACACCGTCATCTGTGACATGCCGACGAGAGCGCCCAGCCCGCCGTACTCCCGCGCGACGCTCGCCACGACGGTCGCCGCGAGAAGGTGGTCGGGGGACACGGGCATGGCGAAGTACAGGGTGTCCACGCCCTCCAGGGCGGCCGCGACGGTCTCGGGGCGCGTGAGGTCACCGAGGACGACGTCCGCGCCGAGGGCGCGCAGGCGCGCGGCACGGTCGTCGTCCCGGCGCACCATGACCCGCACCGGGACGTCCCGCGCCCGCAGCTTCTCGACGACACCGCGACCCACGTCGCCCGCGCCGGTGATCAGGACGAGGTCGCTTCCGTTCATCGGCCGGACTCCTTGCGTGCGAGGGAGCGCAGAGGCCGGGAAGCGGACACCGCGCGCCCGCGGCCGGTCGACTCCAGGTCGGGCACTCCGACTGGTACGAGCATATACTCACAGTGGGATCCCGGTATCCGGAGGAGATCATGACGCGCCCCGAGACGGACACCGTCGAGCTGTGCAACAACCTGGCCCTGCGCAAGGCGGCCCGGTACCTCGGTGCCACCTATGACAAGGCGCTCGCCCCGACGGGTCTGCGAGCGACGCAGTTCAGCATCCTGCAGAAGCTGAGCACCCAGGAGAAGGTCACCATCACGAGCCTCGCCGAGATGATCGCCATGGACCGCACCACCTTGGCCACCAATCTCAAACCACTCGCACGCGATGGCCTGGTCACGGTCGAACCCTCGCCGACGGACCGCCGGGCTCGCATCGTCACCCTCACCGAGGAGGGCCTCACCCGGATGAAAGCCGCCCTCCCGTACTGGCGAACCGTGCAGTCCCAGTTCGAGGAGAGCTTCGGACAGGCCGAGGCGGCCCGGCTCCGCGCCGCTCTCGAAGGCGTCCTGGACACCGGATTCCAGCCCTGGGCCGAGTGACGGCGGAGAACCACCATGCGCATCGCTGTCGCCGGGGCGACCGGGAACATCGGAGCCCGCACCGTCACCGCGCTGGAGCAGGCCGGACACGAAGCCGTACGCATCAGCCGCTCACTGGGCGTGGACCTGATGACCGGGGACGGCCTGGACGCCGCCCTGACCGGCGTGGAGGCCGTCGTGGACACCACGAGTTCCGAGGCCGCCGACCGGGAGCGGGCGGTGACGTACTTCGGCACCACGACCCGGAACCTGCTGGCCGCCGAGGTACGCGCCGGCGTCCGTCACCACGTGCTGCTCACGATCGTCGGCACCGGTCGCGTCGAAGGCAACGCCCACTACGCCGGCAAGCGCGAGCAGGAGCGCCTGGTCGCCGAGGGCCCGGTGCCGTGGACGATCGTTCCCGCCACCCAGTTCCACGACTTCGCCGCGACCGTGACGGGCTGGACCGAGCGGGACGGCGTCGCCACGATCCCACCGCTCCTCGTCCAGCCGATCGCACCGGCGGACGTCGCCGACGTCCTCGCCGAGATCGCCACCGGCCCACCCCAGGGGCGTTACCGCGATGTCGCCGGCCCGGAGACACAGGACCTGGTGGACATGGCCCGGCGCACCAACGACGCGCGCGGCCACGCGGTCAGGCTCGTGCCGACGTGGTCGTCGGTGCTGGGCCCGGAGATGGCCGGCGACGTGCTCCTGCCCGGCGACGACGCCCGCATCGCGCCCACGACCTTCGACGAGTGGCTGGCGGAGCAAGGCCCGGAACCGTGACCTCCCGCCGGACGTCCCAGTGATCATGATCGCTGACGCGGACGAGTTGATCGACGACTGGGAGTCGATATGGCAGGGCTACTTCCTGGGGGAGCACGACGAGACCGTGCTGGAGTGCGTGGAGCGGCTCGACAGGGCGCGGGCCGCCCGGCCGTACGACCCGGACGTGACGGCGTTCTACACGCTGGGCCTGGTGTGGACCCACGGCCATGCGATGTACGACGCGGAACCCGAGGTGGCGCGACGGGTCGTGGCAGCGCTGTCGGCCGTCGCCTCGGACCCCGCCGTCGCGCGGGCCGCGTGTGACCACGCGCGTCATCCGTGCGACGGCGACCTGTACACGCTCCTGGAGTCCTTCGGGACGTTGTTGTCGCTGCCGGCCGGGAGCTCCGACTACACGTGGGAGGACATGGACACGACGGACGGCGATCCCGCCCCGGGGTCCAGCCGGCGCTGCCCGCGCAACGTGGCGGGTCTCGCACGGACGGCCGCCGGCGAGATCGAGCGGTACGGGAAGTAGCGATCGGGCGAGCGTGGGGAAAGGCTTCCGACAGTGATCTCGTCAACGCGTACAGCGTCTGTCTGCCGCGGTGGCGGGCGCGGTGCCGCCGTCACGGTGGCCGTGCTCTGCGCTCTCGCCACGGCCTGCGGCTCCGGCACCGGCGAACCGGCCGGCGACTCCACGAGCACCGCGGGCCGTCCGGCCGGCCACCCGGTGAAGGACACCAGCATCACGGCCGAGCCGGGTGAGCGCTTCACGATCACCGTCGCCCAGAACGCCTCCACCCGTGAGTACTGGTACCTGGTCGACCCCGCGCCCGACAGCTCGGTGCTCGTCAGCCGAAGCCGGGACCACGCGTCGGACTCCGGCGACGAGCCGATGCCCGGTGCCGGCGGCCGGCTCACCTTCACCTTCGAGGCGAAGGGCAAGGGGACCACGCGGTTCACGCTGCTGCACTGCACGTTCACCACCTGCCAGGGCAACACCTCCACCCGGCCCCCCGAGACGACCGGCCCCTCCTCCGCCCCCTCCCGGGCCCCCGAGCGCATCACCTACACCGTCACCGTCCGCTGAGCGGCCGCCCCGGGCACCGGGCCGCAGTACAGCCGATGTGTCGGGCCCGCCCCGCGCTACGGCGAGGCGGGCCGGTGCGGGCTGCGGAGCACGAGCAGGGTGATCTCGCTGGGGGCGAAGACGCGGAACGGCGGGCCCCAGAAGCCGGTGCCGCGGCTGGTGTAGAGGAGGGTGCGGGGGCCGTGGTGGCTGAGGCCGGCGAGGGCGGGCTGGTCGAGGCGGACGAGGTGGTGGAAGGGCCAGATCTGGCCGCCGTGGGTGTGGCCGGACAGTTGGAGGTCGATGCCGGCTGCTGCCGCACGGTCGACGAACTTCGGCTGGTGGGCCAGGAGCAGGACGGGCAGGTCGGGGTCGGCGCCGTTCAGGGCTCCGGCGAGGTGGGCGCGGTGGCCCGCCAGGCCGGAGGACTCGGCGGTGACGTCGTCCACGCCGGCGACCACGAGGGTGTCGCCTCCGCGTTCGAGCAGCAGATGGCGGTTGCGCAGCGGCTCCCAGCCCAGCTCGTCCATGAGGTCGACCCAGCCCTGGGCCTCGCTGTAGTACTCGTGGTTGCCGGTGACGTACACCCGGGCACGGGTGGCCCGCACGGTGCCCAGTGGGGCGGCCTGGGCGCGGCGGCGTTCGGCCGTGCCATCCGCGATGTCGCCGGTGTGGCAGACCAGGTCGGCATCCAGGGTGTTGACCGTCTCGCACACCCGTGCCGACCAGCGGGCGCGATCGAGCGGGCCGTAGTGGGTGTCGGTGATGAGGACGACGCGGGTGCCGTCCAGCCCGGCACCCAGTCGCGGGAGTCGCACGTCCAGCCGGCGCACGCGCGGCACCCGGCGGGCCTCGGCGTACCCCCAGGCGAGCAGTGCGGCGGTGGCGCCGAGGACGGCCCACGTGACGATGCGGGCCCGGTCCTGACTCTCGCCGACGCCGGCCACGGTCAGGGCGAGCCGCAGGAGGACGCCGAGCAGAACGGACCAGGTGAACAGGACCCAGCTCGTGCCCAGCAGGGTGTCACCGACGATCGCCGCCCGGTCCCGCTGACGCCGGCCGTGGCCGCGCACCATCGCGAGCGGCATACCGGCGAGGCCGAGGACGAACAGGGCGGTGCCGGCCAGCGTGACGGGCAACGGCCAGTGCTGGCCGGTGTACAGCAGCACCCAGCAGGGCACCGCCCACAGAAGTACGGGGGCGATCAGGGGGATGAGGCGCATCAGGCGGAGCAGTCGGCTCTGCCGCGGAGCTCGCGCCTCGCTGTCGGCGGGTCGGGTGTCGCTGGTGTCGGTCACGCTTCCCCTCTCTGATCACCCCACCAAGGTAACCAAGGCAGCAGGCACCATCACCGACGCGGGCGGACTCGACAGCACACCGGCCGACCCGTCCTCCGCACCGCGCACGAACGCGAGCGCCGGCCGGTCAGCGCGGAGAGGGGGCGGTGAGGGTACGGGCCCTGCCCGCGGGGAGCGCGACGAGGATCTGTACGGCGCACGTGGTCAGCAGTACGGCGAGGGGCCACCCCCCAGGTCCCGCTGACGTCGTGCAGCGCTCCCGCTCCCAGGAGGCCCAGGACGCCGATCAGGTAGCCGATGCCCTGGCCCATGGCGGACAGGGCCGCGGTGGTCGGCGCGTCGGGCGAGCGCAGCGCGAACAGGCTGAGAGCGAGGGCGAATCCGGCTCCGAGCCCGAGGCCGAGGACGACCACCGCGGGCCAGGCCAGGCTCTGCGGCCCGGCCACGACTCCCATCAGACCGAGCGCGCTCGACATGCACGACACGCATCCGCCCGCCGTCCGTGCGTACGCGCTCGCGCAGTTCGCCCACGGCGGTGGCCACGGCAGGCCGGTCGGGCGACAAAGACACGGACTGCTGCAGATACAGCGATCCCAGTCCCCCCTTGGTCCTCGATCGTCCGCCGCCGATTACACCAGGGCCGACCGACTCCGCGTACCGGCAAGTCCCCAGGACGTCTGGAGCCACCGAACATCGGTCGCACCGCGCTCCGATGGCGGAAGCGGGAGATAGCCTTCCCGAGCAGAAGTTGACTAAGGGGGGCATGTGCCGCACTCGCAGGAATCCGCCGGTTACCGCGCCGAGGACGAGGACGGCTTGGACGACGAGGAATGGGAGGAGGACGAACCGGTCAGCGAGCAGCGCCAACGTGTGGAGTCCGCCATGGAACTCGCTGAGAAGGACGTCTCCCGCGGCGTACCAGTTCTTGTCGGCATGCTCACGGACTGGGACCTCGACGAGGACGGCACGCATGAGCTCCGTGCCGAGGTGCTCGGTCACCTGATGCACATGGGCCGCAGCGCCGCCGGGGCGGCCACCTGGGTGGTCGGTGAAGCGGGAACGACGTATGAGATGCACATCGTTCTCCAGTACGCGAGTTGTCCGCCGTACGAAGAACCACCGGTGATGACTCCTCAAGAGCGTCGCCGCTGGAACACCGAGGTGATGGAGCACATCGTCGCGGCGAAGGGCCTCGCCGAGCAGGTGCGCTGGGCGGCGATCAGCGAGTACCTGGATCTCGCCGGCCACTCCGGGTACCGGGCTCTCGCCACCCTGGCACCCGACATCGACGTCCAGGCCGCGGTGTCCGGCGGTGCCGATGTGCCGGAGCACCTCCTGCACACGCTCTCCACGTACGTGGCGCAGGACAGCGGCCGTCCATTGGGGCTCCGGATCGACATCGTGGAACGGCTCTGGGGCGACAGCCCTCTGGGCGCGGGGGGCGCGCTCGCCGGTGTCCTCCGGGACTGTCCCGTCAGCGGCACCGCACTGGGCACGCTGCTGCGCACGCTCGCGCGGTGTGAGGAGAAGACGCTCGAAGAGCTGGTGGAACATCTGAGCCAGGACGAGTACGAGCGAACATCGCGACGTTTCCTGGCCGCGATCCTCGACTCCCTGGACGCCGCACACCGCCTCCATCGCATGGGCCGGATCGGTGAGCACCTGCACACCTGGGTGCGCGAGACGGTGCAGGCGGAGTGGGGCGGGGCCGATTCTCACGATGTGTGCCTGGACAGCGAGGACATGGTCGTCCTGACCGACCTCGCTGCCAGGTACCACGAGCTCAGAGACGACATGGCCGATCCCTCCTCCTCACACGTCGTGGCGAAGGATCAACTGGCATTGGACTTCGGCACCGACTTGTTCCCGGCGCGATGGCACACCTTGACCATGGGACGGGCCCCCGGCATCGCCTTCTGGGCGGAAAGCGAAGTTCGGGCGGTCGTCTGCGTACGGCCAACATCTGTACCGGGCACACGATCATGGCGGTTCGGTGTGGAGGACACGGGCCGTGACGAGGTGATCACCTTCAGGGGGCGATTGGTCGACACGGACGACAGCCGTTGTGCCGTCGACTTTCCAGCTGACCTGATGGAACGCCCGGAGTGGGCTCACCTGTTGCTTCAGGGAGTGAAGGCGCTGAGAGAGCACACGGCAGAATGACGAACAGACACGTCGATCTGGTGGTTCGTTGGGAACGTCGGCAACGGATCGGTGTGAGTCCCGGAACACCTGAGGACGGCTGACCGGACACGCGAATCGTTGTACGCTCCGGAAACCGCCCTTGACCTGCAAAAAAGCGGGCAGGGAGCAGACAAACCGGGAGTTTCTCCGTGCTTCGTACCATGTTCAAGTCCAAGATCTAGCACTTGGGTGTTTTTGCAGGTCAGAGGCTTGATGGCTCCACTGAGGTCAGCAAACGGTCAGCATCGGGCGCGGGAGCGTCCCAGCTTACTGACCAGGTGGCCCGCCATGACGGGTGACCTCGGCAGGTCTCTGGCTGCCGCTTGGCATGTCCGCTGCTGACCGACAGATCGACCGCGGCATGGGTCCTGACCTGGCTCGCCCAGGTGTCCTTCTCGTCCACTGTGCCGGCGCCATGTGCCTCGGCTTCGGCGCCGTCGTCTCCGACACCGAGACCGAAGCTGCAGCCGACTCCACTGCGGCGGCCCTCCGCGTGACCTGCTGCGTTATGATCACCCCCGCCCGCGAGCGGGGGCTGGTCCTGGGTCTGCAGAGCAGCCGGTTGCCGCGCCATCTGGGGGCCTGCGCGGGTAGGCGATGGTGCGCTAAGCCACCCACTGGGTGAAATGTCCGAGGAAGGCCGGGCGGCCGCCCGACCCGTACGTATGAGAGGGAACCCCGTATCCGCCATGCCGCCGCCTCCCAGCAGCGATACTGGATGCATGGACACGAAGTTCACCGCCCCCCGCGCGGAGGTGCTGCGGGACCGCTACCGTAGCCGTCTGCCCGAGCGCTTGCAGGAGCTGGCCGGCCCCGTCGAGGGCAACGTGGACCTGCCGCTCCACATCGTCTGGTCCGGGCGGACGAGCTACAGCCTGGACCGTCCGAAGTCCCGCATGACGCTCTACCGAACCGTCCTCGCCGAAGGACTTGGTGAGGACCTGGTGACTTTCCTGCACCACCGGCTGCTCACCGAGCAGTGGCCCGTGCTGCGGCGCTTGATCAGTCCCTACATTCGCGAGGTCTGGGAGGATGCCTTCCCCGAGCTGCTCCGCACCGCTCCGGCAGATACCACCGCCGCGTGAAGCTCACTCCGCTCCACGAGCGTCTCCTCGCCGACATCCTCGATCTCGGCTCCCCTTACCCTCTGGTCCTCACCGGCGGATACGCCGTGCAGGCCCACGGCCTGGTCGAACGCTTCAGCCGTGACCTTGACGTCGCCACCGAGAACCCCGCTCCGATGCAGGAGATCGTCGCCTCACTCACAGCAGGCCTCAGCGCGCGCGGATGGCGGACCACGCACGTCCAGACCGATCCGCTCAGTGGCCGGTTCCTCGTCACCGATCCGGACACCGGCGAGGAGTGCGAGGTCGACGTCCTCAAGGAGGCGTTCTGGGCTCCGCCCGCCCAGACCCCCTACGGCCCCGTTCTTTCCCTCGACGACGTGATCGGCACCAAGGTCCGTGCCCTCGCCGACCGCGGCACCGTCCGCGACCTCATCGACGTCCAGGCTGCCTCCCGCCATCGCTCCACGGCCGACCTTGAATCCCTGGGCCGCCGTCGCGCCCACGACGAGTTCAGCCTCGAAGACCTCCGGGACCGGCTCATCGGCGCGGACTGGTACGAGGATGAGGACTACACCGCGTACGGGCTCACCTCCCGGCAGATCGAAGAACTCAAGGCGTGGGCGCTGGAGTGGGCGGAGGATCTGGGTGCGCGGATCCATGACGAGAACGCCTGAGAGACGGTCATCGCGTCCATCCTCTCTAGCGCCATTGCCACGACAGGATGCGGTGTAGCCAGCAGGTTCCAACCCGGAGCCGTCCACGGTGGTGGCTACCCTGCACGGCGGATGTGCAGGGTAGCCGAGCGATACCCGTCAGTGGCCATCGTGCTTGATGCCGTGAGCCTCGGCGTATTCGTCAGATCGTCGATCACGCGAAGCGGCTGGACCACTCCCCGGGCGATACGGCGTACAACGTGGACTCGCCGGCCATCACCCGCTCGTACGCCGCTCGGTCACTGCCGTGGGTGACGCTGCCGTCCTTCGGGGCGGGTGAGCAAGGCCATGCTCTGCATCGCCCGCGCCTACACCGTCACCGCGAGTCGAGGCCCACGCTCCTGGCCGTATGTGGTTTGGTCGTCCGCTCAGAGGCCGTCCGGACGGACCTGTCGTCTCAGCGGTGCGTCAGCGAGACGAGCACGCGCAGGGTTCCTCGTTCTGCCCCGGTAGCAGCCGCAGGGCGAAGACGGAGCCGTCGGCGTGGACGGAGACCGGACCGCCCCAGTCCTTGTCGAAGGTGAGGCGGGGGCGGACGTGGCGGCTCGCGTGGACGAGGGCGCGGTACTCCTCGATGTCGCCCCTGGCGAGGAGTCGGAAGACCTCCTTGTCCACGCCGGAGAACGCCTCGACGCGGGGGCCGTTGAGGCGGAAGACGTGGTCGGTGCCGACGTACTCGTTGCCGAAGAGGGTGTGGGCGGCGTCCTGGATGCTCATGCTGGCCGCGTGTTCGAGACCGGTGAAGCGTTTGCGGCCCTGCCGGTCGGTCAGGTGGCGGGCGGTTGCGTGGCCCGAGCCGGTGAACGTCATGAGGCCCGCTGCCGTGGTGTGGGCCAGGGCCTCCTGGAACCAGGCGTAGTCCTTCGGCTGCACGTGGCAGCCCCGTACGGGCTCCGGTGTCACCAGGCCGTCGGCCGGCGGGTGGATGTCCGGCATCACGTTCGCCTGGAACGGCGGGGCGTTCAGGTTCGCTTCCCGGCCCTCTGCCGGGGACAGCCGACCGCCACTGCCCGGCGCCTGGAGGGCGTGGACGGTCATCGTACTGCCGTCTGTTGGGAGCTGCGTGCTGAACAGCAGGCTGGGGGTCTCGTTCCACGCGCCGATGTGGACCGCTTCGGCGTGGGCCGAGGCGGAGGCCAGTTGCTCGGCGGAGGTGGCGGTGTCGCCGTGGTTGCCCTTGCAAGCGAGGGGGATGGCGAGGGACGGCTCGCCCGGCCGCCAGACCTCCGCGAAGTACTGCGGACGATAGCGGTACTTCACCTTCTCGCCCTTGTCTCTGCTGGTGAGGGCCCAGCCGGCGCGTAACGCCGTGTCGGCGGGGACGATCGTCACTGAATGGTCGGGGAAACGGCTGCGCAGCATGTGCTCGGTGAGCGTGAGCGCGAAGCCGATGCCGAGCTCGCCGGATTGCAGCGACTTGTAGTGGTCCGCGATGCGGTGGCCTTCGTCGGTGAGGCCGAGGAAGGAGTCACGACCGCCGGCCAGGGCCTGGGTGTACTTGAGTGCGCCCCAGTGCTCCGCCAGCCCCCGGCCCGCACCGCGCCACGACAGGGCAGTGGCCCGGGCGAGGGTGTGGAGCACGTCCCAGAGGGTCACTTCGAACTGCCGGGGCAGCTCTGTCGGCAGGATCGGGACGAGGGCGGGCTTCCGGCGGAGCGGCTCGTCCTCGTTCTCCTTCCGCTTCTCGTCGTCCGCCGTGATGGCGGCCTTCACCTTCCCGACGAGCGCGTCGTCGGAGTGGACGGAGACGTTCGAGGGCCGGGTCAGGTCCTGGAGCACTTCCTCGGTCGGCTTCAACAGCTCTCCTTCACGGTGTGCGTGGGCGGTTCGCCATCGGCTGGACCGTACGGAAGGGAGGAGCGGCGCACGCAAGTGCGCAGGGGCGCGTGAGCTGGACTTCGGCCCGGGCGGTCGGTGTCAGCGCCTCGGCCCTGCCTCGCTCGCGAGTTCCATGCTGCCGAGGGCCTCGGGCGGGCGGCAGGCAGCGAGCCGGTTTCCGGGCGGTCGAGCGCCGACCGGGCGATTACCAAAAGGAACCGTTTCCCACGAATTAGAGCGATGTCGGTGCCCGACAGGTCGGTGCGTGGATGCACGTCGTCCGTGTGCAGAGTTGTCTCCCGCACCTTTGATGGTTCATCAGCATCCGGCCAGCATGAGTCGCTGGGCTCTCCCGGACAATTGCCCGAACAGGCACCGGCGCGTTGCGAAAGCCCAGGCGCAAACCTTGCCGTCCGGCGGCCAGGTGAAGCAGGCCGGTCCGGTCAGCGTGTCACCGCCCAGGGCTGGTCGGGTGCAGGGCAGGGAACTAGGTTGTCAGTGAGACTGGCAGCGCTTGGGGGGTATGTGGACGAGCGGGAGTTCAACGAGACCGTTGCCCAGCTGATCCGTGAGGCGCGGATGCGTGCCGGGGTGACGCAGGAGTACGTAGGGCGTCGGGCGGGGCTGACGCGCGGTTCGATCACGAACATCGAGTCCGGAACCCAGTCCCCGCCTCTTTACCGGCTTGCCTTGATTGCCGCAGCGGTCAACGCGGACCCTGCGGACCTGCTTCCCTCGCTCCACTTGGACGAGGCGTCCGGACTTGCCGCGCGGCATGCCGCCGACGTTGCCGCGGTGTGGGCGCAGGCCTCGAAGATTAGGGGTGTCTGTGGCGAAGGCTGACCTGGCGGCCCGAGGGCTGCTGCGGGAATTCCGGATCGACGCCCCGCCGGTCGATCCCTTCGCCCTGGCCAAGCACCTCGGCGTCCTGGTCGTCCCGCAGCACATGGACGACGACGTCTCTGGCATGCTCCTGCGCAAGGACGGAGCCTGCGTCATCGGCGTCAACCAGGCGCACTCGTTCGAACGGCGGCGCTTCACGGTGGCGCACGAACTGGGGCACCTGCGCCTGCACGAAGGACGCCCGCTCATTCTGGACACCGACGCGCGCGTGAACTACCGCAACGCGGTCTCGAGCATGGCCACGGACCGCGAGGAGATCGACGCCAACCGATTCGCCGCGGCGCTGCTGGCCCCGGAGGACATGGTCCGCCGGGCGGCACAGCACATTAGCTTCCGCACGACGGACGACCTCGTGCGGGTCCTGGCCAAGCGTTTCCAGTTGAGTGAGGTGGCCATGACTTACCGTCTGATGAACCTCGGTATCGTCTCCGGCCCCGCTCACTGACACCACCTGGACCCGGCCGCCGACCCGACCCTCTGCCCGCGCGCTGCGCGTTCCTGGCGCCGCCCTGACACGCCCGCTTGGGAGCCGTGCCCCTCTCGCCTCTCCCGCCCCCAGTTTGCCAAAGGCTGAGGGGGAGGAGCCGAACCAGCAACTGTCTGGCCCGCGCTGAGAAGATGTCAGCCAGACTGACCTTCAAAAAGTGTCTTGCGTGAGTGTCGCTGCGTGTGGTGCACTTGTTACCGCAGAGAGTGACCGGTCTCTGTGCATAACGGGTGGCCCCTGCTCGGCGTGAGGCTGACGGACAATCCACCCCCGGGCGGTACCGCGTACGCGTGCCTGGCCACGATGGCCGGCATCGTCGACTGGACCGCACCGGCTCCCCTCGATGGCCAGCCGTCACCCAAGGCCATCCGCTGATGCTGTGCATCGGCCGACCCTCTGCCCAGTGCCATGGTCGGCCCCCTCCGCGAGCCCACCAGGCCCCTCGCGCAAGCACACCCATGTGCGCACCCCCGCGCCCCATCGCGGGCAAGCCCACATGCCTTCGCGGTCCCTTCATGCCCTATTCCGTCACGTCTCCCGTCGGCGTGCCCCCACACCCATTTCGTCACCCTGAGCTCTCAGCCGGCTCGCCGCAGAAAGGAATCCTCGCCATGCAGTGCTGCAAGAACTTCGACACCTTCCTCAAGAACACCGTGAACCTCAGCCAGGCAAAGCTCACCCTCCTCGACGTACGCGTCGAGGCCATCTACAAGGCCCTCAAGGCCGACTCCGAACTCGGCTCGCTCATCCGCGGCAAGAAGCCTCAGGGCTCCTGGGCGCAGCGCACCATCATCAACCCCGTCGGCGACAGCGAGTTCGACGCCGACTTCATGCTCCACCTCACCGAGAACACCGAGTGGGCAGACGGCCCCAAGATCTACATCGACAAGGTCTACGCCGCGCTCCACCGTCACAGCATCTACGGCGCCATGCCTCACACCCGCAAGTGCCGCTGCGTGCAGCTCAGCTACGCCAACTCTATGCACGTCGACATCGTCCCCTACCTTCAGCTGGCCGACGGCCGCGAGGTGATCGTCAACCGCGACACCAACACCTGGGAGCAGACCAACCCGGCCGGGTTTACCGCCTGGATGCAGAAGAAGGACGGCATCGCCAACAACAACTTGCGCAAGGTCATCCGCCTGATGAAGTACCTGCGTAACCACCGCGGCTCCTTCACCGGCACCCGCTCCATCATCCTTACCACCCTGCTCGGCGAACGCGTCGAGGAGATCAAGAAGCTCATGGACCCCGGCTGCTACAGCGACGTGCCCACCACCTTGCTCACCATCGTCGAGGACCTCGACCGATGGCTGCAGGAGCGCCCTTACAAGCCCTCCATCGCCGACCCTTCCGGATCGGGCGTCACCTTCGACCACCGCTGGGACCAGACGACCTACAGCTACTTCCGGGCCCGCATCCACGCCCACGCCCGCGAGATCCGCGAAGCCTACGACGAGCCGGACTACGACCGCAGCGTGCGGCTGTGGCGCCAGCTGTTCGGCGACGCCTTCCCCGGCCAGCCGTGTGCCGCCGCCTCCCTCACACCCACGGTCGCCAAGTTCGCCACCCCGCTGCTCATCACCACGACCTCCCGCACCGGACGTGCCGGATGACCAAGCGCAAGTGGCCCGCAGCCCGCCCCAGCCCTTCCCAGCGTCGCCTCTTGGAGGAGCTCACCGCGCTGGCAGCCGCGCACGAGCCGGACCTGCGCATCACCGGCCGCCCCCGTACCGACACTGACGGCCTGGTCACCATCCCTATCAGCGTCTGCACCGGCGGTACGCTACGTGCTCCAGGAGGACTGCAGCTCAAGGACAGTGAGGACTTCCTCCTCACTCTGCCCGCCACCCCGATGATGCCGCCCCAGGTGCGCACCCCCCACACTCGGTTCGCCGGCACCCCGCATATCCTGCAGGGTGATCGACTGTGCCTCTACCTCGATCCGGCCCGCGAATGGGACCCCGCTGCCGGAATCACCCCCGTCATCAACCGCCTGTGGCAGTGGCTCAGCGACGCCGCAGCCGGCAGGTTCGATCCCGCCACCGCGCTTTACCACCCCGTCGGCGGTGTCCTGCACTACACCCCGGGCACTCCCACCGTCGTCGTACGAGAACCTGTCTCCCACCGGTCGGCCATGGCATGGCTCACCCAGCGCACCACCGACCGGCTCGACCTGACCAGCGCCCCCGCAGACTCCAACAGCCACCGCACCCCGATCCTGCCAGTGGACGCGCTGCCCCTGGGCGCGGGCAGCACTCTGGCCGAACTCCTCACCCTCACCCACCCCGCCACTGCCCAAGCCCCGCAACCGGCCGACGCCCCACCCCCGGCGCTGCTGACCGCACTCGCCGCCAGCGCCCTGCGTAACCCCGAAGGCGCCGCCCAGTACTTCGTCCTCGCCGTCCGACACCCCGCCACACCCGCAGCGTGCCCCTTCCTCCTCGCCGGCCGCCTGCCGCCCCAGGCCGGCGACACGCTGCGCCGCCTCGCACGCCGCGCGACCCCCAGCCGCCTGGGCAGTCTGCCCGAGGACTTGGCCCACGCCTCCATCGCATGGTGCTACCTCTCCGACGAACGCGCCGAAGTCACCACCCGCCGTGACACCCTCCGCCCCGTCCGCGCGTTCCAGGACTGTCACATCCACATCTGGGGCTGTGGCGGCATCGGCTCCTGGGCAGCCGAGATGGTGGCCCGGGCCGGCGCCTCACATCTCACCCTCTGCGACCCCGGCCGTGTCACCGGCGGCCTGCTGGTGCGGCAGAACTACACCGAACACCACATCGGCATGACCAAGGCGACAGCACTGGCCTCCCACCTGCGGACCATCCGTGACGACATCCGCATCGACATCGCGACCCCGCCCCCCGACCCCGCCCTCCTGCCCGCCGCGGACCAAGCCGATCTCATCATCGACGCCACCGTCAGCATCACCGCCGGACGCTTCCTCGACCTCCTTGCCCAGCAGCCCCACCGCAAAGCCGTCCTGGTCCAGCTCGCCACGGACAGCCTCACCGCCAGCCTGGGAATCCTCACCATCGCTGCCCCCGGCACCCACACCCCCCTGTCCACCATCGATCACATCGCTGGCGGCCACGTCCTT
>NZ_PQSU01000019.1 GCF_002920615.1 Streptomyces sp. Ru62
CGCGACCAGCCACGGACGCACCCGCGGACGCCGACGGACCCGACACCAGCCCCCCGGCACCGCGAACGGCCCCACACCCCGCACCGAGCGGGCCCGGCACCACGGAAACGGGGACTCATGGAGCGGGTGCTGCGCCGCGGGCTCTGACAGGTCGCCCTGGCCGACCCCGAAGGGGCGCGGGGAACTGCGCGACCAGCCACGACGCACCCGCGGACGCCGACGGACCCACACCAGCCCCCCGGCACCGCGAAGGGCCCCCACACCCCCGCACTCGGAGGCCCCTCCCGACCCCCCAGTAATATGCCAAGCCCGCACCCACCCCAAGCACCCCCCGGCGTGCGGCGCAGGAGGCATCATGCGACCGCGACCGCGACCCCCGGTCAACGGCCGAGGCATATTCAGCGGCACCGGCCTCATCGTCACCGCTCTGGCGGCGACGGTCGTCGCGCTGCTCGTCCCGCTGTGGTCGTACGCCGACCGGCAGGACGACCCGGCGAGCGCGAGCGTGCTCAGCGCGCAGACGGTGACGACGCCGTACGGCCCGCTGTCCGCGCAGGACCGGGACTTCGTCACCAAGGTCCGGCTGGCCGGGCTGTGGGAGCTGCCCGCCGGGGAGCTGGCGCAGCGGAAGGGGACCACGCCCACCGTCCGCACGGCCGGCCGGCACCTCGTCGACGGCCACACCTCCCTCGACGCGCACGTCCGGACGGTTGCCACCCAGCTCGGCATCGCCCTGCCCAACGAGCCGAACGAGCAGCAGAAGCAGTGGCTCGCCACCCTGGACACGGCCGGGGGCCAGGACTTCGACCGCCAGTTCGCCGGCCTGCTCCGGCTCGCCCACGGCCGGGTGTTCTCCCTGGTCGCGCAGATCCGGGCCGGCACCCAGAACTCCCTGGTCCGCGATCTCGCCGACGACGCCAACGCGACCGTCCTGGACCACATCAAGGTCCTGGAGGCGACCGGGTACGTCGACTTCGGCGCACTGGCCAGGGATCTGGCGGCCTCCGCCTCCCCGGTGCCGACACCGTCGGAGGTCGATCCGAGCGCGGCCGTACCGGTCCAGCCGTCACCGGCCGAGCCGACAGCCGGCCAGGCATCGCAGAGCCAGGCGTCACAGGACCAGGCACCGCAGGCCCAGGCGTCACAGGGCCGGACCTCGCCCGGCGAGACCGTCTCGCTTCCGCCGGCCACGAGCAGCCCGCCGCCGGCCACGCACAGCCCCTGACCAGCCCGGAAAGCGGAACGTCACAGACCGGCAACACTCCGTCCGGATCGTGGAAAGGGCATGGCGTCGGCCCAGTCCTCTGGCATAGAAACACGTCATGTTCTGGGTCCTTCTCCTGCTCCTGGCCTGGGGTTTCGCCGGTACGGCCTGCACCCGGCTGTGCCTGGCGGCCGTCCGCGCGGCAGCCGCGGACGGGCGTGACGCGCCGACGGACGGGGCGCGTGATCTGACGCTGTACGAGGCGGCCTTCCTCTCCGGCGGCCCCGCGCGGGTCGCCGATGTGACCCTGGTCTCCATGGCCCGGCAGCGCCGGCTGCTGCTCGCGCACACCGGCTGGGCCACCGTCGTGGACCCGCGCGGGCGCGATGAGATGGAGCGGTCCGTCATAGGGGCCATAGGGCCGGAGGGGCAGTCGCGACTCGCGCCGGTACGGGCCCGGGCGGCCGGCGCGGAGGCCGTGCGACGGCTGGCCGACGGCCTGGTCCGCGCGGGTCTCGCGGTGCCCGAGGGCACGGGGACGACCGTGGGGTCCGCCGTCCGCCAGGTGCGGGCCTCCGTGCTCGTCGCGGCCGCGCTGGGCGTGACCGCGCTGCTGCTGCCCGTCCAGACCGGGACGCCCCGGCTGCTGGTGGGCCTGTGGTTCACCCTGCCCGTCATCCTGGCGCTGAGCTGTCTGGCCATCGCCCGGTTCGAGGTGCACCCGTACTCGCGCTGGGCCTCGCCGGCCGGGCAGCGGCTGCTGAGCGCGCTGGCCGGGAAGCCGGCCGGTGACGAGCGGTCGTTCCTGACCTCCGTCGCCGTACGCGGCGTCCGCGCGATAGGCGAACCGGAGTTGCGCGCGGCCTTCACCCACCGCGACCAGCCCTGGCGGGAGTGAGGCACCGCGAAGGAACCCGCGGAGCGGGGGCGGCTTCCGGGGGCGCACAGGGGGCATTGGGGCCGACACCGGCCCGACGGTGCTTGCCTTCCCCTACGGCCGACCGAAATATCCCTTCTGTCGTCGCCGGGCCGTGGCAGCCGTGCCATCGCCGCCGCGCACCGAAGGGATACGCGATGAAAGCTGCCGCCCTCTACTCGGCCGCCGGTTCCTTGCTCCTGACCACCCTGGCCGCGGCCCCGGCGGGCGGCGCCCCCGGTGCTCCCGGCACGATGGGCGCCCCCGGCACGGCCGAACTGCGCGGTACCGCGGTGGCCGTGGCCCGCGCCCGGGCGGCCGGGATCGACTTCGGTCCGTGCTCCGCCGCCGACGTCCCGGAGGCGCCGGCCGGCGTGCGGTGCGGCACGGTGAGCGTCCCGCTGGACTACGCGCACCCGAACGGCAAGCAGATCCGACTGACCGTCAGCCGTGCCGAGGCCACCCACAAGGACCCGCGCAACAGCAAGCGGAGGGTTCCCCGGCAGGGCGCCCTGGTCTTCAACCCGGGCGGCCCCGGCGCCTCCGGCATGTACTTCCCGCTCATCGGCACGATCCCGGCGTGGCAGCGGATCGCCGCCGCCTACGACCTCGTCGGCTACGCCCCGCGCGGAGTGGGCCGGTCGGCGCCGCTGTCCTGCGAGGACCCGAAGCGCTTCTTCAAGGCGCCCACGGCGTCACCCACGCATCCGTCACAGGCGTACAAGCGGCAGCGCATCGCGCAGGCGAAGGCGTACGCGCGCGGCTGCGCCCAGCGGTCCGGGAGCGGGCTGCGGTTCTACAACTCGCTCAACAACGCCCGTGACCTGGACGTCCTGCGGGCCGCGCTGGGCGAGGACCGGCTGACCTTCATGGGGGCGTCGTACGGCACCTACTTCGGTGCGCTGTACGCGACGATGTTCCCCTCCCACGTGCGGCGCATGGTGCTGGACTCGGCGGTGAACCCGGACCCGCAGAAGATCTGGTACCGCAGCAACCTGGACCAGTCGGTGGCGTTCGAGGAGCGCTGGGCGGACTTCCGTGCCTGGATCGCCCGGCACGACGACGTCTACGGGCTCGGTGCCACGCCCGCGCGGGTGCAGCGCAGCTACGACACCGCGCGCGAACGGCTGGCCGGGAAGGCGGCTGGCGGGACGGTCGGTCCCGGCCAGTTGCAGAACGTCTTCCTGGCGGCCGGGTACTACGACGACTTCTGGCCGAGCCGCGCGGCGGCGCTCTCGGCGTACCTGCACGGTGACCCGAAGCCGCTGGTCCGGCTGGCCACGCCGAGCCGGGAGAGCGCCGCCGAGGCGGAGAACGGCAGCGCGGTGTACACGGCAGTGGAGTGCAACGACGCGCCCTGGCCGACGGACTGGGCGGTGTGGGACCGGGACAACACGCGGCTGGCCCGGGTCGCCCCGTTCGAGACCTGGGACAACGCGTGGATGAACCTGCCGTGCGCCTACTGGCCGGCACCCCGGCAACGGCCGCTGGACGTGCGGACCGGGCTCGGCGAACTGCCGCCGGTGCTGGTCCTGGCGGCCGAGCGGGACGCCGCCGCGCCGTACCAGGGCGCGCTGGAGATGAACCGGCGGCTGGCCGGCTCGGTGCTGGTGACCGAGCGGGACGCGGGCACGCACGGCGTCGGCGGCGGACCCAACAGGTGCGTCAACGGGTACCTGGAGGCGTACCTGCTGGAGGGCCGCGTCCCGGCGCGGCACGCGTCGTGCGCGCCGCGCCCTGAACCGGTTGCCTCCGGCGGTCCGGCCGACAAGGGGCTTCGGCGGGATGCCCTCAAGGGCAAGGGCATCCGGCGTTAGGCGCGACTGCCAGGGTGCCTGATCGGGTCGTCGGTCGGCCGCGGGCGCCTTGTGCCTGGTCGCGCGCACGCGGCGGAGCCGCATGTCGGCCCCGCGCCCCTGCGGGGCGTCTTACGCCAGGCCCGCCACCAGGTCCGCGACGCTCTTGCGGCGGCCCGTGAAGAACGGGACCTCCTCGCGGACGTGCATGCGGGCCTCGGAGGCGCGCAGGTGGCGCATGAGGTCGACGATGCGGTAGAGCTCGTCGGCCTCGAAGGCCAGGATCCACTCGTAGTCGCCGAGGGAGAACGAAGCGACCGTGTTGGCGCGGACGTCCGGGTAGCCACGGGCCATCTTGCCGTGGTCGGCGAGCATCCGGCGCCGGTCCTCGTCGGGCAGCAGGTACCAGTCGTAGGAGCGGACGAACGGGTAGACGCTGACGTAGTTGCGGGGCGTCTCGTCGGCGAGGAACGCCGGGATGTGCGAGCGGTTGAACTCGGCGGGGCGGTGCAGCGCCATGTTCGACCACACCGGCTCCAGCGCACGGCCCAGCCTGGTGCGGCGGAAGAGGTTGTACGCCTCCTGGAGCTGGTCGCTGGTCTCGGCGTGCCACCAGATCATGAGGTCGGCGTCGGCGCGCAGGCCGGAGACGTCGTAGGTGCCGCGGATCGTCACGTCCTTGGCGGCGAGCTGGTCGAACAGCTCCTGGACCTCGTCGGCGTATCCCGCGCGGTCCTCCGGGAGCACGTCCTTCAGCTTGAAGACGGACCAGAGGGTGTAGCGGATGACCTCGTTGAGGTCCTTGGCCAGCTTGCCCTTGTTCGGGATCCTGCCGGACTCGGTGGTGGGGGCGTCGTCACTCATGGTCCCTATTCTCCCGCTCCGCCGTGCAGGCTCTGCACCGGGTTGGCCGTGAGCTCCCGGACCCCGGTGAGGTCGCCGCCGAGCTGGTCCACCGCCGCGTACGCGCTCGCGATGCAGGCCGGGATGCCGACGCCGTCGTACTGCGCGCCGCACACCGCGAGCCCGGGGAGCTTGGCGATGTGCTCCCGGACGCGGGCCACGCGCGCGTGGTGCCCGACCGGGTACTGGGGCAGGCCGTCGGTCCAGCGGGTGACCCGGGTCCGCAGCGGTGCCGCGTCCAGGCCGGTGGCCTCCCGCAGGTCGTGCCGGGAGACCTCCACCAGGTCGGCGTCGTCCCGGCCGAGGACCTCCGTCTCGCCGTGGCGGCCCACGGACGTGCGCAGGACGATCACGTCCGGGTCCTCCTCGGCGATCCAGCCCCACTTCCGGGAGGCGAAGGTGGAGGCCTTGATGGTGCGGCCGTCGACGGGCGGCACCAGGAAGCCGCTGCCCTCGGGCAGGTCCAGGTCGGCGCGCCGGTAGGCGAGGGTGATCAGGGCCATCGAGGCGTACTCGACGGCGGCCAGCTCGGCGGCGGCCCCCGGGGACTCGGCGCGCAGCAGGGCGGCGGCGGCCGGGGCGGGTACGGCGACGATCACGGCGTCGGCGTGCAGCACGCGCTCCCCGGCGGTGATCCGCCAGCCGCCGGCCGCCTCCCGGCGCAGTTCACGCGCGGGCGTACCGGTCAGGATCTCGCCGCCCCGCGCGCGCACCGAGTCGGCGACCGCCAGCGGCAGCCGCCCGACCCCGCCGGCGATGCCCATGAAGACCGGCCCGGTCTGCTGCTGGGCGGCGGCCTTCGCCTGGATCTCCCGGACGCCCTCCGTGAGGGAGGCGTGGGTGCGGGCGGCCTGGAAGAGCTGCGGGACGGCGGAGCGCATCGAGATGCGGTAGGCGTCGCCCGCGTACACCCCGCCGAGCAGGGGTTCGACGAGCCGGTCGACGACCTCGCGGCCGAGCCGGGCCGCCACGTACTCCCCCACGGCCACGTCGTCGCCGATCTCGGTGCGGGGCAGGTCGGCGTCGCGCCCGATGCGGGCCAGGCCCTCGTCCGAGAGGACGCCGGCCAGGGCGGCGGCGGTGCCGGGCACGCCCATCACATGGCCCTTGGGCATGGGCCGCAGGGCGCCCCGGGTCCAGATGGAGGCGGTCGCGGTGGCGGGTGGCTGGAGCAGCTCGCCCAGTCCGGCCTCGCGCGCGAGGGCCACCGCTTCGGGGCGGCGGGCGAGCATGGACTCGGCGCCCAGGTCGACCCGCACGCCGGCGATCTCGCCGGGCAGCAGCTTGCCGCCGACCCGGTCGCCGGCCTCCAGCACGGTCACCCGCGCTCCGCGCCCCAGCAGCCGGTGCGCGGCGGCCAGTCCGGCGATGCCGGCCCCGATGACGACGACATGCCCCGGGCTGCCGCCCGGCGCGCTGCTACCCGTTGTGCTCATGTCCCCACTCTCTCAGACCCCGCTGACACTCCCGCCGGGAGGCGGTGTCCGGGACGAGTCCGGACCGTGACCGCATCGGGACCGGCGCCGTCGAACGTTCCCGCACGGTCCGCCGTCGAAGGACCGTCGCAGCCCACAGCCCTCGGGGGGTACCGCTCATGCGCACACCACACACCGCACGTCGCCACCGGGTCCTGGCCGGTGTCCTGCTCGCCGCCTGCCTCGCGCTCGCCGGGTGCGGCGGCGCCGACGACATGGGCGGCTCCTCGAAGGCCGCCTCGGACAGCAAGGCCGAGGCGGCCGGCGCCCCCGGCGGCAGGGCAGCGGAGAGCGGCAAGGCCGGCAACGGCACGGCCGCGCGCGGGACGCCGAAGCTCATCCCGGACGCGATCATCCGCACCGCGTCCCTCACCGTCGAGGTCAAGGACGTGCCGAGCGCCCTGGAGGCGGCCCGGGCGACCGCCGAGGACGCGGGCGGCTACGTCGGCAACGAGACGACGAGCCGGGACACCGACGGGCACGAGCGGACCCGGGTCGTGCTGCGCGTGCCCACCGGGAAGTACGACGAGGTCCTCACCGGCCTCCAGGGAACGGGCCGGGTGGTCGACCGCACGGCCAAGGCGGTCGACGTCACCGACCAGGTCGTGGACGTGGACAGCCGGGTGGCGTCGCAGCGGGCCGGCGTGGCCAGGATCCGCGCGCTGATGGGGAAGGCGGCCAAGCTGAGCGACGTCGTCGCCCTGGAGGGGGAGCTGAGCAGCCGCCAGGCCGACCTGGAGGCGCTGCTGGCCCGGCAGGCGTCCCTGAAGGACCGGACGAGCCTGGCCACCATCACCCTGTCGCTGTCCGAGACCCCGGTACGGCAGGCGGACGACTCGCCGGGCTTCACGGACGCGCTGGCGGGTGGCTGGCACGTGTTCGTCGACGTGCTGCGCTGGATCGCGCTGGCGCTCGGTGCGGCCCTGCCGTTCGTGGCCCTCGCCGGGCTGCTGGTGCTGCTGTGGCTGCGGGTCGTACGGCCCCGGCTGCCGCGCCGCGCGAAGCCCGCGCCCGCGACGACCGCGCTCGGCCCGCTGCCGTCGGCCCGCCCGGCACCGGACTCCGCCGAGGCGGCCGGGCGGGGTGACAGGGACTGAGCGGGACGGAGCGAGGGAGGGCGGCCGGGGCGGAAGGATCCGCGCCCCGTAGCGTGTTCCCATGAGCATGAGCGGTGGGCGGGGCAGCGGCGGCACGGAACGGCTGGTCGTGATCGGCGGCGACGCCGCGGGCATGTCCGCGGCGTCGCAGGCGCGACGGCTGAAGGGCCCCGAGGAGCTGGAGATCGTGGCCTTCGAACGGGGCCACTTCACCTCCTTCTCGGCGTGCGGCATCCCGTACTGGGTGGGCGGCGAGGTCCCCGAGCGGGACCAGCTCATCGCCCGGACGCCCGAGGAGCACCGGGCGCGCGGGATCGAACTGCGGCTGCGCACGGAGGTCACGGAGATCGACGTGCCGGGACAGCGGGTACGCGCGCGTGACGTCGATTCCGGCGCGGAGTCCTGGACGCCGTACGACCGGCTCGTCATCGCCACCGGGGCCCGCCCGGTCCGTCCGGACCTGCCCGGCGTGGACGCCCCCGGCGTGCACGGCGTGCAGACCCTGGACGACGGGCAGGCCCTGCTGGACACGCTGGCCGGCACGCGCGGTCGCAGGGCGGTGGTCGTCGGGGCCGGCTACATCGGCGTCGAGATGGCCGAGGCGCTGATCAACCGGGGCTTCGAGGTGACGGTCGTCAACCGCGGCAAGGAGCCCATGTCGACGCTCGACCCGGACATGGGCCGGATGGTGCACCGGGCCATGCAGGGCCTCGGCATCACCATGGTGAACAACGCGGAGGTCACCAAGATCCTCACCGGGGACGACGGCCGGGTGCGCGCGGTGGCCACCGAGCACGCCGAGTACCCGGCGGACCTGGTGGTCCTGGGCATCGGCGTCCGCCCGGAGACCTCCCTCGCCCGCGCGGCCGGCCTCCCGCTCGGCGCCCACGGCGGACTGCTCACCGACCTCGCGATGCGGGTGCGCGGGCACGAGAACATCTGGGCGGGCGGCGACTGTGTGGAGGTGCTGAACCTGGTCTCCGGGCAGGAGCAGTACGTCCCGCTCGGCACCCACGCCAACAAGCACGGCCAGGTCATCGGCACCAACGCCGGCGGCGGCTACGCCACGTTCCCCGGTGTCGTCGGCACGGCGGTCAGCAAGGTCTGCGACCTGGAGATCGCCCGCACCGGACTGCGGGAGAAGGACGCCCGCCGGGTGGGTCTGCGCTTCGAGACGGTCACCATCGAGTCCACCAGCCGCGCCGGCTACTACCCCGGTGCCGCCCCCATGACGGTCAAGATGCTCGCCGAGGTCCGCACGGGCCGGTTGCTGGGCGTGCAGATCGTCGGCAGGGAGGGGGCGGCGAAGCGGGTCGACATCGCGGCGGTCGCGCTGACCGCGCAGATGACGGTGGAACAGATGACGGCCCTGGACCTGGGCTACGCCCCGCCGTTCTCACCGGTGTGGGACCCGGTCCTGGTGGCGGCGAGGAAGGCCGCCTCGAAGGTTCGGGCGAGCTGACCGGCGCAAGGGGCGCGGGGAACCGCGGGAGCGGCCACGACGGCGCCGCACCCCCACGGCGCGCCTAGGCCGTGCCGGTGATCCGCGGCAGGGCCGAGACCGCCGCCGGCTGCTCCCCGGAGGGCTTCGCGTGGGACGCCGGCGGCCGGGTGGACCGCAGCCGGTAGCTCACCGCCTCGTCCAGCGTCACGGGCCGCTGCATCTGCGTGGCGAGCCGGCCCGCCTCCTGACCGAGCCGCGCGACGTCCTCCCAGGGGAGCCGTACCACCAGAGAGATCTCCGCCTCACCGTCGGGCAGAGCGTGCATCGCCGAAACCTGCGGAGCGTTCGTCATCGCCTGTTCCTCACGTCGGTTGGGAAGGGATACGCACACGCGCCCGGCGGCGTTCACCGATTCGTACGCCCGATCGCGGGCACTACTCCTGTGTGGTCATCCCCGTCCATGACGTGAATCCGGTGCGCCGCACCCCCTGGGTGACGTACGCCCTCATCGCCGCCAATGTGCTGGTGTTCATCACCACGCCCGGCATAGCCGGTTCCGTGGCCGGCAGCAGCGAGCTCGCGCAGCTCTGCCATCTACAGGCCTTCATGGACCAGTACGCGGCGGTCCCCCGGGAACTGATCCACCATCAGATGCCCCGGGTCGTCCCGACCGGGGACGTCGGCGTGGGCCCGGGCGGCCCGGGCTGCGTCGTCGGGCCGCCCGGCTACGACAAGTCCCCGCCGCTGTCGGTCTTCACGGCGATGTTCCTGCACGGCGGCTGGCTGCACCTGCTGGGCAACATGCTCTTCCTGCTGATCTTCGGCAACAACGTCGAGGACCGGATGGGCCACATCCGCTACTTCCTCTTCTACGTCGTCTGCGGCTACGCGGCCGGCTACGGCTTCGCGCTGCTCAACGACACCTCCTCGGACCCCCTGATCGGCGCGTCCGGCGCGATCGCCGGCGTCCTCGGTGCCTATCTGGTGCTCTATCCGAGGGCCAGGGTGTGGGTCCTGGTGCCGTTCCTGGTCTTCCTGCCGCTCAGGCTGCCCGCCTGGCTGGTGCTGGGCTTCTGGTTCGGGCTCCAGGCGGTGTACTCGTCCGGGCACGGGGTGTCCGGCGCCGGCACGGTGGCGTACGCGGCGCACGTGGTCGGCTTCGTGGCGGGCATGCTGCTGGCCTGGCCGCTCAAGCCCGGCACACCGCCCCCGCCGGAGCCGCCCGGCCTGCTGTTCGGCAGGCGCGCGCGGCCCCACTACTCGTGGTGAGCCCCCGGGGGTTCAGCGCGCGGTGGCGGTGTGGACGTACTCCACGAGCCGGGTCAGCGCGTCCGGGTCGGTGTTCGGCATGACGCCGTGGCCGAGGTTGAAGACGTGCCCCTCCAGGCCCGCGGCGGCGTCGAGCACCTCGCGGGCCTTGGCGGCGACGGTGTCCTTGTCGGTGAACAGCACGGTCGGGTCCAGGTTGCCCTGGAGCGCCTTGCCGGGGCCGACGCGGCGTGCGGCCTCGTCCAGCGGGACGCGCCAGTCGACGCCGACGACGTCCGCGCCGGCCTCGCCCATGAGCTGCAGCAGCTCGCCGGTGCCGACGCCGAAGTGGATGCGCGGGACGCCGTACCCGGCGACCGCGTCGAAGACCTTCGCGGAGGCCGGCATGACCGACTTCCGGTAGTCGGCGGGGGCCAGGGCGCCGGCCCAGGAGTCGAAGAGCTGGACGGCGCCGGCGCCGGCCTCGATCTGGACCTTCAGGAAGGCGGCCGTGATGTCGGCGAGCCGGTCCAGCAGGTCGGCCCACAGCTCGGGGTCGCCGTACATCATCGCCTTGGCGTTCTCGTACGTGCGCGAGGGACCGCCCTCGACCAGGTAGCTCGCGAGGGTGAAAGGCGCGCCCGCGAATCCGATCAGCGGGGTGGCGCCCAGCTCGCGGGTGAGCAGGCCGATGGCCTCGGTGACGTAGGGGACGTCCTCGGGGGTGAGGTCGCGCAGCCGGGCCAGGTCGGCGCGGGTGCGGACCGGCTGCTCGACGACCGGGCCGACGCCGGGCTTGATGTCCAGGTCGAGACCGATCGCCTTCAGCGGGACGACGATGTCGCTGAAGAAGATCGCCGCGTCCACGTCGTGCCGGCGCACCGGCTGGAGCGTGATCTCGGTGACCAGCTCGGGCCGCATGCAGGACTCCAGCATGGGAACGCCCTCGCGCACCTTGCGGTACTCCGGCAGGGACCGGCCTGCCTGGCGCATGAACCACACGGGGGTGTGCGGGACAGGCTCGCGCCTGCACGCCTTGAGGAAGGCACTGTCGTACGTCGCTGTCGGCTGCGGGGTGTCATTGGCGGTCACGAGGCAAGTTTCGCATGCCACCGGACAGGCCGGTGTCCCGCCGGCCGGGGGCAGCCGCGTAGGTCGCAGGGGGTGTCTTGCCCTGCACGACGCCCCGGTTCCCCTTACTCTTCCCCGCATGGCTGCGGCTCACGGACGAATGTCGGACAGCGCTGACGGAACGGACGACGTGAAGGACACCGAGGAGGCGGACGGGCACCCCGGTGCCTCGGGTCCGCCGGCTTTCCGCACCGCGGTCGAGGCCCTGCGCGGCAGCCGGCTGCGGCCGCAGGTCGAGGTGGAGCCGACGCCCGCCCCGCAGCGGCTCGCCCCCTACGCGTACGCGGTGGAGGCGGTGGTGGTCGACGGTGAGCAGGAGCTGGCCGACGGGCGGCTGGTGCTGCTGCACGACCCGGCCGGGCACGACGCCTGGCGGGGCACGTTCCGGCTGGTGACGCTGGTGCGCGCGGAGCTGGAGCCGGAGATGGCGGCCGATCCGCTGTTGCCGGAGGTGTGCTGGTCGTGGCTGACCGGGGCGCTGGCGGCGCGCGGGCTGGGCTACGGCGAACCGAGCGGCACGATCACGCGGGCCAGTTCGCACTACTTCGGCGGGCTGGCCGAGCGGCCGGCCGCCTCGCAGATCGAGATCCGGGCGTCCTGGACGCCCCGTGAGGGCCTGGGCGGGGTGCCGGACACGGCGGCCCACCTGGCCTCCTGGTGCGATCTGCTGGCACAGGTGGCGGGCCTGCCGCCGGCCGGGCCGGGGGACGCCTCGGTGGTGACCCTGCCGCAGCGCAGGGGTCCGCAGTCCCGGTGACCGGTCGCCGCCGGACCCTTCATTGACCGTCTCTTTGTCGATACGGCCATTTTCCGTACTCGAATCGCACCCGCTCGAACCGACTTGATCTTCGGATGATCGATCGCGTGTCCGAATTGCACAGATTGTTACTCACTAGATCGTGATCATTCTCTAAAGGCGGACGAGTTTGCTGCCGAAGACGACTGTGACCTTGAAAGCACGGTTCGTCCCGGCTTCATCCCCACAAGCCGGCCCCGTCCCCCCACCCAGGAGGCCTGGTGTCCGTTCTCCTTGAGCAACCCGCAAGCCTGGTCGCCTACCGCCCGAACAAGCCGACCGCCATGGTGGTCGTGGCCGACCCGCGCGTCCGCTCCACCGTCACCCGCCATCTGTGGGCGCTCGGCGTGCGCGATGTCATCGAGGCCTCGTCCATCGCGGAGGCTCGTCCCCGCATCGGCAACCCGCGCGACATCTGCGTCGCCGACGTCCACCTCCCCGACGGCTCCGGCCTCACCCTGCTGTCCGAGACCCGCGCCGCGGGCTGGCCCAACGGACTCGCCCTCTCCGCCGCCGACGACATCGGCGCCGTCCGCAACGCGCTGGCCGGCGGCGTCAAGGGCTACGTCGTCACCGGCACCCGCACCAACATCGGGCTGCCCGCCCGGCCCGGCGCCGCCCCCCTCGGCGCCGCCGCCCGTATGCACCGCCGTCCCCCGGGTGCCCCGAGCCACCCGGGCGGCTACCGGGAGCTGTCCGGACGCGAGGTCGAGGTGCTGCGGCTGGTCGCGGAGGGCCAGTCGAACAAGGCGATCGGCGTGTCCATGGGCCTGTCCGCCCTGACCGTGAAGAGCCACCTCGCCCGCATCGCCCGCAAGCTGGGCACGGGTGACCGGGCCGGCATGGTGGCCGTGGCCCTGCGCACCGGGATCATCCACTGAGCCCACCGGACGCCCCCCTTCGGCGGATCCGGCCTTCACTCGTGTGAACCAGCCCTTGCCCCGAGCTGACTGGTTTACGCCCCTCTCGCGCCCGTCGACGGAACGTTCCGTCGACGGGCGCGGTCCACACACGGATACCCTTGACAGGTGACCGACGCCCAAGACACCGCAGCAGACAGTTCCCTGCGCACCACCGGGGGCACCCCTCCGGACGACGCAGGTTCTTCTGTGATGGGGGCGCCGACTCCTTTGCTCGAACCCCGCGAGGGCATTCCGCCGGTGATCGCCGACGAGGCGGCCCTCGACCGGGTGATCGCCGCCTTCGCCGCCGGCACCGGCCCGGTCGCCGTGGACGCCGAGCGCGCCTCCGGCTACCGCTACGGGCAGCGCGCCTACCTGGTGCAGCTGCGGCGCGAGGGCGCCGGGACCGCGCTGATCGACCCCGTCGCCTGCCCCGACCTCTCCGGTCTCGGCGAGGCGCTGTCCGGCGTCGAGTGGGTGCTGCACGCGGCCACCCAGGACCTGCCGTGCCTGCGCGAGATAGGCATGGTCCCGAGCCGCCTGTTCGACACCGAGCTGGCAGGCCGGCTCGCGGGCTTCCCCCGGGTCGGTCTCGGCGCCATGGTGGAGGGCGTCCTCGGCTTCGTCCTGGAGAAGGGCCACTCCGCCGTCGACTGGTCGACCCGCCCGCTGCCCGAGCCCTGGCTGCGGTACGCGGCGCTCGACGTCGAACTGCTCGTCGACCTGCGGGACGCCCTGGAGAAGGAGCTGGACCGGCAGGGGAAGCTGGAGTGGGCCCTCCAGGAGTTCGACGCGATCGCGTCGGCGCCGCCGGCCGAGCCGCGCAAGGACCCCTGGCGGCGCACGTCCGGGATGCACAAGGTGCGCCGGCGCCGGCAGCTCGCGGTCGTGCGCGAGCTGTGGCAGACGCGGGACCGGATCGCGCAGCGGCGGGACGTGTCGCCGGGGAAGGTGCTGAGCGACACGGCCATCGTGGAGGCGGCGCTGGCCCTGCCGGGCAATGTGCACGTCCTCGCCGGGCTGAACGGGTTCGGGCACCGGATGGGGCGGCGGCAGCTTGAGCAGTGGCAGGCCGCGGTGGACCGGGCCAAGGCCCTTCCCGACAGTGCGCTGCCGCAGCCGGGCCAGCCGGTGACGGGGCCTCCGCCGCCGCGTGCCTGGGCCGACAAGGATCCGGCCGCCGCGGCCCGGCTGTCCGCCGCCCGGGCGGGGGTGACCGCGCTGGCCGAGCGGCTCACCATGCCTCAGGAGAACGTGATCTCCCCGGACACGGTGCGGCGGATCTGCTGGGAGCCGCCGGCGTCCGTCGACGAGGATTCGGTGGGTGCCGCGCTGGCCGGGTACGGCGCGCGGCCCTGGCAGATCGAACTGGTCACGCCGGTGCTGGTCGACGCGCTCTCGGCGAAGGCCTGAGTCGCCGGGAGCGACGTCGAGATCGCGCCAAGATCCTGGGAAGGCCTGGACCAAGATCCTGGGAAGGCCTGGAGAGGAAGGCGAACGATCGGCGACCGGCGGTTGCGAGGGCCCGACGCCTGTCCGTCAGGAGGATCCACAGCGGCGTCCCGCTTGACCGCCATAAGGGGGTGCGGGGCCGTCGTGGCTGGTCGCGCGGTTCCCCATGCCCGTTGCGGGGCGCTCGACGGGCCGGTGTCGAGGATGTGACCTTCGCCGCTCCGTCCTTCCGGGGTGTGCAGCTACGTTACTCATAAGTAGCATGGTCCTGAGCGCGCGCTCAGCGCAACGCAGCAGTGCCATCCCGCACAGGAGGAGAGCCATCGTGCCTCGTACCGTCAGGGACGTCGTCTTCGTCGACGGCGTCCGTACCCCGTTCGGCAAGGCGGGCCCGAAGGGCATCTACCACGAGACCCGCGCCGACGACCTCGTCGTGAAGGCGATCCGGGAGCTGCTGCGCCGCAACCCCGGCCTGGACCCGAAGAAGATCGACGAGGTCGCCATCGCGGCGACCACCCAGATCGGTGACCAGGGTCTGACCCTGGGGCGTACCGCCGGCATCCTCGCGGGTCTGCCGCAGTCCGTGCCCGGTTACTCCATCGACCGCATGTGCGCCGGCGCGCTGACCGCCGTGACGACCACCGCCGGTTCGATCGCCTTCGGCGCCTACGACGCCGTCATCGCCGGTGGTGTCGAGCACATGGGCCGCCACCCCATGGGCGAGGGCGTCGACCCGAACCCGCGGTTCGTGAGCGAGAAGCTGGTGGACGAGTCGGCCCTGTTCATGGGCATGACCGCGGAGAACCTGCACGACCGCTACCCGCAGATCACCAAGCTGCGCGCCGACGAGTACGCGGTGCGCTCGCAGGAGAAGGCCGCCAAGGCGTACGCCAACGGCAAGATCCAGCAGGACCTGGTGCCGATCTCGGTGCGCCGGACCAACCCGGAGGCCGGTGAGACCGGCTGGGGCCTGGTCACCGCCGACGAGCCGATGCGCCCGGGGACCACGCTGGAGAACCTGGCGAACCTCAAGACGCCGTTCCGTGTGCACGGCCGGGTCACCGCCGGCAACGCGGCCGGTCTGAACGACGGCGCCACCGCATCGATCATCGCGAGCGAGGACTTCGCCCGCGAGAACGGCCTGCCGGTCAAGATGCGCCTGGTGTCGTACGCCTTCGCGGGCGTCGAGCCGGAGGTCATGGGCTACGGCCCGATCCCGGCCACGGAGAAGGCCCTCGCCAAGGCGGGCCTGTCCATCTCCGACATCGGCCTGTTCGAGATCAACGAGGCCTTCGCCGTGCAGGTGCTGGCCTTCCTCGACCACTACGGCATCGCGGACGACGACGAGCGCGTCAACCAGTACGGCGGCGCCATCGCCTTCGGCCACCCGCTGGCCTCCTCCGGCGTCCGCCTGATGACGCAGCTGGCCCGCCAGTTCGAGGAGCAGCCGCACGTCCGCTACGGCCTGACCACCATGTGCGTCGGCTTCGGCATGGGCGCGACGGTCATCTGGGAGAACCCGCACTTCGAGGGGGACAAGTGAGCACCACCGCCGAGCTTCTGAAGCAGGCCTCGGACCTGTTCCCCGACGAGGTCGTCACCAGTGCGCACGTACGCCACTTCGACCTCCCCTTCGGCGCGGGCCGCTTCGCGCTGATCACGCTGGACAACGGCCTGGACCACACCAAGCCGACCACCTTCGGCCCCGCCTCGCTCGCGAACCTCAACACCGCGATCGACCAGGTGGAGAAGGAGGCCGCGGACGGCGGCATCGTCGGTGTCGGCATCACCGGCAAGCCGTTCATCTTCGCGGTCGGCGCCGACCTCAAGGGCGTCGAGCTGCTGAAGGAGCACGAGCACGCGCTCGCCATCGGCAAGGGCGGCCACGAGGTCTTCAAGCGCCTCGCGGGCCTGGCCGTGCCGACCTTCGCCTACTACAACGGTGCCGCCATGGGCGGTGGCGTCGAAGTCGGCCTGCACTGCACCTACCGCACCGTCTCCAAGGCGATCCCGGCGTTCTCGCTGCCCGAGGTCTTCCTCGGCCTGGTGCCCGGCTGGGGCGGCTGCACCCTGCTGCCGAACCTGATCGGCGCCGAGAAGGCCATCTCGGTCGTCATCGAGAACTCGCTCAACCAGAACAAGCAGCTCAAGGGCCAGCAGGTCTTCGACCTCGGGATCGCGGACGCGATCTTCGAGGGCGCCGACTTCCTGGAGCAGTCGCTGATCTGGACCGCGCAGGTGCTCAAGGGCGACGTCAAGGTGGAGCGCCCGGTGATCGACCGCGGCGAGGCCTGGGACCAGGCCGTCGCCAAGGGCCGGTTCATCGCGGACTCCAAGGTGCACGGCGCAGCCCCGGCCGCCTACCGCGCCCTCGACATCATCGCCGCCGCGAAGAACGAGGACCTCCAGCAGGGCTTCGACGCCGAGGACCAGGCCCTCGCCGACCTGATCATGGGCGGTGAACTGCGCGCCGGCATCTACGCGTTCAACCTGGTGCAGAAGCGCGGCAAGCGTCCCGCCGGCGCCCCGGACAAGAACCTGGCGCGCCCGGTCACCAAGGTGGGCGTGGTCGGCGCGGGCCTCATGGCCTCGCAGCTGGCGCTCCTGTTCCTGCGCCGCCTTGAGGTGCCGGTCGTGCTGACCGACATCGACCAGGAGCGGGTCGACAAGGGCGTGGGCTACGTCCACGCCGAGATCGACAAGCTGCTCGGCAAGGGCCGGATCAACCAGGACAAGGCCAACCGCCTCAAGGCGCTGGTGACCGGTGTCCTGGACAAGGCCGAGGGCTTCTCCGACGCGGACTTCGTCATCGAGGCCGTGTTCGAGGAGATCGGTGTCAAGCAGCAGGTGTTCGCGGAGGTCGAGGCGGTCGCCCCGGCGCACGCGATCCTCGCCACCAACACCTCGTCCCTGTCGGTGACGGAGATGGCGTCGAAGCTCAAGCACCCCGAGCGGGTCGTGGGCTTCCACTTCTTCAACCCGGTGGCCGTCCTGCCGCTGCTGGAGATCGTCCGCGGCGAGAAGACCGACGACGCGTCCCTCGCGACCGCGTTCGCCGTCGCCAAGAAGCTGAAGAAGACCGCGGTGCTGGTCAAGGACGCCCCGGCGTTCGTCGTGAACCGCATCCTGACCCGCTTCATGGGCGAGATCCAGAACGTCATCGACGAGGGCACCCCGGTCGAGGTCGCCGAGAAGGCCGTCGAGCCGCTCGGTCTGCCGATGTCCCCGCTGGTGCTGCTGGAACTGGTCGGCCCCGCCATCGGTCTGCACGTCTCCGAGACGCTGCACGGCGCGTTCCCGGACCGCTTCACCGTCTCCCCGAACCTCAAGGCGGTCGTGGAGGCGGGCAAGCGCGGCTTCTACGTCTACGACAGCGGCAAGCCGGAGCTGGACCCGGAGGTCGCCGCGCTGCTGAAGCAGGGCGATGTCGTGCTGACCGAGGAGCAGGTGCGGGCGCGGGTGCTGGACGCGGTGGCGCAGGAGATCGGGCTCATGCTCGACGAGGGCGTCGTCGCGGAGGCCCAGGACATCGACCTGTGCCTGATCACGGGCGCCGGCTGGCCCTTCCACCTGGGCGGCATCACGCCGTACCTGGACCGTGAGGGTGTCAGCGAGCGCGTCAACGGCAAGCGGTTCCTGGCTCCGGGCGTGGCGAGCGTCCCGGCGTGACGCCCCACCGGTGAACGCCGGGTGCCCGCACTCCTGCCGGGGTGCGGGCACCCGGCGTTTCCGGGGGCCGTCCGGGCTAGGTCCTGTCGTCAAACTCCCGTCGTCCGCCCGGAGGGCGGGCCGTGCGGCGTCAGGTGCGTGCTCTCGCCGTGCCGGCCACAGGCCCTCGTACTGGGCGTACTCGGGTCTGGGGCCGGTGCGGCGAGAGTGCGTGCATGGCGTCGCGCGGCAGACGGGAGTTTGACGACAGGGCCTAGGCCCCGGCGGGGCGGCCGTCCTCGACGTGGACGACGTGGAGGTCCCTGCCGTCCCGGTCGCGGCGGGAGCGCCCGAGCATGCCCACGGCCAGGTGCGAGGGGTCCTCGGAGTCCTCCAGGGCGACGAAGGTGACGACGTCCGGATGGTGGCCCGTCACCAGCCAGCCCTCGCCGTTCTTCAGTTCGAGCACCCGGAAGTCGCCCGCCGGACCGCCCACGCTCACGGGGCCGTACGCGCGCAGGATCTCGGTGGCCCGGTCGGCGAGCCCTCCCCCGGGCTCCTCCAGCACCACGCACGTGCCGTGCTCGAACAGCACCCACGGCTTTCCGGATCCGGCGAGGAGACGCCGCCAGGCGTCGATGAGTGTCTCGGTGTCCACGACGGCCATCATGGCGCACTCAGACCTCCCGCCACGCCTCCAGGGCCAGTCCCGGCTCGTCCTTGCGCCGGGTCAGCAGGAGCCGTCCGGTCGACGGGGACAACGTTGCCGCCACCACCCGGCCCTCCTCGTCCGCCGCCAGGGACACCAGCGCGTCCAGCGGGAGTTCGGGGCCCGACTCGGTCCACCAGGCGCCCGCCGACTCCAGCTCGGTCGGATACGCGGCGAAGGCGACACGGCGGCTCTCGGTCCGCTGGACCAGCAGGGTGCAGTCATGGCCGTCCAGGTCGCAGCGGACCGCAGAGACCGGGCCGGGGCCGGCCGCGGGCAGCACGGCGACCGGCTCGTCGCCCGGACGCCAGGCGCACAGGTCGCCGGAGGTGCCGGTGTAGAAGACGGTCGTACGCTCCGGAGAGGTGGCCAGGGCGCGCAGGGTGCCCGGCCGGACCGGTGCCTGCAGCGCCTCCTGGAGCACGGGCTGGGCGCCCGGCTCCTCCTGACGCCAGTACAGCAGGCCCTGCGGGACCGCCGCGTACAGCTCGACCCGGCCGGACTCCCCCGTGACCGCCGCGAGTCCGTCCTGGACCTCCTTGCCCTTCAGGTCCCGCCAGGGGTCCCAGCCGCCCTTCTCCTTCTGGGCGAGCATGCTGACCCCGCCGCCCCTGTTGCGGACGAAGACGTGGGCGCGGCCCTGGGCGTCCACCGCGACGGCGGGCGTGCCGGTGCGGTCGCCCTTCTTGTCCGGGTGACCGACCGGGTGCCAGTCCAGGGCCGCCAGGTGCGGGCGGAAGTGCGTGGAGTGCACCAGCCCGGACTCGCCCTTCACGGTGGGCCGCCAGGAGACCAGGTGGGCGTAGCCGTCGGCGCCCTGGCCGACGGCCAGGACGGTGTGCAGTTTCTGTTCGCCGCCCACCTTGCGCGGGGCGGACCAGGGGCCGCGGGTGCCGCGCTCCGCCCGGCACAGGACGGCGTCGCCCGACAGCTGGTAGACACTGAGGCGGCCGTCTCGGCCGCGGAGGAGCCAGTCGCCGTTCACCGGTTCACTTTAAGCCGCTCGGTACCGGCCCCGGGGCCCGGCCCCCGGCCACGGTCATGGGACCCTGGGCTCCATGACCGACCCCCGCGACCCCGTTTCCCCCGCCCCCTCCCCCCTGCTCGTCGTGGTGGACGGCGCGAACGTCGTCGGGTCGCGGCCCGACGGCTGGTGGCGGGACCGCAAGGGGGCGGCCGAGCGGCTGCGGGACCGGCTGGCGGGTGAGGGCCTGCCCGGGCAACCGGGGCCCGTGGAGATCGTGCTCGTGGTCGAGGGCGCGGCCCGGGGCGTGGCATCCGTACCGGGTGTGCGGGTGGAGTCGGCGCCGGGCAGCGGGGACGACCTGATCGTGGAGCTGACCGCGGGGCACGCCGGCCGGCCCCGCCTGGTGGTGACCGCCGACCGCGAACTGCGCCGCCGCGTGACGGCCCTGGGCGCGGAGGTGGCGGGTCCCCGTACGATCCTCGGCTGAGCGGCGCCCTCCGTTCATGGGGCCAGGGAGGTCCCCCGCCGGCACCTGGCCACCGCCGTCCGACGGCACCGGGCCCGGAGCCGGGAGGGCCCGTCGCGGTCCGCGGGCAGCCCACGGCGCTCGGGAGGCCACCACCGACCCGCCCGCCGCGGCCGACGCACCTCCGCCCAGCCGCGCCCCGCTGTCCCGGGCCCAGCACACGGTACGACTCCGGAGTACGCCCGCCGACGCCCCCGCCGTCAACCTTCCGGGACCCGGGCGTACAGGACCGCGCCGTCCACCCTGGCCACCTCCGTGTAACGCGCCGTCAGCAGGCGGTGGAGGGTGGGGAGGCGGGCGGGGGCGTACGGCTTGCCGCGGGAGTCGTCGACGACCAGGGCGGGGGCGTGCGCGGTCATCTCGCGCCGGAAGACCGGCCAGGCACCGGCGACGGCGTACTTCTCGCCGACCTGGGGGCCGTCCCGGCCGCCGCTGTAGTTGGTGAGCAGACCCGCGGTGAGGTACCGGGTGGCGGGGGTGCGGCCGGCCAGCCAGTACGCCTCCGGGTGTATCCCCCAGACGAGGACCCGGTCGGCGGGTGCCGTGCGGTGCGTGAGGGCCGCCGCCAGCCGTTCGGCGTGCGCGAGTTCGGGGCGCGGGGCGAACAGGCCCCAGCCGACGAAGAGGGCGCAGCAGCAGGCCGAGGTGAGCACGGCGGCCGGGTGCCCGTCCCGGGGCAGGACGTGCAGCGCGGCGGTGGCCAGCAGGGCGAGCGGCGGGATGAGTTGCAGGTAGTAGTGGCCGAAGAAGTGGCAGCCGAGGGCCACCGCGACCGCCGAGGAGGCCAGCCACAGCCACAGCCACACCTCGGCCGCTCCGGCGCGGGCGCCCCGCAGCGCCCGTACGACCGGCGGGAGCAGCCCCGCCGACGCCACCGCCAGGATCGCGGTGTTGGTCAGCGCGCGGGCCAGGACGTGGAGTTCGGAGCCGGTGACGGAGGCGTAGGCGGCGGAGCCGGTCACCGTCCAGAACAGGAAGCCGGCCGGGTCGGTCGCCAGGGCCGCGCCGAGCACGGGCGCGGCGCAGCCGGCCGCGAGCCGTGGCAGGCCCGCGCGGCTGCCGCCCCGCTGGTGCAGCAGCCAGGCCACCGGCAGCAGCACCGCGCCGCCGGTCTGCTTGGTGAGGAACGCGGCGGCGACGGCGACCCCGGCGGCGCCCCAGCGCCCCCGGTCGGCGCACCACAGGGCGGCGACCGTCCAGGGCAGTATGAACACCTCGAAGGTGGCGGCCTGCGCGTCCTCGGGATTGAGCCCGACGGAGACCAGCAGGTACAGCACCCCTGCGGTGCGCCCGGCGCGCTCGCCCCAGCGGCGGCGGGCCAGGGAGGCCAGCAGCACGGCGGTGAGCAGCTGGGCGAGGACGGCGAGCACCCGCAGCGGGGTCAGGGAGCCGGAGCCGCAGAGCGCGAACGCGGCCTGGTAGAGCCAGGGCAGCAGCGGCGGCTTGCGGTCCACGACGGTGTCGTACAGCTCCCCGCCCTGGGCGAGCAGCCTCGCCTGTACGGCGAGGAAGCCCTCGTCCGGGTTCCACAGCGGCCGGCGGAAGGACGGGATCCGGGTGACGCAGGCCAGGGTCGCCAGGAGGGGCAGCAGCCGCGCCCAGTACGCCGTCCGGGTGACCGTGGTCCGTGCGGGGGCGAGCGGGGCGGCGAGCATGGTCCGCACGCTATCCGGCCCCGCCGTCCCAGCCGAAGCGGGACATACGGGGCCGGGGCGCGAGTGTGCGGTTACTCGGTCGCCTTCGGCGGGCGCGCGGCTTCGGCGGCCGCGGTCTCCTCGCGCCGGGCGAGGCGGCTGTGCGAGCGGCCGTAGAGGAAGTAGACGAAGAAGCCGATGACCATCCAGATGGCGAACCGGATCCAGGTCTCGGCGGGCAGGTTGAGCATCAGCCACAGCGAGGCGCACACGGAGAGGATCGGGACGACCGGGACCCACGGGGTGCGGAAGGCGCGGTGCAGGTCCGGGCGGGACTTGCGCAGGATGATGACGCTGAGGGCGACGACGACGAACGCGAACAGCGTGCCGATGTTCACCAGTTCGGCGAGTTCGCTGAGGCTGGTGAAGCCCGCGACGATCGCGATGACGCCGCCGAGCAGGATGGTGGACCGGTACGGGGTGCGGAACCGCGGGTGGGTGTGGGAGAAGAAGCGGGGCAGCAGCCCGTCACGGCTCATGGCGAAGAAGACCCGGGACTGGCCGAGCAGCAGGATCATGCACACCGTGGTCAGGCCGACGGCGGCGCCGAAGCTGATCAGGCCCGCGTACCAGGGATGCCCGGTGGCCTTGAACGCGTCGGCGAGGGGCGCCTTGATGGACAGCGCGCTGTACTTCTGCATGCCGGTGACGACGATCGACACGGCGACGTACAGGGCGGTGCAGATGATCAGGGAGCCGAGGATGCCGCGCGGGACGTCACGCTGCGGGTTGCGGGTCTCCTCGGCGGCGGTGGCGACGACGTCGAAGCCGATGAACGCGAAGAAGACCACGGAGGCCGCGGTGAAGATGCCCATGACGCCGAAGTCCGAGGGCGCCCAGCCGAACATCAGCTGGATCAGGGGGGCCTTGAGGTTCCCGCCCGCCTCGGCGGGCTGCGCCTTCGGGATGAAGGGGTCGTAGTTGCCGCTCTTCACGAAGAAGGCACCCGCGATGATCACGACGAGGACGACGGCCACCTTGATCGCGACGACCACGGAGGTGACCCGTGCGGACAGCTTCATCCCGATGACGAGGATGGCGGTGAGCACCACGACGAGGGCCGCGGCGAGGATGTCGAAGCCGAAGCCGGTGGCACCGTCCCGGCCGGAGAGGGCCTGGGGCAGGTGCCAGCCCGCGTTGTCGAGCAGCGAGGCTATGTAGCCGGACCATCCGACCGCGACCACGGCCGTGCCGAGGGCCAGTTCCAGTACGAGGTCCCAGCCGATGATCCAGGCGGGGAGTTCGCCGAGCGAGGCGTAGGAGAAGGTGTAGGCGGAGCCCGCCACGGGGACGGTGGAGGCGAACTCGGCGTAGCAGAGGGCGGCGAGCGCGCAGACGACACCGGCCACGACGAAGGACAGCGACACGGCGGGGCCGGCGGTGTTCTTCGCCGCCGTGCCGGTGAGGACGAAGATGCCGGTGCCGATGATGACACCGACGCCGAACACGGTCAGGTCAAGGGCGGTCAGCGACTTCTTGAGCGAGTGTTCGGGTTCCTCGGTGTCCAGGATGGACTGCTCGACGTTCTTCGTCCGGAACAGCGCGTTGCTCACGTACCTACCTCCCACGCTTGTCGTCCTCGACATGATCGAGAGGGCCTGGGTCCGTATTCCCCGGCACAGGCAGGTTCACGCAAACGGGCCGGTTCCGCCACCGGGAGAAGCGGCGGAACCGGCCCGTGGAGGCGTTTTCTAGTCGCGCGCGGGCTCCACCGAGTCCACGGCACCCGCCGTACGGTCGAACCGCCCGTCCAGCTTGGAGACGAGCCCCGTGACCTGGCGGGCGATGTCGGGCGCGGTCAGCCCGATCTCGGCCATGACCTCGGCGCGGGAGGCGTGGTCGAGGAACCGCGGCGGGATGCCGAAGTCGCGCAGCGGCACGTCCACGCCCGCGTCCCTGAGGGCCTGGGCGACGGCGGAGCCGACACCGCCGACGCGGCTGTTGTCCTCGACGGTGACGACGACCCGGTGCCGTTCGGCCAGCGGGGCCATGGCCTCGTCGACCGGCTTGACCCAGCGGGGGTCGACCACGGTGGTGGAGATGCCCTGCTTGTTCAGCGACTCCGCGATCTCCAGGCACATCGGGGCGAGCGCGCCGACGGAGACCAGCAGCACGTCCGGCCGGTCGGTGCCCGGCTCCCGGAGCACGTCCATGCCCCCGATCCGGCCCACGGCGGGTACGGCGGGGCCGACGGCGCCCTTGGAGAAGCGCACCACGGTCGGCGCGTCCTCGACGGCGACGGCCTCGCGCAGCTGGGCCCGCACCTGGTCGGCGTCGCGCGGCGCGGCGAGCCGCAGCCCCGGCACCACCTGGAGGATCGACATGTCCCACATGCCGTTGTGCGAGGCGCCGTCGGTGCCGGTGACGCCGGCCCGGTCGAGCACGAAGGTGACGCCGCACTTGTGCAGGGCCACGTCCATGAGGACCTGGTCGAAGGCGCGGTTGAGGAAGGTGGCGTACACGGCGAAGACCGGGTGGAGCCCGGCGTACGCGAGGCCCGCGGCGGAGACGGCGCCGTGCTGCTCGGCGATCCCGACGTCGTACACCCGCTCGGGGAAACGCTTGGCGAACTTGTCGAGACCCACGGGCTGGAGCATGGCCGCCGTGATGGCGACGACGTCCTCGCGCTCCTCGCCGAGCTTGACCATCTCCTCGCCGAAGACCGAGGTCCAGTCGGCGCCGGAGGACGCGATCGGCAGCCCGGTGTCGGGGTGGATCTTGCCGACGGCGTGGAACCGGTCGGCCTCGTCCTGAAGGGCGGGCTGGTAGCCGCGGCCCTTCTCGGTCAGGCAGTGCACGATGACCGGCCCGCCGAACCGCTTGGCCCGGGCCAGCGCCGACTCCAGCGCCTCGATGTCGTGGCCGTCGATCGGGCCGACGTACTTCAGGCCGAGGTCCTCGAACATGCCCTGGGGGGCGATGAAGTCCTTCAGCCCCTTCTTGGCGCCGTGCAGGGTCTCGTACAGCGGTTTGCCGACGACCGGGGTGCGGTCGAGGATGTCCTTCGTCCGCGCCAGGAAGCGTTCGTAGCCGTCGGTGGTGCGCAGGGTGGCCAGGTGGTTGGCGAGGCCGCCGATGGTGGGGGCGTAGGAGCGCTCGTTGTCGTTGACGACGATGACCAGCGGCCGGTCCTTGGCCTCGGCGATGTTGTTGAGCGCCTCCCAGGCCATACCGCCTGTCAGGGCCCCGTCACCGATGACGGCGACGACATGGCTGTCCCGCCGGCGCAGCTGGTTGGCCTTGGCGATGCCGTCGGCCCAGCCGAGCACGGTGGAGGCGTGGCTGTTCTCGATGACGTCGTGCTCGGACTCGGCCTGCGAGGGGTAGCCCGACAGGCCGCCCTTCATCTTCAGCCGGGAGAAGTCCTGCCGGCCGGTGAGCAGCTTGTGCACGTAGGACTGGTGGCCGGTGTCCCACAGCACCTTGTCCTTCGGGGACTCGAACACCCGGTGCAGGGCGATGGTCAGCTCCACCACACCGAGGTTGGGGCCCAGGTGCCCGCCGGTCTTGGAGACCTCCTGGACGAGGAAGGTCCGGATCTCCTCCGCCAGCTGGTCCAGCTCCTCCAGGCTGAGCCGGTCCAGATCGCGCGGTCCCCTGATGCGGGTCAGCAGCGGCACCCGTGCCTCCTTGCAGTAGAGCTGATCGAGCTGTTGCCGGGCTTGGACGAGTCTAGTGTTCCGTCCGTACGCCCGATGGCCGGGCGGGGGGTCATGACTCACGCGAACGGCTGTACCCGCGCGACCGGCCCGGACACGCCCTTGCCCGGCACCGTGGACGGTGCCGGGCAAGGGCGTGGTGCGTCGGGCGCGCTCAGGCGCGGCCGGCCGACTTCTGGGTCTTGCGGGTGATCGAGTCGATGACGACCGTGGCGAGCAGCACACCACCGGTGATCATGTACTGGATCGGGGTGGCGATGCCCTGGAGGGCGAGGCCGTACTGGATCGACGTGATCACGAGGACACCGAGCAGCGCGTTCCAGGTGCGGCCCCGGCCGCCGAAGAGGCTGGTGCCGCCGATGACGGCCGCGGCGATGACGTTCATCAGCAGGTCGCCGGAGCCGGCGCTCTGGTTGGCGGCAGCGATCTTGGAGGCCCAGAACAGGCCGCCGACCGAGGCGAAGAAGCCCGCGATGGCGAAGACCGAGACGCGCACCAGGGTGACGTTGATACCGGCGCGGCGGGACGCCTCCACGCTGCCGCCGAGCGCGAAGACCTTGCGGCCGTAGGCGGTGCGGCGCAGCACGAAGTCGCTGCCGACCAGGACGACCGCGAAGAGCAGCACCGCGAGCGGCAGGCCCTTGTACTGGTTGAACATGACCGCGACGGCGAACGCGGCGACCGCGAGCAGCACGGTGCGCAGGATGATGTCGCTGAGCGGGCGGGACGGGATGCCCGCGAGCGCGCGGCGGCGGTTGCCGAGGAAGGCCGACAGGAAGTATCCGGCGACCGCGACGAAGGCCAGGAGGTAGGCGGCGGCCACGTCCGAGAAGTAGTACGTGGTGAGCTTGCCGACCACGCCGTCGCCGTCGAGGTTGATCGTGCCGTTCGAGCCCAGGATCTGGAGCATGAAGCCGTTCCAGAACAGCAGACCGGCCAGGGTCACCGCGAAGGCGGGCGCGCCGATCCGGGCGAAGAAGAAGCCGTGCAGGGCACCGATGACCGCACCGGCGGCGAGGGCGGCGAGGACGGCGAGCCACTCGTTGACGCCGTGCGTGACGCTCATCACGGCGGTGATCGCCGAGGAGACACCGGAGACGGAGCCGACGGATAGGTCGATCTCGCCGAGCAGCAGCACGAAGATGATGCCGACCGACATCATGCCGGTGGCCACCATGGCGACGAAGATGTTGTTGAGGTTCTCCGCGCCGAGGAAGGCGGAGTTCAGGCTCTGGAAGATCGCGCAGATGACGATGAGGCCGACCACGACCGGCAGGGCGCCGAGGTCGCCGGCGCGCATCTTGCGCTTGAACTCGGTGACGTAGCCCGCGAAGCCCTGTTCGCGCACGAGCAGGCGTGGGTCGACGGCGGGGGCGGCGTCGGCCGCGACGGCGGGCGCGTCGACGGGCTCGGCCTGGGTCTTGTCGATGCTCACTTCTGAGCCTCCGCGGTGGTGCGCGCCGCACGACGGGTCACGGCGTTGTCCGTGGCGCCGGTGATGGCGGAGATGATCTCTTCCTGCGAGGTCGTCTTGACCTCGAACACGCCGTTGTTGCGACCGAGCCGCAGGACGGCGACCTTGTCGGCGACGGCCTTCACGTCGGCCATGTTGTGGCTGATGAGGATGACCGCGAGTCCGCGCTCGCGCAGCCGCTCGACGAGGTCGAGGACCTGGGCGGTCTGCTCGACGCCGAGGGCGGCGGTCGGCTCGTCCAGGATGACCAGCTTGGGCTCGCCGAGCATGGAGCGGGCGATGGCCACGACCTGGCGCTGACCGCCGGAGAGCGAAGCGATCGGGATGCGGACGCTGGGGATGCGGATGGAGAGCGTCTGGAGCAGCTCGCGCGAGCGGCGCTCCATCTCGACCTCGTCCAGGACACCGCGCCGCTTGATCTCACGGCCGAGGAACAGGTTGCCGACGACGTCGATGTTGTCGCACAGGGCGAGGTCCTGGTAGACCGTCGCGATGCCCAGGTTCTGGGCGTCGTGCGGCCGGTTGACCGTGACGGGGTTGCCCTCCCACTCGATGACACCGTCATCGATGGGGTGCACACCCGCGATCGTCTTGACAAGGGTGGACTTGCCGGCGCCGTTGTCGCCGACGAGGGCAACCACCTCTCCGGCGTGGACCTCAAGCTCTACGTCGGTGAGCGCCTGAACGGCACCGAATCGCTTGGAGACCCCGCGCAACGCCAGCACAGGCGTAGCGGACACGTGAACCATCTCCTTCGCCGCCCGAGCCTGACCCCGGCGGGAGGTTGAACATGAAGAGTGAGGGGCGTTCCGTCCGGCGCCCCGCCGTTGTGCTGCGGGGCTGTCGGCGGCGGGGCGCCGGACGTGCCGGCACGGGGCGCGCGGACAGTGGGCGCGCGCCTCCCGTGCAGGCCGGTGGGACCGCCGCCGAGGCGGCCCCTGGGGTGTCAGCTCAGGCCGAGCTTGTCGCAGGCGGCCTTGTACTTGGCCGTGCAGATCTCGTTGACCGTGTAGTAACCCTGCTTGATGACCGTGTCCTTGATGTTGTCCTTCGTCAGCGAGACTACCGGGACGATGACGGACGGAATGCCCTTCTCGGTACCGCTGTCGACGGTGGTGGTGCCGAGCGAGCTGTCGACCTTGCCGGTCTTGGCGATCGAGACGGCCATCTTGGCGACGGTCTCGGCCTCCTGCGGGTACGACTTGAAGACGCTCATGTACTGCTCGCCCGTCACGATGCGCTGCACGCCCGCGAGCTCGGCGTCCTGGCCGGTGACCGGGGGAAGCTTCTTGAGGCCCGCGCCCTTGAGCGCGGTGATGACGCCGCCCGCCATGCCGTCGTTGGCGGAGTAGACGCCGATGATCTTGTCCTTGCCGAGGGCGGAAATGGCGCCCTCCATGTTGGCGTTGGCGTTCTCCGGCTTCCACTCCTTGGTGTCGTACTCCTTGCCGACGTTCACCTTGCCGTCGAGGACGTCGTGCGCGCCCTTCTTGAACTGCGCGGCGTTCGGGTCGGTCACGGAGCCGTTCATCATGACGATCTTGCCGGACTTGGCCTTGCCGCCCAGGGCCTTCAGCAGGGCCTCACCCTGCGTCTTGCCGACCTCGACGTTGTCGAACGAGGTGTAGGCGGAGATGGGGCCCTCGGCGAGGCGGTCGTAGGCGACGACCGGGATGCCCGCCTCCTTGGCCTTCTTGACGCCCTGCGCGACCGCCTTGTAGTCGACCGCGTCCAGGATCAGCACGTCGACCTTCTTGGTGATCATCGTGTCGATCTGCTGCGACTGGAGGGTCGCGTCCTGCTTGGCGTTGAGGTAGTCGACCTTGCCCTTGCCGTTGGTCAGATCCTTGATCTGCTTCTCGATGATGGGCTTGTCGAACTTCTCGTAGCGGGCGGTCTGGTTCTCCGGCAGGAGCAGACCGACGGTGATGTCGTCACCCTTGTGGGTGGTCGTCTTCCCGCTGTCACCGTTGCCGCCGGACTCCTTCGCGCTGCCGCAGGCGGCGAGCGAGACGGTCATTGCGGTGGCACAGAAAGCAAAGGCAGCACGACGCATGCGCTTGTTCACTCTTCAAACCTCCCTGACGAGGCCGCGTCGTTGCGGCCGAGGTGGCTGGAAGTCAACTCGGCCACACGTGCGACGTCAAGAAGTAAATCCTTAACGAGATGGCAACGGTGCCATCCGTTCTCTAAGTGAAGGCGGGCGCCGCCACGGGCAGCGCACCCTCCAAAAGGGTCGAATCGCCCATCTCGCTGAGGGCGAGGGCGAGCGCTCCGAGCACCTCCGCGCGGCCACCAAGTGCCCCCGGAAGAACGGACAGTTGGCGCGCCGCGCTGGGAATGGCGTAGCGGCCGACGGACTCCCTGATCGGCCCGAGCACCAGCTCACCGGCCTCGGCGAGATCACCGCCGAGGACCACCCTGCTCGGGTTCAGCAGATTGCAGAGATTGGCCACTCCACTTCCGATGTGGCGGCCGACGTCGGCGATCACCCGACGACAGCCCGGGTCACCGTCCCTGGCCAGCCGTACGACGCCCTCCATCGTCAGGCTGGAGCCGTGGCTGGGCTGGAGCAGCGGGAGCACATAGCGCGCCGACGCGAACGTCTCCAGGCAGCCGCGGTTCCCGCAGCGGCAGACCGGGCCGGATTCATCGAGTGTAATATGCCCGATTTCGCCCGCAGTGCCGCCGGGGCCGCGATAGATCTTCCCGTCGATCACCAGACCGGCGCCGACACCGCTCGCGACCTTGATGTAGGCCAGGTCCCGGACGCCCTTGCCACTGCCCCAGACCAGCTCGCCCAGGGCGCCGAGGTTGGCGTCGTTGTCCACGTGGACCGGCACGCCGAGCCGTTCGCGCAGCTCCTCGGCGGGCTTGGTGCCGCCCCAGCCGGGCAGGATCGCGGTCGAGCCGAGCGTGCCCGACTCCACGTCGATGGGACCCGGCACGCCGAGCCCCACGCCGGCCACCTTGGCCCGGTCCACGCCGGTCGCCGCGATCAGCCGGTTGACCAGCTGTTCCGCCCGGTCGAAGCCCTGGTCGGCGGAGGCGTCGACGTCCAGCGGTTCGGCCTCCTCGGCCAGCACCTGGTGGGCGAGGTTACCGACCGCGACCCGTAGGTGGGTGTGCCCGAAGTCGACCCCGATCACGATGCCGGCGTCCCCGCTCAGGCTGACGCTGCGGGCCCGCCGCCCGCCTGCCGAGGTGGGCGTGACCTCGACGGTTCCCCCGTCCTTCAGCTCCCGCACGATGTTGGAGACGGTCGCGGCGGACAGCCCGGTCGTCCGCGCGATCTCCGCCTGTGTGAGGGACCCGGCCAGCCGTACGGCCCGGACCACCCGCTCCAGGTTGGCTCGGTGCAGTGATGACTGCGACCCTGGAGTCTCCACGACGACCTCCTGAGCGCGGGGCCGCTTCGGCGGGGCCCCGTGTATGTCCAACTAGTGAACTCTAAGCTGAGCCGTTCGGGGCGACTCCCGTCAAGAGGTTGAACCGTTTCCGGGTACATGGACACGCCGACGCACACCTCCCCCGAGGAGGGGACGGTGTGCGTTTCCGGGACGACCGCGGGGCCCGGCCCCGCCGGGTCGAGCCCCTATTTGAGCGCCCCCGCGGTCAGTCCCTGCACCACCTGGCGCTGGAAGACGATGTACGCCGCGAGCACCGGCAGCATCGCCATGACCAGGCCCGCGAAGAGTCCCGACCAGTCGCCCTTGTAGCCCTGGCTGGCCGCCAGCTGGACCAGTCCCTGGGTGAGGACCTTCTTGTCGGGGTCGGTGTTGAGCACCGTGGGCAGCATGTACTGGTTCCACTGGCCCAGGAAGTTGAAGATGCCGACGCTGATCAGGCCCGGCTTCGCCATGGGCAGCATGATCTGGAAGAACGTACGCGAGTGCGAGGCGCCGTCGACGAAGGCCGCCTCCGCCACCGAGGTGGGCAGGGTGCGGAAGAACGCCGTGAGGAAGAAGACCGTGAACGGCAGCGAGTAGGCGATGTAGACCAGGATGAGGCCGTGGATCGTGTTCAGCAGCCCCATGTTGTTGACCACGTAGAACAGCGGGACCAGCGCGAGCATGATCGGGAAGCTCATGCCGCCGACGAACAGGTAGTAGACGAAGCGGTTGCCCGGGAAGTCGAAGCGGGCCAGCACGTACGCCGCCATGGAGCCGAGCACCAGGGTGCCGATCAGTGAGCCGCCGACCACCAGGACGGTGTTCAGGAAGTAGTCGCTCATGTTGGCGTCGGTCCACGCCCGCGCCCAGTTGTCGAAGTGCAGCCTGTCGGGCAGGGACCAGGGTGAACCGAAGATGGAGCTGTCGTCCTTGAAGGACGTCATCACGGCCCACACCAGCGGCAGGACCACCATGATCGCCCAGATGACCAGGATGCCGTGGGAGAAGACGTTGAGGACGTTGCCCTCCCTCTTCCGCCCGGGGGACGGCACGGCCGGCGGCACGTCCACCTTGGTCACGCCGGCGCCGGGCTCGGCCGGCAGCGGTGCGGGGGTCTCGGTCGTCTTCATCGCTTCAGTACTCCAGCCGCTCGCGACGGCCCAGCCTCATCACGATCGCCGCGAACGCGAGCGTGACGACGAGCAGGGCGACGCCGATGGTGGTGGCGTAGGCGGCCTGACCGTCCCGGAACGCCTTCTGGTACACGTACAGGACCATCACCGTGGTCGAGTAGTCGGGACCGCCCGGTCCGGTCGTCATGATCTGTACGACCGCGAACGACTCGGCGCCGAGGGCGAGGATGCCCATGTACACCCAGCCGGACTGCACGGTGTCCCACAGCAGCGGCAGGGTGACGCGGAAGAAGGTGGTGAAGCGGCTGGCGCCGTCCAGCAGCGCCGCCTCGTACAGCTCTGCCGGGATCGAGGCCATGCCCGCGGAGAACAGCACCACGAAGAAGCCGACCGTGGACCACACGAGCACCGCCATCACGCACCACAGGGCGAGGCTCGGATCGCCCAGCCACAGCGGCTGCACGCCGTCGAGGCCGATGCCGCGCAGGAGCGAGTTGATCGCGCCGCTGTCCGGGTTGTAGGCCAAGGCGAACAGCAGCGCGACGATCGCGATCGACAGCACCTGCGGGAAGAAATAGACGATCTTGTAGAAGGACGAGCCCCGGACCCCGGAGATCACGGGGCCGCCCCTTCTGCGCCGTCCGCCCACGTTGATCATGAAAGCGAGGAACAGCGCGAGACCGATCGTCACCACCGGCAGCACCAGAGCGAACAGCAGGCTGTGCTGTAGCGACTTCCAGAAGATGTCGTCGTCGAGCATCCTCTTGTAGTTGTCGAAGCCGACCATTTCGAATTCGGGGCTGAGGCCCGTCCAGTCCGTGAACGAGTAGTAGATGGACTGGATGAACGGCCACACCACGAAGAGCGCGTACAGTCCGAGGGGCAGTGCCAGAAACCCCACGATGAACCGGTACTTGCCGTGCTGCATCGCCACTCCGGTGCTGTCAGGGTGCTGGATTACTGGTGCTTGTAGTGCTTGATGGAGGTGTCCTTGGCAGCCTCGTCGGCAAAGCCCTGGATCTTCTTGATGGCCTCGGCCGGGGTGAGCCGTCCGGCCATCATCTCGCCGAGACCGGCCACACCGATCTTCTCCTTCTGCAACTGCACGTACCAGTCCTGCAGACGCGGATTCATCACGTTGGACCCCGCCTTGTCCAGCGCCGCCACGCCCGACTTCAGACCCGGCGTGAGGCTGATGCCGCTGGTGCCTCCGTTGTACGCGGTCAGCGACTTCACCTTGGCGGTGAAGTTCTTCGAGGACGCCTCGGAGAGCAGGATGCGCAGCTGCTCCATGCCGCCCTCGGCGTTCTTCGCCTTGGCCGGCACGATGAAGGGCTCACCGCCGGAGGCCCAGATGGTGCCGAACGGCAGCTTGTCGGAGGAGTCCAGGCCGCTGGGCGCGGACACGGCGAGGTCGAAGTCGGCCGGGATGACGTTGGCCGACTCGTTCTCCACCCAGGAGCCGTTCGGGATGAACAGCGCCTCGCCCTTGGCCCAGGCGGTCTGGGACTGGATGTGGTCCAGACCCGGGGTGCCCTTGAGGACGTAGCCCTTCTTGTAGAGCTCGTAGTAGGCCTCGAAGCAGGCCTTGACCGCGGGGTGCTTCCAGGCGTTCGGCTCCAGGTTGTCGATGGCGTCGAGGACCTCGCGGCCGCCCACCTTGCCGATCATCGGGTAGAGCGAGAAGGGGATGTAGTACGGGTACTTGCCCGCGTACGTCCAGCCCGCCATGCCCTTCTTCTTGGCCTTCTCGCAGACCGCCAGCATCTCGTCCCAGGTCTGCGGGTATTCCGCGTCCAGCGAGTCCAGGGCCTTCTGCGAGTACCAGACGCCGTAGACCGTGTAGGCGTAGTACAGGACCCAGACCGGCTTGCCGTCGAACTGGCCCATCTCGACGATGCCGGGGCGCAGTGTGTCGCGGACCTTCTTGGCCGGGTCGTCGTACGACGGCGCGTCCAGCAGCGGGGTGAGGTCCGCCAGCTGGTTCTTGCCGACGAGCACCCCCATGTCCATCTGCTCGGCCCCGGAGTTGTCGATGAGGTCCGGCGGGTTGCCCTGGTTGAAGCGGGGCTGCAGGGTGGACTGGATCTTCTGGGTGGCGGCGAACTTCACCTTGGCCTTGGGGAAGTCCTTCCCGTAGACCTTCACCGCGTCCTCGGCGTATTCCTTGCCGAAGCCGCCGTCGAAGAGGACGAACTCCATGCCCGCGGTGTCGTTGACGCCGAGGGGGTTCTTCGCGGTCTTCTTGCCCGCCTTCGCCTTGTCCTGTCCGTCACCGCCCCCGCTGGCACAGGCGGACAACAGGCCCATTCCCGGTGCCGCGACCAGGCCGAGCGCCGCGGAACGCTTGATCAGATCGCGACGGCCTACACCTTCGACGCCGTGGTGCACAGTGGATCCCATGCTCAAGTCCTCGCCTTCTCCAGGACTCAGGCGGTGAACCGGATCCTCCCCGGCACCGCTGTCGGGTAGTGCTGGGTCGTGCTGGAAACGCCGACAGGTATAGTCCACTTCCCGCCAACTGAGCAAGATCGAATGCAGGGTTCGCGTTGGGTCTTTTCCGAGTTGAGACCTCGCGGAAATATGAAGGCCCGCGGAAGGGCCCGCCGGAAAAAGTCGCGACATAACTCCCTGAATGCCGCAGCCAACACCCTTGACATCACGGGCCACTTGACCACCTACTGGTTCCTGCGCCCCGCAGCTGACAACGTTGTCCGAGGGGGCGCAGGAGGGGAAATCGGTAGATGCAGCGGAGAACGCGGCACAGATGGGGTCCGGCGGTCGTCCTCACGGCCGCCTTTGTCATGGCCGTCGGCGCGCAGGGCGCGGCGGTCGCCCTGCCCGCCAAGGCTCCGGCGCCCGACCGGGAGTTCGCATCCTCGTTCGAGGCGGGCGACCCGGCGCCGGACTGGCTGAACACCGTCGACACCGGACGGGACGGCACCAAGCGCGCCTCGGGCGTCGACGGCGGCTACAGCACGGGCATCCCGGGCAATGTCACCGACCATGTCACCGAGGTCCGGGCCAGCGGCGAGAACACGGGCGCCGGCGAGGTCAAGGAGAACCTCGTCGACGGTGAGCCCGGCACCAAGTGGCTGACCTTCGAGCCCACCGGCTGGGTGGAGTTCGACCTGGACAAGCCCGTGAAGATAACGACGTACGCGCTCACCTCGGCCAATGACTTCGGCGAGCGCGACCCCGCGGACTGGACCCTGAAGGGCTCCACCGACGGCAAGGACTGGAAGACGCTCGACACCCGCTCGGGCGAGAACTTCGCCGAGCGGTTCCAGACGAAGTCGTACGACCTCGCCGAGCCGGCCGAGTACCAGCACTTCCGGCTGGAGGTGACGAAGAACGCCGGCGCCCCGGACATCCTCCAGCTCGCCGACGTGCAGTTCTCCACCGGCAGCGGAGGCGGTCCGGTCCCGCAGGACATGCTGACCCTGGTCGACAAGGGCCCGAGCGGCTCCCCGACCGCCAAGGCGCGCGCCGGGTTCACCGGAAAGCGTGCCCTGCGCTACGCCGGCCGGCACACGGCGGCCGGCCGGGCCTACTCGTACAACAAGGTCTTCGACGTGAACGTCAAGGTCGGCGGCGACACCCAGCTGTCGTACCGCGTCTTCCCGTCGATGGCCGACGGCGACCGCGACTACGACGCCACGAACGTCTCCGTCGACCTCGCCTTCACCGACGGCACCTATCTGAGCGGCCTGGGCGCGCTGGACAGCCACGGCTTCCCGCTCACCCCGCGCGGGCAGGGCGCGTCGAAGGCCCTGTACGTCAACCAGTGGAACAACGTGGCCGCGCGGATCGGCTCGGTCGCGGCCGGCAAGACCGTCGACCGCATCCTGGTGGCGTACGACTCCCCCGACGGCCCGGCGAAGTTCCGCGGCTGGCTGGACGACGTGACCCTGAAGCCGGTGGCGCCCGAGAAGCCGAAGGCGCATCTGTCGGACTACGCGCTGACCACCCGCGGCACCAACTCCAGCGGCAGCTTCTCGCGCGGCAACAACTTCCCGGCGACGGCCCTGCCGCACGGCTTCAACTTCTGGACCCCGGTGACCAACGCGTCCTCGCTGAGCTGGCTGTACGAGTACGCGCGGGCGAACAACGCGGACAACCTGCCGACGATCCAGGCGTTCAGCGCGAGCCATGAGCCGAGCCCGTGGATGGGCGACCGGCAGACCTTCCAGCTGATGCCGTCGGCCGCGTCCGGCACCCCGGACACCGGCCGCGAGGCGCGGGAGCTGCCCTTCCGGCACGAGAACGAGACCGCGCGGCCGTACTACTACGGCGTCCGGTTCGAGAACGGCCTCAAGGCCGAGATGGCCCCGACCGACCACGCGGCCGCCCTCCGCTTCACGTATCCCGGCGACGACGCGAGCGTGGTGTTCGACAACGTCACCGAGCAGGCCGGTCTCACGCTCGACAAGGAGCACGGGACCGTCACCGGCTACTCGGACGTGAAGTCGGGCCTGTCGACGGGTGCGACCCGGCTGTTCGTGTACGGCGAGTTCGACAAGCCGGTCACCGACGGCGGCTCCAGCGGGGTGAAGGGCTTCCTGCGCTTCGACGCGGGCGCCGACCGCACCGTGACCCTGCGCCTGGCGACCTCGCTCATCAGCGTGGACCAGGCGAAGGACAACCTGCGCCAGGAGATCCCGGACGGCGCCTCCTTCGACACGGTCAAGGACCACGCCCGGCAGGTCTGGGACAAGTTGCTCGGCAAGGTCGAGGTGGAGGGTGCGACCCCGGACCAGCTCACCACGCTGTACTCCGGCATGTACCGGCTGTACCTGTACCCCAACTCGGGCTTCGAGCGGGTCGACGGCAAGGACCGGTACGCCTCGCCGTTCTCCGCCATGCCGGGCCCGGACACCCCGACGCACACCGGCGCGAAGATCGTCGATGGCAAGGTGTACGTCAACAACGGCTTCTGGGACACCTACCGGACCACCTGGCCGGCGTACTCGTTCCTCACGCCGTCCCAGGCCGGCGAGATGGTCGACGGGTTCGTGCAGCAGTACAAGGACGGCGGCTGGACCTCCCGCTGGTCCTCCCCCGGCTACGCCGACCTGATGACCGGTACCTCCTCGGACGTGGCGTTCGCCGACGCCTACGTCAAGGGCGTGAAGTTCGACGCGAAGGCGGCGTACGACGCGGCCGTGAAGAACGCGACCGTCGTCCCGCCGATGTCGGGCGTGGGCCGCAAGGGCATGTCCACCTCGCCCTTCCTCGGCTACACCTCGACCGACACGCACGAGGGCCTGTCGTGGGCGATGGAGGGCTACGTCAACGACTACGGCATCGCGAAGATGGGCGAGGCGCTCTACAAGAAGACCGGCGAGAAGCGCTACAAGGAGGAATCGGAGTACTTCCTCAACCGGGCCCGCGACTACGTGAACCTGTTCGACGCCAAGGCCGGCTTCTTCCAGGGCCGCGACGACAAGGGCGACTGGCGCGTGGACTCCGCGAAGTACGACCCGCGCGTGTGGGGTTACGACTACACGGAGACCAACGGCTGGGGCTACGCCTTCACCGCCCCGCAGGACAGCCGGGGCCTGGCCAACCTGTACGGCGGCCGGCAGGGCCTGGCCGACAAGCTGGACGAGTACTTCGCCACCCCGGAGACGGCCTCCCCCGACCACGTCGGCTCCTACGGCGGTGTCATCCACGAGATGACCGAGGCGCGGGACGTCCGGATGGGCATGTACGGCCACTCCAACCAGGTCGCCCACCACGTCATCTACATGTACGACGCGGCCGGGCAGCCGTGGAAGGCGCAGGCGTACGTCCGCGAGGCGCTGTCCCGGCTCTACACCGGCAGCGAGATCGGGCAGGGCTACCACGGCGACGAGGACAACGGCGAGCAGTCGGCCTGGTACCTCTTCTCCGCCCTCGGTTTCTACCCGCTCGTGATGGGCAGCGGCGAGTACTCCATCGGCTCCCCGCTGTTCAAGAAGGTCACCGTGCACCTGGAGAACGGCCGGGACCTGGTGGTGCGGGCGCCGGGGAACAGCGCGAAGAACGTCTACGTCCAGGGCGTCATGTTCAACGGCCGCCCCTGGAAGTCGACCTCGCTCCCGCACTCGCTGCTGTCCAAGGGCGGTGTGCTGGACTTCTTCATGGGCTCCAAGCCGTCGGCGTGGGGCACCGGGAAGGACGCGGCGCCGGTCTCGGTCACCCAGGACGACAAGGTGCCGACGCCCCGCGCGGACGTGCTGAAGGGTGACGGCCCGCTCTTCGACGACACCTCGGCGACGAGCGCGACGCTCACCTCGGCGGACCTTCCGGCCGAGGACGGTGCACGGCCGGTCCAGTACACGCTGACCTCGGGAGCCGACCGCACCAAGGCACCGACCGGCTGGACCCTGGAGGGCTCCACCGACGGCACGACCTGGCGGACCCTGGACCACCGCTCCGGGGAGACGTTCACCTGGGACCGCCAGACCCGCGCCTTCACCATCGCCGAACCGGGCACCTACACCAAGTACCGCCTGGTCCTGGACGGCGAGTCGACCCTGGCGGAGGTGGAACTGCTGGGCTGACCGGCCGGGTGTGTGCGACAGTCGGCCCATGGAAGAGGTGCTCGCCGTTCACCGGCTCCTCGCCCAGTGGGCCGGCTTCGTCGCGGGCGTGGAGGACGGCTACTGCTGGTGCGCGCCGGAGTACCACAACGACATGGCGTGCCGTGACGGTCTGGCAGAGGTGTGGTCCGCGTTGCCCGCGGAGCCGGCCGCCGCGCTGCGCCCGGTACTCGACCGCTGGGACGCCCGGTTCCGCGCCGCCACCGTCCCGTGGCCGGGCCACGAGGAGGACGTCCGATGGTGGCGCGGGCGCATCCCGCGGCTGCTGGAGGCGGAGCCCGGCGAGCCGCTGTCCCGGGGCTGGCCTCACGGCTGGGACATGATGCCGTTCCCACGGCCGGACGGCGTGCGCGTCGAGCGATGAGGAAGCGGCCCGCACCCGGATCCCGGGTGGGGGCCGCTTCGGTGTGCCTCGGTGTGCGGGGGTCAGCCCGTGGCGAGGGTGAAGACGTGCAGGTCCGTGTTGCGCGGGAGCGTGACGGACTTGATCTGCTTGCCCGCCGGGGCCCGGTACGGCTTGGTGGCGAAGACGTACGTCGCCACCGGGTCCTTGTCCGCGCCGGCGACGTTGCGGTACGCGGTCTTGGCGACGACCTCGTTGCCGTACTGGACGGAGCCGCCACCGCCGCCCACGGTCCAGTCGGTGAAGGACAGGTCGACGGTGTCGGTGGTGCCGTCGGTGTAGGTGACGGTCGCCTTCGTCTGCTGGTTGCCGTTGACGGCGCTGCCGATGAAGGACAGGGCGCCCGCCGGGCTCGCGAGCTGGACGGTCTGGCCGGACGCCGAGGCGTTGTCGGGGCGGCCGGCGGGCGAGGCGGGCCAGGTGAAGGCGAGACCGCCGACCGTGCCCTGCTTGCCCGGGGCCAGGCCGGCCGCCGCGAGGGCCTGCCGGGAGTAGCTCCAGCCTCCGCCGTCGTAGTCGGCCTCGTCGTGGTCGCCGTCGTCGTCGGAGACGCCGGTGCTGTTGTAGGCGGCGAGGAGGGTGCCCGGGGCGGCCACGGTGAGCGCCACCGGCTGCTCGTAGGAGGAGTCGCCCGAGGTCACCGTGACCCGGACGTCGGCGAAGCCCTGTTCGGCGTCCCGGGCCGCCGTGAGCGTGATCTCCTGGGCGCCGTCGGTGACCGTGCCCGCGGCGGGCGTGGCCGTCACCCCGGCCGGGGTCTCCACCCGGAAGCGCACTTCGGGACCGGTGCCGCCGGTCAGCGACAGCGCGCGGATGCCGATCTTCGTGCTGTCACCGGGGGCGAGGGTGGCCGTGGTGGGGCCGACGCCGATCTGGTACGGCTGCTCGCCCTCCCGGAAGGACGGCGGCGGGCTGCTCGCGCCCCACTCGCGGTCCGGGGTGGCGGACAGGGTGTAGTCGAGCCGGCCGCCGTCGCGGACGAAGGACGCGGGCAGCCAGGGCCGGTCGCTGCCGCGGCCGTTCACCTTCAGGGACCGGACGTACGGCGCGTCGGCCGCCGCTCCGGTGGCGTGGACGGAGATGTCGTTGCCGTGCGGCCGGTCGATCTCGATCCGCTCGAACAGCGGTGAGGCGAGGACCAGTTCGGCGCGGGACGGCACCTGCGGGTACATGCCGAGGGCGGAGAAGACGTACCAGGCGGACATCGCGCCGAGGTCGTCGTTGCCCGGGATGCCGCCGGGTTCGGTGGACCACAGCTGCCGCATCGCCGCGCGGACGGTCTCCTGCGTCTTGTAGGGGGCGCCGGCGTAGTCGTACAGGTAGGGGACGTTGATCGACGGCTCGTTGTCCAGTTCCGACTTGGTGCCGCCGTTGCCGGTGAAGGCCCAGCCGCCGTCGGCGTCGTGGAAGAAGTCGTCCAGCCGGGCGAGCGCCGCCTCCCGGCCGCCCAGCGCGGCGAAGAGGCCCGCCGGGTCGTGCGGGACCATCCAGGTGTACTGGGCGGCCGTGCCCTCGACGAAGCCGTTGCCGGTGTCCGGGGTGAAGCCGGTGACCCAGCTGCCGTCGGCCTTGCGGTTGGCGATGTAGCCGCCGTCCGGCGCGGCGGCGATGTTGAAGTTGTTCTGCCACCACTGGGCGCGGTGGGCGAAGGTGTCCGCCGTGTCCTTCTCCCCCGCCGCGCGGGCGAGTTGGGAGATCGCGAAGTCCGCGGTGGACATCTCCAGGGTCTCGGCGGCCCCGCCCCAGGCGTTGGACACGCTCGGCATGTAGTGCAGTTTGAGGTACTTGTCGAGGGAGGGGCGCTGGCCCGCCGACAGCACGGGCTTGCCGGCCGGGGACAGGTCCTGCGGTGTGGGGACGGTCGCCGCCCGCACGAGGGACGTCAGGGCGCCCTTGAGGTCGAAGTCCGTGCCGCCGCAGGCGCGGATGCCGGCGAGCGCGGCCGGCGAGGGGTCGCCGTTCATGACGTGGGTGCCGCTCGCGCCGTGCAGCCAGCGGTCCCAGACGCCGCCGTTCTGCCGGGCCAGCTCGTACAGGGACTGCGCGATGTCCGAGCCCGTGCGCGGGTCGAGCAGCGTCAGCAACTGGACCTGGTCGCGGTAGACGTCCCAGCCGGAGAAGGTGCCGTACTGGGCGTGCCGGCGACGGTCGACCCTGTGCACGCGGCCGTCGGCGCCCCGGTACCTGCCGTCGGCGTCGCTGATGACGTTGGGGTGCAGCAGCGCGTGGTAGAGCGCGGTGTAGAAGGTGGTGCGCTCGGTGTCCGTGCCGCCCCCGATCCGGACGGCGCCCAGCCGCTCCCGCCAGGCGCGCCGGGCCGCTTCCCGGACGGTGTCGAAGGACCGCCCCGGCGGGTTCTCGGCGGCCAGGTTGGCCTCGGCGGCCTCCCGGCTGACGTAGGAGATGCCGACCTTGACGTTGACCGGGCCGTCGCCGGGCGCGAACCGCACGTACCCGCCCGCGCCCTTCCCGGCGACCGGCCGCCCGCCGTGCGAGAAGCCGCCGGTGCCGCCGGACGCCTCGCGGGAGCCGGGGTCCAGCCGGTCGTCGTGCCAGGTGCCGACGGCCTGGAAGGCGCGGTCGAAGCGGGCGGTGAAGTAGAGGGTGTAGTAGGCGCGCTGGCCCTCGGGGTCGAGGTAGCCGCAGAAGTTCCCGGAGGTGACCGAGCCGGAGATGGTGCGGGTGTCCGGGTCGATCGTGACCGTCGAGTCCTCCGAGCCCACCTCGGAGTTGGCGGTGCGCACGAGCAGGGAGGCGGGCTTGCCTGCCGGGTAGGTGAAGCGGGCCGAGCCGGTGCGCGCGGTGGCGGTGAGGTCGGCGGTGACGCCGGAGGCGAGGCCGACCTTGTAGTGGCCGGGCTCGGCGGTCTCGTCCGCGTGGCGGAAGTCCGAGGCGTAGACGGCGTCCTTGGTGTCGCTCGCCGGGGAGGAGGTGACCTCGCCGGCGTAGGGGAAGAACGGGATGTCCCCGCTGCCGCCGGCGCAGCCGGTGCCGGACATGTGGGTGAGGCTGAAGCCGCGGATGCGGGTGGCGTCGTACTGGTAGCCGCCGGGGGCGGCGGTTCTCGTGGCGTCGCCGCGCGTGTTCTCCGGGCTGAAGGAGAGCATGCCGAAGGGCACGACGGCGCCCGGGAAGACGTCGCCGCCGTTCTTCGTCCCGATCAGCGGATCGACGTACGGGGTCGGGTCCTTGACCAGACCGGGGGGCGCGGCGGTCTCCGCCAGGGCGGGAGTTGCGGGGCCGGCGGTCGCGAGGAGCGCGGCCAGCAGCAGGGAAGCGGGTCTGAAACGCATGACGCGGCCCTTCCTCCTAACGGACGGGTCGCGCACCACAGGTCGCACAAGCCGCAGGGACAGTAACGTGCGCCACCGGTACCACGGAAGACCGCGTGCGCGCCGGGAGGCGCACGCCCTCGTCACCCGGCCGGGCCGGCCAAGTGGCTTGACATCGTTGTCCGTTCAGGGGGTAGAGTCATGTGCACGACGATTGACAACGATGTCGCCTCCATTCGCCGCACAAGCCACGCGGTTCCAGGCCATTTCCCTCCGGACAGGCAGTCCACCCCCCTCGCCTGCCCGGCTCGCGGACCCGGTGCGACGCCACCGGGTCCGCCCAGAGCGACCCGGCCGGGCGGAAGGGGTTCCATCGGCTGAGTACGACCCGCGCCCCGTGCCGCACCGCTGCACAGCAGCATCGAGGAGACCGCCGCCGGCGGAGCCGTGATCAAGTCGACGGTCCGGCGTCGTGATCGCCGCGCGGTTCGACGCCTCCGTCGTGCGCGGGGGCCCTCACCCGGCCGTCCGGCCCTGTGGGGGGAACGGGCCCGGCGGGTGCCGTCCCGGCCGGCGGGATCCAGCCCGAGGTCGACGCCGAGCAAGACACGCCGGAGCAAGACACACTGACCCGTTCGGTCCGCCGGGCGCCCGCAGCGACGAGCCCGAGGCGGATGAGCCGGCCCGCGCCCGGGCCGCCGGGACCGGCGGCCTCTCCCCCACCTCGGACAGCGACCCGGAACGGGGAACACGACCGGGAGGAAAGTCGGAGTTCCACTGTCGGGAGGTCTTCCGTGGCACGGCTGCTGATCGACGGCGACGACCTCGTGGTGCGGCTGTCCTGGCGCGAGCGGTTCCGGGCGCGCCGCCGGGAGGTCCGGCTGCCGGACGCGGTGATCAAGGACGCGTGGATCGAGCCCGACTGGTGGCGCGCGCTGCGCGGGGTGCCGGAGCGCGGCCTGCGACGGCCCGCCCGCCCTCTGGGCGAGTGGCGGCATCCGCGCGGACGGGACTTCGTCGCGCTGCGCAGTGGGTACCCGTCCGTTCTCGTCGACCTGTGGCCCGTTCCCTCCACCGCACCCCTCTCACGGGTCGCGGTCTCGGTGCCGCCCGAGGAGGCCGGCGAGCTGCTCGGGACGCTGCGGCGACGGAGGGTGCCGGAGCGGCCGGCCCCGGCGACCGGTCTCACTTGACACCAGTCCACTCAAGTTTTATTCCGATTGATAGGCAATTCGGTTCGAACGCGCAGCTCGCGGTGGGTGAGGAGGTGACCCGCACGGTGGAGCCGGACCTGTACGCGGTGCTCGGTGTGGCGCGCTCCGCCACGGCCGAGGTGATCACCTCCGCCTTCCGCCGCAGGGCGTGGGAACTACGGCCGGACACACGGGTGGACGCGGTCACCGCGGCCCGGTTCGACGAGGTGCGCACGGCGTACGAGACGCTCCGGGACCCGGTGCGGCGCGCGGCCTACGACCGGGCGTACGACCGCTCGTCCCGGCGGCGGCACCACGCCCCGTCCGGCGCCGCCGCGGCGGGCCCGCTGTCCCGCCTCCGGTACCTCTTCGTGCCGGGCGGCACGGCTCCGGAGCCGCCGCTGCGCGCGGGACCGGTGCACTGGGAACCCGGTGAGCGGCCGTAGGGCACACGGGCCGACGAGGAAGAGGGAGCACGCAGATGGCGCGTCCGGTCGGAATCGATCTCGGTACGACGAACTCGGTGGTCTCCGTCCTGGAGGGCGGCGAGCCCACCGTCATCACCAACACGGAGGGCGCTCGGACCACTCCGTCGGTCGTCGCGTTCGCCAAGAACGGCGAGGTGCTGGTCGGCGAGGTCGCCAAGCGGCAGGCCGTGACGAACGTGGAGCGCACCGCGCGCTCGGTCAAGCGGCACATGGGGGACCACGCGTGGCGGTTCCCCGACCAGGGGGACGTCGACGGCAAGCGGTACACCGCGCAGGAGATCTCCGCGCGCGTGCTGCAGAAGCTGAAGCGGGACGCGGAGGCGTACCTCGGCGAGGACGTCACCGACGCGGTGATCACCGTGCCCGCGTACTTCGACGACGCCCAGCGGCAGGCCACCAAGGAGGCGGGTGAGATCGCGGGCCTGAACGTCCTGCGGATCATCAACGAGCCGACGGCGGCGGCGCTGGCGTACGGGCTGGACAAGGGAAACGAGCAGACGGTCCTCGTGTTCGACCTCGGCGGCGGCACCTTCGACGTGTCGCTGCTGGAGATGGGCGAGGGCGTCATCGAGGTGAAGGCCACCAACGGCGACACGCGCCTCGGTGGCGACGACTGGGACCAGCGGGTCGTGGACCACCTGGTCACGCAGTTCAGGAACAACTACGGCGTCGACCTGGCCAAGGACAAGATGGCCGTGCAGCGGCTGCGGGAGGCGGCGGAGCGGGCGAAGATCGAGCTGTCGTCGTCCAGCGAGACCTCGATCAACCTGCCGTACATCACCGCGTCCGCCGAGGGCCCGCTGCACCTGGACGAGAAGCTGACGCGCGCGCAGTTCCAGCAGCTCACCGCGGATCTGCTGGAGCGCTGCAAGGCGCCGTTCCACAACGCGATCAAGGACGCCGGGATCAAGGTGTCCGACATCGACCACGTGGTGCTGGTGGGCGGTTCGACGCGGATGCCGGCCGTCACGGAGCTGGTGAAGGAGCTGACCGGCAAGGAGCCGCACAAGGGCGTGAACCCGGACGAGGTGGTGGCCGTAGGCGCCAGCCTCCAGGCCGGTGTGCTCAAGGGCGAGGTCAAGGACGTCCTGCTGCTCGACGTCACGCCGCTGTCCCTCGGCATCGAGACCAAGGGCGGCATCATGACCAAGCTCATCGAGCGCAACACGACGATCCCGACCCGGCGCGCGGAGATCTTCACGACGGCCGAGGACAACCAGGCCTCGGTGACCGTGCAGGTCTACCAGGGCGAGCGGGAGATCGCCGCGTACAACAAGAAGCTCGGCATGTTCGAGCTGACCGGCATCGCGCCCGCTCCGCGCGGGGTGCCGCAGATCGAGGTGGCGTTCGACATCGACGCCAACGGCATCATGCACGTCTCGGCGAAGGACCTCGGTACCGGCAAGGAGCAGAAGATGACGGTGACCGGCGGTTCGGCGCTGCCCCGCGACGACATCGACCGGATGGTCCGGGAGGCGGAGCAGTACGCGGAGGAGGACCACAAGCGGCGGGAGGCCGCTGAGACGCGGAACCAGGCCGAGCAGCTCGTCTACTCCACCGAGAAGCTGATCAGGGAGAACGGTGACAAGATCCCGGCCGACGCGAAGTCCGAGACGGAGACGGCGCTGGCCGAGCTGAAGGAGAAGCTGAAGTCGGAGGACACGGCGGCGATCCGGCAGGCCCTGGACCGTGCCGCGCAGGCCGCGCAGAAGATCGGTACGGCGTTGTACGAGCGGGCGCGGACCGAGCAGGCCGGGCAGACCGGTCAGCCGGGCCAGACGGGCCAGACCGGAGCCGGCGGTACGGCGGGCTCCGGCGGGGACGACGAGGTGGTGGACGCCGAGATCGTCGACGACGACAAGCCGGAGGCGGGCTGATGATGGACGGGGCGCGGACGCCAAGCTCGGACGAGGCGGAACGCCTGCTGCGGGAGCGCACCGCCGATCTCCAGCGGGTGAAGGCGGAGTACGACAACTACCGCAAGCGGGTGCGGCGGGACCGCATGGCCGTGCGGGAGATCGCCGTCGCCAACGTGCTGACGGCCCTGCTCCCGGTGGTGGACGCCGTGGACCGGGCGTGCGCGCACGAGCCGCTGACCCCGGGCCTGAAGGACATCGCCGACACGCTGCGCACCCAGCTGGGCTCGCTGGGGCTGCAGGCGTTCGGGGAGGAGGGCGAGCCGTTCGACCCGGCGTGCCACGAGGCGATCGTGCACCGTACGGCGCCGGGCGCGCAACGGCTGGTCTGCGCGGAGATCCTGCGCCCCGGCTACCGCATCGGCGACCGCCTCCTGCGCCCCGCCCACGTGACCGTGACCGGACCGCCGTGACCCTGGGGGCGGGGCGGGGTGGTCCGGACGCGGGGGCTTCGCGGGGCCCGGAAGCGCGGGTGCCGGCCGGGCCTGGAGCGGGAGCCGGACGGTGGGCCGGGGACCTGCCGCACGTCCCTCGCCCGTGGACCCGCTACGGCCGACAGGCCGGAGGTCCCGTGTCCATCCCGTGGACGGACCATAGCCACCCGGCGGAATGCGGTGCTACAAATGCCGCATGTCGGACGAGTATGTCCGACACAGGCGCCCTTCCCGGCGCCCTGTGATCGGCAAGAGCCCCCGCAGCGTCGCCGGACAGGTCTTCCTGCTCCAGGTGGCGCTGGTGGTGCTGCTCGTGCTCTGCGCCGTCGTCGCGCTCCTCCTGCAGTCGAAGCGGGACACCAGCACGGAGGCCAGGCGTCGGTCCATAGCCGTCGCGCAGACCTTCGCCCACGCCCCGGGCCTGCTGCGCGCCCTGGAGAGCCCCGACCCGTCCCGTGTCCTCCAGCCGCTGACCGAGGCGGGGCGCAGATCGGCGGGCGTGGACTTCATCGTGGTCATGGACACCCACGGCACCCGCTACACCCACCCCATACCCAGCAAGATCGGCGAGCGGTTCGTCGGCACCATCGGGCCGTCGCTGGCCGGGAAGGTCTACACCGAGAGCGTCCACGGCCCGCTGGGCCACGAGGTACAGGCCACCGTGCCCGTGGACGACAGCCACGGGAAGGTGGTCGCTCTCGTCTCCGCCGGACTGAAGGTCAAGAACGTCACCAGCGAACTGCACCGGCAGCTTCCGATCATCCTCGCGGCCGGGGGCGGCGCGCTCGTGGTGTCGACCGGCGGCACGGCCCTGGTGGGCCGCAGGCTGCGGCGGCAGACCCACGGCCTGGGCCCGGACGAGATGACTCGCATGTACGAGCACCACGACGCGGTCCTGCACTCGGTGCGGGAGGGCGTCCTCATCATCGGTGCCGACGGCCGGCTGCTGCTCGCCAACGACGAGGCCCGGCGCCTGCTGGAACTGCCCCCCGACGCCGAGGGGCGCACGGCGCGGGAGCTGCCGGAACTGGACCCGGCGACGGTGGAGCTGCTCGCCTCCGGGCGCGAGGCAAGCGACGAGGTGCACTTCGCCAAGGGGCGTCTGCTGGCGGTCAACCAGCGGCCCACGGAGTACGCGGGCGGTCCCCAGGGCACCGTCGTGACGCTCCGCGACTCCACCGAGCTCCAGGCGGTGTCCGGCCGTGCCGAGGCCGCCCGCGAGCGGCTGGAGCTGCTGTACGACGCCGGGCTGTGCATCGGCAGCACCCTGGACGTGGTCCGCACGGCCGACGAACTGGCGCGGGTCGCCGTACCCCGGTTCGCCGACTTCGTCACCGTCGACCTGGCCGACGCCGTCCTGCACGGCGAGGAACCGGCGCCGACGGCGCAGGACATCCGCCGGGTCGCCATGAACGGCATCGAGGACGACCACCCCCTGTACGAGCTGGGCCGGCTGATCGACTTCCTGCCCTCCACCCCGCAGGCACGCGGCTACGGCGCCGGACACCCCGAGCTGGTGACCGACCTGTCGAAGGCCGAGGGCTGGAAGGCACAGGACCCCGAGCGGACCCGACGGATCCTGGACTACGGCATCCACTCGCTCATCGCCGCTCCCATCCGGGCGCGCGGTGTCGTCCTGGGCATGGCCAACTTCTGGCGGTCCAAGCGGGAGCCCTTCGACGCGGAGGAGCTGGCCCTGGCGGAGGAGCTGGTGACCCGGGCCGCGGTCAGCATCGACAACGCCCGCCGGTACACCCGCGAGCACGCCCTCGCGGTCACCCTGCAGCGCAGTCTGCTGCCCCGGGCCCTGCCCGAGCAGAGCGCCCTCGACGTCGGCTACCGCTATCTGCCCGCGCAGTCCGGGGTGAGCGGGGACTGGTTCGACGTGATCCCGCTGCCGGGCGGCCGGGTGGCGCTGGCCGTCGGGGACGTGGTGGGGCACGGGCTGCACGCCGCCGCGACGATGGGCCGGCTGCGGACCGCGGTGCACAACTTCTCGACGCTCGACCTGCCGCCCGACGAGCTGCTCCAGCACGTGGACGACCTGGTCGGCCGCCTCGACCAGGACGAGCCCTGCCCGGACAAGTCCGACGAGATCGTCGGCGCCACCTGCCTGTACGCGATCTACGACCCGGTGACGCGCCGCTGCGTGATGGCCCGGGCCGGGCATCTCGCGCCCGCGCTGGTCGATCCCGACGGCAGCGTCACCTTCCCCGAGGTGCCGGCCGGGCCCCCGCTGGGCCTGGGCGGCCTGCCGTTCCAGACGGCCGAGCTGGAGCTGGCCGAGGGCAGCCAGCTCGTCCTGTACACCGACGGTCTGATCGAGGACCGCAGGCGCGACCTGGACGAGGGCATGGAGCTGCTGCGCCGGGCCCTGGCGGGTCACCCCGGCCGGTCGCCGGAGGAGAGCTGCCGGGCGGTGCTGGAGCAACTGCTGCCCGAGCGTCCCAGGGACGACGTCGCCCTGCTCATCGCGCGCACCCGGGCCCTGCCGGCCGACCGGGTCGCCGACTGGGACGTGCCGCGCGACCCGGCCGCCGTGTCGGGGATGCGCGGGGCGGTCTCGGCCAGGCTGGCCGAGTGGGGGCTGTCCGAGCTGGGCTTCGGGATGGAGCTGGTGCTGAGCGAGCTGATCACCAACGCCATCCGGTACGGCTCCGACCCGATCCATGTGCGGCTCATCCATGACCGCACGCTGATCTGCGAGGTGGCCGACGGCAGCAGCACCTCGCCGCATCTGCGGTACGCGGCGACGACCGACGAGGGGGGCCGGGGTCTGTTCTTGGTCTCGCAGCTGGCCGAGCGCTGGGGCACCCGGTACACGCCCCAGGGGAAGGTGATCTGGGCGGAGCTGGCGGCGCCGGATTCCACGCGGCTGCTCGCGGGCTTCGCGGACCTGGAAGACCTCGGGGACCTGGAAGACCTCGGGGACCTGGGGGACCTCGGGGACTGACGGCTCAGCCCGAGCCCCGCCGGGCACCCCCGAGACCGCACGGCCCGCCCCAGCCGCCCCCGCCCGGACGACCAAGGGTCCTGTAGGCGCCGACACGACCCGCCCGGACGCCGGTGACCGTCCCCGCCCGCCCCGGCCCCTGACGAGGCCCACGAGGGCGCGAGAGGGGCTGGCGCGGGCGGAAGCGGCGCCACGCCGTACCCCCGCGCCGAGGCCGCCACGGACACGGCGAAGGGCCGTGCCGTGACCTGGCGCACCGGCTCGGGTGAAGCGCCGCCGTACCCCCGGCGGGGAGCCGTGTCGATCGGCGGCGAGGGTGCGCGGCGCGCCACCTCCCGGCCACCGTCTCCTCCCCGCCGCCGCGCCGCCCTGCCGCCTTGCCGTCCCCGCGCCGAAGGTGCCAAGGGCACGGCGAAGGACCGTGCCCCCGGTGCCGGGGACACGACCCTGAACGGCTGTGCCGTGACCTGCCGCCTACTTGCGGATCAGGCTGCGCAGCACGTACTGCATGATGCCGCCGTTGCGGTAGTAGTCGGCCTCACCGGGGGTGTCGATGCGGACGACCGCGTCGAACTCGACACCGGTGTCGGTGGTGACCTTCACCGTGCGCGGCGTACGGCCCTCGTTCAGCTCGGTGACGCCGGAGATGGAGAAGGTCTCCTCACCGGTCAGACCGAGGGACTGGGCCGAGGCGCCCTCCGGGAACTGGAGCGGGAGCACGCCCATGCCGATGAGGTTCGAGCGGTGGATGCGCTCGTAGGACTCGGCGATGACGGCCTTGACGCCGAGCAGCGCGGTGCCCTTGGCCGCCCAGTCGCGGGACGAACCGGAGCCGTACTCCTTGCCGGCCAGGACGACCAGCGGGATACCGGCGGCCTGGTAGTTCTGCGAGGCGTCGTAGATGAAGGCGACCGGGCCGCCCTCCTGCGTGAAGTCACGCGTGTAGCCGCCCTCGGTGCCCGGCGCGATCTGGTTGCGCAGGCGGATGTTGGCGAACGTACCGCGGATCATGACCTCGTGGTTGCCGCGGCGGGAGCCGTAGCTGTTGAAGTCGCGGCGCTCGACGCCGTGCTCCGTGAGGTACTTGCCGGCCGGGGTGTCGGCCTTGATGGCACCGGCCGGGGAGATGTGGTCGGTGGTGACCGAGTCGCCCAGCTTGGCGAGGACGCGGGCGCCGGAGATGTCCTCGACCGGGGCCGGCTCCATGCCCATGCCCTCGAAGTACGGGGGCTTGCGGACGTAGGTGGACTCCGGGTCCCACTCGAAGGTGTTGCCCGTCGGGACCGGCAGCGACTGCCACTGGGCGTCGCCGGCGAAGACGTCCTCGTAGGACTTGGCGAACATGTCCTCGCCGATGGCGTTGGCGACGACGTCGTTGACCTCGGCCTCGGTGGGCCAGATGTCCTTCAGGTAGACCGGGTTGCCGTCCTGGTCGGTGCCGAGGGCGTCCCGGGTGATGTCCACCTTCATGGAGCCCGCGATGGCGTAGGCGACGACCAGCGGCGGGGACGCCAGGTAGTTCATCTTGACGTCGGGGTTGATGCGGCCCTCGAAGTTCCGGTTGCCGGAGAGGACCGAGGTGACCGCGAGGTCGTGGTCGTTGACGGCCTTGGAGACCTCCTCCGGCAGCGGGCCGGAGTTGCCGATGCAGGTGGTGCAGCCGTAGCCGACGAGGTTGAAGCCCAGCTTGTCCAGGTACGGGGTGAGGCCGGCCTTCTCGAAGTAGTCGGTGACGACCTTCGAACCCGGGGCGAGGGTGGACTTGACCCACGGCTTGCGGGTGAGGCCCTTCTCGACCGCCTTCTTGGCGACCAGGGCGGCGCCGATCATGACGTACGGGTTGGAGGTGTTGGTGCAGGAGGTGATGGCCGCGACCGTCACCGCACCGTGGTCCAGCTCGTAGGTGGTGCCGTCGGGGGCGGTCACCGGGACCGGGTTGCTCGGGAAGCCGTTCGGGGCGACGGCCGGGGCGTCGGAGGCCGGGAAGGACTCCTTGCCCGCCTCGTCGACGTCGTCCACGTAGTTGCGGACGTCCAGCTTGAACTGCTCGGCGGCGTTCGCGAGGACAATGCGGTCCTGCGGGCGCTTCGGGCCGGCGATGGAGGGGACGACGGTGGAGAGGTCCAGCTCCAGCTTCTCGGAGAAGTCGGGCTCGGCGGCCGGGTCCAGCCAGAGGCCCTGCTCCTTGGCGTAGGCCTCCACCAGGGCGACCTGCTGCGCGGAGCGGCCGGTCAGGCGCAGGTAGTTCAGGGTCTCGTCGTCGATCGGGAAGATCGCGGCGGTGGAGCCGAACTCCGGCGACATGTTGCCGATGGTGGCGCGGTTGGCGAGCGAGGTGGCGGCCACGCCCTCGCCGTAGAACTCGACGAACTTGCCGACGACACCGTGCTTGCGCAGCATCTCGGTGATGGTGAGCACGAGGTCGGTGGCGGTGGTGCCGGGCTGGAGCTCACCGGTGAGCTTGAAGCCGACGACGCGCGGGATCAGCATGGAGACCGGCTGGCCGAGCATGGCGGCCTCGGCCTCGATGCCGCCGACGCCCCAGCCGAGGACGCCGAGGCCGTTGACCATGGTGGTGTGCGAGTCGGTGCCGACCAGGGTGTCCGGGTAGGCCTTGCCGTCGCGGACCATCACGACACGGGCCAGGTGCTCGATGTTCACCTGGTGGACGATGCCGGTGCCCGGCGGGACGACCTTGAACTCGTCGAAGGCGGTCTGGCCCCAGCGCAGGAACTGGTAGCGCTCCTTGTTGCGGCCGTACTCCAGCTCGACGTTCTGCTTGAAGGCGTCGTTCGTGCCGAACTTGTCGGCGATGACGGAGTGGTCGATGACCAGCTCGGCCGGCGCCAGCGGGTTGATCTTGGCCGGGTCGCCGCCCAGCTCCTTCACGGCCTCACGCATCGTGGCGAGGTCCACGACACAGGGCACGCCGGTGAAGTCCTGCATGATCACGCGGGCCGGCGTGAACTGGATCTCCTGGGAGGGCTGGGCCTGGGAGTCCCAGGTGCCGAGGGCGCGGATGTGGTCGGCGGTGATGTTCGCGCCGTCCTCCGTGCGGAGCAGGTTCTCCAGCAGGACCTTGAGGCTGTACGGCAGGCGGGCCGAGCCCTCCACCTTGTCCAGCCGGAAGATCTCGTACGACTCGTCGCCCACCTGCAGCGTGCTGCGGGCGTCGAAGCTGTTCGCCGACACGACAGTCTCCTTCATTGATGTGCGCGTACCACCGTCAATCGTGCCGCCACGCCGGCTTGGCCGAACCAGTAAGGTCAGGCTAAGTTAGGCCTGCCTTACTGGAGTGGCGACCACGGTGCGCCTCGGCAGATATCTCGATGTCGAGATAACTCTAGTACATGGGCGCGGCTCGGTCATGCCCGACCCGGCCCCGGGGCGCCCGCACGCCACCCGCCGCACCGCGATCGCGGACCGTGCGATCGCGGACCCCCGGCCGGCGAGCCCCCGCCGACCGGGGCGCACACCCCGCGAAGGCCATCCGCGCCGGCGCCCATCCGGACTGACACCCATCAGCACCGGCGCCCATCCGGGCTGACCCCATCCGCGCCGGCGCCCATCCGGGCTGACCCCCATCCGGGCTGACCCCCCTCCGCACCGACCCCCCTCCGCACCGGCCTCCACTCGGGCGACATCATCTGATTTGTCCTGACCTTTCCGGGTACACAGGATGCGTTCAGCCAAGCGGTCCTGACGGTCCGTCACCGTCGTCACCCGAATGGACCCCCCGACAGGCGCCATCTCATATCTGAGATAGCCTCAACCTCATGTCAGACGACTACCTCGTACGCATCGGCAAGCTCATCCGTGACGCCCGGCAACACCGGGGCTGGACACAGGCGCAGCTCGCGGAGGCGCTCGGCACCAGCCAGAGCGCCGTCAATCGCATCGAGCGCGGCAACCAGAACATCAGCCTTGAGATGATCGCCCGAATCGGCGAAGCCCTGGACAGCGAGATCGTGTCGCTGGGCTACGCGGGTCCGATGCATCTGCGCGTGGTCGGTGGCCGCCGTCTGTCCGGGGCCATCGACGTCAAGACCAGCAAGAACGCGTGCGTGGCGCTGCTGTGCGCCTCGCTGCTGAACAAGGGGCGCACGGTACTGCGCCGGGTGGCGCGGATCGAGGAGGTGTACCGCCTGCTGGAGGTGCTCAACTCCATCGGCGTGCGCACCCGCTGGATCAACGACGGCGTCGACCTCGAACTCGTCCCGCCCGCCGAGCTGGACATGGACGCGATCGACGCGGAGGCCGCCGTCCGCACCCGCTCGATCATCATGTTCCTGGGCCCCCTGCTGCACCGCATGGACGGCTTCAAGCTGCCGTACGCCGGCGGCTGCGACCTGGGTACGCGGACCATCGAGCCGCACATGATCGCGCTGCGCCGGTTCGGCCTGGACATCGCGGCCACCGAGGGCCAGTACCACGCCCGGGTGGACCGCTCGGTGCGCCCCGACCGCCCGATCGTCCTGACCGAGCGCGGCGACACCGTGACCGAGAACGCGCTCCTCGCGGCCGCCCGGCACGACGGCGTCACGGTCATCCGCAACGCCTCCTCCAACTACATGGTCCAGGACCTGTGTTTCTTCCTGGAGGCGCTGGGCGTCAAGGTGGAGGGCATCGGCACCACCACGCTGACCGTGCACGGTGTGCCGAACATCGACGTGGACGTCGACTACTCCCCCTCCGAGGACCCGGTCGAGGCGATGAGCCTGCTGGCCGCCGCCGTCGTCACCGAGTCGGAGCTGACGGTGCGCCGGGTGCCCATCGAGTTCCTGGAGATCGAGCTGGCGGTCCTGGAGGAGATGGGCCTCGACCACGACCGGTCCCCGGAGTACTCCGCGGACAACGGCCGCACCCGCCTGGTCGACCTCACGGTCCGCCCCTCCAAGCTGGAGGCGCCGATCGACAAGATCCACCCGATGCCCTTCCCCGGCCTGAACATCGACAACGTCCCGTTCTTCGCGGCCATCGCCGCGTCGGCACAGGGTCAGACCCTCATCCACGACTGGGTGTACGACAACCGCGCGATCTACCTGACCGACCTCAACCGCCTCGGCGGCCGGCTCCAGTTGCTGGACCCGCACCGGGTGCTGGTCGAGGGCCCGACCCGCTGGCGCGCCGCCGAGATGATGTGCCCACCGGCCCTGCGCCCCGCGGTGGTCGTACTGCTGGCGATGATGGCGGCCGAGGGCACGTCGGTGCTGCGCAACGTATACGTCATCAACCGCGGCTACGAGGACCTGGCGGAGCGGCTGAACTCGATCGGGGCACAGATCGAGATCTTCCGGGACATCTGAGAGCTCCGAGAAGGCAGCGCGAAACCCCTCCTGACCTGCACGAGTGCGAGGCCGGGAGGGGCCTCGTGAAGGACAGGCGCGACCCCATGAGGCCGGTGTGGACCGGCTGGACCGAACGGGGTGTCGCGCATGGCTCCGGCCTGGGGAAGACACGGCGGGTGGCCGGGCGCACCCTTGCGTCCTTTGCTGATGCCCCGCATCGAAGAGCTGATCACGGCCCATGCGACCGAGGACCGCGGCAGCAAGGGCCTGGTTCTGGAGGGATCGGCACTCTGGCCCGTCCGTGTGGCGAGGCTGCGGGTCCCGCGCACGGCCGCCGTGTGGCTCACCGCCGACGGCTCCGTGGTACACGCGCGCGTTCACGCGGCAGGCTGCTACGAAGCGGCCACGGACGAGGAACGAGTCCTGATGGACAAGTTCCTGGCCCGCGCTGAGCGCTATCAGACACTCATGATCGATGCCGTCGACAGGCTGGGCCTGGCTCGTATCGACGCGGGTGGCGGACAGTCCGCCACAGAACTGGCCGACACCGTGCTCGCCGCAGCCGACGCGCAGACCGCGGTGGGACGCTCAGCCGGTGGTCGGTGACCACTCATGGTGGTTCACCTACGACACCTCCCGACGCCAAGCGCCCCACCAGCTCGTATGGAAACGATCAGGTGGCGGAGCTGCGTGTCGTGGGCGACCGGGGCGCGGCCGGGGCAGCCACGTCCGCCGGCACCGAGTCCCTGGAACAGTCGGGCAGGGCAGGGCACTTCCGGCTCGACACAGCACAGCCATGCTGGGCCTCCCTCCCGGGGTGCGACAAGCGGCGCGAAGTTCACGGAGGGATTGCCCAGCTGCTCAGCAGCTGCAACCACAACTAGGGCCCCCAGAAGAGGAATCAGCGTGTTATTGGTCTGCAAGCCGTAAGTCCCCGCACCAAATGCGCGCTTACTGGCACAGTGAGCATCGTGCCCGTCGAGAACACCGAAGACCAGAAGCCCCTGCAGTATCCCGACGCTATCGACATACCTGTGCTGTTCCGTGACGGGCCAGGCGGACGGACCAGGAGTGAGTGGCGCCGCAAAAACCACGCCGCTTGGATCGGCACCGCCTTCCCCTCAAGTGACGGCTGGTATCTGCCTACTACGACGTGGCGGAACATCCTCCAGGCTGCGGTCAGCGTGGGACGTGATATCTCCCCCTGGCTCGACCGGCCGTACTACGCCGTGCGCGAGATCGGGGCGCGAATCGCGCCCCTGAACGCGTACCTGGACCTACACGACGGGGACCGTCTGCACGAGTACAACGCCGGAAGGCGGCTGACCGCGAACGTCGTGCTGGAACACGGCACTGAAGCCAGCGCCTTCGGTGCCTTCAGTTACCGGCTGGGCATGACGCTCGCGGAATGGGCCTGCCGCTCATTGATGGGTCTCGGCGAGACATGGCACATCGAGAACAGCTGGCCCCTGGGCATCCAGGACCCGGCCGCCGGAACGAAGCCCGTCAAGGGGCAGAAGAACCTTCGGCCCGACCTGTGGGGCCGCCACCATCCCGAGGACCGTTACTGGCTGATCGAGGCCAAGGGCGGAGACATCACGCCCGGCAAGCTCGACCACGGCTGGAACCAGCTCCTCGGAGGATGCACGGTTCTCCATCCTCATGGCCTGGATCACCGTATCGTGCTCTGCGGCACTGCCATCAAACGAGGTGTCGGTCCCAGGAACGACCTGTTCGTCATCATCCGCCATGACCACCACCTCGGAACGCAGAGCGGCTCCCTCACCCCCACAGGCGGCACGGGCCCGTCCCCTCGTGAACCGCAATCGGCTGAGGAGGCTCTCGACGAGGACGACACCGGCAGCGCCCTGCTCGATGTCGCCCGCTCCCACATGCTCACCTACCTGGCCCTGCGTGCCCTGCATGACTCAGCTCTCTCCCGTCTCCAGCTGGTGCCGGTGGCCCGGGACCGCGGTGAGCGACGTCCCGCAGCGGGACCGCTCACCCTCATTGAGGACGACGAGGCCACCCGCGAACGACGTGCGGCCCTGGCCGGACGCGAAACGTCCCCCAACGACGCGAACGCCCGAGCGGTGGGACTGGACAGCTTCCTCGCCGGCCGTATCCCGCACACGGAAGTCACCCTCGGCATCTCCCGGCAGCTCTACGCGGCCTGCGCCGAGCTCTTCCGGGCCGACCGGCAGATCGCCGAGCGCACCCCGGGGCTGCGCGCGGAACACCTGCCCATCGACGCGGCGGAGGACGAACGAGAACAGTGGTCGACGGCCGCGCGCCGCGAGTACCGCGAGCGCCAGGAGGAAGCCAGGCCCCTCGTCCAACGCCGTCTCCGTGAAGTCTTCACGACCGCCCGTGACCAGCCGTGGGAGCACCGCCTGGCGGACACGCCGCGTTTCGCCCTCGCTCCGGCGGCTCTGGAAGCCACCACGCCCGAGACCTACCTGGCAGTCGAGGCGGACGATCTGTTCCGACCCTGACCGGCGCCCCTGGCCGCCATCGCCGCTGGGAGCGTCCTGGGACTGCGGGCTGCGCCAAAGGGCATGAACACGAAGCAGCTCAAAGGCATTGGCAGGGGTCAGCAAGCCGAAGCGACTCAACCCGGCAGGCCACGGGTCTGGTTGGTCCATGATCGGAGCGGCCTCCCAACTCAGGATGCTCAGTCCTTTGCGCGAAGGCGCTGCCCGAGGCCCACGCCGGGCGGCAGCCGGCTCCTGAGCGACCCGCTCTCGATATCCGCCTGGTCCGGTCCCGGCCGGTCCGAGAGGAGAACGGCGTCGATGACCACCAAGCTGCTCCGCTGTACGCGCAACGCTGACGAGAGTGCACTTTCGGCCGGTCCTCCGCGCCGTGCGGCGTCGCCGCATCCGCCGAGCATGGCGCAAGCCGTCTCTTCCGGGACTTCTGAACAGTTCGAGAGAGCATGCCTGTTGACGCCGTCAACAGAAAGATGTGATGCTCATCAACAGGTCAAGGTGTACGCTCCTCACGGGACGTACCCACCTTGTGTGTGTCGGGTGAAGCGGGGAGGGCCAGTGGGCCAGGAGACGGTCGACGGACGGTTCCGGATCTCGGGGGTTCTGGGGCGCGGGAACATGGGTGAGGTGCACCGGGCCAGGGACCTCCAGGCGGCCGCGGACTCCCCGCATCAGGAGGTCGCGGTCAAGACCGTGCTGCGCGCCCGGACCGGGATCGCCGTCGACGCGTCGGGGCCGAGCAAGGAGATCGACCGTTTCCGCCGCGAAGTGCGGATCATGCGCATGCTCTCGCAGGGCCACCCCAACCTCACCCTGCTGATCGACGGTGGCGTGGACCGGACCCCGGGCGGCAGCGGCCTGCCCTATCTGGCCATGGAGCTGCTGGACGGCCATCCACTCGCGGACCTCATCGACGAGGAACCCCAGCTGCCCGTCTCGTGGGCCGCGGCCATCGGGGCGCAGATCGCCGCGGGTCTCGCCGCCGCGCACACCGCCGGGGTCGTGCACCGCGACCTGAAGCCGGCCAATGCGATGCTGACCCGCGACGGCACCGTCAAGATCCTCGACTTCGGCATGGGCTCCGTCGTCGACGATCCCGACCAGACCCGGCTGACCAGCACAGGGGTCAGCGTCGGCACGGCCCGGTACATGGCACCCGAGCAGTTCCGCGCCGAGCGGGTCTCGGCACCGGCCGACCTCTACGCGCTCGGCTGCATCCTGTACGAGCTGCTGATAGGACGGCCGCCCTTCTCCGCCAGAACCCCCTACGAGCTCTCCGAGCAGCACCAGAACGAGAAGCCGCCGCGGCTCACCCTGGTGCGCCCGGACCTGCCCGCCGAGCTGGTCCGGCTGGTGGAACGGCTCTTGGAGAAGGATGCCGAGAACCGGCCGGAGAACGCGGCGCTGGTCCGTGAGGCGCTGGTCCCGCTCGCGCTCGCACCGGACGACACGGCCGCCCTCCTGGCTCCGCACTGGCAGGCGATGGACCCGGTGGCACGGCTGCGCGCCCTGCTCCCGGAGCCTGCCCCGGCCGCCCCCACGCCCGCGCCACGCAGGGGGCCGCGCCTGCCCGAGGCGATGGATGTCTTCGGCATCCATGCCGACCTGATCAACGAGTACGAGAACTTCACCAAGAGCGCGACGGTCATCCGGGACGCCCGGATCGCCGGCTTCGTCGAGGACGACCTGCGGGCGAAGTCGCAGTGGCCCGACCCGTGGCTGTCGCTGAACCCGTTCTTCGCCGACGGCGGCCAGGTCACCGACCTCGTGCGGGACGGAGTGCTGCACCCGAAGTGCGCGGAGATCTTCCAGGCCGGCAAGAAGGAGACCTCTGCGCGCCCTGACGGCCGCCCGCTGACCTTCCACCTGCACCAGCGGCAGGCGATCGAGGCCGCGCAGGCGGGCGACTCCTACGTGCTCACCACGGGCACCGGTTCGGGCAAATCGCTGTCGTACATCGTCCCGATCGTGGACCACGTGCTGAAGGAGCGTCAGGCGGCGGGTCCGGACGCGGGCGGCCGGGTGCGCGCGATCGTCGTCTACCCGATGAACGCGCTGGCCAACTCGCAGCTCGGAGAGCTGGAGAAGTATCTGCGCCACGGTTTCGGCAAGGGCCGCGAGCCGGTCACCTTCGCCCGCTACACCGGCCAGGAGTCCGACGAGGACCGCCGGCAGCTGCGCAAGAACCCGCCGGACATCCTGCTGACCAACTACGTCATGCTGGAACTGATGCTGACCCGGCCGGACGACCGGTCCAGCCTGATCCGCATGGCCGAGGGGCTGCAGTTCCTCGTCTTCGACGAGCTGCACACCTACCGGGGCCGGCAGGGCGCGGACGTGGCGTTCCTGATCCGCCGGGTACGTGAGGCCTGCCGCGCGTCCGCGACCCTGCAGTGCATCGGCACCTCGGCGACCATGTCCACCGAGGGTTCCTGGGAGGACCAGCAGCGCGAGGTGGCCAGGGTGGCCGGCCGCCTCTTCGGTACGACGGTGCTGCCGAAGCGGGTCATCGGCGAGACCCTGGTCCGGGCGACCGAGGAGGCCCCCGAGTCCGTGCCCGCCGAGCGGCTGCGGGTGCCGGCGGCGCCCCGCTCGTACGAGGCGCTGACCAAGGACCCCCTGGCCCGCTGGGTGGAATCCCGGTTCGGTCTGGAGCGCGAGGAGGGCACCGGACGGCTGCGTCGTTGCGCACCGGGCACCGTGGAGGAGGCGGCGGCCGAGCTCGCCGCGCAGTCCGGAGTGTCCGAGGAGAGCGTGCGCGAGGCGATCCGCACGACCCTGGAGGCAGGCGCGCAGGCCAAGCATCCGGTCACGGAGCGGCCGCTGTTCGCCTTCCGGCTGCACCAGTTCCTCTCCAAGGGCGACACCGTCTACACGACGCTCGAAGATCCGCTGACCCGGCCGCTCACCCGCACCTACCAGCTGGAGCAGCCGGACAGCGACGGCAAGCCCCTGTTCCCGCTGGCGTTCTGCCGGGAGTGCGGCCAGGAGTACCTGACCGTGTGGCGCACCGAGGACGGCGGAGCGTTCCGGTACGAGCCGCGCCGGGACACCTCGGCCTCGGGGGGCCGCGAGGGCGAGGGCTACCTGTACCTGGGCATGCCCGGCGAGGACTACGAGTGGCCGGCCGACCCGCAGAAGGCCGTGGACGACCGGCGACTGCCGGAGTCCTGGCTGGAGACGGACGCGCAGGGCGTGAGCGTCGTCAAGAAGTCCTACCGGCCGCGGCTGCCCAAGCGGGTCGTCGTGGACGCCCATGGAAACGAGTCGGGCGAGGGGCTGGTGGCGGCCTTCGTCCCGGCGCCGTTCCTGTTCTGCGTGCACTGCCAGGTCTCCTACGAGCAGACCCGCGGCCGGGACTTCGCCAAGCTGGCGACTCTCGACCAGGAGGGGCGCTCCTCGGCCGCCTCGCTGATCTCCGCGTCGATCGTGAAGTCCCTGCGGGCGGTGCCGGAGGAGAGCCTGAGCAAGGAAGCGCGCAAGCTCCTCACCTTCGTGGACAACCGGCAGGACGCCTCGCTCCAGGCCGGGCACTTCAACGACTTCGCCCAGGTGACCCAGTTGCGCGGCGCCCTCTACCAGGCCGCGCTGCGGGCGGGTGAGGAGGGACTGCGCCACGACGACCTCGCCGAGGCGGTCACCGAGGTCATGGGCCTCTCGCCCCGCGAGTACGCCTCCGGCACCGACCTGCCCCCCTCCATGGAGCGGCGGGCGACGAAGGCCTTCCGGGACGTCGTCGGTTACCGCCTCTACCGCGACCTGGAGCGGGGCTGGCGCATCACCATGCCGAACCTGGAGCAGACGGGTCTGCTGCGGATCGACTACGAGGACCTGCACTGGATCGCCGCCCGCGCCGAGCGCTGGCAGTCCACGCATGCCGTGCTGCGCGACGCCGACCCGGCCCTGCGCGAGGAGGTGGCCCGTACCCTGCTCGACTACATGCGGCGTGAACTCGCCATCGACGTGCAGTACTTCCGCGACGACTTCGACACCCTGCAGCGGGCGAGCGAGGAGCGCCTGACCGGGCCGTGGGTGCTGAGCGAGAGCGACCGGCCGACCGTCGGAACCGTCTACCCGTACGGTTCGCGGCCCGGCATGGAGCGCTCCGCGAAGTTCCTGTCGGCACGGGGCAAGTTCGGCAAGTACCTGCGGCGGAACATGCCGGAGCTGCGCGAGCCCTCCGCCTCCCTGGACGACGTACAGGCCGTCATCGAGGACCTGCTGAAGGTGCTGCACCAGGCGGAGCTGGTGCGCGAGGTCGAAGCGACCCCGGAGCACTCCGGTCCGGCCTACCGCCGCCGCGCGGCGGAGAAGCGCACCGGTTACCGGGTGTCGGCCGCCGCCCTGATCTGGCGGGCCGGGGACGGCGAGCGGGGCGCGGTCGACCCGCTGGCGCGCACCTACAACAGCGGCGAAGGCCCGCGCGTCAACCCGTTCTTCCGCGACCTGTACCGCACCGCGGCCGCTGAACTGGCCGGCCTCTACGCGCGGGAACACACCGCGCAGGTCACCCCCGAGGACCGGCTGGAGCGGGAGCGGCAGTTCCGCGACGCCGAACTGCCCCTGCTGTACTGCTCGCCGACGATGGAACTGGGCGTGGACATCTCCTCGCTCAACGCGGTACTGATGCGCAATGTGCCACCGACCCCGGCGAACTACGCGCAGCGCTCGGGCCGGGCCGGCCGTTCCGGTCAGCCCGCGCTGGTGACGACGTACTGTGCGACCGGCAACAGCCATGACCAGTACTACTTCCGCCGGTCCCAGGACATGGTGTCGGGACAGGTGGCCCCGCCGCGCCTGGATCTGGCCAACGAGGATCTGGTCCGCTCCCACCTGCAGGGCATCTGGCTGGCGGAGACCGGGATGAAGCTCGGCACCGCGATCCCTGAGGTCGTCGACGTCGCCTACGACCCCGACGGCAGCGACCGCCCCGATCCGCAGATGCCGCTGCCGCTGCGGCACGACATCCTCGGCAAGTCGCTGGACGAGGACGCCCGCAGGCGGGCGGCCGTCACCGCCCGTACCGTCCTCGCCCCGCTGATCGCGGACTTCGAGTCGACCACCTGGTGGTACGACGAGTGGATCGAGGACCGCGTCGAGCGGGCCCCGCAGGAGTTCGACGCCGCCTTCGACCGGTGGCGCGAGCTGTTCCGGGCGGCCGTCATCGACCAGTACGAGCAGAACAAGCGCGTCGTCGACCACACCCTCTCCCCCGGCGAGCAGAGCCGGGCGCGCAGTCGTCGGCGGGAGGCCGAGACGCAGACGAACCTGCTGCTGAACCGCTCCGTCGACAGCAAGTCGGTGATGAGCGACTTCAACCCGTACCGCTACCTGGCGTCGGAGGGCTTCCTGCCGGGCTACAGCTTCCCGCGGCTGCCGCTGGCCGCGTACATCCCGCGCTCGGGCAACCGCCGCAACGCCGACGGCGACTACCTCCAGCGTCCCCGGTTCCTCGCGATCCGCGAGTTCGGCCCCGGCGCGCTCATCTATCACGAGGGTGCCCGCTACCAGGTCACCCGGGTGCAGCTGCCGCCGGACGCCTCGGGGGAGCTGGCGACGGCGGAGGCCCGCCGCTGCGACGGCTGCGGCTACCACTACGCCGTCAAGCCCGGCTCCGACACGTGCACGATGTGCGGTGAGGAGCTGCGCGGCAAGCGCAGCGGCCTGCTCCACCTGCACACCGTGTACACCACCCCGCGCGAGCGGATCTCCTCGGACGAGGAGGAGCGCCGCCGGGCCGGCTTCCGCCTGGAGACCTCGTACGCGTTCCAGGACCACGGTGCCCGCAAGGGACGGCTGACCTCGCATGTCACCGACGCCGACGGCTCGCCCGTCCTCGACCTGGACTACGGCGACTCCGCCACCGTCCGGATCACCAACCTCGGCCGCGTCCGCGCCAAGGAAGGGGAGCCGGACGGCTACTGGCTGGACCTCGGCGACGGCCGCTGGCTCAACGACCGGGCGGCGGCGGACGCCATCGAGGGCACCGGCATGCCGGTGGTCGACGAGGACGGCAACGAGAAGCGCCGCAAGAAGCGGGTCCTGCCCTTCGTGGAGGACCGTCGCAACATCCTCGTGGTCACCCTGGAGGAGCCGCTGCCCGAGCCCGTGGCCCTGTCGTTCCTGTACGCGCTGGAGCGGGGCATCGAGGCGGCGTTCGAGCTGGAGGACTCCGAGCTGACCGCGGAGCTGCTGCCGCCGGACGACGGCCCGCGCCGCCGCATGCTGTTCACGGAGGCCGCGGAGGGCGGTGCCGGTGTGCTGCGCCGGATCCAGCACGACAAGGACGCCCTCGCCGAGGCCGCCCGGACCGCGCTGGAGATCTGCCACTTCGACCCGGACACCGGCGAGGACGAGGGTGGTCCGGAGAGCGGCGAGAAGTGCGCCCGCGGCTGCTACGCCTGCCTGCTGACGTACGCCAACCAGACGCACCACCGCCAGCTGAGCCGGCACGCCGCCCGCCCGCTGCTGCTGCGGCTGGCCCGGGCCCGGACCCGGCGGGAGGACCGCGGCGAGTCCCGCAGCGAGCGCTTCCGCAGGCTCGCTCCGGCGGCCGCCTCCCGGCCCGCCGCCGCACCGACCCCGGTGGAGGCCGACCTGGCGGCCCTCGTCGCCGACGGTGATCTGCTCGGCTGGCTGAAGGCCAAGGGCTACCGGCTGCCGGACGAGGTCGACGTACTCGTCCAGGAGGCGGGCGCGTGCCCCGATCTGGTCTTCCGCCTGGACGGTGCGAATCTCGCCGTGTTCGTCGACGTCCCCGGCCACTCGCCCGACTCCACCCGGGACGCCGAGGCCGGGTACCGCCTGGAGGACGCCGGCTGGGACGTCCTGCGGTTCCCCACGGACGCGGACTGGGACACCATCGTCGAGCACAACGCCGCCTACTTCCGCCTGCGCTGACCGCCGCGCCCCTGTCGACTCCGAGGAAACCGAGACATTTCATGAGCCTCACGTACACAGCCGGCTCCCTGGTCGCCGCCCGTGGCCGGGAATGGGTGGTGCTGCCCGAGAGCGCCTCCGACATGCTGGTGCTGCGCCCCCTGGGCGGGAGCGAGGACGACATCGCGGCCGTCTTCCCCGCCTTCGAGGACGTCCGGCCGGCCGAGTTCGCGGCACCGAGCCCGGCCGACCTGGGCGACCAGCGGGCCGCCGGTCTGCTGCGCACCGCGCTGCGCGTCGGGTTCCGCTCGGGTGCGGGCCCGTTCCGCTCCCTGGCGTCGATCGCCGTGGAACCCCGCGCCTATCAGCTCGTCCCGCTGCTGATGGCGCTGCGGCAGCGCACCGTGCGGCTGCTGATCTCGGACGACGTCGGTATCGGCAAAACGGTCGAGGCGGGTCTGATCGCCAAGGAGCTGCTGGCCCAGGGCGAGGCGTCCGGGCTGGCGGTGCTGTGCTCCCCCGCTCTGGCCGAGCAGTGGCAGTCCGAGTTGCGGGAGAAGTTCGGCATCGACGCGGAACTGGTCCTGGCGTCCACCGTGACCCGCCTGGAGCGCGGTCTGGAGCTGGGCCAGTCCCTGTTCGACAAGCACCCGTACACGATCATCTCGACGGACTTCATCAAGTCGACCCGCCACCGCGAGGACTTCGTGCGGCACTGCCCCGACCTGGTGATCGTCGACGAGGCCCACACCTGTGTGGCTGCGGACGACACCGCGCAGGGCGGCACGTCGTCCGCGGCGAACCAGCTCCGCTACGAGCTGCTGCGCAGGGTCTCCGCCAAGGCGGACCGGCACCTGCTCCTGCTGACCGCGACCCCGCACTCCGGCAAGGAGTCCGCGTTCCGCAACCTGCTCGGCCTTGTGCGGCCCGAACTCGCCACGCTCGACCTGGACTCCCCGGCGGGGCGCGCGAAGCTCGCCGAGCACTTCGTGGCCCGCAAGCGCGCCGACGTCCGCGACTACCTCACCAAGGAGGACGGTCTCGCCGACGACTCCCTCGCGGAGCGGACCGCGTTCCCGTCCGACCGCTGGACCAAGGACGAGCCGTACAAGCTGACGCCCGCCTACCGGGCGCTGCTCGACGACGCCATCGCCTACGCGCGGGACCGGGTCGCGGCGGCCGGGGAGCAGGGCAAGCGGGAGTCCCGGATCGCCTGGTGGTCGGTGATCGCGCTGCTGCGCTCGATGGTGTCCTCGCCCGCGGCCGCCGCACAGACGCTGAAGACGCGTTCCGAGTCCGCGACTGCCCGCACCGCTCAGGAGGCGGACGCGCTGGGCGCCCCGGTGGCTGCCGACTCCGCCGAGAACGACCGGCTGGAAGGCATCGACGTCGCGCCGGGCGCCGCCGAGTCCGAGGAGGCGGGTGCCCGGCTGCTCGAACTGTCCGAGCGGGCCGCGCAGTTGATCGGACCGGCCGAGGACGCGAAGCTGAAGGCGCTCATCCGGCATCTGAAGGGTCTGATCGCCGACGGTTACCACCCGATCGTCTTCTGCCGCTACATCCCCACCGCCCAGTACCTCGCCGAGCAGCTCGACGGCAAGCTCGGCAAGAAGACGAAGATCGCCGCGGTGACCGGCACGCTCTCCCCGCAGCAGCGTCTGGAGCGGATCGAGCAGCTCGCCGCCGAGTCCGCCGAGGAGGCCGACGACCCCGCCGTCCGCCGGGTACTGATCGCCACGGACTGCCTCTCCGAGGGCGTCAACCTCCAGCACCACTTCGACGCCGTCGTCCACTACGACCTCGCCTGGAACCCCACCCGCCACGACCAGCGGGAGGGCCGCGTCGACCGCTACGGCCAGAAGCGCGAGAAGGTTCGCGTCATCACCATGTTCGGCGAGGACAACGGCATCGACGAGATGGTGCTGAAGGTACTGTTCAAGAAGCACCGGCAGATCAAGAAGGACCTGGGCATCTCCGTCTCCGTCCCCGACGAGACCGCCTCCGGCGTCACCGACGCGGTCGTGGGGTGGCTGTTGCTGCACGGACGGCAGGGCAGTCAGGAGAGCCTGTTCGAGATGGACGGCCACCAGGAGTCGTTCGACCGCGTCGAGCGCGAGTGGGCGTCGGCCGCGGAGCGGGAGAAGACCTCCCGTTCCAAGTACGCCCAGCGTGCCATCCACCCGGAGGAGGTGGCCCGCGAGGTCGCCGCCGTACGGGCCGCGCTCGGCGGCGCCGACGAGGTCCGCGAGTTCGCCCTGGAGGCGCTGCGCGACCTGGACGCGCTGGTCCGCACCGCGACATCCTCTGGGCGCGACGGCAGCGGGGACTTCACCGCCCAGCTCGGTGGCGCACCGGCCGGTCTGCGCGACGCGCTCGCCGCCGCCCTCGGCGGGCGGCTGATCGAGGAGGACCGGGAGATCCCGTTCCGTACGTCACCGGCGATCGCCCGGGGCGAGGCAGCGCTGGTCCGCACCGACCCGGCGATCGGCGCCATCGCCTCGTACGTCCTGGACTCGGCGCTCGACGCGAACACCCCCGGCCCCCGCCCGGCCCGCCGCTGCGGTGTGGTCACCACGGACGCGGTGGCGATCCGCACCACGCTCCTGCTGGTCCGCTACCGCTTCCACCTCACGCTGCCGTCCCGTACGGGCGATCGGCAGCTGGTCGCGGAGGACGCGCGGCTGCTCGCCTACGAGGGCGTGCCGTCGCGGGCCCGCTGGCTGGACGAGGACGCGGCCACCGCGCTCCTGGCGGCCCGCGCCAGCGCGAACACCCACGAGCAGCTCGCCCGCAACCAGATCATCCGCACGCTGGACGGCCTGCCGGACCTGTCCGCCCACCTCACCGAGTACGGCACGCGCCTGGCCGCCGAACTCGACGCCTCGCACCGCCGCGTGCGCAGGGCCAACGAGGAGATCGTCCGCGGCCTGAAGGTCGTACCGCAGGAGCCCGCCGACGTCCTCGGCGTGTACGTCTACCTGCCGCAGCAGCCCGCCTCTACCGTGTCCGGAGCCGAAGCCTGATGCCCGTCGCCGCCACCCGCACCGCCCTGGCCTTCACCGCCGTCACCACGGTCGGCGGACTGCTCCCCGCCGACATGCTGCTGCGCATCGCCGAGGCGCGGAACCTGCCGGGCACCAAGCCCGCCGACTACGGCCTTCCCGCGTCCGTCCCCGTACGCGACGAGGCGGAGCGCGCCTGGGAGTACCTCAAGCCGCTCTGGCGCGACCTGCGCACCGCTCTGCCCTCGGACCCGAACACCGGGGCGCCCGCCGCCGACCCGACCGGCCGGGCCGGCACGGACTGGCTGGCCCAGCTCTTCCGCAAGCTCGACTTCGGTGCGCTGACGGAGGTCGGCGCGGCGGGCATACCGGCCGACTCGGACCCGGAGAAGCGGTTCCCGGTCTCCCACCGTCACGGCCCGGCGCTGGTCCACCTGATCCCCTGGAACCAGGAACTCGACAAGCGCCCGGCCCCCGGCCAGGTCCCGGCCCAGTCCATGCTCCAGGACTGCCTCAACCGCACCGAGGCCCACCTGTGGGCCGTCCTCACCAACGGCCGCCGCCTGCGCCTGCTGCGCGACTCGTCGTCCTTCTCCACCGCCGCCTACGTCGAGTTCGACCTGGAGGCCCTGTTCGACGGCGAGCTGTTCAGCGAGTTCGTGCTGCTGTACAGCCTGCTGCACGCGTCCCGCTTCGAGGTGGCGCAGGGGGCGCCGGCTTCCGGGTGCTGGCTGGAGAAGTGGCGTACGGTCGCCATCGAGTCCGGCAGCCGGGCGCTCGACCACTTCCGCGACGGCGTGCAGGCGGCCCTCACCGTCCTCGGCACCGGGTTCCTGAGCCACCCGCAGAACAACAAGCTGCGCGAGAACCTGGACGTTCACGCCTTCCAGACAGCCCTGCTGCGGCTCGTCTACCGCATGATCTTCCTGTTCGTCGCGGAGGACCGGGGCGCCCTGCTGGACCCGGCGGCGGACGAGGTGACCCGCGACCGCTTCACCCGCTTCTTCTCCACGGCCCGTCTCCGCCGCCACGCCCTGCGCCGCCTGGGCACCGCCCACGACGACCGGTACCGCGCCCTGGAACTGCTGATCGAGGCGCTGGGCTCCGAGGAGGGCCGCCCCGAGCTGGGCCTGAAGGGACTCGGCGGCCTCTTCGACGACACCCCCGCCGACGAGCCGCTGCGCGGCGCCCGCCTGACCAACCGCCACCTGTTCGAGGCGGTCAAGCACCTGGCCCGCGTGCGCGACACCGGCTCCGCCCGCTGGCGCCCCGTGGACTACGAGCACATGGGCGCCGAGGAACTCGGCTCGGTGTACGAGGCGCTGCTGGAGCTGGTGCCGAAGCACAGCGCCGCCGACCGCACCTTCGAGCTGATCGACCGCATCGGCAACGACCGGAAGAAGACCGGCAGTTACTACACGCCCACGGCCCTCACCGAGGCGTTGCTCGACTCGACGTTGAACCCCCTGATCGAGGAGGCGGTCAAGCGCGGGGAGCAGAACGCGAGCGCCAACGGCCGTCCGGACCCCACCGACACGATCGTCGAGGAACTCCTCTCCCTCACGGTCTGCGACCCCGCGTGCGGGTCGGGTCACTTCCTCGTGGCGGCGGCCCGCCGTATCGCCAAGCGCGTCGCCGCCGTGCGCGGACGCAACCCCGAGCCCACGGCCGAGGCCGTGCGCCACGCCCTGCACGAGGTGGTCGAGCGCTGCGTGTACGGCGTGGACCTCAACCCCATGGCGGTGGAGCTGGCCAAGGTGTCGCTGTGGCTGGAGGCGATGGAGCCGGGCAAGCCGCTCAGCTTCCTGGACGCGCACATCAAGCACGGCAACGGCCTGATCGGCGCCACCCCCGCCCTGATGCGCGACGGCATCCCGGACCGGGCCTTCAAGAAGGCCGAGGGCGACGACGAGGGCTGGGCCCGGCAGCTGTTGAACCGCAACGCCCTCGAACGGCAGGGCCAGGGCGGCCTCTTCGAGGTCGAGACGGAGACGAACGTCGCCAACACGTCGTTCGCGCGCGGCCTGCGGCGGATCACCGCCGCCCCGGCCGACACCCTCGCCGACGTCCGCCGCAAGGAGGCCGCCTACCGCGACTGGACGACGTCGGCCGAGTACCTGCGCGCCCTGCACCTGGCGGACGCGTGGTGCGCGGCGTTCGTCTGGGTCAAGCGGGACGACGCGCCGCCCGCCGTCACGCACAAGGTGTTCCGGGACCTGGAGGACCCCGAGGGCGACGCGGCACCCCAGTCCACGCACGACGAGATCGTGCGGCTGCGGGACCAGTACGCCTTCTTCCACTGGCACCTGGAGTTCCCGGAGATCTTCCACGTGCCGGAGGACTCCGCACTGGCCGAGGCGGGACGGGTGTCCGAGGCGATCTCCCCGGTGACCGGCTGGGCCGGCGGGTTCTCCTGCGTGGTGGGGAATCCACCGTGGGACAAGGTCGACTTCGAGGACAAGAAGTACTTCAGCGTGGTCGCGCCCGAGATCGCGGACATCTCGGGGACGGCTCGGCGTACGCGGATCACCGAGTGGGAGAGGGAGCACCCGGAGGCGGGGAAGCGGTACCGGGAGGCGCGGCGGGCGGTCAAGGGGACGTTCCACTTCGCGGGGGACTCCGGGGTGTTCCCGCTGTGCGCGAAGGGGCTGACGGTCAAGGGAGTCAACTCCCTCCAGACGGACCAGCTCTTCGCCGAACGCATGGCGGGGGTGGTCGCACCCGAGGGACGCTGCGGTGTGATCCTGCCGACGGCGGTCGCGACGGGGGCGGGCTCGCAGCATCTGTTCGCGGACTTCACGCAACGGGGGGCCCTGGCGTCCCTGTACGACTTCGAGAACCGCCGCCCGAAGTCGCCGGCGCTGCCCAAGGGGGGCAAGTGGTTCGAGAGCGTGGACTCGCGGTACAAGTTCTGCTTGCTCTCCCTCACCGGCCGGGCCGCGCGCGCGGAAGCGAGCCGTATCGGCTTCTTCCTCGCGGAGATCACGGACCTGGAGGACCCGAACCGGGTGTTCGCCCTGGACCCGGAGGACCTGGCCCGGATCAACCCGAACACGGGCACGCTCCCCGTGTTCCGTACCCAGCGCGACGCCGACATCACGGCCGGCGTGTACCGGCGGGTACCGGTGCTGTGGCACGAGGGGCGCCGGGACGGCAACCCCTGGGGCATGGCCTTCAAGAACCTCTTCAACATGACCGACGACTCCGACCTCTTCCGCAGTCGCGAGCAACTGGAGGCCGAGGGGTGGGAGCTGCGGGGGAACGTCTTCGAGCGGGACGGGGAGAGGATGGTTCCGTTGTACGAGGCAAAGATGGTGGACTTCTTCAACCATCGCGCCGCCGACGTCGTCAAGAGCTTGACCGCCGTCAACCGCCAGAACCAGCCCAAATACCTCTCCACCGAGGAATTGCGGGACCCCGCACGCCTGGCCATGCCGCTCAACTGGATTCAGCGCGACGGCAAGATCCCGACACGACGCAACAACAGGGACGTGCACGTCAAAGGAGTCGAGCTGCGTCTCGCCGAGGAGGGCTGGGACCGCGGCTGGCTCTGCGGCTGGTGCGACGTCACCGCGTCGACCAACGAACGCACCGCCATCCCCGCCCTGCTCCCTCGCACAGCTGTCGGCCACACCTACCCCCTGATGCTTCCTCGCGTCGCGCCGCCACTCGTCGCGGCCCTGGTCGCCGCCCAGTCATCCCTGGTCTTCGACTACGTCAGCCGTCAGAAGATCAGTGACGCCCACATGAAGCTCTTCATCTGGAAGCAGCTCCCCGTCCCCACCCCCACCACCCTCGAACCCCACATCCCCTTCCTCCTCCCCCGTCTCCTCGAACTCGTCTACACCGCCTACGACATGACCCCCCTCGCCCGGGACCTCGGCGACGAGGGGGAACCGTTCCGGTGGGACGAGGACCGCCGTGCGCAGCTCCGCGCCGAGTTGGACGCGTACTTCTTCCACCTCTACGGGATCTCCCGTGAGGACACCGACTACGTCCTGGAGTCCTTCCAGTCGGAGTCGGGCGGACTGAAGAACAACGAGATCGCGAAGTTCGGTGAGTACCGCACCAAGCGGTTGGTCCTCACCGAGTACGACCGTATGGCCGCCGCCGGCCTGTCCCTGGAGAAGCCGCTCAGCGAGGGCGAGTCCGGCACGTACCGCTCGCTGCTCACCCCGCCGCCCGGCCACGGCCCCCGACACGCGTGACCGTGTTCGCCGGGTGGCCGAAGGGGAGGCCACCCGGCGAACACGGTCATGAGGGCCCGATGACGGGAAGGAGCCGCGCAGCGGGCCCTACCCCGCTCTCCCACATCCCCGCATCCCACCGAGGAGCGTGTATGCAACCACGCGGCTACCGCATGGTGGTCTCGACCGAACTCGACTACGTCCAGGCCTGCGGCGTCGCGGAGCGGCACCTGCTGGAATGGATCCGCGGCAAGGGGTACGACCCGTCGGGGCTGGACGAGGGACGCAACGACATAGCCCCGCACGCCACCCTCGACCGTGACTCGGAGTCCGGCCGCAAGGGCGCGCACAGCCGCTGGCGGATGCGGGAGACGCACTCCGCGACCGCCGGCACCTGGCAGTCCACGCTCATCGTGCGTTCCGGCCTGGAGGAGGACGAGGGCCGTACCTGGGTACAGCTCGACATCGAGCACCAGCCGGCCGGCGAGACCGAGATCCCCAGGCGTGCCAACACACCCAACATCGTCCGGTCCCTGCTGGACGACCTGAAGGCACTGGACGCCGACGGGGAGGTCACCGCCGGACCGGTCTTCGTCGAGGCCGAGGACGTCGACGACCTCATCGAGGAACTCTGCGACGAGAACCGCCGGATGCCCGTCGTCATCGCCAGCGTGCCGTACGGAAAGGATCCCGACGACTGGTCGAGCTCGGTCGTCGAACCCCTCTTCCGCTATCTGCACGGGCTGGCCGTGCTGTACGTGCTCACGCCGGAAGCACAGGTCAAGTTCAATGCCGCGCTGGAGTACCACCCCGTGTTCGGTGGCGGTGTCCGCACGTACCTCCCCGGGCTCGACCCGGCATGGAAGCCCGACGCCCAGCGTCACCCGGTGATGTCGCGCCGTACCATCGAGGCCGACCCGCGCCGCGCCGCCTCCACACTCGCCGCGCTCCCCCAGCGGCTGTCCTCCCGGCAGCCACTGCCCGCCGCCCTGCTCGCCATTCCGCGCCAGCGCACCCGGCCCCGAACCCCCCAGGACGGCACGGACGTCGTTCAGCTCCGCTCCGAGAACGCGGCGCTCACGGCCCTGCTGGACGAGGCCGAGCGTGCCGAGGCCATCCGGGTCGGCGAGATCAACGACCTGTACGCGGAGCTCGCGAAGGCCGATCAGGCCAGCAACGAACTGCGCGGCGAGAACGAGGAACTGTACGACAAGGTCCAGGAGTCCCAGCGGCTCATACGCTTCCTGCGGGAACAACTCCAGGAGGCGGGCCGGTTCGCCGTCGCCCACACGCCGTCCGTCACCGCGGACATCGCCTACCCGACGACCTTCGCCGAGTTGCTGGACCGCCTCGGCGAGCTGCCCGGCATCGCGTTCACCGGGAACCGCAAGACCACCCGGGCGCTCGACAGCCAGTCGGTGGACAACTGGCTGCGCGTCGCCTGGGACGGCCTGCTGGCCCTCGACCACTTCGCCCGGTCGTCCGCCGAGGGCACGACCTCCGGCGACTTCCTGAGCTGGTGCAAGTCAGACGGCTCCAGCGCGTTCCCCTTCCCCGCGGCCAAGGTGGCCATGCGCGAGTCGGACACGGTCGCCCGCAAGGCGAAACTGCGCGCCGAACGCATGCTCCCGGTCCCGCAGGCGGTGCACCCCGACGGCCAGGTCTTCATGCAGGCGCACCTGAAGATCGGCGGTGGAAACACCATCGCCCCGCGCCTGCACTTCTACGACGACTGCCCCCGCTCCGGGAAGGTGTACGTCGGCTACCTGGGCCCGCACCTGCGTAACACCCTCACCTGACGGGCCCTCGGGCGCAGTACGCCGCCCGCTCAGCCCTCCGCGGCGAACCGCACGAACCGTCCCCAGCCTTCGCGCCCCACAGCGAAGGCCGGGCGGGTCACGTCTTTGGAGTCCCGTACGTGGACGGCCTGTTCGGCAATGGCGACCTCCACGCAGTCATCGCCCTGGCTACCGCTGTAGCTGGACTTGAACCAAGCGAGTTCCGTCGTTCCGCTGCTCATAGCTCTCCTCGCAGTCGCTCCAGCAGGTCCCGGGATTCTTTGGGGGGCAGGGCCTGCGAGCGCAGTGTTTCATAGCGCTGGCAGAGCAGGCTCACCTCTTTCCTGTCCGAGATCAGCCGTCCGTTCTGCTGCCCTTCGGAGTAGCCGAGCCGCTGCCCCGCGGGAGTCTCCAAGATGCGCACCGGCCCGTCCAGGCAGGCGTGTAACCCCGCCTCCAGAGGGACCACCTGAAGGGTGACGTTGCGCGGAGCGCTCAGCTCCAGCACATGGTCGACCAGCCCGCGCATCACCTCCGCGTCCCCGAACCGCCGCCGGAACACATGCTCCTCCACGATGAAGCTGAACGGCACCTTGGGCCGCTCCCGCATCATCCGCTGCCGGTCCATCCGCGCGGCGAGCTGCACCTCCAGCTCCTCGTCGGTCCGCAGCGGGATCGTGCCCTCGAACACCGCCCGCGCATACGCCTCCGACTGCAACAACCCCGGCACCAACCGGCACTCGTACGTGCACAGGCTCACCGCCTCCCGCTCCAGCCGCGCCCACCGCCGGAACCACGCCGCGAGCCCCGCCTCCCCCCGCGTCAGGTGCCGGGCGGCCTTCCGCAGCGCGCCCGTGTTGCCCAGCGCCTGCTCCGCGCGTTCCACGAACGCCTCGTCCGGCATCCGGCGCCCCAGCTCCACCGACTCCACGGTGTGTTTGGAGTACTGGACCCGGGCACTCAGATCGACCCGGCTGAGGCCCGCGTGCTCGCGCAGGGCCTGGACGACGGCGCCGAACGTGCGCAGGCTGTCGGACGGGTGGGGCTCCCGTTCCCAGTCGGCCGCCGGAACCGCCCGCGCGCCGGCGCCCCCGGCCGCCTCCCCCTCGACTCCGACGCTCTCCATCCGCCGCCCCTTTCCGCCGAACCGCACCGCGGCGGCTCCTCACGCCGCCTCGCACTCATCGCCCAGCGTGACGGAACAGCGGTCGTACCGTCCACTCCCCGTGTCCGTACGCTGACTCAGCGTACGGGGTGCCGCACTCGTCCCCACCCCGTCCGACCGCCACTCTGACGTCAGGGACAGCGGTTTGGTTCGCCCTCACCCCCGGCTGTGCTGACGTGCGCCGTGCCGCCACCGCGACGACTCGTACTCCCACCCTGCGTACGGGGTGCGGCACTCGTCCTCACCCGCGTCCTGCCGCCACGCTGGCGTCATGAACCACGCGACACCACACGTCGGCGCCCCGGTCGGCACCTTCACGCAGCTGCTGTCGTCCACGCGGCGCGGCGCCCGTCTCGCCCGGTTGCTCGCCGTGACCGCACTGCGGTCATGGGGCGCCCCGGAGGACCTGACGGAGCGCGCCGAGCTCGTCGTCGCGGAGCTGGCCGCCAACGCCGTTCTCCACGGCCTCGTACCCGGCCGTTGCTTCCGGCTCACGCTCGCCTTCGACCCGCCGGCCGGGCACCTGCGCGTCGAGGTCACCGACGCCCGCGGGGAGCTCTACCCGCAGATCCTGACGGGCGCCGCCGGATCCGACGAGCCCCGCCCCGGCGGGCGCGGCCTCATGCTCGTCGCCGCGCTCGCCGACCACTGGGACTGCGTCCCCCACCCGCCCGGCGGCAAGACCGTCCGGGCGGTGCTCACAGCGCCGGTCGCACCCTGACGTGCGTGGTTCCGCCCACGCCCCGCCGCGCGCCGACCGGGCCGCCCACTCACCGCCGGTAGCGCCAGATCTGCCGCAGGCGCAGGGCCTCCATGGCCCGATGGGCCTCCAGCTCCGTGTCAGGGACGGGCTTCCGGCCGAGACGGACACGCACCTGGCGGTAGAGCCGGTGCGGGGCGGTGACGGAGCTGTCGACCAGCGTGGACAGGAGCGGCTCGTCAGCCGGGGTGCTCCGGTCCGCCGCGACGAGCAACGCGACCTTGTCGTCGGGGTGCAGGGACGGAAGCTGCCCGCCTGCCCTGAGGCGCAGGTCGCCCCAGCTCAGGGGGGTGCCGTCGGCGCGGGCCAGTTCCTCCAGGACGCCGCGGACGGTGCGGGCCAGCTTGTCGATCCGCTCGGCCGGCAGGCGGTCGTCCTGCGGCGGCTCGGCGATGCCGCCCGCCCCCGCCGATGTCTTCGGCGGAGCGGTCGCCGGCCGGGCGGACCGCTCGGCGGCCATCCGGTCCTCCAGCCTGCTCCGCCAGCCCTCGACAAGCCTGGTCTCCGCGGCCGGCAGCGGTCGGGCGAGCTGGGCGCGGTACGTCCCGATCTCGTCGAGGAGCCGCAGCAGGTCCTGGGTGGGCCGGTTCCTGTGGGTCGCATACAGCTCACCGAGCAGGCGGCGGATCTTCCTGAGCTGCGGGTCCTTCTTCGCGACCGGCTTCGGTTCGAGGGCCTTGGCCGGTTTCGGTCCGGAAACCGCGGTCCGGTGCTCCGTCCCGGCGGGATCGACCGTGATCGGGCGGCCGATCAGACGGTCGAGGAGGTCCAGGACACGGTCACCCTCCCGCAGCCACTCGCGCAGGGCCCGCCTGCCGGGACGGACCTCTTCGTACCTTCGGAGGTGTTCCTCTCCTTGCCGGATCGCCGCCGACAGGCGCTGTGCGCGCGTCCCCTTCGTCCGCGCCCGGGTCCTCGCCGCCTCCTCCAGCTTCTCCCTCGTCTCCGCGCGTCTGCGGTACGCCTGGCCCAGGTCGCTCTCGGAGGGCGCCTGTTCCCTCACGGCCGGCTGCTTCGCGGTGGGCTGCTGCACGGCGGGCGGCGGGGCGGCCGACACGTGTGCCGGACGGCTCCCGTACGCCGCGTGTGTCCTTCTGACCTCGACCGCCGTCCACTGCTGGAGGGCCGACTCCGAGGCCGGTCCGGCGACCCCGAGCCGTCTCAGTACCTGCCCCAGGTACGGAAGGGGTCTGCCCAGGTGGGTGACGATCAGCACGCTCAGCAGCGGACGGCCGGGCACCCGCGGCTTGTCCATCTCGACCAGCAGGTCCTGGCGCTTGGGGTTCGGCAGGTCGTGGACCCACCTGCCGAGCTGCCCGGCCAGCTCGCTCCACGTGATCGTGGCGCCCTTCGCCGCGACCTCCTCCAGCACCTTCCGCAGCCGGGCGGCCGGTTTCCCGGGTGCGCTCTCCGGCGCCCCGGGCCCACCGGGCGCGGTTTCGGCGCGTGGGGTTCGCTCACGAGTGCTTGAGACGCGGGGGGCCGGGACGTACTTCTCGTCGAGAGCCACGCTGGGACGCCACAGACCGGTGCGTTCCGCCTCCAGGCCGTTGAGCGGTACCAGCGCGTCGGCCCGGACCGCCCAGGAGGAGCCGTTTCCCCCGGCGACATCCGTGACCAGCAGCCGGACCGAGCCGGCGAGGTGGTAGACGTACTGGTCCGTGGGCGCCGGCACGGTGTCGGGCAGGGACAGGTGGGCCCGTACGATGCGGCTTCCCGCCGGCTTGACGAAGCCGGGAATCAGGCGTCTGCCGGGCACGTCCAGGGGAGATGGGGGCGGGGTGGCCGCTTCCGTGTCCACCGCGAACACGACCTGTCCGCGGGGAAGGGCCACGCTGCTGGGAAACGGCTCGCAGCCGATGCCGTCGTCGCGGACCGTTCCCTCGGCACGCAGCTCCTCGACGGCGGGGGTGACGAGGCCGCTCTCGGTCATCCGGCAGTGCTCCAGGGGAGCCCACGCCGTCTTCTTCCCGTCGGTCAGGGTGCCGATGTACACGCGACGGTCGTTGTCCTCGGTCTCGCACCGCACGAGCAGCGCGTACCCCCGACGCGCCATCATGTCCCGTGCGAGCGCGTCGTCCCGGCCGAAGACCCACTCGATACGGCCTTCCTTCGCGCCCAGGCTGTCCGCCGCCCTGCGCCAGCCGCGGTAGTCCTCCGGGTGGAGTTCGAACCGGAGGTGCGTCTTGGTACGACGCAACCAGAAGTCCACGGCGTCGCCGTGGCAGTGCCCGAAGGTGCGCAGTTCACCCTGGGCGGCGTGCCCCTGCGCCGCCAGCCAGCGGGTGACGTGGGCCTTGACGAACAAGTGGTCGGCGCCGTCCGCGCTGTGGGTGGTCCGATGGCATTCCCCACGGCCGGGGTCGGCTTCGTGGGCGAAGTGACAGACCCTCGTCACATACCGCTTGGGACGCAGCGGTTCGCCACAGCCTCCGAGAAGCGTGCCGCACCAGAAGTCGTCCCTTCCGAACTGGCGGAGGAACTCGTCGAGGTTGTGGGGCTGTTCCGGGAGGATCACCGGCTGGTCCGAGTCGCGGCCTCCGATGACCGCGGTCTGGATGAGACGGGTGTCGATCTGCCTCAACTCGGGAACCTCCGACGAGCACGTGGAACGCCCCCTGGAGGGGCAAGGGACGCAAAGGAGCAGAGAGTCCGGCAGAGGGCAGGCGCCCCACGCCTACGCGGGCAGCGCGGGGAACACCACCACCGAGCCGTCCTTGTCGCGGGCCATCTCGATCGCCACGTCCATCGCGCGGCTGTCGGCCACGGCGCCGTCGCCCAGCCGGTGAATGCGGTGGGCCGCGCTCATCAGGCGGTCGACCTCACCGGTGGTGAAGACGGGGCGCAGACCGTTCGGTCGTGCCAGCTCCAGCGCCGACAGGCGTCGCAGGACACCGGCGATACCCGACTCCAGCGCGTCGAGGCGCTCCTGGTCGACCTTGAGTGCGCGGACGAAGTTCTCGAACAGGTTGCCGGGGTCGCTCTGGGCGTGCTCGACGGCCTGGAGGATGTTGACCCGTCTCTTCAGCGCGACGGCCAGGGTGGCGAGTTCCAGGTGGGCGCGGAACGTGCCGCCGTCCTCGTCGAGGCCGGGGAAGGACTTGGTCAGTGTGCCGATCTCCACGGCCTTGCCGTCGGGCAGCTTGTCGAGCGCGTGCTGCCACTTGGCGAGGCGGCGGTCGGCGGAGCCCAGCGCGGTGTTGATGGCGTGCACGGCCGAGTCCAGTCCCAGAGAGGCACCGATCTTGCCCTGGTCGAGCAGAACGGCGGTGGCTTTGGCGATGGCGTCGCGGCAGCCGTCGAGTGCGCTGTACTCCTTCTCCAGCTCCTGTTCCTGAAGTTGCTCCAGCAGCTCCGTGATGTGCTCGATGGCCTGTTGACGCTTGTGGTCGGCGTGCGCGCTCACGCCCACCGCCACGGCCATGAGCACGAGCGGCGCGGCCACGGTGAGCGCGGTTCCGCCGACAGCCGCGGCACCGGCCGTCGCACCGGCTCCACCGGCCGCGCCCGCCGCCGCGTCGACTCGCACGAACGTCGGCTGGCCGACGATGCGGCCCGACGAGTTCACGAAGGCACCGCGGATGCCACCGGTCGCCGCCTTCGACGCCATCGGGCTCACGACGCCCTGCCCCAACTGGGCGGCCACCTTCGCCGGCACCACCATGCGGTACAAGCCTTCGCCGGCGGCCGTCGCCCTGGCCGCCGTGGAGGAGCTGCGCGCGGACTGCGTGATGAGCTGAGACAAGTGCTGAGCCAAGGGGCTCGCGGCATCCAGGGAGATGCCTCGGCCGCGGTCGAGCTCGTCGGGCAGCGGATGTGCCTCCAGCGTGGCGATCGGCTCGTCGGCCAGGGCGGCCAGCACGCCGCGCAGTTCGGCCACACGCTCGGCCGTCATCGGCCCGTCTCCGGTCACGTCGGGCACCCGGACGTCACCGGTCGCCAGCGTCCAAACCGGAACGGTCGCCTTGCGGTAGTCGATCATCGTCTCCCCTTGTCTCCCCGGGACAGCCTACGGCTGGACGCCCGACAGCACTGTAGGGTGAGTACGTTTACACGGTCAACAGATTCATCGGGTCCGTTTACTCTTATGATTGGGGTCATTTGACGGCGTCAACAGGTAGGGTGAGGCAGCATTGGAGCAGGCCTCGCACTCCCGGAAGGTCACCCGTGTCGCAGCCCGAACTCCTCCCCGGTGCTCCCGAGTTCCGCATCAAGCTGCCCAAGGACGGCGGTGAGGCGCGCGGGCACCTGCTCGCCGAGTTCGGCGGCAACGGCACCCACAAGTTCCTCCTGCGGAAGGGCTCCACGGTGGCCGCCGAGGCGTGGCCCGGGCTCGGCGACCACGCCCGCCGCAACCGCGCGGACCTGCGTGCGAGCGGGGCCCTCATCGACGCTCCCCACGATCCCGGTCTGCCGCAGACACCGTCCCGTTGGGTGACGGCCCGGGACATCGAGTGCAACTCCTCCTCGGCCGCCGCGGCGCTCGTGTACGGCTACGACGCTTCCGGCCCTGAGTCCTGGCGCACCGCGGAGGGCCATCCGCTCGCCGACTACCTGTCCACCGGCTGGCGCCCTCCGCGCAAGGCGTGGCTGGTGCGCGGCTCCAACGTCTCGGGGCACAACCTGGTGCGTCGGCTGTGGCTGAAGGAGGGCTTCGTCTCTCTCTCGGCCGCGCATCTGCCGCCTCTGGAGGAGACCGATCCGACCAAGAGCACGCTGCGCCGCTTCGTGGAGGAGGGGTACGAGGGCGCGGCCTCGTACAACCAGAAGCGCGGTCTCGTCGACGAACTGCACGCCTTCCTGACGCAGATGCGCGTCGGCGACACCGTCGCCACCATCGGCGACGGGTGGCTGCACATCGGGCGGATCACGGGGGAAGCCGTGCAGACCTCGTCGCCGGGCGGGTTGTCCAATCTGCGAAGGACCGTCGACTGGCTGCCGCGGCGCCATGCGTACGAGGAACTGGCGGAGGAAGTGCAGCAGAAGCTGTCCGTCCAGCACGACGTCGTCGACCTGACCGGTGTGCTGGAAGCGCTCGACGAGCTCACCACGCAGCAGGACCGCACGGCCGCGGCGGCAGCCGGTGAGGACCTCGCCGTGGAACGGCCGGCGCAGCGGGAGCTGTCGCTGCCGCACATCACCGAGGCACTCGCCGCGGAGCTCCTCGTCCATGACCGTGGCTGGCTGGAGGAGGTGCGCGAACTCCTCCTCGACGAGCGGCAGATCGTTCTGTACGGCCCACCGGGCACGGGCAAGACCTATCTGGCGATGAGGCTGGCCGAGTACTTCGGTGGCGGTCCGGAGCAGGTCAAGATCGTGCAGTTCCATCCCTCGTACGCCTACGAGGACTTCTTCGAGAGCTTCCGGCCCGTGGAGGACCCCGAGACGAGGGAGGTGGCCTTCCGGCTGACGGCGGGTCCGCTCCGGGAACTCGCCGATCTCGCCTCGCGTGAGGGCAACCGGCACATCCCGCACTTCCTGATCATCGACGAGATCAACCGTGCGAATCTGGCGAAGGTCTTCGGTGAGCTGTACTTCCTCCTGGAGTACCGGACGAAGTCGGTCCGTCTCACCTACTCCGGGGACGACTTCGCGTTGCCGCCCAACCTCTTCGTGATCGGCACGATGAACACCGCCGACCGGTCCATCGCCCTGGTGGACGCGGCGATGCGCCGCCGTTTCGCCTTCGTGGAACTGTCCCCGCGCACCGAGCCGACCGCCGGCCTCCTGGCCCGTTGGCTACGGCGCGAGGGACGGGACCTGGAGCCCGCCCGCCTCCTCGACGTCCTCAACACCCGTATCGGCGACGCCGACTTCGCCATCGGGCCGTCGTACCTGATGAAGCCGGGCGTGTACCGCGACGGCGGCCTCGACCGGGTCTGGCGCACGAAGATCCTGCCGCTGCTGGAGGAACACCACTACGGCGAGGGCCTCGACATCGAGGCCCGCTACGGCCTCGGCTCCTTGCGCGAGCAGCTCCCGTGACGGTGTCCGTGCCCGAGGTGTGGCTGCGCGAGTACGGGCCGGCCGTCTCCGTGCGGCTGAGTGCGGAGGCGGGGCGGGCGCTGGCCGCCTCCGGCATCCTGCACAGTGCGACCCCCGACCCCGCCCGGAGCGGGCACTGGCTGCTGCGTGCCGGCAGCCGGGTCGGCGCCGTACGCGTGCCCGGCGGCCCGGTCGTACGGATCACGCCCAAGACACCGGTGAGCCGGCTGTTCTTCCTCCTCGGGTTCAGCCTCGACCCGGCCCGCGCCTGGCGTGACGGCGCGGAGGGCACGGTCGAGACCGGCGCGTACGACGACGTCGTCCCGGCGCTCGCGCACGCCGTGGAGCGGCAGATCGACCGGGCGCTGCGGCTGGGGGTCCTCCAGGGCTACCGGGAGGTGGAGGAGTCCGCGCTCGTGATGCGCGGCAGACTGCGTGAGGCCGAGCAGATCCGACGGCACTTCGGCCGTATGCCGCCCGTGGAGATCACCTACGATGCGTACACCGCCGACACCGCCGAGAACCGCATCCTGCGCGCCGCCACCGAGCGGCTGCTGCGGCTGCCGGACGTTCCCGGGACCGTGCGGCGCCGTCTCGCTCATCAGCGCGTCCGTCTGGCCGACGCCCAGCCGTTGGTACGGGGTCAGGAACTGCCCCGTTGGCAGCCGTCACGTCTCAACTCCCGTTACCAGGCGGCGCTTCGGCTCGCCGAGGCCGTGCTCCGCGGCACCTCGCCGGAGCACCGGCCGGCCGGGGCCGACGCGCTCGCCGTGGACGGCTTCCTCCTCGACATGAACAAGCTGTTCGAGGACTTCGTCACGGTCGCGCTGCGTGAAGCCCTTCGGGAGCACGGCCTGTCCGCGCGCCTCCAGGACTCCCATCACCTCGACATCGCGGGTCTCGTACGGTTGCGTCCCGACCTGGTCGTCCGCACCGGCGACGGCCGCACCCCGCTCGCCGTCGTCGACGCCAAGTACAAGGTGGAGAAGGGCGACGGGCTCCTCAACGCCGACCTCTACCAGGCCCTCACCTACGCCACCGTGCTCGGTCTGCGCGAGGCACACCTGGTGTACGCGGCCGGGCGGCAGCCCGAGCGCTTCCACGAAGTCCGGGGAACGGCGGCGGGACCGGACGGGCGGGGAGTGCGGCTCCACCAGCACAGCCTCGATCTCTCCCGCGACCCGGGACAACTCCTCACCGCCCTCCGGGAGATCGCCGGGCGGCTGGCCGGGGGCTCCCCGCATCCGTGATCATGGGACATCACCTGACAGGAAGGAAGGGGACCTCATGCCCCGGCTCGCCTTCGCCCAGAGCTTCTGGGACGGCTACGACACCCTGGAGAAGCCGGTCCGAGCCGGAGTGCGCAAGGCCATGGCCAAGTTCCAGGCCATGAGCGCCGCCGAACTCAACGCGGACAAGGGGTTGCACCTGGAGTCCGTGGAGAACGCCCGTGACCGGCGGATGCGCACCATTCGCATCACCGACTTCTGGCGCGGTGTCGTCCTCGCCCCCGACGACGGCAGCGACACGTTCCTGCTGGTCAACGTCCTGCCGCATGACGACGCCTATACCTGGGCAGCGAAGCGCCTGTACAGCGCGAACTCCGCCACGCGGGCCCTGGAGGTGCGCAACGCCGTCGCCCTGGACGAGCTGACGCCGCTGTACGAGACCGCCGCACGCACCGCTCCCCGGCTGCTGTTCGCCGATGTCTCCGACGGCACGCTGCGCGAGCTCGGTATCGACGACCAGGTCCTGCGCGCCGCGCGTTCCATGGTGGACAAGGCCCAGTTGGAGGCGTTCTCCACGCTCCTGCCGGAGGACCAGCTGGAAGTGCTCCAGTACCTCGCCGAAGGGTTCAGCCCGGAGGAGGTCTACCGGGACGTCGTGGCCGTCCGCCGTCCCGCCGACGCGCCCGCCGAACCGGTCGAGGACCTGGCCACGGTGATCGGCAACACGCCCGCGCGCATCCGGCTGGTCACCGGACCGCAGGAGCTGGAGGAGATCCTGGAGAAGCCCTTCGCCGCCTGGCGGGTCTTCCTCCACCCGTCTCAGCGCCGTGTCGCCTACCGCGCCTCGTACGGCGGTCCGGTCCAGGTAACCGGCGGGCCCGGCACGGGCAAGACGGTGGCCGCCCTGCACCGGGTCAAGCACCTGCTCGGCCGCTCCGAGGACGGTCGCATCCTGCTCACCACCTACACGAACGCGCTCGCCGCGGGACTGCGCGACATGCTCGGCCTGCTCCTCGACGAGGACGAGAAGCTGCTGGCGCGGGTGGACGTGACAACGGTCGACGCCTTCGCGAACGGCATCGTGCGCGCCGACTCGGCTGTCGCGCCGAAACCGATCGGGGACCGGGAACAGCGGCAGCTGTGGGAAAAGGCGGTCAAGCAGCTCCATCTGCCGTTCACCGCCCAGTTCCTGGCCCAGGAGTACCGGCACGTCGTTCTCGGCCAGAACCTCCGTGATCTCGACGCCTACCTCGGCGCGAGCCGCCGTGGCCGCGGCACCGGCCTCGGTCCCGCGCGCCGCCGCGAAGTGTGGCGGGGCGTGGAGCGGTTCGAGCAGCTCCTGCGGGACCGCCGTGAGACCACGCACCTGCGCATCTGCGCCCGGGCGGCGGAACTCCTCGCCGGCCGGCCGGCCCCGTACGCCCATGTCGTCGTCGACGAGGCACAGGATCTGCATCCGGGGCAGTGGCGGGTGCTGCGCGCCGCCGTCTCCCCCGGACCCGACGACCTGTTCGTCACCGGCGACCCGCATCAGCGGATCTACGACTCCCGGGTCTCGCTCGGCTCGCTGGGGATCACCACGAGTGGCCGCAGCTTCCGGCTGCGTGTCAACTACCGCTCCACCGAGGAGATCCTCGCCTGGTCCACCCGCCTCCTCGCACCCGTCACCGTCGACGCGCTCGAGGGCGAGGGGACGGACTCGCTGTCCGGGTACCGCTCCGTCCTCCACGGCCGCCGGCCCCAGGTGCAGGGGTACCGCACCCAGAAGGAAGAGATCGAGGGGCTGGTGGAGCGGGTCCGAGCGCTGCTGGAGGAGGGCCTCGCCCCGCATGAGATCGGCGTGTGCGCACGCTTCAACCTCTCCCTGGACGCGGCGGAGGAGAAGCTGACCGCCGCCGGCGTCCCGGTGCTGCGGGTCAGGGGTCAGGCCGCCCAGGGGACCGAGGGGGTGCGGCTGGCGACGATGCACGCGATGAAGGGGCTGGAGTTCCGCGCGGTGTCGGTGCTCGGTGCCGCCGAGGGGACCGTCCCGTTCGCCCGGGAGATCACCCCGCGTGAGGCCGACCCGCTCCAGCACGAGGCCGACCTGCTCCGGGAGCGCTGTCTGCTCTTCGTCGCCTGCACGCGTGCTCGCGAGGCTTTGAGCGTGACGTGGAGCGGAACGGCGAGCCCGTTCCTTCCGCACGTCGCCTGACCGGCCGCCCGGCCCTCAGTCCTCCGGTGCCAGGGCGCCCGTGGCGAGACCGTCACGGGCGACCTCGGCGAGCCGCCGGCTCAGCTCGTCGACCTCGCGCATCCCCTCCTCGAACGCGGACAGGGCGCGGAAGGCGGAGCCGTACCGGCGCTGATCGTCGATGCCCATACGGGGGATGCGCGCGCCCCTGCCGTCGAAGCGGTAGGTCCCGCTCGCGCTCGTCGATCTGCGGGCGTTGGCGGAGCTGCGCAGGAAACCTTGCAGATAGTCGGTGTCGAGCTGCTCGCTGGCCGAGACCGGCTCCTGACCGTCGTAGGCCACGAGCCCGGCTCGGGCGAGATCCGCGACGCTGGTGGTGGCGGCGTCCAGCGAGCCCGGCCCGCCACCCGCGGCGAGCTCCGGCAGGAGGGCGGCGAGGCGACGGATCCGGTTCTCGAGTTCCTCGCGCAGGGCGGCGTACTCACCGGGGTAGTCGCGGTGCCGGTGCAGGAGGTGGCTTCCGGGTGTCAGATCGACCGTGTCGTCGAGGAGTTCGATCAGCGGGACGTCGGCAACCTGGTCGGGGCGTGGTTCCAGGTCGGCGTCGGGGCTGTTGTCCGTCAGGTCGATCATGCGCACGGTGTGGTTCGTGTCCGCGCCCGCCGTGCTCTCGGGACGCTGAAGACACCACAGATGGACAGGCAGGGCGTGCGAGGTCGCCGTACCCGGTGGCAAGGCGACGACTTGGCGCAGGATGCCCCGGCGTACGAGCTCCGCCCGGATGCGGCGACCTGCTTTGCGGTAGGCGACCGAGGCCGGCATGACCATGAGGACGTGACCGCCGGGTACGGTGTGCGCGTAGGCGTGCTGGAGCCATGCGAGCTCGCCTTCGGCCTTGGACGGGGTGCCGAGGTCCCAGCGGGAGTCGAGCAGCAGTTCCTCCCGCCCCCATTCGGTCACGCCGGCCGGAGGATCGCAGACGACCAGATCAGCCTTGAGGTCCTGCCATTCATCCGCGCGCAGTGAGTCACCCGCCACTATGCGCACGCCTGATCGGCCCAGGAGGTCTGCGCGGAGCTGTGCGAAGCGGGCGCTGTCGGCGTCCATCTCCTGTCCGCGGCACCGCATCCCGCCTTCGGAAGCGACGGACAGGAGCAGCACCCCGATTCCGCAAGCGGGATCGAAGACGGTGGCGTCGGACGTCAGTTCGGGAGCGAAGTGGCGCACTGCGCGCACCACCCGCTCAGGCGTCACCTGGTCAGAGCCGGCGCGCCGAGCGGAGTCCATGAATCGTTCGGTCAGGCCGTTCACGAGGTCGGCTGGGGATTCGGCGCGGACGAGTCCCTGTACGCGGGTGGCGATGTCGTCCGGCACTCCGGTTCCGGCTTCTCCGGTCAGCACCGCGGCCACCTGCGCCAGGCCTGCGATCATCTGTTCCCCGTACACAGCCCGCATCGCCTGCCACAACTCGACCTCGGGGGAGACCTCCTGGCCTTTGCGTTGCTTGTCCAGCCATTCCTGGACCTCCGCGAGCGCGTAGAGCGGACTGTTGGCGGCGCCCCCCGCCGGCAGGGGGAAATCGTCGTAGCGCCGGCGCCAGTTGGAGACAGCAGCCCGGGTGACTCCGGCCAACCGAGCGATCTCGGCGCCGGTGACCAGTGGTCCGACCGATGAAGCGGCAGTGTCCGTCATAGCCCCAGCGTACACGGGCGGTTACAGTGTTTCCAGAGACGATTCTGTTGACAACGTACACAGATAACGTCCATCATCAGTGGTGTGAACACCGCGGTACGCACTGTTTACCGACTGTCCGGCGTCTCCCCGGCCACGGAGGCCATGCTGGGTGCTCTGGACATCGAGCTTCTCGACGAGCTGGGTGCCGAGCTGCATGTGCCCGAGGTACTGGGGGTCCCGGCCGTGTACGTCACCTGCGCGATGGAGCGCACCGAGGCCCCTTGGTGCGCACCCATGTCGCGCACCACCGGCATCACCGTCAGTGAGAGCGTCCGCCGCACCGCTGCCCTGCTTCTGCTCGCCGTCGACGAGACGGTGTACGCCATAGGCTGTGACCAGGGGTACCGACTGATCCCGGACCACCTCAAGGACAAGCGCTTCGGCCTCTCGTTCGCCATCCGGCAGATGGACCCGAACATGATCCGCGGGGCTGTGTCGAGATCCCTCGGACAGGCCCGCACCGACATCTCCCTGGTCCCGCGGGGCGCGTCCGTCCCGCTGCTGGGGATTCGTGACCACTCCCGCATCGTGCGGAGCCTGGGCGGATACCTCGACGACCTGCCGCTCACCCGGTCGCGGTACACGCGTGGCAAGGCGGTCAGCGCCCAGGGCGGATGCGGGCTGAGGATCGCTCTCGGAGTCGAGCCCGCGGCCCTGGTCTCCGACCTGCGGGCCATCGCAAGGATCTGCCGCGAGGACATTCCGCACCAGGAGCTGGAGTTCGTCGACCACATCGTGCCGGTCAGCGACACGAGGACCGTCGACACCCTCGACCAGGCTCTGGACGACCGTCTCGGCCGGCCCGCGGACGGGCTGATCTCCGTCTCCGTCCCCTCCGAACACCACGAGGCGTACGCGGAGGCCACCACGTACCTGACGCGGATCAACAGCACGGGTGCCTTGCGGTCCGATGAGTTCGACCTCGGATACGTTCTCACCCGGGCCCGGCTCGCACCGCGCGGCCGACGCCTCAGGGCGCTGCGCGAGGGCACCGTGACCCTGGCCAGGGACCGCCGGGCGGGGGCCGCCGACACGCTCGCCGTCACCAGCGCGCTGACCTGGCTGGAGACGGGCGTCTCGCTCGGCTCCCGGCGGTTCTTCCTGATGGACGGCGAGTGGTACGAGGCCGGGGCGGCCTACACCGAAGAGTGCCGGGTCACCGTGAGCGCCCTGTTCTCTCCCTCCCCCTCCGTCGCCCTCCCTGCCTGGGTGCCCGGTGAGTCGGAGCACGACTACAACAACAGGGTGGCCGATGACCGGCCCGGCTGGCTCTGCCTCGACACCAAGAACGTCGCCAACCCGCTCCGGCCCAGGGACCAGGTCGAGATCTGTGATCTGCTCACGCCCGACGGCACTCTGATCCTCGTCAAGCGCGCGGGCGGTTCCGGTCCGTTGAGTCACTTGTTCAGCCAGGCCAGGGTCGCGGTGGAACTGCTCCAGGAGTCCGCCCGAGTCCGTGCGGACTTCACCGCGAAGGTGGCCCGGCTCAGCGGCGGCGCACACCTCCTTCCGGAGGACTACACGCCCAAGCGGATCGTCCTTGCGATGCTTCTCAAGAACCGCGGGAGCCTGACGCCGGACTCCGTCTTCGGCTTCTCCCAGATCACCGTCGCACAGACCGCGAAGGCCCTGGCAGCACGAGGGGTGACGGTCGAGGTCATCGGCATCCCGGAACGCGGCACCGACGCGGTTGCCCTCCCGCTGCCCGACGTGGCCACTGGTGCGGCGGTCCCCGGCTGAGCCGGCCGGTACCCGGCGGTGGATGGCCGTGCCGCATCACGTGACCGACGTGGTCCAACCCTGGCCGGAATTCATCGGCCGGGACACGGGGCCGTGCGGTAGTTGTGGTCTTCAACCGCACGGCGATCACCGCCCTGCTTCTCTCACACAAGGACGCACGTTCACATGAGTGAGCCCAGACGCGTGACCTTCGGTCTCAAGACCACACCCATGCACGTCGAGTACGACGACATCCTCCGGGTGTGGCTGGAGGCCGACGAGATACCGGAGATCGAACACGCCTGGCTGTGGGACCACATGCTGCCGCTGGCGGGACCGAAGGACGGGAAGATCTACGAGGGCTGGACGCTGCTGGCCGCGCTGGCCGCGCAGACCCGGCGCCTCCGGCTGGGGCTCCTGGTCACCAGCAACCGCATCCGCCGGCCGGCCGTCCTCGGGAAGATCGCGACCACGGTCGACGTGGTGTCCCGGGGCCGGCTGGTCATGGGACTCGGGGTGGGCGGTACGCACCAGCCCGCGGGCGCCGGCGGCGTCGCCGGTGACAACCCGGCGATCGCCGAGTACGAGGCGTACGGTCTCACCCTCGTGCCGCCCGCCGAGGGCATCGCGCGCCTGGAGGAGACGATCACCATCCTCAAGCGCATGTGGACCGAGAAGGAGTTCGACTTCGAGGGCCGCTACTACAGGCTGAAGGGGAACCGCAACGAGCCGAAGCCCGTGCAGCCCTCGGGCCCGCCCCTGCTCATCGGCGGCTGGGGCAACCGGACGCTGCGGCTGGTGGCGGAACACGCCGACATCTGGAACATCCCCGGCCCGCCGCACAATCAGCTCGACCGCATCACCGACCGCGCCCGGGTGCTCGACGAGCACTGTGCGGCCATCGGCCGGGATCCGTCCGAGATCAGCAGGTCGGTGCAGGTCGTCATCTCCTACGACGACATCGCGGCGTCCCGCCGGACCGTGCTGGAACTCGTCCACGCCGGTCTCGACCACATCGTCCTGAGCCTGCCGCGCGGCTACCCGCAGGGCGTGGCCCGGTGGCTGACGGAGGAGATCATCAAGCCGGTACGGGCGGAGCTCCCCGCGCCCTGACGCCACGTCGTGCGGGGCCCGGCCCACTCGGCAGGGCGGCCCCCGGACGGACCGTCTGAAGGGCGGGCGACCAGGGACACCGGGTTCCGGTGGCTCCGGTCACCACACGCCGCTGAACGGCGAGTCGGATCCGTGCCGCCGCCAGGCCGTGCCACCGGTCGTCCTCGCCGGTCACGGCGGAGGTCCCGCGCCCACGAAGTCGGTCGCGTGCCCCTTTAACAAGACCCCGCCCCGGTGCCCGGCAGGACCCGGGTGTACGCGGGTCACCGGACCACGGGGCATTCCCCGGCGGCGCCCTTTGAGGATGCGTAGGCGATTCGGGGGCGCCGCCGTTCGGGTGAGGCGTGGTGGGGGCCGCTCCGCGCGGAAACCAAGGAATAAAGAGCCGTCGGCGTCTTCCGGGCGGAACGAATGGGCCGATGCGAAGTGGCAGCCTGCTGTCCACCTCGCCAGACTGAAACCGATGGTTCCTGATCAGGAACCGTCCGGCCGGCCATTGGCGATCCATACGTCCTCAGGAGATGTAATGGTGGAGCAGTCCTCCGAGGTCCCCATATCCCGGCCCCCCGAACCCGCCGTCACCCTGAGCGACATGGGGTCCGACAGGGTACGGACCGAGCGGAAACTCGCGGAAACACTGGCCGAGGTCACCGGCTGCGACGACGTTCCGGCCGAAAGTAACTTCTTCACCGACCTCGGCGCGAATTCCCTGGTGATGGCCCAGTTCTGCGCGCGGCTGCGGAAAAACCCGGATCTCCCGTCGCCGTCCATGCGGGACATCTACCGGCACCCCACGATTCGGAGTCTGACGGCGGCCCTCATGCAAGCCGCGCTCGATACGGCGGTGCCCTCACCGGTACCCACGCGGTCCCCCGCTCCGGTGACGCGCGCGCACCCCGCCCACCATCTGCTGTGCGGGACGGCCCAGCTGCTGATCTTCCTCGTCTATTCCCTCGTCTGGGGATTCGTCACCGCCCGGGGGTACGAGTGGGTCGCCGCCGGTTCCGGATTCGTCGGCATCTATGTGCGGTCGGTGCTGTTCGGCGGCATCGGTTTCCTCGCCCTGTGCATATTTCCGGTCACCGCGAAATGGCTGCTCGTCGGCCGCTGGAAACCCGGCGATTTTCCGATCTGGGGGGCGGCTTATCTGCGCTTCTGGTTCGTGAAGGTCCTGCTGCACGCGAATCCGATGGTGTTCTTCGTCGGGACCCCGCTGTACGTGCTGTACCTGCGGGCGCTGGGCGCGCGGATCGGCAAGGGTGTCACGATCCTCTCCCGCTCCGTCCCGGTCTGCACCGACCTGCTGACGATCGGCGCCGGGACGGTGATCCGCAAGGACGCGTTCCTCCTCTGCTACCGGGCCCACGCGGGCCGGATCCAGACCGGCCGGGTCACGCTGGGCCGGGACGTGTACGTCGGCGAGAAGACCGTCCTGGACATCGACACCTCGCTGGGCGACGGAGCCCAACTGGGCCATTCCTCCGCGCTGCACAGCGGCCAGGCGGTGCCGGACGGCGAGCGCTGGCACGGCTCCCCGGCGGAGCCCGCCCAGGTCGACTACCTGCGGGTCCCGCCGGCCAGGTGCGGCACCGCGCGCCGGGTCTGGTTCGGTGGCCTCACGCTGTTCCAGACGATCTTCCTGTACCTGCCGCTCACCCTCGGCGGCGTGTACATGCTGTTCACCGAGGTCCCGGCGATCGGCAAGCGGCTCGATCCGCAGACGGCGGTGCTGACCCGGCCGGAACTGATCCCGGACGCGCTCGTCGTCTCGCTCGCCCTGTTCTCCGGCTTCCTCGTCCTGGGCGTCGTCGTCCTGTACACCGTTCCCCGCCTGCTGGGTCTGTTGGTGAAACCCGACCGGGTGTATCCGCTGTACGGATTCCACTACACGCTGCACCGGACGGCGGCGCGCATGACGAACATCAAGTTCTTCGCCTGGCTTTTCGGCGACAGCTCGTACATCGTGCATTATCTGCGCGGGCTCGGTTACGACCTGTCACGGGTGGAGCAGACCGGCTCGAATTTCGGCACCGAGATGCAGCACGAGACGCCTTTCATGGTCAAGGTCGGCAGCGGAACGATGGTGGCCGACGGACTCTCCGTCATCAACGCCGACTATTCCAGTACGTCCTTCCGCGTGTCCCGGGTGGAGATCGGAGCGCGTAATTTCCTGGGGAACAACATTGCCTATCCCGTGGGCGGCAGGACGGGTGAGAACTGCCTTCTCGCCACCAAGGTGATGATTCCTCTCGACGGCGAGGTACGGGAAGGCGTGGGCCTGCTCGGTTCGCCGTGTTTCGAGATTCCCCGCTCGGTGGACCGGGACGCCCGGTTCGACCATCTGCGGGAAGGCGACGAACTGCGCCGCCACCTCAGTTCGAAGAACCGCTACAACCTGCGCTCGATGGCCCTGATGCTGTGCATGCGCTGGTTCCTCGTCTTCGCGCTCACCCTGTTCGGACTCGCCTCCGTGGACTTGTACGGCGTGGCCGGTCACGTCGTGATCGCCCTGTATCTGGCCATGACGCTCGCGTTCTCCACCGGCTATTACGTCCTCGTGGAACGCTGCCTGACGAGGTTCCGCCCGCTCACCCCCCAACTGTGTTCCATCTACCACCCGATTTTCTGGTGGCACGAGCGCGTGTGGAAAATGCCGAGCCAATATCTCAACATCTTCAACGGGACTCCTTTCAAGGCCCTGGTCTGGCGACTCCTGGGAGTGCGCATCGGCCGGCGGGTGTTCGACGACGGCTGCTACATCACCGAACGCACCCTGGCCACCATCGGCGACGACTGCACCCTCAACGCGGGGAGCAAGATCCAGTGCCACTCCCAGGAGGACGGCACGTTCAAGTCCGACCGCAGCACGCTGGGCGCCGGCTGCACGCTGGGCGTCGGCGCCCATGTGCACTACGGCGTGACCATGGGCGACGGCTCGGTGCTGGCACCCGATTCCTTCCTCATGAAGGGCGAGGAAGTCCCCCCGAACGCTCAGTGGGGCGGCAACCCGGCCGTGGACATGCCCGGGGCCGGCGACCGGCCCGGCGCCGCGGCCCGGGCCCTGGAAGCAACCGACGCCCCCGCGTCCGTCACTAGGTGAGGAAGGCCATTCGATGGGAACGCGCGTGGAAGCGGTGGAGGCGGTGGAAGCGGACCGGGAGTTCTGGAGCCGTGTGCTGACCGCGGGCGGCAGCACCGCCGTGCCGCGGTGGGTCCGGGAGCCGGTTCCGGGAGCGTCGGAGCTGGAGACGCCGGTCCCGGACGACGTGGTGACCTCGGTGCGCGCGCTGGTGCGGCGGTCGGGACTGCCGCTGAGCGCGCTGCTGCTGGCGGCGCACGCCAAGGTGCTGGCCGCGCTGTCCGGCGAGCGCGAGGTGGTCACGGGGTACGCCGCCGGAGTGCGCGGCGAGCCGCTGCCGTGCCGGCTGACCGTGCCCCCGGGGTCCTGGCGGGCCCTGGTGTCGGCCGCCGAGCGCGCCGAGGCGGAGGTGCTCGCGCACCGGGAGTTCCCGGTGCCGGAACTGCGGCGGGAGCTGGGGGTGACCGAGCCGTCGTACGAGGTCGTGTTCGGCCCCATGGACGCCGAGGACGAGCACGCCGACGACGGTGTCCTGCACGTGCGCTGGTGCGACCGGGGTGGCCGGCTGATGCTGCGCGTGCGGTACCGCACGGACGTGCTGGACGCCGAGAGCGCGGACCGTATCGGCGGCTACCACCTGAAGGCGCTGCGGCTGCTGGCGGCCGATCCGGACGCCGACCACACGCAGCAGAGCCTGCTGTCGGCCGTGGAGGTCCGGGAGCAGTTGGAAGGGCTGGCCGGGCCGCACCGGGCGCTGCCGGACGCACGCGCGCACGAGTTGTTCGAGCAGCGGGTGCGGGCGCATCCGCGGGCGGTGGCCGCGGTGCACGGCGAGCGGCAGTGGACGTACGGCGAGCTGAACGCGCGGGCCAACCGGCTGGCGCGGGCACTGCTGGCCCGCGGGGTGGGCCGGGAGGACGTGGTCGCCGTCGTCACCGAACGGAACCTGGACTGGCTGGCGGCGACGCTGGCGGTGTTCAAGGCGGGCGGGGCGTACCTGCCGATCGAGCCGCACTTCCCGGCCGGCCGTATCGCGGCGACGCTGTCGCGGGCGGGGTGCCGGCTGGTGCTCACCGAGTCCGGCAGTACCGGGACCCTCGACCAGGCGCTGGCCACCGTACCGGACGCCGAGAAGCTGCTGGTGGAGACGGCGTACGCGGAACCGCACGCCGACGACGACCTCGGGGTGCGGGTCGAGCCCGGTCAGCTCGCCTACATCTTCTTCACCTCCGGCTCCACCGGCGAGCCGAAGGGCGCGATGTGCGAGCACGCGGGCCTGCTCAACCACCTGTTCGCCAAGATCGACGACCTGGGGCTCGCCGAGGGGTCCGTGGTGGCGCAGACCGCCCCGCAGTGCTTCGACATCTCCCTGTGGCAGCTCGTGTCCGCGCTGCTGGTCGGCGGGCGGACCCTGCTGATCGGCCAGGACGTGGTCGTGGACGTGGAGCGGTTCGTCGACACGCTGGTGCGGGGCCGGGTCGCCGTGACCCAGCTCGTGCCCTCCTACCTGGAGGTCGTGGTCTCGTACCTGGAACAGCGCCCGCGGGAGCTGCCGGACCTGCGGTGGGTGTCGGTGACCGGTGAGGCGCTTAAGCGGGAGCTGGCGCAGCGCTGGTTCGCGCTCCAGCCGGGCATCAGGCTGCTCAACGCCTACGGGCTGACGGAGACCTCGGACGACACCAACCACGAGGTCCTGGACGGCGTACCCGATCGGGTGCTGCTGGGGCGCGCGGTCAACAACGTGCGCGTGTACGTCGTGGACGAGCAGCTCGCGCTGGTGCCCCTGGGCGCTCCCGGGCTGATCGCGTTCTCCGGGGTCTGTGTGGGCCGGGGGTACGTCAACGACCCCGAGCGGACCCGGGAGGCCTACCGGACGGACCCGTACCGGCCCGGGGAGCGGCTGTACCTGGGCGGCGACTGGGGGCGCTGGCACCCCGGCGGCAAGCTGGAGTTCCTCGGCCGCCGGGACAGCCAGGTCAAGATCCGAGGCTTCCGGATCGAGATCGGCGAGATCGAGAACACCCTGCTGCGGGTGGACGGGGTACGGGACGGTGCGGTGGTCGTCGTCGAGCGGGGCGGCGGGAACACCCAGCTGATCGCCTTCCACTCCGGCCGGCGTCACGAGCCGGACGTACTGCGCGAGGCCCTCGCGGCGGCGCTGCCCGCCTACATGGTCCCGGCGGCCTTCCACTGGCGGGAGAGCCTGCCGCTGACCGCCAACGGCAAGATCGACCGCAAGGCGCTGACCGCGGAGGCCGCGCGGACGGGCGCCGGACCCGACGCGGCGGACAGCGCGGACCGGGACGCGTTCAGCCCGACCGAGCGGCGGCTGGCGGCGGCCTGGGCCGAACTGCTGGGGGTGCCCGAGCACCGGATCGGCCGGACGGACCACTTCTTCGACTCGGGCGGCACCTCCCTGTCGGCCGTCAAGCTCAGCATCGCGCTCGACCGCGCGGTCTCCCTGCGGGACATCACCCGGCACCCCGTGCTCGCCGATCTGGCCAGGCTCCTCGACGGCGCCGCCCGGCAGCGCCCGGAGCTGCTCCAGCCCCTGTCGGACTCGGACGGCGCCCCGGAATGCGCGCTGGTCTGCTTCCCGTACGCGGGCGGCAACGCGGTCAACTACCGGCCGATGGCGGCCGCGCTGGCGGGCAGTGGTCTCGCGGTCCTCGCGGTGGACCTGCCGGGCCACGACCTGGCGGCGCACCGGGAGCCGTTCGCGTCGATCGAGGACGTCGCGGCCCAGGTCGCCGACGAGATCACGGCACGCGGCCTGACCCGGGTCATGCTGTGGGGCCACTCCTCGGGCGCCGCACCGGCCCTGGAGACGGCAAGGACGCTCCAGGAGCGCGGTGTGCGGGTCACGCGGGTGTTCCTCGGGGCGCAGCTGCTCGGCACGGCCGAGGACCGCGGTGCCGCCGTCGCCGAGCTGACGGGCCTGAGCGACGCGGAGATCGCGGCGCGGCTGACCGCGGACAGCGGCTACACCGAGCTCGCCGAACTGAACGCGCGGCACGCCGAGCACATCGGTGCCGCCTACCGGCACGACTGCGTGTCCGCCCACCGCTACTTCCAGGCGGTCCTGCACGCCCCGCCGCCGGTGAAGCTGGCCGCGCCGGTCTCGGTAGTGGTCGCCGCCGACGACCCGCACACCGCCGGCCACGCCGACCACCACCGCGACTGGCTGCTCCTGGCCGAGCACGTGGACCTGCACGAACTGGCCGACGGGGGCCACTACTTCCTCCGCACCCGCCCGGCCGAGGCCGCGCACGCCGTTCTGAGCGCGGCCGTCCCCCTGGCCTCCACCTGACCCGTACGCCCATGCGACGGGCGACCGAAAGGAAAACCGAGATGCCGTCCTCATCCCTGGCAGCACCGCTCGACGTGGAGCTGCGGCCGGACAGACCAGCGCTGCTGCGCGTGGACCGGCCCGCCGACGTCGCGAGCTGGGCGGCCGAACACCGCGAGGCGTTGCGGGCACAGGTCACCGAGCACGGGGCGCTGCTCGTGCGCGGGCTCGGCCTGAAGGACCCGGACCAGGTCGGTGCCGTCTTCGCACGGCTGGCCGGGACGCTCATGCCGGAGCGGGAGGCCTTCGCCCCCCGCGAGGACCACGGCCACGGCCTGTACTCCTCCATGCCCTGGCCGGCCAACCAGCCGATGTGCATGCACCACGAGCTGAGTTACCCGCTTCAGGTGCCCGGCCTGCTGCTGTTCGCGTGCCTGACCGCGCCCGAACAGGGCGGGGCGACCGCGGTCGCCGACGCCGAGCAGATCCTCCGGGCCCTGCCGGCCGAGCTGACCGAGCGGTTCGAGCGGGAGGGCTGGATGCTGACCCGCAGTTACAACGAGGAGATCGGGGCGTCCCTGGCGGAGTCGTTCGGCACCGACGACCGTGCCGCGATCGAGCAGTACTGCCGGGCCAACGCCATCGACTTCCGCTGGCAGGACGACGGGTCGCTGCGCACCGAGCAGCGCCGCTGCGCCGTCGTACGGCACCCGGTCACCGGCCGGAAGTGCTGGTTCAACCAGATCGCATTCCTCAACGAGTGGACCCTGGCCCCGGAGGTGCGCGAGTACCTGGTGGACGAGTACGGCGCCGACAGCCTGCCGTTCAACACCCGGTACGGCGACGGCAGCCCGATCGGCGAGGACGTCGTCCAGCTGCTGAACGCCACCTACGAGGAGCACACCCGGCGCGAGCCCTGGCAGGCCGGTGACCTGATGCTCGTGGACAACATCGGCTCGGCGCACAGCCGGGAGGCGTTCACGGGCGACCGGCAGGTGCTGGTCGGCATGGCCGAGCCGCGACGCCTGGCCGACTCCTGCCCGACGGGGGAGGCGAGCCGTCGATGACCGACACGCTGTCGACCGCCACCGAGGCGGACACGCCCCACCCGGGATCGGCGCCCTCCTTCGCGGTGATCTCCGGCAGGCAGGTGGAGCAGGCCCTCGGCGGGCGCGAGCAGGAGCTCGTGGACCTGGTGGAGGCCACCTACCGGCTGCACGGTGCCGGGGACTCGGTCAACCCGCCCTCGTACTTCCTGCGCTTCCCCGACCGTCCGACGGCCCGGATCATCGCGCTCCCCGCCTCCATCGGCGGCCCCGCGCGGGTGGACGGCCTGAAGTGGATCTCCAGCTTCCCCGACAACGTGCGGACCGGGCTGCCCCGGGCGTCCGCGGTGCTGATCCTCAACGACCACGACACGGGCTACCCGTTCGCGTGCCTGGAGAGTTCCGTCATCAGCGCCACCCGGACCGCGGCCTCCGCGGCGCTGGCGGCCGACTGGCTCAGCCGGACCCGGAGCCGCCCCCGCCGCGTCGGGTTCTTCGGCACCGGCCTGATCGCCCGGTACATCCACACGTTCCTGGCCGGTTCCGGCTGGACCTTCGACGCCGTCGGCGTGCACGACGTGTCCCCGGACAGCACCGCCGGCTTCTGCGGCTACCTGCGCCAGGCGGGCGCCACCGGTGAGGTCACCGTCCACGACAGCGCCGAGGACCTGGTCCGCTCCAGCGACCTCGTGGTCTTCGCCACCGTCGCCGGCCGGCCCCATGTCACGGCCCCCGGCTGGTTCGCCCACAACCCCCTGGTGCTGCACGTGTCGCTGCGCGACCTCGCGCCCGAGGTCCTGCTCGCCTCGGCGAACTTCGTGGACGACGTGGAGCACTGCCTGAAGGCGGACACCTCCCCGCACCTGGTCGAGCAGCGCACCGGGAACCGCGACTTCCTCAACGGGACCCTGTACGACGTGCTGCAAGGACGGGCCGCCCCGCCCCACGACCAGCCGGTGATCTTCTCGCCCTTCGGCCTGGGCGTCCTCGACCTGGCCGTCGGCAAGTACGTCTACGACCAAGTGGCCAGGGCGGGAGAACTCCGCCTCATCGACGACTTCTTCCACGATCTGCGCCGGTACGGCTGAGGCCGTTGCCCTCAGCCCTGGGACCAGGAGGCCTGCCGTGCCCGTCATCTCCGCTCCCCACGCCTTCAACGAAGGAAGTCTCTTCATCGATCTGGAATCGATATTCGGACACCGCCTCTACCTCAAGTGCGAGGGCTTCAACTTCGCCGGCTCCATCAAGTTGAAGGCCGCGAAGGAGATGGTGGAGAGCGCCGAGCGGGAAGGATCCCTGACGCCGGACTCCATCCTCGTGGAGTCCTCGTCCGGAAACCTGGGCGTCGCGCTCAGCATGATCGCCGCCAGCAAGGGCTACCGGTTCCTGTGCGTGACGGACTCCCGGTGCAACCTGTCGACGAAACTGCTGATGGAAGCCCTCGGCAGCCACGTGCACGTCGTGACCGACCTGGACGCGGGCGGCGGCTTCCTGGGCACGCGGCTCGAATACGTCCGCTCGCTGTGCGCGTCCGACGACCGCTACGTGTGGCTCAGCCAGTACACCAACGCGGGCAACTGGCGGGCGCACTTCCGCACCACGGCACCGGAGATCGCCGTCCACTTCCCGCGCCTGGACGTGCTGTTCGTCGGGACGGGCACCGCCGGGACGCTGATGGGCTGCGCCCGCTACTTCCGCAAGTGGCACCGGCCGGTGCGGATCGTCGCCGTGGACAGCGTGGGCTCGGTGGCCTTCGGCGGCACGCCCGGCCGCCGGATGATCCCCGGCCTGGGCATGAGCATGCGCCCCCCGCTGCTCGACGAGGAGTACGTGGACGAGGTGATCCGGGTGGAGGAGGCGGACACCATCCGCACCTGCCACCGGCTGGCCCGACGGGGCTTCCTGTTCGGCGGCTCCACGGGGACCGTGGTGAGCGCCGCGACGGACTGGCTGGCCCGGCACGGCACCCGTGACCTCACGGCGGTGGCGATAGCCCCCGACCTCGGCGAGCGCTACCTCGACACCATCTACCAGAGCAACTGGCTGCAGGATCTCTACGGCGAGCACCTGCTGGACTCCGCCCAGATCCACACCGCCTGGGAGGAGAACTCCGCGTCACGCGCGCCGGGGCACCGCCGAAGAGCCTAGCGACCCGCGTCAGCCGACCGGCTCCGGTTCCGGAGCGGGGGCCCGCCACGGGATCCGGAAGGCGGTCGCCGTGACGATCAGTGCGGAGGCCGCCACCGTGGCCATGCCCACGGTCAGGTTCGCCGCGCCGGCGACGAAGCCGATCAGGGCGGGACCGGCCAGCAGGCCCGTGGTGCCCATCGCGGCGACCAGCGCCAGCGCGTCCGCGCCACGGCCGGCCGCCGCCACGTACACGCACGGGGTGACGGCCGCCGCGCCGAGGCCGACGCAGGCGAAGCCGAGCAGGGTGGGCACCACTCCCCCGGCGAGCAGCGCGAGGGCGAGCCCCACCGCGGCCACCGCGCTGCCGGCCCGCACCACGCGTCCGTCGCCCCAGCGGGTGCGCCAGCGGTCCGCCCAGGCGCGGGCCAGCAGCATCATCACCGAGACGACCGCGATGCCGAGCGGGGCGACGGTCGCCGACGCCTTCACGACGTCCTTCATGTAGAGCGTCGACCAGTCGTTCATCGCGCCCTCGGTGATCGTGCCGAAGGCCATGGCGCAGCCCATGAGGAGGGTCGTGCCGGAGGGCAGGCCGCGGCGGCCACGGCGCTTCGGCCCCTCCGGGGCCGCGGGGTCCGGCTCCCGGTGGGTCAGCAGCCCCGGGCGGGCGCCGGCGAGCAGGAGCAGCAACAGGATCCCGGCCACGGCGAAGTGCCCCGGAACGGACGCGGTCAGCGTGGTCACGCCGGAGGCCAGCAGGGCGGCGGCGAGCAGCCCGCCGCTGAAGGTGGCGTGCAGCTGGGACATGGCCGTACGCCCGTGGGTGCTCTCCAGCGCGGCGCCCTGCGCGTTCATGGCCACGTTGAGGCAGCCGACCGCGACACCGTCGGCGCACACGGCCAGCAGCGCGAGCGGGTAGTCCGGTACGGCCGACAGGGCGGCCAGGACGGCGATCAGGGCCGCGGCGGACAGGAGGGACAGCAGGCGGGAGCCGAGCCGCCGCATCAGGACGGCCACCAGCGGGAAGGAGGCCGCCGCGCCGGCCCCGCAGGCCATCAGCAGCAGACCCACCTCGCCGGCGCCCAGGTCCAGCCGGGTCTTCAGCGCGGGCAGCCGGGACACCCAGGTGCCGTACTGGAAGCCGAGGAAGCAGAACAGCGCCGCGATCGACCACTTGGCGCGCCGGAAGGACGGTGCGGTCATCAGCTCGCCTTCCGCAGGGCCGCGAGCTGTGCCGACATGTACACCGCACCGCTGCCGTAGCCGGCCGGCACACGCGCCTCATGGTGGGGGCGGTAGCCGTTGGCCCGCCAGAAGGGTTCCTTGCCGGCGACCGCGACCAGCGACATGGTCGCGAAGCCCCGGGCGCGGGCGGTGTCCGTGAGGTGCCGGACCAGCCGGGTGCCCAGGCCCCGGCGCCGCAGCGGCGCGCTGACCACCAGGTCGTGCAGATGGAGGTTGGTGGCGTGGTGGGCGACCCGTTCGGGGCCGGTCAGGTCGGGACAGCGGAACCGCGGGTACGGCAGGGCGAGGACGTAGCCCGCGATCCGGCCGTCGAGGTCCAGGACGAAGCCGGTGCCCGCCGAGACCCGGGACCGCAGGGCGGCCTCGCCCTCGGTGAGCGAGGTGTCCGCGTACGCCCCGGCCTCCAGGGCGGCGACCTCGGGCCAGTCGGCCTCGGTGATGCCCCGTATGAGGCCTGTCATCTCAGTGGTGTCCTTCCTGGCCACGGGTGCACTCGGCCGGCAGCGGGCGGATGCCGTTGAAGCCCTGGGTCATGTAACTGCTGGCGTAGGCGCCGGCGGCGAGGATCCGGACCGGGTCGCCGGAGCCGACGGACCGGGGCACGCGCACCGGGTACCGGCCCTCGCCGTAGGCGTCGTCGCTGTCGCAGGTGGGTCCGGCGACGATCGCGGGGACGTGCTCCTCCGTCTCCCGTCCCGGGAAGACCAGCGGGTGGGTGACCTGGTCCATCTCGTACAGGCCGTTGTACTTGCCCACGCTCAGGTACAGCCAGCGGGTCCGCCCGCCGTCCGGCTGCGTCCGTTCGGTCAGCCGGACCACGTGGGCGTGGATCACGCCGTGGTCGGCGACCAGGTGACGCCCCGGCTCCAGCACGAAGTCGAGCGGGGCGGCGGCCAGCGCGTTCAGGCGTTCCATGCCCTCGCGGAGCACGGTGAAGATCTTGTCCAGCGGAGGGTCGAGGGGGTCGCCGCGCCGGTCGAGGTAGCCGAGCGCGGGCAGCCCGCCGCCGAGGTTCACATGGTCGGGTACGATCCCCCGCCCGGCCAGCGTCGTCAGGGTTCCGGCGAGGGTGTCCAGGGCCTGCTGCCAGGCCTCGCCGGTCATCTGCTGGGAACCGACGTGCACGGACAGGCCCGCCGGGACCAGGCCGGCGGCGCGGGCCGCCCCCAGGACGCGGACGGCGTCGTCCGGTGCGCACCCGAACTTGCGGTTCAGGCCCCACAGGGCGCCGTCCCCGCTGGTGGCGAGGCGGCAGAACACCCGGGCGCCGGGCGCGTGCGCGGCGACGGCGGTGACGTCCTCGACGCTGTCGGTGGCGAACGTGCGGACACCCAGGCGGTGGGCCTCGGCGATGTCGTGGTCGGACTTGATGGTGTTGCCGTAGTGGACGTGGTCGGGGTGCGCGCCGGCGCGGAGGGCCTGCTCGATCTCGGCGGGGCCGGCCGCGTCGAAGCCGGCGCCTGCGGCGGCCAGTGCGCGGAGGACTTCGTCGACCGGGCAGGCCTTGAGGGCGAAGCGGATGTGTGTTCCGGGCAGCTCGCTCAACAGGGTGTCGTATTGGTGCTCTATGCCGGTGAGGTCGTAGAGGAGGCGGTCCGTGGTGCTGGTGCGGGTTCGTTGTGGTTGATCGCGCCGTTCCCCGCGCCCCTTCGGGGCGCTCATGTGCGGGCCGCCCTGATCAGTACCGGCCAGCATTCGGTCAAGTGAGCGAAGTCTTCAATGTCCCGTTCGGCCTGGTCGAGTAACCCTTCGCGTTCCGCCCAGAGTTGGTCCGCGAATTTCGCGTACCGGCCGCCCAGTTTGCGGTACGCCGTGTCCACCCGGTCCAGGCGCCAGATGTTCTCGGCCCGGTCCAGACCCGTGCTCTCGCGGAGGAAGCCCACGATCCGGTCGGGGCGGACCCGCTGCCGCTCGTCCAGCAGGCCCGCGCCCTCGGCCGCCATCCGGGCGTACACGTCGTGGAAGTACAGCATCGACAGCAGGAACTTCACGAAGCGGCGCTGGTAGGCCGGGAAGCCGGTGTCGGTGCGGCGTTCGGGGGTGTGGAAGTTCTCGATGTGGCGGTTGTGGAGGATGCCGGGCAGGCCCGCGTCGTGGACGAGGTGGAGGAGGAAGTAGTCGCTGCCGATGGTGTCGGTGGCGGGCGGGAGGGGGACGCGCTCGTACACGGCGCGGTCGAAGGCGACGTTGCACATGTCGACGCGCATGGGGTCGACCAGGGTGAGGGTGGAGTGGTCCCCGGTGAAGGCAGTGGTGCCCGCGCCGGTGAAGGACTCCTCGACCAGCGCGCGCCTGCGGTCCTCGGGCCAGTCGCCGGGCGCCCAGAGTCCGACCACGTCGTGGTAGACCGCCTCGTCCAGGCGTCGTATCTCGCCGATGTCCACGGAGAGTTCGCCGATGAAGGAGGCTCCGGCCAGGGAGACCGGGCGGTGGGCCAGTGCCGGGTCGAGGTCGGTGCGGGTGACGGCGGCCGAGGCCTCGGCTGCGGGGCGGCCGAGCCAGGGCAGCTCGTGGTGGACGGGGAACACCGGTCGGCCGGCGTGGAGTTGGTAGGTGCTGTCGGAGTCGCGGCGGTGCACCGAGTCGCAGCCGAGGGCGGCGGCCAGCAGGAAGGCGCGGTTGGTGCAGGCGCCGTAGGAGACGGCGGGCGGGAGCATGAGACGCAGCAGCCGCTCCGGCTCGGGCACGCCCGCCTCACGGATGACCCGGCGCAGGAAGTCCCGCTGGGCCTCCTCGTCGTAGTGGCGGACGGTCACGCCCTGGTGTGCGGGCAGGGCGGCGACCGTGCGGGTGTGCTCGGTCCGGGTGCGGTCGTCGGCGGAGTCCAGGATCAGCAGCTCGACCTCGGCGCCGAAGTGCCGGGCGGCGTAGGCGGCTTCCGCGTGCAGGGCGGTGATGGTGGCGGAGCAGGCCCGGTTGGTGGGCAGGGTGAGGCAGACGCGGTTCACCGGGCACCTTCCGCGGCGGCCCAGGGGTCGAGGCCGAGCAGCCTGCGTCCCAGGTCGTTCAGTCCGGCGGGGCCGTAGCGGAGGGCCTCGGGCTCGCGGGCGTCGCCGAGCAGGGTGGCGTTCCAGTCGGGGGTGGCCAGGGTGCGCCAGGATTCCACGCGGGAGTCGCGCAGGGCCGTGTGCTCCTCCAGCGCGGGCATCATCGACAGGTACTGGACGGCTCTGACAGCGTTGTCGGAGACGTTGGGCGCGACGCCGTGGGCGAGCAGCCCGTTGAAGATCAGCAGGTCGCCGGCCTGGAGTTCGGGGCGGACCACCGGGAACTCGGCGCGGTCGGTGTTGGGGCGGACCGGGTCGCGGCCGGACGGCTGGGCGAGACGCCACTCCTCGAAGCGGCGGAAGAGTTCGGGCGCGCACTGGAAGCCGCCGAGTTCGGGGCGGGTGTCGGTGAGCGCGATGATGCCCTGCACACGCTGCGGCAGGACGGCGAGCGTGGTGTCGACGTCCCAGTGCAGCTCGATGTCGAAGCCCTCGTCGGTGGGTTCGATGTGGGAGCGGGACCGGGTGCGGACGTTGGGCGGGTTGAGGTTGAGGCGGTCCAGGGTGACCCACAGCTCCGGGCTGTCCCAGACGTCCACGAAGGCGTCGTAGACGCGCTGGTTCTGCCGGCTGTCCCAGATGAGCTGGTGGTGGTAGGCCTCGACGAAGCCGTAGATGAACAGGTGCCGGTCGAGTTCGGAGCGGAACTCCGGCTCCTCGTACCAGGTGTCGGGGCGGTCGGGGTCGAGCCCCTGGAACTCCCAGGCGAAGTCGAGGAGTCCCTTGGCCTCGCCGGGGGTGATGGCCTCGCGCACGATGACGTAGCCGTACGTCTGCCAGAAGGCGAAGTCCTCCTCGGACAGCACGCGCAGCGGCTGGGTCTTCTGGAGGTCGCGCAGGGGGGTCGGGGCGAGGTAGGTCTCGCCGTCGGCGCTGAAGTAGGGGCGGCCGGTCGCCGCGCGGTGCAGGAAGGGGTGGGGCGTCTGCATGCGATTCCTCTGGAACTGGAACACGAAGTGCGGTGGAGATCCGGGAAAACAGCACGATCGAGTGGGCCGCCCGCTGCGGCGGGCGGCCGGTGAGCCCGTCGGGTCAGCCCGCGAGGACGGCTTCGGCCGCGGCCACACCGCAGACCCGGGCGGCGCCGTAGGTGGCGATGTGCAGGGCGCCGCGCGGCGGGGCCTGGGGCAGGCCCATCTCGACCACGACGGTGTCGGGCCGGGCGGCGAGCAGGGTGTCGAGCGCGGAGCGCATCCAGTCGTGCCGGTGTTCGTCGCGGACCACGGCGACGATCCGGCGGCCCTCGGCCGCGGCGAGGACGGCGGCGCCGGCCCCGTCGCCGGTGAAGGAGCCGGAGGCGCTGCCGGGCAGCAGCCGCTCCAGTTCGTCGGCGACGCCCCAGGGGGTCTGGTCGCCGACGGCGATGTTCGGCGCGGGGTTGAACTGGGCGACGTACACCGGCCCGGTGACCGGTGCCGCGGCGCCCGCGCGGGTCACGGTCAGCGCGCGGCGGGCCGCGACCAGGCCGATCTCCGGGTCGGCCGGGGTCCTCCCCGCGTCGCCGCGGGCGGCGACGGTCCAGGCGGCCAGGTCACGGACCCGGGCCGCCGCGTCGGCGAGCCGTTCCTCGGGCAGTTCACCGGAGCGTACGGCGGCCACGAGGGCGTCCCGGAGCTTCAGCACGGTGCCCTCGTCGCACAGTCCGCCGCCCACGCAGATGGCGTCGGCGCCGGCGGCGATGGCGAGGACCACGCCGTGCTCCAGGCCGTAGGTGCCGGCGATCGCCCGCATCTCCATGCCGTCGGTGACGATGAGGCCCTGGTAGCCGAGTTCGTCGCGCAGCAGGTCGGTGAGGACGCGCCGGGACAGGGTGCCGGGGCGGTCGGGGTCCAGGGCCGGGACGAGGATGTGGGCGCTCATGATCGCCCGGGTGCCGGCGGCGATGGCCGCGCGGAACGGGGGCAGTTCGCGCGCGTGCAGGGTCTGGGCGTCGACGTCGATGCGGGGTACGGCGTGGTGGGAGTCGACGTTGGTGTCGCCGTGGCCGGGGAAGTGCTTGGTGCAGGCGGCGACGCCGGTGGACTGCAGGCCCTCCACCCAGGCGGCGGTGTGCCGGGCCACCAGGTCGGGGCTCGTGCCGAAGGAGCGGACGCCGATGACGGGGTTGTCGGGGTTGGCGTTGACGTCGGCGGAGGGAGCCCAGTCGAAGGTGACGCCGCAGGCGGCCAGGCGCCGGCCCAGTTCGCGGGAGACGGCCCGGGTGAGATCGGGGTCGTCGACGGCGCCGAGGGCGTGGTTGCCGGGGAAGGCGGAACCGGTGCGCACGTCGAGGCGGGTGACGTCGCCGCTCTCCTCGTCGATGGCGACCAGCAGGTCGTCGCGTTCGGCGCGCAACTGCCGGGTGAGGGCGGTGACCTGCTCCTCGCTGACGACGTTGCGGCCGAACAGGGCGACGGAGGCGAGGCCCTCGCCGATGCGGCGGCGCACCCAGTCGGGCGCGGTGGTGCCGTCGAACCCGGGTTGCAGCACCGCGAGGGCGTCCCGGGTCAGGGCGTCGCCCGCGGCGGAGCCGCTGCCGGACGCGGTGGTGGCGATGGTGGTCATCGGGGGCGTCATCCCTTCACGGCGCCGTCGGTCAGACCGCTGACAGCCTTGCGTTGCAGGAAGATGAAGAGGATCAGGATGGGCAGCGCGAACAGGGACGAGGCGGCCATGGTGGCGCCCCAGTCGTCGCCGAAGGCGGTCTGGAACTGGGACAGCCACAGCGGCAGGGTCTGCTTCTCGATGTCCTTGTTGAGGATCAGGACGAGCGGGAACTCGTTCCAGGCGGTGACGAAGCCGAACAGCGAGGTCGCCATCAGGCCGGGCGCGAGCAGCGGGAAGATCACCTTGACGAAGGCCTGGGTGCGGGTGCAGCCGTCGATCATCGCCGACTCCTCCAGCTCCTTGGGCACGGCGGCGACGTAGCCGCGCAGCGTGAGCAGGGTCAGCGGGAGCACCATCACCGTGTAGAACACGGTGAGCGGGACGAGGCTGTTGAGCATGTCGTTGTCCCGGACGATCAGGTAGATGGCGATGATCATGACCTCCCAGGGGGCCATCTGCGCCAGCATGAACGTCACGATGAGGCCGCGCCGGCCCTTGAACCGCATCCGTGCGAGGGCGAAGGCGGCGCACAGGGCGATGACGAGCGAGAAGACGACCGACAGGACCGTGACGGTGACGGAGTTGACCACCAGGGTCCAGAAGTGGTCGGCGTCGACGGCCTTCTTGAAGTGTTCGAGGGTGGCGTCGGTCGGGAACCACACCGGGTCCTCGGAGATGATGTCGCCGGTCGGCTTGAAGGCGGTGGCGAACATCCAGTACACGGGGAACACGAAGCCGACGAAGAGGACGACGGCGGTCGCGTTGGGCCAGAAGCGGCCGAAGAGCGAGCGCTTCACAGCTCGTCCTCCTCTTGCTTGAGCACCATGCGCAGGTAGTACGAGGTGATGACGAGCAGGACCAGGATGGTCAGGAAGGAGATGGCGGCGCCGACTCCGAAGTGCTGGTTGCCGACGCCCTCGACGTAGGCGTAGATCGGCAGGGTCTCGGTGAGGTGGTCGGGGCCGCCCTCGTTCATCGCGAAGATCTGCGGGAACGCCTTGAAGATCCAGATGACTTCGAGGAAGGTCGTGGCGTACAGGAAGGGCCGCAGGAAGGGCAGGGTCACCGAGGTGAAGCTCTTCCAGGCTCCGGCGCCGTCCAGGGAGGCCGCCTCGTACAGCTCCCGGGGGATCGTGGTGGTCGCGGCGTAGAGGTTGATCGCCACGAAGGGTATGGACTGCCAGACGAGGAGCAGGGTGATCACGGCGAAGGTGGAGAACTGGGTCTGGAGCCAGTTGTGGTCGGCCATGGAGTGCCAGCCGAGCTTGTCCAGCACCCAGTTGACGACGCCGAAGCGCTGGGCGAACAGCCACTGGTAGACGGTGGTGGCCGCGATGACCGGCATGGCCCAGGCGAGGACGAGACCGATCATCAGCAGCAGCCGCATCTTGCTGCCGAGCCGGGCCAGCAGCAGGCCGACCAGGGTCCCGAGCACCATGATCAGTGCGACGTTGACGGCGGTGAAGAAGACGGAGCGCTCGACGACGCGCCAGAAGTCCCCGCCACTGAGCACCTCCTGGTAGTTGTCGACGCCGTTCCACTCGGTGAGGTGCTGGATGAGCTGGCGCGGGTTGAGGTTCTGGAACGACAGCAGGCCGTTCTTGACCAGGGGCCAGCCGAGCAGCACCAGGGTGGCCAGCAGCGCGGGCAGCAGGAGCAGGTAGGGGGCGGCGGCTCGGCGCCGGGACGGGGCGCCGGTGGTGCGGCTGTCACCGCGCGGCGGGGCCGGTACCCGGGCCTTGCGGACAGCGGGCTCCCCGGCCGTGTCCGTGCCTTCGGTCTGCACTGACATGAGTTGCCATCTCTTCCGTGGCCGTACGGACGACACTGGTGAGCCGGGGGCGCCGGCGCGGCGCCCCCGGCGCGGTCATCAGTTCTGCTGGGCCAGGCGCTTGTTGATCTCGCCCTCGACCTGCTTGGCGGCGTCCGCCGGGGACTTGCCGTTCAGCACGGCCGTCATGTACGACTTGATCGGGTTCGGGTTGTTCTCCACCGCGCCCCACTCGGGGATCAGCGGGGTGGTGCCACCGACGGCGGCACCGGGGGCGGCGGCCTCGGCGACGGCGTTGCCCTTGAGGTTGGACTCCAGGGACGTCTTGTTCGGGATGACGCCGTTGAGCTTGGCCAGTTCGCCCTCGTACTGGTCGGACAGGGCGATCTTCAGGAACTCCTTGGCCAGGGCCTGCTTCTTGCTGCCCTCGGCGACGGCGAGGTTGGAGCCGCCGAGGAAGACGCCCTCGGGCTTGTCCGCGGTCTCGCCGGGGATGGTGAAGTAGCCGAGGTCCTTCTCGATGGCCTTGTTGGCGGTGACGGCCGTACCGGCCTCCCAGCCCATGCCGATGAAGGCGCCGGTCTTGCCCTTGGCGAAGACCTCGGCCTGCTGCGGGGTGGCCTCGTCCTTGTCCTTGGGGGCCTTGGAGTAGGAGGCGTACTTCTTGTAGATCTCCATGGCCTTGGCGACCTTCGGGTCACCGAGGTTGGAGACGTACTTGTCGCCCTCCTTCTTCACCAGGTCGGCACCCTGGCCGATGGTCAGGCCGTCGAAGAAGTACCAGTTCTGGCCGGGCAGGTAGATCGGCTCGGCGTCGGTCTTCTTGCCGATGGCCTCCAGGTCCTTGAAGAACTCGTCCCGGGTCTTCGGGGTGTCCTTGATGCCGGCCTTGGCCCAGATCTTCTTGTTGTAGATGACGACGCGGTTGGCGAAGTACCAGGGGGCGGCGTACTGCTTGCCGTCGTAGACGGAGGACTGCGAGACCGACGGCGTCCAGTCGGCGCCGATCTCCTTCTTCAGGTCGCTCAGGTCGGCGAGGCCGCCGGTGGCCGCGTAGGCCGGGGTCTGGGTGTTGCCGACCTCCAGCACGTCCGGCGGGTTGGACTCGGAGAGGGCGGTGGTGATCTTCTGCTGGATCCCGTCCCACTTCTGCGTCTCGAACTTCAGCTTCGCGCCGGTCTTCTTCTCGAACGCGGCCGTGACGTCCTTGACCCACTGGTCCGGCGTGGAGCCGTCCATCGCCCAGACCGTCAGGGTCTGGCCCTTGAAGCTGTCCGGTCCCGCGTTCTTGCCGCTGTCGTCGCCGTCGTCCCCGCCGCACGCCGACACGGACACCATCATGCCCGCGATCACGATCGCGGCCGCAAGCTTGCGCTTCACGCCACCCTCCTCAGGGATGCCACTAACCCCCCACGCCCTCGGCGGTGACCTGCGTACGACGCTGTTGCACGTAGGGCTCGGGACCTGGCCACTAATGGTGTAGACCAGTACGGTGGAGCTTGGCCTAGACCTTTTGGAGTGTCAAGGGTGGTTCGGAAAGCCGGTCCGGGCCGTTACGAGAAAGTCACCGGAGTGCGTCCGTCCGCATTCCGTCCCTTTCGCCCGGACCGTTCAGTTGGACTAGACCATAGGGCAGTTGGTCGCTATAACGGGAGACCGTCGACACAGCCGGGAAGGCAGGCATGACCACCGACGTCAGCAGCGCCCAGCCGCACAGGGGGGCGTCCGGCCGCACCGCGCGCGTGCCGAAGTACTACCGGATCAAGCAGCAACTGCTCTCCATGGCCGAGGCGCTGCAGCCCGGTTCGGCCATGCCCGCGGAACGTCTGCTCGCCGTCCGGTTCGACACCTCACGGACCACCGTCCGGCAGGCGCTCCAGGAACTCGTGGGCGAGGGCCGGCTCGACCGGATCCAGGGCAAGGGGACCTTCGTCGCCCAGCCCAAGCTGTACCGCACGCTGCAACTCACCTCGCACACCGAGGACATGCGGGCCCAGGGCCTCACACCGGCCTCGCAGACGCTCGACATCGGGGAGGCTCCGGCGGACGAGAAGCTGGCGGGCCTGCTGGGCATCGGGATCGGCGAGAAGGTGCTGCGCATCGAGCGGCTGAGGCTCGCCAGCGGCGACCCGATGGCGATCGAGACGACCCATCTGTCCGTCCGCCGCTTCCCCGGCCTGCGCCGGTCCCTCGCCACGTACCCCTCGCTCTACACGGCGCTCGCCGAGGTGTACGGCGTCCATCTCGCCGAGGCCGACGAGACCATCGAGACCTCGCTGTCGACCCCGCGCGAGGCGCAGTTGCTCGGCACCGACGTGGGGCTGCCGATGCTGCTGCTGTCCCGGCACTCGCGGGACGCGGCGGGAACCCCGGTCGAGTGGGTGCGCTCGGTGTACCGGGGTTCCCGCTACAAGTTCGTGGCCGCCCTGCGCCGGCCGGGCGCCCCGGTGGTCCGGTGCAGGACGGCCCCGCCGGAACCGGACGGGACCGGCCGCGTCTGAAGCAGGGGACGCGGGCTGAGCCGTGGATCAGCGAACGGGCACGGCGGGCGTCTTCGCCGACGACTTGCCCGGCGCCTTCGGTGACGACTTGGCCGAGGGCTTCGCCGGCGCCTTGGATGACGACTTGCCCGAGGACTTCGCCGGCGCCTTCGACGACGACTTGCCCGAAGCCTTCTCCGGCGTCGAGGGCGCGTCGGACCGAGCGAGCTCGATGTCCTGGTGCGAGACCGCGTGGAAGGACGGCAGCACGATGATGCCGGAGGGACGCAGCTCCGTCAGGGTGGCCTCCACGTGCGCCGCCCCCTCCTTCAGCACCTCCGGAGAGGCCTTGCCGGAGTGCTCCCACCGGTGTTCCGCCCCGTCGCACTGGGCGACGCTGCCGCCGATGCCGTGGTGGAGGCCGGGGTCGCCCTGGCTGACCGAGGAGCTGACGAGCACCGGTCCGGTGCCGCCGGTGCAGCGGTAGGTGCCGGAGAGCGTCACCGTGCCGTCGGACGTGATCCGGCCGACGTGGTCCACCGTGATCAGCTCGGAGGGGTCGGCGGCGACCGGGCCGACGGCTGTGCACAGCAGGGCGGCGGCGCCGAGGGTCGTGACGACGACGGGGCGTAGGGGCATGGGATACCTCCGGGTTCCAGGGGTTCGAGGGCTTCCACTGGTACCGGGCGGCCGGGTCGGCGGGCGTGACCGTCACTCCTTCGGTGGCGCGTCATGACACCGTCCGGGCCGCTCACGGCGGGGCCCGGGCCGGTCACGGCAGCGTCCGGCACCACGCCCCCGGCCCGGCTACGGCAGTACGGCGAACCCGTCCAGCTCGACCAGCGCCCGCTCGTCCCACAGGCGTACGACCTCCACGACGGCCATCGCCGGATAGTCGCGGCCCGCCGACTGGCGCCAGATCCGGCCGAGTTGCCGCGCGTGGGCGCGGTACGCGGCGACGTCCGTGGCGTAGACGGTGACCCGGGCGAGGTCGGCTGGGGTGCCGCCGGCCGCGCGCAGGGCGGCGAGGAGGTTGCCGAGGGCCTTCGCGAACTGCTCGGGCAGCGTGTCGCCGGTGATCTTGCCGTCGGCGTCCAGGGCGGTCTGCCCGGCGAGGAACACCACGCGGGAGCCGGCCGCGACGACGGCGTGCGAGAAGCCCGTGGGCGGGGACAGTCCGGGCGGGTTGACGCGCTCGGTCGTCACCGTGCCTCCTTCTGTGCCGTGGCGTACAAGTCCTTGGCGATGATGCCGCGTTGTACCTCGCTCGCCCCCTCGTAGATGCGGGGCGCGCGCACCTCGCGGTAGAGGTGTTCGAGGAGGTGGCCGCGGCGCAGGGCGCGGGCGCCGTGCAACTGGACGGCGGTGTCGACGACGTACTGCGCGGTCTCCGTGGCGAGCAGCTTGGCCATCGCGGCGCGCCGGGGCACGTCGGCGGCACCGGCGTCGTGGGCCGCGGCGGCCGCGTACACCATGAGCCGGGCCGCCTCGGTGCGCAGGGCCATCTCGGCGACCTGGTGGGACACGGCCTGGAGGTCCATCAGTCTCCCGTGGAAGGCCTCGCGCCGGCTGGTGTGGTCCACGGTGGCGTCCAGCGCGGCCTGGGCCATGCCGACCGCGAAGGCGCCGACGCTGGGACGGAAGAGGTTGAGGGTGCCCATGGCGACGGCGAAGCCGCGGCCGGGCTCGCCGAGCAGATCGCCGGCGGTGACCGGCACGGCGTCGAAGCCGAGGGTGCCGATGGGGTGCGGCGAGATCATCTCCAGCGGACTGCCGGTGAGTCCGGGCCGGTCGGCGGGGACGAGGAAGGCGGTCACCCCACGGGCGCCGGCGCCGGGCGTGGTGCGGGCGAAGACGGTGTAGAAGTCGGCCTCGGGGGCGTTGGAGATCCAGCACTTGGCGCCCGTGAGCCGCCAGCCGTCGCCGTCCGGTTCGGCCGCGAGGGTGAGCGCCGCCGCGTCCGAGCCGGCGCCGGGCTCGCTGAGCGCGAAGGCCGCCACCGCGCTGCCGTCGGCGACCCGGGGCAGCCAGCGCTCCCGCTGGGCCGGGGTGCCGTGGGCGTGCACCGGGTGGGCGCCGAGCCCCTGGAGGGCGAGGGCGGTCTCGGCCTCCGTGCAGGTCTGGGCCAGGGACTCCCGCATCAGGCACAGGTCCAGCGCACCGGAGTCGAACAGCCGCGCGAGCAGGCCGAGCCGGCCGAGTTCGGCGAGGAGCGGCCGGTTGACGCGGCCGGGTTCGCCTCGATCGGCGAGCGGGCGCAGCCGTTCGGCGGCCAGCTCGCGCAGCTCGGCACACCAGGCGGTCTGCTCCGGTCCGAGTGAGAATGCGGACACAGCCGGTCCTCCCTCCGGGGCGGGTCCGTGGCCGTCCCCACGTCCTTCCCTGCCCACCGCCCGACGTTATCGCGCACAGTTGACTGCCGTCACCAACACGATACGCTGGGGGTCCCCCTCTGGGGGAGCGCGAGCCCACCAGGAAGCCCGTCCGGACATCCGTCCCGGATGTCGCGGACCTCTGCCACGGCAAGGGGGCGGCCGCCATGCATCGCTCGGCCCACGTCGACACCTTCGCGCGCGACCATCTGCCCCCGCCGCACGAGTGGCCCGAGCTGCGGTTCGACCTGCCGGAGCTGCGGTACCCCGACCGGCTCAACTGCGCCGCCGAACTCCTGGACCACGCCGACCCGGCCCGCCCGGTGTTCCACACCCCGGACGGCCCCACCTGGACGTACGGAGAGCTGCGCGCGCGGGTCGACCGCATCGCACACGTGCTCACCGGCACCCTGGGCGTGGTCCCGGGCAACCGCGTGCTGCTGCGCGGCCCGACCACGCCCTGGCTCGCCGCCTGCTGGCTGGCCGTGCTGAAGGCGGGCGCGGTCGCGGTCACCGTGCTGGCCCAGCAGCGCCCGTACGAGCTGGCGACCCTGTGCGAGATCGCCCGGGTCGGGCACGCGCTGTGCGACATCCGGGTGGTGGACGACCTGGCGAAGGCCGCGGTACCCGGGCTGCGGATCACGACGTACGGCGGTGACACCCCCGACGACCTGCTGCGCCGGCCGGCCCCCGCCGACCCCTACCCGGCGGTGGACACCGCCTCCGACGACGTCGCCCTGATCGCGTTCACCTCCGGCACGACGGGTCGCCCGAAAGGGTGCATGCACTTCCACCGGGATGTGCTGGCGGCAGCCGACACGTTCTCCCGGCATCTGGTGCGCCCCCAGCGGGACGACGTCTTCACCGGAAGTCCCCCGCTGGGCTTCACCTTCGGCCTCGGCGGACTGGTGATCTTCCCGCTGCGGGCCGGCGCCAGCGCCCTGCTCCTCGAACAGGCGGGCCCCCGGCAACTGCTCCCCGCGATAGCCGAGCACCGCGTCTCGGTCCTGTTCACCGCGCCGACCGCCTACCGCACCATGCTGGAGGAGCTGGACACGTACGACGTGTCGTCCCTGCGGCGCTGTGTGTCGGCCGGCGAGAACCTGCCGACGGCCACCTGGCGGGCCTGGCACGAGCGCACGGGCCTGCGGGTCATCAACGGCATCGGCGCCACGGAACTGCTGCACATCTTCATCTCCGCCGCCGACGAGCGGATCCGGCCCGGGACCACGGGCCTGCCGGTGCCGGGCTGGCAGGCGCGCGTCCAGGACGCCGACGGCAGGCCAGTGCCCGACGGCGAGCCCGGCCTGCTGGCCGTACGCGGCCCGGTCGGCTGCCGCTACCTCGCCGATCCCCGGCAGCGGCACTACGTCCGGGGCGGCTGGAACATCACCGGCGACACCTACGTCCGCGAGGCCGACGGCTACTTCCGCTATGTGGCCCGCGCCGACGACATGATCATATCCGCCGGGTACAACATCGCGGGCCCGGAGGTGGAGGAGGCGCTGCTGCGCCATCCGGACGTGGCCGAGACGGCGGTCGTCGGCCACCCCGACGAGGCCCGCGGCCAGGTGGCGATCGCCTACACGGTGCTGCGCGCCGGGGCCCGGCGCGACCCGGCGGCCCTGCGCGCGTTCCTCACCTCCCAGCTGGCGCCCTACAAGTGCCCGCGCGAGTTCGTCTTCCTCGACGCGCTGCCCCGCACGGCCACCGGCAAGCTGCAGCGGTTCAAGCTGCGGACCGGAGGTGACCAGCAGTGATGCCGACGACCTAAAATGATCAACGTGTCCGAGCAGCACGCCCCCAGGTCCCTCATCGTCACGCTCTACGGCGCGTACGGCCGCTTCATGCCCGGCCCGGTGCCCGTCGCCGAGCTGATCCGGCTCCTGGCCGCGGTCGGCGTGGACGCTCCCTCCGTACGTTCCTCGGTGTCCCGGCTCAAACGGCGCGGCCTGCTGTCACCGGCCCGCACCGAGTCCGGCGCGGCTGGATACGAACTCTCCGCCGAGGCCCGGCAGTTGCTGGAGGACGGCGACCGGCGCATCTACGCGGGCGCGCCCGTCGCGGACGAGGGCTGGGTGCTCGCGGTGTTCTCGGTCCCGGAGTCGGAGCGGCAGAAGCGGCACGTGCTGCGCTCCCGGCTGGCCGGGCTGGGCTTCGGCACGGCGGCCCCCGGGGTGTGGATCGCCCCGGCCCGGCTGTACGAGGAGACGGAGCACACCCTGCGGCGGCTGCGCCTGGACGCGTACGTGGACTTCTTCCGCGGCGAGCACCTGGGCTTCGCGGCCACGGCCGAGGCGGTGGGCCGCTGGTGGGACCTGGCCGCGATCGCCAAGGAGCACGAACGTTTCCTGGACGCGCACGCGCCCGTGCTCCAGGCCTGGGAGCGCCGGCCCGGCACCCCGCCCCAGGAGGCGTACCACGACTACCTCCTCGCCCTCGACTCCTGGCGCCACCTCCCCTACACCGACCCGGGCCTGCCCACCCACCTCCTCCCGGCGGACTGGCCGGGCGTCCGCTCGGCCCAGGTATTCCGCCGCCTGCACGAACGGCTGCGCGACGCGGGCGCGGAGTTCGCCGGGCTGTGACACCCGGCGTTCCACGGGCAGTGGATCTCAGCCGTTGAGGGAGAGGCGGGGGCGGGGGGCGTCGGTACGGCCGGTGCGCGGGCGCCGGCTGCCCGCGCGGTAGGGGGCGGGCCAGACCGCGCCGGGTCCCTCGTAGCCCTGTTCGGCCGCCGCGTGCAGGGTCCAGTGCGGGTCGTACAGGTGCGGCCGGGCCAGCGCGCACAGGTCCGCGCGGCCCGCCAGGATCAGCGAGTTGACGTCGTCCCACGAGGAGATCGCGCCGACCGCGATCACCGGGACGCGGACCTCCTGCCGGATCCGGTCGGCGAACGGCGTCTGGTACGACCGCCCGAACTCCGGCCGCTCCTCGGCCACCACCTGCCCGGTCGAGACGTCGATGGCGTCGGCGCCGTGCGCGGCGAAGGCGCGGGCGATCTCGACGGCGTCCTCGGCGGTCGTCCCACCCTCCGCCCAGTCGGTCGCCGAGATCCGCACCGTCATCGGCCGCTCGCCCGGCCACACCTCGCGGACGGCGTCGAAGACCTCCAGCGGGAACCGCAGCCGCCTCTCCAGGGAGCCGCCGTAGGCGTCGGTGCGGTGATTGGTGAGCGGGGAGAGGAAACCGGAGAGCAGATAGCCGTGTGCGCAGTGCAGTTCGAGCAGGTCGAAGCCGGCCCGGGCGGCCCGCCAGGCGGCCGCCGCGAACTGCTCGCGGATGTCGGTGAGCTGGGCGCGGGAGAGCCCGCGCGGTATCTGGCTGCCCGGCTTGTACGGCAGCGGGGAGGGGGCCACGACGGGCCAGTTGCCGCTGGGCAGCGGCTCGTCCATGCCCTCCCACATCAGCTTCGTGGAGCCCTTGCGGCCGGAGTGCCCGAGCTGTACGCCGATCGCGGCGCCCGGGGCCTGGCGGTGCACGAAGTCGGTGACGCGCCGCCACGCCTCGGCCTGCCGGCCGGTGTAGAGGCCCGCGCAGCCGGGGGTGATGCGCCCCTCCTCGCTGACGCACGCCATCTCGGTCATCACGAGGCCGGCCCCGCCGAGGGCGCGCGCGCCCAGGTGGACGAGGTGGAAGTCGCCGGGGACCCCGTCGGTGGCGCAGTACATGTCCATCGGTGACACGACGACCCGGTTGCGCAGGGTGAGGCCGCGCAGCCGGAACGGCGTGAACATCGGGGGCGTACCGGGCGGGCAGCCGAACTCGCGCTCCACGGCCTCGGTGAAGCGGGCGTCGCGCAGCCGGAGGTTGTCGTGGGTGACCCGGCGGCTGCGGGTGAGCAGGTTGAAGGCGAACTGGCGGGGCGGCTGGCCCAGGTACAGCCGCAGGTTCTCGAACCACTCCAGGCTGGCCCGGGCGGCCCGCTGCGTGGAGGCGACGACGGGCTTGCGCTCCTCCTCGTAGGCCGCCAGCGCGCCGGGCACGTCCGGCTGTTCCGTCAGACAGGCGGCCAGGGCGAGGGCGTCCTCGACGGCGAGCTTTGTGCCGGAGCCGATGGAGAAGTGGGCGGTGTGGGCGGCGTCGCCGAGGAGGACGACGTTGCCGTGCGACCAGCGCTCGTTGACCACGGTGCGGAAGGTGGTCCAGGCGGACTTGCCGGAGCGCAGGGGGCGCCCGCCGAGCGCGTCGGCGAAGACCTTGGCGCAGCGTTCGACGGACTCCTGCGGCGTGAGTTCGTCGTATCCCGCCGCCCGCCAGACCTCCTCGCGCATCTCGATGATCACGGTGGAAGAGTCTGCCGCATAGGGATAGCCGTGCAGCTGCATCACGCCGTGTTCCGTCTCGGCGATCTCGAAGCGGAAGGCATCGAAGGGGAAGTCGGCGGCGAGCCAGATGTAGCGGCAGTGGTGATCGGTCACCTGGGGGCGGAACACATGGGAGTAGGTCTCGCGGGTGGTGCTGTGCACACCGTCGGCGGCGATGACGAGGTCGTGGTCCGCCGAGAGCCGGTCGACGGGTGGCGCCTCGGTGGAGAACCGCAGCTCCACGCCCAGGGAGCGGCAGCGCGTGTGGAGGATCTCCAGCAGCCGGTGCCGGCCGAGCGCGGCGAACCCGTGGCCGCCGGAGCGGTGCCGTGTGCCGCGGCGCACTATGTCGATGTCGTCCCAGCGCACGAAGTCGCGCCGCAGGGCTTCGTGGACGACGGGGTCGGCGTGTTCGATGCCGCCGAGGGTCTCGTCGGAGAGGACCACGCCGAAGCCGAAGGTCTCATCGGGGGCGTTGCGTTCCCAGACGGTGACGTCGCGGGCGGGGTCGAGGCGTTTCAGCAGGGCGGCGGCGTAGAGTCCGCCGGGGCCGCCGCCGATGATCGCCACGCGCACCGGGCCTCACCTCCCCCGCCACTTCGGCGGGCGCTTCTCCGTGAAGGCCGCGTGGAACTCCGCGTAGTCCTCGCCGTTCATCAGCAGGGCCTGGGTCGAGGCGTCCAGTTCCACCGCGGCCGCCAGGGGCATGTCCAGCTCGGCCGTGAGCAGCGCCTTGGTCTGGGCGTGGGCGAGGGCCGGGCCCTCGGCCAGGCGGCGGGCCAGCTCGGCGGCCGTCTGGTCCGCCCGGCCCTCCTCCGCGAGCTCGCTGATCAGGCCGATGCGCTCGGCCTCGGGGGCCCGCACCGGCTCGCCCAGCATCAGCAGCCGGGTGGCGTGACCGAGGCCGACGACCCGGGGCAGCAGGTAGGCCGCGCCCATGTCGCCGCCGGACAGGCCGACCCGGGTGAAGAGGAAGGCGAAGCGGGCCGAGGGGTCGGCGATCCGGAAGTCGGCCGCCAGGGCGAGGACCGCGCCCGCGCCGGCCGCCACGCCGTGCACCGCCGCGATCACCGGGAACGGGCATTCGCGGATCGCCCGGACGACCTGGCCGGTCATCCGGTTGAAGTCGAGCAGCTGGGCCGTGTCCATGGCCAGCGTGGCGCCGATGATCTCGTCGACGTCACCGCCGGAGCAGAAGCCGCGGCCCTCGCCGGCCAGGACGAGGGCGCGCACCGCGCGCTCCCGGGACAGCTCGGCGAGCAGGTCGCGCAGATCGGCGTAGGCGCCGAAGGTGAGCGCGTTGAGTTTCTCGGGGCGGGCGAGGGTGACGGTGGCCACCCCGTCGGCGATCCCGACCCGCAGGTGTGCCCAGTCGGCGGTGCGGGGGGCGGAGCCGGTGAAGGGACTCATGACGTGCGGCCTCCTAGCGCGGCGGTGCCGTACGTTGCTCTACCCCACGAAGTTATCACCTGTTCGTGACTGTCGTCACCAGAACGCGACATGCCCGTCGGCGCGCTGCCGCGACCGGCCGCGTCCCGTCGCATCGGTCACCGGTTGTCGACAGCGCCGTAACAGTGCGGACGCGCGGGCGAGGCGGGCCGTTCGCCTGGGTAGGTCGCCCGGTGCCGGGGCCCGAGGGGTCCCGGACGCAGCCCGGCGACGGCCTTCAGTGGCCGGGCCCGTACCATTCCTACAGTCGGAAAGCAGGACAGCCTGCTCCATGAACGGACTCGCCTTGCACGAACGCCCCGCCGAATCGGCCTCCTGGCGCATCGCGCTGCCGCACACCGCGGCGGCGGTGCCCGTGGCGCGCGCCCTGGTGCGCACGGCCCTCACCGAGGTGGAGCACGTGACCGACTGCGACACGGCGGAGCTGCTCACGGCCGAGCTGGTGGCCAACGCGGTGGAGCACACCGCCGGGCGCGGCCCGATAGAGCTGGTGGTGGAGCTGGCGCCGACCGGTTGCCAGGTCGAGGTGCACGACCCGGACCCGGCGCCGCCCGGGCACCTGACCCGGCCCGTGATCGAGGAGCCCGACGTCTGGCAGGAGGGCGGGCGCGGGCTGCTGCTGATCCGCGCCCTCAGCTCGTCCTGCGGGCACCGCCCCACCCCGTCGGGCAAGGCGGTGTGGTTCAGACTGCCTGTGGTTCCCGCTCAGCGCCGGCCGGCGTGACCTCGGCGGCCGGCCGCGCCAGCGTGGAGTGCCGGCGGCCGTAGCCGGCGTAGACCAGCAGGCCCACCCCGAGGAACACGGCGAACTGGATCCAGGTCCGCCAGCCGGTCTCGTACATCAGGTACAGGCAGAAGGCGACGCCGAGCAGCGGGGCCACCGGGTAGAGCGGCACCCGGAAGCTTCGGGAGAGGCCCGGTTCGCGGCGGCGCAGGGCGATCACCACGATGTTGACGACGGCCATGATGGCGAGCGTGCCGATGGTGCACAGGTTCATCACGGCGTCCAGGGAGGCGAAGGCCGCCGGGAGCGCGAAGACGACCGCGACGATCAGGGTGCCGGCGACCGGTGTGGAGGTCTTCGGGCTGACCTTCTCGAAGACGCGCGGGATCAGGCCGTCCCGGGACATCGACATCAGGATGCGGGTCTGGCCGTACATCACGGCGAGGACCACGGAGGCGATGGCGACGACCGCGCCGAAGGCGATGACACCGCCGCCGACGGCGGAGCCGGTGACCTCGTTGACGACGTAGGAGAGGGCGGCGGGCCGGCCGGCGACCTGGTCGCCGCCGATGGCGCCGATCGCGGCGAGCGCGACCGCGCAGTACAGCAGCGTCACGAGCCCCATGCACACCATGATCGCGACCGGGATGTCCCGGCGCGGGTTCTTCGCCTCCTCGCCGGCGGTGGTGATCGCGTCGAAGCCGATGTAGGAGAAGAACGCGGCGGTGGTGCCCGCGCCGATGCCGCCGAGGCCGGCCGGGGAGAACGGCGTGAGGTTGCCGTGCTTGAAGGCGCTGTAGCCGATGGCGCAGAAGGCGAGGAGGATCGCGAGCTTCACCGCGGCCATGGCGGCGGTGGCCCGGGCGCTCTCGCGCACCCCGCGCACCAGCAGCACGGAGGCCATGGCGATGACGAGCACGGCGGGGAGGTTGACGAGGCCGCCGTCGCCGGGTCCCGCGGACAGGGCGGCCGGGAGCTGGAGGCCGGTGAGGCTGTGCAGCAGCTCGTTGACGTACTCGCTCCAGCCGACCGCGACGGCCGAGATGGAGATGCCGTACTCCAGCAGCAGGCACCAGCCGACCAGGAAGGCGGTGGACTCGCCGAGGCCGGCGTAGGCGAAGGAGTACGAGGAGCCGGAGACCGGGATGGCACCGCCCAGCTCCGCGAAGGAGAAGGCGGTGAAGACGCAGGTCAGCGCGGCGAGGACGAAGGAGATGACGACGGCGGGGCCGGCCTGTGCCACGGAGTCGGACAGACCGACGAAGATGCCGGTGCCGACGATGGCGCCGACGCCGAAGCAGATGAGCTGGAAGAGGCCCATGGTGCGCTTCAGGCCGTGTCCCTCGCGGTCGGCTCCGGATTCGGCGACGAGCAGGTGCGGGGACTTGATGCGGGGAGCGGGCATGCGGGTGGTGCTCGTTTCTGGTGGTGCGGGCGCCCGTCATAGGGGCGCGGCGTCGGCTCCGAGAAGGGGTGGCTCGGGGCCGCCGGTCAGGATAAGGCCTGGTGAGGCGGGTCAGGCAAGGGTTTCCCGGCCGAGTGTGGCGACCAGCACCGCCTTGATGGTGTGCAGGCGGTTCTCGGCCTCGTCGAAGACGATCGAGTGGGCGGACTCGAAGACCTCGTCCGTCACCTCCAGCGACGCCAGGCCGTGGGTCTCGTGGATCTGCTGCCCCACCGTGGTGCCGAGGTCGTGGAAGGCCGGCAGGCAGTGCAGGAACTTCACGTCCGGGTTGCCGGTGGCGTGGAGCACGTCCATGGTCACGGCGTAGGGGGCGAGGGCCGTGATCCGCTCGTCCCACACCTCCTTGGGCTCTCCCATGGAGACCCAGACGTCGGTGGCGACGAAGTCCGCACCCAGGACGCCCTCGGTGATGTCCTCGGTGAGGGTGACGCGGGCACCACTGGTCGCGGCGAGCTCGTGGGCGCGGTCGACGATCTCCTGGGCGGGCCAGTAGGCCTTCGGGGCGACGATCCGTACGTCCATGCCGAGCAGGGCACCGGTGACCAGGTACGAGTTGCCCATGTTGAAGCGGGCGTCGCCGAGGTAGGCGAAGGCGATCTTCCGCAGCGGCTTGGCGCTGTGCTCGGTCATGGTGAGCACGTCGGCGAGCATCTGGGTGGGGTGCCAGTCGTCGGTGAGGCCGTTGTAGACGGGCACGCCGGCGTAGGCGGCCAGTTCCTCGATCTTGGCCTGGCTGTCGCCCCGGTACTCGATGCCGTCGAACATCCGGCCCAGCACGCGCGCGGTGTCCCTGACCGACTCCTTGTGCCCGATCTGCGAGCCCGAGGGGTCGAGGTAGGTGGTGTGGGCGCCCTGGTCGGCGGCGGCGACCTCGAACGCGCAGCGGGTGCGCGTCGAGGTCTTCTCGAAGATCAGCGCGATGTTCCTGCCCCGCAGGCAGGGGGTCTCGGTCCCGGCCTTCTTGGCGGCCTTCAGCTCGGCGGCCAGCTCGACCAGGCCGCGGAACTCCTCCTCGGTGAAGTCGAGCTCCTTGAGGAAGTGGCGGCCGGCGAGGGCGGTCGGGACTGTCGCCATGGGGGGCGCTCCAGATGTATGACTACAGGGGACGTTGGAAGTCTATACGACCCTTCACATTTCTATGCGATCTCATACTTCGATCTCATACCGCGATCTCATACGGGGTCCCGCTCCACCGGACAGCTCATGCACCGGGGGCCGCCCCTGCCCCGGCCCAGCTCGCTGCCCGGGATCTCGATCACCTCGATGCCCTGCTTGCGCAGATGCGTGTTGGTGGTGGAGTTCCGCTCGTAGGCGACCACGACGCCGGGTTCGACGGCGAGGACGTTGCAGCCGTCGTCCCACTGCTCGCGCTCGGCGGCGTGCACGTCCTGCGTGGCGGTCAGCACCCTGATCTCGCCGAGGCCGAGCGCGGCGGCGATCGCGCGGTGCATGTGCTCCGCCGGATGGTCGGTGACCTTCAGCTCGCGCTCGCCGACGCCCGGCTCGATGGTGTACGAGCGGAGCATGCCGAGGCCGGCGTACTGGGTGAAGGTGTCGCCGTCGACCATGGTCATCACCGTGTCGAGATGCATGAAGGCGCGCCGCTTCGGCATGTCGAGCGCGACGATCGTACGGGCGGAACCGGCCGCGAACAGCTTGTGCGCCAGCATCTCCACGGCCTGCGGGGTGGTGCGCTCGCTCATGCCGATCAGCACGGCGCCGTTGCCGATCACCAGGACGTCGCCGCCCTCGATGGTGGAGGGGTAGTCCGCCTGCCCCCGGGACCACACATGGAACGTTTCGTCACGGAACAGCGGGTGGTGGCGGTAGATCGCCTCGAAGTGGACGGTCTCCCGCTGCCGGGCCGGCCAGCGCATGGCGTTGATGGAGACGCCGTCGTAGATCCACGCCGAGGTGTCGCGGGTGAAGAGGTGGTTGGGCAGCGGGCGGAGCAGGAAGTCGTCCAGCTCCATGACGTGGAAGCGGACCGAGGTCGGTTCCGCGTGCTCCGCCAGGAACTCCCGCTTGGTCATGCCGCCGACCAGGGCCTCGGCCAGCTCGCCCGGGGTCATCCGGTCGAAGGCGGCGCGCAGGTGGTCGGTGGCGAGCGGGCCGTACTCCTTCTCGTCGAAGACCCGGTCCAGGACGAGCGCGCGGGCCTCGGGGAGCGCCAGGGTCTCGGCGAGCAGGTCCCCGAAGAGGTGCACCTCGACCCCCCGGTCGCGCAGTACGTCGGCGAAGCCGTCGTGCTCGGCGCGCGCCCGGCGCACCCAGAGCACGTCGTCGAAGAGCAGGGCGTCCTTGTTGCTGGGGGTGAGCCTCTTGAGCTCCAGATCCGGCCGGTGCAGGATGACGCGGCGCAGCCGCCCGGCCTCGGAGTCGACATGGAATCCCATGCCTCCATCCTGACCACCGGGGCCCCGCTTCACCCGCCCCTCGGCGGTTTCCGCGCCCGCCGGTTTCCGCGCCCGGTACCGGCCGGCGACTCCCGGAAGCGTTCCGGAAGCGGACGGTGACTGTCGGCGGAAGCGGGTGCGGGGCTTCGCTGGGGGTGTGAACAGCTCAGACCGTGCCGGCCGGCGGGAGCACCGGGCCCCGCTCGTCCGCGTCCCGCAGGAACGCCTCGACCGCCGAGAGGTCGGTCCGCTCCAGCTCCTCGTCCCGGACGACGATCCGCAGCTCGGGGCAGACGGCCGGGTCCTGGCGCAGGCTCTCGGTGAAGGTCTCGACGATCAGCGACAGCAGCTGGGTGTGGTCGAGTTCGACCAGGCGGGACAGGCCGGCGCCGATGAGCGGTATCGCCACCGGCCTGAACAGGCCGTGCCGGGCGACCGACGGCCACAGGCGTTCCAGGCTCAGCCGCAGGTCGGCCGGGGCGGACCGGGCACGCAGGTCGTTGCCCAGCCGGGAGTAGGCGAGGGCGAAGACCCGGCGTTTGCCCACCGGGACCGGCACGGCCGTGCCGATCGGGTAGCGGGTGCGCCGGCCGCGCGGCTTGGCCCGGACGCTCTCGGTGGCCAGCGGGGTGACCTCCCTCAGCCCCCGGCGCAGCTGGTCGTCGAGCAGCCGGTGCCGCCCTTCGAAGAGGCGGTCGACGAGCTGCCCCTGCACGCTCTCCCGGCTGATGACGATGTCGTCGGTGGAGGTGTCGAAGGTGTCGGAGAACCCCACGACCAGGTTGGCGTCCTCCTGGTCGAACAGGTCGCCGCGCACCACGACGACGTCCACCCGCAGCCCGCGCAGCGTGTGGCGCAGCAGTTCGTCGCCGTGCCGCTCGCGCAGCCGGGCGTTCAGACGGGCGAGGGCCGCGGCGGCCTCCGGGTCGTCCGGGCGTTCCCGGGCGGCCTGTTCGGCCACCGGCAGGGCGAGGTCGTAGCGGCCCAGCGCGGTGTGGCCGGCGATCAGTTCCCGCAGCGCGGTCTCCCTGAGCTGGGTCAGCCGCCGGACCGGCGCGCGCGCGAACTGCTCGTCCCGCACCTCGGTCAGCGGCCGGCCGCGCCACAGCCGCAGGGCGTCGGTGAGCAGCCGGACGGCCGAGGCCGGTGCCGCGCGCAGCGCGTCGCCCACCAGGCGTGTGAACTGCGCGCTGTCCAGTTCGTCGTCGGCGAGGTCGAGCCGGTAGGTGCTCTCGGCGCCGCGCGCGGTGGGCAGCCGGCCGGTGCGCACGACCCGGGCGCCGTGTCCGGGGCCGGCGCGGTCGAACGCGCGCCGCAGCTCCAGGATCCGTTTCTGCACCTCGTTGCGGTTGCGCAGGTCCTGGTGCGGCAGTTCCACGGTCGGCTGCCAGACGTCCAGGTACAGCCGGCGGGCGGTGATCGCCTCGCCGTCGGCGGCGACCAGCCGGAGCAGCAGCCGGGCGGTGAGCGGGGTGAGGCGCACGGCGGCGCCGTTCACGTCCAGCCGGACGGGGCCCAGAACGCTCACCCGTATGCACGGTGCACGGGTCTGCACGCGCCTCGCCCCCTCCGCCGCGTGACGTCCCGTCAACAGTGCGGTCAGCGTACCAAGGTGCCCCGGAGGCAAGCATGCGATTGACCGGTCCCCGCCCGTCGCCGCGGGCCGCGCGGCCGCGCCTCCTGCGCTCGTGGCGCGAACGGCGGGTGTTCGCGGGCAGCGTGCTGGCGGCCTTCGGCGGGGTGTCGGCCGTCGTGCAGTTCGCCGGCCAGCTGTTCCCGGACGTCGTGTCCCGGCCCGGGCTGGTGCTGGCCGGCTCCGTGACCCTGTGCCTGGCCTGGGGGCTCGCCCGGGCGCGTCCCCAGGCCGCCGTACGGCAGGAGTTCACCCGCCCCGGGATGACGGTGGTGGTCGAGGAGGGCGACCTCTTCGAGCAGCCCGGCCAGCTCGTGGTGGGGTTCACCGACACGTTCGACACCGTCGTGGACGACGGTGTCGTCATCAACGACGGCAGTGTGCAGGGGCAGTTGCTCGCCCGGCGCTACGCGGGGGACGCCCGGCGGCTGGACGCGGAACTGGCCGCCGCGCTCGCGGGGGTGACCCCGGTGGCGTGGGAGAGCGCGCGGGACAAGCCGCGGGGCAAGCGGGCCCGGTACCCGGTCGGCACGGTCGCCGTCCTCGGCACCCGGCCCGACCTCGTCTTCGCCGTCGCCTACAGCCGGATGGGCAACGACTGCGTCGCCTCCTCCAAGGTGCAGGACCTGTGGCTCGGCCTGGACCGGCTGTGGGACGCCGTCCACCGGCACGGCCAGCTCGAACGCCTCACCATGCCGTTGACCGGCGCGGGCCTGGCCCGGCTGCACGACCTGGACGAGGACAGTTTGCTGCGGCTGATCCTGCTGTCCTTCGTCGTGCACTCCTGGGAGCGGCCGGTCTGCCGCGAACTGCACGTGGTGGTCCGCCCCGGTGAGCTGGGGCGGATCGACCTGCCGGAGACCGGCGCCTTCCTGGCCGGTCTGGCGGCGGGCGCCCGGCGCCATGTCTGACGCCGGGCGACGCCCGCCCCGGTGACGGGGCGTTGAGCGGTACGGGCCCGTCCCCCGACTGTGGACGAACCACCGGGCCCGTACCGCGGCTCAGTGGGCCGGCGGTGTCGCCCGCCCGGTGCGGCCGTACGCCGCCAGATGGCGGTACGGCCAGGTCTGGAGCCAGTCGGAACGGGTGTCGTCGACCGCGCAGCCCGCCAGCTTCAGCCGCTCGGCGATCTTGCGCAGGGCGGTTTCCGTGCCGTCGAACCGGATGACGTTGCGGCCCGCGACGTCGGCGATCGGGCGCAGCTGTCCGACCTCCACCATCAGGGTGCGCTCCGGGTAGGCCATCAGCACCATGCCCAGCTCGATGAGCACGTTGGGCCGGGGCTGACCGGTGGGCTCGGTCTCGTACGGCGGCTCGTTGCGGCCGCGCAGGTCCGGGTGGAGCTGGACGACGTCGTCCGGGGTGAGCAGCACGAGGGCCGCCTGGGCCAGCTCGGGGGCCCCGGCGACGACCTCACCGAGGAACGGCGCCGTCTTGCCGGTGGCGTTGACCAGGTCCTCCCACTCCAGCGGACGCAGATCGAGCAGGCGCAGCAGGTCGAACATCCTCAGGCGCACCTCCTCGTCCCGGCCGTGGACGACGAAGACGTTGCGGCGGCGGTCCGGGGCGGGGCCGTCCTGGTCCGGGCCGGTGCCGTGGGCGGCGGCGGGAGGAGCGCCGTAGTAGTTCTGCGTGCCCGAGTTGGTGGTGTTGTTGTCGCCGGTGACGAAGCTGTTGTGGCGGCCGAAGTCGTTCCGGCTCCCGTAGTCGCTGCTGTTGCCGCCCGTGGAGGTGTGCGTCATGCGGATCCCGCCCCCTGACCGCCGTTCGGGCCGCCGAAGTTCTGCGTGCCCGAGTTGGTGGTGTTGTTGTCGCCGTGCACGAAGCTGTTGTTGTGCCCGTAGTTGTTGAGGATGTTGGTCTGGCGGGCCTCGTGCTCCGTGAGGTCCACGTTGTGCTCGTACAGGAAGTCACGGACGACGTGGAGGAACTGGCGCTCCACGATCTGCGTGTACTTGATGGTGTCGGTCTCCTGGAAGAAGACGTGGAAGTGGGGGCTGGTCGCCATCTCCCGGACGCTGGTGACCGCCCCGCGGTTGAGCAGGGCGTCCGCGTAGCGGCCGAGGCCGAACTCGCTGGTGTCGGCCGGCTGCGGCACCCGGATCTTCTCCTTGCTCCACGGCAGCCGCGGGAGCAGCTGGGCGCCCGCCGCCTTCGCCGCGGCCGACCGCACCGCGGAGTGGGGCGTGCCGCGCAGGGTGTGCCAGGCCAGCTTGAGCAGCAGCCGTTCGTCCAGGGCGGCGGGGAGCCGGTCCACCAGCTGGAAGCTCGCCCGGACCGGCGCCAGCACGTACGAGTAGAACTCGGTGTGCAGGGTGTTCCCCTTGAGGTCGAAGCCCACGAACGCCGTGGTGACCAGCTCCTGGTCCCAGGACCCCACCCGGATGCACAGATAGTCGCGCCCGGTGTCCTGGACGTCCCGCCAGTCGCCGTCGAGCTGCTCGGGGGTCGGCTCCGCCACACCCCGCAGCGTCGTGACGGCCGTGGTGAAGGTGCTGCGCTCGACGGCCAGGCCCTCGATCCGCTGCGCCGGGCGGGCCTGGGCGCGCAGCCGGGCGGTCATGCGGTCGGCGACGTAGGCGGTCAGCTCCTCGACGGTGAAGGGGACGACCTCCTTGCGCTTGGGCTCCTGGCCCAGGGCGCCGGGTGCCGCGGCCGGGCCCGCGCCGGGGCGGCCGTCGAACACCCCGAGCGGCGCGCCGATCAGCAGCTCCGCGTTGGACCAGCGGCGCACCTGCGTGCCCGCGCCGACGAACGGCTTGTAGCCGCCGTAGCGGATCACCGTGCCGTCCGAGGTCTGCTCCCGCCTGATCTTGTCGACCAGTTGGGGCGTCAGCTCCGGGTGCTCGGGGTAGGAACCGTCGAACCCCCGGCCCCGGCCTCCCTCACCGGCCGGCGGGGCGAGCCGGCGCGTCAGCGTCTGGAGGGTGACGACCCGCCGCAGGAAGGCGGTGACCCACAGCAGCCACAGCACGGCCAGCAGCGCGGTGAACCCGTTCAGCGCGCCGGCCGGTACGAGGACGAGCATGAGCGCGGCGCCCGCGGCCAGCACGGCCAGCCGGATGCGCTGGAGCCGGCGCGCCGCCAGGGCGTGCGCGAGCACGGGCACCGCGTCGTACCCGTACGACGGGGCCACCACCCGGTACCGGTGGGTCAGCAGCTCGCGGATGACACCGGCGCGGTAGACGGGGTCGAGGTAGGTGCCCGCGCAGAGCAGCCGAGTGGCGTTGCTCGTCGCGTCCGCGGCCGGGCGGGCCGCGGCCGGCCGGTCCGGTTCCGGCGACGGAGCGGGCACGGTGAGGAAGTCGCTCGCCATTGTCTTCTCGCTCCGCTCTGCTCAGCCGGTGGGGGTCATGGAGGCGTCGGTGATGACACCGTCGACCACGGTGTACCGGCCGCTGTACGACTTCTGCGTGCCGTCCGTCTGCCGGGCGAGGAGATCCACCCAGACCGTGTCGCCCTGCACGGACTCGATGGTGACGTCGTCCCGCTCGGTGGTGGCGAAGCCCGACACGAAGGAGCTGTAGGACGCGTCGAGGTTCTTGCCGCCCAGGTCCCAGGCGGTCCGGTAGTCGCGCTCGTTGATGGCCTCGAAGAAGGAGGTCACCGTGCCGGAGGGGCTGTCGCTCGCCTCGGGGCTCTCGGTGCCGGCAGGGGCGGAAGCGGTGTCCGTGGGGTCGGCGCTGTCGGTGGACGCCCAGGTCGGCGTCTCGTACGCCGTGGAGGTGTCCGGTGCCGGCGTGGCCGGGGACGGGTCGTAACCGCCGGAGTATCCGCTGGAGTAGCCGTCCGAGTAGCCGCCGGAGTAGCCGGCGTCGTCCTCCGGGCCCAGGTGGGGCGCGATGCCCATGAGCAGGATCAGCAGAAAGGGGACTCCACCGATGAGCAGTGCGTACGTCCGCTCCCTACCGCCGGCGGGTAAGAGGCTCGGCGGCTCGTAGGTGTGGTTCATGGGTCCTCGCAACTCCCGGCAGCCGGCCGGGGCCTCGCTCGTTCCGTCGGTATGACGACAGTCACTCTGCCCGACATCCGCCGGGCGGGCGCCGGTTTCACGCTTCCGATGCGCTTCCGATCCTCGACGCGCGGGGCGGGTGGGCCGGACCGGGATTCAGATCGCGGTGCAGGGCACCGGCCACTGCCGGATGCGCGGGGGCAGGGTCACGGCCCAGCCGCCGCCGGCGAGCACCAGCCGCTCGGCCGCGAGCAGTCCCAGCGCCTCCCGCGCGGTCGCGTCCAGCTCCGCGACGGGCGTGGGCTCCAGCAGCCGGAGGAACGTGGCGTGCAGCGCGGGGTGGTCCAGGGTCAGCCGGACGGCCGTGCCCCGCTGTCTGCGGTCCAGGACGGTGACGAAGTCCGGGCCGCGCCGGTGGTAGAGGATGCCGTACGCGTGAGCGGCCCGCCAGGACGGCAACACATCTGGTCCGGCGGTCAGTTCGGTGGGCGGTGGCAGGTGGTGCAGCAGACGGGGGTCGTACGACGGTGTGCCCGTCGCCCGCCAGCTCACGCCGAGGCCCAGGCCCTGGCACTCGCGCAGGAACCGCACCGCCTCCGCCGTCGCACGGCCCGTGCCGCTCATGTCGAGGGGTTCGTCGGCTGTCACCCGGCGCCCGGTGCGCCGGTGCGGAACGCGGCCGGGCAGCCCGCTCGCCCCGCCTTCCCCGGTCAGCCCGCTCATCCGGCCCCCTCGGGCAGCCGGACCGGCTCGCCCCAGGTCGGCAGGGAGACGTACGTGGCGCCGTCGCGGAACAGCAGGCCCAGGGAGAAGGCGTGGTCCACCCATGCGTCCAGGGCCCGTACCGGCACCTCGTGGCCGTCGGTGGTCAGCAGGCGGTGCAGCGCGGGAACGGTCCGGCCGTCCTCCAGCCGGCGCAGGGCCGCGGCCCGCCAGCCGGTGAAGCGGTGGGTGGCGGGCGGGCGGCCGTACCGGCGGTCGTGCACCAGCAGCTCCGCGCCGTCCTCCTCGAACAGCAGCCGGGAGTCCGCGTGCCCGGTCCGCCAGGCGGCCACGGCCTCCTTCAACCGCCGCTCGACCGGGCCCTCGATGCCCGCGGGCTCGGTGTCGAACAGGTAGACCAGATCGGTGAGTTCGTCCTCGGGCAGGTCGTAGACGTGCCGGTACATCGCGGCCGGGCGGCGTTCGCCGAAGCCGAGGCCGGGGTCGGTGAAGTGCGGGCTGAACCGTTCGAGCTGGATGCGGTGGGCGCCGCTCGGCGGCTGGAGGTGGACCAGCGCGGATACCTGATCGAGGACGGGGGTGTAGTCGTCCGCGGTCTCGCCGGGGAAGCCGTACAGCAGGTTCCAGGAGCAGGTCAGGGCGTGGTTCTCGCATTCGCGCAGGGTGCGGACGTTCCGGGCGCCGGTGACGCCCTTGTCCATGAGGTCCAGGACGCGGCTGCCCAGGCTCTCGATACCGGGCTGGATGTGCACGGTGCCGGAGGCACCGAGGAGTCCGAGCTGGGCGGGGGTGAGGTTCGACTTGACCTCGTAGTGCAGCCGCAGGTCCCAGCCGCTCGCGGTCACGCGGGGCAGGAAGTCGCGGAAGTAGGCCATGTCGATGATGTTGTCGACGGTGACCACGTCGAGGAGGCGGTGGCGGCGCACCAGCCGGTCGATCTCCGTCCACAGCCGCTCCCCCGGCTTGGCGCGGAAGGCCATGGCCGTGCCGTTCAGCCCGCAGAAGGTGCAGTGGTGCTTCTCGCCCCACCAGCAGCCCCGGGCTCCCTCCACGACGAGCTTCGGATGGATGTGCTCCTGGACCGGGGAGGCGTCCAGCGCGGCCTGCCACTGGTCGTAGTCGGGCGAGGGTATGTCGGCCGGGGCCACGGTCCGCCGGGTTTCCGTGTTGGCCCGGGACACCGTGCCGTCCCACCAGCACAGCCCGGGGATGTCCGCCGGGGCGGTCCGGGCGTCCAGGTGGCCCAGGAGCGCGGGGAAGGCGTACTCGGCCTCGCCGCGGACCACGTGGTCGACGAAGGGGTGGTTGCGGTGCAGGGCGTGACCCATCGGGCCGTCGCAGTTGCTGCCGCCGAGGACGACCGTCACCCCGGGGCGTCTTCGCTTGAGTTCGCGGGCCAGGGCGAGGGACGGCACGTTCTGCATGAAGGTGCTGGTGAACCCGACCACGTCCGGTCCGGCCGCCAGGATCTCGGTGGCGCAGGCGTCGATGAAGCCGGCCGCGTACGGGCGCATGGCGAGGGCCGTGTCGATGAACACGTCGCGGCCGGCCGCGTACTCCTTCAGCCGGGTCTCGCCCCAGCCGGGGTCGTCGTACAGGACACCGGAGAAGACCCAGTCGCCGAGGCCGTGGAAGATGGCGTCGCTGCCGACCTCGACGCAGTCACCGGGCAGGAGCCGGCCGCCGGAGCGCTCCAGCAGGTACTCCGCCCAGCGCAGCGAACCGTGGAACTCGGTCACCTCGTCGCCGGGGCGGGCCCGCCGGACGATCTCCTGGAGCAGGCCCAGTTGCAGCGAGGGCAGGTCGAGCGGGTGCCACGGCATCGTGACCAGGTGGACGCGCATGCTCAGCGGGTCGGCCGCTTCTCCAGGATCGCCGGCCGGCGGATGGTGCTCCGCTGGTCCTCGCGGACCACGGTCTTCTTGATCTCCACGCTCGCCACTCCCCTCATGGCACGCGAACGCCCTTGCGCCGCACGGCTGTCCACCATATGGACACAGGTGTGTGCGGCACAAGGGCGTCGTGTGACGGCCGTGCTCACAGGCGCGGGTCGACCGGTTCCGACTCCAGCGCCAGCACCCCGAACACCGCCTCGTGCACCCGCCACAGCGGCTCCCCGCCGGCGAGCCGGTCCAGGGCCTCCAGGCCGAGGGCGTACTCGCGCAGGGCGAGGGACCGCTTGTGGTTCAGGAACCGCTGCCGCAGCCGGGCCAGGTTGTCCGGCCGGGTGTACTCGGGACCGTAGATGATCCGCAGGTACTCCCGGCCCCGGCACTTGACGCCGGGCTGCGCCAGCCGTCCCTCGGGGGTGCGGACCAGCGCGCCGACCGGCTTGACGACCATGCCCTCACCGCCCCGGCCCGTCATCTCCAGCCACCAGTCGACACCCGCGCGGACCGACTCCGGGTCGCCGGTGTCGACGTACAGCCGCCGGGTGGTCTGCAGCAGTCCGGTGCCGTCGTGCTCCACCAGCCGGTCGATCAGGGCCAGTTGTTCGTCGTGCGGGAGCGCGGCGAGGCTGCGGCCCTGGACCGCCAGGAGCTGGAAGGGGGCCAGCCGGACCCCGTCCAGGCCCTCGGTGGTCCAGCAGTAGCGGCGGTAGGCGGCGGTGAACGCCCGCGCGTCCGCGGCGCGTTCGCGCTGCCGGGTGAGCAGGCCGCCCACGTCGGCCCCGCGCGCCGCCGCGGCCTCCAGGGCGACGAGCGCGCCCGGGAACACCGCGCCGGACGCGGCGCCGACGGCCGCGTACTGGCCGCGCAGCAGCCCCGTGGCCTTCAGCGACCACGGCATCAGCTCCGCGTCCAGCAGCAGCCAGTCCGTGTCCAGTTCGTCCCACAGACCGGCGTCGCCGATCGCCGAGCGCAGCCGCCCGAGGATCTCCTCGGTCACCTCCGTGTCGTCGAAGAACGGCCGCCCGGTGCGGGTGTAGAGCGAACCCGTGGGTCCGTCCACACCGAACCGCTTCCGTGCCGTCTCCGCGTCCCGGCAGACCAGGGCCACCGCGCGGGAGCCCATGTGCTTCTCCTCGCACACCACCCGCGCGACCCCGTCCCGCGCGTACTGCGCGAACGCCTCCTCGGGGTGCTCCAGGAAGCTCTCGATCCGCGAGGTGGCCGTCGGTGCCATGGTCGGCGGCAGGTACGGCAGCAGGCGCGGGTCGGTCGCGAAGCGGCTCATGACCTCAAGGGCCGCCGCCGCGTTCTCCTCGCGGACTGCCACCCTGCCCGCGTGCCGGGTCTCCACGGCCCGGCGGCCGTACACGTCCGCCAGGTCCAGCGGCCGGCCGTCCTGCCCGCCGGGCGCCTCGGAGTGCAGCGGCCTCACCGGCTCGTACCAGACCCGCTCGGCCGGTACGTCGACCAGCTCCCGCTCCGGCCAGCGCAGCGCGGTCAGCTTGCCGCCGAAGACGGCCCCGGTGTCCAGGCAGATGGTGTTGTTGAGCCATGTGGCCTCGGGCACGGGTGTGTGGCCGTAGACGACCGCGGCCCGGCCCCGGTAGTCCTCCGCCCACGGGTAGCGCACCGGCAGCCCGAACGCGTCGGTCTCGCCGGTGGTCTCCCCGTACAGGGCGTGCGAGCGGACCCGGCCGGAGGTGCGGCCGTGGTACTTCTCCGGCAGACCTGCGTGGCAGACCACGAGCCGGCCGCCGTCCAGGACGTAGTGGCTGACCAGTCCGTCGATGAACTCCCGTACCTCGGCGCGGAACTCCTCGCTCTCGCCCTCCATCTGCGCGATGGTCTCGGCGAGCCCGTGGGTGTGCTGGACCCTGCGGCCCTTGAGGTGGCGGCCGTACTTGTTCTCGTGGTTGCCGGGGACGCACAGGGCGTTGCCGGACTTCACCATGGACATCACCCGGCGCAGCACACCGGGGCTGTCCGGGCCGCGGTCGACCAGGTCGCCGACGAAGACGGCGGTACGGCCCTCCGGGTGCACCCCGTCCGCGTAGCCCAGCTCGGCGAGCAACGCCTCCAGTTCGGCGGAGCAGCCGTGGATGTCGCCGACGATGTCGAACGGGCCGGTGAGGTGGGTCAGGTCGTTGTAGCGCTTCTCGGTGACGACGGTCGCGTTCTCCACCTCCTCCGCACCGCGCAGCACGTGCACCTTGCGGAAGCCCTCGCGCTCCAGGTGCCGCAGCGACCGGCGCAGTTCGCGGATGTGCCGCTGGATGACCCGCCGGGGCATGTCGGCGCGGTCGGTGCGGGCCGCGTTGCGCTCGGCGCACACCTCCTCCGGCACGTCGAGCACGATGGCGATGGGCAGCACGTCGTACTGCTTGGCCAGGTCGATCAGCTGACGCCGGGAGTCCTGCTGCACGCTGGTGGCGTCCACGACCGTACGGCGGCCGGCGGCCAGCCGCTTGCCGGCGATGTAGTGCAGGACGTCGAAGGCGTCCCGGCTCGCGCTCTGGTCGTTCTCGTCGTCGGCGACCAGACCGCGGCAGAAGTCGGAGGAGATCACCTCGGTCGGCTTGAAGTGCCGCCGGGCGAACGTGGACTTGCCGGAGCCGGAGGCGCCGACGAGGACGACGAGGGACAGGTCGGTGACGGGGAGCTCCCGTCCCGGCTCGCGGCTCTCGGTCATGCGGCCTTCGCCTCCTTCTCGGTGTCGTGGCGGTGGAACACGGCCATCTGGGTGGGTGGGCCGACCTCGGGGTCGTCCGGGCCGACGGGGACGAACTCGACGTCGTAGCCGTGGCGTCCGGCCACGGTCGCCGCCCAGGCGCGGAACTCCTCGCGGGTCCACTCGAAGCGGTGGTCGCCGTGCCGGACGTGTCCGGCGGGCAGGCTCTCCCAGCGGACGTTGTACTCGACGTTCGGCGTGGTGACGACGACCGTGCGCGGGCGGGCGTGCCCGAACACGGAGTACTCCAGGGCCGGCAGCCGGGGCAGGTCGAGGTGTTCGATCACCTCGCTGAGCACGGCGGCGTCGTACCCTTTGAGCCGGTTGTCGGTGTAGGCGAGGGAGCCCTGGACGAGCTTCACGCGGGCCGCCTGCCGCTCCCCCATCCGGTCGAGCCCGATCCGCCGCGCCGCGATGGTCAGGGCCCGTACGGACACGTCGACGCCGACGATCTCGGTGAACCGGGTGTCCTTGAGCAGTGCCCGCACCAACTGGCCCTGTCCGCAGCCGAGGTCGAGGACGCGCGCGGCACCGGAGGCGTGCAGCGCGGTGAGGATCGCCGCCCGGCGCTGCTCGGCGAGCGGGGTCGGCCTCTCCTCCGCCTCGGTCTCCTGCGCGACGGCGTTGTCGATCTCCTCGACCTCGCTGTCGTCGGCCTCGGCCAGCCTCACCAGCTCCAGCCGCTCGCGCGCCTGCCGGGTCAGCGACCAGCGCCGGGACAGGTAGCGGCTGGTGATGAGCTGCTGCTCCGGGTGGCCGGCCAGCCAGCCGTCACCGGCGCGCAGCAGCTTGTCGACCTCGTCGGCGGAGACCCAGTAGTGCTTGGCGTCGTCCAGCACCGGCAGCAGGACGTACAGGTGGCGCAGCGCCTCGGCGAGGGTCAGCCGGTCCGACTCCAGCACCAGCCGGACGTACCGCGAGTCGCCCCATTCCGGGAACGCGGTGTCGAGCGGGACGGGGTCGGCGGTGACAGACCAGCCGAGCGGTTCGAACAGCCGTCGTACGAGGGCGGCTCCGCCGCGGGCGGGCAGCGCCGGGACCTCCACGCGCAGCGGCAGCGGGGCCGCCGCCCGCTCGGGGCGGGCGGTGCACACGCCGCGCAGGGCGCTGGAGAAGACGGTGCTCAGCGCGACGGCGAGGAGCGAGGAAGCCGCGTAGGGGCGGTCGTTGACGTACTGCGCGAGGGCCGCGTCGGGGGCGCCGCCGCGGCCCTTGCCCTTGCCCTTGCCCCGGCGGACCAGTGCGAGCGTGTCGGTCTCCAGCAGCAGGGCGGCCGTGCAGCGTTCGGCGTCCGCCTCGGGGTAGAAGACGTGCGCCGTGCCGTACGACGTGGAGAACGCCTGCGCCTTGTCGGGGTGCTTGTGCAGCAGGTACCCCAGGTCGGTGGCCGGGTCCGCGGCCGTGCCGGTGGTGGAGATCGTCACGAACATGCTGTCGAGTCTCCCTGGCCGGAACCTCGCTGACCACAGGTTTTCCGCGCGGCTGTGGCCGGCCGGACCCGTGCGACGGTGGTCTGCGGGCCCCGGCCCGGGGCCGCGCGGCCGGACCTGCCCGCTCAGGACTCGTCGTCGACGATCTTCCGCGCCTTCGCCATGGCCCGCTGGTCGTCGGCGCGGCGTGCGTCGAGCGCCTTCTTGTTCTTGCTGATGGCGGTCTTCTGCGCGCGGCTCTCGACGGCGTGCACGGCCTGGATGAAGCCGGTGTCGAGCTTGCACCGGGCGTCCGCGGCGGCGGTCTTCTTCTCCTTCTCCGACGGCTCGTCACCGCGGTACCAGTCGGAGTCGGTGGACGCCTGGTCCGGGTCGGAGTAGCGGAAGCCCTTGTCCTTCATGCACGTCGACCACTCGCGCTCGACCTTCTTCCAGGCGGGGTCCTTCCGCGCTTGCTTGTGCGCCTGGTACCAGTACTGCGCGGGGAGCGAGTAGTAGCCGCTGAGCCGTACGCCGCCGATCTTCGTCGGCTTGGGCTCGGGGCCGTAGATCTTCCGGACCGCCTCGCCCATGCACCCCTTCGCGGGGATGGGGTGGCCGTGCGCCTGGTGGCTGTCGCCGGACTCGAACGTGCCGGTGAGGGCCGCGTACTGGTCGGCGGGCCACTCCATGGGCTGGTCGTCGGACGCGTCCCGCACCGCGTTGTGGTAGCCGTGCTCGGCCGCCAGGTCGGGGTCGTCCACGCCGTACGGGCTGTCGTCCCCGACCTTGCTGCCGCCGGCGAGGGTGCCCTGCCGCACCGGGTAGGTCGACTCGACGGTCCTGATGTCGAGCGTCTTGAAACCGGTGAACCCGAGCCGGACCATGCACCGCTTGGCGAGGATCCACTGTGCCGTGCCGACGGCCTTGCCGTCGCGGGTCGTCGCGTCCGGTATGTAGGCGTTCAGCGGGAACGACTTCATGGTGTTGAGGCGGCGGGCCTCGTCGCCGGGGTCGTCGTCGCCGACGAACTGGCACGCCGACACGGCGAGCAGGCCGGTCAGGGCAAGGGGGAGGATTCTGCGCACGCGGTCATATGACCAGGCAGGGATCATGTGCGCTGTGATGGAAGCCACAGTTCCGGCACACGGTGTTCACAGAAGACCCCTGTGATCTCCGTTACGGCCGCCCCGGCCCCGCGTCTGATGGAGTGATCCCTCGTCAACTGACCACTGACAGAAGGGGGAACCATGACCAACGGCCAGGGAACCCGGGTACGCGGGAGAGCCGCCGTCGCCGTGGCGGCCGGTGTCGTCCTCGGGGCGAGCGTCCTCGCGACCGCTCCCGCCCAGGCGGCCACGGCGCCGGCCGCGGCCTCCGCCCAGCGCTCCGCCGCCGCGGCACCGCAGGTGTCGGCACAGGGCGCGTACGCCATGAACCCGGCGACGGGCAAACAGCTCTTCGGCAAGGCGCCGGACGGGCGGCTGCGGACCGGCTCCACGACGAAGATCATGACGGCGCTCGTGGTGCTGTCGCAGCGGAACGTCGACCTCGGGAAGAAGGTGAAAATCAAGAAGGAGTACACCGACTACGTCATCGACCCGGTGACACACGTTCAGCGCTACTCAAGCGCCAATCTGATCCTCGGCGACTCGATGAAGGTCGGCGACCTGCTGTACGGCCTGCTGCTGCCCTCGGGCTGCGACGCGGCCTACGCGCTCGCGGACACCTACGGCACGGGCTCGACGACGGCCCAGCGGACCAAGTCCTTCATCGGCAAGATGAACGCCAAGGCGCGCGAACTCGGTCTGAGGAACACCCACTTCGACTCCTTCGACGGGGTGTCCAACGGGAAGAACCACTCCTCACCGCGTGACCTGGCCAAGCTGGCCGGGGTCGCGCTGAAGAACAAGACGTTCAAGAAGGTCGTCGGCACGAAGGTCTACGACGACATGCAGTCGTACCGGCCGGGCGGCGGGACGCACGCCATGAAGCCGTGGAGCAACTCGAACAAGCTCCTCACCTCCTACCGGGGCGCGTTCGGCGTGAAGACCGGCTCCGGTCCGGAAGCGAAGTTCTGCCTGGTGTTCGCGGCCACCCGTGGTTCGAGGACGGTCGTGGGCACGATCCTCGCGGACACGTCGGCGGACCAGCGTTTCAAGGACGCGGCGAAGATCCTGGACTACGGCTTCACCCGGAGCGGCTGAGCCGGGCCGGGGGGACTCACGGGTCCCCCCGCACCCCCTGACCGGGTCAGGTCCGTCCGGACCGCGGGCAACCCTTCCGGCGCGAGGGGCCTCTCACCGAACGGACGCATCGGACAGGGACTTGAGGGGGGACTCACCGTGCTCGTGACCGACCGGAGGGGCGGGCGGCGGGCGTGGGCGGCGGCTGTACTGGCACTGCTCACGCTGCTCACGGTGTCCTGCGACACCGGCGCGCGGCGGCCGGCGTCCGCGGCGCGCCCGACCGCACCGGCCCGGGTCGCGGCATACGACGCCGGCTGGCGGACCGGCAGAGGGATCCATGACTCCGACGGCAAGGGCGCGGCGATCCGCGAAGTGGTCTGGGGCGGCTGTGTGCGCCGCTCGCTCACGGCCCGGCCGCGGGAGGTCGTGGACCGGGACCGCGGTGCCTGGGTGCTCGGCTGCCGGCACGGGGTCTCCGGCGCCCCGCACCGGCGCCCCTCCCGCCCCCTGACCCGCCGCGAGCCGGACCCCGGTCTCCTGGCCGGCTTCCGCTCCTGGGCCGCGCGGCACGGCGCGAAGGACTCCGCGTCGAGGGCGACCCGGGTCGTCCTGGTCCACCTCGGCGACCACGACTACGACGTCGAACTCACCGGCGCCTACCGTCCCGGTGACCGTGCGGCGGGCGCGGCGGACCTGGCCGACGCGTTCGCCGAGTGGTGGGACGGCGACGACGGGGAGAGCGGCACCGCCTGGAACCTGCTCGTGCTCACACGGGACGGCGAGCGTCTTCTGACCCGGGATCTGTGACCGGTCCACCCGGCTCCGGCCGGCGCTCGGAGATCGCCCCGGCGAGGACGCCGAGGGTCACGGCGGCGAGGCCGAGGCCGACGACGCCGGTGTTGACCCAGAAGTAGCCGGGGCTGCTGGGACGGGTGCTGCCGTCGGCCAGGACGCAGTCGAAGCGGAGCGGCACCCAGGACGCCTTCTGGCCGACGAGCACACCGGGCGGGAAGTCGTCGCGGCACTCGTGGGCCGGTGTGGAGTCCGCGCCGGAGGAGGACTCGTGCACGGAGAGCGCGACCGCTCCCGCGCCCAGGAAATAGAGGACGACCGCTGCCCAGCCCGCCATCCACGCCGACCAGCGCACCAGGTCCAGCCGCCAGTCCGGGCGCCTGCCGGGCATCGCCACGGACAGGAGCTTGACGATGACGGCGATCACCCAGGCGGGGATCGCCAGGACGGCCGGGAAGAGCAGAAAGCCGAAGAGGATGCCGAGCGCGGAGTCGTCGTCCATCGACTGATCCCAACAGGCCCCCGCCTCCCGGACCGTGACGGAAGCCACACCTCCGGTCACAGACTCGTCACAGGCGGGGTGAGGGGGCGGGCGCGGGGAGGGGGGCGGCTGTCGGGTGGGGCTCTGGGAGAGCGGGGGGCTACGGGCGGGGCCCGATGCCCGGGCGCCTTGGACTGGTGGGCCGATGTGCTGAACCCGCGGGCTCGGCACCGCGGCTGAGGGCGGACCGCCGGCCGGGAGCCGGGACGGGCGGGCCGATGGGCTGAAGCCCTGAGCCCGGACCGGCGGCCTGGGCCACGAGAGCGCGTGGCGTCGGCTCTCGGGGTGGCCCCAGGGCGAGGTCCCGGGGCTCATGGGGCCGGGCCCCGGGACCGGAGGCGGGTCGTCGAGTGGTTACGACAGCTGGGACTGGACCTGGCTGGAGATCAGCTCCAGGTGGTCCAGATCGCCGAGGTCCAGCACCTGGAGGTAGATCCGCTGGGAACCGATCTCTGCGTACCTGCCGATCTTGTCGACGACCTCGGCCGGGGAACCGGCCAGCCCGTTGGCCTTCAGCTCGTCCACCTGACGGCCGATCGCGGCGGCGCGCCGGGCCACCTCCTGGTCGTCCCTGCCGACGCAGACGACGAGCGCGTTGGAGTACGTCAGGTCGTCCGCGTCGCGGCCCGCCTCCACCGCGGCGGCCCGCACCCGGCCGAACTGCCGCTCACTGTCCTCGATCGAGGCGAACGGGATGTTGAACTCGTCGGCGTACCGGGCGGCGAGCCGCGGGGTCCGGGCCGCGCCATGGCCGCCGATCAGCACCGGGACCTTCTTCTGGGCGGGCTTGGGCAGCGCCGGCGAGTCGGTGAGGTCGTAGAACGTGCCGTGGAAGTCGAAGGTCTTGCCGACCTCGGTCGCCCACAGCCCGGTGACGATCGCGAGCTGCTCCTCCAGCCGCGCGAACTTCTCCTTCGGGAAGGGGATGCCGTACGCCTTGTGCTCCTCCTCGAACCAGCCCGCGCCGAGGCCGAGTTCGACCCGGCCGCCGGACATCTGGTCGACCTGGGCGACCTGGATGGCGAGCACACCGGGCAGGCGGAAGGTGCCGGCGGTCATCAGCGTGCCGAGACGGATGCGCTTGGTCTCACGGGCGAGGCCGGCCAGGGTGATCCAGGCGTCCGTGGGGCCGGGAAGGCCGTCCACGCTGCCCATGCGGAGGTAGTGGTCGGAACGGAAGAACGCGTCGAAGCCCAGGTCCTCGGTGGCCTTGGCCACGGCGAGCAGGGTGTCGTAGGTGGCCCCCTGCTGGGGCTCGGTGAAGATTCGAAGGTCCATACATCTATCCTGCACGGCGCCGCCCGCGTCAACCGCGCCGGTACCGTCCGGCACGGCGGTCCCCGGTCGGGTGAAATTGTCCCACCCCCCGCGCGGGCCCCGCTCCAGCCCAGTGACCGGCCCCGGCGGTGATCGTTGGGCCGTCGGAGCCGGACCGTCCGGCGCCCGCGCCGGCCCCGGCGGGCCGGGGGCCGAGGAGGCTGTCATGTCCGAAGAGTCCGTTCCCCGGCAGGGAGGGCCCGCCGGCCGGCCGAAGGGGCTGCTGGAGCAGATGGAGGAGCTGATGGCGGCACTGAACGCGGACCTGTCGGCCCTGGCGGACCTCCAGGCCGGGGGGCCGGCGCCGGGCACGGCCGACGAGACGGAAGGAGACGCACGGCTGAGGTGACGCGCGCGGTGACGCCGAGCCGAACGCGTCCTGCCCCGCATCGCCATCACCCGGCACCCGCCGTACGCACCGTCCCCTGGCCGCGCCGCCCCTCGCGGGGACGCCGCTCACACGCCCGACGGGCTGTCCTGGATGTCGCCCGGCAGCACCTCCTCCCGGGCCGCCAGTTTGCGCAGCATCTCCAGGACGCGGTCGCGGGACTCGTCGGCCGCGTCGATCGCCTCCATGCACTGCCAGTACGTGGTCTCGTCGGCCGCGGCGCTGGCCATGCCGACCAGGGCTATGCCGACCTCGCCGAGCAGGCCGCCGAGGCAGAGCAGGGTCTCCCGGGCGTCGTCCAGCTCGGTGAGCTGGGCGGCGCGCAGATCGCCGGGGTCGAGTTCGGGCGGGTCCAGCACTCCGCAGCCCCGGCCCGCCAGCTCCGTCAGCCCCAGTGCCTCGCCACGCAGTTCCGGCGGGCCGGAGACCGCGAGGCGGCTGCCGATCGCCTGCGCCAGGGCCTGTGCCTGCCAGACCTCCGCCATCATCTCCGCCGCGTCGGCGCCACCCGCCAGGGCCCGCCTGCTCGTGAGAATGAGCCGTACCGCGTCCATACAGTGCCCCCGTCCCTCCGCCGCGTCACCTCACACGGCTGCCCGAACTGCCTTGTTCACTACCCAGCGTGAGGGACCCTAGGTCGAAAAGCCAGAGGAAGACCGAAATCTGTGGACAACAATTCGGATTCGACCGGCGGTTTGACTTCGGAGAGTAATAACGGAGTTCATTCCTCCGATTGTTGGTCCCGGTCCCGGTCCCGGTGCCCATCCCGGTCCTGACCACCATCCGGATCCCTGTCCCCGGCACCGGGCAGCGGGAACCGGAGTTCGTTGCGGTCGATCTTCGCGGCCAGCGCGGCGAGCGGATCGACGCCGAGGACCTCGCAGAGCTGGAGCAGATAGGCCAGCACATCGGCGACCTCGTCCGTGACCCGGTGGGCCGTCCCGGGGTCGTCCATCACCCGGGCGGACTCCTCGGGCGTCAGCCACTGGAAGATCTCGACCAGTTCGGAGGCCTCCACCGAGAGGGCGGCGACGAGGTTCTTCGGCGTGTGGTAGGGCTGCCAGTTGCGCGCGGCGGCGAACTCGGCCAGTCTGCGCTGGAGTCGGGCCAGGCCGGGATCGGGATGTTCGGTCACGGGTTCAGGTGTACCACCGTGACACCGGGGGTCCCGGTGGCCCACGAGGCGTCGCTGACCGCGGCCACACAGCGGATGTGCCCCCGCTCGCCCATCAGCGCGGCCGTCCGCAGCAACTCCCCGCGCTGGCGCGGATCCAGACCGCGGTCGAAGCCGTCGGCGAGGACGGTGAGGGTCCGCAGCGCGTCGGGCACCTCGCCGGGGGTGTCCACGTCGAGCACGCCCGGCCCGGTCAGCAGCACCAGCGTCAGCGCGAGATAGCGCAGTTCGCCGTCGCCCAGCCGGGCGAGTTCGCTGCGGAAGCCGTCGCCGCGGTCGAGCAGTACCCGTACCGTGCCGTCGGCCAGCGGCTCGGCGACCAGGTCGGCCACCCGCCCGGCGCAGCCCGCGCGCAGCGTCTCGACCAGCAGGCCGTGCCGCCGGCCGCACTCCGCGCGCGTGCGCCACAGCACGTCGGCGAGGTTGTCGCAGCCGCGCAGCAGCCGGCCCGAGCCTGTGGGGACGGGGGCGCGCATGTACTCGGGGCGCGGATCGCAGGGGAAGACGGAGCGCAGGGCGACGATCATCTGCTCGGCCGCGGCGAGCACATGGCGCTGGCCGTCCGTCTTGCCGGCCACGCGCAGTGGCAGCAGGGCGGTGCCCAGGCGGTCGTCGGGGAGCGGGGCGCGGGTGACCGGGGCGGAGCCGGCGGTGTGCCAGGCGGCCTGGACGGTCCGGCGTCCGGGGTCGCGCAGGGCGGTCTCCAGCAGGACGACTCCGCGCGCGGTCAGCCGCTCCCCCACGATCCGCAGGTACGGTTCGGCCTGGACGGCGAGGTCGAGCCGGACCGGGCCCTCGGCGCCGTCGGCCGTGCAGCCGATCCGGAAGCCCCGCCGCCCCTCGGCGTCGGGGCGGGCCCGCTCCGGCACGCAGGCGACCGGGTCCGGGAACGCCTCACCGAGCGAGGCGCCGCCGCCGAGCCGTGCCAGCGCCTCGTACGCGGCGAGCGCGGTGGTCTTGCCGGCCCCGCTGGGCCCCGCGAACACGGTGACCGGGCCGAGCGGGAACCCTGCCCGCCGGTGCCCGGCGAAGGCCGACAGCCGCAGTTCGGTGATCCGGGAGCGGATGTCGAGGGGCGGACGGGAGTGCGCGGGGACGGTGGCGGCGGACGCGTCGGCCGCCGGCGGCTCAGCGGACACGGAGGGCACGGCCATATGCGGACCGTAGGACTCCGCCTGTGCGCCGAACCGTTTCACTGCCGGGACGTTCCTACGATCGGGGGACCTGACGGCAGCCGACATCCCGCGCAGACCAGGAATTTTGCAGAAGATGACGGTCTTGTGGTCGTTGTCGGTGCTCACCGTTACTCTGCCGGGGTGTACGAGGAGTTCGAGATGGGCGATCCCGCGGCGCGCAGGCGTGCGGCGATCGCCGCGGAGAAGAACCGGCTGGCCCGCGACCGTGAGCGGCGCGAGTCCCGCGACCGCACGGCGGTCAGCGGCTTCCTGCGCCGGAAGTGGGCCTGGCTGGGCGTGACCGGGGATGCCGTCACCGCCGTGCACGGCCTTCTGGACGAACTCTCGGCCGTACCGGATCTGCCCGACGAACCGCGCGCCGTGCTGCGGGCCGCGGCCGCCGGCGCCCCGGACCGCGAGGCGCTCCTCCCGGCGGTGCGCAGGGCGCTGGAACACGCGGCTCCGGAAGAAGTGCTGGCGCACATACGGGCCCTGTGGGAAGCGGACGTCCCGTGGCTGACCGACGCGGGAGCGGAACGCTGCCGGGTGATCTGCTCCAGCGCGCCGAGCCTGCTGCTGGTCAGTGGCCGGGCGCGCGGCGTCTCCGGCGGTCCGGCCTTCTCCCTCTTCGCCGCCGCCGCCACCCGTGGCGCCGTCCCCGTGCCGACGCGCCATCTGCCCGACATCCTGCCCTGGGCGCCGCTGCCCGTCCTGGACGACCTGGTGGACCACGGTGGTCTGCTGCCCGAGGACCGGCCGTGGGCGGACCGGGACCCCGACGAGGCGCTCTACCTGCGCGCGCGCCTCGTGCCGGACAAGGTCGCACCGCAGGACGTGGCCGCCCTGGAGTGGACCGAGCGCCTGCGGCGCGAGGCGTTCCTGGCCGGAGCGCGCCTGGAGCGGCTGGATCCCGCCGATCTGTGGGACCTGTTGTACGACGTCGTGGCCGACGGGGACACCACGCGGATCGACGAGCTCGACGCCCTGCTGCCCCGCGCCCAGCAGATCCAGCTCCGGGACCTCAGGTCCGGGGCGATCAACGGGGAATGGCCGCGCGAGACGGTCGCCGACACCGGGCTGTGGCTGCTGATGGCCAACCTGTGGCAGCCGCGGGAGAGCGTCAGCCCTCAACTGAGCCCGTTCCACGCGCTGGTGGCGCTGAACCGCGCGTACGACCTGCTGAAGGCGGGCCGACTGGAGGAGGCCGGGCAGCAGGCGGCACGGTTCGAGAAGGGCGGCACCGGCAGGAAGGCCGGCACCGGACTGCGCCAGGAGGCGCTCACCATCAGGGCGTACGTCGCCGCGGTGGAGGGCGACCTCGGGGAGGCCGAGGCGCTCGCGGAGGCCGCCGCCGGACTGGGTGAGCAGGCGCAGCCCAATCTGGCGCTGGTGCGCCGCTGGCGGGCCACGCCGAAGAACAGCCGCGACCGGGTCACCAACCCTTTCATCGAACTCGGCCTGGACCACGGCTCGTTCCGGTGGGAGAAGCACTGCCGGGAGCTGTTCCGCGAGGCTGAGGGCGACCACACCGAGCAGGCCCGGATCAACGACGCGGAGGAACGCATCCGCGCCGCGCAGGGCACCGAGGCCGGTCTGTCGGTCTTCTTCCGGATCCCGCTGGAGCCCGACCGCTATCTGATGCCGGACTCGGTTCCCGCCATGCTCGTACCGCCGCCGGCGGCGCTGCCCCGGCGCACGCCCGCGGTGAGCGGAGCGGAGCTGGAGGGGATCCGGGCGCGCGCCGCCGTGGAACTCCTCGACGATCTGCGCAGCACGCCACCGCGTCTCGACCGCCACGACCGACGGGCCTGATCACCGCCCGGCCGTTCTCCCCACCCGTCTCACCCTCTCTGCGAGGTAATCGTCTGCGATGTCCCCCAAGAACCCCTCTCGTTCGACCGGTTCCCGGGGCCGGTCAGCCGACCAGAAGGCCGCGCCGAGGAAGGCCGCCGCCAGGAAGAGGGTCGACAAGGCCGACCGTCCCGGGCGCATCTGCCCGGCGTGCGGCGGTGTGCAGCCCGGGGCTGAAGGGCGCGCCAAGAACCCCAAGCCCACCGGTCTGCGCATCCGCCAGGCCGGCCGCGCGGCCACCGCCCGGCCGGCACCGGCCGCGGCCACGAAACGACCGGACCCCGCCGGAGCACCCGCCGAGCCCACCGAACCGCCCGCGCCCGCCGAGGCCCCGGCGCCGGCGCCCGCCCGGGTCCCGGTGGACGCGCCCACGCTGATCAAGGGGATCGTCGAACGCGTCCCCGCCGCCCTGGCGGAGGCCGCGGCAGGCGACGCACCCCCGTCCAGCGCGCTCACCGCGGCCGTGCGCAAGGCGGTTCTGGACGAGTTCCGCACCCGCGCGGCCTTCACCGGCCGCGTGGCCGAGATGGACGCCCTGCTGTGGACACAGCCGGACCACGGTGGCCCGGCCGTCCGCACCTCGATGGCGGACCATCTGAAGGCCCTCGGGATCCGGCGGCTGGACACACCGGACCAGGCGGAGGCGTTCGTCGTCACGGAGGGGACGGGAGATGCCTTCGAGCTGCTCCGCCCCGCCTATGTCGACGAACTGACGGGCAAGGTCATCCTGGCCGGTCAGCTCCGGCGGATCGCGCCGGACGCCGCACAGCACACCACGGGAGAAGACGCATGACGGCCACCGGTATCGACTTCGGCACCACGAACTCGGTGGCCGCGCAGTGGACCGGTGGCGAGTTCGCCGAGGTGCTGGAGATCGGCGGCCACGGGCTGGACGCCACCTGGCGCCGTCCGGGCTTCGAGCGCCTGTACCCGTCCGTGGTCGGCACCAGTTCGCTGCGCGCCGGGACCCTGTTCGGCTGGGAGGCCAAGCTGCGTTCCGAGCGCGCCGTGGAAGCGTGCAAGCGGATGCTGCGCGAAGAGCCGCTCGTCACCATCGGGGGCGAGCGGTTCGCCGCCACCACCGCCGCGGCCGCGGTGTTCCGGTCGATGGTCGTCGCCGCGCAGGACGAGGCGGCCACGGACATCGACGAGGCGGTCATCACCGTACCGGCCAACGCCACCGGCGCGGCCCGGTTCCGTACCCGGGAGGCGGCCCGTGCCGCGGGCATCAGCGTGCGCGCCCTGCTGAACGAGCCGACCGCCGCGGCCATCGCCTACGCCCACTACCTGGAGGAGGAGGGCGAGTTCCTGGTCTTCGACTGGGGCGGCGGCACCATGGACGCCACCCTCCTGCTGCACGACGACGGCTTCTTCGACGAGAAGGCCAGCCGTGGTGTCAACCGGCTCGGCGGCCTGGAGATCGACGAACGGCTGCGCCGCATGGTCCTGGAGCGCTCCCCCGCGCGGCGGGCGTGGACGGAGTCGGAGAAGCGGCAGTTCCGGCTCGACATCGAGCGCAGCAAGATCCTGCTGTCCCAGCAGGAGTCGGTCAGCGTGCTGACCCCGGACGGCGCGTCGGTGGAGATCGGCCAGGACGAGTTCTCGTACGAGATCCAGGATCTGATCACCCGGGCGCTGGAGCCCGTCGAGGAGTGCCTCGCCCAGGCACAGCTCGACCCGGAGGACCTGACCGCCGTGCTGATGATCGGCGGCAGCAGCCAGATCCCCGCGGTACGCGCGGCGGTCGCCGAGGCGCTCGACCGGGATCCGGTGTCCGTGGAGGCGTTCGACCCGATGACGGCGGTTGCCGAGGGCGCGGCCATCTGCGCCGCCGCCATGGCCGGGGAGCTGAGCAGCATCATCCGGGTCGTCAACACGCACGCGCTCGGCACGGTCACGACCGGCAGCGACGGCAACAGGCGGTTCAGCACCCTGATCCCGCGCAACCTGCGGCTGCCCCAGCAGCGCGTGAAGTCGTACGAGCCCAACAAGGACAACGTCACCAAGCTGACGGTCGAGGTCTGGGAGGGGGCGCCGGACCGGCCGGTCGAGCACCCGGACAACGTCAAGCTGACCGAGCTCCAACTGACGTATCCGGAGCCCTGCCGTGACCGGAGCGAGGGTGTCTTCGACCTGGAGTTCACCTACAGCAAGGAGGGGCTGCTGTCGGTCGAGGCGACCCTCCAGCGGACCGGTGAGGTCGTGCTCAACGGTGAGGTCAAGGTGTTCGGCGACGGCGCGGTGGAGCCGGAGGTGACCAAGGAGCTCGAACGGCTGCTGGCCCTGTCCCCGGCTTCGCGGCCGGTGCCGAAGCCCACGCATCCGCAGGCCCCGGCGAGCAGGCCGCGGCAGCCCGGCGACTCGACCGAGCCGCTGGTCGTGGACGGTTCCAACCTCGCCTGGAACGGCAGGACGCCGCGTGCGCAGGGCGGCCGGCCGAGCTTCGCGGCGCTCCAGGCGGCGGTGACCGCGCTGCGGTTCAAGCATCCGCAGCGCGACATCCACGTGGTCGTGGACGCCTCCCTGCGGCACCAGGTCAGCGCGGAGGAACGGCCGCTGGTGGAGCAGGCGGTCGCGGAGCACCACGTGGTCCAGCCGCCGGCCGGCACGGAGGGCCGGGGTGACGCGTTGGTCATCAGCATCGCCGAGGAAGTGGGCGGCATCATCGTCTCCAACGACAACTTCGCCCCGTTCCAGAAGGACAACCCCTGGCTGCTGACCAAGGGACGCGTCATGGGCGCGACGCAGTCGCGCGGCGTGTGGGTGTTCACCGCCCGCACCCCGAATCCCGCGACGGGCTCGGTACGGCACTGACAACGCCCGCCTCACCGGCCCCGGCGCCACGCACCGCCGCGGCCGCGCCGCACCCCGTCGAAGCCGCATCGCGCGGCCGGGGCCACGGCGTCGCAGCCGGCGCTCCCGCGGCGCGACCGGGGCTCCCGCCGCGCGGTCGGCACTCCCACCGCGCGGTCGGCACTCCCGCGGCGAGTCCCGGTCACGGGGCGGGGGCCGCGAGGCGTAGTCGGGGGGCTGCCGTTCAGCCGCCCGAGATCGCCGCGCCCTCCATGAGTCCGCTGACCTCCGTCCCGGGCGGGGTGAGGAGGAAGACATTGCGGTCCACGCGGTGCATGCCGCTGCCCAGGCCGAAGACGACGCCCGTGCTGAAGTCGAGGACGCGCTTGGCGACGTCGCCCTCCGCGCCGGACAGGTCGAGCAGCACCGGCGCCCCGGCCATCAGGGTCTCGGCGACTTCCCGGGCGTCCGCGAAGACGTTGACACGCAGAACCACGAACCGGCGCCGGGTCTCGGTCTCGGCGTCGGGCAGCGAGCGGTGGTTCACCGCGGACGGCCAGGCGTCCCGGCCCCGCAGCGGCACGACCTGGGCGAGCCCTTCCCACTGTTCATCGGTGACGTCGTAACGGCTCACCGGCTCCCCCTGATCTGACTCGCACTCAATCCCTGCACCAGCCAATTCTTACGCCAAGTCACCCGTTCGGCCCAACAACGACACGGTGTGCGACCGGCCCGGCCGTATCTCGCGCGTCACATCCCGCGTCAGATGTACGGGTACGTCCGGTTCTTACCGGGCTCATACCCGACTCTTCATCCACCTCCGTGCCCCGCTCACTCCTCCCCGCTAGCGTCGCGTGCCGTGCACGTGGCAGAGACACACCAGGTGACACCCGGCCGGCGGACACCGTCGGTGGTGTCCGCCGATCCGGGCGTCCGCGCGGCGCCGCCGGACGGCCCCGCTCAGTGGCACCGCGTACTGACGCTCCTCGCCGCCGTGAGCCTGTTCATCGGGACGCGCTCGGTGTGGACCCAGGCGGCCACGCACCAACTGGTCCTCGCGGGGGTCATCTCGGTCTGCTACGCCTCGATCCTGGTGACCGGCGTGCTCGCCCTCACCGTCCGCCGGACGCGCTCGCTGGCCCGCCTGGACCTGGTGGTGCTGGCGACCGCCGTCACCCTCGCCCTGTGCGCCTGGGCGCTGAACCACGGCGGCGGCGACGAGGCGATCCTGACCACCCAGGCCGCGCGGGAACTCGTCGCGGGGCACCCGGTGTACGAGCAGCCCTGGCCCTGGCTGTTCCACGCCAAGGGCGTCGCGCTGACGCCGACCATGGACGGCGGGTACGACTTCACCTACGGCTATCCCCCACTGGCCCCGCTGCTCACCGCACCCCTGCTGTGGCTGGGCCACGGCGGCGCCCCGGCGACGGCGGCGGCGACGCTCGCGCTGGTCGCGGGCGCGGTGGTGCTGTGGCGGCTGCTCCCGGTGCCATGGCGCTCGGCGGCGACGATGGTCTGCCTCGGCTTCGGCTTCCTGCCGATGTACGCCCGCCAGGGTTATCCAGCGATCGTCGCTCTGGCCCTGCTGCTGCCGGTGGTGGTGCGCTGGCCCCGGCTCGGCGCGCGCGGCCGGCTGGGCGCGGCCGGGATCGCGCGGGCCGCGTGTCTCGGCGCCGCGTGTGCCGCCCAGCAACTGCCGTGGTTCGTCACACCGTTCCTGCTGGCCGGGATCTACGCCGTGCGGCGCGGGGAGCTGGGCGGCCGGGCGGCGGCGCTGGTGGTGCTGCGGATCGTGGGGACCGCGGTGCTCACCTGGCTGCTGATCAACGTGTACTTCGTCGTGAGCGAGCCCGGCCGGTGGCTGCGGGGCATCGCCCTGCCGCTGACCCAGGGTGCGGTGCTGCACGGCCAGGGACTGGTGGGCGTCTCGCTGTACTTCACCCGCGGCAGCGACCGCCTCGACTGGTACGGCCGGGCGAGCGTGCTGCTCGCCGCCGCCCTGCTGGCGGTGTTCGTGCTGTTCGTCCGGCGGCTCGGGCCGGCCGCGACCGTGCTGCCCTGGTGCGCGTTCTACCTGGCGACCCGCTCCCAGGACGGCTACTACCTGATGATGACCCCGCTGTGGCTGGCGGCGGCGGTCACCGCGCCCCTGCCGGAGTTCGCCCACGCCTGGCAGCCGCGGCCCCGCCCGTTCACCGGGCCGCGCCGCCGGACGGCACTGGCCGTGGCGGCCGTCGCGGTGATCACGCCCGCGCTGGTGAGCGCGGCCCTGGCGGCGACGGGGGCCCCGCCGCTGCGGATGGACGTCACAGCGGCCCGGCAGACCCCGGCAGGGACCCTGTCCCGGCTGACCCTGCGGATCACCAACACGGGCGGCACCGCGCTCACCCCGCACTACATGCTCAGCGCCGGCCAGGGCATGAGCCGGTACTGGTCGCTGATGCGCGGCCCGGCCACGGTTCCCGCGCACGGCACGGCGACCGTCGAACTCTGGGCGCCGTCCGGTGCCGTCCGGGTGCCGGCGAAGCCCGGTACCCGGCTCCGGCTGCGCGCCTTCACGGCGGACCCGCAGACGCTGTCCACCGAGGACGTGCGCCGGGCGGAGCTGGGCCTCAGTCCGCCGCCCGGGCGAAGCGGAGCGCGGCCGTGATCGTGGTCAGGCCGCGGATCATGCCGAGCTGGTTCCAGCCCATGCCGAACTGCCCGCGGTCGACGCCGAACTCGGTCTCCAGGGTCAGCGCGCCGGCGCTCACGCCGGTCAGGCGGGCGGTGAGGGACAGGGGCCGGCTGACACCCCGGACGGTGAGCTGTCCGGTGACCCGGACCGTGTCGCCTTCGAGCCGGTCCGCGCCGCGCACGGCGAAGGTGATCTCCGGGTGGCGGTCGGTGTCGAAGAAGTCGGCCGACCGCAGGTGCACGTCCCGCTTGGTGCTCTTCGTGTCGAGGGAGGCCGCGTCCAGGGTCACGGTGCCGGTGGCCGAGCCGTCGGGCCGGACCTCGCCGGTGCCGCCGACGCCGGTGAAGGTGCCCTTCACGGTGACCAGGCCCCACAGGGTCTTGTGGCGCAGGCCCACGGTGGACGCGGTCGGGTCGAGCTGCCAGAGGCCTGTTTCCACGGCGACGGTCATGGTCGTACTCCAGATGATTCAAATTTGGATGACTGAACGGCCTCACGCTAGCCCCTCATCCAAATTTGAACAACCCGTGTGCGGACCGCACTCGTACAAATTTGGATGACAGGTAGACTCGACCCATGTCCGCCTCCGACGCGCACACCGCCGACCAGCCCTCCTGCCCCCTCGCGCACGGCGACGGGCTGCTCCCGGACGAGCTGCGCGCCTGGATGCTCCTGCTGGCCACGACCGGCGCCGTGGAGCAGCGGCTGCGGTCGGTCGTGAAGGAGACCCTCGACGTCTCCCACGACGAGTTCCTGATCCTGTGCCTGCTGGCCGAACAGCCGCGCACCGGACTGCGGATGACCCAGGTCGCCGATCTCCTCGGCCGCCCCAAGACCCGCCTCACCTACCAGATCGCCTGCCTCCAGCGGGCCGGTCTCGTCAGCCGCAGGTCCGTGTGCGGCGACAAGCGGGGCGTGCAGGTCGCCCTCACCGACAAGGCCCGCGAGCTGCTGCGCGAGACCTCCGCCCTGCTCGCCGGAGCCGTCCGCCGGGCCCTCGCCGACTCCATGGGCCCCGAGCAGCGTGCGGCCATGTGCTCCCTCGTCCCGGACCTGGAGACCGGGACCCACTGAGCCGGCGGGCCCGGAGAGACACAGGTCACCACCGCAAGAAGAGAAACCTCACAGCCCGTGCTCCGCCCTGGCTCCGACACCCTGCCCTAGCATCCGAGCCATGACGGTCCTGCCTGACGACGGGCTCTCACTGGCCGCCGAGTTCCCTGACGCGACACATGAGCAGTGGCAACGCCTGGTCGAGGGCGTCCTGCGCAGGTCGGGCAAGGAACTGACCGGCGCGGCAGCCGAGGACGCCCTGTCCACGACGCTGGAGGACGGGCTGCGCACCCGGCCCCTGTACACCGCGCGCGACAGCGCGCCCGACCCCGGCCTGCCGGGCTTCGCCCCCTTCGTGCGGGGCAGCCGCCCGGAGGGCACCAGCACGAGCGGCTGGGACGTACGGCAGCGGCACACGGCACTCGCCGACGGCACGGCCGACGCCGTGCTCGCCGACCTGGAGAACGGCGGCACCTCCCTGTGGCTGGTGCTGGGCGAGGGCGGCATCCCGGTCTCCGAGCTGGGCCGCGCCCTCGACGGCGTCTACCTCGATCTGGCACCGGTCGCCCTGGACGCGGGCCGCGACACCGAGGCCGCCGCCGAGGCGCTGCTGCGGCTGTACGACGACAGGGGCGTCGCCCCGGAGGCCGCCCGCGGCAACCTGGGCGGCGACCCGCTCGGGTACGAGGCCCGCACGGGCACCGCCCTGGACTTCGCCCCCTTCGCCGCCCTGGCCGTCCGCTGCGCCGAGCGGTACCCGGGCGTGCGGGCGCTGACCGTGGACGCGCTGCCCTACCACGAGGCGGGCGGCTCGGCCGCGCAGGAGCTGGGCGCCTCGCTGGCCACCGGCGTGGCCTACCTGCGGGAGCTGACCGGGGCCGGGCTCGGCGTCGACCAGGCCGCCGCCCAGCTGGAGTTCCGCTACGCGGCCACCGCCGACCAGTTCCTGACCACCGCCAAGCTGCGCGCGGCCCGCCGGCTGTGGGCGCGGGTCGCCGAGGTGTGCGGAGCGCCGGCCGCGGGCGCGCAGGTGCAGCACGTGGTGACCTCGCCGGTGATGATGACCCGCCGCGACCCCTGGGTGAACATGCTGCGCACGACGGTCGCGACGCTCGCCGCGGGGGTGGGCGGCGCGGACTCCGTGACGGTGCTGCCGTTCGACCACGCGCTGGGCCTGCCGGACGCGTTCGCGCGCCGGATCGCCCGCAACACCTCCTCCATCCTGATCGAGGAGTCCCACCTGGCCCGGGTCGTCGACCCGGCGGGCGGCTCCTGGTACGTCGAGCGGCTGACGCACGAACTCGCCGAGGCCGCCTGGCAGTACTTCCGGTCGATCGAGCGCGACGGCGGCCAGGCGGCCGTCCTGCGCTCCGGCCGGCTGCGCACCGACCTGGCGACGACCTGGGCGGAGCGCTCCAAGCGGCTCGCCAAGCGACGCGAACCCATCACCGGGGTCAGCGAGTTCCCGCTGCTGGCGGAGAAGCCGGTGGAGCGCGCGCCCGCGCCCGAACCGCCGTCCGGCGGGCTGCCGCGCGTGCGCCGCGACGAGGCGTTCGAGGAGCTGCGCGCCCGCTCCGACGCCCATCTGGCGGCGACCGGCGCCCGGCCGCGGATCTTCCTCGCCACGATCGGCGCGGCCGCCGAGTACACCGCCCGCGCGTCCTTCGCCGCCAACCTCTTCCAGGCCGGCGGCATCGAGCCGGTCACCGAGGGCCGCTTCGAGGACAGCGGCGCCACCGAGGCCGTGCTGTGCTCCAGCGACGCGCTCTACGCCGAACAGGCCGAGGAGACCGCGAAGGCGCTGCGCGCGGCCGGTGCCCGGCACGTGTTCCTGGCGGGCCGGGGCGACTACACCGGCATCGACTCGTACGTCTTCGCGGGCTGTGACGCCGTGGACGTCCTGTCCGCGACCCTCGACCGCATGGGAGTGTCCTGATGGGAATCCCCGACTTCTCCGGCATCGAGCTGGGGACCCCGGTCGCCGACGCCACCGAGGGCGAGTGGCGCGCGGCCCTGAAGCGGGCCACCGGCGGGGCCGAGCCGCTGTGGGAGACCCCGGAGGGCATCGGGGTCAAGCCGCTGTACACCGGCCGTGACCTGGAGGGCCTGGACTTCCTGGGCACCTACCCGGGCATCGCGCCGTACCTGCGCGGCCCGTACCCGACGATGTACGTCAACCAGCCCTGGACGATCCGCCAGTACGCGGGCTTCTCCACCGCCGAGGAGTCCAACGCCTTCTACCGGCGCAATCTGGCGGCCGGCCAGAAGGGCCTGTCGGTCGCCTTCGACCTGCCCACGCACCGGGGTTACGACAGCGACCACCCGCGCGTGACCGGTGACGTCGGCATGGCGGGCGTGGCCATCGACTCGATCTACGACATGCGGCAGCTCTTCGACGGCATCCCGCTGGACAGGATGACCGTGTCGATGACGATGAACGGCGCCGTGCTGCCGGTGCTGGCGCTGTACATCGTGGCGGCGGAGGAACAGGGCGTACCGCCCGAGAAGCTGGCCGGAACCATTCAGAACGACATTCTGAAGGAGTTCATGGTCCGCAACACCTACATCTATCCGCCGAAGCCGTCGATGCGGATCATCTCCGACATCTTCGCGTACACCTCGCAGCGGATGCCCCGCTACAACTCCATCTCCATCTCCGGCTACCACATCCAGGAGGCGGGCGCGACGGCCGACCTGGAGCTGGCGTACACGCTCGCGGACGGAGTCGAGTACATCCGCGCCGGCCGGGAAGCGGGCCTGGACGTCGACGCGTTCGCGCCGCGGCTGTCCTTCTTCTGGGCGATCGGCATGAACTTCTTCATGGAGATCGCCAAGCTGCGCGCGGCCCGGCTGCTGTGGGCGAAGCTGGTGCGGCAGTTCGACCCGAAGAACACCAAGTCCCTCTCCCTGCGCACCCATTCGCAGACCTCGGGCTGGTCGCTGACCGCGCAGGACGTGTTCAACAACGTCACGCGTACGGCCGTGGAGGCGATGGCGGCGACCCAGGGCCACACCCAGTCGCTGCACACCAACGCCCTCGACGAGGCCCTGGCGCTGCCGACCGACTTCTCGGCGCGCATCGCCCGCAACACCCAGCTGCTCATCCAGCAGGAGTCGGGCACCACCCGGGTCATCGACCCGTGGGGCGGCAGCGCCTATGTGGAGCGGCTGACGTACGACCTCGCCCGCAAGGCGTGGGCGCACATCCAGGAGGTCGAGCAGGCGGGCGGCATGGCGCAGGCCATCGACGCGGGCATCCCCAAGCTGCGCGTGGAGGAGGCGGCGGCCCGCACCCAGGCCCGCATCGACTCCGGGCGGCAGCCGGTGATCGGCGTCAACAAGTACCGCGTCGACAGCGACGAGCAGATCGAGGTCCTCAAGGTCGACAACTCCTCGGTGCGCGCCCAGCAGATCGAGAAGCTGCGCCGGCTGCGGGCGGAGCGGGACGAGCGGGCCTGCCGGGACGCCCTGGACGCGCTCACCCGGGCGGCCGACGGCAAGGAGAACCTGCTGGAGCTGGCCGTGCGCGCGGCACGCGCCAAGGCGACGGTCGGTGAGATCTCCGACGCCCTGGAGAAGGTGTACGGGCGGCACGCGAGCCAGATCCGTACCATCTCCGGCGTGTACCGCAACGAGGCAGGACAGTCCCCGTCCGTGGACCGCACCCGGGCCCTGGTGGACGCGTTCGAGGAGGCCGAGGGGCGCCGGCCGCGCATCCTGGTCGCCAAGATGGGCCAGGACGGCCACGACCGCGGCCAGAAGGTGATCGCGACCGCCTTCGCCGACCTCGGCTTCGACGTCGACGTCGGCCCGCTGTTCCAGACGCCGGAGGAGGTCGCCCGGCAGGCCGTCGAGGCGGACGTGCACGTGGTCGGGGTGTCCTCGCTGGCCGCCGGTCACCTCACGCTCGTCCCCGCGCTGCGCGAGAAGCTCGCCGAGGAGGGCCGCGAGGACATCATGATCGTGGTCGGCGGGGTGATCCCGCCGCAGGACGTGCCGACCCTGCGGGAGATGGGCGCGGCGGAGGTGTTCCTGCCGGGGACCGTGATCCCGGACGCCGCCCACGACCTGGTGAAGCGCCTGTCGGCCGACCTCGGCCACGAGCTGTAGGCCGCGATGGCCGCGATCGATCTGGACACCTATGTGAAGGGTGTGCTCGACGGGAAGCGGGCCCTGGTGGCCCGCGCCATCACGCTCGTCGAGTCCACCCGGCCGCAACACCGGGCGCTGGCACAGCAGTTGCTCACCGAGCTGCTGCCGCACAGCGGCCGGGCGCGGCGCATCGGCATCAGCGGGGTGCCCGGTGTCGGCAAGTCGACGTTCATCGACGCGTTCGGCACGATGCTGACCTCGCTGGGCCACCGGGTGGCGGTCCTCGCCGTCGACCCCTCCTCCACCCGCACGGGCGGCTCCATCCTGGGCGACAAGACCAGGATGGAGCGCCTGGCGGTCGACCCGGCGGCCTTCGTCCGCCCCTCCCCCAGCGCGGGCACGCTGGGCGGGGTCGCGAAGGCCACCCGGGAGTCGATGGTGGTGATGGAGGCGGCGGGCTACGACGTGATCCTGGTCGAGACCGTCGGCGTCGGCCAGTCCGAGACGACGGTCGCCGAGATGGTCGACTCCTTCCTGCTGCTGACGCTGGCCCGCACCGGTGACCAGTTGCAGGGCATCAAGAAGGGCGTCCTGGAGCTGGCCGACGTGATCGCCGTCAACAAGGCGGACGGCCCGCACGAGCGCGACGCCCGGGCGGCGGCACGGGAGTTGGCGGGCGCGCTGCGCCTGATGCACGGCAAGGACGCCTTCTGGACCCCGCCGGTGCTGCACTGCAGCGCCCGCGAGTCGACCGGTCTCGACACGGTCTGGGAGCGCCTGGAGCAGCACCGCACCCTGCTCGACTCCACCGGCCGGCTTGCCGCCAAGCGCCGGGACCAGCAGGTCGGCTGGACCTGGGCGATGGTCCGCGACGAACTCCTCGGCCGGCTGCACGCCGACCCGGCGGTCCGCGCGACCGCCCCGGACCTCGAACAGCAGGTCAGGGAGGGCCGGTTGACGGCCACACTGGCGGCGGAACGCATTCTGGCGGCTTTCGAGGGCCGTACGGTGCCCATCGCCCCCACGGAATGAACTCCGTTGTTCATCCGGCGAATCAGGGGAAGGCGCAGAGCGAACAAGCGCGCGAACTTGTGAACATCAGTTCCTGAAGTTGCGTGAGGGGCCGCCGGGAACCAGTGAGGACCGGCCATACCGCGGCACGCGGATTTCGATCACGCCGGTCGGCCCCTCCCTCCCCAGCTGTTCATAGAAACCGCAGGTCAGCGGCCACAGCAAAGACGATCACGCCGCAGGGAAACCGCTTCCGGGGCCGGATGAACCGCTGGGGCGCGCGGTGGCGCAAAGGCGCCCGTGGGCGGTCACCGGTCGGCGGACCAAGCCCCAAAAGCTTGAGCACAAATTCCACACATCCTCTCTTCAGATCGGCCCCGATGGTCTAGATTGACCGTGCTTCAGCTGTTCGGACACGAGGCGACCAATAATGATCTTTAAGTCCGGCGCTACGGAAAGCCAGCAGTCGTGTCCCCGGCGCCAGACGTATTGATGATCGATTCCGGGAGCCCGAGACGGGGCCTTGGGTGCGGGGAGCACCCGCGGTTCCGAAACAGCCGGGACGGCATGCGCGGGGGGCGGGGGCCTCCCGGGGGAGGAACAGTACGGGAGGCGGGGGTCTCCCGAGGGGGCGGAACAGTGTTGGGCGAACACGTCGAACCACTGGGACCTGGGGGGGTTCTGTGCGGCAAGGGGGACTTGTCAGCCCGTTTCCGTCGGCGCGCGAGCGTCTGGCGAACGGGGCGATCAGCCGGCCCGCGAACGACTGGGAGCAGCGGTACCGCCGTACCGTGATCATCAGCGACACCCTGGCCACCGCCATGGTGGTGGCGGCGATCGGCAACTTCTTCGGGGCCCGGGACGCGGCCAACTGGCACGAGAAGTGGGGGATACTCGCCTTCGGCACCGAGCTGCTGGTGCTGGGCGCCCTCGCGGTGAGCCGGGCGTGGGCCCCGGCCGTGCTCGGTCAGGGAGCCGAGGAGTTCCGGCGGCTCGGACGCTCCCTGTTCATGGCGACCGTCGTGCTGGCGCTCGGCGGGATCGCCCTCACCTCACGCAACATCAAGCTCTGGATCTTCGTCGCGGTCCCCGCGATCGCGCTCGTCGCCATGACCGCGCGGTACCTGCTGCGGCTGTGGCTGCACAAACAGCGCAAGGAAGGACGGTGCCTGCGACCGGTGCTGGCCGCCGGGAGCGTGGCCACCGTGCGCGACCTGATCACCCGGACCCGCAAGTTCCCGCACCTCGGCTGGCGCGTGGACGCGGTGTGCACGACGGACGGTCTCGGTCTCGACGGTGACGAACTGGACGGAGTGCCGGTCGTCGGCCAACTGGCGGACGTCGCCAAGCACGTCCACCACGACGGCTACCGTGTCGTCGCGGTCACACCGGACCCGCACTGGTCACCGGACCGGCTGCAACGGCTGGCCTGGAACCTTGAGGGCAGCGACGCCGAGATGGTCGTGGCCCCCGTGCTGATGGAGGTGGCCGGCCCCCGGCTGCACGTCGACGCCGTGCTCGGCATCCCGCTGCTGCGGGTCAGCATGCCGACCTTCACCGGGGGCCGCCGGGCGGTCAAAGGGATCGTCGACCGACTGGGCGCGGCGCTCCTGCTGCTGTTGTTCGCACCGCTGATGGTGTTCGTCGGGCTGCTCGTGGTGGCGGACAGCCGGGGCGGGGCGTTCTACCGCCAGCGCAGGGTCGGCAAGGACGGCCGCGAGTTCACCATGTACAAGTTCCGGACCATGGTCGTCGGGGCCGACGGGGCACGTGCCGAGCTGGCCCACCGCAACGAGGGCGCCGGCCCGCTGTTCAAGCTCCGCCGGGATCCGCGCGTGACCCGGGTCGGAACCGTGCTGCGCCGGTACTCGCTCGACGAGCTGCCGCAGCTGTTCAACGTGCTCACCGGATCGATGTCGCTCGTCGGTCCACGGCCTCCGTTGCCGGAGGAGTGCGCCGCGTACGACCCGGACATCCGGCGGCGGCTGCTGGTCAAGCCCGGACTCACCGGGCTGTGGCAGATCAGCGGACGCAGCGACCTGTCGTGGGAGGAAGCGGTCCGCCTGGACCTGCGGTACGTGGAGGACTGGTCGCTAGCCCTGGACACAGTGATCTTGTGGAAGACGCTGCGTGCGGTGCTCTACGGGCAGGGCGCCTACTGATGCGCGGGGGCCGTCGTACGGCCGGACGCGCTGACCGCAGGCCACAGGGCCTGCCTGGGGGGAGGAACGGGTCATGAGAGTCAGCGTTTTCGGGCTCGGCTACGTGGGCTGCGTGTCGGCCGCGTGCCTGGCCAGCATGGGTCACGAGGTCATCGGGGTGGACGTCAACCAGGTGAAGGTCGACCTGGTCAACGACGGCAAGGCCCCGGTGGTCGAGGAGCGGATCGGCGAGCTCACCGCCGAGGTCGTGCGGAGCGGAGCGTTGCGCGCCACCAGCGACGTCCGCGAAGCGATCATGAACAGCGAGGTGTCGCTGGTCTGCGTGGGCACACCGTCGGAGCCCAACGGCAGCCTGTGCACCACGTACCTGGAGCGGGTCACCGAGCAGATCGGCGCGGCTCTGGCGGCTCGTCATGGGCGCAGCGGGCGGCACACCGTCGTGTTCCGCAGCACCATGCTCCCGGGCACCTGCCTGAACCTGCTGGTGCCGATCCTGGAGAAGACCGTCGGCGGCACGGCCGGGGTGGACATCGGGGTCGCGGTCAACCCGGAGTTCCTGCGCGAGGGCACGAGCGTGCGGGACTTCTTCGACCCGCCCAAGACCGTCATCGGCGAGCTCGACCCGGCGAGCGGTGACGCGGTGCTGGCGCTGTACGACGGCCTGCCCGGAGAGGTGTTCCGGGTGCCGGTCCCGACGGCCGAGGCGATCAAGTACGCGGACAACGCGTTCCACGGCCTCAAGATCGGGTTCGCGAACGAGCTGGGCGCGGTGTGCCAGGCGCTCGGGGTGGACTCGCACCAGGTGATGGACGTGTTCCTGGCCGACCGCAAGCTGAACATCAGCCCCGCCTACCTGCGGCCCGGCTTCGCCTTCGGGGGCTCCTGCCTGCCCAAGGACCTGCGCAGCCTGGTCCACGCGGCACAGCGGGCCGACGTCTCGGTGCCCATCCTCGCCCATGTGCTGCCCTCCAACTCCGACCATCTGCAACGCGCGGTGGACCTGGTCGAGCGCACCGGCAAGAGACGCATAGGCATGTTCGGGCTCTCCTTCAAGCCCGGCACCGACGACCTCCGTGAGAGCCCGCTCGTCGAGCTGGCGGAGAGGCTCTTCGGCAAGGGGTACGACCTGCGGATCTACGACGCCAACGTGAACCTCTCCCGGCTGATCGGCGCGAACCGCGAGTACATCGAGAACCGGCTGCCGCACCTCGCTCAGCTGCTCGCCAACTCCGTCGGCGAGGTGCTGGAGCACGCCGAGGTGTGCCTGGTCGGGACCCGGGACCCGGCCGTGCTGGCGGCGCTGCCCCAGGGTGGCGGCCCGGTGCTCGTCGACCTCGTCCGCCTCCCCGACGCCGAGGCGCGCCGGGCCGAACCGGGGTACGTGGGCCTTGCCTGGTGACGCGACCGGCGGCGCCGGGCCGGCCCGGCGCGCGCTGATCCTGGTGGAGAACCTGTCCGTGCCGTTCGACCGGCGGGTGTGGCAGGAGTGCACGACGCTGCGCGACGCCGGCTGGGAGGTGCACGTCATCTGCCCCCGGGGGACCAAGCGGGACACGGAGGCGGAGGCGGTGATCGACGGGGTGCGGATCCACCGCTACCCGCTGCGCGCGGCCACCGGAGGTCCGGCCGGCTACCTGAGGGAGTACGGATCGGCGCTGTGGCACACGCTCCGGCTGGCCCGCAGGGTCGGCCCGGTCGACGTGGTCCACGCCTGCAACCCGCCCGACCTGCTGTTCCTGCCCGCTCTGTGGCTGAAGCGGCGCGGGGCGCGGTTCGTGTTCGACCAGCACGACCTGGTACCCGAGCTGTACCTCTCCCGGTTCGACCGGGGCAAGGACCTGCTCTACCGCGCCGTGTGCGCGCTGGAACGGCTGACCTACCGGGCCGCGGACGTCGTGCTCGCCACGAACGAGAGCTACCGGGGCGTCGCGGTGCGCCGTGGCGGCCGGCGGCCGGAGGACGTCTTCGTGGTGCGCAGCGCGCCCGACACCGACCGGTTCCAGCCGGTGCCGCCCGAGCCGGAGCTGAAGCGCGGCAAGCCCCATCTGCTGTGCTACCTGGGCGTCATGGGCCCGCAGGACGGCGTCGACTACGCCTTGCGGGCCCTGGCGAAGCTGCGCGACGAGCTGGGGCGGACCGACTGGCACGCGGTGTTCGTCGGCGCCGGCGACACCTTCGACGCGATGGTGGAGCTGTCCCGGCGGCTCGGGCTCGCGGAGCAGGTGCAGTTCACCGGGCGCGTTCCGGACGCCGACCTGGTGCGCTACCTGTCCACCGCGGACGTGTGCCTCTCCCCCGACCCGCTCAATCCGCTCAACGACGTGTCCACCATGAACAAGGTCCTGGAGTACATGGTGATGGGCCGGCCGATCGTCTCGTTCGACCTGAAGGAGGCGCGGGTCTCCGCCGGTGACGCCGCCGTCTACGCCCGCGCCAACGACGAGGCCGAGTTCGCGGGGCTCATCGCGCTGCTGCTGGACGATCCGGAGCAGCGGGCCCGGATGGGCAAGCTCGGCCAGGAGCGGATCGGCGGGCCGCTCTCCTGGCGGAACTCACAGGCGTCGCTGCTCGCCGCGTACGACGCTGCCTGCCGTGACCACGCCCCGGTGTCGGCGGGCGACCCGGGCCGGGCAAGGAAGAGGCCGCGCCGTTGAGCGATGACACGATACGCCTGGTCACGATCGGGCGGATACTCCGTCGGCGCGGGCGGTTCCTCGCCGTCCTCGCCATGGTGGGGGCGCTCGTCGGCTACGGCGCCTCTGTGCTGTTTACGCCGCGGTACACGACGTCGGCCTCGGTCCTGCTGCCCGGACAGTGGGAAGAGCGCGAACTGCTCACCCAGGTGGACATCGCGACCAGTTCGACGGTGGTCGACCGCGCCGCGGCCGCGCTCGACTGGCCGGGCGTGAGCGGCGCCGAGCTGCGGGACCACGTGTCCGCCAAGGCCGCCGACGGGAACATCATCAAGATCTCGGGCACGGCCGACACCCCGGAGCGCGCGCAGCGGCTCTCCGACCAAGTGGCCGACCAGTTCGTCAAGTTCGCGGCGCGGATCGCGGGCGGCGCCGGCGGCGCCAAGGCGGACACGGCGCCCGAGGCGCTGCGGAAGAAGGTCGAGGAGACCAACCGCCGCATCAGCGAACTGGCCGACGCGGCCGATCCGGGGCAGACCGTCGAGAGCGTGCAGGCCCGCACCGAGCTGGAGAAGCTGCGCACGTCGCTGGAGGAGGCCATGACGAAGCTGGAGCAGGCCGACCCGGCGGACACCGTGGCCGGCATGGTCGTCATGGGGCCGGCCGCCCGCCCGACCGGCGAGGCGCCGCCGACCAGGGTGCAGCTCGTCGTCGCCGGGGCGCTGCTGTTCTTCCTGCTCGCGGTCATCGGCCATCTCGTCGCCGCACGGGCGAACCGCCGGCTGCGCACCGAACCGGAGATCGCCGCCGCACTGGGCTCGGCGCTCCTCGGCACCGTCGACGTGCCCGCCGAACGGCGCGGCAGGCGCCGGCCGGAAGACCGCGGCCCACGAGCCCGGATCCGCCGGCTCCTCGGCGTCGACACCCGGTGGGACCTCCCGGTCCCGCGGACATCCGGCGACGAGGCTCGCCGGCGGATCCGCTACCGGCGGGTGTGCGCCCGGCTCCGCACCCAACTGCCTTCTCCACGGCGGCTGCTGGCGGTCGTACCGGACGGCGACGAGATCGCCCGCCGGGCCGCCGAGCAGCTCGCCGCCGAGGCCAAGAGCGACCCGCAGCTACGGGTGGTCGGGGTGTCGGTGGACCGGCCGGTCGTGCCGGACAGCGACACCGAGTCCGGCGCCCTGGTCGTCCTCAGCACGGGGAGCTGGACCGCGGAGGAGCTCGCCGGCATCGCCGAGGCGTGCGCGGACGGCCGGCACGAGGTCGTCGGCATCGTCGTCGCCGGCATGGTCCGGACCCGTCCGGCGAAGACGGACGGCCGTCCCTCGGACGAGGCCACTCTGGCGCTCGCGGTCCCCGGCCACGCGACGGGAGGTTCAGCGTGACGACGAGCACGACACCGGAGTCGTCGGCCACCACCCCGCTCCTCGACCTGCAGGCGCTGGTGGTCGCGGTCCGCAGGCGCCGCCGCCTCTGGTGCGCCATGGCGCTCCTCGGACTGCTGGCCGGCGCGGCCGTGGCGGTCCTGATGCCGCCGCCGCCGACCGCGGTCACCAAGGTGCTGGTCGCGCACAAGGAGGACCAGCCGAACGACACCGGAACGCTGATCCGCACCGATGTCGAGGTGTTGGGAACCACGCGCATCGCCGAGAAGGCCCTGCGCTCCCTCCACTCCGCCGAGGACCCCGAAGACTTCATGCGGGACTACCGGGGCGCCGGCGTCACCAACAACCTGCTGAAGATCACCGTGACGGGTGACAGCGACACGGAGGCGGTGGCGCGGGCGAAGGCCCTGGCCGACGCGTTCGTCGCGGACCACGTGCGCAGGATGCGAGCGACGGCGAACGCCGAGGCCAAGGCCCTGCTCGACCAGCGTGACCGTATGAAGGACGAACTCGCCCAGGTCAACAAGGACATCGGAGACCGGTCACCTCAGACGGCGACCGACCCGCAGGAGTCGGCGAGCATCGAGTCGCTCTTCGCCCGCCGGGCCGAACTCACCACGCGGATCGCCGACTTCAACCAGCGTGCCGAGGAGGCGCGGGTCGGCACGCCCCAGGTCGTCGCCGGCACGGAGATCGTGGACGCCCCGCGCCCGGTGAAGCACTCGCTGCCCAGGGCCGCCGCCACCGACGCCGCGATCGGGCTCGTCCTCGGCCTCGTCCTCGGGCTCGCCCTCGCCGCGGTCGGCGTCGTGGTCGCCGACCGCCCCGTGCTGCGCCGGGACATCGCGGCGCACCTCGGCGCCTCGGTCATCGCGGAGCTGCCCCACCGGCCGGACAGGCGCCGGCAGCGCCGACGGACCCGGGTGGCACGCGAACGGCTCACCGCCCACCTCGCGCGCACCGTGCGCGGCTCCACGGAACCGGTGTCACTGCTGGAACTCGGATGTGCGCGCGGCACGAGCGTGATCGCCCTCGACCTCGCCAGGGCGCTGGCGGCGGACGGGGCGGTGACCGTCATCGACGGTCTGCCCGGCCCGCAGCTCGCGGACCGCCGCCCGAAGCCCGGAGACCCGGCCGTGGTCAGCGGCGAGCGCGCCGCGGCCGTGCCGCCTCAGGAGCGCCGGCTCGGCGTCGGCTCGGTGGCGCCCGGCACGGCGTGGACCGACCTCCAGTACCTCGGCACGCAGACCGTGCTCGTCGTCCGTGCCGGCCACGGCAGCGCCGCGTGGCTGCACACCGTGGCGCGGCAGCTCGCGGACCAGCACATCGCGGTGATCGGTGTGGTGCTGATCGACCCCGATCCACGGGACCGGACCGACGGCACGTTGTGGGACGGGCTGCACACCGCGCTCCGCGGCCGGAGCGAGCGGCCGGCCCAGCAGAGCGGCTGGCGGCGGACGGAGCGGCAGCCGATGTGGGCCGCACGGGGCGCGGACAACGACCAGGAGGCGCGGTAGGACATGTGTGGCATCGCGGGTACGTACCGCTGGCCGGACGGCAAGATCATGACCGACCGGCTCACCGACATCCTCGCCCACCGCGGTCCGGACGGGGCGGGCCGGTACAGCCACCGGGCCGGTGACGGCGAGGTGCACCTCGGGCACCGTCGGCTGGCCATCATCGACCTGTCCGAGACCGGCGCCCAGCCGATGGTCTCGGGCGGCCTCGCCCTGACGTACAACGGCGAGCTGTACAACGCGCCCGAGCTGCGTGCCGAGCTGGCGGCCGCCGGGGTGCGCTTCCGCGGCACCTCCGACACCGAGGTGCTGCTGGAGGCCTGGCGGCGCTGGGGCACCGACTGCCTGCCCCGGCTGCGCGGCATGTTCGCGTTCGGCGTCTTCGACGAGCGCACCGGCGAACTCGTGCTGGCCCGTGACCAGTTGGGCATCAAGCCGCTGTTCCTGCTCCGGCGCGGCGAGGGGCTGGTGTTCGCCTCCGAACTCAAGGCGCTCGCCGCCGTGACCGGTGGGCCGCTGGAGGTGGACCACGCGGCGCTGGTGGCCTCGCTGCTGTACTACTGGGTGCCGGACTCACGGTGCGCGTTCCGCGAGGCGGAGAAGCTGCCGCCGGGGAGCTGGCTGCGCTGCCGGGCCGACGGCTCGGTGGAACGCGGCCGGTTCTGGAACCTGAAGGACGTCGCCGCCGAGGGCCGGGAGCGGGCCCGGGCCGGTGAGCGGCCGGACATCGCCGCCGTCGTCGAGGAGTCCACCCGGCGCCACCTGCTCTCCGACGTACCCGTGGCGACCTTCCTCTCCGGCGGGCTGGACTCCAGCTATCTGACCGCGCTGGCGGCCCGCCGCCAGCCCGGGATCTCGGCCTACACGATCGGGTTCCGCGCCGAGGACGCCAGGTTCGAGGCGATGCCGGACGACCTGCGCCACGCCCGGCAGGTGGCCGAGCGGTTCGGCGTGGATCTGCATGAGATCGAGATCGCTCCGAACGTGCTCGACCTGCTGCCGCGGATGACGTACCACCTGGACGAGCCGATCGGCGACCCCGCCGCGATCAACACGTTCCTCATCTGCTCGGCCGCCCGGGAGGCCGGGGTCAAGGTGATGCTCTCGGGGATGGGCGCCGACGAGTTGTTCGCCGGGTACCGCAAGCACCTGGCCAACCTGCTCGCGCTGCGCTACCAGCGCGTCCCGCGGCCCCTGCGGCGCGGGGTGTCCGCGGCCGTGGACCGGCTGCCGGTCGCGACGAGCCGCCGGGGGTACCGGTCGGTGCGCTTCGCGAAGCGGTTCCTCTCCTTCGCCGATCTGCCGGAGGAGACCGCGTTCCGGCGCAGCTACACCCTGTACGACCAGGAGGAGCTGCTCGCCCTTCTCGATCCGGACCTGGCGGGGACGGTCGAGGAGGTGCTCACCGAGCACGCGGACACCTACGAGGACAACGACCTCGACGACTTCGTCAACCGCATGTGTCTGACCGACGCCCGGATGTTCCTGCCGGGTCTGAACCTCGCGTACACGGACCGCTCCAGCATGGCCGCGTCGACCGAGGTGCGGGTGCCGTACGTGGACGTCGAGGTGGTCAGGGCGGCGTTCGCCGTGCCCGGCGACCGCAAGATCGCCGGACGGCAGGGCAAGGCGGTCCTCAAGGAAGCGGCCACCTCGGTCCTGCCCCGGGAGATCGTGTACCGGCCCAAGGGCCTGTTCAGCGCTCCCCTGCGGGCCTGGATGAGCCGGGATCTGGCCCCGCTGGTGCGCGAGGTGGTCAACGACGGGGAGCTCGTCCGCTCCGGGTTCCTGCGCCGTGACGCGCTGGCGCGGATGGTCGCCGAGGACGCCGCCGGGCAGCGGGACTTCTCCAAGCATCTGTGGCACGTACTGACGCTCGAGTACTGGTATCGCGACGCGACCTCTGGGTCCGGCCAGAGCACTCGGTCGACGGCTCAGGAATCAGAGGAGTTCAAGTGAAGCAGGTAGTGCAGAACTACAAGAGCGGCGAGCTGGCGGTGCTCGACGTTCCGGTGCCGGGGTGCAAACCGGGCGGTGTGCTGGTCCGCAGCGCCTTCTCGCTGATCTCCACCGGCACCGAACTGATGAAGGTGTCCGAGGCCGGCATGTCGATGCTGGGCAAGGCCCGCTCCCGGCCGGACCAGGTGGCCAAGGTCATGCAGAGCGTGGCCACCAACGGGGTGCCCGCCACCTACCGCAAGGTGATGGGCAAGCTGGACTCCTACACGCCGCTGGGTTACTCGCTGTGCGGGGTGGTCGAGCAGGTCGGCACCGGCATCGACGACGTGAAGGTCGGCGACCTCGTGGCCTGTGCCGGCAACGAGCACGCGCTGCACGCCGAGCTGAACTGGGTGCCGAAGAACCTCTACGTCCCGGTGCCGGACGGTCTCGCCCCCAGGCACGCGGCCTTCGGCACCGTCGGCTCGATCGCGCTGCAGGGCGTGCGCCAGGGCGAGTCACGACTCGGCGAGGTGGCACTGGTCATCGGCCTGGGTCTGATCGGGCAGCTCGTGGTGCAGCTCCTGACCGCCTCGGGAGTGCGCGTCGTCGGCGCCGACCCCGACCCGGCGCGCTGCGAGCTGGCCGGGCGTCTGGGCGCCGCGGCCTGCGGAGACCCCGCGTCCGCGGCCGTGGAGACCGCCGTCGCCGAACTCACCGGCGGACACGGCGTGGACCAGGTGTACCTGGCCGCCGGCGGCGGCAGCAACCAGCCCGTCGAGCTGGCCGCCCGGCTCTGCCGGGACCGGGGCCGGGTCGTCGACATCGGCAAGTGCCGCCTGGACCTGCCGTGGAACGCGTACTACGAGAAGGAGCTCGACGTCCGGTTCTCCCGCAGTTACGGCCCCGGTCGCTACGACCCGGAGTACGAGCTGGAGGGACGGGACTACCCGATCGGCTACGTGCGCTGGACCGAGCGCCGCAACCTGGCGTGCTTCCTCGATCTCCTCGCCCGCGGCAGCGTCGACGTCGAGCCCCTGATCTCCCACGTCGCCGACTTCGACGACGCCGTCGAGACGTACCAGCGCCTGAAGGACGGTGACCTGAAGGCCGTGGCCGTGCTGTTCGAGTACCCCCGGCAGGAGGGGGAAGCGCGGGAGGCGGCGGCCCCGGCGGTGGCCGTCCCCGCGGTGAACATCGGACGCGGTGCGGCCCGGGCCGGCAACACGCCGGTGCGGCTCGCGTTCGTCGGCGCGGGCAACTACGCGACGTCGATGCTGCTGCCGCACCTGGCACAGCGCGACGGCGTGAAGCTGTCGACCGTCGTCACCACGACGGCGCTGTCCGCCACCAACGCGCAGCGGAAGTTCGGCTTCGACCGGGCGACCACCGATCTGGACGCCGTGCTCGGCGACACGTCCGTCGACGCGGTGTTCGTCGTCACCCGGCACAGCTCGCACGCCGAGCTGACCCGGAGGGCGCTGCTGGCCGGCAAGACCGTGTTCGTCGAGAAACCGCTGGCGCTCACCGAGGAGGAGCTGGCCGGGGTGCTCGCGGCGGTGGAGGAGTCGGGCAACGACCGGCTGCAGGTGGGCTTCAACCGCCGGTTCGCGCCGCTGCTGCGGGAGGCCAGGCAGCGGTTCGGCACCCGGACCGGTCCGGCGAACCTGCGTTACCTGGTCAACGCGGGCCGCCTCGACCACGGCAGCTGGTACCTCCAGCAGGGCACCGAGGGCTCGCGGTTCGCCGGCGAGGGCGGGCACTTCATCGACACGGCGAGCTGGCTGCTGGGCGCCGACCCGGTCTCGGTGTACGCGGTCGCCTCGTCCGGCAACGAGGACCTCCAGGTCGTACTGCGCTACCCGGACGGGTCCACGGCCACCATCAGCTACGTCACCAGCGGCCCGGCCGGCTTCCCCAAGGAGACGCTGGACCTGGTCGCGGACGGCAAGGCGCTGCGGCTCGACGACTTCGTCCGCGCCACGGTGTACGACCGCAAGCGGTGGGTCAGTTCGCGGCTGCCCAAGGCCCGTGACAAGGGCCAGAACGCCGAGCTGGCGGCGTTCGTCAGGGCCGTGCGGACCGGCGGGCCGATGCCGGTGCCGCTTGAGTCGCTGGTCGCCACCACGGCGGCCACCCTCGCCGTCCGGACCGGCCTGGCCTGCGGTGCGCCGGTGACGCTGGAGCGGGCACGATGACCATGAGCGCGGGCTGGTACCTGCGGCGGCTGTCCCGGATGGGACCGCGGGAGGTCGCGGGCCGGGCGGGCGACGCGGTGCGCAGACGGCGGTGGCGCTCGGCGCCGCCGGACTGCCCGGTCGTGACCGGCGCCCGGTTCACCGCCGTACTGCCCGCGGGGACGATCGCCGCGGTACCGCCGGACGCCGCCAAACGTCTCGTCGCCGAGGCGGACCGGCTGATGGACGGGCACGCCGAGTACTTCGGGGTGGTCCGCGACGACCTGGCCGACCCGGACTGGTCGTACGACCCGAGGACCGGGCGCCGCGCTCCGCGGGACTACGCCTTCGACGTGCCCTACCGGAACGAGGACGCGGTCGGGGACATCAAGCAGATCTGGGAGCTGTCCCGGCACCAGTACCTCACCGTGCTCGCCGCCGCCTACGCGATCACCGGGAACGAGCGGTACGCCGAGCGCGTGGCCGGGCACCTGCGGTCGTGGTGGGCGGCCAACCCACCGCTGCGCGGGGTGCACTGGACCAGCGGCATCGAGCTGGGCATCCGGCTGCTGTCCTGGGTGTGGATCCGCCGGTTGCTGGACGGCTGGTCCGGCGCGGCCGCCCTGTTCGAGGGCGACCCGGTGGCGCTGCACCAGATCTGGCACCACCAGCGCTGGCTGGCCGCCTTCCCCAGCCGGGGCTCGTCGGCCAACAACCACGTCATCGCCGAGGCCGCCGGGCAGTTCGCCGCGGCCTGCGCGTTCGACTGGTTTCCGGCGTCGGGACGTTGGCGGGCCGACGCGCTGCGGTCGCTGGAGCGGCACCTGCGCGGCAACACGTTCCTCTCCGGTCTCAACCGCGAGCTGGCCTCCGAGTACCACGGGCTGGTGCTGGAGCTCGGTCTGGCCGCGGTGGCCGAGGCGGACGCCGCGGGCGTGCCGGTCCCCGCGACGGTCCGCCTGGTGCTGCTGCGGATGACCGACGCGCTCGCGGCCGTCGTGGACAACCGGCTGCGGCCGCCGCGCCAGGGGGACGCGGACGACGGGTACGGCCTGGTCGTGGACGGCGCGGGCACCGACCGCTGGGGCTCGCTGCTGGCCACCGGGGACGCCGTGTTCGGCCGGCTGCCGTGGTGGCCCGCGGTGACCGGCACCGATGTGCGCACCCCGCTGCTGGCCGCGCTCATCAAGCGCACGGAACCGTCCGTGCGCCGCCCGGCGGACCGGCCGGCGCACTTCGCCGACGCGGGGCTCACCGTCCTGCGCGGGCCGGAGGAGATCTGGTGCCGCTGCGACGGCGGTCCGCACGGCTTCCTGTCCATCGCCGCGCACGCCCACGCGGACGCGCTGTCCGTCGAGGTCCGGCACGACGGGGTCGACGTGCTCGCCGACCCGGGGACGTACTGCTACCACGGGCAGCCCGAGTGGCGGCAGTACTTCCGGTCGACCCTCGGCCACAACACCCTGCAACTGGACGGCGGTGACCAGTCCGTCTCCGGCGGCCCGTTCCTGTGGACCCGGCATGCCACCAGCCGCGTCCTGGTCGCGGACACCTCCGGCGAGGGCGTGGCCCGCTGGTGCGCCGAGCACGACGGTTACCGGCCCTCCGTGCACCGCCGCAGGGTGGAACTGACGCCCTCCGAGCGGGAGTTGAAGGTGGTCGACGAGGTGCGCGGCCCGCGCCGGGCCGTGCGGCTGGCCTTCCACCTCGGCCCGGCGATCACCGCGGAACTGGTGGGGAACCGGGCACGGCTCAGCTGGACCCGGGACGGCGAGGACCGCTCCGCGGTGCTCGTCCTGCCCGGGGAACTGTCCTGGCGCGCGCACCGCGGCGAGACCGAGCCGCCGCTGGGCTGGTACTCCGCGGGATTCGGGCGCAAGGAACCCACCACCACGCTGGTCGGCACCGGTGTCGCCGACGGCGTGCGGGGGTTCACCACCGTACTGACGTTCCGCGGCTAGGGGGGAGGGGACCCGTGGGGATCACGTGCCGGCGTTGGGCGTTGCCGGCGGCACCGCTGGCGCTGACCCTGCTGGCGGTGACCGGCTGTACGAGCTCGTCGGACACACCGGCGAAACCGGCCGCCGCGCCCTCCGGACCGGGGGCCGCGTCAGCCGTGGCCCGGGTGTGCGCCGAGCCCGGGGCCCGGCCCGCCAAGGCTCCGGCGGGCGCGGTGACGGTCGACCCCGGCGTGGTCGGTGACCTGGCCGAGAAGACGAGGAGCAGTCCCCCGGGCACCACGTTCTGGCTGCGACCGGGCACGCATCGGCTGGAGCCGGAGCGCTACGCCCAGGTCATGCCCAAGAAGGGGGACCGCTACCTCGGCGCTCCGGGCGCGGTTCTCGACGGCGGGAGGAAGAACGCGTATGCGTTCAGCGGCACCGCCCCCGACGTCACCATCCGCTTCCTGACCGTGCAGCGCTTCGTCGCACCGACCGACGAGGGCGTGGTCAACCACGACATGGCCGACGGGTGGGTGATCGAGCACACCACGATCCAGGACAACGACGGCGCCGGGCTGATGGCCGGTGCCCGCCAGCAGGTCCGCGGCAACTGCCTGCGGGGCAACGGCCAGTACGGAATGAACGCGTACAAGACCGGCAACACCATCCGCGGCCTGGTGGTCGAGGGCAACGAGGTGGTCGGCAACAACACCGGTGACTGGGAGCGGCGCAGGCCCGGCTGCGGCTGCACCGGAGGCATCAAGTTCTGGGCCGTCGACGGCGCCGAGGTACGCGGCAACTGGGTGCACGACAACCGCGGGGCCGGGTTGTGGGCGGACACCGACAACAACGACTTCCGCATCGAGGACAACCTGATCGAGAAGAACGACGGCGCCGCGCTGATCTACGAGATCAGCTACAACGCGGTCATCCGGAACAACACGATCCGGCGGAACAACTGGGTCGAGGGCCGCAGGGCCGCCGAGCGCGGCGACGACTTCCCGTTCGCGACGGTCTACCTGTCCGAGGCCGGCGGCGAACCACGGGTCGAGGCCCGCACGGACAAGATCGACATCTACCGGAACGTGCTGGAGGACAACTGGAACGGGATCACGCTGTGGGAGAACGCCGACCGGTTCTGCAACAGTCCGGCCAACACCTCGTCCGGTGACTGCACGCTGCTGGTGAAGGACAAGAAGCGTTGCGTGAGACCGGCGATCGCCGTGGCACCGCTGTACGCCGACTGCCGCTGGAAGACGCAGCGGGTGGACATCCACGACAACCGCTTCGTCCTGGACAGGTCCGTCGTCAAGTGCACGGAGAAGTGCGACCGCATGGCGGTCCTCGCCAACTACGGCACCTATCCGGACTGGTCACCGTACAAGGGCAAGCGGGTGGCCGAGGCGATCACCCTCAGGCAGCACAACCGCTGGCACGACAACACCTACCGCGGAGCGTGGCAGTTCGTCGTCCAGGACCCGAGCAAGGTGCTCGACCCATGGCAGTGGCAGGGCCCGCCGTACCGGCAGGACGCGGGCAGCACCTTCCCGGAACAGGCAGGTGGTTGAGATGGACCGTGCCCCCGCCGCCCCACCGAAGGCCGTCGGGATCGTCTGGCTGCTGCTGGGCCTCAACACGCTCGGCTCCACCGGCGCGAAGACCATCGTCCCGCTGCCCCGCTCCCTCATCCAGCTGGTCACCATGGGCTCGCTGGTGGTCGCGTTCGCGCTGGCACTCGCGCTCAATGTGCGGCTGCGCGTCAGACCCAGCGCCTTCGTGTTCCTGCTCACCCTGCTGCTGGTGCCGAGCGTGATCTCCAGCGTGCACCTGGAGTCCGGGTTCGGCGCGCTGTTCCGCTGCACCCGGCTGGCCCTCTTCGTCGGCACCCTGTGGCTGGTGAGCCGCTGGTGGGACGGCAGTGTGACGTTCGTCCGCTACCACATCCGGATGTACTTCGCGGTGCTCGTGTCGGTGGCCGCGGGCCTGGCCATCTCACCGGGCGCGGCCATGCCCGAGCTCTACGGCGGACGCCTGGTCGGCGCGCTGTGGCCGCTCACCCCGCCGCAGATCGGACAGTACACGGCGGTGATCACCGGGCTGACCGTGCTGCTGCTCCTGGGCCGCCAGGTCGACCGGGCCGGTGCGGCGATGGTCATCGTCCCGTCACTCGTCCTCCTCGCTCTCACCCACACCCGGACGGCCACCGTCGGCCTGCTCGCCGGGCTGGCGTTGGCGATCGGCTCGCTCCTGCTGACCAGCGCCGCGGCCCGCCGGTTCTTCACCTGGGCGGTGCTGGTCGCCGCAGTTGCCGCGGTCGGGTTCGCCTCCGCGCTCCAGGCGTGGTTCCTGCGCGGACAGAGCAAGGAGAACTTCTCCAGCCTCACCGGCCGGGCCAAGGTCTGGGACGCCCTGCTGGCAGCGCCCCGGACGACCGGGGAGCGGTTCTTCGGCGTGGGCCTGGGCGACAAGTCGTTCGGCGGGCTGCCGATCGACAACAGCTGGCTGGCCGTCTACAACGAGCAGGGCCTGATCGGTGTCGCCCTCGTGGCGGCCGTCATCCTCGTGCTCGGCGGCGTCGCGCTGCTGCGCCCGCCGTCACTGCCGAGGGCCTGCGCGATCTTCCTGATCAGCTACGTCGCGATCTCCTCGTACACCGAGGCCGGCCTCGGCGACGCCTCGCCGTATCTGCTGCACCTGGCCCTGGCCGCGTCGCTGCTCGCGGCCCCCGCCACGGCCGCACCGCTGCCGACGCCCCCACTCCCACGACCAGGTGTCCCGCGCTGGGCCCGGGACCGGGAGGTGAGCTGACCATGCGCGTCCTCGTGGTGCACAACCGCTACTCCTCGGCGCAGCCGAGCGGCGAGAACCGGGTCGTCGACGAGGAGGTGGAGCTGCTGCGCGCCGCCGGCCACCGGGTCGAGGTGTTCGAGCGGCGCAGCGACGACATCGCCGGCCGGTCCCTGCTCGGCAAGGTCGCGGTGCCGCTGCTCGTACCGTGGAACCCGGCGGTCCGCCGGGAGCTCACCGCCAGGCTGCGCGCCGAGCGGCCGGACGTGGTGCACGTCCACAACGTCTTCCCGCTCCTGTCGCCCGCGGTCCTCGCCGCCTGCGCCGACGCCGGCGTGCCCGTCGTCGCCACGCTGCACAACTACACCCAGGTCTGCCCGCCCGGCACGCTGCAACGGGACGGCCGGCTGTGCACCGAGTGCGTCGGCTCGGCGGCGCCGCTGCCCGCCGTCCGGCACGGCTGCTACCGGGGGTCCCGGCTCGCGACGGTGCCGCTCGCGGTGAGCCTGTCGGTCAACCGGCGGCGGTGGTGGTCCGGTGTGGAGCGGTTCTTCTGCATCTCCGAGGCGCAGCGCGACGTCCTGGTGCGGTCGGGCATGCCGGCCGAGCTGCTGACGGTGAAGCACAACTTCGTCCCCGACCCCGGCGTCTGCCGGGTGGGCGACGGAGAGCAGTTGCTCTTCCTCGGCCGGCTCGCGGAGACCAAGGGGGTGCGGCTGCTCATGGCCGCGTGGGACGAGATCGCGGCGGCCGGCGGTGTGGGCGTGCCGCTCGTGCTCGCCGGCGCGGGGCCGCTGGAGCGGGAGGTGACCGCGTGGGCGGCGGGCCGGGACGACGTGCGCCACGCCGGTCTGCTCGACCCGGCCCAGGTCCGGCAGGCCGTCGCACGGTCGGTCGCCGTGGTGGCCCCGTCGATGGCCATGGAGACGTTCGGCCTGGTGGTCGCGGAGGCGATGGCGGCGGGGGTGCCGGCCGTCGCCGCCGGCCACGGCGCCTTCGTCGAACTGGTCGAGGACGGGGTGACCGGGCTGCTGCACCGGCCGGGCGATCCCGCCTCGCTCGCGTCCTGCATACGCCGGATCGCGACCGGACCGGACGGCAACCGGCAGATGGGCGAGGCGGCCCGGCGCCGTTACGAGAAGGGCTTCAGCCCGGCCGTCGGGCTGGAGCGCCTGGAGGAGGAGTACCGCGCCGCGATCGCGGGGCGGGCGCATTCGAGGGGGGACGGAATCAATGGGGGGCACTAGATGACACGATGCCGACTCTGCGGCTCGGCGACGCTGGCGAGCGTCGTCGACCTGGGGGCGACGCCGCCGTGCGAGAGCTTTCTCGCCGCGGACCAACTGGACCGGCCGGAGACCGCGTACCCGCTGCACCTGCGGGTCTGCACCGACTGCTGGCTGGCGCAGATCCCGCCGCTGATCACGCCGGAGGAGACGTTCCAGGAGTACGCGTACTTCTCCTCGTACTCGACGTCCTGGGTGGAGCACGCGCGCACGTTCGTCGCCGATGCCGTGCGGCGGGTGGGGCTCGGCACCGAAGGCTCGGACGCCTTCGTGGTCGAGGTCGCGAGCAACGACGGCTACCTGCTGAAGCACGTCGTGGACCGGGGCATCCGCTGCCTGGGCATCGAGCCGTCGGTGAATGTCGGCGCCGCGGCGCGCGATGCGGGTGTGCCGACGCTCACGGAGTTCCTGAGCCCGGACACCGGCGCGGCGGTCCGCGAGAAGCACGGCCCGGCGAACCTGGTCGTGGCCAACAACGTGTACGCGCACATCCCCGATGTCGTCGGGTTCACCCGGGGGCTGCGCGCCCTGGTCGCCGACGACGGCTGGGTCTCCATCGAGGTGCAGCACCTGCTGACCCTGATCGAGGAGAACCAGTACGACACGATCTACCACGAGCACTTCCAGTACTACACGGTCGCCTCCGCGATCCGGGCGCTGGCGAGCGGCGGACTCGCGCTCGTGGACGTCGAGCTGCTGCCCACGCACGGTGGTTCCGTCCGGCTGTGGGCCCGGCCCGCCGAGGTGGCGGGCGAGCCGACGCAGCGGGTGGCCGACGTACTGGCCCGGGAGAAGGCCGCCGGGCTCCAGGAGCTGGCCGGGTACACCGAGTTCTCCGCCCGGGTGTCCAAGGTGCGCCGGGACCTCCTCAAGTTCCTCATCGAGGCCGCCGAGCGCGGCGAGACGGTCGTCGGCTACGGCGCCCCGGGCAAGGGCAACACCCTGCTCAACCACTGCGGCATCCGGCCCGACCTGCTCGCGTACACCGTCGACCGCAACCCCTACAAGCACGGCAGGTTCACCCCGGGCACCCGCATCCCGGTCCTGCCGCCCGAGCGGATCGCCGCCGACAAGCCGGACTACGTGCTCGTCCTCCCGTGGAACCTGCGGGCCGAGCTCGTCGAGCAGCTGTCCTACGTGCACGACTGGGGCGGCCGGCTGGTCTTCCCCATCCCGGAACTGAGCATTGTCGACGTCGCGTCCCGAGAGGTCACAGCATGAAGGTCGTCCTGTTCTGCGGCGGTTACGGGATGCGGATGCGCAGCGGCGCCGCGGACGACGTGCCCAAGCCGATGGCGATGGTCGGCCCCCGGCCGCTGATCTGGCACGTCATGCGCTACTACGCGCACTTCGGCCACACGGAGTTCATCCTGTGCCTCGGGTACGGGGCCCACCACATCAAGGACTTCTTCCTCAACTACGAGGAGACGACGTCCAACGACTTCGTGCTGCGCGGCGGGCGGACCGAGCTGCTGTCCACCGACATCTCGGACTGGACGATCACGTTCGCGCAGACCGGCATCGAGTCGCCGATCGGGGAGCGGCTGCGCCGGGTGCGGCACCACCTGGACGGGGACGAGATGTTCCTCGCCAACTACGCCGACGTGCTCACCGACGCGCCGCTGCCGGAGATGATCGAGAACTTCGCCCGGCGCGACGCCGGTGCCTCGATGATGGTGGTGCCGCCGCAGTCGTCGTTCCACTGCGTGGAGCTGGGCGAGGACGGCCTGGTGGGGGGCATCACCGCGGTGAGCGAACTGCCGCTGTGGGAGAACGGCGGCTACTTCGTGCTCCGCCAGGAGGTCTTCGACCACATCCCCGAGGACGGGGACCTGGTCGCCGACGGATGCGCCCAACTGGCCAAGCGCGGCCGGCTGGTGGCGCACCGGCACCGCGGCTTCTGGAAGCCGACCGACACCGTGAAGGAGCGGGCCGCGCTCGACGCCGCCTACGCCCGGGGCGACCGTCCGTGGGCCGTGTGGGAGCGGGACGGCGCGGGGGTGAACGCGTGATCCGGCTCGGGGCGGGGCGCCTGGAGGGGATCGTCGCGGTGGGCGCGCACTGCGACGACATCGCCATCGGCGCCGGCGGCACGCTGCTGACGCTGTGCCTCGCGCGCCCGGGCATCCGGGTCGACGCGCTGGTGCTCTCCGGCGGGGGCAGCGAGCGTGAGCAGGAGGAGCAGGCCGCGCTCGCCGCCTTCTGCCCGGGCGCCGACCTGCGGCTGACCGTGCACAAGCTGCCGGACGGCCGGCTGCCCGCGCACTGGGAGGAGGCCAAGTCCGCCGTCGAGGAGCTGCGCGAGCGGACCGACCCGGATCTGGTCCTCGCCCCCCGCACCGAGGACGCGCACCAGGACCACCGCGGCCTGGCGCGGCTGGTACCGACCGCGTTCCGCGACCACCTGGTCCTCGGCTACGAGATCGTCAAGTGGGACGGCGATCTCGGCCGGCCGGCCGCCTACCAGCCGCTGTCGCCGGAGATCGCCGAACGGAAGGTACGGCTGCTGCAGGAGCACTACCCCTCGCAGCGGCACCGGCCCTGGTACGACCGGGAAGCCTTCCTGGGCCTCGCCCGGATCCGCGGCATCGAATGCCACGAGCGCTACGCCGAGGCGTTCGCCGTCACCAAACTCACGCTCGACCTGGGGGAATGAACCTTGCGCGTACTGCTCACCGGGCACCAGGGCTACCTGGGCACCGTCATGGCCCCGGTCCTCACGGCCGCCGGACACGAGGTCGTCGGCCTCGACGCCGGCCTGTTCGCCGACTGCGTCCTCGGCCCGGCGCCCGCCGACCCGCCCGGACACCGGGTGGACCTGCGCGACGTCACGGCCGACCACCTGGCCGGGGTGGACGCCGTGATCCACCTGGCCGCGCTCTCCAACGACCCGCTGGGATCGCTGGCGCCGGAGCTCACCTACGACATCAACCACCACGCGTCCGTACGGCTGGCCCGGCTCGCCCGCGACGCCGGGGTGCGGCGCTTCCTGTACGCGTCGACCTGCTCCGTCTACGGCGCCGCCGGCGGCGACGACCTGGTGGCCGAGGACGCCCCGCTGCGCCCGGTGACGCCGTACGCGGAGTCCAAGGTGCGCGTGGAGGACGACCTGCACAACCTGGCCGACGGCGACTTCACCCCGGTGTACATGCGCAACGCCACCGCCTTCGGCTACTCGCCCCGGCTGCGCGCCGACATCGTGCTCAACAACCTGGTGGGCCACGCGCTCCTGTCCGGTGAGGTCCTCGTGCTCTCCGACGGCACCCCCTGGCGCCCGCTGGTGCACGCCGCCGACATCGCGCGGGCCTTCACGGCCGCGCTGGGCGCGCCGCGGGAAGCGGTGCACGACCGGGCGTTCAACATCGGCAGCGAGACCAACAACGTCACCGTCGCCGAGATCGCCGGGCAGGTCGCCGAGGCGGTGTCCGGGGCGAAGGTGGTGATCACCGGGGAGACCGGCGCCGATCCCCGGTCGTACCGGGTGGACTTCTCCCGCTTCCGCGCCGCGGTGCCCGGCTTCGACTGCGAGTGGACGGTGAAGCGGGGCGCGCTCGAACTTGCCGACGTGTACGGGAAGTTCGGCCTGACCCGGGAGGACTTCGAGCAACGCTTCACCCGCCTCGCCGTGCTGCGCGCGGCGTCCGGGTCCGGCGCCGTCGACGACACCCTGCGGTGGCGCCCGTGACCGGGATCGGCGAGGAGATGTACGCGCTGGTGGAGCGGATGTACCCGCTGTGCCGGAGCATCACCGGCGACGGTGTGCGCGCCACCCTGGACATCGTCGGGGAGTACATCCCGCTCCGGAGGCACGAGGTGCCGACGGGCACGCAGGTGCTCGACTGGACCGTGCCGCAGGAGTGGAACATCCGCGACGCCTACATCGCCGACGCCGACGGGAAGAGGGTCGTCGACTTCGCCGCCTCCAGCCTGCACGTGCTCGGCTACAGCGTGCCGGTGTCGGCGACCATGCCGCTGGCCGAGCTGCGCGGACATCTGCACACCCTGCCGGAGCACCCGGGCTGGGTGCCGTACCGCACCAGTTACTACAAGCCGGAGTGGGGGTTCTGCCTGGCCCAGGAGACGCTGGACGCGATGGAGGACGGCGACTACGAGGTCCGCATCGACTCCACCCTCGCGGACGGCCACCTCACCTACGCCGAGCACGTGGTTCCGGGGCAGGTTCCCGACGAGGTGATCGTCTCCTGCCACGTCTGCCACCCGTCGCTGGCCAACGACAACCTCGCCGGCATCGCGGTGGCGACGTTCCTGGCCCGGGCGCTGGCCCGGCGGACGCCCTACTACACCTACCGGTTCGTCTTCGCGCCCGGCACCATCGGGGCGATCACCTGGCTGGCCCGCAACGCGGAGCGGGTGGACCGGGTCAAGCACGGCCTGGTGCTCGCGTGCGCCGGCGACCCGGGCCGGCTGACGTACAAGCAGAGCCGGCGCGGCGACGCGGAGATCGACCGGGTGATGCGGCACGTACTGACCGCCTCCGAACGCCCGCACGACGTCAACGAGTTCACTCCGTACGGTTACGACGAGCGGCAGTACTGCTCCCCCGGGTTCGACCTCGGCGTGGGCTCGCTGACCCGGACCCCGTACGCGGGCTACCCCGAGTACCACACCTCGGCGGACGACCTGGACTTCGTCTCCCCGGAGGCGATGGCCGACACGCTCGCCGTCTGCCGCGAGGCGTTCGCCGTCCTCGACCGCAACCGGCGGTACGTCAACCTCAGCCCGTACGGCGAACCGCAGCTGGGCCGACGGGGGCTGTACGACGCGCTCGGTGGCCGCAGCGACACCAAGCAGGCCCAGATGGCCATGCTCTGGGTGCTCAACCTCTCCGACGGCGAGCACAGTCTGCTGGACGTCGCCGAGCGGTCCGGGCTGCCGTTCGACACCGTCGCCGCCGCGGGCGACGCCCTGCTCGGCGCCGGGCTGATCAAGGCATGACGCCGATGACCACCGAGGGGGAGAATCCGCGGACAACGGCGCCACCGGCGGCCCGGGCCGGACACGCCCGGCGGTCCGGCCGACGGGCCGTCGCCGGCCGGCTGTCCTGGGGGCTCGCCGACCAGGCGGCCTCCAGCATCAGCAACTTCGCGGTGGGCATCTACGTGGCCCGCTCGCTGGGGGTGACCGCGTTCGGCGTGTTCAGCCTCGCCTGGGTGACCTACGGCGTGGTGCTCAACGTCTCCCGCGGCCTTGCCACCGACCCTCTCGTGGTGCGCTTCAGCGGCGTGCCGGAGGCGTCCTGGCGTGGCGCGGTGGCCCGGTGTTCGGGTACCGCGCTCGGGGTGGGGGCCGTCATCGGCGCGGCGTGTCTGGTGGCCGGGCTCGGTCTCGGCGGCCGGGTGGGGCCCGCGTTCGCCTGCCTCGGCGTCCTGCTGCCGGGGCTGCTGCTGCAAGATGCCTGGCGGTTCTCGTTCTTCGCCGCCGGTACCGGGCGGAAGGCCTTCGTCAACGACCTCGTGTGGTGCGTCGCGCTCGTCCCGGCCATGGTCGTGGCGGCCCACGTGGGCAGCGTGGCCGCGTTCGTGCTCGCCTGGGGCGCCTCCGCCGCGGTGGCCGCCGTGTACGGCTGCTTCCAGTCCGGGATCCGGCCCGAGCTGGGCGGAGCACGCGAGTGGCTTCGCGAGCACCGCGACCTCGGCTACCGGTACCTGGCCGAGAACGTCAGCCTCAGCGGCGCGAGCCAGCTGCGGGCGTACGGGCTCGGCGCGATCGTCGGCGTCGGCGCGGTGGGCGCGGTGCGCGGCGCCGAGCTCCTGATGGGCCCCTTCCTCGCCGTGCTGATGGGACTGTCGCTGGTGACCGTCCCGGAGGCGGCGCGGGTGCTGCGGCAGGCCCCGCACCGCCTCGGCACGTTCTGCCTCCTGCTGGGCGGCGGGCAGGCCGCCGCCGCGCTGGCCTGGGGCGGGTCGCTGCTGCTGCTGCCGGAACGGCTCGGCGACCTCGTGCTGGGCAGCGTCTGGCACTCCGCCTCGCAGCTCATCGCGCCGATCACCCTCAGCGTCGCGGGGGCGGGCCTCGGCACCGGCGCCGCGGCCGGGCTGCGCGCGCTCGGCGCGGCCCGGCGCAGCCTGCGCTCGCAGCTGTTCGCCTCCGCCTGCTACGTCGGCGGCGGGCTCGGCGGGGCGGCCGTCGCGGGCACGGTCGGCTCGGCCTGGGGCGTCGCCGCCGCGACCGTCAGCGGCTCGGCCGTGTGGTGGCTGCAGCTGCGGTCCGCCCTGCGCGAGCGCCGCCACGACTCCGTTCCCGAAGTGAGGACCTCATGACCGACCGACCCAGGCTGAGCATCGGCCTGCCCGTCTACAACGGCGAGGAGTACCTGGCCGAGTCGCTGGACGCGCTGCTCGGCCAGACCTACGAGGACTTCGAGCTGGTCATCTCCGACAACGCCTCGACCGACGGGACCGAGGACATCTGCCGCCGCTACGCCGCGAAGGACTCGCGCATCCGGTACCTACGGCTGCCCCGGAACGTCGGCGCCACGCCGAACCACAACCACGTGTTCACCCAGTGCCGCGGCGAGCTGTTCAAGTGGGCCTCGCACGACGACCTGTACGCCCGGGACCTGCTGCGGCGCTGCGTCGAGGCGCTGGACGAGCGGCCGCACGTGATCCTCGCGCACGCCGACCAGGCGGTCATCGACGGCGACGGCCGGGTGAAGGTCCCGTACGAGTACACGCTCGCCACCGCCTCGCCGCACGCGCCGGAGCGCTTCCGCAGCATGCTGTTCGAGCCCGGCGGCGACGACTTCTACGGGGTGATCCGGGCCGACGTGCTGCGCCGGGTGAGACCGATGGACAGCTACCACCACGCGGACCGCACGTTCGTCGCCGAGATCGGCCTGCACGGGCCCTTCCACCAGGTGCCGGAGCTGCTGTACTTCCGCCGCGACCACCCCACCCGCGCCGAGCGGGCCAACCCGTCCAAGCGCTCCCGGTGCGTCAACCTGGACCCGCGCCGGGCCGGCCCGCTGCACCCGACGCCCCGGCTGCTCGCCGAGTACGTGTGGGGTTTCGTCTCGGCGATCCGGCGGGCGCCGCTGTCCCCGGCCGACCGGCGCGCGTGCTACCGCCACCTGGCCGCCTGGATGGCCAGCCGGGCCCGGCCGGGCGCCGGCGAGCGGGTCGAGGACCGCGCCCCCGTCGACCCGGCCAAGCTCACCGTCTCGGTCGACGCCCTGGTCGCCGGGCGTGAGGGGAGGCCGGCATGAAGGCCGAGACACGCGTGGGGCTGTTCGGCCTGCTCGGCTCCGGCAACCTCGGCAACGACGGGTCGCTGGAGGCCGTGCTCGGGTACCTCCGCGCCGAGCACCCGGAGGCGGTCGTGGACGCGCTGTGCGGCGGACCCGAGGCCGTCACGGCCCGGTTCGGCATCCCCGCGACGCGGCTGCACTGGTACCGCGGCGAGTACCGGACCGCGTCGCGTGCGGGCGCAGTCGCGTCGAAGGGCCTGGGCAAACTCGTCGACGTCTTCCGCACCGCCGCCTGGGTGCGCCGGCACGACGTGGTGATCGTGCCGGGCATGGGTGTCCTGGAGGCCACGCTGCCGCTGCGGCCGTGGGGCTTCCCGTACGCGCTGTTCCTGCTCTGTGCGAGCGGCCGGCTGCTGGGCACCCGGGTGGCGCTGGTCAGCGTCGGCGCCGCCGAGATCGCCAGCCGGCCGACCCGGGCCCTGGTGCGCTGGTCGGCACGGCTGGCCGCGTACCGGTCGTACCGGGACGACCGGTCCCGCGACGCCCTGCGGGCGATGGGCGTGGACACCGCGTGCGACGAGGTCTACCCGGACCTCGCGTTCGCCCTGCCGACGCCGGGGACGAACGCGCCCTCGGACCCGCCGGGCCCGGTCTGCGTCGGGGTCATGGACTTCCACGGCGGCAACGACGACCGCGCCCGGGCCGAGGAGATCCACCGGCGCTACCTGGACGGGACGATCCGGTTCGTCCGCGCGCTGGTCGAGGAGGGCCGGGCGGTCCGGCTGCTCACCGGGGACGACTGCGACGCGCCGGTGGTCGCCGCGATCCTCGACGCGGTGGACTCGCCGCTGGTCACCGCCGCCGACGCGGCCTCGCTGGCCGACCTGATGAAGGAGACGGCGGCTGCCGACACCGTCGTGGCGATCCGGTACCACAACCTGATCTGCGCGCTGAGGACCGGGACGCCGACGCTCGCCGTCACCTACGCGGCCAAGAGCGCCGCGCTCATGGAACGGATGGGCCTCGGCGCGTACCACCACCCGGCGCGCGAGCTCGACCCCGACCGGCTGCTCGCACAGTTCCGGGAGCTGGAGGAGCGATCGGCCGAGCTGCGGCGGACCCTCGCCGAGCGGAACCTGGCCGCCGTCCGGCAACTCGACGAGCAGTTCACCGCGTTGACCACGGCCCTGTTCCCGGCGGCCGGCCACGCCCGCACCCCTGTCCCGGAGGCTCCATGAAGGCGACCGAAGTTCCCCAGATCGCCGGCGCGTACCTGTTCGAGCCGACGCCGTACGCCGACGAGCGCGGCTTCTTCTGCCGCACCTTCGACGCCGAGGTGGTCCGCTCGGTGGGCCTCGACCCGGGCGCCTTCGTCCAGGACAGCGTGTCCCGCTCGGTCCGGGGCGTGCTCCGCGGCCTGCACCTGCGCTCCGGCGCCGGCGAGGCCAAGCTGGTGCGGTGCTCGTACGGGAGGATCTTCGACGTCGTCGTGGACCTGCGGCCGGACTCGCCGACGTACCTGGGCCGGGCCTTCTTCGAGCTGTCCGGCGACACGCAGGCGACCCTGTACGTCCCGGCGGGGTGCGCGCACGGCTTCCAGGCGCTGACCGAGACCGCCGACACCTCGTACCGGATCGACCGCCCGCACGATCCGGCCGAGGACGTGACGATCGCCTTCGACGATCCGGAGCTCGCCATTCCATGGCCGCTGCCGGTCACATCGATGTCCCAGCGGGACCGGGAGGCGCCGAGCCTCGCCGAGGTCCTGAAGCACACGGAAGGGTGAAGCCGGCTTGGACACGGAAGAGTTCCACCTGCCCCGGTCGCGGGCCATGAACGAGCGGCTGCACGCCCTGGTTCCCGGGGGCGCGCACACCTACGCCAAGGGCGACGACCAGTACCCCGAGGACCTGGCCCCGGTCATCAGCCACGGACGCGGCGCCCATGTGTGGGACGTCGACGGCAACCGCTACGTCGAGTACGGCTCCGGCCTGCGGTCGGTCAGCCTCGGCCACGCCCACCCCCGCGTGACCGAGGCGGTGCGGCGGGAGATCGACCGCGGCGGCAACTTCGTCCGGCCGTCCGTCGTGGAGGTGGAGGCCGCGGAATGCTTCCTGGCGACGGTGCCGACCGCCGAGATGGTGAAGTTCGCGAAGAACGGCTCCGACGTCACCACCGCCGCGGTGCGCCTCGCCCGCGCCGTCACCGGTCGCCCGCGGGTGGCCCTCTGCGCAGACCATCCGTTCTTCTCCGTCGACGACTGGTTCATCGGCACCACACCGATGTCCGCGGGCATCCCGGAGTCGACCAGCGAGCTCACCGTGACGTTCCCCTACGGCGACCTGGCCGCCACGGAGGAACTGCTCACCCGGTACCGGGACGAGGTCGCCTGCCTGATCCTGGAACCCGCGACCCACACCGAGCCGCCGCCCGGATACCTCGCCGGCCTGCGCGAACTGGCCGACCGGCACGGCTGTGTCCTGGTCTTCGACGAGATGATCACCGGCCTGCGCTGGTCCGAGGCGGGCGCCCAGGGCCTGTACGGAGTCGTCCCCGACCTGTCCACGTTCGGCAAGGCGCTGGGCAACGGATGCGCCGTCTCCGCGCTGGCCGGGCGCCGGGAGCTGATGGAGCGGGGCGGGTTGCGCCACTCCGGCGACCGGGTGTTCCTGCTGTCCACCACGCACGGCGCGGAGACCCACTCCCTGGCGGCCGCGACGGCCGTGCTCACCACCTACGTCGAAGAGGGCGTCACCGCGCGCCTGCACGCCCTCGGCGAGCGGCTGGCCGCCGGAGTCCGCGAGGCCGCGGCCGCCATGGGGGTCGGCGACCACGTCGTCGTCCGGGGCCGGGCCAGCAACCTGGTCTTCGCCACCCTCGACGGCAGCGGACAGCCCTCGCAGGAGTACCGCACCCTGTTCCTGCGCCGGCTCCTCATGGGCGGGGTGCTGGCCCCGTCGTTCGTGGTGAGCAGCGCGCTCAGCGACGCGGACATCGACCACACCGTCGACGTGGTGGCCCAGGCGTGCGCGGTGTACCGGAAGGCACTGGACGCCGGTGATCCCACGCCCTGGCTGGGCGGACGCCCGGTGAAGCCCGTGTTCCGCCGACTGGCCTGACCCAGGGTCAGTCGCCCTCTCGCCGGCCGGCGCCGGCCGTCCGCCGGGACGGCCGGTCGGCCGTGCGGTCGACCAGCCACGCGGTCACCGGTGTCACCGCCAGCGCGGTGCACCAGCCGCCGAGGGCGTCGGTCGGGTAGTGCGCGCTCAGGGCGACCTCCGCCCAGCCCATGGCGGCGCCCGCCACCAGCGCCGCGGCGAGCACGAGTGACGCGCCGGCCGCCCTGCCGAGGCCGGGGCGGCCGGCCACGAGCAGCGCCACCGCGTAGGCGAGCGCGGTGGCGAAGGCGGTGTGCCCGCTCGGGTAGGACAGGTTGTCGTCGCCGTGGATGGTGCGTCCCACCACGTGCTTGAGCATCGTCGTCGTCCCTACGGCCACACCGACGCCGACGACGACGAGCACCGCCCCCCGAGGACGCCGGAGCAGCAGGCAGCCGGTCACGGTGGCCACGACCAGCATCACCGCTCCCCCGGGCTCTCCCAAGGAGTCCAGGGTCAGGGCGACGTAACGCCACGGCGGCCGCACACTGTCCGCCGTCGGCCGGACGACCCACCCGTCCACCGTGCCGGGCTCGCCGTGGCCGGCGTACAGGATCCCGAGCACGACGACCACCAGCGCGGCGAGGGCCGCGACCGGCCCGAGCGACACGCGCAGCGACGGGGGCAGCACGGGCGCCGACCGGTCGGCCACACGCCCGGGCTCCTGCCGGCGCCAACCCCCCACCAACGACCCCCCGTCGTGTCCGACCCGGCCCGCGCGGGAGCCACCGGCCACACTACCGCGCGGGCCTTCGGGAGCGATGGCTCCCCGGGGACTCAGGAGTTGCTGAAAGCGTCCCGCAGCCGCATCTCGTTGAAGCCGTTGCCGTCGTAGTCGTCGGAGTACGTCAGCGCGAGCCGGCCGGTCGGGGCGAGGGTCACGGCCGGGCCGCCCTGGCCGCCGCCGGTCACCACGTTCATCCGGTAGGCGGGGAGCCTGCCGGTCGTCGTGCCGTCCGCGTTGAAGCCGCGGGCCCACACGTCGTCCTTGCCCGGGTACACGGTCCCGCCGATGTTCACGTCGAAGGCCTCCTTCCACGCGACCACGAAGCTGCCGTTGTCGGCGACCGCGACGTCGGCGACGTCCTGGTCGGAGATCGGCCGCTGGCCGTCGACGTACGGGCCGCTGCCGGTGCCGTCCTCGGTGGTGCGCTGCTCGGCCGTCGCGGCGCTGCCGGTCGCGGAGAACACGCGGTGGTAGATCCGCTGCGGCCGCACCAGCGTGCCGGTGCCGGTGGTGTACTCGTCCGTCCACGCCACGACGAACCGGCCGTCACCCGCCGACGCCACCGCGGTGACGGTCTGCTGCCCGTCGGTGAGGGAGTTGGCCACCTTGCGGGCCACGGCGAAGCCGCCCGAGGTGTTCAGCTTGGCGAGCCCGATGTTGAGGCCGCCGTTGCCGTCCGCGTCCTCCTCCCAGACGATCGTGGTGTTCCCGGCGTCGTCGATCGCCGCGTCGGGGCGGCGGTTCGACCCGGCCGCACCCGAGTTGATCGTGCTGACCTGGACGTCCTGGTAGCGCAGCGCACCGGTCCCGGACCAGCTGCTGGCGTAGACCTGGTTGAGCGTGGAGCCGTCGGCCGTGCTCTCCCAGGCGACGGTGTAGGAGCCGTCACCGGCCACCGCGACCGTCGGCCGCAGCTGGTCCCCGCTGCCGGAGGCGTGCGGGCGCGGCAGGGCGGTCACCGTGCCGTCCGCGGCCACCTTGACCACGGCGATGTCGGCGTACCTGTTGCCGTCGTCGTCCTTCGCCCACGCGACGATCGCGTTGCCCTGGTCGTCCACGCCGACGTCGGGCTTCTGGTGCGACCAGGTCGTGTTGCCGGCGGTGCCGCCGTTGCTCAGCAGCTTCTCGTTCCACAGCGCGACGCCGTCCTTGTACATGCGGATGTACACGTCGGTGCCCAGCTCGGTGTCCGAGGAGTCGTGCCGGTCGCCCTGCTCGTACACCACGGCGGTGTAGACGGACGAGGTGCCGCCGGAGGCGATGGCGCTGTAGTGCTGGTCCCCGTCGGCCTGCACGTTGACCCGCGAGTAGTGCTGGGACGTCGAGCCGTACTTCGAGGCGTCGATGTCGACCGCACCCGAGCGCACCTTGTTGAAGTTGGCGACGTAGGCCTGGTAGACCGCCGGGTCGTCGATGCGCAGCAGCGTCTCGTCGTTCGTCTTCAGCGAGCCCGCGGTCCAGTTGTGGGAGCCCGTGTACACGTGCTGGACCTTGGTGCCGTCGGCCTTCGTCCACTCCGTCAGCAGGTACTTGGAGTGGGTGGTGCCGTGGTTGCAGGAGGCGGTCGCCGAGGACTTGTAGCGGCACCCGCCGGGGCGGTTGCCGTAGGCGGCGACGTCGAGCGCGGTCAGGTCGTTGACGCCGTCGTTGCCGCCGCCGTTGCTGAGGTCGCGGACGTTCGCGTCGACGCTGCACCCCTGGGACCGCTTCGCCTGGAGGGCGTCGTAGACGGCCGGGCGGGTGGATCGCTGGTCGAGCTCGGCGGCCGAGATCCTGATCTTGCCGTCGATCGAGCAGTCGACCTTGTCGATGAACGAGGCGAGGATGTCGGCGTTGCCGTAGTGGCCGGCGTCCGAGGCGGTGTCGCGGGGGAAGAAGAACGCCTCGACGGGAGAGTTCGGGTCGCCCGTGGTGTAGTCGTACGTGGTGTGCGAGCTGTCGCCGGCGTGCTTGATCTGGTCGTTGAAGTGCGCGCGGTACCGGGAGGCGAGGGCCGCGTTGTCGGACACGACGACCGCGTTGTTGATCTCGCCGTCCTGGCCGCCCGCGAGGTTCTGCGAGCTCTGCCAGACCACGTTCGTGCGTCCGTCGGTGAGCGCGTCGAACACGATGTACTTGTCGTGGTCGATCGCGTTCGTGTCGCCCGAGCCGTTGCCCAGGCAGCCGCGGGAGCACCAGGTGAGGCTGGAGTTGCCCGTCAGCGTCAGACCGTCCAGGTTGCTGCCGGCCCGGTTCGCCGACTCCGAGATGATGCGCAGCGTGACGCCGCGGCTCTGCGCGGCGGAGAGCTTCGCCGCCAGGTCCGGGCTGTTGAACCAGTACATGCCCATGTACAGCGTCGAGTTGGGCGCAGCGAGATCGATCAGGCTGCCGACCGACGTGTTGATCGAGGAGTCGTACGTCGTGGGCGTGGGGTAGTTGAACACCGCGGTGTAGTTGCCGGAGACGACGGTCTCCGCCTGGGCGGTGGCCGGAGCGAGCAGTGCCGCACCGAGCGCGAGGGGGGCGGCGAGTGCCGCCAGGCGCTGTATCTGTCTGCCCATCTGTTTCCTTCGGTTCACCATGAGTTGGGGACGGGCCATCCTATGGCGCGTTCATCCAGGTCCCTGACCGGTGGCCGACGCCCCGGCGCTCGGCGAGCTCGGCGACGGGGAACAGGCCGCGTCCGTCCTCGTGGGTGGTGCGAGCGCGGCGCGGACGACCGATCAGCCTGCATACACCGCCTCATGAAAGCGCGCCGTTTTCAGTCAGCCGGGGGCCCCTAGGATCAGGTTCGGCAAGTGACGGCGCTTCTCCGCGGCACGCGGGGCGACCCGCTCCGCCCGCACCGCACGGACGCGTCCCCGCGGTGCGAAGTGCCGCGCCGCATCCGGCGCAGCGAGGCGGGCCTCCTTACCCGGCGGGCGGGTCGACGCGCGCCCCCAGAGGATAGAGTGCGCCCGTGCGTTGATCTTCGGGGCGGCGGCCATGCGCAGCCGCAGAGGGTGCAGGGCGCCTCCCTTCTCAGGGGGCGCCTCAGCAGGCATACCCGTCGTCACGTCATCGGAGATTCACGCCATGACTGCCCAGCAACTCCTCACCTACGACGCGTTCGTCAGGAACGCCGCAGCTGATCCGGCCGTTGTCGGCCTTGTTCTCAAAGGCTCCCAGGCCCACAACGGCACGGTCACCCGGTACTCCGACCACGACCTGTACGTGGTCGTCGCCGATGACGCCAGGACCGATCTGACCCGGTTCGCAGGCCATCGCAGCGCCGACCTCGACCTCGTCATCGTCACGCTCAGCGAGTTCCGGGGGGCCGGAGTGCCCGAATGGGAACGCTACGCCCTCGCCCGCGGCCAGGTCGTGCTCGACCGGCTCGACGGGGGCATCGCCCGCGTCCTCGCCGACTGCGCTCGGCTGGACGCCGATGAGGCGTTCCGGGCATCGGCCGAATGGCTCGACGCCTACGCCAACTCCCTGTTGCGTTCCCTCAAGAACGACCGGGACGCCCGGGTTCTCGCCGCCCGACTCGACGCGGCCGACAGCATGCGGTTCCTGCTGGAGCTGCTCTTCGCACTCGACCGTCGCCCCCGGCCCTACAACAAGTACCTGGAGTGGGAACTCGCCCGGTACCCGCTGCCGGGCTGGGACACCGGCGCACTGCTGCACGCCGTGGACCGTATCTCGGCCACCGGTGACGTCTCCCTGCAACGGCATCTGTTCACCCTCGTAGAGGACGCGGCTCGGGCCGCCGGACACGGCGATGTGCTGGACGCGTGGGGCGACGACCTGGCCGTGATGCGACCGCAGTGAGCCATTTCTGCCGCGCCTCACGGCAGTTGCCGACCAGCACGCTCTGAAGCCCTCTGTCGGTCCCGTGACCGCATGGGGGCCAAGAGCGTCGACCACGCTCGTTCACCGCGACGACGCCCGGTTTCGGAGTGGCCATCGATGGCATGCCTTCACCTCACGTGGAAGATCACCCTTCTGCCCCCAGGGAGCCCAGGTCTACGACGTCGACCGAGACATCCTGCTCTCCCAGGCAGAGCTGGACGGCCCCGGTACGACGGCACGGACCGATGGCTGGGCAAGGCCATGGCCGTACGCGATCCCGCACGCGCCCGTGCACGCAGCGTCGGTTCCGACGGGCTCCAGTTCGACGTTCCGGCACTGAACGGGCGGCCGAACGGCCCCTCGAAAGGAGAACGACGCCTGCGGACATCGACGAGCGAGCGCTGAGCGACTGGTGCCTCGAGCACCTGGGCTCCCCCGTCGCGGAACCCACCTTCACCACGGGGAACCTGTCTGTGGTCCTCGGCCTGCGTCTGGCGGACGGCCGCGGGGTGAGTCGCCGATCACCGCGGACCTCGGCTGTTCCTGGCGGCCGGACAAGGCCGTGTCGGCGTGGTGGTTGGCGTGGTAGAGACGGGAGTTGAGGGTCCCGTCGGTTCCACGCGTCTCGACGTCGTGTCGTTGGAGTCGCGCCGGCCGGCGCTGCGGTGCGCGTCGTAGTAGGTGAAGCGGGTGAGTGCGCCGACGGCGTTGATCACCTCGGTGAGGTTGCCTCTCTCGTCGTACCCGTAGGCGCGCAGCCGGAGCGGTCCGTCCTCGGTGACGGCGTGCAGGCCGGTGACGCGGTGGCTGTCCGGGTCAGCGGTGATCGTCAGGCGGTAGCCGCCGGAATGGGCGACCTCCAGCAGCGTGTCGTCCTCGGCGCGCTCGGCGGTGACGTGGTTGTGGTTGCGGTCTTGGACACGTACGTCAGATGCAGCCGTTCGCACGGCGGGCAGCCCTCCTCCGGACAGAGAAGGGCCGCCCGATCATGCTCGTTTCCGCGTTCGTCAGCGGCTACGCGGGGTTCAGCACGGGCTTCGCGGGAAGCCCGCCGTTCTTCTCGCAGCGCAGTTCCTTGGCCAGGGCCAGCGAGAAGGAGTGGGCCACGGTCGCGTAGGCGTCCTTCAACGCCTCCACGTCGCCCTCGGGTGGCTTCGGCATGCCTCCGCGTCTCACGCCGATGTCGATATGGGCCGCTCCCGACGACTGAGACAGCCTGTCGCTCTTGCATGCAAACCGGACGTACGCCACGTCCGCCGCTGCCAGGGCCTCCTCACCCATCTTCAGCACGGTGAACTTCGGGGCCGCCGGCTCGTCCGTCGGGGCGCCGTCGGCCAACCTCCAAGTGATTCTGAGCTCAAAATTCGGCGTACCGATGGGCGTGTAGACACGGCAGGCGTCCTCTTCCACGGTGGGGACCGGGAACGCCTCGACCAGGTCCGCCGCGGTCTGCGCGACGGTGTACTCCTTCGCCGACGCCTCGAACCGCGACGACCCCGTGATCACTTTCAGCGCCCGGGACGCATCGGCGGACATGGCACCGCCACCGCAGAGTTTCGTCCCCGCAACGACCTTGTAGTCCTTGGGAACGCCGCCCTCGTCCCCGTCCCCCCCACAACCCGCGGCCCCAAGAAACAACGAGCCGGCCACGGCCGCGGCAAGGAGTCCCCCGCGTACCGACCCACGACTGATCACTGTCCGCATCCTCATGTCTCCTCGGCCGCCCACCGACATCAGCCGGTCTCCGGGGCGTTGCCCTGCTGGTTCTCCCGGTCGTTGCCGACCCCGTAGCCGATCAGCATCGATTCGTGCAGGTCCTGCGCGAACACGTTCTTGCCCGGGTCGACGCCGTGATGCACTAGGAACTCCTCCATCGGCGCCTCGGCCATACTCTCACCGGCGGAGTAGATCTTCTTCTTCTCTTGGTCGGTGAGCTCCTCCATCTTCTCCTTGTGCTCATCCACCGAGTTGTCGGAGACATCGCCGACCATCTGGCCGATGAACTGTTCGGCGGCACCACTGGCGGTATCGGTCGCCAGCGGAATGAGCACCGCGGCCGTTCCCACGGCCGCGGTCGCCGGCAGGAAAGCGACGCCCGCCGCGATGCCCGCAGTGGCCCCGAACTCGACCCAGCCCGATCGCTTGGCGACCGCCTTCTCGTAGTCCTCGTGGGTCTTGAGGTTCGTCGCCTCCACCTGGTCGGCCCGGGACTGGTCGAGCATGCCCTGCACCTCGGCACCCACGCGCACGGTCGCCCTGGCAGCGCCCTCGTGAATCTTTCCGTCCGGGCCCACCGTCTCTTCCAGCGCGCTACGGGTGTAGACCTGCTCCGCGGTCGAGACCGTCGCGTAGGCGTCGGGGTGCTGGCCCAGGGTGCTGAGGAAGCCCCGGACGACGCTCCGTCCGTTCCCGTCCGCGGTGTCCGCGAAGTCGAGGTGCCCATCCGGATTCTTGCCCGGCGCGAACACGCTGTCCGGATCGTTCTTGTCCAGCGCCCAGTTGATGTCGTCGATGTAGCCGGCGCCCATGACGCCCAGGCTGTCGGCCATCGCCTCGTGGTGCTCCTTGAGCAGACCGGGGTCCGCACCGTACTTCTCCATGACCTTCTGCATGACCGCGGCGTTGTCCGCGTCCCGCACCACGCCGGCGTCCGGGTGCCCGGCCGGGTAGCCGAGAGTCGCTGCCTCCAGGGCGTGGCCGAGGGCGTCGGGCATCTGGTCGAGCGACGCCTTCTGCTCCTTCGGGTCGAGCGAGTTGACGTCGGGGAAGGACTCCCACTTCTCGTTGCTGAAGAAGTCGAGGTAGTTGTCGATCGCCTTGCCGTCCTTGTCCTTGCCGAGGCCGGCCGTGGCGCCGTGGTTCACCGTGCCGTCCTCGTTGTACGCGGTCGGGGGGTCGGTGAAGAACTTCTTCGCCGCTTCGGGACTGTTGCCGAGCGCTTCCAGCATGGCGGTGGCCGGGTCATAGCCGGCTCCGTTCACGCCGGAGGGGTTGAACGGGTTCTTGAACGGACTGTTCACCACCTTGTTGTCGGCGAACATGTACGGGTCCTTCGCGTGCAGCTGCGCCACGTGTTCGGCGATCGGGTTGAGGAACTTCGCGTCGTAGTTCCCGTACCGCATGATCCCGCCGAGCAGCTGGTATCCGAACGGCCCGCCGTAGTCGTTCTTGGCCAGCGGAATGCGCTCCGTACCCAATTTGCGGAGTTCCGGACCCCACTTGTCGGTGAAATCCTTGTCGTGGGAGGCGGTGGCCAGGTTGAGGCCGAGGTTCTTCTGGAGCTCCTGGACGTCCTTGAGGCGCTCCGGGTCGACCTTGCCGTACTCGTACGTGTCCGTGGAGAGCTGGCCGAAAAACGCGAGCGACTTCTCTGGGCCGAGCTTCTCGTAGAAGTCCTTGGAGAACTCCACCGACGAACTGTTGTCCTTCAGTAGCTCGTTGAGCTGCTGCAGTTCGGCGTGGGTGATGTCCCGGCCCTTGGCCGCCAGAGCGGCGGCGCGGGCGGCCTCCTCCTGGTCCAGCTTCGTGTACGTCGGAGCGTCGAAGTCCTTACGGTCGGTGACGTTGGCCTCGAGGGCGTTCTTGAGGGCAAGGTCGGTGTCGTTGCAGTTGTCGACGATGAGGTCGATCCTCTTCTGCCACGACTCGATGTTCCGCCTCTCCTGCTGCAGCAGTTCGCTGTAGTCGGGGTCGTGCCGCGCCGCGGGGATCTCGGACAACGGCTTCCGCGCCGTGACTCTGCCCTTGCCGTCCACGTGGATGCCGGCCGCGGGCCCCTCGTGGTCCCGGATGTTGACCAGGTCGTCCTTGGCCTTCTTGATGGCCGCGTGACCCTCTTCCAGGATCAGCTTCACACCCCTGGCCTCGGCCGCGGCGTCCGCGAACTCCTTGGCCGTCTTGTCGATGAACGCTCTGGTGACCCCTGCGTTGACGCCCTCCCAGGCCGCCCTGTCCGCCTTCGCCTTCATCCCGTCGGCGGCGTCCGCGGCGAGCTTGTCCAGCTTCCCCGCCATCTCCGACCAGTCGTCGGCGGCGGCCTTCAGCTTCGCCACCGGGGCGTCGATGATGTCCTCGTACTTCAGCATGTGGTGCGCCTCCCCCGAGCCCTATTTCAGGTATTCCGTCAGCACGGAAACCCGCATCAGATCTCCCTCGATCTTCGCCTCGTCCTCGGCGTGCCGGGCCTTGCTGTAATCGAGGTGGTTCGAAATCTGCGCGCAGGCGTCCAACAGTGTCTTCACGTGCGTCTGCCAGAAATCGTGCACCTTCAGCACGGCCGAACCGCTCTCGAAGTTTCCGTTGGTCAGTGCCGTCGCCGCGTCGAACGTGGAGGAACGGGCGATGTCGCCCTCCTTACCCAGCCGGCCCAGCAGGTCGTACGCGTCATTGCCGATAGCGCCGAGGTCGTCCCGATTGACCACCAGGTCCCCGACGCCACCACCTCCGCCACCATCGGCCGGAACGCTGTCGATCCGCAGGGCAGTTCGTTCGGCCGCCGCCGCGCGCATTTCGGCCCACTCTTGCTCGAACGTCATGAATTCCCCCAAGTCCATCCGGGTAGGCCATTCCACCGTACTCGCGCGGCCACCGACCTGATCGCCTGTCTCTTGTACCATCGCCGACCCACGGAGCGGCCGGCAGTTGCTCCTCCGAAGCCCGGACGCGACACCGAGCGGGCCACCGAAGCGCGCTGACCGAACACGCCTCTTCTACCTGCCTCATACGCCGGAGCTGGTCGTCAAGATCGCCGTCCGGCCGATATCCCCTCGACTGCCTTGGGGGTCCGTCAGGTCCCTTTCATGACCCGTATGTTCACCGAGTCGATCGCGCGGCGGGACCGCTCGTGCGCGCCGCGGGAGCCCAGTTCGTCCAGGCCCAGGCGATGGAGCTTGGCCCACACCCTGGCTTTGGTCCACTCGGTGAAGCGTCGCGTCTACACCCTGCACAGCTCCGACGCACTCGCCGCCTACGAGAAGATCTGGGCCCGGCACATTCCCGGTATGGCCAAGCACCGGATCACCACCCACGGCGTCTGGACGGTGCCCGCGGCGCCCGGAAACGACACCCCCCGGCTGTACGCCCTCGTCTCCTACAAGGACGCCGACGACGTGCAGGAGCGGCTGGAGACATACCTGTCGAGTCCTGAATTCCGCGCGGACGTGGAAGGCTTCGACATCAGCCAGATCGTCGGCCTCGACGAAACCCTCCTGACGCCCACCGTGGACTCACCCTTGCGCTGACGGTCGGCCTGCGACGAGCGACGCGGCCAGAACGGCCGGTATCCGGCGGCCCTGCGATGATGCTGCGGTGTCATCGATGGTGACGCGCCAGTGGTGGCCCCGGCCGGCATCGATACCGACCCATACGCAGGGCACCTGCGTGGTCATGGGCGTCTCCTGGGACTCGGACAGCGTGCCGTTCCGGCCCAAGGCCACCCTGCCGTCAGCTCACCTGCGTCGGGCCGGCACCCACGACGAGCTGGGACGGGGCCTGCTCCTGGTCGCTCGGTTCGCCGAGCGCTGGGGAACTCGGCACGTCCGACAAGGCAAGACGGCCTGGGCCGAGCTGAGCGAGAAGGAGTCCGCTGGGTTCCGGGCATGGGATTCCCCGGAGGAGTGACGCACCCCGGACCGCGGTGCTGCTGTGACGACCGCGGTCGTCAGACCCACGTGCTCACGGCCGTTCCTTCAGGTCGGGCGGTCACCGTGCGTGGTGAAGGCCCTGGCCCGTTCGCGCGGATCGGTGAAGGTGGTCATCAGGACCGAGAGGGCGGAGGGGGCCAGCAGCGCGGCGAACAGCCCCTGCACGGCACGCGCGATGACGAGCGCGGCGAATCCGTTCGCCGCGCCCGCAACCACGGAAGCGGCCGCGAAGCCGGCCAGACCCACCAGGAAGGTCACCTTCTGACCGGCCAGGTCGGCGATGCGGCCGCCGAGCAGCAGCAGGCTGCCGAAGGCCAGCGCGTAGGCGGTGACCACCCACTGCCGGTCGGCGTCGGAGAAGCCCAGGTCGTGCTGGGCGGACGGCAGGGCGATGTTGACGATGGTGCCGTCGAGGACACCCATCAGCATGGACAGGGAAACGACCAGCAGGATCCACCAGCGCCGCTGGTGCGACAGCTCGGGCACATTCTCAGGTGCGGTCTCGGCGCCGCGAGGAGCGGCGGTGGCGTTCTGGGACATGGGGGCAGCCCTCCGGACAGCGGATGGGGATGGCGGAAAGAGAAAAGAACCGGTCGAGAGCAGCTACGGCTCGTCCGACACGGGACGCCACCTCGCGCTCACGGGGGTAGTACTGGGCGGGCACGGCCGCCTCGGTGAACGGATGGGTGATGCAGCTCGACGGGGCCGGAGATCTCCCGCTTCGGGAGGGGATCGGGAACAAGCCGACGACCATGGTCATTTCACGGGTCGGCACCGTACGGCTGTCGTGCAGAGGCTGTGGAGCCACCCCGCCGGACGGCGTTCCCCGATGTCACGGGGGGGGTGGCTCCCGCATGTCGCAGCCTGGGATCGTCCGGCTGCGGGCGCGGCTCAGGGGCCAGTGCCTGCGGCGCAGCGCCTCAGAAGGTGTGACTCAAAGGCCGGCGTCCCGGCCGTCCCGATCACCGGTGAGCCGGCTTTCCAGACCCGTGATCAGCGTGTCCATCACGAGGCGGAACATGTGGTCCTGGTCAGGGCCTTCAGGGGCTGTGTCCGCAGAGTCAGGGTCTGCATCCCCGTCACCGTCTCCACCATCGTCGAAGCCGGGGGGCTTGAGGGTCGACCACTGGCGGAGCGAGCCGTTGAGTTCGGCGGCGAGGACGCCGATGACGACGGCGACCATCAGCGCCGCGATCTCCGAGACCTCTGACCGCGGAACCCCGGCAGCCTCCACGATCGCGGTGAGCGCGGTCCAGAACGGGTCGTCGGACTGGATGAAGTCGGGCTGGTGGCTGAACGAGTAGGCCATCAGCTCGGGGTGACGGTGCGCCAGGGTCCGGAAGTCCGTTGCGAGCAGGCGGATGCGCTCCTGCCAGGGAGCGTCCTCCAGCGTCACGGTGCGGAACTGGGCGCCGACCATTCTCGTCACGCCGCGCAGCACGGCTTCCTTGTTCGGCACGTGGTGGTACAGCGACATCGGGTTCGCGTCGAGCGCGGTGGCGAGTTTGCGCATGGTGAGCGCCTCGACGCCGTCCGCGTCGATCAGCCGCAGGGCGGCGGCGTAGATCCCGGCCTCGGTCAGAGGCACGTCCCTCTTCCTCGTTCCCCGCGGGGGACGCCTCGCCTTCTTTTCCATACGCCATACGGTAGCAGTTTCGTACGTCGTATGGAAATGACCTGGATCACGGCGTCCAGCAGGGCGACCGAGCTTGCCTCGTGCTTCCATACGTCGTACGGTTTCAATTCCATACGGCGTATGTTTCGTATGGCGCCGCGGCATCGCCCTGAGCAAGCGCGCCCTTGCCCATCCCCCTCCACGCAGAGGAGCACGTCATGACCACGCACTCCGCGAACGACCTTCGCCCCATCCGGTCCCCGCGCGGGCTCCCCCTCCTCGGTCACACCCCGCAGATCCCCAGCACCAACCCGGTGGAGTACTTCGGTGAGCTGGCCAAGCAGTTCCCCGAGGGCATCTACGGCATGGACATCGCCGGTATCGAGCAGGTCTTCGTCTACGACCCGGACCTGGTGGCCGAGGTCAGCGACGAGACGCGGTTCTTCAAGCAGATCGACAAGACGCCGCTGACCCATGTCCGGGACTACGCGGGCGCGGGCCTGTTCACCGCCCACCAGTACGAAGAGGAATGGGGCATGGCCCACCGTGTCCTGCTGCCGGCGTTCAGCCAGCGGGCCATGAAGGCGTACTTCGGGCAGATGCTGGAGATCGCCCAGAACCTGGCGGGCAAGTGGGAGCGCCGGGAGGGTCGGCCGGTCAACATCACCGACGACTACACCCGTCTGACGCTGGACACCATCGCCCTGTCGGGGTTCGGCTACCGGTTCAAGTCCTTCGACAAGGAGGAGCTGCACCCCTTCCTCAACGCGCTGCTGGAGGCGTTGATCGAGTCGCTGCGGCGCTCGCAGGAGCTGCCGATGATGACCAGGCTGCGCAAGGCGGACGACCGGAAGTACCGCGAGAACATCCGGCTGATGCAGGACCTGGTCGAGAGTGTGATCAAGGAGCGCCGCGAGGGGAAGGGCGGCGGTGAGGAGGACCTGCTGGGTCTGATGCTGGAGGCCACGGACCCGGAGACCGGCAAGGCGCTGGCCGACGACAACGTCCGTGACCAGGTGCTGACGTTCCTGATCGCCGGCCACGAGACCACCAGCGGCCTGCTGTCGTTCGCCACGTACTCGCTGATGCGCAACCCGCACGTCCTGGCCCAGGCGTATGCCGAGGTGGACCGCCTGCTGCCCGGTGACACGGTGCCGGACTACGACACGATCATGCAGCTGGATGTCATCCCGCGGATCCTGGACGAGACGCTGCGCCTGTGGGCTCCCATCCCGGCGTTCGGCAAGGCGCCGCTGGAGGACACCGTCATCGGTGGCCGCTACGAGCTGAAGAAGGGCACGCGGGTCAACATCCTCGAAGGTCCCCTGCACACCCACCCCAAGGCGTGGGAGCGCCCCGAGGAGTTCGACATCGACCGGTGGCTGCCCGAGAACCGGGCCAAGCAGCACCCGCACGCCTACAAGCCGTTCGGCAACGGTGTGCGTGCCTGCATCGGCCGGCAGTTCGCGCTCACCGAGGCCCGTCTGGCCCTGGCGCTGGTGCTGCAGAAGTTCAAGTTCTCCGACACGGCCGACTACAAGATGGACGCCAAGGAGGCGCTGACCCGCAAGCCCGGCAACTTCGAGCTGGTCGTGCGCCGCCGGCAGGAGCACGAGCGGACCGTCTTCGGCGTCGCGGATGTGCAGACCGGTGACACGCAGGCGCAGGCCGCGGTCAGCGGTGTCGGGGTGAACCTGACCGTCGCCTACGGCTCCAGCCTCGGCTCGTGCGAGGACCTGGCCCGCACCATCGCCGACCGCGGCGAGCGCTCCGGCTTCGGCACCACCCTGGTGAGCCTGGACGAGCTGGGTGACAACCTGCCCTCCGAGGGCCTGCTCGCCGTCGTCGCCGCCAGCTACAACGGCAAGGCTCCCGACAACGCCCAGCGCTTCGACGACCTGCTCGCCGCCGGGCTGCCCGAGGGCTCACTGTCGAACGTGCGATACGCGCTGCTGGGCGCCGGCAACACCCAGTGGGTGGCCACCTACCAGGCGTTCCCCAAGCGGATCGAGGAAGGTCTGCTGGCCGCCGGCGCCACCCCGATAGTCGAGCGCGGCATCGCCGACGCCGCCGGTGACTTCGACGGCATGGCCACGCGGTGGATGGACAACCTCTGGGCCACCCTGGCCGAGGAGTACGCCGCCGACACCTCCCAGGCGAGCGGCCCGCGCTACCAGGTCGAGCTGCTCACCGAGTCCGACGTGCGCCCCGCCATCGTCTCCGAGCAGGCGTACCCGCTCACGGTGGTGGCCAACGAGGAGCTGGTGGCGGACGCGACCGGCCTGTGGGACTTCGCCATCGAGCCGCCGCGCCCGTCCGCGAAGTCCATCACCTTCGAACTGCCCGAGGGCGTCACCTACGACACCGGCAACCACCTGGCCGTCTTCGCCAAGAACGAACTCGCCCTGGTGGAACGCGCCCTGAGGCGGCTCGGCGTCGACTACGACCAGGTGCTCCGGCTGGAGCAGCCGGCCGGTGGCCGCACCCACCTGCCGGTCGGCACGCCGGTCACCGCCGGCATCCTGCTCACCGAGTTCCTGGAGCTGCAGGACGTGGCCACCCGGTCCCAGATCCAGACGCTCGCCGAGTACACCGAGTGCCCGTGGACCCGGCCGCAGCTCCAGGCGTACACCGCCGACACCCAGGAGGCCGAGGAGCGCTACAGCAAGGAGATCCTCGGCAAGCGCGTCTCGGTGCTGGGCCTGCTGGAGCGCTTCGAGGCCATCGAGCTGCCGCTGGCGGTGTTCCTGGAGATGATGGGCCCGATCCGGCCCCGCTTCTACTCCATCTCCTCCGCCCCGCAGGCCAACCCGCGCCAGGTGCGCCTGACCGTCGGCCTGCTGGAGGGCCCGGCCCTGTCCGGCGACGGCCAGTACCGCGGCACCTGCTCCTCCTACATCGCCGGCCTCGAACCCGGAGACGTCGTCTACGGCTACGTCCGCGTGCCCTCCCCCACCTTCGCACCGCCCGCCGACCCCACCACGCCGCTGATCCTGATCGGCCCCGGCACCGGCATCGCGCCGCTGCGCGGCTTCCTGGAGGAGCGGGCGACACAGCACTCCAACGGCACCCAGGTCGGCCTGTCCCAGGTGTTCGTCGGCTGCCGCCACCCCGAGCACGACTACTTCTACCGCCAGGAGATGCAGGACTGGGAGCAGGCCGGCATCGCCCAGATCCACACCGCCTACTCCGCCGTGACCGGCCACCCGGCCCGGTTCGTGCAGAACGCCATCGCAGGCGCCGCCGACACGGTCTGGCAGGCCATCGAAGACGGCGCCAACATCTACGTCTGCGGTGACGGCCGCCGCATGGCCCCCGCCGTCCGCGAGGCACTCGCCGCCATCCACCGCCAGAAGACCGGCAGCGACGACGAGAGCGCCCAGCAGTGGCTCGCCCAGCTCGAAGCGGACGAGCGCTACCAGCAGGACGTCTTCGCCTGACCGGCCCGGCCGCCCGCCTGACGCCGGGCGGGCGGCCCCAGCACCAGCCGGGTCCCGGCTCCACGGCCGGGCCCCCCTCGATACACACACCACTGCATGAAAGTCAGATGATCACCATGGACACCATGCTCGCCGGACGCTTCCACCTGGACAGCAGGAAGTTCGCCGTGGAAGAGGTCCCGATCCCCGTGCCGGGCCCGGGCGAGGTCCTTATCGAGGTCAAGGCCGCCGGCGTCTGCCTCTCCGACGTCCACCTGCTCGACGGCTCCCTCGTCCCCCTGTTCGCCACCTCCGACACGGTCACCGTCGGCCACGAGGTCTCCGGCGTGATCCACACGCTCGGCCCCGACCTCAAGCGCGGCCTGCCCGTCGGCGCGCGCGTCACCCTGGAGGCCGGCAAGACCTGCGGCAC
>NZ_PQSU01000020.1 GCF_002920615.1 Streptomyces sp. Ru62
GCAGCGCGTGGGCGGCACCCTGCTGGGCCTACGCTGAACGTATGAACAACCTCAGCGGGCGCGGCCGAGTCGCCGGCCTTCCGGCATGGGACCGGTGCGCGGTCATGGGGGTCGTGAACGTGACCCCCGACTCCTTCTCCGACGGCGGCCGCTGGTTCGACACGACCGTCGCCGTCAAACACGGCCTGGATCTGGTCGCCGAGGGCGCGGATCTGGTCGACGTCGGCGGCGAGTCCACCCGGCCCGGTGCCACGCGCGTGGACGAGGCCGAGGAGCTGCGGCGGGTCATTCCCGTGGTGCGCGGCCTCGCCTCCGAGGGAGTCGTCGTCTCCGTCGACACCATGCGCGCCTCCGTCGCCGAACAGGCACTCGCGGCCGGTGCCGCCCTAGTCAACGACGTCAGCGGCGGCCTCGCCGATCCCGCGATGATCCCGGTGGTCGCCGACGCGGGCGCCCCCTTCGTCGTCATGCACTGGCGCGGCTTCCTCCAGGGCGGCAACGTCAAGGGCGTCTACGAGGACGTCGTCGGGGAAGTCGTGGACGAACTGCACGCGCGCGTGGAGGCCGTTCTGGCGGGCGGTATCGCCCCGGACCGCATCGTCGTCGACCCGGGCCTCGGCTTCTCCAAGGAGGCCGGGCACGACCTCGCCCTCCTCGCCCACCTCGACCGGCTGGCCTCGCTCGGCCACCCGCTGCTGGTCGCCGCCTCCCGCAAGCGGTTCCTCGGCCGGGTCCTGGCCGGACCGCAGGGGGCACCCCCGCCGGCCCGCGAACGCGACGCGGCCACGGCGGCCGTCTCCGCGCTCGCCGCGCACGCCGGCGCATGGGCGGTGCGGGTGCACGAGGTGCGCGCCACGGCGGACGCGGTCCGGGTGGCCCGGGCCGTGGAGGAGGCGCGCGGTGCCACGGGCGCGCCCGGCACCGGCGGCGAGCGCGGGGCGGAAGGAGAGCGGTGAGCGCCCCCCACACCGACGTCGAGCAGGTGGAGGCCGCCAACACCGCCTTCTACGAGGCACTCGAACGCGGCGACTTCGAGGAGGTCTCCTCCCTCTGGCTGACCCCCGCCGACCTGGGCGTGGACGAGACGTACCACGACCCCGCGGACAGCGGGGTCATCTCCTGCGTCCACCCCGGCTGGCCGGTGCTCACCGGCCGCGGCGAGGTCCTCAGGTCGTACGCCCTGATCATGGCCAACACCGACTACATCCAGTTCTTCCTCACCGATGTGCATGTCTCCGTGACCGGTGACACCGCGCTCGTGACCTGCACGGAGAACATTCTCAGCGGCGGCCCCGCCCCCGAGGAGGGCGCGGAGCTCGGCCCGCTGGTCGGCCAGCTCGTCGTCGCCACGAACGTGTTCCGGCGCACGCCCTCCGGCTGGAAGCTCTGGTCGCACCACGCCTCCCCCGTGCTGGCCGAGACCGACGAGGACGAGGACGACAACCACGTGAACGGCGTGAACCCGGACGACGAACCCCTGGCCTGACCCGAAGAAGTGGTTGGAATCACCTACCCCGGGGTAGGAGCGGCTACCAGCCCATGACAGGGCCGGGTTCCCCGGGGGAAACGGCCGGTGAACCCTCCGGACACCGGCCCGTGCCCACGCCCCCGCGGCCCGGCTTTGTCAGTGCCCGCAGGTAGATTCGTCTGAGGCCGGTGTGCCGCCCGCACGCGGCACGGGCCGGCCCTTCCCGACGATTGCAGGAGTGATTCGCGTGGATCGTGTCGCGCTGCGCGGCCTCAAGGCCCGCGGGCACCACGGTGTGTTCCCCAAGGAGCGCGAGGAGGGCCAGACCTTCATCGTGGACCTCGTGCTCGGCCTGGACACCCGGCCGGCCGCGGCCGATGACGACCTGACGAAGACCGTGCACTACGGCATCGTGGCCGAGGAGGTCGTGGCCGTGGTCGAGGGCGAGCCGGTGAACCTCATCGAGACCCTCGCCGAGCGGATCGCCCGGACCTGTCTGAAGCACGAAGGGGTCGAGGAGGTCGAGGTCTGCGTCCACAAGCCGGACGCCCCGATCACCGTCCCCTTCGACGACGTGACCGTCACCATCACCCGGAGCCGAGTATGACCCGACCTTTCCACCAGGGTCACAGCGACCCGACCGTCCAGCCGGTGCCCGCCTCGGTCGTCGAGCAGGTCGACGCGGCCGACACGACCCTGAGCAACCCGAAGTGGGCCGTGATCTCCATCGGCTCCAACCTCGGCAACCGCCTGGAGACCCTCCAGGGTGCCGTCGACGCCCTGGAGGACACCCCGGGCGTCCGCGTGAAGGCCGTCTCCCCGGTGTACGAGACCGAGCCGTGGGGCGTGGAGCCGGGCAGCCAGCCGTCGTACTTCAACGCGGTCGTGGTCCTCAAGACGACTCTGCCCCCGTCGTCCCTGCTGGAGCGGGCGCACGCCGTCGAGGAGGCCTTCCACCGCGTCCGGGACGAGCGCTGGGGTCCGCGCACGCTGGACGTCGACATCGTCGCCTACGCCGGCGTCACCTCGGACGACCCGCGGCTCACCCTGCCCCACCCGCGCGCCCACGAGCGCGCCTTCGTTCTCGCGCCCTGGCACGACGTCGACCCGCAGGCGCAGCTCCCCGGCCGCGGCACGGTGGCCGACCTGCTGTCCACCGTCACCCGTGAGGGTGTCGCGCCCCGCGCGGACCTGGAACTCCGGCTGCCCGAGTAGTCGTTAAGGTCGAGACGGGTCAAGACCAAGACGACCACCGTCCGGGACGGTCCGGGGGAACTGAAGGGACACCGTGAGAGAGCTGCGCATCAGGGTGCTGGCGGGCGTGTTCGTCGTGGCAGGCGTCCTGTCCTGGGCGGGCGCCCGCCTCTGGAACTCGATCGGGACCCTCCCCAGCGTCCCCCTGGCCGCCCCCGTCGTCCTCGCGCTGATCGCCGTGGTCCTGCTCTCGACGGCGCTGTCGCTGCGCGCCCGTCTCAGGGCCCAGCGCGAGCGCCGGCCCGGCGCCAAGGGAGTCGACCCGCTGATGGCCGCCCGGGCGGTCGTCTTCGGCCAGGCCAGCGCCCTGGTGGCCGCGCTCGTCGCCGGTATGTACGGCGGAACGGGCGTCTTCCTGCTGGAGCTGCTGGACATCCCGGCCCGCCGCGACCAGGCGATCTACGCCGGTTTCTCCGTCCTGACCGGCGTCGGCGTGATAGCCGCCGCCATCTTCCTGGAGCGGGTCTGCAAGCTCCCCGAGGACGACGACCAGAACCACCCGGGAGCGGAGCCGGTGGCCTGACCTCCGGTCCCGCGCCCCGGCGCGCTCGGCGGCTCGCTCAGCGCGCCATGATGAGGCTCATCGCCTCGTTCCGCGTCGCGGCGTCCCGCAGCTGACCGCGGACGGCGGACGTTATGGTCTTCGCGCCCGGCTTGCGGATACCGCGCATGGACATGCACATGTGCTCGCACTCGACGACCACGATGACGCCCCGCGGCTCCAGGATCTCCATCAGGGAGTCCGCGATCTGCGTGGTGAGGCGTTCCTGCACCTGCGGCCGGCGGGCGTAGACGTCGACCAGGCGGGCCAGCTTGGACAGGCCGGTGATCTTGCCGGTCTCGGACGGAATGTAGCCGACGTGGGCGACACCCCGGAACGGCACCAGATGATGCTCGCAGGTCGAGTACACCTCGATGTCCTTCACGAGGACCATCTCGTCGTGCCCCAGGTCGAACGTCGTCGTCAGGACGTCCTCCGGCTGCTGCCACAGACCGGCGAAGATCTCCCTGTAGGCACGCGCGACCCTGGCCGGCGTCTCCCGCAGGCCCTCACGGTCCGGGTCCTCACCGACCGCGATCAGCAGTTCGCGTACGGCGTTCTCGGCGCGCTTCTCGTCGAACTCGCCGATGGGGCCCTCGCCGTCCAGCGTCACCGGGTCGGTCATCTGGTTCCTCGTTCCTGTGCCTTGCACGCGGGTGTGCCTCGCGTTCCGTCTGCGGACATGCGAAATGCCGCGCCCCCAGGCTAAAACCTGGGGGACGCGGCATTCATTCCGGCCCTCGTGGCCGGAACAGGGTCAGCTCTCGGAGCGGTCCTCCGGGGTCTGCTCCGTCGCCGGGGCGGACTCCGCGGCGGTGGACTTCGCCGTGCTGATCGCCGCCGTCGCGCCGTTCGCACCGTTGGTCAGTGCCAGCTCCTTCGGGGAGAGCACCGGCGGGCGGGTGGACGGGGTCCGGCGGGAGGAGCCGGTCCAGGCGGGCCGCGGCGGGCGCTTGACGATCGGGGCGAAGATCTCGGCGATCTCCTCCTTGCCCAGGGTCTCCTTCTCCAGCAACTGGAGGACGAGGTTGTCGAGCACGTCGCGGTTCTCGACCAGGATCTCCCAGGCCTCGTTGTGCGCGGTCTCGATGAGCTTCTTGACCTCTTCGTCCACCAGCGCGGCGACCTCTTCCGAGTAGTCGCGCTGGTGAGCCATCTCACGGCCCAGGAACGGCTCGGAGTTGTCGCCTCCGAACTTGATCGCACCGAGGCGCTCGGTCATGCCGTACTGGGTGACCATCGCGCGGGCCAGGTTGGTGGCCTTCTCGATGTCGTTCGCGGCGCCCGTGGTCGGGTCGTGGAAGACCAGTTCCTCGGCCGCCCGGCCGCCCAGCATGTAGGCGAGCTGGTCGAGCATCTCGTTGCGCGTGGTCGAGTACTTGTCCTCGTCCGGCAGGACCATCGTGTAACCGAGGGCACGACCACGGGACAGGATCGTGATCTTGTGGACCGGGTCGGAGTTCGGCGAGGCCGCCGCGACCAGGGCGTGACCGCCCTCGTGGTACGCGGTGATCTTCTTCTCCTTGTCCGACATGATCCGGGTCCGCTTCTGCGGGCCCGCGACCACGCGGTCGATCGCCTCGTCCAGCGCCTTGTTGTCGATCAGCTTCTGGTCGCCGCGGGCGGTGAGCAGCGCCGCCTCGTTCAGCACGTTGGCGAGGTCGGCACCGGTCATGCCCGGGGTGCGGCGGGCCACGGCGGACAGGTCGACGTCGGGCGCGACCGGCTTGCCCTTCTGGTGGACCTTGAGGATCTCCAGACGGCCCTGCAGGTCCGGCGGGTCGACCGCGATCTGCCGGTCGAAGCGGCCGGGGCGCAGCAGCGCCGGGTCGAGGATGTCCGGGCGGTTCGTGGCGGCGATCAGGATCACACCGCCCTTGACGTCGAAGCCGTCCATCTCGACGAGCAGCTGGTTCAGGGTCTGCTCGCGCTCGTCGTGACCGCCGCCGAGACCGGCGCCACGGTGACGGCCGACCGCGTCGATCTCGTCCACGAAGACGATCGCCGGGGCGTTCGCCTTGGCCTGCTCGAACAGGTCACGGACCCGGGAGGCACCGACACCGACGAACATCTCGACGAAGTCGGAACCGGAGATCGAGTAGAAGGGGACGCCCGCCTCACCGGCGACGGCGCGCGCGAGCAGGGTCTTGCCCGTACCCGGGCGGCCGTAGAGGAGCACGCCCTTGGGGATCTTGGCGCCGACCGCCTGGAACTTGGCCGGCTCCTGGAGGAACTCCTTGATCTCCTGAAGCTCCTCGACGGCCTCGTCGCAGCCCGCGACGTCGGAGAAGGTCGTCTTCGGGGTGTCCTTGGTGATGAGCTTCGCCTTGGACTTGCCGAAGTTCATGACCCGGGAGCCGCCGCCCTGCATCTGATTCATCAGGAACAGGAAGACGACCACGATCAGGACGAAGGGCAGCAGCGAGAGCAGGACGCCGACGAACGGGTTCTGCTTGGACGGCGAGACCGTGTAGCCGTCCGGAATCTGCTTGTCCTGGTACTTGGTCTGCAGCGTGCCGGCGATGGTCACGCCCTGGTCACCGATGTAGCTCGCCTGGATCTTCGAGCTGCCCTCGACCTTGAAGCCGTCCTTGAGCGTGACCTTGATGCTCTGTTCGTCACCGGTGGTGAGCTTGGCCGACTCGACCTTGTTGTCGTTGATCGCCGCCACGACCTGGCCGGTGTCCACCGTCTTGTAGCCGCCGGACGAGCCGACGACCTGCATCAACACGACCACGGCAAGGACGGCCAGCACGATCCACATGACCGGCCCACGGAAGTATCGCTTCACGTCCATCCATACGGAGCGGTGCCGCCCCGTCCCTCCTGCCATAGTGAGTTTGATAAGACAGTTCTTCTGACGGTACCCCAGCATTGTTGCCCGAAGCCGCACGGAGCCGTTTCGGCGGCTGGGAAACCCGTCTCTGCAAGCTTCAACGGCGTGGAACCCGCTGGGGTTCCCGATCGTCCTACCGGGCTTGGGCCGACTGGCTCAGCCGCCGTAGACGTGGGGCGCGAGCGTACCGACGAACGGCAGGTTGCGGTACTTCTCGGCGTAGTCGAGGCCGTAGCCCACGACGAACTCGTTCGGGATGTCGAAGCCGACCCACTCCACGTCGATGGCGACCTTGGCGGCGTCCGGCTTGCGCAGCAGCGTGCACACCTTCAGGGAGGCGGGCTCGCGGGAGCCGAGGTTGTTGATCAGCCAGGACAGGGTCAGGCCGGAGTCGATGATGTCCTCGACGATCAGGACGTGCCTGCCCTTGATGTCGGTGTCGAGGTCCTTGAGGATCCGCACGACACCGGAGGACTGGGTGCCCGCGCCGTAGGAGGACACGGCCATCCAGTCCATGGTGACGGGGGTGGACAGCGCCCGGGCGAGGTCCGCCATGACCATCACCGCGCCCTTGAGGACGCCGACGATGAGCAGGTCCTTGCCCGCGTACTCCGCGTCGATCTTCGCGGCCAGCTCGGCCAGCTTCGCGTCGATCTCTTCCTTGGTGATGAGCACCTGCTGGAGGTCGGCACCCATGTCTTTCGCGTCCACCCGCATCACTTTCGGTCGTCCCGCACTTACGGCCGCGTGCGCGGCCACCGGCACCGGCCGCACGCACGGCCTCCGGCTGTCCGGCCCACCGGAGGGTCGCTCCGGGAGGGTCGGCGAGGGTCGGCATTCAGCCTTGCCGAATCACCAGTCTGCCACCCTGCCGCTGGGCGACGACTTTGCCCGGGAGATTGATGGCTCCCTGGCCGCGCCAGCCGGTGATCAGGCGGTCGACTTCCTCGATGTGGCGGGCGAACAGCGCACCGGCCGGGGCACCGGCCTCGATGGCGGCGCGGCGCAGGATCCGGCGGCGCACGGCGGGCGGGAGGGCGTACAGCTTGGCGCACTCCAGCAGGCCGGCGGCGTCCCGTACGGAGGCCTCGGCCTGGCGGGCCCAGGCGTCCAGGGCGTCGGCGTCGTCGCGGGAGAGCTGCGCGGTGCGGGCGAGCGCCTCCACGACGCCCTTGCCGAGGGCCTTCTCCAGCGCGGGCAGGCCCTCGTGCCGGAGCCGGGAGCGGGTGTAGGCGGGGTCGGCGTTGTGCGGGTCGTCCCAGACGGGCAGCGACTGGACCATGCAGGCCTTGCGGGCGGTCTGCCGGTCGAGTTGCAGGAAGGGCCGCCGGTAACGGCCGCCGGCCCCCGAGACCGCGGCCATGCCGGACAGGGAGCGGATGCCGGAGCCGCGGGCGAGGCCCAGCAGGACGGTTTCGGCCTGGTCGTCCCGGGTGTGGCCGAGCAGGACCGCGGCGGCGCCGTGGCGTTCGGCGGCGGCGTCCAGGGCGGCGTAGCGGGCGTCGCGGGCGGCGGCTTCGGGGCCGCCCGCGCGGCCGACGGTCACGGCGACGGACTCGACCGGATCGAGTCCGAGTCCGCGCAGCCGCAGGACGACCTCGTCGGCGCGGAGGTCGGAGCCGGGCTGGAGGCCGTGGTCGACGGTGACCCCGCCGGCCCGGACGCCGAGCTTGGGTGCCTCGAAGGCGAGGGCGGAGGCGAGGGCCATGGAGTCGGCGCCGCCGGAGCACGCGACGAGGACGAGCGGGGAGGGGGGCCGCTCGGCCGTCCGGTCCGGGCGCGCGGCGGCCGGCTGCGGGGCCGGGTGCGCGGAAGAGGCCAGGTGGTCGTTCAGGATGTCGTGGAGGACGCGGCGAACCGCCAGGCGTATCGCCGCGACCGCAGGATGGGGACCCATGTCCGGTTCCCTTCATGAAGTTTTCGGGGGGTGAACCCGGGACGGTCACTCAGAGTGTGTAGATGGTGACAGAAGCGGGCCGTTCCCCGAGCATTGCACGCCTACGCATGGCTCACGGTCCCTCGGACGGGTGATTGGAGGGGCGTTCGCCTGCCGTCGGCCGGATTCCTTCACGATGTCCCCGTGCCGTTCACGACTCGGCCTTGCGGTGCACCCGCGCGACCCAGTCCGCCGGTTTGGCGATCTCCGCCTTGGTGGGAAGGGTGTTGGGCGAGGTCCAGACGCGGTTGAAACCGTCGACACCGACCTGTTCGACCACGGCCCGCACGAACCGTTCGCCGTCCCGGTACTGCCTCAGTTTGGCGTCCAGACCGAGCAGCTTGCGCAGGGCCATGTCCAGCCGGGAGGCGCCCTTCGCGCGGCGCTGCTGGAACTTCTCGCGGATCTCCGCGACGGTCGGTACGACGCTCGGGCCCACGCCGTCCATGACGTAGTCGGCGTGGCCCTCCAGCAGGGACATCACGGCGGTCAGCCGGCCGAGGATCTCCCGCTGGGCGGGGGTCTGCACCAGCTCCACGAAGGAGCGCCCGCCGTCCTCCTCCTCGCCCTCGGGACGGCCGCCCGCCAGGGACTGTGCGGCGTCCCGGATGCGCTCCAGGAAGGTCATCGGGTCGACGTCGGTCTCCGCCAAGAACGACTGGATTTCGCCCTCCAGGTGGTCCCGCAGCCAGGGCACGGCGGTGAACTGCGTGCGGTGGGTCTCCTCGTGCAGGCACACCCACAGGCGGAAGTCGTGCGGCTCGACGTCGAGTTCGCGCTCGACGTGGACGATGTTGGGCGCAACCAGCAGCAGCCGGCCCCCGCCGTTCTCGCCGGCCGGGAGGTCGCGGCCGGCGGGGGCGAAGGTCTCGTACTGGCCGAGGACGCGGGAGGACAGGAACGACAGGAGCATGCCGAGTTCGACGCCGGTGACCTTGCCGCCGACGGCGCCCAGGACCGCGCTGCCCGGGTTGTTGCCGCGCCGTTCCTGCATCTTCTCCAGGAGCGGACGCAGGATCTCGCGGAAGCCGGCGACGTTGGCGCGGACCCAGCCGGGGCGGTCGACGACGAGGACCGGGGTGTCGTGGGTCTCCTCGGTGCCCATACGGGTGAAGCCCCGGACGTGTCCCTCCGAGGCCTTCGCGTGCCGGCGCAGCTCCGCGACGACGGCCCTGGCCTCGTCGCGGCTGACGTCGGGGCCGGGGCGTACGAGCCGTGTCGCGGTCGCCACCGCGAGGTTCCAGTCGACCATCCCGGGAGATGCGGTGCCACCGAAGCCAGTCATGTTGTCAACCGTACGTGAGCGGCCCCATTTCGGGCAGGCCGTGTGGACGGCGACAGGGCCGACCGCGCTTTTCCGTCACCGGCGCGGGCGGCCGTGCTCCCCGGTCACCCGGCATCACGAGCCGCTCCAGCACAGACCGCGCATCCGGCTCACCCGGCACTGCGGGAACGGCCCGTAGGGGTGCTCAGCGCGTCAGGGCTGTCGCCGCTCTGTCCAGGGCCTTCTGGGCCTCCAGTGGATCCGTGGTGTCCGAGGCCAGGAAGGCGAAGGCCAGGAGGTGGCCGGCCTTGTCGACGACCGTGCCCGCGAGGGTGTTCACGCCGGTCAGGGTGCCCGTCTTGGCGCGTACGAGGCCGGCCGCGCCGTCGGCGTAGCGCGTGCTCAGGGTGCCGGTGAAGCCGGCCACCGGGAGGCCGGTGAGGACCGGGCGCAGGCCGGGGCGGCCGGGGTCGCCCGCCTTGACCAGGAGGGCGGTGAGGAGGTCGGCCGTGAGGCGGTCGTCGCGGTTCAGGCCGCTGCCGTCGTGGAAGGCGGCGCCGGCCATCGGCAGGCCGAGCTTGCGCAGCTGGGTGGCGATGGCCTTCGCACCGCCGTCGAAGCCGGCGGGCTGCCCGCTCGCCAGGGCGGTGTGCCGGGCCAGCGCCTCCGCGATGTCGTTGTCGCTGTTGGTCAGCATCCGCTCGACCAGCTCCGACAGCGGCGGCGAGGAGACGCGGGCGAGGGTCTCCGCGCGCGTGCTGGCCTTGGAGGGGCCGGGGGCCGTGGTGGTGATGCCGGCGTCCTTCAGGAAGGCCGCGAACCGGGTGGCCGCGTTCGCCGCGGGGTCGCTCACGCGGGGCGCCGGGCCGCTGGTGGAGGCGTCGGTGCGGCCCTCGTCGACGGTCAGGGCGCTGATCGGGGCGAGGTTGTCGTTGACGCCGATGGGGTGCAGGGCGGGACCGGTGAAGAGGGTGGTGTCGTACGAGAGGGTGATCTTGTGGATGCCGCGCTTGTCGAGTGCTTTCGCGGTGTCCGCCGCCAGGGCCCGCAGGCCGGCCCAGCCGCCGGCCTCGGCGTGCGCGGTGAGGGTGGGGTCGCCGCCGCCGACGAGGACGAGTTCGCGGGTGTCGGGTTCCAGGGCGGTGCGGGTGGTGAGGCGGTGGTCGGGGCCGAGGGCGGACAGCGCGGCGACGGCGGTGGCGATCTTGGTGGTGGAGGCGGGCGTGAGGGCCTTGCCGGCGTCGGCTCCGTAGAGGCGTTCGCCGGTCGTGACGTCGACGACGGCCGCCGCGTGGCTGCTGCCGAGCGCGGGCGCCTCCAGCAGGGGCCCCAGGACGTCCGAGAGTGCCTTCGCGTCCGGAGGGGTCTCCTTGGTGCCGACGGCGCCCGTGGTGCCGCCCAGGCCCGACAGCACGGGCGCGGCGCTCGGCGCGGGCCGGGGCGCCCTGGCGGCCGTACCGGAGCGGCCGTGATCTGCGCCACCTGACCGCTCCAGTGCGGCGGCGCGGTCCCGCTCGGCCGTACGCTGACCGTTGGCGTCCCAGGGACCGGCCACGGTCACCACGCCGGCGGCCAGCGCCAGGCCGGCGGTGGCGGCGCCCGCGGTGTACTGCCAGGTCCTGACGGTCCGCGGACGGGGGAGGTGCACAGGCCTGACGCGCACGGCTTCCGTCAGCCGCGCGATCCGCGGCCGGGCGGCGGTCACGGCGCGCGCCAGACCCGGTCGTACGGCGGTCACGATCCGCGCCACGCGCGGTCTCGCGGCTCGCCAAGGCCTCAGCTCTGGCACGACCACCAGCCCCTTTCGCGATCACACACCTGCGTGAGGGACACTTAACCACCAGAACTATGTGCTGATCATGGAGGAGCCACCGGTGGAGTTCGACGTCACGATCGAGATCCCGAAGGGTTCGCGGAACAAGTACGAGGTGGACCACGAGACCGGTCGGATCCGCCTGGACCGTCGTCTCTTCACCTCGACCGCCTACCCGACCGACTACGGCTTCGTCGAGAACACCCTCGGCGAGGACGGCGACCCGCTGGACGCGCTGGTCATCCTGGACGAGCCGACCTTCCCGGGCTGCCTCATCCGCTGCCGCGCGATCGGCATGTTCCGCATGACGGACGAGGCGGGCGGCGACGACAAGCTGCTGTGCGTCCCGGCCACCGACCCGCGCGTGGAGCACCTGCGCGACATCCACCACGTGTCCGAGTTCGACCGCCTGGAGATCCAGCACTTCTTCGAGGTCTACAAGGACCTGGAGCCCGGCAAGTCGGTCGAGGGCGCCAACTGGGTGGGCCGGTCGGACGCCGAGGCGGAGATCGAGCGGTCGTACAAGCGCTTCAAGGAGCAGGGCGGCCACTGAGCACTCGCTCGCGCGAACGGGCCGCACGCGCACGCGTGCGGCCCGTTTCGCATGTCCGCACACATACGGCCCGTCCGGGTACGAGTGCGCATACTGATGCTTACGGCAAGTGTGGTTCAGGGAGCGGTGCGAGGTGACGGAGGCGGAGGAGCGCAAGCCCCGGTCGGACGAGGCGCGGTACGACCCGGAGATCACGTCCGAGTTCGCCATTCCGGAGGGGCTCGACGTCCCCCGGGGCGAGTCGGAGACGACCTCCGAGTTCGCGGTGCCGGAGGGGCTTCAGACGCCGCAGCCGCCGAGTGCCGAGCCGGAGGGTTCGGCGTTCGGCGCGCCGAGCACCTACAGCGCGAACACCGCGCCGGCCGCGTTCACCCCGGCCACCGGTGTGCCGCTGGTCAGCCTGGTCAAGGACGCGCCCTGGCAGGACCGGATGCGCACGATGCTGCGCATGCCGGTGGCGGAGCGGCCGGCGCCGGAGCCGGTCCAGCGCGTGGACGAGGGCGGTCCGGCCGTCCCGCGCGTACTGGACCTGACCCTGCGTATCGGGGAGCTGCTGCTGGCCGGCGGTGAGGGCGCGGAGGACGTGGAGGCCGCGATGTTCGCGGTGTGCCGGTCCTACGGCCTGGACCGGTGCGAGCCGAACGTCACCTTCACACTGCTGTCGATCTCGCACCAGCCGTCCCTGGTGGAGGACCCGGTGACGGCGTCCCGGACGGTGCGGCGGCGGGGCACCGACTACACGCGTCTGTCGGCCGTCTTCCGGCTGGTGGACGACCTGACCGACCCGGAGACCCATGTCTCCCTGGAGGAGGCCTACCGGCGCCTGGCGGAGATCCGCCGCAACCGGCACCCGTACCCCGGCTGGGCGCTGACCCTGGCGAGCGGGCTGCTGGCCGGTGCGGCCTCCGTGCTGGTCGGCGGTGACCCGATCGTGTTCCTGGCGGCGGCCGTCGGCGCGATGCTCGGCGACCGGCTGGCGTGGCTGTGCGCGGGGCGCGGACTGCCGGAGTTCTACCAGTTCACCGTGGCCGCGATGCCGCCCGCGGCGATCGGGGTGGCGCTGACGCTGGCGCACGTGGACGTGAAGGCGTCCGCGGTGATCACCGGTGGACTGTTCGCGCTGCTGCCCGGGCGGGCGCTGGTCGCGGGGGTGCAGGACGGGCTGACGGGCTTCTACATCACCGCCTCGGCCCGGCTGCTGGAGGTCATGTACTTCTTCGTCGGCATCGTCACCGGGGTGCTGACCGTCCTGTACTTCGGCGTGAAGATCGGCGGCAGGCTCAATCCGGACGCGCAGCTGGGCATCTCCGAACGGCCGCTGATCCAGATCGCGGCCTCGATGCTGCTGTCGCTGACCTTCGCGGTGCTGCTCCAGCAGGAACGGTCCACCGTGCTCTGGGTGACCCTCAACGGCGGTGTGGCCTGGTCGGTGTACGGCGCGATGCACTACGCGGGCGGAATCTCGCCGGTGGCCTCCACGGCCGTGGCGGCGGGGCTCGTGGGGCTGTTCGGGCAGTTGCTGTCCCGGTACCGGTTCGCCTCGGCGCTGCCGTACACGACGGCGGCGATCGGGCCGCTGCTGCCCGGTTCGGCGACCTACTTCGGGCTGCTGTCCATGGCGCAGAACGACGTGGACAAGGGGCTGGTGTCGCTGGCCAAGGCCGCGTCGCTGGCGATGGCCATCGCCATCGGGGTCAACCTGGGGTCGGAGATCTCCCGGCTGTTCCTGCGGATCGGCTCCGCCGGGAAGCGCCGGGCCGCCAAGCGGACGCGCGGGTTCTGAGTCTCCCCGTCCCCCGCGCCCCGGTCAGCGGCCGCGGTTGTCGTACGGGTACTGGTTCGGGTCGTACTGCTGCTGGGGCTGCTGCTGCGGGTACTGCTGCCGGTCGTAGGACTGGCCGGCGTCGTACCCCTGGTGGTCGTACCCCTGCTGGCCGTAGCCCTGGTTGTCGTAGCCCTGCTGGCCGTAGCCCTGGTTGTCGTAGCCCTGGTTCCAGTCCTGCTGCTGGGGCTGCTGGTACGGCTGCTCGTACTGCGGGGCGTACGGCTGCTCGGGCTCGACGCGCCGCAGGCGGGTCGTGGCGTCGTCCATGACCGGCGGGTGCTGGTACTGGGGCTGCTGGTGGGCGGGCCGGGGCTGCTGGTGGGCGGGCTGCTGCGGGGGCTCCGGGGCGGTCTGCCCGGCCTTCTTGTCCTTGCCGCGCGCCCGCAGGAACTCGATCGCGATCGGGATCACCGAGACGAGGACGATCAGGATCAGGATCGCCTCGATGTTCTTCTTGACGAAGTCGATGTTGCCGAGCCAGGAGCCGAGCAGGGTGACGCCCGCGCCCCACAGGACGCCGCCGATGACGTTGAAGGTCAGGAACGAGCGGTACTTCATGCCGCTGACGCCCGCGATGATCGGCGTGAACGTGCGCACGATCGGCACGAAGCGGGCCAGGACCAGGGACTTCGGGCCGTACTTCTCGAAGAACTCGTGCGCCTTGGTGACGTTCTCCTGCTTGAACAGCCGGGAGTCCGGCCGGTTGAACAGGGACGGGCCGACCTTCTTGCCGAACATGTAGCCCGCCTGGTCGCCGAGGATCGCGGCGAGGCAGATCAGCGCGATGGCGGCCCACAGCGGGAAGTCGAGGTCCCCGGACGTGATCAGCAGGCCGCAGGTGAACAGCAGCGAGTCACCCGGCAGGAAGAAGCCGATGAGCAGGCCGGACTCGGCGAAGACGATGAGCAGCAGACCCCAGATGCTGTACGTGTCGAGCAGATAGTTGGGATCCAGCCAGCTCGGGCCGAGGGCGAGTGTCATCACGGGTCCGGGCTCCCTGGGGGGTGAAGGCGGCTACGGCGGCGAAACGTCGATGGGGCGCCGTACAAAACTATCAACGTAAGGGGACCACCCCGGGTTCCACCGCCTCGCCGAGTGGTGCCCGGGCCCGGGGACCGGCCCCGGGCCCGGGCGTCAGGAGGTGGTGTGCCGGTCCGCGTTGGCGAGGATCGCCTCGCGCAGGTGTTCGGCGAGGCCGGGGCGCATGGAGTCGTAGAACGCCTTGAAGCGCTCGTCGGAGACGTACATCTCCGCGAAGCACCGGTGCATCTCGTACGGGACCTCGAAGTAGTACCGGCTGATGTGCCGCCGGTGCTCCTCGGCCAGCTCCATGGCCGCCTCGCCGGCCGGCTGCTCGCCCGCGGCGACCAAGGCGGCGTACCGCTCGCCCCAGTCGTCGACCTCGGCCTTGATCCGCTTCCAGTCCTCCTTGGTGTAGCGGGCGGCGCGGCGCTGGGACTCGGCCCACGCCTCGGTGCCGCCCCAGCGCTGCTCGGCCTCCTCGGCGTACTGCTCGGGGTCCTTGTCCCCGAAGACCTCGAACCGCTCCTCCGGCGTCAGGTCGATGCCCATCGTGCGTGCCTCCAAGGCGTGCTCCACGGCCGCGGCCATCTTCTGCAGCTTCTCGATCCGGGCGGTCAGCAGGTCGTGCTGGCGGCGCAGGTGCGTGCGCGGGTCCGCGTCCGGGTCGTCGAGCAGGGCCGCGACCTCGTCGAGCGGGAAGCCGAGCTCCCGGTAGAACAGGATCTGCTGGAGCCGGTCGAGGTCGGCGTCGCTGTAGCGCCGGTGGCCGGCGTACGTCCGCTCGCTGGGCACGAGCAGGCCGATCTCGTCGTAGTGGTGCAGGGTGCGCACCGTCACGCCGGCGAACCCCGCGACCTGTCCCACGGAGTAGCTCACTTTCCGCTCCTTGTCGTCGGTACGCCTCCACGCTGCGGCCTCACGTCACGTGAGGTGCAAGCCGATGGCACGTTCCGGATGCCGTGGTTACGGACGCCGTGGTTACGGACGCCGTGGTTACGGACGCTGCGGTTCCGGATGTTGTGCACGTTTCGTCCGCTTATCGTGAGCCCGTGGCCCAGGAGACGACGCAGCAGGCGCCCCCGACCGCCCCGGCACGGGCTCTGCTGCCGTTCATCCTGCCCGCCGTCCTCGTGGGCGTGGCCGCGAGTCTCGTCTTCGTCGGGGTGAGCACGGCGGGGGAGCAGCTCCAGCGCCTGCTGTGGGGGCCGCTGCCGGACGCCCTCGGCGTGGGCCGCTCCAGTGTGCTGTGGATGTTCGTCATGCTCGTGGCGACCGGGATCGCCGTCGGGCTGGTGGTCTGGAAGGTCCCCGGCCACGCCGGTCCCGACCCGGCCACGGTCGGGCTGGACGCGCCGGTGCTGCCGCCGGCCGTCCTGCCGGGCCTGCTGCTGGCCACCGCGCTCATGCTGGCGGGCGGTCCGAGCCTCGGCCCGGAGAACCCGGTCATCGCGGTGAACGTGGGCCTCGCGGCCTGGCTCGGCGCGCGCTTCCTGCCCCGGACACCGGGCACGCTGTGGCCGGTGCTGGCGGAGGCGGCGACGATCGGCGCGTTGTTCGGCACACCGGTGGCGGCGGCGCTGGTGATCTCCGAGGCTCTGGCGGGACGGCCGGTGCCGGGCCGGCTGTGGGACAACGTGTTCGCGCCGCTGACCGCGGGCACGTGCGGGGCGATCACGACGGCCCTGGTGGCCCGTCCGACCTTCGACCTGGGCCTGCCGCCCATGGGCCACCCGCGCGCGAGGGACCTGCTGGCGGCCCTGGTGATCGCCTCGGTCGCCGCGCTGCTCGGCATGTGCGCCGTCCGCGCCTTCCCGTACGTCCACGCGGCCTTCGGGCGGCTGCGGCACCCGATGCTCATGCTTCCGGCCGGCGGGGTCGTGCTGGGGGCGCTGGCGGCCCTGGGCGGCCAGCTGACGCTGTTCAAGGGCGTGTCGGAGATCGGGCGGCTGGCCCGCGACCCGGAGGGCTGGTCGGCGGGACAGTTCGCCACGATGGCGGTGGTGAAGCTGGCCGCGCTGCTCGTCGCGGCGAGCTGCGGCTTCCGGGGCGGCCGGATCTTCCCCGCCGTCTTCGCCGGCGCCGCCCTGGGCCTGTGCGCCCACGCGCTGGTGCCGGCCGTGCATCTCTCGCTGGGCGTGGCCACGGGCGTCCTGGGCATGCTCCTGGCGATCACCCGGCAGGGCTGGATGAGCCTGTTCACCGCCGCCGTCCTGGTCGCCTCGCCCAGCATCCTCGCGCTGCTGTGCGTCGCCTCGCTGCCGGCCTGGCTGCTGGTGACGGGCCGTCCGCAGATGCAGTTGCGCCAGAACGGGACCCCGGTCCGATGACTGTCCTCACCTGACCCCCACTCACCCACTCCTCAAACCGGTTTCTTTGGAGGCACATCCCGATGGCCCTGCACAGAGGTCCCGAGAAGCACGAGCAGCGGACGATCTCGGTCAACCCGTTCTTCGGGGAGGCCAACCCTGTCGGCGGCATGACCGAGGCCCCGCCCACGCACCGGCTCCCGGACACTCCGCTGCCGCCGTCCACGGCGTACCAGCTGGTGCACGACGAGCTGATGCTGGACGGCAACTCCCGGCTGAACCTGGCCACCTTCGTCACCACCTGGATGGAGCCGCAGGCCGGGGTGCTGATGGGCGAGTGCCGGGACAAGAACATGATCGACAAGGACGAGTACCCGCGCACGGCCGAACTGGAGCGGCGCTGCGTGGCGATGCTCGCGGACCTGTGGAACGCGCCGGACCCGTCGGCGGCCGTCGGCTGTTCGACGACCGGGTCGAGCGAGGCGTGCATGCTCGCCGGGATGGCGCTGAAGCGGCGCTGGGCGAAGCGGAACGCCGACCGCTATCCGGGCGCGCGGCCCAATCTGGTCATGGGCGTCAACGTCCAGGTGTGCTGGGAGAAGTTCTGCACCTTCTGGGAGGTGGAGGCCCGGCTGGTCCCGATGGAGGGCGACCGCTTCCATCTGGACCCGCAGGCCGCCGTCGAGCTGTGCGACGAGAACACCATCGGGGTCGTCGGCATCCTCGGTTCGACCTTCGACGGCTCCTACGAACCGGTCGCCGACCTGTGCGCGGCCCTCGACGCCCTCCAGGAGCGCACCGGACTCGACATCCCGGTGCACGTGGACGGCGCGTCCGGCGGGATGGTGGCGCCCTTCCTGGACGAGGACCTGGTGTGGGACTTCCGCCTGCCGCGCGTGGCGTCGATCAACACCTCCGGCCACAAGTACGGGCTGGTCTACCCCGGCGTCGGCTGGGCGCTGTGGCGGGACAAGGAGGCGCTGCCCGAGGAGCTGGTCTTCCGGGTGAACTATCTGGGCGGGGACATGCCGACCTTCGCGCTGAACTTCTCCCGGCCCGGCGCCCAGGTGGTGGCGCAGTACTACACGTTCCTGCGGCTGGGCCGGGAGGGCTACCGGGCGGTGCAGCAGTCGACACGGGACGTGGCGACCTCGCTCGCCTCCCGGATCGAGGCGCTCGGCGACTTCCGGCTGCTCACACGCGGGGACCAGCTCCCCGTGTTCGCGCTGACCACCGCCGACCACGTCACCTCGTACGACGTCTTCGACGTCTCCCGGCGGCTGCGCGAGGGCGGCTGGCTGGTGCCCGCCTACACCTTCCCGGCGAACCGCGAGGACCTGTCCGTGCTGCGGATCGTGTGCCGCAACGGCTTCTCGCACGACCTGGCCGACCTGTTCCTGGACGACCTGGCCCGCCTGCTGCCCGAGCTGCGCCGGCAGCCGCACCCCCTGACCCGCGACAAGGAGGCGGCCACGGGCTTCCACCACTAGGGACTGCCGAGCGGCGGGAACAGGCCCTGCCGTCCGGGTCGGAGCGGCCGTGGGGGGCGGTGCCGTCGGTCCGGTCCGAGCGGGGCCCGGTGGGTGCGGCCGCCAGGCGGAGGGAGCGCCGACGCGATGGGCCGCCGTGCGCATCAGCCGAGCACGGGGGCCGGCAACCGACGGCAACGCGGCAGCCGGCCGTGCTGGGGCCAGCGACGGCGGGACGATCAGACGACAGGGTCCAGCGGCCCAGGCGCGCGAGCGTCCGCCCGGCCGGCGGGGGGAACACCGCCGGCCGGGCGAGCGGCCGGAGGACGGCCGGCCAGAGCCGCACCGGTGCGCCGCCGGGGCCTCAGCGGTCGTCCTCCGGATGCCGCTCCCCCGTCGCGTACGGGTTCTCCTGCCCCTCGGTCAGCACGCCCACGAACGGCTCGCCCTCCCCCGCGAAGGTGTACGCGCCCGCCTCCAGACGGTCGATGAGCCCCTGGGTCCAGGCCGCGTCGGAGTCGGCCGTGTGGACCCAGAGGTTCATGATCTCCCCGATGTGGCCGAGCTGCTCCGGGCCGTCCTCGGGGACGTAGTGCTCGGTGACGGCGGTCCGCCACCGGACGATCCGGCGGATCCGCTCCCGCAGCAGCTCCAGGGCCTCGGCGCGGGGCAGTTCGACCAGGAAGCCGATCGCCGCCGACTGGACGTCCATCTTCTGGTCGTAGGCGACCAGGGACTCGCGCAGCAGCCGGAAGAACTCGTCCTCGCCCCGGTCCGTGATCTCGTACTCCACCCGCGGCGGCCCGCCGGCCGTGGACGGCGCGATCTCGTGCGCGTGCAGCAGCCCTTGCTTGGCCATCTGCTTCAGGGCGTGGTAGATCGACCCCGGCTTGGCGTGGGACCACTCGTGCGCGCCCCAGTACTCCAGGTCGTTGCGGACCTGGTAGCCATGGGCCCGCCCGTGCTGGCGGACCGCGCCCAGCACGAGGAGACGGATCGCTGACATGGGGTCCAGGTTAGGACCCCTCGATCACCCCCAGGAGTCGCCCCGCTCCAGCGCCACCAGCTCGAACGCGGTCTTCCCGTCCAGGCACTCACGGATGATGTCGGCGTGGCCGGCGTGCCGGGCCGTCTCGCGGATCAGGTGCAGACACAGCCAGCGCAGCGACACCCGGCCCTCCGGCGGGAACCAGGGGTCGGGCGGCAGCGGGAAGGTGTCGTCCAGGCTGGGCGCGGAGCGGATGAACTTCTCCGTCTCGGCGGCCACCTGCTCCCAGTACGCCAGCTGCGAGGCGACCGTCTCGTCGGCGGCCAGCTGGAAGGTCTCGTGCCAGTTCGACTCGTCGCGCCGTACCGCCGGCGGCTCCTGCTTCGCCCGTGCGATCCAGCTCTGCTCCGTCTCGGTGACGTGCTTGAGCAGACCGCCCAGGGACAGCTCGCTGACGCTGGGGCGGGTGCGGGCCTGCTCCTCGGTCAGCCCGAGCAGTGCCCGGCGGATGCCTCCGCGCTGTTCCTCGATGAACGCGAGCAGTGCCCCGCGCTCGTCGCCGTTCGCCTCCGCCGCAACGTGCGTGACCATGGCGTGCCGCCTTTCGTCGGACCGGTTCGCCGGGGGCCGTTCCCTCCCGACACCGAAGACGCTACGGACCATTGCGGTCAGGTACTGTCCGCAACGGCCCGCGCACCGAAAGGACGCCGGAGAAGTCGGCTGCGGGACGACGGCAGGCGGCCCGGGACGACGGGGGCGCGACTAGAACGGGAACGCGCTGCGCCCGTGCTGCACCGAGATCCACTTGACCGTGGTGAACGCCTCCAGCGTGGTCTCGCCGTTGAGACGGCCGAGGCCGGAGTGCTTCTCGCCGCCGAAGGGCACGATCGGCTCGTCGTGGACCGTGCCGTCGTTCACGTGGAACATGCCGGTGTCGATCCGCTTGGCGAAGGCCACGCCCCGCTCGATGTCGGCCGTGTGGACGGCGCCGCTGAGGCCGTACGGGGTGTCGTTGACGATCCGGACCGCCTCTTCCTCGCCGTCGAACGTGAGGAGGAAGACGACCGGGCCGAAGACCTCCTGCTGGAGCAGCGGGGAGCCGGCCGGGACGCCGGTCAGCACGGTCGGCCCGACCAGGTTGTTGGTCGTGCTGCCGCGTACGAGAGCGGTGGCGCCCTCGGCGAGCGCCTGCTCCACGGTGCCGGAGACGGCGTTCGCCTGCGCGGAGTTGATCACCGGGCCGATCACGGTCTCCGGGTCGCGGGGGTCGCCGACCTTGAGGGTGCGGACCTTGGCGACGAACTTCTCGGTGAACTCGTCGGCCACGGACGCGTCCACGAGGACCCGGTTGGCGGCCATGCAGACCTGACCCTGGTGCACGAACCGGCTGAAGACCGCCGCGTCCACCGCGTAGTCGAGGTCGGCGTCGTCCAGCACCACCAGCGCGCTGTTGCCGCCCAGTTCGAGGACCGCGCGCTTGAAGTGCTTGGCGCAGACGGTGGCGACGTGGCGGCCGACCTTGTCCGAACCGGTGAAGGAGATGACCTTCGGGACGGGGTGCTCAAGGAACGCGTCACCGATCTCGGCGATGTCGGTGACCACGACGTTGAGCAGGCCGCCGGGCAGCCCGGCGTCCTCGAAGATCTTCGCGAGCAGGGTGCCGCCGGCGATGGGGGTGTTCTGGTGCGGTTTGAGCACCACGGCGTTGCCCAGCGCGAGGGCCGGCGCGACCGACTTCAGCGACAGCAGGAACGGGAAGTTGAAGGGGCTGATGACGCCCACGACGCCGACCGGCACGCGGTAGACGCGGTTCTCCTTGCCCTCACCCGGGGAGGGCAGGATCCGGCCCTCGGGGCGCAGTGCGAGGTGGACCGACTCGCGCAGGAACTCCTTGGCCAGGTGCAGCTCGAAGCCGGCCTTGACGCGCGTGCCGCCCAGCTCCGCGATGATCAGGTCGGCTATCTCCTGCTCGCGGTCCTCTATCAGCCTGAGGGCCCGCTCGAAGACCGCGCGCCGGGTGTAGGGGTTGGTCTCGGCCCACTTCTTCTGGGCGCGGGCGGCGGCCCGGTAGGCCTCGTCCACCTCGTCGACCGTGGCCACCGTGATCGAGGCCAGCTTCTCGTCGTCGTACGGGTTGAAGTCGATGACGTCCCAGGAGCCGGTGCCCGGCCGCCACTCGCCGTCGATGTACTGCTGGGCCAGGTCGGTGAAGTAGGACGACATGTGATCCCTCAATCGCTAGCGGCCACAGATCCACGCCAGGTCTGATTGCATGTCATCCTACTTGCGAGTCAAGGAGGTTGGGGCTCGTCAGGACAGTTGCAGCAGACCGCGCAGCAGGTCACGGCTCTCGTCCGGGCCGGGGCTGTCCTGCTGGAGTTCCTTCAGGGCCTGCTCGTACTGGGCGACGTCCTCGCGCTTGTCCAGGTAGAGGGCGCTGGTCAGCTGCTCCAGGTAGACCACGTCGGACAGGTCGGACTCGGGGAAGCTGAGGATGGTGAAGGCGCCGCTCTCGCCGGAGTGCCCGCCGAGGCTGAACGGCATGACCTGGAGCCGTACGTTGGGCCGCTCGGAGATGTCGATCAGGTGCTGGAGCTGGCCGCGCATCACCTCGCGGTCCCCGTAGGGGCGGCGCAGGGCGGCCTCGTCCAGGACGATGTGGAACTCGGGGGCGTTGTCGGCGAGCAGGTACTTCTGCCGCTCCAGGCGCAGCGCGACCCGGCGCTCGACGTCGGCGACGCTCGCGCCCTTCATGCCGCGCCGGACCACCGCGCGGGCGTACTCCTCGGTCTGCAGCAGGCCGTGCACGAACTGCACCTCGTAGGCGCGGATCAGCGAGGCGGCACCCTCCAGGCCCACATAGGTGGGGAACCAGCTCGGCAGGACGTCGGTGTAACTGTGCCACCAGCCCGCCACGTTGGCCTCCCGGGCGAGGGAGAGCAGCGACTCGCGCTCCGCCTCGTCCGTGATGCCGTACAGCGTGAGCAGGTCCTCGACGTCCCTCGTCTTGAAGCTCACCCGGCCCAGCTCCATCCGGCTGATCTTCGACTCCGAGGCGCGGATCGAGTACCCCGCCGCCTCACGCGTGATCCCCCGCGCTTCCCGCAGTCGCCTGAGTTGCGAGCCGAGCAGCATCCGCCGCACCACCGATCCGGGCTCTCCCGCGCTCACTTTCGCCAGCCTCCCCAACCGTCTTCAGGGGCCGAAGTCTGCCACTAAAACACTTCGAGCAGTACTCGTGCGGTTACGGAAACGGAAAGAGCCCACCCGTTTCCACCGGGTGCGGACCGGGAAGAGGTCCGGACCTCTGGCGGGAACGTCGGGAAGATGGCAGAAAAAATGGCCAAGAAGCGGTACGGGCGGGGCCATTTCGGTCCCGTGCACGTGCATCTGCCCTTGCATCTGCTGTGCGCATCCGAAACCATGGTGCCGCGCCACCGCTGCATCGCAACGACCGCGAATTCCCGGGAGTGCCTCGCATGGGGACGAATGGATCGACCATGCTCAAGCCGTTACGGCAGGGCCTTCCGCCGCTGGATCCCGCGGCCGTGTCCGATGCCGCCTCCTGCGCCCTGCCGTCCCGGTTCGAGGCGGTGCGCGAGGCCCGGCGCTTCACCCGGTGCACCCTGGAGCAGTGGGACGTCGGCGACCGCTTCGACGACATCTGTCTCGTCGTCTCCGAACTCGTCACCAACGCACTGCGCCACGCGGTGCCGGCCGCGCCGCGCGGCGGCGAGGACCACCCGTCCGTGCGGCTGCACCTGATGCGCTGGACCGAGCGGCTGGTGTGCGCGGTGCGCGACCCGAGCCACGAGACCCCGGCCCCGCGGGACTCGGACGACTTCTCGGCCGAGTCGGGCCGCGGGCTGTTCCTGGTCGACTCCTTCGCCGACAGCTGGGGCTGGCACCCGCTCGCGGGCACGCTCGACGGCAAGGTGGTCTGGGCGCTGTTCCGGCTGCACACGGCCGGCTGATCCGGTACGGCACCGGCGGGCGCGCGGGTTCTACGCGCGTCCACCGGTCCTCGTCGGCCCGCCCCGCCGACATCGTTGCCAGCGGCGCGGCGCGAGCGGAGGCCGGTGTCAGCTCGCTATCAGATGGTCGAACTCGCCGTCCTTGACGCCCAGGAGCATCGCCTCGATCTCCGCGCGCGTGTAGACGAGCGCCGGCCCGTCCGGGAAGCGCGAGTTGCGTACGGCGACCTCACCGCCCGGCAGCCGCGCGAACTCCACGCAGGAGCCCTGCGAGTTGCTGTGCCTGCTCTTCTGCCAGGCCACTCCGTCCAGCTGCGTGGCAGCCATGCCGTTGTACACGTCGTACCCCCCGTACACGCCGTCAACGTCGCGGTCCACAGGTCGCTCCCCGAGTGGTGCACTGGCTGGTGAGGCCATAGATGCTGTAGTCAACTGACCCGGATCATAGCTCTGTTCACGTGCAGATGCATGAGCAAATGCACGTGCACGAGGAGTGGTGCCACGGTTACAGTCTTGACGTCCGCTTTACCGAAGCCGTTCCAGCGTCTGCCCCAGAGCAGGCAGGACATGCCCGCTCCAGCCCCCGCCCATGATCTTCCGCGCCATCAGCTGGGCGGGGTCGTCCGGATCGAACCCCTCGTGCACTAGGAAGAGACGCGTACCGCGCCCCTCATGTTCCAGCGTCCAGGTGATCGTCCAGTCGGCCGGGTTGGCCGGATCGGCATCCGCCCAGCGGAGGGACAGCATCCGCTCGGTGTCGTAGGCCAGCACCTCCACCTCTACGACACCCGAGAAGCGGGCGTTGGGACGGGGGACGGAGGTCATCCGGTACCGGTGGCCGACCCGGAGCCGGAAGTCCTCGGCGCCGGGCATCTGCCAGCGGGCCAGCAGGTCGGGGTCGGTCAGGGCCCGCCAGACCTTGGCGGGAGGGTGCGGGAAGAACTGGTCGACGCGGATCGTGGTGAGGTCGTCCGCGTCAGGTCCGGGTGCTGAACTCATGACTGCTCATCGTCGGGCATGCGGTCCAGGAGATCGCCGAGGCCCTTCAGCCGCTCGCGCCAGAACCGCTCGTACGGATGGAGCCAGTCCTGCACATCGGCGAGCGGAGCCGCCTCCAGGCGGTAGATGCGCTGCCGTCCGGAGCGCTGCTCGGAGACGAGACCGGCCTCCCGGAGCACCTTGAGGTGTTCCGAGAGGCTCGGGCGGCGCATGTCGAAGTGGTCGGCCAGGGCCTGTACGGGCTGCGGCCCGCGCTCGCGCAGCAGCCGCAGCACCTCGCGGCGGGTGGCGTTGGCGAGCGCGGCGAAGACGCGGTCCTCGGCGGCGGTACCCGTCCCGTTCATCGAGCGGTCAGAAGCCTTCCTTCTCCGTCAGCAGCATCAGACCGTTGCCGTCGGGGTCGGTGAAGGAGGCCATCCGCCCCCAGGGGACGTCGTCCGGCCCCTGCACCTGGGCGCCGGCCGCGGCCAGCCGCGCGCAGTCGGCGTCGACATCGGTCGTGACCAACATGATCCCCCGCGCGGATCCGGGTTCAAAGCCGCCCATCCCCGGACCGGAGAGCGTGAAGACGGTCTGCGCACCCTTGGGGGCGACCTGGAGCCAGCGCCCCTGCGGCATGTCCCGGTCGGCGGTGACCTCGAAGCCGAGGACGTCACGGTAGAAGCGCAGGGCGCGGTCCTGGTCGGCGACGGGGAGGGTGACGAAGGAGGCGTGCGTGATGTTCATGCCGCCGACGATAGGTAGGAAGTTCCCTACCGGTCAAGCGTAGGGTACTGCCTACGCATCGGCTCGGTGCTCGGCACACAGCCGAAGCGCCCCTCCTTCTCGGGCGCCGAGATGCGATCCACGGGCCCTCCACCCCAGGCCGGACGGCTGGCGGCGCGGTGGGAACCGGCCGGGCGGCCGGGGGACGTCGGGGCGCCCCGCGTCCGCCACCGCGACCAGGCCGACGGCCGCCCGCGCGGCTGCCTGCGCGCCTTCGGCCTGTCCCGGGCCGGCCCGCGAGAGTCCGGGATTCCCGCTCGGCGTACGGAAGTCCTCCTGGTCACTGGTGGTAGCTTGCGCTGCGGGCCGTCCGGCGAGGGCGGCCGGCCGCTGGCGCTGAGGGAGCTTCCGGTGACTACTGCGACTGCGAGAGTGCGGGCGACCGCGCGGGTGCGGGGCGCGGCCCTGGCCGCGGGGCTGGCGGGCGCGCTGGCGCTCACGGCGTGCAGCGGCGGCGGTGGTTCCGGGGGCGAGGACCGCGCCTCGGCGTCGCCCTCGACGAACACGACCGCGGCCCCGTCGCCGGGCACGGGCTCCCCCACCGGTGCCTCCGCCAAGCTCCAGGGCAGCTGGATCACCACCGCCGACGGCAAGGTCGTGGCCCTGGTGGTCACCGGGAAGAAGGCCGGGATCTTCGCGACCGGCGGGACCGTGTGCAGCGGGACGGCGGGCGCCGAGGACGGCATGCAGATGATCCATCTGACCTGTGCCGGCGCGGACAAGGGCCGCACCACCGGCATGGTCGACTCGGTGAACGGTACGACGCTGAAGGTGACCTGGTCGGGCAAGGCCGGCCAGGAGACGTACACCAAGGCCGAGGGCGGGAAGCTGCCGTCGGGACTGCCGACGGCGCCGGTGCCGCGGTGAGGACGCCCTCGCGGGCTTCGAAGCGTTGAGCACCATCTGAAGTGGTGAATCGGGCCGGGGTGCGTGATGGCGCCCCGGCCGCAGGGGCCATGATGCGGGGGAGACCGTCACCACCTCGATGGGAACCTGCTCATGCGCGCCATTCCGCTCACCGTCACCGCTCTCGCCGCCGCCCTGCTGCTGACCGCCTGCAACGACAGCGGTGGGGACAAGAACGGCAAGAGCGGCTCCGCCTGCGAGATCGGCGGAGTCTCGCTGGAGATCGGGGCGGCGAGCGTGGCCCCGGCCGCCGGGGACACCGGCGAGATCCCGGTCAGCATCACCAACCAGAGCGCTCCCTGCACCCTGGACGACTTCCCGGACGTCGTGCTGAACGGGGGCGGCTCCAAGGCCCGGGTGCCCGTGCTCAAGGGTGCGAAGGCCCAGAAGCTGAAGCTCGCCAAGGGCGACTCCGCGTCCTTCTCGATCAGTTACGTACGCGGCGAGGAAGGCGCCAAGAACGCCCTGACCGCGCAGACCGTGAAGATCACCCTGCCCGGCTCGGACACCAGCCGAACCTTCCCGTGGAAGTACGGCCCGGTCGCGGGCAAGGCCACCGGAAACGGCCCGGACGCGTCCGTGAGCGCTTTCCAGCAGGTCGGCGACTGAGGGGGCGGGACGGGGAGCGGGGCGACCAGCGAGCGGGGTGACCAGCGAGCGGGTCGGTGAGCGAGCAGGGCGACCAGCGAGCAGGTCGCGAGCGCGCCGGGCGGGTCGGCGGGTGCGCCGGGCGGGTCGGCGGGTGCGCCGGGCGGGTCGGCGGGTGCGCCGGGCGGGTGGCGCAGGAGCGGGGCCGACGACCGAGCGCGGCGAGCCGTCGGCACAGGAGCCGGGCGGCGACTGTGCGCGGCGGGCAGCGACTTGGCCGGTCGGCGTGGGTGCGGCGTTGGCGGCCGGGCCGGTCGGTGGCCGGCCGTCATCCCAGGCGCGGGCGGTTTCTGACCTGGGCACGGTCCGCCGCCCGTGCGCCCTCCGTCCAGCCCGCCGCGTCGCTGACCCCGCGCAGCCGGGTCGTCGTGGTCTCCGGGAACATGCGCTCCAGCCGTCCGGTGACGGCCGTCTCGCGTGTGACCAGCACCGGCAGCAGGTCCTGCGTCACCTGGGTCTCGGCGGCGGCCGCGAGCCGGTCGCCCACGCGGTGCGCATAGGCCGCGAGGAACGACTGCCGGAAGGTCTTGGTCCGTTTGCGCCCGCCGGCTCTCTGGGCGGCCTCCGCCTTCGTCATCGCGTGCGTGGCCTGTACCAGCAGCGAGGTGTAGAGCAGCTCGACCGCCTCCAGGTCCGCCTCGAAGCCGACGACCGTGGAGAAGCCGAGCGGTTCGTTCCACACCGCGCGGCAGTGGTTCGCCGTGGCCACCGCGTCCAGCAGGACCGCCTTCGCCTGTTCGTACGGCGGCTCGACCCCGATGCGGCAGGCGCCGGGCGCGTCCGGCGCGGGCGCCTCGGCGGCGAGCAGCGCCTCGTCGACGCTGTGCCGGGCCATCAGCTCCTGCGCCTTGGCGCTGAGCGCCTCGGCCTCCTCCGGATAGCCGGTGGCCTCGGCCTTGGCGAGCAGCGCGCGGATACGGGTGAGCATGCGGGAGGCGGCCGCACCGGGGGCGCGCCGCGGCTCCTCCTCCAGGGGCTCCAGTGCGGGCAGGCGCAGCAGCAGGCGGTACAGCTCCAGGACCGCCGTGGCGTGCGAGAAGCGGTCAGCGGTGCGTTCCGGGCCGGCGGGCAGCGTTGCGAGCTGGTCGGTCCAGCGGCGCCCGCGCGGGCGGTCCCGCCCGGCCTGCGCCCGGATCAGCGCGGCGGCAAGGCGGACGTGCGCGTCGTCCAGCTCGCGCCGCACCAGCCGTACGACGTCGGCGGGCTGCCAGCCCCGCTGCCAGGCCCCGGCCACGAAATCCTCGCCTCGCCGCGTGAGTTCGGCGTCGGCGCCCGGGTCGGCGGCGAGCAGGGAGGCGCCCGTGTCGAGGCCGGTGTCGGTGTCGTCGTAGAGGGCGGCCCGGAAGGCCCGTTCGACGGTGCTGGCAGTGCTGGTCACGCTGTCGATCGTGCCATGCCCGCCGACCGTGCACGGCCGTTGTCCACAGGCTGTGGACAACGGCCGGACGAGTCGACGGAGAGGGCCCGGAGGGGTGGTGATGCAGTGTCAACCGTCGGTTGACAGGCTCAGCTGTGCAACCTACGGTTGACACTATGGCGACCAACCCGAACATCACGGCATCCGTGCGCCTCGACGACCTCATCGAGGCGATCAAGAAGGTTCACAGCGAACCCCTCGACCAGCTCCAGGACGCGGTGATCGCCGCCGATCACCTCGGTGACGTGGCCGACCACCTGATCGGGCACTTCGTCGACCAGGCCCGCCGCTCGGGCGCCTCCTGGACCGACATCGGGCGCAGCATGGGCGTGACCCGGCAGGCGGCGCAGAAGCGGTTCGTGCCCAAGGAGTCCACCGACCTCGACCTCAGCCAGGGCTTCAGCCGGTACACCCCCCGCGCGCGGCAGGTGGTGATGGCCGCGCACAACGAGGCGGTGGCCGCCCGCAACGCCGAGGGCCGCCCCGAGCACCTGCTCCTCGGGCTGCTGGCCGAGCCCGAGGGCCTGGCCGCGAAGGCGATCACCGCGCAGGGCGTCCCGCTGGACGCCGTACGCCAGGCCGCCACCGCCGCGCTCGCACCCGCCTCGGACGACGCCCCCGACCTCGTCCCCTACGGCCCCGAGGCCAAGAAGGTCCTGGAACTCACCTTCCGTGAGGCCCTCCGGCTCGGCCACGACTACATCGGCACCGAGCACCTCCTGCTCGCCCTGCTGGAGCACGAGAACGGCCAGGGCGTCCTCAGCGGCCTCGGCATCACCAAGGCGGCCACCGAGGAGTACGTCGGCAAGGTGCTGTCGATGCTGCTGGAGCAGAAGAAGGAGGCGGCCGCGGCAGCCGAGTCGGCGACCGGGGCCGCGGAGACCGGCCAGGACTGACGAGGGCCGTATCCGCAGGCCGGGGCCATTGTCAGACCCCCCTGCCACACTCGCAGTCATGACCGACCGGTGGGCGCTCGCACCGGCCGAGGACGAAGGCGTGGACGTCGCCCCCCTCGGCCCGGACGGGCTGCCCGCCGGACCGGTGCGGCGGGAGAGCGATCTCGCCGCGGCGGTGCGGAGCCGCCCGGAGGTGACGCGCTGGGTGTGGCGGTCGACCCCCGAGGTCTACCCGCGACTGCTCGCCACGGGGGTGCGAGTGGAGCGGTGCTACGACATCGAGGACGCCGAGACCCTCCTGCTGGGCCACGAGGGGCGGTACGGCGAGCCGCGCTCGGCCGCCGCCGCCCTGGCCCGCCTCCGCGGCGGCCCCGTCCCACCCGACCCGCCGCAGCGGGCGGCCGATCCCAGCGCCCAGTCCCCGCTCTTCGAGCCCGTCGGCAGCCGCCTGCCCCTGCCGGACCTGCTCGCGGTCTACGCCGACCAGGTACGGCGGCACGAGAAGACCGCCCACCCCGACCGCATGCGGTTGCTGACCGCCGCCGAGTCGGCCGGGATGCTGGTCGCCTCCGAAATGAACCACGCGGGCCTTCCCTGGAGCGCCGAGGTCCACCGCGAGCTGCTGCACGACCTGCTCGGCGAGCGGTACGCGGGCGGCGGCGAACCGCGCCGCCTCGCCGAGCTGGCCGACCAGGTGTCCGCCGCCTTCGGCCGCAGGGTGCGGCCCGATCTGCCCGCCGATGTGATCAAGGCCTTCGCGCAGGCCGGGATCAAGGTGAGGTCCACCCGCCGCTGGGAGATCCAGTCCGTCGACCACCCGGCCGTCGAGCCCCTGCTGGAGTACAAGAAGCTGTACCGCATCTGGGTGGCCCACGGCTGGTCCTGGCTCCAGGACTGGGTGCGCGACGGCCGCTTCCGCCCCGAGTTCCTGGCCGGCGGCACGGTCACCGGGCGCTGGGTGACCAACGGCGGGGGCGCGCTGCAGATCCCCAAGGTGATCCGCCGGGCCGTCGTCGCCGACCCCGGCTGGCGGCTGGTGGTGGCCGACGCCGACCAGATGGAGCCGCGCGTCCTGGCCGCGATCTCCCGCGACCCCGGCCTGATGGAGGTGGCCGGCCGGGAGAGCGACCTCTACCAGTCCGTCTCCGACCGCGCCTTCTCCGGCGACCGGAACCAGGCCAAACTCGCCGTGCTCGGCGCGATCTACGGCCAGACCTCCGGGGACGGCCTGAAGAACCTCGCCGCGCTCCGCCGCCGCTTCCCCCAGGCCGTCGCCTACGTCGACGAGGCGGCCCGCGCGGGAGAGGAGGGCCGGCTGGTGCGCACCTGGCTGGGCCGCACCTGCCCCCCGGCCGCCCGTGCGGGTGAGGACGCGGCGGAGGAGGCGGGCATCCCCGTCGGCGAGGACGAACCGGAAGGCCAGACCGGCTGGGGCCCCGGTCACACGTCGACCGACTCCCGCGCGCGGGGCCGCTTCGCACGGAACTTCGTCGTCCAGGGCAGCGCCGCCGACTGGGCCCTGCTGCTGCTCGCCGCGCTGCGCCGGGCCTGCGCGGAGCTGAAGGCCGAGCTGGTCTTCTTCCAGCACGACGAGGTGATCGTGCACTGCCCCGCCGAGGAGGCCGACGCCGTCGTCCAGGCCATCCGCGAGTCCGCCGCCCTCGCCGGCCGGCTGACCTTCGGCGACACACCGGTGCGGTTCCCGTTCACGACGGCGGTGGTGCGGTGCTACGCCGACGCCAAATAGCGGCTGTCACCTCACGGTGTCCAGCGGCTCACAACCCGGCCGAGCCGCCGCTCAAGAGCTCCCGCAGCTCCACGAGGATCGCCTGCTCGTCGGTGCCGTCCAGCGCCTCGTGGGCCGCGCGCCAGGCGTCGTACGCCTCTGCCCGTCGCCCCCGCTCGCGCAGCAGGAACCCGTGCTGGTGCAGGGCCAGCCCGCCCATGTACCGGTCGGCGCGGGCGTCGGCCCGGCGCAGCAGCTCGGCGCACTCGTCCGCCGCCCGCTCGGTCTGCCCCAGCCGCCGCAGCGCGCGGACCAGACCGAGCCGGGTCTGGGACTCGCCGTGCCAGTCGCCGTGTCCGCCGAGGATGCGCAGGCTCTCCTCGAAGTGCCGGGCCGCGGCGGCCGGTTCACCGAGCGTGAGGTGGGCGTAGCCGATGTTGCAGTGCGCCGAGTGCTGCACGATGACGGCGCCGATCTCGTCCCCGATGGCCAGCGAGCGCCGGTGCTGCTCGATGGCGGCGCGCGGGTCGGCGTGCTCGTAGAGGTTGCCCAGGTGGCTGCGGGTGACGGCCTCGCCGTAGGGGTCGTTCAGCAGCCGCGAGTAGGCGAGGCTCTGCCGCAGCGCCTCTCCCGACTCCTCGAACCGCCCCAGCCCCTCCAGCAGCAGGCCGCGGTTGTTCAGGCAGCGCCGGATCCGGGAGGCCCTGCCCAGCCGCTCCCAGATCTCCAGGGCCTGGTCGGTGAGGGCGAGGGCGTCGTTCTGCCGGCCGGTCAGGAAGTGCAGGCCCGCGAGGTCGCCCAGCGCGTACGCCTCGGCCTCCGGGTCCCCGAGCCGTCGCGCGGCACCGAGCGCGGCCCGCCCCAGCACCTCCATCTCGGCGACCCGGCCGCTGCGCTGCGCATAGGGGAACAGCAGCCGTACGAGCGTCGAGAGAGGGGCGGCCGTGCACGGAGCGTCGGTGTCGGCGTTGCGTTCCACGAGCGTGACCACGTTCTCCAGCTCCAGCTCACCCCACGCGAAGGCCTCCTCGGCCGACTCGAAGGGCGCCAGGGCCGCCACGTCCACCGCGTGCCCCACCGGCTGCGCGGAGGTCGGCCGCCGCCGGTCGTCCTGATCGAGCCCGGGCTCCACGACCGCCGTCAGCACCCGCTCGGCCATGGCGGCGTACCAGCGGAGGGCAGCAAGGTCGGGGACGGCGGGGGTGTCTTCCGGGCGGGGGGTGCCTTCGGGGTCTGCGGTGCCAGCGGTGCCAGCGGGGTCTGCGGTACTGCCGGGGCCATCGAGGCGGCCGTTGCCGGACGCGCCGTTACCGGAGGCGCCGGGGGTCTTCGTGGAGGACCCGTCCCCGGCTGATGCGGGAGCCGGGCCGTGCGCCGCATCCGTCCCTGCCGCGCCGGCGACCGGGTTCGCGGCAGGCCCCGGGGCGGTGTCGGCGAGTTCGCGGGCGAAGTCGCGGACCAGGTCGTGGGGCGCGTAGCGGCCGTACGCCGTCTCCTCCAGGAGGGCGACGTCGACCAGGCGGTCCAGGGCGGCCTCGGCGCGGCGCTCGTCCGTGCCGGTGAGGCGCGCGATCAGCGGGGCACCGTAGGTGGGCAGGTCGAGCGCGCCGATGTGACGCAGGGCGAGGGCCGCGTCCCGGTCGGCCTCGCGCTCGGCGGCGGCGAGCGCGTCGTGGGCGACGGCCAGGGAGCGGCGGACGCTCAGGTCGTCGTACTCCAGGTGACGCAATCGTCCGCCGGTCTCGGCGAGTTGGCTGGCCAGCACGTCCGGGGTCAGGGCGCGGCGGGCCGCGAGCCGGGCGGCGACCACGCGCAGCGCCAAGGGGAGCCGGCCGGTCAGCTCGACCAGCGCGTGGCCGGCGTCGAGTCCCCCGCGCCCGCTCACCGCGCGCAGCAGGGCCGCGCTGTCCTCGCCGGTCAGCGGGGAGAGCGGGAAGCGACGGGCGCCGTCGAGCGCGGTGAGCGGTGAGCGGCTCGTGACGATCACCGCGCAGCCGGGCCCGGCCGGCAGAAGGGGCCGTACCTGGGCCGCGGTCGCCGCGTCGTCCAGCACCAGCAGGATGCGCGCCGGCGCGAGCAGCGAGCGGAGCAACGCGGCGGCCGCGTCCGGGTGTTCCGGGATGTTCCGGGGCGCGGCACCGAGGTCGCGCAGCAGCGCGGCGAGCGCCTGCGTGGCGGTGAGCGGGGTCATGCCGGGGGTGGCGCCGTGCAGGTTGACGTAGAGCTGACCGTCGGTGAAACGTTCCCTCAACTCATGGGCCACGTGCAGAGCCAGCGCGCTCTTGCCGACGCCGGCCATACCGCTGACCACCGCAACGGCGGGGGCCGGAGCCGACGGCTCGGTCAGCGTGCGGCGCAGCTCACGGCGCACGTCGGCACGGCCGGTGAAGTGGGCCGGCGGGGCGGGGAGCTGGGCCGGGCGGGGGGTCTGCCGTACGGCGGGTCCGTCGCCCTCCCTTGAGGACGCGGAGCCCGTGAGAGGCGCGGCGGGCGCCTCGGGCGGCGCGGCCGCGGAACCATCGATGGCGCCGACAGGGGTGCCGGAGGCGGTACGCGTGCCGGGGCCAGGGCCGGTACCCGTGCCGGTACCTGTACCGAAACCGGGACCGGTACCCGTGCCGCTGGGGGTGCCGGTACCCGTGCGGTCGCCGTTGCCGTCGCCCTCACCGGCGGCCGAGTCGCCCTCCCGGCGCGGCTGTCCGCCCTGCCCGGCCGGCTGCGAGGAGCCGCCGTACTCCGCGTCCCGCCGCCGCTCCCCACCGCTTCCCCGCAGCACCTCGACATGCGCCTCGCGGACCGCCGGGCCGGGTTCGATGCCGAGTTCCTCGACCAGGCGCGCACGCAGATCACGGTGGACGGCGAGGGCCTCGGCCTGGCGGCCGGTGCGGTGCAGGGCGAGCATCAGCTGACGGTGGTACGCCTCACGCAGCGGATGTTCGGCGACCAGGGCGGCCAGCTCGGGGACGAGCGCGGCCAAGCGGGCACCGCCGAGGGCGAGTTCGGCGTCGTAGCGCAGCTCCAGCAGGAGCAGCCGCGCCTCACTGAGGCGCTGCACGAGGGCGTAACCGCCGATGTCGGCGGGCAGTCCGCTGAGCGGCGTGCCGCGCCACAGCGCGAGCGCGGCGGCGCAGGCGCGTACGACGCCCGGCCAGTCGCGCCGGGCGTGCGCGGCGCGCGCCTCGGCGACCCGGGCGTCGAAGACGTGCACGTCCAGTTCGCCGTGGTCGACCCGCAGCACATAGCCCGGCGGTACGGCCCTGAGCCGTTCGGGGTCGTCCAGGAGCCGGCGCAGCCGGGTGACGTGGTTGTGCAGGGAAGCCTGCGCGGAGACGGGCGGCGCGCCGCCCCACAACGCGTCCTTCAGCGCCTCGACCGACACGACCCGGCCGGGTTCCAGGAGCAGCGCGGCGAGCAGGGCGCGGACCTTGGGGCTGCCGATGGCTCGGACGCCGTTGTCGGGTGCGTCGTGGCCGGCCTTCTCGGCGGGACGGTGGGGGGTGGGGGGACCGCAGGGTCCGGGCGCGCCATCGGAGGATTCGGGTGCGGCACCGGCGGCTCCGGGAGAGGTGCCTGCGGCTCCGGGCGAGGTGCCGGAGGCTTCTGGAGAGGTGGTGCAAGAGCTGTCGTACGAGATCCCGTACGGCGGTCGGTCGTAGAGGACCGGCGGTCCCAGCAGTCCGAAGTGCAGTTCGCACCGCCGCATCACGCCGCTCCACTGCCTTCCCGCGCGGTCGGCCCGACCGCGCTCCGCGGCGGATGTGTACCCGCCGTTGCCTGGCGGAATTCCGCCCTGTCCACAGCGGTTTCCCGCCACCGTCCTCTCGTCGGCCGACCGTCGGCCGCCCTACGGCCAGCCGCCGGTCCGGCAGTCGAAGTCCGCCCACCCGAAGGGACGGTTCCCGCTGCCGCCGGAGGACTTCCGGCCAACCGCTCCGCGGTCCGCTGACGAACCGTTGGCCACATGTTAGCGATCCGTTGGCGCATCCTGATGTGATCATTCCATCGGATTCGGCCCGACGGCGCGCGCGTAGCACGCGTAACTCGGGGGAGTGTCGCCGCAGGCTGGATCCGGGGACGACAAGGGCCCCGGCCGGCGGAGGTGAACGACCGGGGCCCCGTCCCGTTTCTCGTCCCTTCCTGGACTTCCCAGTTGACCTGACTCCCAGGCTTCCTGGACTTCCCAGTCCCCCTGATTTCTCAGGCTTCTTGGCTTCTCCGGCTGCCTGACTTCTTGGCTCTTGGGCTTCCCGGGCTCAGATCACCGGCGGGCGTCCCAGCCGGGTGAGCCTCCACACCGTCCGCCAGCGCATCGGCCGCCGCTCGCCGGGCCGTTCCCGCAGTCCCTCCGCGAACCCGCCGAACCAGGCCTTGAGCCCCGCCGGGGAGCGGGTGCGGGCGAGGGTGAGGAGCGTCCACACCCCGAGGTGCACCGGGACGAGCGGCAGCGGCAGCCGGCGCCGGACGAGCCAGACGCGGTTGCGGGCGTTGACCCGGTAGTAGATGGCGTGCCGGGCCGGTGAGGTCCTGGGGTGCTGGAGGAGCAGTTCGGGGGCGTACAGGATCTTCCAGCCGGCGTCGGCGGCCCGCCAGGCCAGGTCGGTCTCCTCGTGCGCGAAGAAGAACTCGGCCGGCCAGTCCCCGGTCTCGGCCAGCATGGCCATGCGCAGGGCGTGTCCGCCGCCGAGGAAGCCGGTGACGTAGCCACCGCGCAGCGGGTCCGACCTGCCGATCCTCGGCACGTGCCGCTGCTGGGTCTCGCCCAGCTCGTCGGCGATGCGGAAGCCGACGATGCCGAGGCGCGGATCGGCGGCGTACAGGTCGCGCACCCGGCGCAGCACGTCGGGGTCGACGAGGAGCCCGTCGTCGTCCAGCTCCACGACCACGTCGACGTCCCCGAACTCCCGCAGCCGCGCGAGGGCGACGTTCCGGCCGCCCGGGCAGCCGAGGTTCTCCTCGACGTCGATGGTGGTGACCTCGCCCGGCAGGGAGAGCCGCTGGGCGAACTCGGGCAGCCGGCAGCCGTTGCCGACGATCACGATGCGGCCGGGGGCGAGGTCCTGCTTGGCCACGGACTCCAGCAGGGCGTCGACCTCGGCGGGCCGGTTGCCCATGGTCACCACGGCGACGGCGATCCTCGGCTCCGCCACGTCTTTCACCCCGTCCGGCCGACAGCGGCACCGCGTCCCGACCGCGCGCTGCCCGCCCTTCACCAAGATGTTGCCTCAGGTCCGCGGGTTCACCGGACGCCCCTTCACTTTGCCGCGTCTTTGATCCGGTTTTGTCGCTACGTTCCCCTCCGCACTCCTTCCAGCGACGCCTTGAGGCCGGCTCGTTGAAGCCCGCTCGTTGAAGCCCGCTCGTCGTAGCCGAGCGGTTGGGGCCGAGCGGTTGAAGGGCCGAGCGCTTGCGGCCGACTCGTTGAGCAGGCAACAGCGCGACGGCCACGCTGTGCCGGCACGGGCGCCGGGCGACGGCCGAGATGCGTCCGCTCCACTGCCCCCACACGATGGAAAGGGCCCGACCTGCCCGGACAGCTGGAGAAGACGGTGAACGCTGAACGACTCCCGCCGTCATGGCTCTTTCCCGAGGTCCAGGCCCATGCGCCGAGAAGCCTGGCGACCGATCCGTTCCCACCGTCGGTCGACGGCACCCGGATGTCCTGCGAGTGCGGCTCCCTGCGCGGGATCATCGAGGGCACCTCCGCCCCCGTGGTCATCCTGGACCGCCATCTGCGCCACCTCTACGTCAACCCGGCCTGGTCCCGGGTCACCGGGGTGCCCGCCGCCGCGTTCCTCGGCAAGACCCTCGGCGAGGTGCTGCCGGACATGCAGTCACCCGACGACGTGCTGATCGAGGTGCTCGCCGACGGCCGGCCCCGGGAAGTGACCCTGGCCGGGACGACCCGTGTGCCGTCACCCGTCGGCCGACGGCTCTGGCGTGCCGTCTTCCACCGGCTGGAGATGCACGGGCGAGTCGTCGGCGTGTGCGGGATCGCCGTCGAGGTCAGCAATCTGCGCCAGTACCTGGACGACCTGGAGAACGCCCACCAGCGGCTCGCCCTCCTGGACGCCGCGGCCACCCGGGTCGGCACGACCCTCGATGTCGAGGCCACCTGCGCCGAACTGGCGGACTTCCTCGCGCCCTCTCTCGCCGACATCGCCGCGGTCGGGATCGTCGAGGAGGAGTTCTTCGGCGCGCCCCCGCCGCTCGCCGGCATGCTCCGCCTGCGCAAGATGAAGCTGACGGCACCGCCCGAGCTGCACCGGCACCTGAGCGAACTGGGCGGGAGCGAACCGTATGTGGACCTCCCGCGCGGCTCGGCACCACGGCGGTGCATGGACAGCGGACGGCCGTGGCTGGGCAACCTGGCCTCCGACGAGTTGTTCCAGCGGGTCGTCGTGGGCCCCGAGCGCGTACGGATCCTCCGGGCCGCCGGGGTCCACTCGGCGCTCGTCGTCCCCCTGCCCACGGCCGGCCGCAGCGTCGGCATCGTCATCCTGATGCGGGTGGGAGCGTCCCCGTCCTTCAGCAACGACGACATCCTGACCGCACAGGGTGTGGCCGCGCGGGCGGCGGTCTCCATCGACAGCGCCCACCGGTACAGCCACGAGCACACGATGACGCTGGAACTCCAGCGCGCCCTGCTGTCCGAGCCCGACCGCCCCCACCCCACGGTCGAGGTGGCCACCCGCTACCTGCCCTCCGGCCGCAGCGCGCTCGTCGGCGGCGACTGGTACGACTCCATCGCCCTCCCGGACTGCCGCACCCTGCTGGTCATGGGCGACGTGATGGGACACGGCTTCCAGGCCGCGGTCGCCATGAGCCAGTACCGCTCCGTCCTGCGCACCGTAGCCGCCGCCGGACTGCCCGTGGACGCCATGCTCACCGAGGCGGACCGCAGGGCGGCGCGCATCGGCCTCGACCGCGCGGCCACCTGCCTGCTGGTCCTCGTGGACACCGTGGCCGGCACCTGTACCGCGGCCACGGCCGGACACCTGCCGCCCCTCGTCATCCGCCCGGGCGGCGGCACCGGCCTGATGCACCTCCCGGCCGGCCCGCCCATCGGCACGGAACTCGGCGACTACGAGATGACAACGTTCGCATTCGAACCGGGCTCGGTGCTCCTGCTCTACACCGACGGCCTCGTGGAACAGCGCGGCGCGGACATCGACGACTCCGTACGCCGCCTCACCACCATGGCCCTGTCGCCCGACGACTCACTGGACCACCTGCTCGACACGCTCTTGACCCAGCTGACCAACGGCATGTGCGAGGACGACATCGCCCTCCTGGCCGCCCGCCTCCGCCCCGACGCCGTCCCACGAGCCCCCACTGACAACTGAAAGGCCAGGTCATGGACGACATGACCTGGCCTCTCACCGAGCCGCTTTCGGGATTCGAACCCGAGACCTACGCATTACGAGTGCGTTGCTCTGGCCATCTGAGCTAAAGCGGCGTGCTGCCCGCACCATGGTGCGATCGGCAACGTCGGTAAGTCTACACAGTTTCCGGGAGTGCTTCGCACCCACCCCGGAGGGGGTGGTTCCGGGGTGGGCGGCAAGGGCTATGAGCAGCGCTTTCCGGGGGCCGGCGGGGTGCCACGGAGGAGGTAGGTGTCGATCGCCGTGTCGATGCATGCGCTGCCCCGGCCGTACGCCGTGTGCCCGTCGCCGTCGTAGGTCAGCAGGCGGGACGAGGAGAGCTGGCGGGCCAGGGACCGGGCCCAGCGGTACGGAGTGGCCGGGTCACGGACCGTGCCGACCACCACGATCGGCGCCGCCCCCTTCGCCTCGATGCGGTGCGGCTCACCCGTCGCCCGCACCGGCCAGTACGCGCAGTTCAGCGAGGCCCAGGCCAGGCTCGGGCCGAAGACCGGGGACGCCTTCTCGAACTCGGGCAGCGCCTTCTCGACGTCCTCGGGACCGGAGAAGGCCGGCGGCAGGTCGAGGCAGTTCACCGCGGCGTTGGCCATCATCAGATTGCTGTAGTGGCCGTTCGCGTCCCGCTCGTAGTAGCTGTCGGCGAGGGACAGCAGGCCACCGCCGTCGTTCTCCCTCATCGCCGAGGTCAGCGCCTCGCGCAGTCGTTCCCAGGACGACTCGTCGTACATCGACGCGATCACCCCGGTCGTGGCCAGCGACTCCCCCAGCTTGCGGCCGTCCGCGTCGCCCGCCGGGATCGGGTGGGCGTCGAGCTTGCGGAAGAACGCCTGCAAGTTCGCGCCGACCCGCGTGGGCGTCGTGCCCTTCCCGCCGAGTGGGCAGTCGGAGTGCCGTACGCAGTCCTTCGCGAACGCCTGGAACGCCGTCTCGAAGCCCGCCGTCTGGTCCAGGTTCAGCCTGCGGGCGTCCACAGTCGGGTCCATCGCGCCGTCCAGGACCATCCGGCCGACCCGCCGGGGGAAGAGCCCGGCGTACGTCGCCCCGAGGAACGTGCCGTACGACGCCCCGACGTAGTTGAGCTTCCGGTCCCCGAGCACCGCCCGCAGGATGTCCATGTCCCGTGCCGCCTCGACGGTGGAGACGTGCCGCAGCAGCCGTGCCGAGCGGGCCCCGCAGCTCTCCGCGAACTTCCGGTCCGCCGCGACCAGCGCGTCCCGTTCCCGCTGGTCGTCGGGGGTCATGTCCGTCTGCGTGTACGCGTCCATCTGCCGCCCGTCGAGGCATTGGACGGGCTCACTGCGGGCGACACCCCGTGGGTCCATCGCGACCATGTCGTAGCGGGCCCGGACCTGAGCCGGGTAGCCGATGCCCGCGTACTGCTGGAGGTACCCGACGGCCGAACCGCCCGGTCCCCCGGGGTTGACCAGCAGGGAGCCGAGCGGCTCGCCCTTGCCGGTGGCCTTCTTGCGGGCCACGGCGAGCCGGACGGTGCCCGCGTCGGGCCGGGCGTAGTCCAGCGGGGCCTTCATCGTCGCGCACTGGAACCCGGGCACACCGCAGTCGCGCCAGCTCAGCCGTTGGCCGTAGTACGGCGTCAGCGCCGACGGCGTCGCATGCGGCAGCGCGGCCAGCGCCGCTTCCACCGTCCCGCCCGCGGACGATGTGGTCGAGCTCCCGGAGGAGCAGGCGGACACGAGCAGTGCGGCGGCCGTGAGGAGGGTGGCCGTGAGGCGGGCCGTCGTCCGGGCGCGGGTGCCCCGGATCCGGCGGGTGCGGGGGGATGGCCTGGTGTGCATCCGGCGAGCCTAACGGTGGGCGACGGGTTGTGTGCGGAGCGTGTGAATTGTGGCTCGTACGAGGGACCTCGCACGAGGGACACAGTGGCCTCCTTCCCTCCTCAGCCCGTCGCCCTGACGGGCCGGGCCCCGCGCGGCCGGTCGTTCTCTCGGGCTGGGCGCCTCACCCCGCGCGCAGCGCCATCGTCATCGCCTCCACCGCCAGCAGCGGAGCCACATTGCGGTCCAGGGCCTCGCGGCACGCGGCGATCGCCTCGATACGGCGCAGGGTGGACTCCGGGGTGCCGGCCCGGGCCAGCCGCTCCAGGGCGTCCTCCGCGTCGGCGTTGGCGAGCGCCACGCGCGTGCCGAGTTGCAGGGCGAGGACGTCGCGGTAGAAGGCGGTGAGGTCGCCGAGGGCGATGTCCAGGCTGTCGCGCTGGGTACGGGTTCTGCGGCGCTTCTGCATGTCCTCCAGGTCCTTCATCACCCCCGCCGTGCCGCGCGGCATACGGCCGCCCTGGGCCGCGCCGAGCGCCGCCTTCAGTTCCTCGGTCTCCTTGCCGTCCATCTCCTCGGCGAGCTGCTTGGCGTCCTCGGCGGCCGCGTCGACCAGTTCCTGGGCGGCCCTCAGGCAGGCGCCGACCTCGTCCAGCCGCAGCGGGAGCTTCAGCACGGCGGCCCGGCGCTCACGGGCCGCCGGATCGGTGGCCAGGCGGCGGGCCCGGTCGACGTGCCCCTGGGTGGCGCGGGCGGCGGACGCGGCGACCTCCGGCTCGATGCCGTCGCGCCGCATGAGCATGTCGGCGACCGCCTCGACGGAGGGCGTGCGCAGGTTCAGGTGGCGGCAGCGGGAGCGGATGGTCGGCAGGACGTCCTCGATGGAGGGTGCGCACAGCAGCCAGACCGTGCGCGGGGCGGGTTCCTCCACCGCCTTGAGGACCGCGTTGGCCGACTTCTCGTTCAGCCGCTCGGCGTCCTCGACCAGGATGATCTGCCAGCGGCCGTTCGCCGGGGAGGTGAACGACTTGCGGACCGTGTCCCGCATGTCCTTGACCAGGATCTCGGAGCCGACCGCGGCAACCGTCGTGACGTCCGCGTGGGTGCCGAGCAGCGCGGTGTGGCAGCCGTCGCAGAAGCCGCAGCCGGGGGCGCCGCCGAGCGCGCGGTCGGAGCTCACGCACTGCAGGGCGGCGGCGAAGGCCCTGGCCGCCTGGTTCCGGCCCGCGCCGGGCGGGCCGGTGAAGAGCCAGGCGTGGGTCATCTTCGACGTCTCGGGCAGCGGCTGGTCCGCCGCGGCGGCCGTGACGAGGGCGTCGGCGTCCCGCGCGGCCGCGTCCAGCACCGCGCTCACCTTCTCCTGCCCGACGAGGTCGTCCCACACGGTCATGGGTCACGCCGCCCTTCCGTCACACTCCGCGTTCCGGCATCCATTGTGCGGGTGGGCACTGACAACGGGGGCGGACGGAGGTCGCGGCGGCGGATCCGGTGCGCTGTGCCTGTCCGGCGCGGGCCCTGCGTCTGCCCCGTCGCGGGAGCTACGGCTGCCCGGCGCCCAGACGCACCACCCCGCCGGTGTCCCGGGCGCCGACTCTCACCGGCGCCCGGCGACCCGGCTCTCACCGGCGTGCAGCTCAGCCGCGGCGGCCCCGGCCGCGTCCCTTGCGGCCCTGTTCCCCGCCGTCGCCCTGGTCGCCGTACTGGCCCTCGTCGTACGAACCCAGCAGCTCGTCGGCCAGCGTGGGCAGGTCGTCCAGCGGCGTCTCCTCGGCCCAGTCGGGACGCGGGCGGCGGCGGGGCGTGCCGTCGGCGTCGAGCTGGGGCATCTCACGCGTGCGCGGCTCGGAGCCGTCGGGGCCCGCGGCGGGCCGCTCCTCCCGGAAGAAGCCGGGCGGCACCCGGTCGGCCGGGTCGCCACCCCGTACGGGCGGCAGCACGGCGGTCTCCTCCGCCGCGCCCGGAGCCACCGACGGCAGCTCGGCCGTCTCGTCGGCGGACACCGGGGGCAGTACGGCCGTCTCGTCCGCCGCGCCCGGCGGCACCTGGGGCAGCACCGCGGTCTCGTCGGCCGGCCCGGTGACCGCGGGCAGCTGCGGCAGCTCGGCGGTCACCTCCGAGTCGGGGTGGACGCCCCGGGCGTCGCCGGCGGCGCGCTCCTCGCGCACCGGACGCAGCACCGTCGTCTCGTCGTCCGTGCCCCGCGTGTCCGTCCCGCGCGAGGCCGCTTCCCGCGACACCACCGGCGTCGGAACCGTGGCCGCGTCAGGGACCACCCGCGGTGCCGTCGGCAGCGGCGTGCTGGGCCTGCGGGCCGCCGCGTCGGCCGCCGCCGCGGCCTCGGCGGCCTGCCGACGGGCCTCCTCCGCCCGCAGCAGCGCCTCCTCGGCCTTGCGCTGGGCCTCCAGGCGTCGGGCCTCCTCCTCGGCGCGCAGCCGGGCCTGCCGCGCCTCTTCCTCGGCGCGCCGACGGGCCTCCTCCTCGGCCTCCTTGCGGCGCCGCTCCTCCTCGGCCCGGCGGCGGGCCTCCTCCTCCGCGCGGGCCTTCTCCTCGGCGAGCAGCCGCTGCCGCTCCTCCTCGGCACGCCGGCGGGCCTCCTCGGCCCGTTGCCGGGCCTCCTCCGCCTGCCGTTCGGCCTCGCGCCGCTGCGCCTCCTCCAGCTCGCGCCGCTTGCGCTCCTCCTCCTCGGCGCGCAACCTGGCCAGCTGCTCCTGGCGCTCGCGCTCCAGGCGCTCCTCCTCGGCCTTGCGGGCGGCCTCTTCCTCGGCCTTGCGGCGGGCCTCCTCCTCGGCCTTCCTGCGGGCCTCCTCCTGGGCCTTGACCTCGGCCTCGGACAGCGGCAGCACGACATCGAGCCGGTGCCGGATCACGGTGGTGACGGCCTCGGGCTCCTGCCCGGCGTCCACGACCAGGTAGCGCCCGGGGTCGGAGGCGGCCAGCGTGAGGAAACCGGCCCGCACGCGCGCGTGGAACTCCGCGGGCTCCGACTCCAGCCGGTCCGGTGCCTCGGTGAACCGCTCGCGGGCGGTCTCCGGGGAGACGTCCAGCAGGACGGTCAGGTGCGGGACGAGACCGTTGGTGGCCCAGCGGTTGATGCGGGCGATCTCGGTCGGGGACAGGTCGCGGCCGGCGCCCTGGTAGGCGACGGAGGAGTCGATGTAGCGGTCGGTGATCACCACCGCGCCGCGTTCCAGGGCGGGTCGTACGACGGTGTCGACGTGCTCGGCGCGGTCGGCGGCGTACAGCAGCGCCTCCGCGCGGTGGGACAGGCCCGCCGACGAGACGTCCAGCAGGATCGAACGCAGCCGCTTGCCCACCGGGGTGGCGCCGGGCTCGCGGGTGAGCACGACCTCGTGGCCCTTGGCCCGGATCCACTCGGCGAGCGCCTCGGCCTGGGTGGACTTGCCGGCGCCGTCGCCGCCCTCCAGGGCGATGAAGAAGCCGTTGGCAGCCGGGGCGGTGACCGGGTCGTCGCCGCCGAGCAGGGCGTCCTTGAGGTCCTGCCGCAGCGGAACGCCGGAGCGGTCGTCGACCTTGGCGAGGACCAGCGCGGCCACCGGCAGCAGCAGCGCGCCGACCAGCATGAGGGTGAAGGCGGCGCCGCCGTGCGCGAAGACGAACTTGCCGTTCTCCAGCCGGTGCGGGCCGATCAGGGCCGCGACCAGGGGTGCGATCACGGCGCCGAGTGCTATGAAGACGCGGACCATGGCGTGCAGGTGTTCCGTGGTGCGCGCCCGGCGGGAATCCTCGGTCTCCTGGTCGAGCAGGGTGTGCCCGGTGTTGGCGGCCACGCCCGCGCCGACACCGGCCAGCGTCACGATCAGCAGGACCGTGGTGACGTCCGGGACCAGCCCGGCGGCCAGCAGCGCGATTCCGGTGACCGCGATGGCCAGGGCCAGCAGGCGGCGGCGGGAGAGCGAGGGCAGCAGCCGGGGGGCGGTGCGGATGCCGACGGCGACACCGCCGGTCAGGGCCAGCACCAGCAGGCCGTACAGCACGGGGCCGCCGCCCAGGTCCTTGGCGTGCAGCACGCACACCGAGACGGCCGCCGCGATGGCGCCGGCGACTCCGGCGCAGGCCGGGACGAGCAGCGGGATGGCGCCCGTGCGGCCCTTGTCGACGCCGGTGCCGGTGCGCGGGCGGCGCAGGCCCTCCAGCGGGGACCGCGCGCGGGGGGTGCGCGTGCCGGGCAGCTCCAGATAGGTCAGCACGGACAGCGAGGCGGCGAACAGGCCCGCCGCCACGTACGACCCCAGGGCCGCCTGGTGCTGGTCGAACCAGGCCACGCCGGTGCCCAGCAAATTGTTCAGCAGGGCGGCGACGACCAGAGCGGCGGCGGCCAGCGGCACCGCCAGGAAGGTCGTCCGCAGCGACAGGCGGCGCAGGGCGTCCAAGTGGTCCGGCAGCGGTCGTACCGTCGCCCCCTCCGGCGGCGGGGCCGGCAGCAGGGCCGGAGCGGCACTCTCCCGGCACACGGTCCACAGCCGCTCGGCGACGCCGGTGACGAAGGCGGTGACGAGCAGGACGGCCAGCGCGTTGTCCGGTGTCCAGTCGATCCACAGAGGCGCGACGATCAGCAGCGCCGCACGCAGGCCGTCGGCGCCGACCATGGTCCAGCGGCGGTCGAGCGGGCCGTCCTGGGCGGTGAGCGAGGTCAGCGGACCGAGGAGGACGGCACCGAAGAGCAGCGCGGCGAGGACGCGCGCGGCGAAGACCGTCGCCACCGCGAACGCCACGCCTCGGTAGCCGCCCCCGAAGGCGCCCTCGGCGATCGCCGACTGGAGGACCAGGAGGACGAGGACGAGGAGGGACAGGATGTCGCCGACACCGCTCACCAGCTGCGCGCTCCACAGGCGCCTCAGCTGCGGTCGGCGCAGCAGGGAACGGACGGCGCGCTCGCGGGAGTCCGCGACCAGGGCGTCGTCCGGTGCTGGAGTGTGGGCCGTCGGCTGCTCGGCTCGCGTCATGCGTTCAGCCTATCCGCAGCCGCTGACACCACACCTCGCGTGTCCGGGCATGCGCGAGCCCCGGCACCGAGGGGGTGCCGGGGCGTTCAGGTCGGTGACCCGACGGCGTGTCAGTCCTCCGCGCCGGAAGCCGCCGCCTTGGAAGCCGTCGCCTTCTTGGCGGTGGTCTGCTTGGCAGTCGTCTTCTTCGCCGCGGCCGTCGTCTTCTTCGCGGCCGTCTTCTTGGCGGCGGTCTTCTTCGCCGGGGCGGTCTTCTTGGCCGCCGCCTTCTTCGCGGTCTTCTTGGCGGGCGCCTTCGCGCGCTTCTCGGCGAGCAGTTCGAAACCACGCTCAGGAGTGATGGTTTCGACGCTGTCGCCGGAGCGCAGGGTCGCGTTGGTCTCGCCGTCGGTGACGTACGGACCGAAGCGGCCGTCCTTGACCACGACCGGCTTGCCGGAGACCGGGTCCTCGCCCAGCTCCTTCAGCGGCGGCTTGGCGGCAGCCCGGCCACGCTGCTTCGGCTGGGCGTAGATCGCCTGCGCCTCCTCCAGCGTGATCGTGAAGATCTGGTCCTCGGACTGCAGCGAGCGCGAGTCCGTGCCCTTCTTCAGGTACGGGCCGTAGCGGCCGTTCTGCGCGGTGATCTCCTGGCCGTCCGCGTCGGTGCCGACGACGCGCGGCAGCGACATCAGCCTGAGCGCGTCCTCCAGCGTCACCGTGTCCAGCGACATGGACTTGAACAGCGAGGCCGTCCGCGGCTTGACCGCGTTCTTGCCGGTCTTCGGGGTGCCCTCGGGAAGGACCTCCGTGACGTACGGGCCGTAGCGGCCGGCCTTGGCGACGATCGAGTGGCCGGTGGCCGGGTCGGTGCCCAGCTCGAAGTCCCCGCTGGGCTTGGCCAGCAGTTCCTCGGCCAGCTCGACGGTCAGCTCGTCCGGGGCCAGGTCGTCCGGGATGTCGGCACGCTGGTGCTGCTCGGTGTCCTTCTCGCCGCGCTCGATGTACGGGCCGTAGCGGCCGACGCGGAGCACGATGTCGTTGCCCACCGGGAACGACGACACCTCGCGCGCGTCGATCGCGCCCAGGTCGGTCACCAGCTCCTTGAGACCGCCGAGGTGGTCGCCGTCGCCGTTGCCGGCGTCGGCCGCGCCGCCCGTGGCCGTCCCCTCGCCGAAGTAGAAGCGCTTCAGCCACGGCACGGCCTTGGCCTCACCCGCCGCGATGCGGTCGAGGTCGTCCTCCATCTTGGCCGTGAAGTCGTAGTCGACGAGCCGCCCGAAGTGCTTCTCCAGGAGGTTCACCACGGCGAACGACAGGAACGACGGCACCAGGGCCGTGCCCTTCTTGAAGACGTAGCCGCGGTCCAGGATCGTGCCGATGATCGACGCGTACGTCGACGGGCGGCCGATCTCGCGCTCTTCCAGCTCCTTGACCAGGCTGGCCTCGGTGTAGCGGGCCGGGGGCTTGGTGGCGTGGCCGTCGACCGTGATCTCCTCGGCGGACAGCGCGTCGCCCTCGGCGACCTGCGGCAGCCGGCGCTCGCGGTCGTCCAGCTCGGCGTTCGGGTCGTCGGCACCCTCGACGTAGGCCTTCAGGAAGCCGTGGAAGGTGATCGTCTTGCCGGAGGCGCTGAACTCGACGTCCCGGCCGTCGGCGGCGGTGCCGCCGATCTTCACGGTGACGCTGTTGCCGGTCGCGTCCTTCATCTGGGAGGCGACGGTCCGCTTCCAGATGAGCTCGTACAGCTTGAACTGGTCGCCGGTCAGGCCGGTCTCCGCGGGCGTGCGGAAACGATCACCCGACGGGCGGATCGCCTCGTGCGCCTCCTGGGCGTTCTTGACCTTGGCGGCGTAGGTGCGCGGCTGCGGCGGCAGGTAGTCGGCGCCGTACAGCTGCGTGACCTGGGCGCGGGCAGCGGAGATCGCCGTGTCGCTCAGCGTCGTGGAGTCCGTACGCATGTACGTGATGTAGCCGTTCTCGTACAGCTTCTGGGCGATTTGCATGGTCGCCTTCGCGCCGAAGCCGAGCTTGCGGCTCGCCTCCTGCTGCAGCGTCGTCGTACGGAACGGGGCGTACGGCGAGCGGCGGTACGGCTTGGACTCGACGGACCGCACGGAGAAGCGGGTGTTCTCCAGGGCGGCGGCGAGGGCGCGGGCGGTCGCCTCGTCGAGGTGGAGGGTGTTCTCGCCCTTGAGCTGTCCCAGGGAGTCGAAGTCGCGGCCCTGTGCGACCCGTCGGCCGTCGACGGTCTGCAGGCGGGCGACCAGCGACGACGGGTCCGACGGGTCCCCCGCGCGGCCGGTCGCGAAGGTGCCCGTCAGGTCCCAGTACTCGGCAGAACGGAACGCGATGCGCTCGCGTTCCCGCTCCACGACGAGCCGTGTGGCGACGGACTGCACGCGGCCGGCCGACAGCCGGGGCATGACCTTCTTCCACAGCACCGGGGAGACCTCGTAGCCGTAGAGGCGGTCGAGGATGCGGCGGGTCTCCTGGGCGTCGACCAGCTTCTGGTTGAGCTGGCGCGGGTTGGCGACGGCCTCGCGGATCGCGTCCTTGGTGATCTCGTGGAACACCATGCGCTTGACCGGGATCTTCGGCTTCAGGACTTCCTGGAGGTGCCAGGCGATCGCCTCGCCCTCCCGGTCCTCGTCAGTGGCGAGGAACAGCTCGTCGGAGTCCTTCAGCAGGTCCTTGAGCTTCTTGACCTGGGCCTTCTTGTCCGCGTTGATCACATAGATCGGCTGGAAGTCATGGTCGACGTCCACACCGAGGCGACGGACCTCGCCGGTGTACTTCTCGGGCACCTCCGCGGCGCCGTTGGGAAGGTCACGGATGTGCCCGACGCTCGCTTCGACGACGTATCCGGGGCCGAGATAGCCCTTGATCGTCTTCGCCTTGGCGGGCGACTCGACGATGACGAGTCGGCGGCCGCCCTGTGCGGTCTCGCTGGTCGGGGACAACTTCGCTCTTCTCTCCGGTCGACGCTGGGGCCTCCCCAGGCCTTGGTCCCGGGGTCGCGGCGTACTGCTGGCTCGTGTGACGCTGCGGAGTGTGACGCTACATCCCGCCCCCGTGTCAAACGGGAAAAGCCCACAACGGCCACTCGAACGGTAACCCGACTACCGCCATTCCTGCCGCCCGGACTGCCCGCTCACCCCCGTGATCCTGTCCGGAGCGTGACGCTCCCCTTACCCGCTGGACATGGCGGGCACCCGTCTCAGAACCGGGTCAGGCAGTACACCCCGAGGCTCAGCGCGATCGTTCCGGCCAGGCTCGCGACGGCGGCGGATGCGACCCGACTCACACCGACGGCCACCGGTTCCCGGCGCCGGAGACGGGTGCCGGTCCACGCCAGCAGACCGGCCCCGAACAGGGCGAACACCACTCCCGCGAAGATCGCCGGTCCGCTCTCCATCGCTCGCGCACCCCTTCCCTGCCGTCGGCTCTGCCCAGCGCCGGGAGGGTGGCACGCGCGGGAGGCGGGCGGGCGACATCGGGGTGAACGGAAGACCCCCGACTGGTCGAACGCACACTCGAATCACAGGGGTCCGAACCCGGTGCCGATATTTTTCCAGCCGTTTTCGGGAAACGGTCCGGCGTCGCCCTCGCCCGGCAACCTCACCGGGCCCGTGCCCCCGGCATACGACGATGCGCGCGCCGCGATCAGGAGATGATCCGACCGCGCCTACGACGGCACGGGCTCCCGGCGTACGGCGCCTGCCCGGCACCGCTTCCCACCGGGCCTCTCACCCGGCACCGCGGCACCGCTCATGGCGGCACTCCCGCTCAGCCCGCCGGTTCCAGGAAGCCCTGCTCCACCAGCAGCCGGATCTGCGCGGGCGTGCGGTCGCGGAGCACCACCGGGTCCTCGCCGACGAGCTGCGCGATGGCGTCCAGGATGCGGCCCGCGCTCAGCGTGCCGTCGCACACCCCCGCGAACCCGGCCCCCACCGTGTCCACCTTCGTCGCCCGGCGCATCCCGCGGTGCTGGCGCAGCACCACATGCTCCGGGTCCTCGGCGCCGGGCAGCCCGACCTGCTCCTGGACCACCTCGGGGACGAGCTTGAAGCGACTGTCCAGCAGCGCCGCGTCGTCGTGCTCCCGGAGATAGTCGAGCCGCTCGAAGTGCGCCCGGATCGTCTCGCCGAGCGGCTGTTCGACCGGATGCGGCCACTCCTCCACGGTGACCACGGGCTCGGCGGACCCGGTCCTGCGCAGGGTGATCCAGCCGAAGCCGACCGCCCTGACCTTGCGCGCCTCGAACTCGTCGAGCCAGGCGTCGTACCGCGCCTGGTACTCCGCCGGATCCCCACGGTGGTCACCGGCGTCCCTCAGCCACAACTCGGCGTACTGCGTGACGTCCTGCACCTCGCGCTGCACGATCCAGGCATCGCACCCGCGCGGCACCCACGACCTGAGTCTGTCCTGCCAGTCCTCCCCCGCCACGTGCTGCCAGTTCGCGAGGAACTGCGCGAACCCGCCCTCGTTCAGCCGTTCCCCCGCCTCCTGAACGAGCGAGCGGCACAGATCGTCCCCGCCCATGCCACCGTCCCGGTACGTCAGCCGGGCGCGCGGGGAGATCACGAACGGGGGATTGGAGACGATCAGGTCGAACGTCTCGTCGTCCCGCACCGGTTCGAACAGCGAGCCCTCGCGCAGGTCTGCGGCGGGCGCTCCGGAGAGCGCCAGGGTGAGCGCCGTGATGTGCAGCGCGCGGGGGTTGAGGTCGGTCGCCGTCACGCGCGTGGCGTGCTGCGCGGCGTGCAGCGCCTGGATGCCGGACCCGGTGCCCAGGTCCAGGGCGGCGGCGACGGGGGTGCGGACGGTGATGCCGGCGAGGGTCGTCGAGGCGCCGCCGACACCCAGGACGACACCCTCGTCACGCTGTCCGATGCCGCCGGCTCCGCCGACCGCGCAGCCGAGGTCGGAGACGATGAACCAGTCCTCGCCGCCGGGGCCGCCGTACGGCCGTACGTCCACGGTCGCGGCCACCTCGTCACCGCTCACGCGCCTGAGCCAGCCGGCCTCCACCGCCTCCCCGACCGGCAGAACGGCCGCCACGCGCGCGTGGGGCACCGGTTGCTGGAGCAGGAACAGCCGTACGAGCGTCTCCAGCGGCGTGTCGCCACGGGTCGCCCGGAGAGCGGGCACGGTCTCGCTGCGGGCCAGCGCCGCGTACGCGGGCGCGCCGAGCAGGTCGAGCAGCCCGTCGGCGGTGAAGGAGGCGGCCAGCAGCGCGTCCCTCAGGCGCGCGGCGATGTCGGGCCGGTCGGAAGCGGGCAGGGGAGCGGGTCCGGAGTCAGTCACGTCCCCATTGTGGCCCGCGACAGCCACCCACGACCGCCTCACGACGGCTGCGCGCACGGACTGGCGAGGGCTGCGCGGACCGACGGGCGACAGCGGGCGGGCCGACCGGCGAGGGCTGCGCGGGCCGACGGGCGACAGCGGGCGGGCCGACCGGCGAGGGCTGCGTGGGCCGACTCGGGGCGACTGCCCGGAGCTGAGTCCTGGCCACTGCCAGAGGCCGGCTCGCGGCGACCGCCCGGGACCGACCCGCGCCGGCTGCCCCAGCCCGACTGCGCGGGGGCCGTTCGCCTCCGGAGGTCAGCCGGCCGTCGTCGACGCCGTCGGCTGGGCGGAACCGGACGGGGTGACCTTGCAGCTGGGCTGCTCGGCCATCGCCTCCTTGACGTCGCCCTTCTCCAGCCGCTTCAGCGCCTCCGTGCCACTGTCGCTCTGCTTGCCGACCTCCTTGGTCTGCAGAGCGACCTCCTTCAGGCCCTTGGCGAACTTGCCCTGGTCCTTGGTGTTGAGCCCGTCGACCTTCTTCTTCAGGTCGGCGTACGACGTGGAGAGGCCGGCGAGGTTCTTGGCCGCGTCCTGCTGGAGCTTGGCACCACCGTCGATCCCGGGGGGCGCTCCGGCGCTGTCGAGGGCGTCGGCGAGCGCCTTGTAACCCTCGGCCATGTCCTGGAAGGCGGCCGCGTACGTCTTCTGGGCGTCCTTGGGCGGGAGGTTGGTGTCCGTGGCGATGGCCGCGATCGAAGCGTTGGCCGACCTGATCTTCGCGTCCTGCGCGGGCACGGCGTCGCACACCGTCTTGGCCCAGGACACCAGCTTGGGGTCGGGCCCCTTGTCACCGCCGTCGCTGCACCCGGACACCGTCACCACCAGTACCGCACCGCCGGACAGTGCGGCCGCGAGCTTCTTGTTCACCGGATTGGTCCCTTCCATGGCTCTCGGCCCCCGGAATCTACACGGCGGACGCACTCCCTCCCCTTGCCGGGGGAGGCATAAGTCAGATTTTGTGACCTTTCGTGCCATGGGAGAGAAGGCTCACGACGTGGGCGAGCCCACAGACGACAAGCGGGCGGGCGGCGTCAGCACACGCCGCCCGCCCACCCGTCGAGCAGGGATTTCTTGCCGCGATCTACGAAACCACCGCGGCGTCCGGCGGATTGGCGACCCGCCCGGCGCTGTCGTCGTCGCCGACGGCGATCCCGCGCCGCTTGGAGATGTACACGGCCACGACGATCACCAGCAGCGCGAGGATGGCGATCCCGATCCGCACCCCGAGGTTCTTGTCGTCGCCGTAGGAAAACTTGATCACTGCCGGTGCGATGAGCAGCGAGACCAGGTTCATGACCTTCAGCAGCGGGTTGATCGCGGGTCCGGCGGTGTCCTTGAACGGGTCGCCGACGGTGTCCCCGATCACCGTGGCCGCGTGGGCCTCGCTGCCCTTGCCGCCGTGGTTGCCGTCCTCCACCAGCTTCTTGGCGTTGTCCCAGGCGCCGCCGGAGTTGGCGAGGAACACCGCCATCAGCGTGCCCGCGCCGATCGCGCCGGCGAGGTAGGAGCCGAGCGCGCCGACTCCGAGCGTGAACCCGATGAAGATCGGCGCCATGACGGCGAGCAGACCGGGCGTGGCCAGCTCCCGCAGGGCGTCCTTGGTGCAGATGTCGACGACCTTGCCGTACTCGGGCTTCTCGGTGAAGTCCATGATCCCGGGCTTCTCGCGGAACTGCCGCCGCACCTCGAACACCACCGAACCCGCCGACCGCGACACCGCGTTGATGGCCAGTCCGGAGAAGAGGAAGACGACCGCGGCGCCCGAGATGAGGCCGACGAGGTTGTTGGGTTGCGAGATGTCCAGGGACAGGCTGAGCGGCGACCCCGGCCCGGTGAGCTTCGCGCCGACGTCCTGCACGTTGGTGGTGATCGCGTCGCGGTACGACCCGAACAGCGCCGACGCGGCGAGGACGGCGGTGGCGATGGCGATGCCCTTGGTGATGGCCTTGGTGGTGTTGCCGACCGCGTCCAGGTTGGTGAGCACCTGCGCGCCCGCGCCCTCGACGTCGCCGGACATCTCGGCGATGCCCTGCGCGTTGTCGGAGACCGGCCCGAAGGTGTCCATGGCGACGATCACGCCGACCGTGGTGAGCAGCCCGGTGCCGGCCAGCGCGACCGCGAAGAGCGCCAGCATGATCGACGTACCGCCGAGCAGGAACGCGCCGTACACCCCGAGCCCGATGAGCAGCGCGGTGTAGACGGCGGACTCCAGGCCCACCGAGATGCCGGAGAGGACGACGGTGGCCGGGCCGGTGAGGGAGGTCTTGCCGATGTCCCGCACCGGACGGCGGTTGGTCTCGGTGAAGTAGCCGGTCAGCTGCTGGATGACGGCGGCGAGCAGGATGCCGATGGCCACCGCGACCAGCGCGAGGATGCGCGGATCGCCGTCCTTGCCCCTGATCGCCGCGTCGGTGACGCCGTCGAGCGCGGAGTACTTCGACGGCAGATAGACGAAGACCGCGATCGCGACCAGCGCCAGCGAGATCACCGCGGAGATGAAGAAACCGCGGTTGATCGCCGACATGCCACTGCGGTCGGCCCGGCGCGGGGCGACCGCGAAGATGCCGATCATCGCCGTGATCACACCGATGGCGGGCACCAGCAGCGGGAACGCCAGCCCGGAGTCGCCGAAGGCGGCCTTGCCGAGGATCAGCGCGGCCACCAGGGTCACGGCGTACGACTCGAACAGGTCGGCCGCCATGCCCGCACAGTCGCCGACGTTGTCGCCCACGTTGTCGGCGATGGTCGCGGCATTGCGCGGGTCGTCCTCCGGAATGCCCTGTTCGACCTTGCCGACCAGGTCGGCGCCGACGTCGGCGGCCTTGGTGAAGATGCCGCCGCCCACCCGCATGAACATCGCGATCAGGGCGGCGCCGAGGCCGAAGCCCTCCAGCACCTTCGGCGCGTCGGCCGCGTACACCAGCACCACACAGGAGGCGCCCAGCAGGCCGAGCCCCACCGTGAACATGCCGACGACACCGCCCGTGCGAAATGCGATCTTCATAGCCGTGTGCGAGACGGTGGTGAGATCCTTTTCCGGCTCGCCTTCCGCCGGCGTTGCCTCCCGGGCCGCCGCGGCGACCCGCACATTGCTGCGTACGGCGAGCCACATGCCGATATAGCCGGTGGCCGCCGAGAACGCCGCGCCGATCAAGAAGAACAGCGAGCGGCCGGCCCGCTGATTCCAGTCGTCCGCGGGCAGCAGCATGAGCAGGAAGAAGACGACGACGGCGAATACGCCGAGCGTGCGCAACTGCCGGGCGAGATACGCCTTGGCACCTTCCTGCACCGCCTCGGCGATCTTCTTCATGCTGTCGGTGCCCTCGCCTGCCGCCAGCACCTGGCGGACCAGGATCCCCGCGACCACCAGCGCGGCCAGGGCGACCGCCGCGATGACGGCCACGATGATCCGGTTGTCGTCGGTCAGGACCGCGGCTGCGAGGGACGTGGGATGACCCAACTGAGGAGTAGAAAGCCCCGCCATTCGTCCTCCTTGACGCTTGGGCTGAGCTCAAGATGTGGACGGATTGTAGGTACCGCCGAGTGAGTCTAAACAGGGGACGGTAAACGGAATTGGCCTGCATGTACATACAGCAAACCCGAACGACGTAATGCCCCAAAGCCATTGTCGGCCACTTGGTGCTTGATCAAATTATCACGGTTTTGATCGTGAATTCGTTCACGAATTCCCGTGATGGTCGCCAAAACACCGCAGGGGCCCTGCTCGGCAGGGCCCCTGTGCGCTTGTCGGGTGGTTGTGGCCGCTACGGCCAGTCGGGTGAGACCGGTCCGCCCGAGCGGGCGGGCGGGATCAAGCGGGCGAGATCAGGCGAGCGCGGCGGCCGGCGGCGCGGTCGGCCAGGTCATGCGGATCAGGCCACCGTTCTGCCCGGTGGTGACCTCCACGTCGTCGACGAGACCGCTGATGACCGCGAGGCCCATCTCGTCCTCCTCGACCTCCGCCTCGGCTTCCTGCCCGGTGCCCGGCGTGTCGCCACCCGGGGCGGCATGCGGAGCCTCGTCGCCGACCTCGATGGAGAACTGTTTCTCCTCTTCGATCAGCGCCACCTTCACCGGTGCCGTGACGCCACTGTTCTGGTGGAGTCCGACAGCGCGGGAGCAGGCCTCGCCCACGGCGAGCCGTACCTCGTCCAGGACGGCCTCGTCCACTCCGGCCCTGCGCGCCACCGCTGCCGCCACCAGCCGGGCGGTCCTGACGTGCTCGGGCAGCGCGCTGAAGCGGAGTTCGACGGTGGCCATGCATCCCCCTCGCGACTACGGGCGTGCGGTCGGGGGCGGGGCCGTCGAGCGCCCACACCCCCGGTGTACATCTCTGTTCCGGGCCGCCACATCGGCATCGGCCCAGGACAGGACCGGCCGGCGACCGGGCCCCGCAGGAGCCCGGCGCCGGCGACCGGTCCGGGATCGGTCAGTGGCCGATCAGTCGGTGGCCGCCACCGCTTCCTCGACCGTGGTGTGGATCGGGAACACCTTGGTGAGGCCGGTGATGCGGAAGATCTTGAGAATGCGCTCCTGGTTGCAGACCAGACGCAGCGAGCCCTCGTGGGCACGAACCCTCTTCAGGCCGCCGACCAGCACGCCGAGCCCGGTGGAGTCGAGGAAGTCCACACCTTCCATGTCGACGACGAGGTGGAAATTCCCGTCGTTCACCAGCTCGACCAGCTGCTCGCGCAGCTTGGGCGCGGTATATACGTCGATTTCGCCACCGACCTCGACGACCGTACGATCGCCGACGGTACGGGTCGACAGGGACAGGTCCACGGATCCTCCAGCACCTTGCTATCGAGCGGTCGTCCCTCGGGCACCTCGCTTGCGGCCCCCGGGACGTTTCGCCAGCCGCGATGGCATTCAATCACTTACCGGCAGGCGTGCACGACGCCTTGGCTCCATTGTCCGTCACGCCAGTGACACACTCGGTGCCGATGGCCAAGAATCACCGATCCGATCGAACCCAGGCCCGCCCGGCCTCCCGCACGTCTCCGGGCACGGTCCTGGACCGGCTCGCCTCCGGGCCGAGCCGGGCTGCGCGCATCACTCATACGGAGCACTTGCCCCCGCGCGCGGGCCGCCATGCCGTCTGGCCTGACCGGATTCGGCCCGAAGTGATCGCGGCCGTCCAGGCGTGCGGCATCGAGCACCCCTGGGCGCACCAGGCGCTGGCCGCCGAGCACGCCCTCGACGGCGACTCGGTGGTGGTCGCCACCGGCACCGCCTCCGGCAAGTCCCTCGCCTACCTCGTGCCCGTCCTGTCCACCCTCCTGGACGGCGCGGAGGCCCCGAACGGCCGTGGTGCCACTGCTCTGTACCTGTCCCCCACCAAGGCGCTCGCGGCGGACCAGTGCCGGTCGGTGAAGGAACTTTCACAACCGCTCGGCACATCGGTACGGCCGGCCGTGTACGACGGCGACACCCCGTTCGAGGAACGGGAGTGGATCCGCCAGTACGCCAACTACGTCCTCACCAACCCGGACATGCTGCACCGCGGGATACTCCCCTCCCACCCGCGCTGGTCCTCCTTCCTGAGATCACTCAAGTACGTCGTCATCGACGAGTGCCACACCTACCGGGGCGTCTTCGGCTCGCACGTCGCCCAGGTGCTGCGCCGGCTGCGCCGCCTGTGTGCCCGCTACGGCTCCTTCCCGGTGTTCCTGCTGGCCTCGGCGACCGCCGCCGAGCCCGCGGTCGCCGCCCGCCGGCTGACCGGCCTGCCGGTCGTCGAGGTCGCCGACGACGCCTCCCCGCGCGGAGAGCTGGTGTTCGCCCTCTGGGAGCCCCCGCTCACCGAACTGCAGGGCGAGAAGGGCGCACCCGTACGGCGTACCGCCACCGCCGAGACCGCCGACCTGCTGACCGACCTCACCGTGCAGGGTGTGCGCTCGGTCGCCTTCGTACGCTCCCGGCGCGGCGCCGAGCTGATCGCGGTCATCGCCCAGGAGAGACTCGCCGAGGTCGACCGCTCCCTGGCCCGGCGTGTCGCGGCCTACCGCGGCGGCTACCTCCCCGAGGAGCGCCGCGCCCTGGAACGGGCCCTGCATTCCGGCGAACTCCTCGGCCTCGCCGCCACGACCGCCCTGGAGCTGGGCGTGGACGTCTCCGGTCTGGACGCGGTGGTGATCTCCGGCTACCCGGGCACCCGCGCCTCCCTGTGGCAGCAGGCCGGCCGCGCGGGCCGCGCGGGCCAGGGCGCCCTCGCGGTCCTCGTCGCCCGCGACGACCCGCTGGACACCTTCCTCGTCCATCACCCCGAAGCCCTGTTCGACCAGCCGGTGGAATCCACGGTCCTCGACCCCGACAACCCCTACGTCCTCGCCCCGCACCTGTGCGCCGCCGCCGCGGAGCTGCCGCTGACCGAGGAGGACCTGGACCTCTTCGGCCCCGCCTGCGCGGACGTGCTGCCGCAGCTGGAGGCCGCGAAGCTGCTCCGCCGTCGCACCAAGGCCTGGCACTGGACCCGCCGGGAGCGGGCCGCCGACCTCACCGACATCCGCGGCGCCGGTGGTCGTCCGGTGCAGGTCGTCGAGGCCGGCACGGGCCGTCTGCTCGGCACGGTCGACGCGGGCGCCGCGCACTCCACCGTCCACGAAGGCGCCGTCCACCTGCACCAGGGCCGCAGCTACCTGGTGCGCTCCCTGGACCTGGAGGACTCCGTCGCCCTGGTCGAGCAGGCGGACCCGCCGTACTCGACGGTCGCCCGTGACACCACGTCCATCTCCATCCTGGAGACGGACACCGAGATCCCGTGGGGGGCCGGCCGCCTGTGCTACGGCTCGGTGGAGGTCACCAACCAGGTGGTCTCCTACCTCCGCCGGCGCCTCATCACCGGCGAAGTGCTGGGTGAGACGAAACTCGACCTCCCTCCTCGTACGCTGCGCACACGCGCGGTGTGGTGGACGGTCACCGAGGACCAGCTGGACGAGGCCCGGATCACCCCGGAGATCCTCGGCGGCTCCCTGCACGCCGCCGAACACGCCTCCATCGGCATGCTGCCCCTCTTCGCGACCTGCGACCGCTGGGACATCGGCGGAGTGTCCGTGCCCCTGCACCCCGACACCCTCCTCCCCACGGTCTTCGTCTACGACGGCCACCCCGGCGGCGCCGGATTCGCCGAACGCGCCTTCCACACCGCCCGCGCCTGGCTCACCGCCACCCGCGAGGCCATCGCCTCCTGCGAGTGCGAGGCCGGCTGCCCGTCCTGCATCCAGTCCCCCAAGTGCGGCAACGGCAACGACCCACTGCACAAGAGGGGCGCGGTACGACTGCTCACGGTGCTGCTTCGGGCGGCACCGGAGGGGGAGGGCTCGGAGGGCTCGGAGGGCTCGGAGGGCTCGGAGGGCTAGGCGAAGGGCGAGCGGCACAGGGCGCGGGACGCCGGGACACCGTGACGGCCGGGACGCCGGGACAGCCGGGCTGCCGGAACGGCCGGGCCTCAGGGCTTAGGACGTGTCCGGCACGGCGGGCGGCAGGCATCGGAGTCGCCCTGGACGGCTGGGGGCACTGTCTGCAAGCCGTCCAGGACGCCGGGCGGCCCAACCGGGGAGCCGTCCGGGACGCCGGGAACCGAGGGCCCGTCCGGGGCGCCAGGAACCGAGGGCCCGTCCGAGACGGCGGGCGGCACCGGACCTGCCGGTCCCGCCTTCGCTCTGACCTCCGCCGTGAACAGCCCCGTTCCTGCCGCCGCCGTCACCTCGGACGTGTCGCCCACGATCGCACACCGCACCATCCGAACTCCCTGGGCCGCCGCCAGCCGCCCGGCATGCGCACAGGCCGCCGTGCCGCCCTCGGCCCAGTGGTCCGCCGCCGCGAGCGCGGCCAGGTCGGCGCCGCCGGCCGCCCGGTGCCGGACGACGACGGCCTGCCCGAGAGCGAGCACGGCGCCGAACACCACACACAGCACGGCGATCGCTCCCATGCTCCAGACGGTGGCGGATCCCCGGTCTGAGTCCGACGGCCGGTCCGGCTGCGCGCGCCCACCGCACCGCTCCCCCTCACACCCCTCGCCTCCGGTCCCCCGTCGACCGTCGGCACGCACCCGTTCGTCGGTCAGCCCGCCCCGGCGCCTCACGGCCCCGCCTCCCTCTGGCCCACCGTCTCCTCGGCGAGGGCCACGGCCTCCTCACGGACCTCGAACGGCAATCCGCTCAGCACCGGCGGCTCGGCCGCCACCGTCACCCGGACCCGGTCGCCCTCGCGCGCGACGGTCACCCGCGCTCCCTTCGGCGCCGCTTCCCGGGTCACCGTCACCACCGCCTCGGCCGGGTCCTGCCGGGCTGCGGCCCGGGCGCCCGCACGGGCCGCGTCCACACACTCGATCTGCGCCGCCACCACAAGCAGCCCCCAGACCAGCGCCATCGTGAACGCCACCAGCACGGACAGCACCACGGCCGCCTCCGCGGTCACGAACCCACGGTCCCCACCTCGCTCACATGCGCGCACTGAGGGCCTTCTTCACGATGTCCTGCAGCTCAGCCTGGACCTGACCGCTGGTGACGACCTTGTAGAGCAGCAACGCGAACCCGACAGCCGCGATGATCCCCATGGCGTACTCGGACGTCACCATTCCGCCGTCCTGACGGCAGGCTCCGCGCACCCGCACCGCCACTTTCCTGATCTTCTCGAACATTTCAACCCCCGTGAGGCTTCTGATCTGTTGTCGGCTCGTTGTCGTTAGTTGTCGTTCATCATGATTCGTGAGCGTTCGTTGTTGTTCGTGGTCGTTCGTCGTCGTCCATCGGCTCACCTGACGTCCGCGTACCGGCCCGCTCTCATCGCCCTCACCTCCCTCCCATCACCCCGCCCGCCAGCCCGATCACGACCGGCAGCACACCGACCGCGATGAACGCGGGCAGGAAGCACAGGCCGACCGGCGCCGAGATCAGTACGCCCGCCCGGCGCGCCCGGACCGTCGCCGTACGGGCCCACTCCGCACGCGCGTCCGACGCCAGCCGGGCGACCGGGCCGGCCGCGGGCAACCCGGACTCGTCGGCCCGCCCCAGCAGCCGCGCCAGCGCACCGGCACCGGGCAGCGCGGCCAAGCTCCGCCAGGCGTCCGCCGGTTCACCACCGAGCCGGACCTCCGCCGCGCCCCGCGCCAATGCCTGCCCGACCGGTCCGCCAAGCGCCTCCCCCACCGCCTGGGCGGCGATCACCGGACCGGCACCGGCCGCGATACAGGCGGCCAGCAGATCGGCGGCGAGCGGAAGCTGGCGCGCGGCCCCGGCCGTATCGACCACCTCTTGTTGTCCGGCCACCACCTGACGGCCCTGCCACCGCCACAGCACAGCGCCCACGCCCAGCCCCAGCACCGCACCGACGACCCCGCCGACCAGCACCCAGACACCACACGCCGCGCCGGCCGTCGGCACCCATCGCCGCCGGACGATGTCCGGCATCGCCAACCGGGCGGTGCGATCAGGCACTTCGGAGCCCAGCAGCTCGGCCATCCGGCGCCGCGCCCGACGCCGCCGCCGCGTCAGCTCCAGCCGCCGGACACCCCAGCCGAGGACCAGCACCACGGCCACCGCCGTCCCCAGCCTGTGGATGACTTCCCCATTCATGCCGCACGCCCCTTCCCCGGCATCCGCTCATCGATCACTCGGTCATTTCGTCACTCGGTCATTTCGTCACTCGCTCATCCGGTTCGGTCATTCGGTTCGGTCATTCGGGCTGTTCGCCACATGCGCACGGCGCACCTCACACGGCCTCCGCCCCCCGCACGATCCGCATCGCCCACCACATCCCGGCCGTCTCGAACAGAGCGCCGGCCGCGAGGCAGCCGAGGCCTGCGCCGCTGTGCAGCAGCACACGCAGCGGGTCAGCGCCCATGGCCGAGCCGAGGAGCAGCCCGAGCGCGGGCAGTGCGGCGAGCAGCACCGCGGTGGCCCCGGCACCCGACAACTGGGCACGGACGTCGGACCGCTGATCCCGTTCGGCGCGCAAGGCCCCGTCCAGCCGGTCCAGACCGGTGGCGAGTCCGGCGCCCTGGTCCACGGCCACCCGCCAGCACGCGGCGAGTCCGAGCAGACCCTCCGCCCCCGGCTGCCGAGCAGCCACGGCGAGTGCGCCGGGCACGTCTCCGCCGAACCGCGCCGCCGCCACCACGGCGGCCTGTGCGTCGCCGAGTCCGCCAGAGTCCCGCGCGGCCCGCAACAGCGCCTCTCCCGGCTGCCGTCCCGCCCGCACCTCCCCGGCGAGCCCACCGCACAGGGCGATCACCGCGTCGGCCCGCCGCTCCCGGGTGTGCCGGGCCTGCCGGGCCAGCCGCATCCGGCGCAACAACGGCACCCCGGCGGCCCCCGCGACCACCGGAATCACCGAGGCGCCCAGCAGGGCGATCCCCAGACCGGCGACGAGCGCCCACCACTCGGCTCCCCATCGCCCGCGCTGCCGCCGCAGTTCCGCGCGGAACCGCTCCCGGACGGGCGGCCCCGTCGTCACCACCCCGCCGCCGGCCAGCAGCAGCCGTGCCCGCCGCATCCCGTAGTGCCGTCCGCCCAGCAGCCACACCAGCGCACCGAGACAGACCAGCGCGGCCCCCATCGACGCCTCACCGATCACTTCCGTCACTCCTCTCATCACTTCGTCACTGCTGCCATCACTGCCGTCACAACTCTCGTCACTGCCGGCCTCGACCGACCCGCCGAAGCTCATCGACCCGCCACCGAACCCCGAACGCACCGACCGGCCGGATCTCACTGACCCGCCGAACCTCGCCGACCCGCCACCGAGCCGCCGAACGAGCCGATCTGCCGAGCGAGCCGATCTGCCGAACGGCCCCGAACGCACCGCCTCGCCCGAGCGCACTCGCCCACCGATCCCCGTCGCCCGACCGAACGGCTCCCTCACACCACCCGTCCGCCGCTCCCCCCTCAGTCGTCCCCGAGCTCCCCCGCATCCCCCACCAGTTGCCGCAACCGCCCCCACCCCCGCTCCCGCACGAACGCCCGCTCGCCCCAGCGCAGGGCCGGTACCGTCCGCACCAGCCCGGTGGTGTCCCGTTCCAGCACGTGCACCTCGGCGATCCGGCGCCGCCCGGACCGGTCCCGTACGAGATGCACCACCACGGAGAGGGCCGCCGCCAGCTGGCTGTGAAGCGCGGCCCGGTCCAGCCCGGCGGCCGTGGCCAGCGCCTCCAGCCGGGCCGGCACATCCGCCGCCGCGTTCGCGTGGACCGTGCAACAGCCGCCCTCATGACCGGTGTTGAGGGCCGCGAGGAGATGCACGACCTCGGGGCCGCGCACCTCGCCGACGACCAGCCGGTCCGGCCGCATCCGCAGCGCCTGCCGTACCAGGTCCTCCAGGGTGACCAGGCCGGCGCCCTCCTGGTTGGCGGGCCGGGTCTCCAGCCGGACGACGTGCGGGTGATCCGGCCTCAGCTCGGCCGAGTCCTCGGCGAGCACGATCCGCTCGCCGGGTCCGACGAGCCCGAGCAGGGCGCTGAGCAGGGTCGTCTTGCCGCATCCGGTGCCGCCGCTGACGAGGAAGGACAGCCGGGCATCGAGCAGTGCCCTCAGGATCCGGTCGCCGCCGGGTGGCACCGTGCCGGCCTCGACGAGCTCTTCCAGGGTGAAGGCCCGGGGACGTACCACCCGCAGGGCGAGGCAGGTGCAGCCGACGGCGACCGGGGGCAGCACCGCGTGCAGCCGGGTGCCGTCGGGCAGCCGGGCGTCCGCCCAGGGCCGGGCGTCGTCCAGCCTGCGTCCGGCCACGGCGGCCAGCCGCTGCGCGAGACGTCGTACGGCAGCCGTGTCGGGGAAGGTCACCGGGGTCAACTCCAAGCCGCCGCCGCGGTCCACCCAGACCCGGTCCGGGGCGGAGACCAGGACGTCGGTGACGTCCGGGTCCGCGAGCAGGGGTTCCAGGGGGCCGGTGCCGACGAGTTCGGACCGCAGGTGCGCGGCCGCGCCGAGGACTTCCGCGTCGCCGAGCACCCGGCCCTGTTCGCGCAGTGCCTGGGCCACGCGCGCGGGGGTGGGTTCGGCTCCGCTCTCGGCGAGCCGGCGGCGGACACCGTCGAGCAGGGCCGCGCCGTCGGCCCGGTCGAGTCCGGGCAGCGTCATCGGATGCCTCCCGTCTCCACCAGCGCGCGCTCCCAGAAGTGCGTGCAGAAGCGGGCGAGCGGTCCGCGCCCGGTCGCGCCCGGCGGTTTCGCGCCGCCCCGCGGGCGCAGCAGCGCCGGTTCGACGGGCACCTCGCCGACCAGCGGCAGACCGAGCAGCCGGGCCACCTCGTGGTCGTCCAGACCGGGTGCGTACGGCCCGCGGACCGCGACCCGCAGGTCCCGCACGACCATGCCGACGGCCGAGGCGACGCGGCCGGCGGCTGCGACGGCCCGCAGCTCGGCCGGGACGACGAGCAAGGCCATGTCGAGCTGGGCGAGGGCCTCGGCGACCCCGTCGTCGAGGCGTCGGGGCAGGTCGACCACGACCGTGCCGCCGCGCCGCCGGGCGGCTGCCAGCACCGCGCGGACCGCGGGAGGCGGAATGGCGACGCAGTCGCCGCGGTCCCAACTGAGCACACGAAGGGAGTGCAGCTCGGGCAGTGACTCCTCCAGGGCACCGCCGCCGACCCGACCCCGGGAGGCGGCGAAGGCGGGCCAGCGCAGCCCCTCGGCGCTCTCGCCGCCGAGGAGTACGTCGAGTCCGCCGCCCAGCGGATCGGCGTCCACCAGGAGCGTGCGCAGTCCCTCGCGCGCGGAGGTGACGGCGAGCGCGCAGGCGAGCGTGGACGCGCCGGCCCCGCCCCGGCCGCCGATCACCCCGACGGTGAGGGCCGGGCGGCCGATGCCCTCGGCGACGTCGGCGATGCGGTCGACCAGCCACGGTTCGCCGTCGGGGAGCATCAGGACGTGGTCGGCGCCGATCTGGACGGCTCGTTTCCACACCCCCGGGTCGTCCTGGTCGCAGCCCACCAGCACCACTCCCGGCCGGCGCGTGGCGCCGCACATCCGGTGGGCGGCGTCGTCACCGACGAGTACGAGCGGGGCGGCCGCCCAGCCGTCCCCGGATTCCGGTACGCCGTGGTGGACCTCGGGTGTGGCGCCCGCCGCCGCGCACAGACGCAGGAGATCGTCCAGGAGAACGGCGTCCTCGGTGACGATGAGCGGCCGTCCGGGCCGGTCTGCGGGGCCGGGCGGCGGGTCATGGGTGACGGTTCCGGTCACGGGTGTTCCCCCTTCGCTGCGTGGGCCGCGCAGCCTCTGCGACCACGCGATTCCCAAAGGTGTGAAGAACCGGCAAGCGGCCTCCATATGAACGGCCGATAGGAACCGGCCATACGCATCGGACCGGCCATGAACGCGCCTCGGCCGGAGTGCGCTGGAATCACGGTGCAGTGATCCGCGAAATAATGTGGATCTTGGTTGATAACTGTGGACAACCCAGACCCTGTGAATATCTCCGTCACCCATACCGGTGACCCCCGTGCCGGCGCGTGTGCGATATCCACAGAGCAGTCTGATGATTACCCTGCGTCACCGATCATGGGCATGCCGAGAGCGCGGCCACGGCGGCGCCATGCCGGCCGTACGGCCGCGTGAGGAAGGAGGAGGAGCGAGAAAACCCATCCGGACATGCGACGACCCCCGCCGGGGGGGAGAGCGGGGGTCGTCCCCACGGCCGACTCGGGGGGGGAGGAGTCGGACCGGGTTAGCACGGTCGCGAACGATCCGTGACTTCCATGGTGTACCCGAGAGCCCTCTCAGGCAAACCCACGCGCCCCACCTTACGCCGAATGGTGGGCGCCTATGCTCAGGGACGTGGAAAACCACTCCTTGCCCCGCGCAGCGGCCTTCTTTGACCTGGACAAGACGGTCATTGCGAAGTCCAGCACCCTCACCTTCAGCAAGTCCTTCTACCAAGGCGGGCTGATCAACCGCAGGGCCGCGTTGCGTACCGCATATGCCCAGTTCGTCTTCCTGGCCGGCGGTCTGGACCACGACCAGATGGAGCGCATGCGCGAGTACCTCTCCGCGTTGTGCCGCGGCTGGAACGTCCAGCAGGTGCGGGAGATCGTCGCCGAGACCCTGCACGAGCTGATCGACCCGATCATCTACGACGAGGCCGCCTCCCTCATCGAGGAGCACCACGCGGCCGGCCGGGACGTGGTGATCGTGTCCACCTCGGGCGCCGAGGTGGTCGAGCCGATCGGGGAGCTGCTCGGCGCGGACCGAGTGGTCGCCACCCGCATGGTGGTCGGTGAGGACGGCTGTTTCACCGGAGAGGTGGAGTACTACGCGTACGGCCCCACGAAGGCCGAGGCCATCAGGGAACTGGCCGCGTCCGAGGGCTACGACCTCGACCGCTGCTACGCCTACAGCGACTCGGCGACCGACCTGCCGATGCTCCAGGCCGTCGGGCACCCGCACACCGTGAACCCGGACCGCGCGCTGCGCCGCGAGGCGTTCGCGCGCGGGTGGCCGATCCTGGAGTTCCGCCACCCCGTCCGCCTCAAGAAACGGCTGCCCGCGTTCTCCGTACCGACCCGCCCGGCGCTGGTCGCCGCGGCGGCCATAGGTGCGGCAGCGGCCACCGCCGGCCTCGTCTGGTACACGAACCGGCGCCGTGGCACCGCCTGAACCGGCGCCCGTTTCACCCTGTTTGAACCCGAAAGTAAAGAAGTGCAGGTAGGGGTTCCGGTTCCTCCCGGCCCGCGGTAAAAAGAACGTAGGCCCGCGAGACCAAAGGACATCCGAGAGGATCCCCTACCACTACGCATTGGCCCCACGGACCCAGCATGAACACCGGGCACCCACGCGACGTCGACCCGTCGATTACGGGCCAGCCGCACCAGGTGACGGGCAAAGATCCCGACCTGATGGGCGACACATCGAGGACGCTTGGTAACCCGGTGATCATGCCAGCGGCGGTACGAGCAACTCGTACCGCCGCAACCCTTGTCGGGAGGCCCCCGCCGTCCAGGGCTCCCGCCGTCCGAGGCGCCCCCGTCGCCCGTAGCCCGTCCAGCCGGGCTACCGCCGTCCGGCCTCCCTCAGGCGGCGCCGCGCTGAAGCGCCTCGCACACCGCCGTCGACTCGCGTACACCCAGTTCGACCGCCCGGCCGCAGTGGGCGATCCAGGCGGCCATGCCCTCGGGGGTGCCGGAGACGTACCCGTCCAGGGCGGCCAGGTAGGAGGCGCGGCCCAGCTCGGCGTGGCCCACCTCGGCGGGGCAGACCGCCTTCGGGTCCAGTCCGCTGCCGATCAGCACGATCCGCTCGGCCGCGCGCGCGACCAGGCCGTTGTGGGAGGTGAAGGGGCGCAGTGCGAGCAGTTCGCCGTGCACCACGGCGGCCGTGACCAGCGCGGGCGCGGAGCTGCCGGCGATGATCAGGTCGGCCAGCCCCTCCAGTCGGCCCGAGACCTCCTCGGCGTCCGGCAGCGGCAGCTCGACCAGCGGCTCGTCGACCGGCTCGCCGGCCAGACGCGGCCTGCCGACCTGATCCTCGGCGCTCGCCGCGGCCACCAGGTGGAGCCGGGCCAGCACCCGGAGGGGCGACTGGCGCCAGATGGACAGCAGCTGCCCCGCCTCCGCGGTGAGCCGCAGGGCCGCACCCATGACGCGGGCCTCGGCGTCGACGCCGAAGTCGGTACGGCGGCGCACCTCCTCCAGGGCCCAGTCCGCGCCGGACAGCGCCGCCGAGCCGCGGGCGCCGCGCAGCGCCGCCTCGGAGGTGATCTCGTTGCTGCGACGTCGCATGATCCGGTGCCCGTAGACCCGGTCCACGGCCTTGCGCACGGACTCAACGGACTCGGCCACACCGGGCAGCGAGCCCAGGGCCGCGAGCGGATCGGCGGTCGCGCCTGTCGTACTCATGAGTACGACACTACGCACCCCACCGACCCACCCCACGAAGGAGTGGTCTTCTTCACTGCCACGTGACACATACAGCTATCGCCCGACTACCCTTGGTGAACATGAAAATTGCTTTCGTCGGGAAGGGCGGCAGCGGCAAGACCACGCTCTCCTCCCTCTTCATCCGCCATCTCGTCGCCTCCGGCGCCCCGGTGGTCGCCATCGACGCGGACATCAACCAGCACCTCGGCCCCGCGCTCGGCCTCGGCGAGGAGGAGGCGGCGGCGCTGCCCGCCATGGGCGAACAGCTCTCGCTGATCAAGGACTACCTGCGCGGCACCAATCCGCGCATCGCCTCGGCCGCCACCATGATCAAGACCACCCCGCCCGGCGAGGGCTCGCGGCTGGTCGGGGTGCGCGAGCCCAACCCGGTCTACGACGCCTGCGCGCGCCCGGTGGAACTCGACGGCGGCGCCGCCCGTTTGATGGTCACGGGCCCCTTCACGGACGCCGACCTGGGGGTCGCCTGCTACCACTCCAAGACGGGAGCGGTGGAGCTGTTCCTGAACCACCTCGTCGACGGCCCCGACGAGTACGTCGTGGTCGACATGACGGCCGGTTCGGACTCCTTCGCCTCCGGCATGTTCACCCGCTTCGACATGACGTTCCTCGTCGCCGAGCCGACCCGGAAGGGGGTCTCCGTCTACCGCCAGTACAAGGAGTACGCCCGCGACTTCGGCGTCGCCCTCAAGGTCGTCGGCAACAAGATCCAGGACCCGGACGACCTCGACTTCCTGCGCGAAGAGGTCGGGGACGACCTGCTCGTGACGGTCGGACGCTCGGACTGGGTGCGCGCCATGGAGAAGGGCCGCCCGCCCCGGTTCGCCCTCCTGGAGGAGGCCAACGCCCGCGCCCTGGACCTGCTCAAGGCCACCGTCGACGCCACCTACGAGCAGCGCGACTGGGAGCGCTACACCCGCCAGATGGTGCACTTCCACCTGAAGAACGCCGAGTCCTGGGGCAACGAGCGCACCGGGGCCGACCTGGCGGCGCAGGTCGACCCCCACTTCGTGCTCGGCGAGAGCGTGGCGGCGCCGGTCTGACGTCTACGACTCGTCCGCCGGCGCCCCGGGTACGCCCTTGGGCGCCGGAGCCGGGTGGCCGGACAGGAAGGACGCCCAGCCCTGCCGGGGGGCCTCGCCCACCTTCAGGGTGCGCAGCTTCGCCAGGGTCGCCGTGTCCTGGGCGTCCAGCCAGTCGGCCAGCTGGTGGAAGGAGACACAGCGCACCTCGGGCTTGGTGCACACCGCCTTGACCACGTCCTCGACGGCGCGCATGTAGGTGCCGCCGTTCCAGGACTCGAAGTGGTTGCCGATGATCAGGGGCGCACGGTTGCCGTCGTAGGCGCGGTAGAAACCCTGGATGAGTCCGTCGCGCATCTGGGCGCCCCAGTAGTCGAACTTGTCGGGGTCGCCCTGGGTCTTGGTGCCGGACTGGTTGACCATGAAGTTGTAGTCCATGGTCAGCTGCTCATAGGTGTGGCCGGGGAAGGGCACCAGCTGCATCGACAGGTCCCACAGGCCCTCCTTCTTCTTGGGCCAGACCTGGTTGTCGACTCCGCTGGAGTCGTAGCGGAAGCCCAGCTGGCGGGCGGCCTTGATGAAGTTCTTCCGGCCTTCCAGGCAGGGGGTGCGGGCGCCGATCAGCTCCTTGTCGTAGTCGAAGGGCAGCGGAGCCGCCCGCTTCATGCCGGTGTTGGTCCGCCAGGACTTCACGAAGTTCTTGGCCTGGGCGATCTCGCTCTTCCACTCCTCCACCGACCAGGTGCCGACCCCGCCGTCGGGCCCGCAGAAGTGGCCGTTGAAGTGGGTGCCGATCTCGTTGCCCTCCAGCCAGGCCAGTCGTACCTGCTTGAGGGTGTCGGTGATGCCCTGTTCGTCGTTGAAGCCGATGTCGGAGCGGCCCGGCGAGTGCTGCGGGGGCTTGTACAGGTCGCGCTTCTCCTCCGGCAGGAGGTACACGCCGCTGAGGAAGTACGTCATGGTCGCGTTGTTCTCCTTGGCGACCTTGCGGAAGTGCGAGAACAGCTTCTGGCTGTCCTCGCCCGCGCCGTCCCAGGAGAACACGACGAACTGCGGGGGCTTCTGACCGGGGCTCAGCCGCTCGGGCCGGGGCAGATGCGGCTGGGATCCGGTGTAGGCGGTGGAACCGTCGCCGATCAGCCGGAGCACGCTGCCCGGCGCCGGTGCCCCCTGCACCGGTCCGGGCGCCCCTTCCTTGGTGCCGCTGGAGTCGGTCGCGCAACCGGCGAACGACGCCGCACAGGCCGCGGCGACCATGGCGCCGACGGCGATCCTCTGGGTGGCGGCCATGTTCCGCCCACCTTCTTCCTTCTCTCAGGCACACGCTGACGAGGGCCGTTTTCAGGTGATGCGCCGGGTTCGCACCGGCAGCGCCGCCAAGGTCGCACGGGACCGAGAAGGAATTAGTACGACAAGCCGATGAAATGCCCACTTCACTCAAGTGGGCGATCTTTCACTCCTTTTGCCCCAAAAAACTATGCTTTGGCTTTACTTGGCATTACGGTTCTTTTACCGAACGTTGATCCATCCCGCCGCTGTACGCCGTGACCCACGGCCGCGACCGAGCCCGCCCATCGCCGCGGCTCCCACCCAGTCCGCGACCGCGCCGCCCCGGAGGAGACGGGAACATGTCCGCCTGCGCACCCCCTCACGCCCAGCACCCCCACCCGCCGCACGACCCCGCACCGACCCGCCGCCGCTTCCCCGTCGCGGGCGCCGATCTGTCCGCCGCCGTGGCGGTCTTCCTGATCGCCCTGCCGCTCTCCCTCGGCATCGCCCTGGCCACCGGCGCCCCGCTCCAGGCGGGACTCGTCGCCGCCGCGGTCGGCGGAATCGTCGTCGGGCGGCTGGGCGGCTGCCCCCTCCAGGTCAGCGGGCCGGCCGCCGGACTCACCGTGGTGACCGCGGACCTGATCCACCGTTACGGCTGGCGGGTCACCTGCGGCATCACCGTCCTCGCCGGGCTCGCCCAACTCGGCCTCGGCTGCCTGCGGGTGGCGCGCGGCGCGCTCGCGGTCAGCCCGGCCGTGGTGCACGGCATGCTCGCCGGCATCGGGATCACCATCGCCGTCGCCCAACTGCACATCGTCCTCGGGGGCAGCCCGGACAGCTCCGTCCTCGCCAACCTGCGGGCTCTGCCCGCCCAGTTGGCCGACCTGCACCCGGCCGCCGTGTCGATGAGCGCGCTGACCCTGGCCCTGCTGCTGGCCTGGCCCCGCCTGCCCGGCCGCGCCGGCCGGCTGCTGCGCAGGGTGCCGGCCGCCCTCGTCGCCGTCACCGGAGCCGCCGCGACCGCCGCCCTCACCGGCCTGAGCCTCCCCCGGGTCGAGCTGCCGTCCTGGCACAGCCACGCCCTGGCCGGACTGCCCGAGGGCCCGGCGCTCGGCCTGGTGGCCGCGGTGCTCACCACCACCCTGGTGTGCAGCGTGCAGTCGCTGCTCGGCGCGGTGGCCGTGGACAAGCTGGTCGCCGCCCGCACCGGCCCGCAGTCCCGCATCGGCCGCTCGGATCTGGACCGCGAGCTGCTCGGCCAGGGCGCCGCCAACATCGTCTCCGGAGCCCTCGGCGGCCTGCCGATCGCGGGCGTGGCGGTGCGCAGTACCGCGAATGTGAATTCAGGTGCCGTCAGCCGGAACTCCACGATGGTGCACGGCGTTCTCGTAGTAGTCGCCGCGCTGCTGATGGTCCCGGTCCTGGAGGAGATCCCGCTCGCCTCCCTCGCCGCCCTGGTGATGGCCGTCGGCATCCAGATGGTGTCCCTGCACCACATCCGCACGGTGACGCGCCACCGCGAAGTGCCGGTCTACGCCGCGACCACACTCGGCGTGGTGGCCCTCGGCGTCCTCCAGGGCGTGTTCCTCGGGGTCGCCGTGGCGGTCGCCGTCGCCCTGCACCGCCTCGCCCGCACCCGTATCACCCACCACGAGCAGGAAGGAGTCCATCACGTACGCGTCCGAGGTCAGCTGACCTTCCTCGCGGTGCCCCGGCTCAGCAGAACCCTGCATCTCGTCCCCCAGGGCGCCCACGCCATCGTGGAGTTGGACGGTTCGTTCATGGACCACGCGGCGTACGAGTCACTGCAGGACTGGCGCAGCTCCCACACCGCGCGGGGAGGCACGGCCGAGCTGGCCGGCCGGCGCGACGGAATCCGGACCGCCGAGCAGGCCCCGGCCACCGAGTGCCGGTGCCGCCCCTGGACCCCCTGGCGCAACCACCAGGCATGCTTCGCCGCGGCCCCCGCCGCCCGGGCAGGGCAGGGGGCCGGCCGGGAACTGGCCCGTGGCATCAGCTCGTTCCAGCGGAACACCGCGCCCCTGGTGCGGGAGGAGCTGGCGCGGCTCGCCCGGGAAGGCCAGCGGCCCTCCCAGCTCTTCCTGACCTGCGCCGACTCCCGGCTCGTCACGTCCATGATCACTGCCAGTGGTCCCGGCGACCTGTTCGTCGTGCGCAACGTCGGCAACCTGGTGCCGCCGCCGGGCGAGGAGCACGGCGACGACTCGGTGGCCGCCGCCATCGAGTACGCGGTGGACGTGCTCGGGGTGCGCTCCATCACGGTGTGCGGGCACTCCGGGTGCGGGGCGATGCAGGCGCTGCTGACCACGGGGGGCGGTCAGGGGGACACCCCGCTCCAGCGGTGGCTGCGGCACGGGCTGCCGAGCCTGGCGCGGACGGCCGGCGATCACCCCGAGCGGCCCCGGCTGGCCGGGCGGGAGCCGGCGGACACGGTGGAGCTGCTGTGCCTGACCAACGTGGTCCAGCAACTGGCGCACCTGAGGGCGCACGGACCGGTGGCCCGGGCGCTGGCCGAGGGGACACTGGAGCTGCACGGCATGTATTTCCACGTTGGCGAGGCCCAGGCGTATCTGCTCGCGGGGACGGAGGAGGGAGCGGTGTTCGAGGACGTCGCGGGAGGCATCGGGGGAGGTGAGGAGGCACACGAAGGGGTAGGGGTCACGAGTCGCGGATAGGTCTAAACCAATTTCTCCGTCGACCCTTGTCATCGGACCCCCGTGTCTGATGAGCTGTGGCCTGGGACACAACGGACACCCTTCGAAAGGGAGATGTCGTGAGCAACGAGAGCCTGGCCAACCTGCTCAAGGAAGAACGCAGGTTCGCGCCGCCCGCCGACCTGGCAGCGCACGCCAACGTCACCGCGGAGGCGTATGAACAGGCCAAGGCTGACAGGCTCGGCTTCTGGGCCGAGCAGGCCCGCCGGCTGACCTGGGCCAAGGAACCGACCGATACGCTGGACTGGTCGAACCCGCCGTTCGCGAAGTGGTTCAAGGACGGCGAGCTGAACGTCGCCTACAACTGCGTGGACCGGCATGTGGAGGCCGGGCACGGGGACCGCGTCGCCATCCACTTCGAGGGTGAGCCCGGCGACAGCCGGGCGATCACCTACGCGGAGCTGAAGGACGAGGTCTCCAAGGCCGCCAACGCCCTGCTGGAGCTGGGCGTGCGCAAGGGCGACCGCGTCGCCATCTACATGCCCATGATCCCGGAGACCGCGATCGCGATGCTGGCCTCGGCCCGGATCGGCGCCGCGCACTCGGTCGTCTTCGGCGGCTTCTCGGCGGACGCGCTCGCGACCCGGATCCAGGACGCGGACGCCAAGGTGATCATCACCGCCGACGGCGGCTACCGGCGCGGCAAGCCCTCCGCGCTCAAGCCGGCGGTGGACGAGGCGATCGGCAAGGTGGACAACGTCGAGCACGTGCTCGTGGTCCGCCGCACCGGCCAAGAGGTGGCCTGGACCGAGGGCCGGGACGTGTGGTGGGACGACATCGTCGCCCGCCAGTCGGCCGAGCACACCCCGGAGGCGTTCGAGGCCGAGCACCCGCTGTTCATCCTCTACACCTCCGGCACCACGGGGAAGCCGAAGGGCATCCTGCACACCTCCGGCGGCTACCTCACCCAGACGGCCTACACCCACTGGGCGGTCTTCGACCTCAAGCCGGAGACGGACGTGTACTGGTGCACGGCCGACGTCGGCTGGGTGACCGGGCACTCGTACATCGTGTACGGCCCGCTGGCCAACGGCGCGACGCAGGTGATGTACGAGGGCACGCCGGACACCCCGCACCAGGGCCGCTTCTGGGAGATCGTGCAGAAGTACAAGGTCACGATCCTCTACACGGCGCCGACCGCGATCCGGACGTTCATGAAATGGGGCGACGACATCCCCGCCAAGTTCGACCTGTCGTCCCTGCGCGTCCTCGGCTCGGTGGGCGAGCCCATCAACCCCGAGGCGTGGGTCTGGTACCGCAAGCACATCGGCGCCGACAGGACGCCGGTCGTGGACACCTGGTGGCAGACCGAGACCGGCGCCATGATGATCTCGCCGCTGCCCGGCGTCACCGAGGCCAAGCCGGGTTCGGCGCAGCGTCCGCTGCCCGGCATCAGCGCCACGGTCGTCGACGACGAGGCGAACGAGGTGCCGAACGGCGGCGGCGGTTATCTGGTGCTGACCGAGCCGTGGCCGTCGATGCTGCGCACCATCTGGGGCGACGACCAGCGGTTCATCGACACCTACTGGTCCCGCTTCGAGGGCAGGTACTTCGCCGGTGACGGCGCGAAGAAGGACGACGACGGGGACATCTGGCTGCTGGGCCGGGTGGACGACGTGATGCTCGTCTCCGGGCACAACATCTCCACCACCGAGGTGGAGTCGGCACTCGTCTCGCACCCGTCGGTCGCCGAGGCCGCCGTCGTCGGCGCCGCCGACGAGACCACCGGCCAGGCCATCGTCGCGTTCGTCATCCTGCGTGGCACGGCCTCGGAGAACGAGGCGCTCCTCGGAGAGCTGCGCGACCACGTCGGCGCCACGCTGGGCCCGATCGCCAAGCCCAAGCGGATCCTGCCGGTGGCGGAGCTGCCGAAGACCCGCTCCGGCAAGATCATGCGCCGCCTGCTGCGGGACGTCGCCGAGAACCGCCAGCTCGGCGACGTGACCACGCTGACGGACTCCACGGTCATGGACCTCATCCAGGCCAAGCTGCCCGCGTCGCCCAGCGAGGACTGAGCGGAACGGGAGGACTGAGCGGCACCCCGAGGGGCACCCGGTCGGCGAACGTGCCGGGTGCCCCTCGGGCGTTCACGGTGAAGATCACCGGGCCCGGGCGCGACACTTTAGGTAAAGTAAACAAAGTGCCGTACGAAGCGGTACGCCAGGTGCGCCGGGAAGTCTGGTCGGCATGTGAGTTCCGCCTGCCCCGGAGGTCTCCCGTGACCGCACCCCGCCCCCGCACCGCCCCCCGCAAGGTTCTCGGCCGCCTGTCGCTGCCCGAGCGCTCCTTCGTCGCGGACGCGCTGCGCACCGAGACCGTCGGCGGGGCGCTGCTGCTCCTCGCCGCCGTGGCCGCGCTGGTCTGGGCGAACGTCCCCGGCATCCACCACGCGTACGAGACGGTCAGCGACTTCCACGCCGGCCCCGAAGCCCTCGGCCTGAACCTCTCCGTCGCCCACTGGGCCGCCGACGGCCTGCTCGCCGTGTTCTTCTTCGTCGCCGGCATCGAGCTCAAGCGCGAGCTGGTCGCCGGCGACCTGCGCGACCGCAGGGCGGCGGTGCTGCCCGTGGCGGCGGCGCTGTGCGGGATGGCCGTACCGGCACTCGTGTACACCCTGACCAACGTCGCCGGACACGGCTCCACGCAGGGCTGGGCGGTGCCCACCGCCACGGACATCGCCTTCGCGCTCGCCGTCCTCGCGGTCATCGGCACCTCACTGCCCAGCGCCCTGCGCGCCTTCCTGCTCACCCTCGCGGTCGTCGACGACCTCTTCGCCATCCTGATCATCGCGGTCTTCTTCACCGACCGGCTGAACTTCGCCGCCCTCGGCGGGGCCGCCGCCGGCCTGGCGCTCTTCTGGCTGCTGCTGCGCAAGGGCGTACGCGGCTGGTACGTGTACGTGCCGCTCGGGGTCGTCGTCTGGGCGCTGATGTACAACAGCGGCGTGCACGCCACCATCGCCGGCGTGGCGATGGGCCTGATGCTGCGCTGCACCACGCGTGAGGGTGAGGAGTGCTCACCGGCCGAGCGCATCGAGCATCTGGTGCGCCCCCTGTCCGCCGGGCTCGCCGTACCGCTGTTCGCGCTGTTCAGTGCCGGTGTGTCGATATCCGGCGGGGCGCTCGCGGACGTGTTCACGCGGCCCGAGACGCTCGGCGTGGTGCTCGGCCTGGTCGTGGGCAAGACGGTCGGCATCTTCGGCGGCACCTGGCTGACGGTCCGCTTCACCCGTGCGCAGCTCGGCGAGGACCTGGCGTGGGCCGACGTCTTCGCCGTGGCGACGCTCGCCGGGATCGGGTTCACGGTCTCGCTGCTCATCGGCGAGCTGGCCTTCGAGGGCGACGCCGTACTGACCGACGAGGTGAAGGCGGCCGTCCTCACCGGGTCGCTGATCGCGGCGGCGTGCGCGACCGTGCTGCTGAGGGTGCGCAACGCCAAGTACCGCCGGCTGTGCGAGGAGGAGGAGCGCGACGAGGACCTCGACGGCATCCCGGACGTCTACGAGCAGGACGACCCGGCGTACCACCTCCGGATGGCCGAGATCCACGAGCGCAAGGCGGCCGAGCACCGCCGGCTGGCCGCCGAGGCGCGCCACGGGCTTCAGGAAGTGCCGGGCGGGGCAGGCGAGGAGGACGGCCGTCCGGCATGATCTGACGAGACGGTACAAATCAAGACGGCACGCACGAGCCGGCGGCACGCAAGCCCCACGCACGCAAGACCTACGGTACGTAAGACCACGAGAGACCTCTGAGGGAGAACGCGATGAGCGCACCCGACGGCAGCCCGGTCGGCGCCGAACGCAGCATCGGCCAGCTGTTCGCCTCGGCGACGACCGAATTGTCGGCGCTGGTGCACGACGAGATCGCGCTGGCCAAGGCCCAGCTCAAGCAGGACGTGAAGCGCGGCGCGGTCAGCGGCGGCGCCTTCTCGATGGCGGGCGCGGTACTGGTGTTCTCCCTGCCGATGCTCAACTTCGCACTGGCCTACGGCATTCGCACCTGGAGCCACTGGAACCTGGCGATCTGCTTCGTGCTGTCCTTCGCGGCCAACGTGCTGGTCGCCGGCCTTCTCGCGCTCATCGGCACGGTGTTCGCGAAGAAGGCCAAGAAGGGCAAGGGCCCGCAGAAGGTGGCGGCCTCGATGAAGCAGTCGGCGGGCGTCCTGCAGAACGCCAAGCCGCACCCGCGTCCGGAGCTGCCCGAGGACCGGGCTCCCGCGGCCATCGAGGCTGTGGCACGCTCGTCGTCATGACGGACCCCGCCGCTCCCTCGGCCGTACGGATCGAAGGTCCCTGGAGTCACAGGGACGTCGCCGCGAACGGCGCCCGCTTCCACATCGCCGAGCTCGGCGACGGCCCGCTGGTCCTGCTCCTGCACGGCTTCCCGCAGTTCTGGTGGACGTGGCGGCACCAGCTGACCGCGCTCGCGGACGCCGGCTACCGGGCGGTGGCGATGGACCTGCGGGGCGTCGGCGGCAGCGACCGTACGCCCCGCGGGTACGACCCGGCCAACCTCGCGCTGGACGTCACCGGGGTGATCCGGTCCCTCGGCGAGCCGGACGCCGCGCTGGTCGGCCACGACCTCGGCGGTTATCTGGCGTGGACGGCGGCGGCCATGCGGCCCAAGCTCGTGCGGCGCCTGGCCGTGGCGTCCATGCCGCATCCGCGGCGCTGGCGCGCGGCGATGCTGCGGGACGCCCGCCAGACGGCCGCCAACTCCTACATCTGGGGGTTCCAGCGGCCCTGGATCCCGGAGCGCCAACTGACCGCCGACGGGGGCGCGCTGGCGGGCCGGCTGATCCGGGACTGGTCCGGACCGCGACTGCCGGAGGACACGGCCGTGGAGACGTACCAGCGGGCCATGTGCATCCCGTCGACCGCGCACTGCGCGATCGAGCCGTACCGCTGGCTGGTGCGTTCGCTGGCCCGGCCGGACGGCGTGCAGTTCTATCGCCGGATGAAGCGGCCCGTACGGGTGCCGACGCTGCATCTGCACGGCTCGCTGGACCCGGTGACCCGGACGCGCAGCGCGGCCGGTTCGGGCGAGTACGTCGAAGCGCCGTACCGCTGGCGCCTGTTCGACGGGCTCGGCCACTTCCCGCACGAGGAGGACCCCGCGGCGTTCTCCACCGAACTGATCAACTGGCTCAAGGATCCCGAGCCCGACCGATGAGGCGTCAGGCGCCCGTCCGGTGACCGTGCGGTGAAGGTTCGATGCGTGGAGTATCCGATTTCCTGAACAGTTGTCCCCCGAACGGCCACATGCCTGCCGCATAGGCCAATTGGGGGGCGCACAAGCGGTTATCGACCTTGGGGCGGGGGCACACGTCGGGGTATGGGCTGGACGCACGACTACAGTGACGCACCCCGCAACCGCCGCTCGGCCACGGGCCTGAGCACGCCTCAGCGAGGCGCCCCGCAACTCGCGGAAGCGGACCTCCGGGTGGGGATCCCACGCATCCTGCGCCGCCGGGCCCGCTGGGTCTCGGTGCGCCTGCGTCACCCGCGGGGCTGAACGCTCCGCGTCGCCCTACAGGGCGCAGCTGTCCGTACCCACCTGCTCGTTCGCCGTACGCCCCCGCTCGATGTCGGCCTGGATCTCGTCCGCCGTCAGGGCGTAGCCGGTGTCCGCGTCGTCGAGGGACTTGGCGAACACCACGCCGTACACCTTGCCGTCCGGGGTGAGCAGCGGGCCACCGGAGTTGCCCTGGCGGACGGTGGCGTACAGGGAGTAGACGTCGCGGCGGACCGTGCCGCGGTGGTAGATGTCGGGGCCGTTGGCCGTGATGCGCCCGCGCACGCGCGCGGCGCGCACGTCGTACGAGCCGTTCTCCGGGAAGCCCGCGACGATCGCGCCGTCGCCCCCGGCCGCGTCCCGCGAGGTGAACCGCAGGGCGGTCGCCTTCAGGTCCGGTACGTCGAGTACGGCGATGTCGCGCTTCCAGTCGTACAGGACGACCTTCGCGTCGTACCTGCGGCCCTCTCCGCCTATCTGCACGCGCGGCGCGTCGACCCCGCCGACGACGTGTGCGTTGGTCATGACACGGCGGTCGGCGAAGACGAAGCCGCTGCCCTCCAGGACCTTTCCGCAGCTCTGGGCGGTGCCGGTGACCTTGACGATGGAGCGCTGGGCGTGGAAGGCGACCGGGCTGCTCTCCAGGGCCGGGTCGGGCGGCTGCACGTCCTTGATCGGCTCGTTGGCGAACGGGCTGAAGACCTGGGGGAAGCCGTTCTGCGCGAGCACGGAGGAGAAGTCCGCGAACCAGGTGTCGGCCTGCGCGGGCAGCGCCCGGGAGACCCCGAGGAGCACCTTGGAGCCGCGCACCTCCCTGCCGAGGGTCGGCAGGGTCGTACCGGCCAGGGCGGATCCGATCAGCCAGGCGACCAGGAGCATCGCGACGACGTTGACGAGGGCGCCGCCGGTGGCGTCCAGGGCGCGCGCCGGGGACCAGGTGATGTGCCGGCGCAGCTTGTTGCCGAGGTGGGTGGTCAGGGCCTGGCCCACGGAGGCGCAGACGATCACGACGACCACGGCGACGACGGCGGCGGTGGTGCCGACCTCCGCCTTGCCGGTCACGGCGTCCCAGATGACGGGCAGCGTGTACACGGCGACCAGGCCGCCGCCCAGGAACCCGATCACCGACAGGATGCCGACGACGAAGCCCTGGCGGTAGCCCACCACCGCGAACCACACGGCCGCGACCAGCAGCAGGATGTCCAGCACGTTCACGGGGATCACCCTGTCATGCGTGCCAGTCGAGCGGGACCTGCTTAGTGCGGTCCCAGGGGCGCTCCCAGCCCGCGAAGTGCAGCAGGCGGTCGATCACCCCGGCCGTGAAACCCCACACCAGGGCCGATTCGACCAGGAATGCCGGGCCGCTGTGGCCACGGGGGTGGACGGCGGTGGCGCGGTGGGCGGGGTCCGTGAGATCCGCCACGGGGACGGTGAAGACCCGCGCGGTCTCGTTCGGGTCCACGACGCCGACCGGGCTGGGCTTGCGCCACCAGCCCAGCACGGGGGTGACGACGAAGCCGCTGACCGGGATGTACAGCCTCGGCAGCACACCGAAGAGCTGCACACCGGACGGGTCCAGCCCGGTCTCCTCCTCGGCCTCGCGCAGCGCGGCCCGCAGGGGGCCCTCATCCTGCGGATCGCCGTCCTCCGGATCCAGCGCGCCGCCCGGGAACGACGGCTGTCCGGCGTGGGAGCGCAGCGAGCCCGCGCGCTCCATGAGCAGCAGCTCCGGGCCGCGCTCCCCCTCGCCGAACAGGATCAGCACGGCCGACTGCCGCCCCGAGCCGTTCTCCGGCGGCAGGAACCGGCTCAGCTGGAGCGGCTGGATCGTCTCGGCGGCGCGCACGACGGGCTCAAGCCAGTCCGGCAGCCCTTCCTTGCTGAGCGTCACCGGACCGCCCTGTGTGTCACTTGCCCTCGTCATCGCCACCCCCGTCGTCCTGTCCTCTCCAACGCCCGAGGGGCCCGAGATCGTTCCGTCACGCGGACCCCAGCGGCGGCGCCGGTCTGCCGCCCGCGTCGAGGTAGGCCTGGGGGGGCTTGAGCCGCTGCCCCGGGAAGCCGCCCTTCTCGTACTTCAGCAGCTTCTTCGCCTTCTCCGGGTCGGTCTCGCCCTCGCCGTAGGCCGGGCAGAGCGGGGCGATGGGACAGGCTCCGCAGGCGGGCTTGCGGGCGTGGCAGATACGGCGGCCGTGCCAGATCACGTGGTGGGACAGGTCGGTCCAGTCGCTCTTCGGGAAGAGCGCGCCGACGGCGGCCTCGATCTTGTCGGGGTCGGTCTCGTCGGTCCACTTCCAGCGCCGGACCAGCCGCTGGAAATGGGTGTCCACGGTGATCCCGGGCCGGCCGAAGGCGTTGCCGAGGACGACGAACGCGGTCTTGCGGCCCACGCCGGGCAGCGTGACCAGATCCTCCAGCGTGCCGGGCACCTCGCCGCCGAAGTTCTCGACGAGCGCCTTGGAGAGCCCTATGACCGACTTGGTCTTGGCGCGGAAGAAGCCGCAGGGGCGCAGGATCTCCTCGACCTCCTCCGGGTCGGCGGCGGCGAGGTCCTCGGGGGTGGGGTGCTTGGCGAAGAGCGCCGGGGTGGTCTGGTTGACGCGCAGGTCGGTGGTCTGGGCCGACAGCACGGTGGCGACCAGCAGCTGGAAGGGGTTCTCGAAGTCCAGTTCCGGGTGGGCGTACGGGTACACCTCGGCCAGCTCGCGGTTGATCCGGCGGGCGCGGCGGACCAGGGCGGTGGGGGACTCGCCGGTCGGGGGCGTGACGGCGATCTTCTTGACCGGGGCGGCCTTCCTGGCGGGCTTCTCGACGGACGCGGCCTTCTTCACGACGGCGGTCTTCTTCATGGCCGGGGTCTTCTTGACGGCCGGGGTCTTCTTCGCGGCCTCGGTCTTCTCGGTGGCGGCCGCCTTCTTCGCTGCGGGCGCCTTCTTCGCGGTGGAGGTCTTCTGCGCGGCCGGCGTCTTCTCCGCAGCCGATGTCTTCTTCACGACAGCGGATGCCCTTTTAGCCGATTTGCCTGTTTTATTACTTCCACCGGGATCCTGTTCGCCCACAGCGGAATCATGACGCGCAACCACCCGCCCAGCCCCCTTGCCCTGTGCTCTCACCGGCGATTTGGACACCCGGCCAGCCTAAAGCCCGGCACCGACATCCGCCCCGGAGCCCGCTGAGCGGCCCCCGATCGGACCCCTGACGCTTACCCCGGGACACCTGTGCGGCATCCTTGTGACAGATCACACTGTTTGGACCGTCCGGCAAAATGGGGAACACGGTCCCCTGGCACTCGGGGGAGCAAGATCCCCTGAGCAGGTCGACAAGGAGAGAACTCAGTGGACGACGTTCTGCGGCGCAACCCGCTCTTCGCGGCTCTCGACGACGAGCAGGCCGCGGAGCTTCGCGCCTCCATGAGTGAGGTGACCCTCGCACGCGGCGACTCCCTGTTCCACGAGGGTGACCCCGGGGACCGGCTGTACGTCGTCACCGAGGGCAAGGTCAAGCTGCACCGGACCTCCCCCGACGGCCGCGAGAACATGCTCGCCGTCGTAGGCCCCGGCGAGCTGATCGGCGAGCTGTCGCTGTTCGACCCGGGCCCCCGCACGGCCACCGCGACCGCGCTGACCGAGGTCAAGCTGCTCGGCCTCGGCCACGGCGACCTCCAGCCCTGGCTGAACGCCCGGCCCGAGGTCGCCGGCGCCCTGCTGCGCGCCGTCGCCCGCCGCCTGCGCAAGACCAACGACGCCATGTCCGACCTGGTCTTCTCGGACGTCCCCGGCCGCGTGGCGCGCGCCCTGCTGGACCTCTCCCGCCGCTTCGGCGTGCAGTCCGAGGAGGGCATCCACGTCGTCCACGACCTCACCCAGGAGGAGCTGGCCCAGCTGGTCGGCGCCTCCCGCGAGACCGTGAACAAGGCGCTGGCGGACTTCGCCCAGCGCGGCTGGCTCCGCCTGGAGGCGCGGGCCGTGATCCTGCTGGACGTCGAGCGGCTGGCGAAGCGGTCGCGCTGACGCGGGGCCCCGCCGCCAGAAAACCCGGCTGCCCCGGGTGTGAGCGGACGGCACAGTAGGTCCATGACCGTGCTCCCCGCCCCCGGTGGCGTCGACGCCCAGGGCCGCCTCGTCCGCGAAGGTTCCCTCGCGCGCGTGCGGCCCGCCTTCCGCCCGGTCGTGGCCGCCGTCCGCGACCGGCTGCCGGCCGTCTTCGGCGCACGTCTGCACAGCGCCTACCTCTACGGGTCGATCCCGCGCGGCACCGCGCGCGTGGGGCGCAGCGACCTGGACCTCCTGGTCGCCCTGCACGAGGAGCCGACCGACGCCGACCGGGACGCCGTACGCGTCCTCGGGGAGGCGGTCGACCGGGAGTTCCCGCAGATCGACGGCGTCGGCACGCTGCTCTACGGCCGGGAGCGGCTGCTGAGCGACCTGGAGCGCCATGACATGGGCTGGTTCGTCGCCTGCCTGTGCACCCCGCTGCTCGGCGACGACCTCGCCGCGCACCTGCCCCGCTACCGCCCCGACTCGCTGCTGGCCCGCGAGACCAACGGCGACCTCGCCCGGTGGCTGCCGCGCTGGCGGGAGCGGATCGCGGCGGCGGAGGACACCGAGGAGGCCCGCCGGCCGCTCGTGCGCTTCATGTCCCGGCATCTCGTCCGCACCGCCTTCACGCTCGTCATGCCCCGCTGGCAGGGCTGGACCAGCGATCTGAGGGAGATGGCCGAGGTGTTCGGCGCGTACTACCCGCGGCGGGCCGGTCAGGTGCGGACGGCGGCCGAGTACGGCTACGAACCGGTCGGCGACCCGGACGTCCTGCGGTCGTACGTCGACGACCTGGGCCCCTGGCTCGCGACGGAGTACACGCGCGTGCACGGCGTGAAGGCCCCGCGGCCGGACCAGGCCCCGTCCGTTCCCGGTGTCGCGCGGACTAGATCAGCCCGTGCTCGCTGAGGTAGTCCATCTGGGCCCGGACCGAGAGCTCCGCCGCCGGCCACAGCGAGCGGTCGACGTCGGCGTACACATGGGCGACGACCTGGGCCGGGGTCTCGTAGCCGTTCTCGACCGCGGTCTCCACCTGGGCGAGGCGGTGGGCGCGGTGGGCGAGGTAGAACTCGACGGCGCCCTGGGCGTCGTCGAGGACCGGTCCGTGGCCCGGCAGGACGGTGTGCACGCCGTCGTCCACCGTCAGGGACCGCAGGCGGCGCAGGGAGTCCAGATAGTCGCCGAGCCGGCCGTCGGGGTGCGCCACGACCGTCGTACCGCGCCCGAGGACGGTGTCACCGGTGAGCACCGCCCGGTCGGCGGGGAGGTGGAAGGACAGCGAGTCCGCGGTGTGCCCGGGGGTCGGTACGACCCTCAGCTCCAGGCCGCCGACGGTGATGACGTCTCCGGCGGCCAGACCCTCGTCGCCCAGCCGCAGGCCCGGATCGAGGGCACGCACGCGCGTGGCGGTCAGTTCGGCGAAGCGGACGGCGCCCTCGGCGTGGTCGGGATGGCCGTGGGTGAGCAGGGTCAGGGCTATGCGCTTGCCGGCCTTCTCGGCCGTGTCCACGACGTTGCGCAGGTGACCGTCGTCCAGCGGCCCGGGATCGATCACCACGGCCAGGTCGGAGTCCGGCTCGGCGACGATCCAGGTGTTGGTGCCGTCCAGGGTCATCGCGGAGGCGTTGGGCGCCAGCACGTTGACGGCCCGTTCGGTGGCCGGGCCCGAGAGCACTCCGCCCCGGGGCTGGCCCGGCAGGGCTGCTGCGTCGGTCATGCGGGGCCTCCACCGGTCGTGTCAGCGGTCGTCTCAGCGGGCGTCGGAGCGGTCGGGACGTGCTTGGTGAACTCGTCGTGCCCGGGCCAGGAGAGGACGATCTCGCCGTCCTGGAGGCGGGCCCGGGCGAGCACCGGGGTCATGTCGCGCGCGGGAGCGGCGGCGAGCGCCTCGGCGGCGCTGCGGTACGGCAGGAGCTGGCGCAGCGTGGCGACGGTGGGCGGCATCATCATCAGCAGCTCGCCCTTGTCGTACCCGGCGGCGGCCTCCTCGGGGCGGATCCACACCGTGCGGTCGGCCTCCGTGGAGGCGTTCCGGGTGCGCTGCCCCTCGGGGAGGGCGGCCACGAAGAACCAGGTGTCGTAGCGGCGGGCCTCGAACTCCGGGGTGATCCACCGGGTCCAGGCGCCCAGCAGGTCCGAGCGCAGCACCAGGCCGCGCCGGTCGAGGAACTCGGCGAAGGACAGCTCGCGCGCGACCAGGGCGGCGCGGTCGGCCTCCCAGTCGTCGCCGGTGGTGTCGCCGACGACCGAGTCCGGGTCGGGTCCGGCCAGCAGCACGCCGGCCTCCTCGTAGGTCTCCCGCACGGCCGCGCAGACGATGGCCTGGGCGCCCGCCGCGTCGACGCCGAGCCGTTCGGCCCACCACGCACGCGTGGGGCCCGCCCAGCGGATCTGACGGTCGTCGTCCCGGGGGTCGACACCGCCCCCGGGATACGCGTACGCGCCTCCGGCGAAGGCCATGGAGGCGCGTCTGCGCAGCATGTGGACGACCGGCCCGTCCGGGGTGTCCTTCAGGAGCAGCACCGTGGCCGCGCGCCTCGGGGTCACCGGGGTGAGGGTGCCGTCCGCGAGGGCGCGGATGCGGTCGGGCCACTCCGGGGGGTACCACTGACCGTTCGCCATGGCCGGAGGCTATCCCGTGCAGAGCGAATGTTCGAGAGGTACCCGAGGTCAGCGGGCCTGCCGGGGCGGCCTACCGGTCCAGCTCGACCTGGATCTCCACCTCGACGGGCGCGTCCAGCGGCAGCACCGCGACGCCGACCGCGCTGCGGGCGTGCACGCCCTTGTCACCGAGCACCTCACCGAGCAGTTCGCTGGCGCCGTTGACGACACCGGGCTGCCCGGTGAAGTCGGCCGCCGAGGCGACGAAGCCGACGACCTTCACCACGCGCGCGATGCGGTCCAGGTCGCCGACGACGGACTTCACGGCGGCGAGCGCGTTCAGCGCGCAGGTGCGGGCCAGCTCCTTGGCCTCCTCCGCCGTGACCTCGGCGCCCACCTTGCCGGTGACCGGCAGCTTGCCCTCCACCATCGGCAGCTGGCCGGCGGTGTAGACGTACACCCCCGACCGCACGGCCGGCTGGTACGCGGCCAGCGGCGGTACGACGTCCGGCAGGGCCAGACCCAGTTCGGCCAGCTTGGCCTCGACCGCGCTCACGCGTCCTTCTCCGGCTTCTCCCGCTTCAGGTACGCCACGAGCGACTCCGGGTTGGGCCCGGGCACGACCTGGACGAGTTCGTAGCCCTGGTCGCCCCAGCTGTCCAGGATCTGCTTCGTGGCGTGGATCAGCAGCGGCACGGTCTGGTATTCCCACTTCTTGGTCATGGGGGCGACTGTAGCCGCTGGGAGCGGAGGGTCCGGCGGCCCACCACGGCCCCCGTTATCCACAGCCTCCCGCGTGAGTGTCGCCCGGACTGGTTAGTCTCGAAGATGTGAGCAGGCTCCAGGTCGTCAGCGGCAAGGGCGGGACCGGAAAGACGACGGTCGCCGCCGCACTCGCGCTGGCCCTCGCGACCGAGGGGAAGCGGACGCTTCTCGTGGAGGTCGAGGGCCGGCAGGGCATCGCGCAGCTCTTCGAGACGGAGGCACTTCCGTACGAGGAGCGGAAGATCGCGGTCGCTCCGGGCGGCGGCGAGGTGTACGCCCTCGCCATCGATCCGGAACTGGCCCTTCTGGACTATCTCCAGATGTTCTACAAGCTCGGCGGCGCGGGCCGGGCATTGAAGAAGCTGGGCGCGATCGACTTCGCCACCACCGTCGCGCCCGGTCTCAGAGACGTCCTGCTGACCGGCAAGGCGTGCGAGGCGGTGCGCCGCAAGGACAGGTCGGGGAGATTCGTCTACGACTACGTCGTCATGGACGCCCCGCCGACCGGCCGCATCACCCGCTTCCTGAACGTCAACGACGAGGTGGCGGGCCTCGCGAAGATCGGCCCGATACACAATCAGGCACAGGCCGTGATGAGGGTGCTGAAGTCGCCGGAGACGGCCGTGCACCTGGTGACCCTGCTGGAGGAGATGCCGGTCCAGGAGACCGCCGACGGCATCGCCGAGCTCCGCGCGGCGCGGCTGCCGGTGGGCCGGGTCATCGTGAACATGGTCCGGCCGGAGGTGTTGGACGCGGCCGATCTGGAACTCGTACGGACCGTGGAGCGTTCATCGGTCGCACAGGCGCTCTCGGCGGCCGGTCTGGGCGGGGCCCGGCGCGGCGGGAACGCCGAGAAGCTGGTGGACCCGCTGCTGGAGCAGGCCGCGGAGTACGCCGAGCGGTACGCGCTGGAGCAGGAGCAGCGCGCGGTCCTCGGCGAGCTGGACCTGCCGCTGCACGAACTGCCGCTGCTCGCCGAGGGCATGGACCTCGCGGGCCTGTACGAACTCGCCACCGAGCTGCGGAAGCAGGGGTTGTCATGAGTCCGGACCCGGCCGAGGCGCAGGACGCCGCCCCCCACCAGGACGCGGCACGCTCGCGGCTCTCCCCCGCGCGCGTGCTGGACATCGATCCGCTGCTCGACGACCCGAAGACCCGGATCGTGGTGTGCTGCGGCGCGGGCGGGGTCGGCAAGACGACGACCGCGGCCGCCCTCGGGCTCCGGGCGGCCGAACGGGGCCGCAAGGTCGTCGTGCTGACCATCGACCCGGCCAGGCGGCTGGCCCAGTCGATGGGCATCGACTCCCTGGACAACGTGCCGCGCAGGGTGAAGGGCACGGAGGGTGACGGCGAGCTGCACGCCATGATGCTCGACATGAAGCGCACCTTCGACGAGGTCGTGGAGGCGCACGCGGACCGGGAGCGGGCGGCCGCGATCCTGGCGAACCCCTTCTACCAGTCGCTCTCGGCGGGCTTCGCGGGCACGCAGGAGTACATGGCGATGGAGAAGCTGGGCCAGCTGCGGGCCAGGGACGAGTGGGACCTGATCGTGGTCGACACCCCGCCCTCCCGCTCGGCACTGGACTTCCTGGACGCGCCCAAGCGGCTCGGCTCCTTCCTGGACGGCCGGCTCATCCGGCTGCTGACCGCCCCCGCCAAGCTGGGCGGCCGCGCGGGGATGGCCTTCCTCAACGTCGGCATGTCGATGATGACCGGCACGCTGGGCAAGCTGCTGGGCGGTCAGCTGCTGAAGGACGTGCAGACGTTCGTCGCCGCGATGGACACCACCTTCGGTGGCTTCCGCACGCGCGCGGACGCCACCTACAAGCTGCTCCAGGCACCCGGCACGGCGTTCCTGGTGGTGGCGGCACCGGAGCGGGACGCCCTGCGCGAAGCCGCGTACTTCGTGGAGCGGCTGGCCGCGGAGGACATGCCGCTGATGGGCCTGGTGCTCAACCGGGTCCATGGCAGCGGGGCCGGACGGCTGTCGGCCGAGCGGGCGCTCGCAGCTGCGGAAAATCTTGAGGACCCCCGCATTGTCGATCAGGGGGACGGGAAAGCTGGACTTCGTAACTCTCCCGATACGTACGGCAGTTCACGAACTCCCGCAGCCGAGGCAGCGGCTCGTCCCGCGGCCGAGACCGCAGCACAACCGCCAGCTGAGACCACAGCACAACCGGCAGCCGAGGCCGCAGCACAACCCGCGGCCGAGACCGCGGCCGAGACCGCAGCCACCGCTTCCGAGGAAGGCTCCCCCGCCGACACGGAGCGCTCCGTCGACCGGCTCACCGCGGGACTGCTGAGGTTGCACGCCGACCGCATGCAGCTGCTCTCGCGTGAGCAGCGCACGCGTGACCGTTTCACCGCCCGCCACCCCGAGGTGGCGGTGGTCGAGGTACCCGCGCTGCCCGGCGACGTCCACGACCTCACGGGCCTGCGCGACATCGGTGACCGCCTGGCGGCCGGACGACCGGAACACACGTAGGGCGAACGCCCGTGGACCAGGAGGAAGATGGGCGGGACCACAAGTACGCGGCGGACCCGCAGGACGCGGCGGACCACGGGAACGGCGGTCACGCGCCCTCACACGCGCCGGGCTTCGCACACACGCGCACGCGAATGATGCACGCGGGCGGCTGCTGAAGCGGTCCCCCTGGACCGTGTGCCCGTCGGGCATACATGGGGCATATACCCAAGGGACATGTGCCCGGCACCGGACCATGCGCCCGCGATGTGCTCCAGAGCGCGCCTGAGGGTGACACCTCGGAAGGGGTGCCCCCAGAGGGGGCCCTCAGGGCGGGCGTCCTCAGGGGGCGCTCTCAGCTCACCGCCGCGTAGTTCTCGTACACCTCGTCGTTGTCGAGGGGCACGATTCCCGCGCCCCGCTCGTACTCCGAGCGGGCGGTTTCCAGCAGTCTCCGCCAGGAGGTCACGGTGGGCCGCCGGCGCAGCAGTGCGCGGCGCTCACGCTCCGTCATGCCTCCCCACACGCCGAACTCGACGCGGTTGTCCAGCGCGTCCGCCAGGCACTCCGTGCGTACCGGGCATCCGGTGCACACCGCCTTGGCCCTGTTCTGCGCTGCTCCCTGAACGAACAGTTCATCCGGATCGGTAGTGCGGCAGGCAGCCTGCGCACTCCAGTCGGTTACCCAGCCCATACCGGCGCCGTCCTCTCCCGAATCGAGGCTCCCCCACGGCGGCAGCGGCATATTCACCGCCGCCAGTTGAGGACGTTACGGAAGGTGGAGACAGCGCAACACCCCCTGCGGGCCCAATCTTGAATGGCCCGAACGGACTATGGGTAAGCGGCAGATCACCCGCGGGAGTGAGCTGGCGACATGCGTGACCATCACGGCAAACCGGGACAGTCGTGGTACGTCACATCGGGCGCCGGATGACACACGAGGCGGAATCGGGCTCGCCCTTCTCAGGGAACGGGCCCGTCCCTGGGAATCTCGGGCTACGTCCGGAACGATTCGGGTTCGCCGGACGTATAGCTAGGTGACCGCTCAGCTGTGACAGTTGAGAGCAGCTTAGGCCAAGGCCTGCGCGCGTGTCCGGCGAATGGGAACGTAGACCCCCCGCTTTGCCGTGCCGTGATGCGGTCGCTCCTTCGGAACGCTCAACAGTACGGATTAGGCTGCCCCCATGCCAAAGAAGCGCCCGGGCGGCGGTCTGTCGCCCATGCAGCAGGCCGCCAAGTTCCTCGGTGTCAGTGTGCTAGCCGGAGCCGTGATGGCGGGCATCGCGCTGCCCGCTGCCGGCGCGCTCGGTCTCGCCGCCAAGGGCTCGGTCCAGGGCTTCGACGAGATCCCGGCCAACCTGAAGAGCCCCCAGCTGAGCCAGCGCACGACGATCCTGGACAACCAGGGCAAACAGATCGCGACCGTCTACTCCCGCGACCGTACGGTGGTCGACCTCAAGGACATCTCGCCGTACATGCAGAAGGCGATCGTCGCGATCGAGGACTCGCGCTTCTACAAGCACGGCGCCGTCGACCTCAAGGGCGTCCTGCGCGCCCTGAACAAGAACGCGCAGGAGGGCGGGGTCGCCCAGGGTGCCTCCACGCTCACCCAGCAGCTGGTGAAGAACTACTTCATCGAGGAGGCCGGTGACGACCCGACGAAGGTCGCCGAGGCCACCCAGCAGACCCTGGGCCGCAAGATCCGCGAGCTGAAGTACGCGATCCAGATCGAGGACAAGCTCGGCAAGAAGAAGATCCTCGAGAACTACCTGAACATCACCTTCTTCGGCGAGCAGGCCTACGGCGTCGAGGCCGCCTCCCAGCGCTACTTCTCCAAGCACGCCAAGGACCTGAACCTCCAGGAGTCGGCCCTGCTGGCCGGCATCGTGCAGTCCCCGAGCCGCTACGACCCGGTGAACGACGAGGCGGAGGCGACCAAGCGGCGCAACACCGTCCTGCAGCGCATGGCGGAGGTCGGCGACATCTCCCAGAAGGAGGCCGACCAGGCCAAGGAGAAGCCCCTCGGCCTGCACACCAGCCGCCCCAAGAACGGCTGCATCACCGCGGTGAAGGGCGCCGGCTTCTTCTGTGACTACGTCCGCCAGGTCGTCCTCACCGACCCGGTCTTCGGCGAGACCAAGGAGGCCCGGGCCAAGCTCTGGAACCGGGGCGGCCTGACGATCCGTACGACGCTCGACCCGCAGGCCCAGCGGTCCGCGCAGGCGTCCATCAAGGACCACGTCTACAAGAGCGACGCGGTGGCGACCGCCGCGACCATCGTCGAGCCCGGCACCGGCAAGATCCTCGCCATGGGCCAGTCCCGCCCGTACGGCGTCAACGTCAAGAACGACGAGACGACGATCAACCTGTCCGTCAACGGGGACATGGGCGGGGGCGCCGGCTACCAGCCCGGCTCCACGTTCAAGCCGATCGTCGCCGCGGCGGCCATCGAGGGGGGCAAGCCCCCGACGCAGGAGTACTCGTCGCCGTACGAGATGACGTACCCGAGCCCGGTCTCGGCGTGCGACGGCAAGACCTGGCGCGACGACCCGAACAAGCCCACCAAGCTGACCAACGAGAACGAGTCCGAGCGCGGCCCGTACGCCATGAAGGAGGCGACCGCCAAGTCGGTCAACACCTACTACGTACAGCTGATCAGCGACATCGGCATCTGCCCGGTCATCGACATGGCCAAGAAGATGGGCGTGCAGCGCGCGGACGGCCGCACGATCCAGCAGGCCCCCTCCATCGCGCTCGGCACCCAGGAGATGTCCCCGCTGACGATGGCGAACGCGTACGCCACCTTCGCGTCGCGCGGGATGTACTGCACCCCGATCGCCATCGAGTCGGTCACCAAGAAGGTCGGCAGCGAGCGGAAGTCCCTGCCGGTGCCGAAGTCGACCTGCTCGCGGGCGATGTCGGAGAACACCGCCGACACGGTCAGCACGCTCCTCAAGGGCGTGGTCGAGGACGGCACGGGTCAGGAGGCCGGTCTCGGCAGCCGCCCGAGCGCGGGCAAGACGGGTACGACGGACGAGCGCTTCGCGGCCTGGTTCGTCGGCTACACCCCGAACATGGCGGGCGCGGTCTGGGTCGGCGACCCGCAGCACAAGCGGAAGATGACCAACATCACCATCGGCGGCGTCCCGCACGACAAGGTCTACGGCGGTGAGGTCCCGGGCCCGATCTGGCGCGACATGATGAGCGGCGCGCTGGAGGACAAGCCCGTCGAGGACTTCCATCTGATCGACATCCCCGACGACAGCCACGAGGGTGATGATCCGGGAAAAGGCGACGGGGGGACGGAGGACGGCAACAACGGGGACACGACGGGACGGCTGATCGGCGGACTGATCGGCGGCCCGACGGACGGGGGAGCGACGGACGGCACCACGGGTGACGCGACCGGCGGCACCCTCGGCGGCACGTTCCCGACGCCGACCATCTCCATCCCCGGCAACTTCATCCAGGGCCAGGTGAACGGCGGGAACAACGGGCACGGGAACGGGGGCGGGCGAAGGTAGCGCGTAGCCCCTCGCCGGGTACGACTGCGGGGCCGCACCTCTGTCAGGGGTGCGGCCCCGCTGTCATGAACGGGAGGCCGTAAAGAGGGGAGCCTCTGAAGAGGGGCCCCCTTCGCTCTTCGGCCCTGTGTCTCAGCCCTGGAGCAGCTTCTTCACCGCGGCGGCGACCCGGCCGCCCTCCGCCTGGCCGGCCACCTTCGGGTTCACGATCTTCATGACGGCGCCCATCGCCCGCGGCCCCTCGGCACCGGCCGCCTTCGCCTCCTCCACGGCCTGGGCGACGATCGCGTTCAGCTCCTCGTCGGACAGCTGCTTGGGCAGGTACCCGGCGAGCACCTCGCCCTCGGCCTTCTCCCGCTCGGCCTGCTCGGCACGGCCGCCCTGTGCGAAGGCGTCGGCGGCCTCACGGCGCTTCTTGGCCTCACGGGTGATCACCTTCAGCACCTCGTCGTCGGAGAGCTCACGCTTCTCCTTCCCCGCGACCTCCTCCTTGGTGATCGCGGCGAGCGTCAGCCGGAGGGTCGAGGAGCGGAGCTCGTCGCGCGCCTTGATCGCGGCGTTGAGGTCGTCGTGCAGCTTCGACTTGAGCGTGGTGGTCATGGCCCGATTGTCGCAGGTGCACCGCCCGGCACGCCCGCCGATTTACCGGGCGGCCGGTCTCACCACGGCCAACGCGTCTGACACGATGGGCACATGCGCGCGCGATACGGAATCCCCCTGGGAATCGTGGCGGCCGGCGCCGCCGGCCTGGTCTATGCGGCGGGCTTCGAGGCCCGTTCCTTCCGCCTCCGACGGGTCACCGTCCCCGTCCTCCCCCCGGGCATGCGCCCGCTGCGCGTGCTACAGGTCTCCGACATCCACATGGTGAGCGGGCAGCGCAAGAAGCAGCGCTGGCTGCAGTCGCTGGCCGGGCTGCGCCCCGACTTCGTGATCAACACAGGCGACAACCTGTCGGACCCCGAGGGCGTCCCCGAGGTCCTGGACGCCCTGGGCCCGCTGATGGAGTTCCCGGGCGCGTACGTCTTCGGCTCCAACGACTACTACGGCCCAAGGCTCCGCAACCCCGCCCGCTACCTGCTGGAGAAGACGAGCGGCAAGCACGGCCTGAACGGCAACCCGCCGGTGGTCGGTGCGATCCACAACCCGTGGCAGGACCTGCGGGACGGCTTCGACGAGGCGGGCTGGCTGAACCTGACGAACACGCGGGGCGTCCTGAAGGTCGAGGGCGTCTCGATCGAGCTGACCGGCCTGGACGACCCGCACATCAAGCGCGATCGTTACGCCCAGGTGGCCGGCGGTCCGTCCGGGTCGTACGACTTCTCGCTCGGCGTGGTCCACGCGCCGTACCTGCGCGTCCTGGACGCGTTCACGGCGGACGCCTATCCCCTGATCCTGGCCGGCCACACCCACGGCGGCCAGCTGTGCATCCCCTTCTACGGCGCCCTGGTCACCAACTGCGACCTGGACACGGACCGCGTGAAGGGCCTCTCCACGCACACGGCGGAGGGCCACACCTCCTACCTCCACGTCTCGGCGGGCTGCGGCACCAGCCGCTACACCCCGGTCCGCTTCGCCTGCCCACCGGAGGCGACGCTGCTGACGTTGGTGGGAAGGGAGTAAGAGGCTGGGGGAGGTGGCCAGGAAGCGAGCAGTAAAGGGGAGCGGATGAGGCAACTGTCCCCACACATTCCCTCCCCGCCCTCCCACCCTCCCCCATCCGGACGAGTCCACATGGCCGCCTCCCTCCCCCGCTCCTAGCGTGAGGGCATGACCGCCCCGATACCCAGGGAGATCCCGGACCTGCCCGCGGTCCCGGCTCCACCCCTGCTGCTGCCCGCCCCGGTCCCGGCCACGGCGGTGGTGGCCCCGGTCCGCCGCCCCCGGGCGGCGGTGTTCCGCCTCATGACCGCCGTGACGGCGGCGGCAGGCGTCGCGCTGGAACTCCTGCTGGGCACCCCGGCCGACATGCTGAGCTACTTCAGCGTCCAGGCCGGCATCCTGCTGACCTTGGTGATGCTCCTGTCCGCGTCGAGGGCCTGGAGGGCCCGCCGCCCGCTCCCGTCGGCCGTGACAGGCGCCACACTCCTCTACGTCCTGACCTCGGCCCTGGTCTACCACCTGCTCCTGGCCCACACGACGCCCCCGTTCTCCATGACCGGAGCGACGGCACCCCCGGAGCGCTGGCACGCCCAGTGGGCAGCTCTCCAGGTCCTCCACCTCCTGACCCCGGTGGCGGCCCTGCTGGACTGGCTCCTCCTGACCCCCGCGGCCCGCCTGCACCTCCGCCAGACCGCGGCCTGGCTCCTCTACCCCCTGGCCTACCTGGTCTTCTCCCTCACGAGGCCCGCGTTCCTGCCGCCGACCAGCCCGTCCCGGTACCTCTATCCCTTCCTGGACGTGGCGACCCACGGCTACCGCAGCACCCTGGCCAACGCCCTCCTCATCGGCCTCGCGATCTACGCCTTGGCCGTCCTCCTGGTAGCCCTCGACCACACCCGCCCGACCCCCGTCCGCCACCCCGCCTGAAACCGGATTTCGTCTACAGCCACCGGTGGGCTAAAGTAAACGTCGTCGCCGCGAGAAGCAGTGACACCGGGGTGTAGCGCAGCTTGGCAGCGCGCTTCGTTCGGGACGAAGAGGTCGTGGGTTCAAATCCCGCCACCCCGACGCCGTAGTACCAGGTCAGGCTCACATAGGAACGTTCCTATGTGAGCCTGATTTGTTTTGCGTGTCTATCTGCGTGACTGACACTTTCCGCGTGCCTACGACCGCCGCCTCTGGACGCCGAAGATGCCGTCCATGACCACGGCACCGGTCTGGATAACGGGCCGGATCTGCTTCCGATACACCTCCTCGGTCACGGCGGTCCCGGAGTGGCCGACGAGCCGCGAGATCTCCTCCAGCGGAACACCCCGGTCGGACAGCAGGGACACGAAGCTGTGCCGCAGCTCCCGCGGCGTCCACTCGTCCGGGTTGATCCCGTCGATGCCCTTGAGCGCTTGGCGGAAGGCACGGCGGACGTTGGCGGCATCGAGAGGCTTGCCCACGGCCGAGGAGAAGACGAGGCCGTGTTCCTCCCACGCGTCGTCAGCGGCGAGCCGATCCCACCCCTGATCCTCGAACTGCTGCCAGAGTCTGCCGGTCCACGCGGGCGGCGACAGCCCGACCGACAGCCTCGGGCGTCGACCGGAGTGCACTCTCGAAGACGTGCCGGGCGTACTCCGCGCTCTGCAACATGGCCGGCAGAACCACACACTGGAAGGAGCGCACCAGCCGCGCGGACCGGACCGCTTCATCAACCGTCGCACCGGCCCCCGTGGAGTCGTCCGCGGTGGAACCGGAGTCGGCTGCTGCCATCACGGCGGCCAGGAGGTCGCGTAGCTCGCGACTGGTCGACTCGTTCAAGCCGAGGGCCCGGGACAGCCTGACGAGTACATCGGGGCTGGGAACCATACGACCGGTCTCCACCTTGGACACGGTTGGTTGCCCCACACCAGCACGCTGCGCCAGCACAGCACCGGTCACACCTGCCTCCGTACGAAGCACACGAAGACGCGCTCCCAGCGCCTTCATCAGCTCGCGCCGCTCACTCCCCATGTCCAGGGTTCTACACCACGAGACAGCAAGCGCTGGCACTGCCAGCCGCACTGACAACCAGGGCTTGATCAAGTCTCGTGGGTTTCCAGGTTGTTGTGACAGGCACGGGCTACCACGTGATCACCGGGCTCCAGAAACCACAATGATCACGAAGCCCCTACCTGCCCTTCTCTGCCAACCAACCGGTCACTCCCCAACCAGCCCCACAACACTGGAACTTGAACCGCCCTGTGGAGCTGTGGCCCAGGGAATCGAACCACGCCGGCGATGGGTGTCAGTTGGTTCTGAGGGTCTGCCCAGCTGCGTCGTACACCTGCCCAGTCAGGGCGTCCACGCGGTACGTATCAACCGGTGCCTGCTCCTGCGGATCATCGCTTTGTCCGTCACTGGGCCATGTCACGTTCACAAGCCAATTCGGTCGCCAATTACCGTCTCGCTCGACCGCCTTTACGGTGAATGCTTTGGTGTGGAATTCTGCGCCAGTGTTTCCATTGGCCTGCAGTTGTACCGCTACCGCCTTGTCCACTTCCTTCTCGGCCTGCACGGCGTCAAGCTTGGCTTCGGGAAGTTTTACACGCGTCGGACCAAGGGTGACGTCAATCTGAGATACATGCCCGGCCCTGTCTACCTGGACGTCCAGCATCCTGGGCATCAGAACGTCATTGTGTGTCCATCTCCAGCTCGTGATCCAGCCAAGTTCGGCCTTTGCGCCCACAGCGGACGTTTCGCTCATGGTCGCACCCAGCGCCCACGGATACTTTCGCTGGGCGTACGACTTCGCAATTCGAGAGGCTGCTGTACCGGTAGAGGGTGATTTCGCGCCCCCCACTGAGTATCCCATGATGGTGGGGCGGTCGCTGTTCTCCAGCAGTACGTTCAGGTGCTTTTTGTCCGGCCAGGAAAGGCTGCCGGTACCGAAGTCTTTGGAGTGCCCCTCTTCGCGGCTGTGCAGGTTGAAGATGATGTTGGTGCAAGAGGCGCCCACGCACGGCTGCTCGTACTGCTGGCCTATCTTGTAGCGGTCACCGAACGCCTCCTTGACAGCAGCCTCAACCGCCCGCCTCTGGTCGGCACTTGCGCCCGCGAGGCTGCTGCCATCCACGTTCGTGAAGTCGAGTATTGGACGCGCCACCCCCAAGCTCAGGAGGAGCAGCGCCGCGAAAGTGATTAGGGCGCCCTTGATGCCCGCCTGCCAGGCGAGCGAGTGGCGGATTGCGAGCACAACCGCGACAACGGTGAGCCCGATCAACCCGCCGATGATGTTCATCTGGGCGTCCGAGCTGTCACACACGCGCCCAAGGCCGTTGACGGTGGCCTGAGTAAACTCGATGGTCAGGGGCAGCGCGATGACGCCGACGAGGACAGGCAGCGGGCGGCGGATGGCCAGTAGTGCGAAGGCGCCAACGGGCACCATCATGGCGAGATTCCACAACCCTTGAGTGGTGTGGAAGGGCTCGGCGAGTTGATGGTTGAGGACGCACACGCCGCTGGCCGAGCCACCGCCCATGAAAGTGACGCCGAGCACGCCGGTGAGAGTGAAGGCGAGCCCGGACCACCACGCCCCGTGAGGGTTTCCCCGCTTGCGGACGAGCGTCCATGATGCGCCGCCGAGGATGAGGCCGATCAATGTGCAGATGGCCAGATAGCCGACATGGTGTTGAAAGATGGCGGAAAACACGGCGCGGTTCCTTGCGTGGTCATGTCGAGGAGAGCAGGGCCGAGAGAGGGAAGGCCCCGCCTTGGTAGACGGGGCCTTTGGGGCTGTGGTTCAGCAGTGCGAGGAAGGCGTCTGGTACGTGCCGCCGGAGTAGGTAAGCAGGCCGATGGTGCTCGTGCAGTAGGAGCTCTCCGACAGCGACCACGTGTGGCTCTTGTTCTGGCCCGAACTGATGGAGATGGCACCGGCGTAGTGGCTGGTCCCCCCGCGCGAGTAACCGAGCTGGGCGGATATAGCAGATCCGCCCGTCTTGTCGTACCCGGTGGTGACGTTGCCGTTGGAAGCCTGGAGAACGTACAGAACGCCGTTGGACAGCGAGGTGCACCGCTGCATGGGCACATTGAGGGCGGTGTAGCCAGAGCTGTCGCAGTAGAAGGAGGCCGCCGCGGCCGACGCGGCCGGCGTGCTGAACATGACAGATCCTGCTGCGATGGCAAGGGCGATGAGAGTGGAATTGGCTTTGCCGCGCATTCGATCTCCTAGGTGTAGTGCCCATGCCACCCTCCTGTTTGTGCTAAGAGGCTGGCGCAGGTGGTTGATGTTGTGAGTACTTGATCACGGAACGCACATACCTTTGAAGATCTTTTTAAGACACACGGTGCCGCTACCGCGCCACAGTTGACTGGATCAGCACCGATCTCGGTAACGACCAGGAGGCGGCCGACAGGGCGGTTGCAAGTTCCAGGGTTGTGCGGCTGGTTGGGTAGTGACCGGCTGGGGTGCAGAGAAGGGCAGACAGGGGCTCCGTGATCATCGTGATGTCAGAATCCCAATGATCACGAGGTGGCCCGTTCCTGGGCATCACCGACAACCCGGAACCCTGCGGAACTTGATCAAGCCCTGACCATCAGCAGCCCGAGCATGATTCAAACTTTCTCTACTGGTTCAAGGCCCGCGCACGGCGCGGGCGCGGGCGGAGGTAGGAAAACCCTCGGTGGCTGAGGCCGGTCGGCTCCACGGCTTTAGGCAGCCACTTTGGCGCGAGCCTCGAAGATCATGGCCCCAACGTCGTGCTTTACCGGGCAGGTCCACAGACTGCCCGACGCGCCGAAAGCTTACGGGGCCATGATCACTCGCGCCAAAGCAGCTCCAGCCCAAAGCCGCTACGCCGACCTTATTGTGCAGCGGATCAGTGTAGCCACGAAACCAACGAATGGATCCGTTCAGCCAGCGCTCCGATCGCGTTCGCCATGGTTGCCACGTCCGCGAGCGCAGAACAAATTGCTTTCCACTTCACCCCCTTTTCCTCCCGAACGGACACGCAGTGCTCACAACAATCTCGCTCACTCATAAATAAAGCGTCACCGTGTAAATGGCACCCCTGACAGCACCGCAACAAGACCTTCCAAGGACTGACAAAAGTTGCCGCCAAGGTTTACAGGCGCATGTAAACTCTTACAAACGGTTACGCAAAAATCCAAACAAAAGGTGCATCGATGGACAATCCGATCTCCCTCATGGCTGCCCATTTGAGGCAGCTGCGCTTGGAAGCTGGCGAACCGAGCACTCGAGAGATCGCAAAGATGACCGGCTTTGCTGTCAGCCACACGGCCGTGCACCAACTGCTGACTGGACGCAAGGCAGGACGATGGGGGCCGGTAGAGGTAATAGCGGAAGCGCTAGGTGGCGACCTCGCCGAAGTGAACCGCCTTTGGAAGAAAGCTCGGCAATTCGAGAATGCGTCCAAACACAGCGTAGACAACAGAAACGAAGCGCCTCGCAGCCACTACAGCCCCGCTGGCGACCGTTCACATGTATGGGTGCGCTCATACGCAGCCTACGAAGTCGCTGAGGCCCTCTTCCAGAAGGGCCAAAAAGATGAGGCCCTGTCGTTCCTTCGATCCGAAATGGAGAAAGAATCCGGTCGATATTGCAGTCCGCTCGACATGCTCTATGTTCAGATCCAACTCTCCTTGCCCGATCCAGACAGCGGTTTGGATGATTTCGTCGAAGCGCGCATGGGGCGTGAGGTTAGGGACCCTCATGTTGCCGCCTTCTTTGCCGACCTTTACGCAGACTCGGAGGATTTTAGTGCGGCCGTGCGCTTCGGAAGAGAAGCCGTCCGACTCGATCCAGAGAATGGCCTTTATCACTGGAGACTAGCGCTTTATATTTCTGACCTAGGCGCCGATGAGAGTGAGGTTCTCCGCCATTTTCGTCGGGCACACAAGGCGGCGCCTAACGACAACACCTACGCAGCCTCCTTGATGGAAGCCTTGATCAACGAAGGCTTGTATTCCGAAGCCGAATTGATTGGCCGATCCTTTCAGCCTTACCCAAACGTGACGAGGGCATACTACTGGGAGGTTCCATACTACCTTGGAATCAGTTTGGCCCTCCAAGGAAAGCTCGAAGAGGCTGCGGAAGCACTCGAAAGCGAAGCAAATGAAGGCAACATTTTCGCCGTAATCGAAAGAGCGAGAGTGCTGCACCACTCAGGCAATCCAGCTGCAGCTCTTGAGCAGTTGAGCGTCGAATTGCGCACCAAAAATGCGTCACATGCGGCCAATTTGGAGAAACTGCGAATCCTGAAGGCTCAAAACAGGCATGTCGACGCGGATAAGGTAATTAAGGAATTGCGGCAGGCCCTGGTTGATCCCGATGCGTGGGATCAGTGGTAAATCGACGCCCGGCCTGTCGCCAAGTGTAGTCATCCATGGTGAGCCCGATGGCTTATGGTTGGCGGCCCGCGAACCCGCTGGACGCTTTGACGACGTGCCACCTTGCATGTCTGGTGGCCTCGGGCAGGCCGGCCCGTAGAGTTGCTGGGGCATACCTGGTCCCGGAGCTGTTCCGCTGACATCAACAGCCCCGGACGGTGGCGGCACCCAGCAGCCACATATGGCACCGGGTCGCTGGGCGAGCCCCGATCAGGCCGAGGGGAGATCGAACTCCTGACTCTGCGGCCGACGGCAGTGACGGCAGCGCTGACGGCAACGACAGCGGACGGCAGCGGCGTTCGACAGCCGGGCACGGTGTCGGCAGGGCGCCATCGACCCAGCCCACAAGGGGCGTGCCCGCATCTTCTAAGACGTCATCTCATTTGGCAGCCCCGGGTAGGCTGTCGGCCGTGGTGGGGATCGTTGAGCGGCTGGTGCTGGACGAGTTGTGGGAGTTGTTCCAGCGAGTGGTGCCGGAGGCGCCGGTGCGGCCTCAAGGTGGTGGCCGTCGTCGGCACGGTGACCGGGAGGTGCTGGCCGCGATCGTGTTCGTGGCCACGTCTGGCTGCACGTGGCAGCAGTTGCCGTCGGTGTCGTTCGGGCCATCGGGTGCCACGGCCCATCGACGCTTCGCAGAGTGGACGAAGGCCAGGGTGTGGGCCAAGCTTCATCGCCTGATCCTGGACGAACTCGGCTCCCGCGGCGAGCTCGACTGGTCCCGCTGTGCGATCGACTCGGTGAACATGCGGGCCCTGAAAAGGGGGGCCTGACGGGCCCGAATCCTGTCGACCGGGGCAAGTACGGGTCGAAGATCCACTTGATCACCGAGCGGACCGGTCTGCCCTTGTCCGTCGGGATCTCGGGGGCGAACCTGCACGACAGCCAGGCCCTGATCCCGCTGGTGAAAGGCATACCGCCGATCCGCTCTCGCCGCGGCCGACGACGGCGCAAGCCGGGCAAGCTCCACGCCGACAAGGGATACGACTACGACCACCTGCGGCGATGGTTACGGCAGCGCCGGATCACCCACCGCATCGCCCGCAAGGGAATCGAGTCCTCGCAGCGGCTGGGCCGCCACCGGTGGACCATCGAACGCACCATGTCCTGGCTCGCCGGCTGCCGTCGTCTGCACCGCCGCTACGAACGCAAGGCCGAGCACTTCCTGGCCTTCACCGCCATCGCCTGCACCCTCATCTGCTACCGCAGACTCACCAAATGAGATGACGTCTAAGCACCGGTCCCAGGGCGTCATGATCTACCGATGGATGAGTACGCCTTGCCCACGGGCCCTGAAGTGCCGGCCGCTGACGCGGTCCGGTCGAACTGGGCGGCAACCGTCGCGGCCCTGCCTGTAGGAACCGGGATCACCGGCGAGGTCATCGGTCGTCAGCGCTTCGGGGTCTTCATACGTATAGACGGGATGCCGAACGCCATAGCGCTGGCGGAGATCACGGCCATGCCGCACGGGATGGACCTCCCGGCCGCCCTCGGGGTCTCCGTCAGTGGGGAGGTCCTCTGGCACGCCGCCCACAACCACCAGGTCAAGGTCCGGCTCGATGAGTGGCGGACAGCCGACGAGTGATCTTCGCGGGGCCGTCTCTGGGCCGTCCAAGGCCGCCCGACGTCGACCGACAACGACAGAAGCCCACGGCACCTGAGCTGGTGAGAGCCGTGGGCTTTGTCAGTGCCGCTGGTCAGCGAGAGCGGTGATCAGTAGACCGGCTACTGATCGCCCTTGGCAGCGCTTGGCTCGCACATTGAGACTCCGCCGACCGCGATGTCAAGATCCGGGTTCACGAGGCGAGGAGGGCCGCAACCTGAGCTATGAGCCCGACAGCAACCAGGAACCAACCGAGCACCTGTTCGCGTAGGCCTTCGAGGGCATCGCGCTTCGCCTCTTCATCGAGTGCTGAGATCTGCGCTCCTAGGTCCGTAGCAACTCGTTGATCTCCCATATCTCGGATCTGCTCCTCCTGCCTGAGGTCATGTTGCACGTCCTGAGCCAACCGGTAGACGCGGTTCAACCGACGCTCAACCTCCGCCGTGAAGGCTGCCGGCTCCTGCGTTACGTCTGGTAAGGGCCCGAACTGAACGAGACCACGGGCACTCATCGCGGCCTCCACGGACAGCGCTGTACCGAGGGTGGCCGTGATGGTCGGAGCGGGCCGTCGAAATGCGCGGCGAACGGCACGGGTAAGGCCAGAACGCCAACGAGCAACCATCGCAACCTCAGTCGCGAGCACACGCCTGAAGAACGGATCGCCAGGCGCAGCGACATGCTTGAACGTTCGGCGAAAGCCGTCGGCAGCATTGATCAGCCCTAGAGCCGAAAGCCCAACGCTGATCAAGTTGAACGTCGTTTCAGCAGACACCGGATCATCATGATGTCGAGTAGCAGATCAAGTCACGCCGTCAGGGTAGGAGAGGGAGATCCGCCAGCCTCAGGTGAGTGTCTAACTGCGTGACAACGTCGACGGACAGCGGCGGACGAGCGCGGACGCCTGCGGACTATCGCTGCTGGTGACAGGTACCCCACCCCAAGATGGAGCGCTGCGGCGAGTTGCTTCGGGACGAAGAGGTCGTGGGTTCAAATCCCGCCACCCCGACGCTGGTGAGAGGCCCATCCACGTGATCGTGAATGGGCCTCTGACGTATGTACAGCAGCGGAGTACAGCAACCGCTCGCCCTCGACCGCCGCCACGGCCTCCGCAACGGTCCCGTGGATGGCTAGGACCTGGTCCACGCCAGTCAGCTCAAGAACCCGCCTGCCCGCAGCAGCCACCCATCGCCGACCGCACCGGGCCAATACGGCCTTCGGCTCCGGCCCGAAAACCGAACGCCGACGTGTTCGGACCTAAGCAACGAAGCACCACAGAGGACCGAGCCTTGCGCAGCCAAGCGTCAAGCTCGTCGGTGGGCCTGACACCAGTCGCCGACACAAACAGCTACTGGCCGGTCCCCGCTGCCTTCACTCAGCCATGATCCACCGTCCGACTCTGAGATGGTTGTGCTGAGGGGTTGTCCTCGGGTTCACCAGGAGTGAGCTCGTCCTCGATCACGGCCGAGAAGCCTACGGATCAGCAAGAAAGTGCCCACGGCGATCAGGGCCGCCCCCGCAAGGATCAAGGCCACCCCGACAGCGATCAGAAGCGTCCCGATAAGGATCAGAAGAGCCCCAATCAGGACCAGGAGTGTTCCGATAATGAGGAGAAAGATCGCGAGGACGGTCACGGTTCTCTCCTGTCCTCCCTCCCGCTCTGCCTCCTTCCCCGCCTCCGTGGGAACACACTGCTTGACGATGGCTGGGCCGTCCGAGGCCCAGCAAGGCTGACCGACAGTGACAAGACGAGCCGCAGCCGTCGTCAGCGAGCCAGAACACGAAGCATGGCCGACGCAGGTGGTTCGATCGAACAAGTCAGGCCCCAGAGTGCTCCGGGGCCTGACTTGTCAATATGCGTTCGCCCTACGCAACGAGAGGACTGCGGCGTTCGACCAAGACGACGTCGCGCCATACGCCGTGGTGCCGGCCGATGCGTTCGCGAGTGCCGATGACGCGGAACCCGGCCCGCTGATGCAGAGCGAGACTGCCGGTGTTCTCGGGGAAGATGCCGGATTGGATCGTCCAGATGCCCGCTGCCTCGGTCGATCCGATCAGGGCCCGTAGGAGGGTTGAGCCCACCCTTCGGCCGCGGGCTTCGGGGTGGACATACACCGAGTGTTCGACGACGCCGGCGTACGCGCATCGGTCCGAGACTGGCACTGCGGCGACCCAGCCCCAAACCCTGCCCGAGTCGTCGAGGGCGACGTATCGGTGTTCCGGGAGCTTCGCGGCGTCGAACTCTTCCCATGTCGGGGCGGTGGTCTCGAAGGTGGCGTTGCCTTCGTCGATGCCGAGTTGGTAGATCGTCAGGACCTGGCGGGCATGCTCCGCGTCCATCGCAGTAATGCGGTACTCGGCGGTCGTATCCATGATCAGCTCGCCGAAGTGATCTCGTCGACCAGGCCGCGGATGCGCTTCTCGATCTGGTCGCGGATCGGGCGAACCGCTTCGACTCCCTGGCCGGCCGGGTCGGGGAGTTCCCAGTCGAGGTAGCGCTTGCCGGGGAAGACGGGGCAGGTGTCACCGCAGCCCATTGTGATCACGACGTCGGACGCCTTGACCGCCTCCGCTGTGAGCACCTTGGGCACCTCGGCCGAGATGTCGATGTCCAGCTCTGCCATGGCTTCGACGACGGCCGGGTTCACGGTGTCGGCAGGGGCGGAGCCTGCGGAACGCACCTCGACGCGGTCCCCTGCCAGGTGGGTGAGCAAGGCGGCCGCCATCTGCGAGCGCCCGGCGTTGTGGACGCAGACGAACAAGACAGACGGTCGCTCAGAGGGAGAGGGCATAGTGGGTGTCTTTCCGGGCGGCGGGTCAGAGGCTGGAGGAGCGAGCGGCGAGTTCGGGTTCGGCCTGTGCGGGGACGGATGCGATCGGCGTCGGTACGGGCTGCGCGAACATCACGGCCACCAGGCGAAGGCCGACCACGGCCCCGGCGACTTGGGCCGCGATGAACGGACCGACCGAGGCGGGCGCGATACCGGCGAAGGTGTCGGTGAAGGCGCGGCCGACGGTGACTGCGGGGTTGGCGAACGACGTGGACGACGTGAACCAGTACGCCGCGCCGATGTAGGACGCCACAGCCACCGGAGCAAGGTGGGCGCGACCGGTACGCCCGAGGCCGAAGATCAGCAGGACGAGACCGGCGGTGGCGACCAGCTCGCCGAGCCACAGGTGACCGGCGGAGCGGTCATGGCTGGACCACTGCACCAAGGGCTTGGCGAACATGGCATCAGCCAGGACGGTCCCGCCGATCGCCCCGGCCGTCTGGGCGGAGATGTAGGCGGCCGCGTCCCGGAGGGTCAGGCCGTCAGGGGCGCGCCGGCCGGTGAACCAGGCCGCGAGCGTGACGACCGGGTTGAAGTGCGCGCCGGAGACCGGCCCGAACAGCGCGATGAGCACACCCAGCCCGAACACGGTTGCCAGCGAGTTGGCGAGGAGCTGCACGCCGACGTCATGGGTCAGCTCCGTGGCCTGGATACCGGAGCCGACCACCACGGCGACGAGGGCAGCCGACCCCACGGCTTCAGCGAGGGCACGGCGCCCCAATGATCCGCTCACGCGGTCGCCTCGGCCTTCTGCGCCGTAGTGAGGAACGCGGCGAGCCGGTCCAGGGTGCCAGGCAGCACCCAGTAGTGGACCCAGGTACCTCGACGCTCGCAGTCGATCAGGCCCGCCTGTCGGAGCAGCTTGAGGTGATGCGAGATCGTCGGCTGGGACAGCTCGAACGCGGGGGTCAGGTCACACACGCACACTTCGCCACCAGCTCGCGACGCGATCAGTGACAGCAGGCGCAGGCGCACCGGGTCGCCCAGTGCCTTGAAGATCTTCGCCAGCTCGGTCGCCTGGTCCTCACCCAAGGGGGCGCTCACCAGCCCCGGGCAGCAGGCAGCGGACTGATCGTCCTGACCGAGCACCACCCATTCTTGCTTCGACATTCCTCTATGTTGACGATTCTCGATCCAAGCCGCAAGCTCTGTATCGACAGACATCAATGCAAGCAGATGGGAGTCACGCCATGTCCCGTGCCCAGCTCGCCCTGCGCGTCAGTGACCTGGAAGCGTCGATCGCCTTCTACTCGAAGCTGTTCGGCACCGAACCGGCCAAGCGGCGCGAGGGCTACGCCAACTTCGCCATCACCGAGCCCCCGCTCAAGCTCGTACTCATCGAGGGCGAGTCCGGCGAGGAGACCCGCCTGGACCACCTCGGCGTCGAGGTCGAGTCCACCGACCAGGTCACCGCCGCCACCACCCGGCTCAAGGACGCCGGCCTGGCTACCTTCGAGGAGAACGACACCTCCTGCTGCTACGCCCTCCAGGACAAGGTGTGGGTCCACGGCCCCGGCAAGGAGCCCTGGGAGGTCTACGTCGTGAAGGCCGACGCCGACAACCTGGGCAAGAGCGCCGACCCCGACGGCACCGGTGACGGCTGCTGCTCCAGCCAGGCCACCGAGGAGACCCCGGCAGCGGCCGGATGCGCCTGCGGCTAGTGATCCGAACGGCCTGGTCAGCCCGCGCCCGTCCGTCTCAGTTTCCGTCTCATTCAGCGACGGTCACCACCGTTCAGGCGAGGGGCGGCAGCGGGAGGGCGGTTCGTCCAGGAGGCGCAGGGCGGTGATGCGTGGGCGCTGGGTGTCGACGGCGACGTAGTAGCCGCCGGAGTGGCGGATGCCGAACGGGATGCCGTCGTCGTCGCGTTCGACGTCGATGCGGTTGCCGTTGCGGTCGCTCCAGGAGTCCAGGGCCAGGTGGAAGACACCGAAGGACGGGGAGGGGACCGGGGCGGCGAAGGTGCGGGTCACGCCGGTCGAGGGGTCGGTGACCGTCATCGCGCCGTCCGGTTTGCCGTCCCACTCCAAGGGCCGGCGCGGGCCCTTGGCCGGCATCGTCGGGACGCCGGGCTGCGGCACCGGATACACCAGGCGCATGCCGTCAGCCGCGGCGAAGACGACGCCCTCACCGTCGATCTGGAGGCACTCGTCCAGGGTGGAGATCCACGTCGGGCCGAAGCAGACACCGCCCCGGTAGGAGGACAGGTGGGTGCGGGTGAACTCAAAGGGCAGGCTGCCCGGCAGGGCCAGGTCCGTCTGGGTCATCAGCATGGCGCCGGTCGCCACGTCGATCGGCTCGCCCACGCACGGGGTGCGCTCGGCGTTGCGGGCGGCCGGGCCCAGCTCGACCAGGTCGGGCCGGAGCGACGGCGGGCGTAGCAGCAGCGGGGTGGTGTCGGCGAGGCCGCCTTCCATGCTCGCCTTCAGCAGGCCGCCGCCCGCTCCCAGCGCGCCACCGAAGATCATGCCGTCCTCCTCGGTGACGGCGGACCCGCCTCGCCGACCGAGGGCCCCAGCGCGATGTGCGGGAACTGCGGCGGGTCGGCGTCCGGCTTGCCGGTGAGGCCCGCGTCTGGGCGACCGGGCGAGGGCCGGCCGGCGCGTCGTCCCGGGTCGTCACCCGGCCGTCCGCAGGGGTCGCCCCCTTCGGCTCCGCCGGCGCCGCGGTGGATGGCTAGTCTTCAGGCGTGACCACCGAGTTGGCTCTGCTGTCCGAAGTCGCCTGTCGTGGGCGGGAGATCACCGCTCCCCGGCTGCGTGGGCTGGTGGCGTTGCTCGCCGGGGACCTGCGGGCCGGGTGCAGCACGGGGCGGCTGGTGGAGGGGCTGTGGCCGGACGGGCTGCCGGAGCGGCCCGGCAAGGCGGTGCAGGTGCTGGTGTCGCGGCTCAGGGCGCAGGTGGGTGGTGAGCTGGTCGTCAGTACACCGACGGGGTACCGGCTGGCGCTGGACGAGGCGCAGGTCGACAGCTCCGCGCTGCTGTTGCACGAGGCGGCGAGCGCCGAGCGGGCGCGGGCGGGGGATCACGCGGGTGCCCTGGCGCAGGCCGAGGCGGGCTTGGCCCTGTGGGACGGGCGCGTGGGGGCCGGGGCGGGCGAGGACCTGCACGATCCGGTGGTGGCGCTCCGTACCGACCGGCTGCGGGCACACCGCTCGCTCGTGCGCTCCCGTGCGCTCGCGCTCGCCCGGCTGGGGCGGCGGGAGGAGGCCGCGGAGCCGCTGGCCGAGCTGGCCCGGGAGCTGCCGCGGGACGAGGAGGTGCTGGCGGAGCTGCTGCGGTGCGAGGCGCACACCGTGGGCCGGGCCGCCGCGCTGACCCGGTACGACGCTTATCGGCGGGCGTTGCGCGAGGAGTTGGGGGCCGATCCGGGTCCCGGGCTCAGGTCCCTCTACCAGGAGTTGCTCAGCACGGACGCGCCCCGGGTCCGGCAGGGAGTGCCGCACGAACCGAATCCGCTGCTGGGGCGGGACGCCGACATGTCCGCCGTGGCGGGGCTGCTGCGCGCGGCCCGGGTGGTCACCGTCGTGGGCCCCGGCGGGCTGGGTAAGACCCGGCTGTCCCACGCGGTGAGCCGGGCTGCCGAGCAGCCCGTGGTGCACTTCGTCCCCCTGGCCGGTGTCACCGCCGACGACGACGTGGCCGCCGAGGTGGCCTCGGCGGTCGGCGCGGGCGAGGGCCGGCAGTTCGCCGGGGGCGGCGACGCGGTGAGCGGCATCGTCGGCGCGCTGGGTACGGGGCCCACGCTGCTGGTGCTGGACAACTGCGAGCAGGTGATCGCCGGCGTGGCCGACCTCGTGCGGGCACTGGTGTCGCGGTCCAAGGAGCTGCGGGTCCTGGCGACCAGCCGGGCCCCGCTGGGGCTGACCTCGGAGTCCGTGTACGCCCTGCCGGAGCTGTCCCTCGCCACCGCGGTCGAGCTCTTCGAGCAGCGGGCGCGGGCGGCCCGGCCCGGCGTGGACCTGCCCGCCGACCGGGTCGCCGAGATCTGCCGCCACCTGGACGGGCTGCCGCTCGCCGTGGAACTGGCCGCGGCCCGGGTACGGGTGCTCTCCGTCGCCGACATCGCGCGCCGCCTCCGGGACCGTTTCGCGCTGCTGCGGGGCGGCGCCCGTGACACGCCCGAGCGGCACCGCACGCTGCACGCCGTGGTCGAGTGGAGCTGGAACCTGCTGGAGCCCGACGGCCGGGCGGCGCTGCGCGCGCTGTCGGTGTTCCCGGGCGGCTTCGCGGAGGACGCGGCGGAGTACCTGCTCGGTGGGACGGGGGACGCGCTGTTCCTGCTGGAGCAGTTTGCCGGTCAGTCCCTGATCAAGGTGGACGACAGCCCTTCGGGGGTGCGTTTCCACATGCTGGAGACGCTGCGGGAGTTCGGCGCCGCCCGGCGGCTGGAGGCGGGCGAGGAGGAGGTGGTGACCGACCGGTTCCTGGACTGGGCCCGGCACTTCGGCCGCGAGCACCACGGTGTGCTGTTCGGCAGCGACCCGGCGCACTCCTGGAACCGCATCCGCGCCGAACAGGACAACCTCGTCCTCGCGCTGCGGCACGCGCTGGCCCGGTCCGACGGGCCCACCACCGCCGCGCTCACCGCCGTACTGGCCTCCCTGTGGGCCACCGACTCCCACTTCACCCGGCTCACCGCCCTCATCGCCGACACCAGCGGGCCGCTGTCCCGCTTCCGTCCCGGCCCCGAGGACGTCGAGCCGGCCCGCACCGCGGCGGCCGTGTGCACCGCCAGCCTCTTCATGGCCCACGGCCCGCGCGCCGTACGGCCGTTGGTGACGCTGCGCCGGCTGCCGCCCGCTCCGCCGGACACGCTGCTGCGGGCGCTGGCCGTCGTGCTGTGCGCCGTCCCGGACATCCACCCGCCGGAGTACGCGTTGCTGGAGCATCTGTGCGACGCGGAGGAACCCCTGCTGGCGGGTGTGGCGGCGTGCTTCGCCAGTTACGTGTGGGACGCGGCGCACGACACGGAGCGCGCGCTGCGGTACGCCCGCCGGATGCTCGACGCGCTGGAGCCGCTCGCCAACCCCACCATGCAGCTGCTCTGTCACGGCCGGATCAGCGAGCTGTGTCTGCAGTCCGAGCGGGGCGCGGAGGCGTACGACCATCTGCGCGCCGCGCTCGCCGCCCTCGACCGGTTCGGCGACTGGTCGGACTCGGTCGGCGTGCGCTGGGGGCTGGTGCTGGCCTGTCTGCAGCGCGGGGAGGTCGACGAGGCGGAGTACTGGCTGGGGCTCGCGGCCCTGGAACAGCCACCGGAGTCGCCGCAGACCTACACGCCCGATCTCCTGGCCCGGGCGGAGATCGCGCTGGCCCGGGGGCTGACGGAGGTCGGGCTCGGTCTGTGGCGCCGGGCGGTGGAGCGGGTGCGGGAGGACAGCCTGCTGCATGCGGGGGATCCGTTCGTGCATCCGTGGTCGCTCCAGGTGCAGTCGGCCGCGCTGGCGGCGCACGCGCAGCACGGCCGGCTGGAGCCGGTGGCCGGGCTGGCCGGGCAGCTGAGGGAGCGGCTTCTCGGGATGCTGTCCGGGGCGTCGGGCACCGGGAGTTCGTCCGGCACCGAGGGCCCGGCCGGCATCGCGGGCTCGTCCGGCATCGACTCCTCCGGCTCCCCCGACTCCTCCAACTCCCCCGGCGCCGCGACCGGCGCCGGTTCCCCCGTGGAACTGCCGGTCTACGGCACGGTGTTGCTGGCGCTCGGCCTCGCCGGGCTGGCCGTGGGCGATACGGCGGCCGTACGGCTGGTGGCGCTGGCGGAGCGGATGCCGGTGGTGCGGGACTTCCCGACCCTGTCCTCGGCCCGGTCCCGGCAGGCCGCCGAGAACGCCGACAGGGCGGCGTACGCCGACGCGAGGTCGAGGTACGCCGCCCTGGGGCGGGAGGAGCTGCGGGCGGCGGCGCTGCGGGAGCTGAGCGCCGGGTGATCCCGAGAGGCTGAACGCCGGCTGAGCCCCGCCGGGGTCAACGCCGCGGCTCCCGGTTGAACTGCGCCTTGGACCACAGGTGACCCAGCACGGTCAGCCCCAAGCACCAGGCGACGGCGAGCACCGCGTTCTTCGTGCCGATCCCGCTGCCGAGCAGCAGCCCGCGCAGGGTCTCGATGGCCGGCGAGAACGGCTGGTACTCGGCGAACCAGCGGAACCAGCCCGGCATGGCGTCCACCGGCACGAACGCGCTGGAAAGGAACGGCAGCATCACCAGAGGCGTCCCGGTGTTGCTGGCCCCCTCCGCGTTGGGGCTGACCAGGCCGATGCCGACCGCGAGCCAGGTCAGCGCCAGGCTGACCAGCGCCATCAGCCCGGCCGCCGCGATCCACTCCAGCGGTGTCGCGTCGGGCCGGAAGCCGATGGCCAGGCCGATGCCCAGCAGCAGCACCAGGGCCATCAGCGTCTGGATCACGCTGCCGAGCACGTGGCCGATCAGTACGGAGGCGCGGGAGATGGCCATGGTCCGGAACCGGGCCATGATGCCCTCGGTCATGTCGGTGGCCACCGACACGGCGGTACCGAGCGAGGTCATGCTCACGGTCAGCAGCAGGATGCCGGGGACCAGATAGGCGACGTAGTCGGCGCGGTCCGCGTGTCCGCCGTTGATGCCGGCGCTCATCACGTCACCGAAGACGTAGACGAAGAGCAGCAGCAGGATGACCGGGGTGAGCAGGAGGTTCAGGGTGAGGGAGGGGTAGCGGCGGGCGTGCAGCAGGTTGCGCCGCAGCATGGTGAGGTTGTCGCGGAGGGCGTGGCCGGCGGCGCTCATCGGGCGGTCTCCTTGTCGGTGGACTGGGAAGGTACGGGGCTCGCGGTGAGGGCGAAGAACACGTCGTCCAGGTCCGGGGTGTGGACGGACAGCTCGTCGGCCTCGATGCCGGCGGCGTCGAGCCAGTCGAGGATGGCGCGCAGCTCGCGCTGGCTTCCGTCGCTGGGGATCTGCAGGGTGAGCGCCTCGTCGTCGCGGGTGGCCTCGCGCAGCGCGGTGGCCGCCCGCTCGTACGCCACCGGGTCGGAGAAGCGCAGCCGCACGTGCCCGCCGGGGACGAGCCGCTTGAGCTGCTCGGCGCTGCCGTCGGCGACGATCTTCCCCCCGTTGAGCACCGCGATGCGGTCGGCCAGCTGGTCGGCCTCCTCCAGGTACTGGGTGGTGAGGAAGACGGTCGTGCCGCCGGAGACCAGCTCGCGGATGATCTGCCACATGGTGTGGCGGGAGCGCGGGTCGAGGCCGGTGGTCGGCTCGTCCAGGAAGATGATCCGCGGGCGGCCGACCAGGGTCATGGCGATGTCGAGACGGCGCTTCATGCCGCCGGAGTAGGTGGAGGCGGGCTTCTTCGCGGCCTCGGTGAGGTCGAACCGTTCCAGCAGCTCGGCGGTGACGCGCCGTCCCTCGCTCCGGGAGAGGTGGTGCAGGTCCGCCATCAGGAGCATGTTCTCCTCACCGGTGATCAGCCCGTCCACGGCGGAGAACTGACCGGTGACACCGATGGCGGCCCGCACCGCCTGCGCCTCGGCCACGAGATCGTGCCCGGCGATCCGCGCCTGCCCGTCGTCGGCGGAGATCAGCGTGGACAGGATGCTGACCGCCGTGGTCTTGCCGGCACCGTTGGGCCCGAGGAGGGAGAAGACGGTGCCGGCGGGCACGTGGATGTCGATGCCGTCGAGGACTGTCTTGTCCCCGTAGGACTTGCGCAGCCCGGTGGCCGCGATCGCGAGTTCGTCTGCGTCCGTTGTCGTCATGCCGCAGAGCGTGCGGCCCGGGCGGTTCAGCGTGGTTTCAACGCGGTTTCAGCGGCCCGGGGACGGGGCCGGGGCGGTGAAACCGCGGGTCGTTCGGCGGTCGGGCGATCGGTCGGGACCGTCGTTCCGGAGCCATCGCTTCCGGAGCCACCGCTTCCAGAGCCACCACTCCAAAGCCACCGCCCCCAAGGCCACCGCTCCAAGGCCACCGCTCCGACGCTGCCCGGAATCGCCGCCCCCGTCAGCTCTTCGCCATCAGCTGCTTCAGCGCGATGTTCAGTTCCAGGACGTTCACCCGGGGTTCCCCGATGAAGCCGAGGGTACGGCCGGTCGTGTGGGCCTTGACCAGTTGCTGGACCTGGGGCACGGGCAGGTGGTTGCGGGCGGCGACCCGGCGGACCTGGAGTTCGGCGTAGGCCGGGGAGATGTCCGGGTCCAGGCCGGAGCCGGAGGAGGTGACTGCGTCGGCGGGCACCTGGGAGGGCTTGACCGGATGGCCGGGGACCGAGTTGTTCCGCACCACGGCGGCCTTGGCGTCCTCGACCTGCTTGAGGAGCACCTTGCTGTCCGCGGCGAGGTTGGTCGCGCCGGAGAGGATCAGCTTGTACCGCGTGTTGATCGAGTTCTGTCCGAGACCATCGGCGGGGCGGGGCTGGAAGTACCTGAGGCTGTAGCCCTGCTGGCCGATCAGGGACGAGCCGACGACCTTGCCGTCCGCCCTGGTCTCGGAGCCGTTCGCCTGGTGCGTGAACAGCGCCTGGGCGACACCGGTGACCGCCAGCGGATACAGGACGCCCGTGAGCACGGTCAGCACCAGCAGGGCCCGCAGCCCCGCGCCGAGCAGCCGCGCGGTGTGCGCGAAGGGGTGGTTCATGTCCTTCACCGGATTCCGGGGATCAGGGAGACGATCAGGTCGATGAGCTTGATGCCGGCGAAGGGTGCGATCAGTCCGCCGACGCCGTAGACGGCGAGGTTGCGCCGGAGCATCCGGTCCGCGCTCATCGGCCGGTACCGCACGCCCCTCAGCGACAGCGGGACCAGCGCGATGATGATCAGCGCGTTGAAGACGACGGCCGACAGGATCGCGGAGTCGGGCGAGGACAGCCGCATGATGTTGAGCTTGTCCAGGCCCGGGTAGACCGCCGCGAAGAGCGCCGGGATGATCGCGAAGTACTTCGCCACGTCGTTGGCGATGGAGAACGTGGTCAGCGCGCCCCGGGTGATGAGGAGCTGCTTGCCGATCTCGACGATCTCGATGAGTTTGGTCGGGTCGGAGTCGAGGTCGACCATGTTGCCGGCCTCCTTCGCGGCCGACGTACCGGTGTTCATCGCCACGCCGACGTCGGCCTGGGCGAGGGCCGGCGCGTCGTTCGTGCCGTCGCCGGTCATCGCGACCAGCTTGCCGCCGGCCTGCTCCCGCTTGATGAGGGCCATCTTGTCCTCGGGGGTGGCCTCGGCGAGGAAGTCGTCCACGCCCGCCTCCGCCGCGATGGCCTTGGCGGTCAGCGGGTTGTCGCCCGTGATCATGACGGTCTTGATGCCCATGCGGCGCAGTTCCGCGAACCGTTCCCGCATGCCGTGCTTGACGACGTCCTTGAGGTGGATGACGCCGAGCACACGGGCGCCGTTGTCGTCCTGCACGGCGACCAGCAGCGGGGTCCCGCCCGCCGCGGAGATCCGCTCGGCCGTCGCCCCGGCGTCCTCGGCGACCGTGCCGCCCTGCTCCTCGACCCAGGCGATGACCGAGGCCGTGGCACCCTTGCGGACCTTCCGGCCGTCGACGTCCACACCCGACATGCGGGTCTGGGCGGTGAACTCGACCCACTGCGCGCCGGCCAGCTCGCCCTGGTGCCGCTCGCGCAGCCCGTACCTCTCCTTCGCCAGGACGACGACCGAGCGGCCCTCGGGCGTCTCGTCGGCCAGCGACGACAGCTGGGCCGCGTCGGCGACCTCCGCCTCCGTCGTCCCGCGCACCGGCAGGAACGCGGCGGCCTGGCGGTTGCCGAGGGTGATCGTGCCGGTCTTGTCCAGCAGCAGGGTGGAGACGTCACCGGCGGCCTCGACCGCACGGCCCGACATTGCCAGCACGTTGCGCTGCACCAGCCGGTCCATGCCCGCGATGCCGATCGCGGAGAGCAGGGCGCCGATGGTGGTCGGGATCAGGCAGACGAGCAGGGCGACCAGCACGACCATGGTCAGGTGCGTGCCCGCGTACGTGGCGAACGGCGGCAGCGTGGCGCAGGCCAGCAGGAAGACGATGGTCAGCGACGCCAGCAGGATGTTCAGCGCGATCTCGTTCGGTGTCTTCTGCCGGGCCGCGCCCTCCACCAAGCCGATCATCCGGTCGATGAAGGTCTCGCCCGGCTTCGTCGTGATCCTGATGACGATCCGGTCGGACAGCACCTTCGTACCGCCCGTGACGGCGCTGCGGTCGCCGCCGGACTCGCGGATGACGGGCGCGGACTCGCCGGTGATCGCCGACTCGTCCACCGACGCCACGCCCTCGACGACATCGCCGTCGCCGGGGATCACGTCACCGGCCTCGCAGACCACCAGGTCACCGATCCTGAGGTCGGTGCCCGGCACCCGCTCTTCCGATCCGTCCTTGAGCAGGCGCCGCGCGACCGTGTCCGTCTTGGCCTTGCGCAGGGTGTCGGCCTGCGCCTTGCCGCGGCCCTCGGCGACCGCCTCCGCCAGGTTGGCGAAGAGCACGGTCAGCCACAGCCAGGCGCTGATGGTCCAGCCGAACCAGTCGCCCGGGTCCTGGAAGGAGAAGGCGGTGGTCAGCACCGAGCCGATCCACACCACGAACATCACGGGCGACTTGACCATCACCCGCGGGTCCAGCTTGCGGAACGCCTCCGGCAGGGACCTGACCAGCTGCTCGGGGTCGAACAGACCCGCTCCGACACGGCCCTCCGTGGGCCCGTGCGCGCTCGGCACGTCGCTGTGCGGCGCCCGGGTGGGTGTGACTGTGGACATGGAGTCCTCTGGCTTCTCTGTGCGGGTGGTCATCACGCGAGCCCTTCCGCGAGCGGTCCCAGCGCCAGGGCCGGGAAGTACGTGAGACCGGTGATGATCAGGATCGCGCCCACCAGCAGGCCGGTGAACAGCGGTTTCTCGGTGCGCAGGGTGCCCGCGGTGACCGGCACCGGCCGCTGACCGGCGAGCGAGCCGGCCAGCGCCAGGACGAAGACCATGGGCAGGAAGCGGCCGAACAGCATGGCGAGCCCGGTCATGGTGTTGAACCAGTCGGTGTTCGCGTTCAGCCCGGCGAAGGCCGAGCCGTTGTTGTTGGCGGCGGAGGTGAAGGCGTACAGCACCTCGGAGAAGCCGTGCGCGCCCGGGTTGAGGATCGAGTGCGGCGGGGTCGGCAGCGCCATGGAGGCCGCCGTGAAGACGAGCACCAGTGCCGGGGTGACGAGGAGGTAGCAGGCGGCGAGCTTCATCTCCCGGGCGCCGATCTTCTTGCCCAGGTACTCGGGCGTACGGCCCACCATCAGGCCGGCGAGGAACACCGCGATGACCGCCATGATCAGGATGCCGTAGAGGCCGGAGCCGGTGCCGCCGGGCGCGATCTCGCCCAGCATCATGCTCAGCATCGTGACGCCGCCGCCGAGGCCGGTGAAGGAGGAGTGGAAGGAGTCCACCGCACCGGTCGAGGTGAGCGTCGTGGCCACCGCGAAGATCGAGGAGCCGCCGACCCCGAAGCGGACCTCCTTGCCCTCCATCGCCCCGCCCGCGGCCTGGAGCGCCGGGCCGTGGTGGGCGAACTCGGTCCCCATCATCAGGGCGGTGAAGCCGAGCCAGATGGCGGCCATCGTGCCGAGGATCGCGTACCCCTGCCGCACCGAGCCGACCAGCACGCCGAAGGTGCGGGTCAGTGAGAACGGGATGACGAGGATGAGGAAGATCTCGAAGAGGTTGGTGAACGGGGTGGGGTTCTCGAAGGGGTGGGCGCTGTTGGCGTTGAAGTAGCCGCCGCCGTTGGTGCCCAGCTCCTTGATGGCCTCCTGCGAGGCGACCGCGCCGCCGTTCCACTGCTGGGAGCCGCCCATGAACTGGCCGACCTCGTGGATGCCGGAGAAGTTCTGGATCGCGCCGCAGGCGACCAGGACCACCGCGGCGACGGCGGCGACCGGCACCAGGATCCGCAGTGTGCCGCGCACCAGGTCGGACCAGAAGTTGCCGAGTTCACCGGTGCGCGACCGGGCGAAGCCCCGCACGAGGGCCACGGCCACGGCCATGCCCACGGCCGCCGACACGAAGTTCTGCACGGCCAGACCGGCGGTCTGCACGACGTGCCCCATCGTCTGCTCGCCGTAGTACGACTGCCAGTTGGTGTTGGTCACGAACGACACGGCCGTGTTGAACGACTGCGCCGGGTCGACCGAGGAGAAGCCGAGCGAGCCGGGCAGCACGCCCTGGAGCCGCTGGAGCAGGTAGAGGAAGAGGACGCCGACGGCCGAGAAGGCGAGGACCGCGCGCAGGTACGCGGGCCAGGTCATCTCGGTGTCGGGGTCGGCACCGATGCCCTTGTAGAGCCATCTCTCCACGCGCAGGTGCCGCGGCGAGGAGTAGACCCGGGCCATGTAGGTGCCGAAGGGGATGTGGACGAGCGCCAGCGCGCCCACCAGGGCGAGCAGCTGGAGCACGCCGGCCGGTACGGGACCCATGGGGCGCTCAGAACCTCTCCGGGAAGACCAGGGCGAGGACGAGATAGCCCAGCAGGGCGACGGCCACGACCAGGCCGACGACGGTCTCGGCGGTCACAGCTTCGTCACCCCCTTGGCGACGAGAGCCACCAGCGCGAAAGCCGCGAGCGCGGTGACGACGAAGGCCAGGTCGGCCATCGCGGACTCCTGAGTGAGGTTCGGCGGAAACGGACGCTTCGAGGAGAACGCCGGTCCGGCCGGAACACGTCACCCGTTGACGGCCCTCATACGGCCGCCGGTGCGGCCTTGACGCGACTCTTACGCCTCCGGCCCGCGGGGGACCCGTTCCCGTGCGGTCGTGCCGGTCAGGACGCGGCGCGGTGCATACCCCGCCCGGCCAGAGCGATCACTCCGGAGACGACGGCGGTCCCGGCGAGGCTGCCGATCATGACCAGGCCCACGCCGATCACGAAGAGGCCGCTGGCGTCGTCCGACCAGTCGTACCAGGCCGCGGCCGTCAGCCCGGCCGTGGTGCCGAGGACCGCGCTCGCGGTGTGCCCCCGGGACACGGCCCAGTACACCGGCACCAGCAGCGTGAGTACCAGCCCGATCACCTGCCAGGCCTCGTACGGGCCGGTCGTCGAGCCGTCCGGGTGCACGTCCCGCCGCTGGTCCCAGCCCAGCCAGGCGGCCCACGCCGCCATGGCGACCAGGGCGGACGCGAGGGCCGCAAGCATCGGGAGAACGGGTTTCACAAGGTCTTGGCGCATGCCTCCAGCCTCCGGGTCCGCACCGGCACCGGCCAGAGCGCACGTACTCAGGTCCACCCCGGTACCCCGGCGTACCGCGCCCGAGTAGCACGACGGACCGGTGGCCCGGAGTACCGGCGGACCGGTGTACCCGAGGAGCCCGGCGCGGCCGGGATCTAGGCTTCCAGACATGAAGGAAGCCCCGTTGAACTTCTGGTCGCTCTACAGCCACGGCTTCGCGCGCGTCGCCGCGTGCACCGGCCACACCGTCATCGCCGACCCGCGGGCCAACGCCGAAGCGGTCCTGCGCCTGGCGCGCGGGTGCGCGGACGAGGGCGTCGCCGTCGCCGTCTTCCCCGAGCTGGGCCTGACCGGCTACTCGATCGAGGACCTGCTGCTCCAGGACGCGCTGCTCGACCAGGTCGAGGCGGCCCTGCGGACCATCGTGGCCGGGTCGGCGGAGCTGCTGCCGGTGCTGGTCGTCGGCGCCCCGCTGCGCCACCGCCACCGGATCTACAACTGCGCGGTGATCGTGCACCGCGGCCGGATCCTCGGTGTCGTACCGAAGTCGTACCCGCCGACCTACCGCGAGTTCTACGAGCGCCGGCAGATCGCCGACGGGCACGACGAGCGGGGCGGGAGCATCCGGGTCGCGGGTGCCGAAGTGCCGTTCGGGGTGGACCTGCTGTTCGCGGCCGAGGACGTGCCGGGGCTCGTGCTGCACACCGAGATCTGCGAGGACATGTGGGTGCCGGTGCCGCCGAGCGCGGAGGCCGCCCTCGCCGGGGCGACCGTGCTGGTGAACCTGTCGGGCAGCCCGATCACGGTCGGCCGGGCCGAGGACCGCAAGCTGCTGTGCCGCTCGGCGTCCTCCCGCTGCCTCGCCGCGTACGTCTACGCGGCGGCCGGCCTGGGCGAGTCGACCACCGATCTGTCCTGGGACGGGCAGACCATGATCTACGAGAACGGGGTGCTGCTCGCCGAGACCGACCGCTTCCCGCTCGGCGACCAGTACGCCGTCGCCGACGTGGACCTCGACCTGCTGCGGCAGGAACGGCACCGGATGGGCACCTTCGACGACAACCGCCGGGCCCACGCCGCCCGGACCGGTGACTTCCGGACGGTCTCCTTCGAGCTGGACCCGCCGCTCACCGACCTCGGGCTGCGCCGGCGCGTGGAGCGGTTCCCGTTCGTGCCCGCCGACCCCGAGCGGCTCGCCCTGGACTGCTACGAGGCCTACAACATCCAGGTCGCCGGGCTCCAGCAGCGGCTCGCGGCGATCGGCGGCCCGAAGGTCGTCATCGGTGTGTCCGGCGGTCTGGACTCCACGCACGCGCTGATCGTCGCCGCCCGGGCGATGGACCGAGCGGGCCGGCCGCGCAGTGACATCCTGGCCTTCACCCTGCCCGGCTTCGCCACCAGCGACCACACCAAGGACAACGCGCACAAGCTGATGCGGGCGCTCGGCGTCACCGCCGCCGAGCTGGACATCACGCCGACCGCGCGGCTGATGCTGAAGGAGATCGGCCACCCGTTCGCCTCCGGTGAGCCGGTGTACGACGTCACCTTCGAGAACGTGCAGGCCGGTCTGCGCACCGACTACCTGTTCCGGCTGGCCAACCAGCGCGGCGGCATCGTCCTCGGCACCGGCGACCTCTCCGAGCTTGCGCTCGGCTGGTCCACGTACGGCGTCGGCGACCAGATGAGTCACTACAACGTCAACTCGGGGGTGCCGAAGACCTTCATCCAGCACCTGATCCGCTGGGTGATCAACAGCGGCCAGTTCGACGAGGAGACCGGTGAGGTCCTGGCCGCGATCCTGGACACCGAGATCAGCCCGGAGCTGGTGCCGGGCGAGGAGATGCAGTCCACCGAGTCGAAGATCGGCCCGTACGCGCTGCACGACTTCACCCTCTTCCAGGTGCTGCGCTACGGGTTCCGGCCCTCGAAGATCGCCTTCCTGGCCTGGCACGCCTGGCACGACGCGAAGTCCGGCGCCTGGCCGCCGCACTTCCCCGAGGCCAAGCGGGTGGCGTACGACCTGCGGGAGATCCGGCACTGGCTGGAGGTGTTCTGCCGCCGGTTCTTCGCCTTCTCGCAGTTCAAGCGCTCGGCCATGCCGAACGGCCCGAAGGTGTCGGCGGGCGGCTCCCTCTCCCCGCGCGGCGACTGGCGGGCCCCCTCGGACGGCAACGCGGAGGTGTGGCTCAGGGACCTCGCCCGCTTCGACTTCGACAGCGCGGCGGCCGACCGGTAGCCGGGCCCGGGTTGACCGGTGCCGGTGGCCGGCGCCGGTCAGGTGTTCCAGGTCTCGTCGTACGGGTCGCGCGGTGCCGTGACCGGGCGGGTGGAGGTGACCTTCAGGTAAGGGATCGGGCCGTTGTTGACCGGGTCACGGGTCAGTCCGGGGGCGTACGTGCCCGTCACCTCCAGCCACGCGTCCGGGCGCAGGACCGGTGGCAGCGCGCCGGTCAGCGCGATCTTCACCGGCTGGGCGTCCGCGGCACAGCAGTTGAGGGCCATGCGGACCAGGTAGGGCCGGCCCGCGTGGTCCAGGGCCAGGAAGCCGGTGACCCGGACGGCACGGCCGTGCAGGGCGCGGCCGTGTCCGTAGGCCGCGCGGGAGGCGTAGTCCACGACGGAGAGCGGCACCGGATCGCCGGCCGGCAGCGGCCCGTAGGCGTACGGCTTCTGCAGGGCCGTTCCGGAGCGCAGGGCGCTGTAGGAGCCGAGGGCGGGCGGTGCGATCAGGATCAGGGCGAGGAGCGGCAGCAGGAGCAGCCAGGCGACACGCGGCTCGGGGTGCGGGTGCCGCTCCCGGTCGCGCCGGCGTTCGTACCAGGCCGTCGCCAGGGCCGCCGCGACCAGGACCGCGCCCGAGGCCAGCAGCAGCGGGCGCAGGCCCGCCTTGACGTACCGCAGGTACAGGTCGGTGGTGCCCGCGTGCAGCAGCGCGCCGCCGAGCAGGAACAGGACGGCCGCCTGGGCCTGGCGGTTCACAGCAGCACCGCCCCGGTCAGTACGGCGCCCGCGACGGCCAGCGCGAAGGTGGCGGGCGCGAACCGGAGCGCGAAGGCACGGCCGAAGGTGCCGGCCTGCATCGCGAACAGCTTGAGGTCGATCATCGGGCCCACCACCAGGAACACCAGCTTGGCCGTCGGGGAGAACTGGGTGAGGGAGGCGGCGACGAACGCGTCCGCCTCCGAGCAGATCGACAGCAGGACGGCGAGCACGGCGAGGGCGAGCACCGAGACCAGCGGCGTGCCCGCGGCCGTGCGCAGCCAGTCCGCCGGGACCGCCGCCTTCAGCGTGGCCGCGGCCGTCGCGCCGAGCACGAGGAATCCGCCCGCGTGCATGACGTCGTGCCGGACCGCGCCCCAGAACGCCTCCCCCTTGGTCGCGCCCTCGTGCGCGCCGTGGGCCGGGGGGCGCAGCCAGTCGGTCCGGCCCAGCCGCTGCCACAGCCAGCCCATCGCGCAGGCCACCAGCAGGCTCGCCAGGAAGCGGGCCAGGACCATCTCCGGGTGCCCGGGGAAGGCGACGGCGGTGGCGGTCAGCACCACCGGGTTGATCGCGGGCGCGGAGAGCAGGAACGCCAGGGCGGCGGCGGGGGTCACGCCCCGGCGGACCAGAGCGCCCGCCACCGGCACCGACGCGCACTCGCAGCCCGGCAGCACCGCGCCCGCGACCCCCGCCACGGGCACGGCGAGGGCGGGCCGGCGCGGCAGGGCGCGCGCGAAGAAGGACGCCGGGACGAACACCGCGATCGCCGCCGACAGCAGCACACCCAGCACCAGGAACGGCAGCGCCTGGACGGTCACCGCCACGAACACCGTCGTCCAGGTCTGCATCAGCGGTGTGCCGAGCGCCCCGCGGATCGGCGACTGCGCGAGCACGGCCATCAGGAGCACCAGGGTCAGCACCAGCGGGGAGCTGAGTCGCGGGCCACCCGGGGGGCCCGCACGGCTCGCGTCGGTACCCGGCGGGGCGTCTTCGATGATGGCCACGGGCGGTTCCCTCCGACTGCTGCTCTGCCTCCCCTTCCCTACGCGGGTTCGAGCACGGGCGTTCAGGCCGTTGCTGGAACCACTCAACTCCTTGGTGCACTCTTTTCCCTCGTGGCGAGCGTTCCGTATCAAGGGGGGCCGGGGTCCCCGCCGGCGCACATGGTGGTGTGCGGTGACGACGGGCTCGCGCACCGGCTGGCCGCCGAGTTGCGCGGGGTCTACGGCGAGCAGGTCACCCTCGTCGTGCCGCCGAACGAGCGCACCGTCCGGCCCCCGGTGGTCGGCCGCGCCCGGTCCGCGTCGGCCGCGCTGTTCGACCGCGTGGTCAGCGCCGCCGTGGGCACCGTGGGCCGCTCCGGCGCGGGCGGGCAGCCCGCCGGCGCCACGGCCGGTCAACACCCCGAAGCGGACGGGGTGCTGGAGGCCGCCGAGCTGACCGAGGCGGTGCTCGCCGAGGCCGGGGTGGCCCGGGCCGCCGCACTGGCCCTCGTGTACGACGACGACGAGACCAACATCCGGGCCGCCCTGACCGCCCGTCGGCTCAACCCCCGGCTGCGGCTCGTCCTGCGGCTGTACAACCGGCGGCTGGGCCAGCACATCGAGGAACTCCTCGATCAGGCCGCCGCGTTGGCCGCCGGGGACGACGGCGGCACGGGCACCGCCACCGAGGCGTCCACCACCGTGCTGTCCGACGCCGACACCGCCGCGCCCGCACTGGCCGCCACCGCCGTCGCCGGCACCAGCAGGGTCGTCCAGACCGAGGGCCTGCTGCTGCGGGCCGTGGAACGGCCGTTGTCCGGGGACGGCCCCGGCACCGGGCTGCACACCCTCGCCCTGCTCTCGGGCGGTGACCCGGCCGGCACCGAAGGCCCGTACGGCGCCGGGGAACAACAGCCCCGGCTGCTCCCCGACGACGAGGAGGTCCGGCAGGCCGCCGGACGGCAGGCCGTGGTGCTGGAACACGTCTCCGCCACGGCCGGTGGCGAGTCCGCCGCGTCCGCCCGTCGCGCGATGACCGGCGTACCGCCGCTCGGCTCCCTGTTCTCCCGGCGGCTGCGCTGGTCCCTGGCCGTGCTCGCCGGCTGTGTGGTCGGCCTCGCCGTCGCCCTGTGGGTGGTCACCGGGATCCATCCGCTGCGCGCCTTCTACATCACCCTCCTCGACCTGTTCGCGATCGACGACCCGGCCCTGAGGGAACCCCTGGGCCGCCAGCTGCTGCAACTCCTCTCCGCGCTCGTCGGGTTGCTGCTGCTGCCGTTGCTGCTGGCCGCCGCGCTGGAGGCGTTCGGCACCTTCCGCACCGCCTCCGCCCTGCGCAAGCCGCCGCGCGGGCTGAGCGGACACGTCGTCCTGCTCGGGCTCGGCAAGATCGGCACCCGGGTGCTGACCCGGCTGCGGGAACTGAACATCCCCGTGGTGTGCGTCGAGTCCGACCCGGAGGCGCGGGGTCTGGCCACCGCCCGCCGGCTACGGGTGCCGGTGGTGCTCGGGGACGTCACCCAGGAAGGCGTCCTGGAGGCCGCCCAGATCCAACGGGCCCAGGCCCTGCTCGCGGTGACCAGCTCCGACACCACCAATCTGGAGGCCGTGCTCTACGCGCGGACCGTACGACCCGATCTGCGGGTGGTGCTGCGGCTGTACGACGACGACTTCGCCACCGCCGTGTACCGCACCCTCCGCACCGCCTACCCGCGGGCGCTGACCCGGAGCCGGAGCGTCACCCACCTCGCCGCTCCCGCGTTCGCCGGGGCCATGCTGGGGCGGCAGGTGCTCGGGGCCGTCGCCGTGGAGCGGAGGGTGCTGCTGTTCGCAGCGGTGGACGTGGACGGGCATCCCCAGCTGGAGGGCCGGACCGTGCGGGAGGCTTTCCGGGCCGGGTCCTGGCGGGTGCTGGCGCTGCTGGGCCGCGCCGACACCTCTGCCTCCCATGTGCTGGGCAAGGGCGACCGGGTGGTGGTCGCCGCCACCCGAAGGGGCCTCGCGGAGCTGCGCTGACCCCAGGGCCCGTCCTAGGCCGGCAGGTGCCGTGCCGCGAACTCCAGCTCCAGTCTCACCTGCTTGATCCGCTCGTCCACGACCAGCGAGCCGTGCCCCGCGTCGTACCGGTACACCTCGTGGACCGCGCCCCGGGCCTCCAGTCTCTTGACGTAGTTGTCGATCTGGCGGATCGGGCAGCGCGGGTCGTTGACACCCGCCGAGATGTAGACCGGGGCCTTGACCTGGTCGACGTACGTCAGCGGGGAGGACGCCTCGAAGCGCTCCGGGACCTCCTCCGGGGTCCCGCCCAGCAGGGTGCGGTCCATGGCCTTCAGGGACTCCATCTCGTCGTGGTACGCGGTGACGTAGTCCGCGACGGGCACCACCGCGATGCCCAGCGCCCAGGCCTCCGGCTGGGTGCCGACGCCGAGCAGGGTCAGGTAGCCGCCCCAGGAGGCGCCGGTCAGGATCAGGCGGGCGGGGTCGGCGAGACCGGAGGAGACCGCCCAGTCGCGCACCGCCGCCACGTCCTCCAGCTCGATCAGGCCGACGCGGTGCTTGAGGGCGTCCGTCCAGGCGCGGCCGTAGCCGGTGGAGCCGCGGTAGTTGATGCGGACCACCGCGTACCCGTGGTCGACCCAGGCGGCCGGGCCGGCGGCGAAGGAGTCGCTGTCGTGCCAGGTCGGGCCGCCGTGCAGGTCGAAGACGGTGGGCAGGGGGCCCGTGGCACCCGCCGGCTTCTGGACCAGGGCGTGAATGCGACCGCCGGGGCCCTCCACCCACACGTCCTCCACCGGCACCGACGCCGGGCACGCCATGCCCGGGGGGTCCAGCACCACACCGCCGGCCGTGGAGCGGACTGCCGGGGGCTCGGCGGCCGACGACCACAGGTACTCCACGCTGCCGTCGGGGCGGGCGGTCGCGCCGGAGACCGTGCCGGGCGGGGTGGGGATGCGGGTCAGCTCGCGGGTCGACACGTCGTACCGGAACAGTTCGCTGCGGGCCTCGAAGCCGTGGACGATGAGCAGGGCCGAGCCGTCCGGGTACCACTCGGCGCTCACGTCACCGGGCAGGTCCAGGGCCAGGTCGGTCTCCTCGCCCGTGGCCACGTCCCACACCAGCGGCTCCCAGCGGCCCCGGCGCTGGTGGCCGATGAGCAGCCGGGTGTCGCCGTCGACCGGGGCGAAGCCCAGCACCTCCAGGCCCAGCTCCTCGGTGCCGCCCTTGGTGTCGTCCAGCTCGGCGACCGTCGTGCCGTCCGGGCGGAGCACCCGCAGGGCCGCGTGCATGGCGTCGCCGTGCTCGGTGTGCTCCACGGCGATCAGGGAGCCGTCGTGCGAGAGGTCGCCGACGCCCGCCGACTCGCGGTGGCGGTAGATCTCCACCGGGTCCGCGCCCTCGCGGGCCAGGTGGATCGTCGTACCCTCCTCGTCCGTGGAGCGGCCGACGACCGCCGTGCGGCCGTCGCGGGACAGGGCCAGGCCGGCCGGGTAGGACGGGTCGAGACCGGGCACGGCCGGCTCGTCCGGGCCGCCCGTGAACGGCTGGCGGCGCCAGATGCCGAACTCGTCGCCGTCCTTGTCGTCGAACCACCAGATGAAGGCGCCGTCCGGGGAGAGCACGCCGTCCGTCGTGCCGTTCGGCCGGGCCGTCGCCTGGCGCTGCTCGCCCGTCGCTCTGTCCCAGGCGTACAGCTCGTACGTCCCCGTCGCGTTCGACACGAACAGGGAGCGGTCCGGCGCGTCCTCCGCCCAGTCGGGCAGCGACACCCGCGGCGCCCGGAAGCGCTTCTCCCAGTCCGGCATGTCGGGTGTGTGCTGCGTGCTCGGCGTACCGCTGTCGTTCATGGCCCCAGTCATGCGCCCATAGTGCCTGGCCGCGCCGACAATTGGGTGGCGGGAGCCCACAGCCTGTGGATAACTTCCGCGGCATGAGCGTTCCCACCACTTCTCCGTCCGCAACCGAGGAGCCGTCGTCCCCGTCCGTCCCCGAGGGCTGGCGCGAGGACAACCGGGCCATGTGGGACGAGAGGGTCCCCCTGCACGTCGCCGGGTCCTTCTACGACCTCGACGGCTTCCGCACCCGCCGGGACGACCTGCGGGACTTCGAGCGGGCGGAGGTCGGGGACGTCACCGGCAAGTCGTTGCTGCACCTGCAGTGCCACATCGGCACCGACACGCTCTCCTGGCTCCACCGCGGCGCCGCCCGCGTCGTCGGCCTGGACTTCTCCGCACCCGCGGTGGAGGCGGCCCGCGCGCTGGCCGCCGACCTCGGCCACGGCCCCGACCGGGCGGCCTTCGTCACCAGCGACGTGTACGACGCGGCCGGGGCCGTGCCCGAGCCGTCGTACGACATCGTCTACACCGGGCTGGGCGCCCTGTGCTGGCTGCCGGACCTCGGGCGCTGGGCGGAGACGGCCGCCTCCCTCGTCGCGCCCGGCGGGTTCCTCTACCTCGCCGAGTTCCACCCGATCACCGAGACCCTGGACGACGAGACCGGCACCCGCGTCGTGCGCGACTACTTCACCCGGGACGCGCAGGTGTGGAACGAACCGGGGACCTACGCCGACCTGGACGCCGTCACCGTCCACAACCGCAGCGTGGAGTGGCTGCACTCCCTCGGGGACGTGGTCTCCGCGCTCGCCGCGGCGGGGCTGCGCATCGAGTTCCTGCACGAGCACGACGTGTCGCTCTTCCCGCGCTTCAAGAACTTCGAGGTGCGCGACGGCTACCACAGGTTCCCGGCGGACCATCCGCGCATCCCGCTGATCTACTCCCTGAGGGCGAGCAAGAGCTGACCCGAGGCGTGGACGCCGGGGCGGGCGCCGTACCGTGGAGGGCGTGTACCGGTTTCTGCTGACACCCCGCTGGTGGGGCATCAACGTCTTCGTGCTGCTCGCCATCCCGTTCTGCGTCTTCATGGGGTCGTGGCAGCTGAGCCGGTTCGAGGGGCGAGTGCAGGACCACCGTGCCGCGACCGAGCAGGCCGCCTCGGACCGGGGCGAGGCCGCTCGCCCGCTGGACTCGATGCTGCCCGTCGACAAGAGCACGTCGGGGCGGCGGGTCACCGCGAGCGGGCGGTACGGGGAGCAGTTGCTGGTGCCCGGGCGGGAGCTCGATGGCAAGCGCGGCTTCTACGTCCTGACCCTGCTGCGCACCGGTTCCGGCAAGGCGCTGCCGGTGGTGCGGGGCTGGCTGCCGGGTACGGCGGACGCGGCGAAGACGCCGGCGCCGCCCCGTGGTGAGGTCACCGTCACCGGTGCGCTGCAGGCGCCCGAGACCCCCGGGGACAACGGGGTCAGCGCGCAGGGCGGGCTCCCCGCCGGACAGACCGCGGCGATCAGCCCGGCGTCGCTGGTCAACCTGGTGCCGTACCGGCTGTACGACGCCTGGGTCACCCTGGACAAGGGGGACGCCGGGATGAGGGCCGTGCCCGCGAGCGCGCCGGGTGGTACGGGGCTGGACCTGAAGGCGTTCCAGAACCTCGGTTACACCGGCGAGTGGTTCGTGTTCGCGGGCTTCGTGGTCTTCATGTGGTTCCGCCTGCTGCGGCGGGAGCTGGAGTTCCAACGGGACGCCGCGCTGGGCCTGGTGGCGGAGGAGCCGGAACAGCCTCCGGTGCCGGCCGGCTGACCTGCGCCCCGAAGGGGCGCGGGGAGCCGCGGGACCAGCCACGACGGACCCGCGGCCGCGCACGCTTCCCGTGACGGACGGCGTCCACGCACCCCGCTCTCCCGGCGGAGCCTCAGGCGCCCGGGAGCAGCCCGGTGTAGTAGACGGTTCCCGCGCACGCCCCGGACACCACGGCCGTCGCCGTCGGCGAACCACCCTGTGCCGTGTGGGTCACCGTGACACTGCCGTCGGCCGTGCCCTCCTCGGTGGCGAGTTGCGGGGTCGTGCCCTCCGAGCCGGTGCTGTCGGTCGTGGCGCCGGAGGCACTCTGGGTGGGCGACGGATCGGGCGACGGACCGGTCGGGCCGGGGTCGCCCGGACCGCTGTCACCGCCGGTGGTGGGGCAGGTCTCCGAGGGGACGAAGGCGAACTTCTCCTCGTACGCCGCGCCCGGCTGGAGCACCAGCCCGGCGACCTCCTGGGACGGGTCCGGCAGGGCGGTCGCCGCGTCGCCGGCCACGTGCCGGGCGCTGAGGACCTTGGCCGGATCGGCGGCGCCCTGGGCGGTGGGCGTGATGCTGCCCGCGCCGGCGACCGCGCAGGCGGTGCCGGAGATGTTGGTGACGCGGAAGGTGCCGTAGACGACCCCCGCGGTGTCGGGCGCGTTCGCGCTGCCGGTGGCCGAGCCCAGCTGGGTCGCCGTACAGAGCGGAACGCCCGAGGCCGGCGTGGCGGAGGGGTCGGCGCCGGCGGTGGAGCCGCTGCCGCTGCCGGGCTTCGTGCCCTTGTCCTCGGGCCGGCCGGACTCCTTGCCGGGCTTGACGGTGGTACCGCCGGCGTCCTTCGGGCCGCCCTTGCCGGCGTCCTTGTCCTTGCCCTCCCCGGTGCCGCCCTGGGCCTGGGAGGACTGGCCGGCCATCGCGGTGTTGGGGTCGGAGCCGCCGGCCTGGGAGACGTGGACGAGGGCGGGGATCGCGGTGCCGATGAAGAGGGCCGCCGCGGCCATCCCGACCAGCGCCTGGCGCTTGCGGGCGCGGCGCGCGGGGACGGCCCGGCGCAGGTGGTCCAGGGTGCCGGTGCGGGGTTGAAGGTCGTCGACCGCCGAGTGCAGCAGCCGGCGCAGGGCCAGTTCGTCGGAGTCGGGCCCGTCCGGGCCGTGGACTCCGTCGAGCCTCTCCGGGCCCTTGTCGTCGGGGCCGTGGTTCACAGTTCCGTTCCCAGCGTGCGATGGCGTGTGCTGTTGCCCGTTGCGCTCCGTCGGCTCGTGCCAGGCGTAGGGCTCGTGACGTTCGTGGGAGTGGCGCTCATGGGAGCGACCGTCATGGGAGGTGCCCTGTTCGGCGTGGTCGCTCATGCCGGTGTCCCCATCGCGACCCGCAGCGCGGCGATGCCCCGCGAACCGTACGCCTTGACCGAGCCCAGCGATATGCCGAGCGTCTCGGCGACCTGGGCCTCGGTCATGTCCGCGAAGTAGCGCAGCACGAGCACCTCGCGCTGGCGGCGCTGGAGCCCCTTCATCGCCTTGATGAGATCCCGGCGCTCCAGCTGGTCGTAGGCGCCCTCTTCCGCGCTCGCCATGTCCGGCATCGGCTTGGAGAGCAGCTTCAGGCCGAGGATGCGCCGGCGCAGCGTGGAGCGGGAGAGGTTGACGACCGTCTGCCGCAGGTAGGCGAGGGTCTTCTCCGGGTCGCGGACGCGCTTGCGGGCCGAGTGGACGCGGATGAACGCCTCCTGGACGACGTCCTCGCAGGAGGCGGTGTCGTCGAGGAGGAGTGCGGCGAGGCCCAGCAGTGAGCGGTAGTGCGCCCGGTAGGTCTCGGTGAGGTGGTCGACGGTCGTGCCGGCGGCCTCGGCCGCCACGGCAGCCGCGGGCTCCTCGGCGCCGTCACGCTGACTGGGTATGCGGGCGGGCCGCGCGGCGGGCATGGGCGCGATCACCGGCATGCCGCCGGGCGGGCGGGGCCGGAGCGCCGCGCGAGGCCGCAGGGCCGTACCGCCGGGGGCCACACTGAGTTCGAGTACCTCTGCCACGCCTGTTGGACACGCTTCCCCCCTCGGGGGTTGTACGTGCCGGGCGTCACATGTGCGACAACCGGCGGTGCCTCAAGTGCCGTCATGCGTCCCGCTCTTCCCTCATGTCCCATATGAACGCGCCCCCACGCCCCGACCACGGCGTCCCCACGCCCGGATCACCACGTCCCCAGGTCCCGCAAGGGTGACCGCAAAGACGCTCCCCGCCTCCGTACGGTTGCGGAAGGCGGGGAGAGAAATCCTCTGTCGCCGGCCGGGAGTGGTTCAAGGGATTTGGACCATGCTCCCGGCCACAGTGCTTACGCAGATCCTACAAAGTTCAACGGCTACGTGGGGGCGGACAGCTCCGCCGCGATCAGTTCCGCGATCTGCGCGCAGTTCAGCGCGGCGCCCTTGCGCAGGTTGTCGCCGCAGACGAAGAGTTCCAGCGCGGTCGGGTCGTCCAGGGCCCGGCGCACCCGGCCCACCCAGGTCGGGTCGGTGCCCACCACGTCGGCGGGGGTGGGGAACTCGCCGGCGGCCGGGTCGTCGCACAGCACCACGCCCGGCGCGGTCGCGAGGATCTCGCGGGCCCCGTCGACGCCGACCTCCCGCTGGAAGCGGGCGTGGACGGTCAGCGAGTGCGTGGTGATCACCGGCACCCGGACACAGGTCACGGCGACCGGCAGCGCCGGCAGGCCGAGGATCTTCCGGGACTCGTCGCGGACCTTCATCTCCTCCGACGACCAGCCGTCCTCCCGCAACGACCCGGCCCACGGTACGACGTTGAGCGCGACCGGCTCCGGGAACGGCCCGGTGTCGTCCCCGACAGCCCGCCGTACGTCCCCGGGCTTGGTGCCCAGCTCGGTCCCGGCCACCAGGGAGAGCTGGGCCCGCAGCGTCTCCACGCCGGCCCGCCCGGCCCCGCTCACCGCCTGGTACGAGGACACCACGAGCTCGCGCAGCCCGAACTCGGCGTGCAGCGCGCCCAGGGCGACGATCATCGTGAGGGTCGTGCAGTTGGGGTTGGCGACGATCCCGCGCGGCCGGGACCGTACCGCGTGCGCGTTGATCTCCGGCACGACCAGCGGCACGTCCGGGTCCATGCGGAAGGAGCCGGAGTTGTCGACGACGACCGCGCCGCGCGCGGCGGCGACCGGCGCCCACTCGGCGGCGACCTCGTCCGGGACGTCGAACAGCGCGATGTCGACCCCGGCGAAGGCGTCCTCCGTCAGGGCCACCACCTCGACCTCCTCGCCGCGCACGGCCAGCTTGCGGCCGGCCGAGCGCGGGGAGGCGATCAGGCGGATCTCGCCCCAGATGTCCGCGCGCTGGGACAGGATCTGGAGCATGACCGTGCCGACGGCTCCGGTCGCTCCCACGACCGCGAGCGTCGGCCTGCCGGTCATCGGACCGTGTCCCGGCTCATCGGCCGGTGCCGCCGTAGACGACGGCCTCGTCGCTGTCGGAGTCCAGACCGAAGGCGGTGTGGACGGCGCGGACGGCCTCCGGCACGTCGTCGGCGCGGGTGACCACCGAGATACGGATCTCGGAGGTCGAGATCAGCTCGATGTTCACGCCGGCGTCGCTGAGCGCCTCGAAGAACCCGGCGGTGACGCCCGGGTTGGTCTTCATACCGGCGCCGACCAGGGAGATCTTGCCGATCTGGTCGTCGTAGCGCAGCGAGTCGAAGCCGATGCCGGAGCGGTTCTTCTCCAGCGCGTCGATGGCCTTGCGGCCCTCGGTCTTCGGCAGCGTGAAGGAGATGTCCGTCAGGCCCGTGGAGGCGGCGGACACGTTCTGCACGACCATGTCGATGTTGATCTCGGCATCGGCGATGGTCCGGAAGATCGCGGCGGCCTCACCCGGCTTGTCCGGCACACCGACGACCGTGATCTTGGCCTCGGAGGTGTCGTGCGCGACACCGGAGATGATGGCCTGCTCCACCTTCTTGTCCCCAATCGGCTCACTGCTGACCCACGTGCCCTGCAGTCCGCTGAAGGACGACCGGACGTGGATCGGGATGTTGTAGCGGCGGGCGTACTCCACGCAGCGGTGGAGGAGCACCTTGGAACCGGAGGCCGCGAGCTCCAGCATGTCCTCGAAGGAGATCCAGTCGATCTTCTTCGCCTTCTTCACCACGCGCGGGTCGGCGGTGAACACGCCGTCGACGTCGGTGTAGATCTCGCAGACCTCGGCGTCGAGCGCGGCGGCGAGCGCCACGGCGGTGGTGTCGGACCCGCCGCGGCCCAGCGTGGTGATGTCCTTCTTGTCGGCGCTCACGCCCTGGAACCCGGCGACGATGGCGATGTTGCCCTCGTCGAGAGCCGTCCTGATCCGCCCCGGCGTGACGTCGATGATCCGGGCTTTGTTGTGGACCGAGTCGGTGATGACGCCTGCCTGGCTGCCGGTGAAGGACTGGGCCTCGTGGCCCAGGTTTTTGATCGCCATCGCCAGCAGGGCCATGGAGATCCGCTCTCCGGCGGTCAGCAGCATGTCGAATTCCCGCCCGGCAGGCATGGGAGAAACCTGCTCGGCGAGATCGATCAGCTCGTCCGTCGTGTCGCCCATCGCGGAAACGACGACGACAACCTGGTTGCCGTTCTTCTTCGCTTCCACGATCCGCTTGGCGACGCGCTTGATGCCTTCGGCATCGGCTACGGAGGAGCCTCCGTACTTCTGCACGACAAGGCCCACGTGCGCTCCTCGCTCGGTTCGTTTGTGTCGGCTCAGTCTATCGAGCGTCCGAATTCCACCACCCTGCTCCCGCATGGTGAGACATCCGTCCGCCCGGTCTCGACCCCTGCCCAGCGATCGCCGCACCACTCGGAAAGTGCCCCGGCTCACAGAGCGCCGGGCCCGGACCGGCCCGGCCGGGCTACTGCCCGGGGCGGATTCCCAGGGGGCCGCCGATCTCCTCGGCCATGACGCGGCCCGCCTCGAACTCCAGGGTCTCGTCGCCCATGGCGGCCTGGTCGGTGTCGAGGCCGTCCAGTTCCTCCAGGGGCTGGTTGAGGCGGACGTGGATGAGGACGGACTGCAGGGCGCGCAGCACCGCGGAGGCCGTCGGGCCCCAGTTGGCGAAGTAGGAGAACTGCCACCACCACAGGGCCTCGGTGGTGCGGCCCGCGCGGTAGTGGACCATGCCGTGGCGCAGGTCGGTGATGATGTCGGCGAGGTCGTCGGAGATCCGGGCCGGCACCGGCGCCTTGCGGGGCTCGTACGGGTCGAAGACCTCGGAGTAGACGTCGATCGGGTCCAGGAGCCGGGCGTAGTTCTCGCGCAGCTCGTCCACGTCCGGCTCGGGGCCCGGGTCGGGCTCGTAGCGCTCCTCGGGGACGATGTCCTCGTGGGCGCCCAGCCGGCCGCCGGCCAGCAGGAGCTGGGAGACCTCAAGGAGGAGGAAGGGGACCGCCGATTCGGGCTCGTCGCCCTTCGCCACCTCCGTGACGGCCACCAGGAAGCTCTCGACCTGGTCCGCGATCTGGACCACGAAGTCGTCCGGGTTCTGCGTCGAGGCGTGCAGCGTGGCGTCAGACATCTAGCAGTCGTCTCCCCTCGAAGGCGCGGCCGAGGGTCACCTCGTCCGCGTATTCCAGGTCACCACCCACCGGGAGGCCGCTGGCCAGGCGGGTGACCTTCAGGCCCATGGGCTTGATCATGCGGGCGAGGTACGTCGCCGTCGCCTCGCCTTCCAGATTCGGGTCCGTGGCCAGGATCAGTTCCGTGACCGTCCCGTCGGCCAACCGCGCGAGAAGTTCTCGTATACGCAGGTCGTCGGGTCCCACGCCCTCGATCGGGCTGATCGCGCCGCCGAGCACGTGGTACCGGCCCCGGAACTCGCGGGTGCGCTCGATCGCGACGACGTCCTTCGGTTCCTCCACCACACAGATGACGGAGGGGTCGCGGCGCGGGTCACGGCAGATGCCGCACAGCTCCTCCTGCGCCACGTTGCCGCAGGTCGCGCAGAAGCGGACCCTCGCCTTCACCTCCAGGAGCGCCTGCGCGAGCCGCTTCACGTCCGTCGGCTCGGCCTGCAGGATGTGGAAGGCGATCCGCTGCGCGCTCTTGGGACCGACGCCGGGCAGCCGCCCCAGCTCGTCGATGAGGTCCTGGACCACGCCTTCGTACAACGGACTGCCCTTCCTGGAGACCTTTCGGTACGTACGGTAGTTGCCTCGCGCCTCCGCCCGGAAGGCGGTGGCGTCAGAACGGCAGACCCGGGATGCCGCTGCCGCCGCCCAGCCCCTGGGCCAGCGGGCCGAGCTTCTGCTGCTGGAGCGCCTGCGCGTTCTCGTTGGCCGCCTGTACGGCCGCCACGATCAGGTCGGCGAGGGTCTCGGTGTCCTCCGGGTCCACCGCCTTCGGGTCGATCTTCAGCGCCCGCAGCTCACCGGCGCCGGTGACGGTGGCCCTCACCAGGCCGCCGCCCGCCTGCCCGTCGACCTCCGTGTTCGCCAGTTCCTCCTGCGCCCGCTGCAGGTCCTGCTGCATCTTCTGGGCCTGCTGGAGCAACTGCTGCATGTTGGGCTGGCCACCACCGGGGATCACGATCAGCTCCTCGCCGTCTTCTCCGACGTTCCTTCTCCGACGTTTTATCCGTCGTGATGAGCCTACGTGGTCCACGCGGCCACTGCTCCGCCACTCTTTCGAGTGAGAACAACGTGAGTCCTATACCTGATCAAGGCCCTCTTACGGGCGGAAAAGTCGGGAAAGCTCCCTCTCCGCCACCCGTTGGGCGGTAGGAAGGTGGCCGCACGTCGGCAGGGAATGTCACGCAACGTGACCGGTCGTGATCAGTAGGGAGTGCCGGGTGGGTCAGCCGGAGATGCAGCCCGAGGGTCCGCCTCAGGACGGGCGGGGCGAGGGTGCGGCCGGGCTGCGGCCGGGCGATCTGACCGGGCGGGCCTTCCCGCTCGGGGACTGGGGCGAACCCGCCGAGCGGCTGGACGAGTTGTACCGGTGGGTGGAGCGGCGGGCGCTGGAGACGGCCGCCTGGTACCTGCGGGACCGGGTGTGGAAGCGGCGCGGGGCGCGCGTGCTGCGGGCCGGGGCGGCGACCGGGGCCGTGGCCGGGGCGGCGCTGCCGCTGCTGGAGCTGACCGGGGCGGCCGGCGGGGTGGCGCCGTGGGGCTGTCTGGCGCTGCTGCTCGCGGTGTCCTGCGTCGGCATCGACCGGTTCTTCGGGGTCACCTCGGGCTGGATGAGGGACGTGGCCACGGCCCAGGCAGTGCACCGGCGGCTCCAGGCGTTGCAGTTCGACTGGGCGGCGGAGTGCGTGCGGGAGGTGCTGGGGCCGGCGGAGGGCACGGCGAGCGAGGCGGCCGAGCGGTGCCTGTCGGTGCTGCGGCGGTTCTCGGAGGACGTCGTGGAGCTGGTGCGCACGGAGACGACCGACTGGATGGTGGAGTTCCGCACGGGGGCGGCCCCACTGGGCATCCAGACGGCGGTGGCGACGGTGCCGCGCCAGGAGACCGGGGGCCCCGGTGCCCGCTTCCCCCTGCCACCGGCGAACGGCAGCCGCCCGAACATGCCCCGGCAACGGCCACCGGAGCCGCGGTGAGCACCCCGAAGGGGCGCGGGGAACCACGCGATCAGCCGGAACCTACGCGCACAGTTTCATCCCCTCCGGTGTCCAGCACGGCACGTGTCCATGGGTGCGGATGATGGACTGGCCGTTTCCCCGGGACAGGTACGTCAGGAAGCTGGAGGCGAGGGAGTCGGCGGGCGGACTGCCGTAGGTGTAGGCGTACTCGATCTCCCGGTACGGATACCCGCTGCGCCCGTGCTCGATCGCGTCGACGGAGGGCGCGTCGCCGTCGAGGCCCAGCACGCGCACCCCCTTCGCCCGCAACGCCAGGTTCAGCTCGCTGTAGCCGACGGCACCGGGCAGTTCGGCCACCTTCGCCAGCACCTGGTCGGTGGAGTCCAGCTCACAGCGGGTCACCGGCGCCGACGGATAGTCCTTGCGGACGCAGTCGACGGACGAGTTGGCCATTTCGCCCCGTCCCAGCACCCGCCGCTGGAAGACCTGCCGGGTCCCGGAGTTGGCGTCCCGGCTGACCAGGTGGACCGGCAGCGACCGCCCGCCGAGCCGCGCCCAGTCGCGGATCCGCCCCTGGTACAGCCCGCGCACGTCCGCGGTGGACAGGTTCCGTACGCCCACGTCGTCGTTGACCACGAGCGCGAACACGGACAGCGCGACCCGGGTCTCGCGCAGCTCGGGCATGTCGCCGGGCTTGGATCCGTCCGAGAAGGCGACGACCGCCGGCGCCCCCTTCCCCTTCGCCGCCGCCCCGGCCGCCGCCAGTTCCCGGATGCCGGCGGTGGAGCCGTGGACGTCGACGGCGATGTCCGCGCCCTCGCAGTCCTCCTCGTACTCCTCCGCCACCTCCCGCAGCACCGGCGCGAAGGCCGTCGAGCCGATCACGGTCAGCGTGCCCTGCTCGCAGCCGACCGGTGGCGGGCTGTCGTCGCGGGCCACGACGATGCCGGCGAGGGTCATCACGCACACCGTGAGCATGATGGTGATGAGCCGGGAGGCGCGGCTGAACAGGGGCGGCTTGTCGTCGGGGGTGGCGCTGCGGTTGGGGTGGACCTCGCCCTCCCGGATCCCGCCGATCAGCCGGATCCCCCGGCCCACGTCACCGCCGGACAGCAGCACCAGCAGCTTGAAGTGGTCGCCCCTGTTGAGCGGGACGCGCGGGATGCGCAGGGTGTTGCCCTCGTAGCCGAAGCCGCGCTCGGCGGTGAAGTGGTCCATCAGGTGGTCGGTGTCGGTGGGCTGGGTCACCGACACGCCCCGGATGGTCCGGTCGGTGAACACCGCGGTGAGCCCGTGCCGTTCGGGGCTGGTGTAGTCGTCGCGGTCGATGCCCTGCGAGCCGTCGTTCTCGACGCGCAGCAGGACGAGCGTGGCGTCCTCCATGCCGGGCGCTTCGAGGAAGAGCCCGAGCCGCCGGTTGACCCGCCCGGACCGCACGTCGTCGCCTATCGGGTTGTCCATCTGCACCCGGTAACCGACCCGCTTGCGCCGCGGCACCCGGCGCTCGTACCAGACCATGCCCGCGGACGCGGCGATGCCCAGCACCGCGGTGCCGACGGCGACGACGTTCTCCGCGCTCAGCCACTCCATGTGGGTGCCCCCGCCACTCCCCGGAGCCGGATGATGGTGGAGTCACGGTACGCGCGCGAACAGGCGCCGACGGGTCCGGTCCACGAACGTTCGCCCGACGTTCAACTACCCCGGGGACAGCGCGCGTTGCCGGCCGTCACGGTCACTGCCTGCGGTACGTCAGGCTCTCCCCTCCGCTCGTCTTCGCCCGCTTCAGCCGTCCGTCCGGCAGCAGGGTGACCTCGGTGGCCTCGCCCGGGGTGCAGGAGGAGGCCGGCTCGCCGGTCGTCACGGTGGACGGGCCGATCTCCAACGGCCCGTCCGCACTGGGCTCCTGGGCCAGCTCCGCCTCGAAGACGCAGTGGTACGAACCGCCGCCCTCGGCCGGCCCGTCCGCGACCAGCGTCAGCACGGTGTCGCCCACCTCGCCCTGCCGGATGGTCAGTTCACGGGTGTTGGAGCCGCCCGCGTTGTCGATGGTCGTCCGCCAGGTGCCCAGATACGCGTCCGGCACCGCGCCGGCCGTGGAGGCGGAGGGGGACGGCTCCTCCGTCGCGGACGGGGAGGGCGTGCCGGAGCCGTCCGGCGAGCCGGAGGTGTCGGTGGGCGCCTGGACGACCGTGCCGCCGCCCTTGTCGTCGCTCCCCGCGCCGTTCCGCATCAGCGCGTACACCGAACCGCCCGCGCCCAGCGCGACGACCAGCGCGACCACGACGAGCAGCGCGGTGGACCGCCCGCTGCGCCGCTCGGGGTCCACCGGGACCCCGACGGTGGGCGGCCCGTACGGCGGGGTGGACCCGGGCGGCGGATACCCGTGGCCGACGGGCTGGGGGTGCGGTGGGTGCGGCTGTGCGTACGCCTGCTGCGGATACGGTTGCTGCGGCGGGTACGGCGGCTGCGGCTGCGGCACCCCGTACGCCGGTCCGAACCCGGCGGAGGCGGGCGGCGGCGGAGCCTGGGCGGAGACCGCGGTGGGCAGGCGATCGACGCTCCCGGCGTCCCCGCCGTCCAGGACAGCGGCGTGCTCGGGCCCCCCGCCCGGACCGGACGTTGGACCCGCGCCCCGTTCCGGGTCCTCGGCCTCCAGCAACCGCACCGCATGCCTGCCGAGCTGCGCGACCAGCGAACTCGGCAGCCAAGGGTCCCGCGACCGCCCCTCGGCCACGGTGTCCTCCACCCCCGTCCGCTCCAGGACGGCGTCGAGCGAGGGCCGGGCCCCCGGCTCCTTGCGCAGGCAGTCCCGGACGAGGTCGGCGATCCCCTCCGGCACCCCGGTGAGATCCGGCTCCTCCTGGGCGATCCGGAACATCAGCGCGTGCGCGCCGCTGTCGGCGTTGCCGAAGGGCAGGGTCCCGGTCGCCGCGTACGCCAGCACGGACCCGAGGCAGAACACGTCGCACGCCGGCGTGATCCGGTCCCCGCGGACCTGCTCGGGCGCCATGAACCCCGGCGACCCGACGAGCGCCCCGGCCCGGGTGAGCCCCTCCCCGCCGGCGGTCGCCGTCTCCCGGGCCCGGGCGATCCCGAAGTCGATCACGCGGGGCCCGTCGATGGTCACGAGCACGTTGGACGGCTTGAGGTCCCGGTGCACGATCCCGGCCGCGTGGATGTCCTTCAGCGCGTGCGCGAGCCCCGCCGCCAGAATCCGCACCGACCGCTCGGGCAGTGCCCCGTGGTCGTGCCCGACGACCTGCTGGAGGCTCGGCCCGGCCACGTACCCGGTCGCCACCCACGGCACGGCCGCCTCGGTGTCCGCGTCCAGCACGGGCGCGGTCCAGTACCCGCCGACCCGTCGCGCGGCCTCCACCTCCTGCCGGAACCGCGCCCGGAACTCCTCCTGCGCCGCCAGCTCCTCCCGGACGAGCTTCACCGCGACGGTCCGCCCCCGGTCCGACCGCGCCAGGTACACCTGCCCCATACCGCCGGCGCCGAGCCGCGCCAGCAGCCGATAAGCACCGATTCCCTGCGGATCCCCCGGCCCCAGCTTCTCCATCCGCGTCCGCCTTCCCCCCATAGGTCTGCGACGACCGAGAATAGTGCGGTCGTACGACAGGAGGTTCGTCCTCCGCCGATCCCCGGCCGGTCTCCGCCGCCGCGCCGTCGACAACCTGTCGCGCTTTCCCCCCGCCCACGGAACAGGACGCCGATAGGACTTCCGCATCGCGGACATCTACGCTCGGCCGCATGACCCCTCAGCCCAGCCCCGAAGCCGGCGCCGCGGTGAAGGCCGCGGACCGTGCGCACGTCTTCCACTCCTGGTCGGCCCAGGACCTCATCGACCCGCTCGCCGTCGCCGGCGCCGAGGGGTCGTACTTCTGGGACTACGACGGCACGCGGTACCTGGACTTCACCAGCGGACTCGTCTTCACCAACATCGGCTACCAGCACCCGAAGGTCGTCGCGGCGATCCAGGAGCAGGCCGCGAAGCTGACGACCTTCGCGCCCGCGTTCGCCGTCGAGGCCCGCTCGGAGGCGGCCCGGCTGATCGCCGAGCGGACCCCCGGCGACCTGGACAAGATCTTCTTCACCAACGGCGGCGCGGACGCCGTCGAGCACGCGGTCCGCATGGCCCGGCTGCACACGGGCCGCCCGAAGGTGCTCTCGGCCTACCGCTCGTACCACGGCGGCACCCAGCAGGCCATCAACATCACCGGTGACCCGCGCCGCTGGGCCTCCGACGGCGCCGCCGCCGGTGTCGTCCACTTCTGGGCGCCCTTCCTCTACCGCTCCCGCTTCTACGCCGAGACCGAGGAGCAGGAGTGCGCCCGGGCGCTGGAGCACCTGGAGACGACGATCGCCTTCGAGGGCCCGGCGACCATCGCGGCGATCATCCTGGAGACCATCCCGGGCACCGCCGGGATCATGGTGCCGCCGCCCGGCTACCTGGCCGGGGTGCGCGAGCTGTGCGACAAGTACGGCATCGTCTTCGTCCTGGACGAGGTCATGGCCGGCTTCGGCCGGACCGGCGAGTGGTTCGCGGCCGACCTGTTCGGCGTCACCCCGGACCTGATGACCTTCGCCAAGGGCGTGAACTCCGGTTACGTCCCGCTCGGCGGTGTCGCCATCTCGCAGGAGATCGCGGAGACGTTCGGCAAGCGCCCCTACCCCGGTGGGCTCACCTACTCCGGCCACCCGCTGGCCTGCGCCGCCGCCGTCGCCACGATCAACGTGATGGCGGAGGAGGGCGTCGTGGAGAACGCCAGGCGGCTCGGCGAGAGCGTCGTCGGACCCGGCCTCGCCGAGCTGGCGAAGCGACACCCGAGCGTCGGCGAGGTGCGCGGTACCGGCATGTTCTGGGCGCTGGACCTGGTGAAGAACCGGGAGACCCGCGAGCCGCTGGTGCCGTACAACGCGGCCGGTGAGGCGAACGCCCCGATGGCCGCGTTCACGGCCGCCGCCAAGCGGCACGGCCTGTGGCCGTTCGTGAACATGAACCGCACCCACGTCGTCCCGCCGTGCAACGCGAGCGAGGCCGAACTGAAGGAGGGCCTGGCCGCGCTCGACGCCGCGTTGAGCGTCGCCGACGAACACACGGTGTGACCGTACCGTGCCTGCCGCCGGGCGGGTCCGAACGCGTAAGGTGACGTGCTCGTAAGCAACAGCGACTCGCGTAGATCGCGAGTCCGTACGAGTACGTCACCCGGACGTGTGAGGAGAGGCACGGACATGCCCGGCAACGGCACCGTGACGCGCAGCACCCTGCGCCAGCAGATCGCGGACGCGCTCCGTGACGAGGTGCTGGCGGGCCGGCTGCGCCCGGGCCGGGCGTTCACCGTGAAGGAGATAGCCGACCAGTACGGCGTCTCCGCCACCCCCGTCCGCGAGGCACTGGTCGACCTGTCCGCGCAGGGCATCCTGGAGGCCGACCAGCACCGCGGCTTCCGGGTGCCCGAGTACTCGGTCACCGACTACCGGAACATGATCGAGGCGCGCAGCCTGGTCACCGAGGGCATGTTCCAGGCCCTCACCGCCGGCCACCCCGCCTTCCGCACCCCGCCCGAGGACCCCCGCACGGCCGCCGCCCTGGCCACCGTGCGCCGCCGCGGCGAGGAGGCCCAGCGGGCCGCGAGCGCCGGCGACCTCACCGTCCTCATCGGCTACGACCTGCGTTTCTGGCGCGAGCTGAGCGCCCTCTTCGGCAACCCCTACCTCGGGGACTTCCTGCACCGCCTGCGCGTGCGCTCCTGGGTGTGCGTGGTGCAGCACCTGCTGCGCCTGCCCGACCTGCGCGGCCGGCTCTGGTCCGGGCACACCGAGCTGGTCGACGCGCTCGCCCGGCGCGAGGCCGACACGGCCCGCGCGATCGTGGCCGCCTCGAACGCCGACTCGCTGGCCCTGCTGGAACACCTGACCAACGGGTAAGTGACCGGTACGGCCCCTCAGGTCCGTACGAGGGGAGCAGCCCCGGGGCCGTACCGACTACCCTTCCCTGACCACCTGCTGCCGTGCGCGACCGCGCGCCTGCCGACGTAGGAGCCCTCCTTTGGCCTGTGACCTGTGGCTGGTACCGCTCGTGGACGTGTTGTGCCACACCCCGGACAACCCCTTCGCCGAGGAACTCGCGCAGTACGACAAGGCTCTCGCCGAGGCGGGTCTGCCGCCGGTGCCGGTGTACCAGTACATGCCGGGCCTGTCCGGTGACGTCGCCCCGGTCGCCGGTTTCGACTACGACGCCCTGCACTTCCTGCGCCGGGCCCACCTGCTCCAGGTCTGCGGCCTGCCGGTGACCCCGGTGGACGAACTGGGCGGCGACTACGAACAGTTGCTGGAGATGTTCGAGTCGACCGCCCAGCAGTCCCATCTGGTCTGGCACTACGACCACGCGGGCGCGTACGTCCCCGTGGACTTCCCGCACCCGCTGTCGAACGACGAACTCCTCGCGGGCGGCGGCCCGTTGGGCTCGTCCCAGACGCTGCTGCGGGAACTCCAGCACGTCGCCCCGGCCATCGGCATCGACCCGGCGAACCCCCCGGCGCCCCCCGCCCCGCCCACGGCCCCCACCGACCTGGAGGAGCCGGCCGTCCCGGCCCCCTACGACCCCAGCCCCTTCGCCCGCGAACGGCACGTCTGGCTGGGCCTGCACGCGGCGGCGACCCGCTCGCTGGCGCAGGGGTCGATGATCGTGTTCAGCTGATGCGCGGCACGCTCCAGGACGCCCGACGGCCCCCGCCTCCCGGTGGACCCGGACGCCTGGTCGGCGTCTGCTGAGTCACACCGCGAAGTGAGGGCCGTGCGGTGAGGGCTGTGCGGCGGTCTAGAGGAACGAGTTGATCTCGATCGTCTCGTCACGGCCCGGGCCCACGCCGATCGCGGAGATCGGCGCGCCGGACATCTCCTCCAGCGCCTTGACGTAGTTCTGCGCGTTCTTCGGCAGGTCGGAGAAGGACTTCGCCTTGCTGATGTCCTCGCTCCAGCCCGGCAGCATCTCGTAGACCGGCTTCGCGTGGTGGAAGTCGGTCTGGGAGTACGGCAGTTCCTCGACGCGCTGGCCGTCGATCTCGTAGGCCACGCAGACCGGGATCTGCTCCCAGCCGGTGAGGACGTCCAGCTTGGTGAGGAAGAAGTCGGTCAGGCCGTTGACGCGGGTCGCGTAGCGGGCGATGACCGCGTCGAACCAGCCGCAGCGGCGGTCACGGCCGGTGGTGACACCGCGCTCGCCGCCGATGCGGCGCAGGGCCTCGCCGTCCTCGTCGAACAGCTCGGTCGGGAACGGGCCCGCGCCGACGCGGGTCGTGTAGGCCTTGAGGATGCCGATGACCCGGCTGATCTTCGTCGGGCCCACGCCGGCACCGGTGCAGGCGCCGCCGGCGGTCGGGTTCGACGAGGTCACGAAGGGGTACGTGCCGTGGTCGATGTCCAGCAGCGTGCCCTGGCCGCCCTCGAAGAGGACGACCTTGTCGTCCTCCAGTGCCTGGTTGAGGACCAGGACCGTGTCGGCGACGTACGGCTTGATCTGCTCGGCGTAGCCCAGCAGCTCCTCCACCACCTGGCCCACGGCGATCGCGCGCCGGTTGTAGAGCTTGGTGAGGATCTGGTTCTTGACGTCGAGGGCCGCCTCGACCTTCTGGGTCAGGATCGACTCGTCGTAGAGGTCCTGGACCCGGATGCCCACGCGGTTGATCTTGTCGGCGTAGGTCGGGCCGATGCCACGCCCGGTCGTGCCGATCTTGCGCTTGCCGAGGAAGCGTTCCGTCACCTTGTCGACGGTCACGTTGTACGGCGTGATGATGTGCGCGTTGCCGCTGATCAGGAGCTTTGACGTGTCGACGCCACGCTCGTTCAGACCGCTCAGCTCGGAGAGCAGGACCGACGGGTCGACGACGACACCGTTACCGATGACCGGCGTACAGCCGGGCGACAGGATTCCGGAAGGGAGGAGGTGGAGCGCGTACTTCTGGTCGCCCACGACGACCGTGTGGCCGGCGTTGTTGCCGCCCTGGTAACGCACCACATAGTCGACGGAGCCACCGAGCAGGTCCGTCGCCTTTCCCTTGCCTTCGTCACCCCACTGAGCACCGAGCAGCACAAGTGCGGGCACGCGCGTACACCCCTTCCGGGCGGGGCATGTCCAAGGTCGGGGGCTTGGGCGTAAGGTTCACCGCCGCGTACCACTGCGACCGCCGTTGGTCGCACAACCGTCGGACCGGATGCCCCGGAATAGACGAAGCCCCTGGCGCAATAGCGCAAGGGGCTCTTGCACAAAGATGCTACCCGAGGAAGCGAGGCAGGACCGAGGTGGCGACTTTCGCGACGTCCGATCAGCTGCTGGTGATCATCGATCCGGCGGCACGGCAGGCGGACGGAGAGTCCGTACGGATCGCGAAAGACGTGCTCAGCGCGGGTGCGGCGGCGAAGGTGTGCCTGCCGGACGGGCCGGACGAATTCGCCCGCGCGCTCGGCCGAAGGGGGTCCCGGCGGCCGGTGGTGATCGGTGACGACCGGGCGCTGGTGCGGGCCGTCACCCTGTTGCACCGGCAGCGGGAGCTGGCCGGATGCGCGCTGTCGGTGGTGCCGGTGGGGGACGCGGCGCTCGCCGAGTCGCTCGGGGTGCCCGGCGGCACGGTGGCAGCGGCACGGGCGGTCCTGGACGGCGCCGAGCGGCGGCTGGACCTGCTGGTGGACGACAGCGACGGGGTCGTGCTCGGCACGCTCGGCATTCCGCCGGCGCGACCGGTGCCCGCCGAGCCGGTCCCGCTCGGCCCGGACCGGCCCTGGTACCGCTCCCTGGCCCGCACCCTCGCCCCCCGCCCCGCCCGCCTGTCGGCCGTGCCCTCACCGCGCGTGACCCGGCTGCGGGTGGAGGTGGACGGGGAGACGGTGGTCGACCTGGACCAGCCGGTGGAGGCGGTGTCGGTGGCGGCGGGCCGGACCGGGACGGCCTCGGTGGAGGTGCGGCCCCTGTCGGTGGGCGCGGAGGCGACCCCGCTGCTGGCCTCCGGGCACACGGTGACGGTCACGGGAGCGGACTTCCGCTACCGGGCGGACGCGGTGGTCTCGGGCCCGGTACGGCGGCGGACGTGGCGCGTGCTGGAGGGGGCGTGGGCGCTCACGCTGCCCCGTACTTCTTCTCCCGGTACGCCCGCCAGCGTTCCATCATCCCCGCCACGTCCCGCTCGATGAACTCGAAGAAGTCCAGCGTCTCGGCGAGCCTGCGCCCCGCCGGGGTGTCGGCGCCGAGGCTGGTGACGCCCTCGCGCAGGGCGTCCTCCCAGCGCTTGATGATCGTCTCGCGGTTGGTCAGCGCCTCGTACCACTGGTCGCTGTGCACCCGGTACCGCTCCCGCCGCGAGCCGGGCTGCCGCTCGCGTGACACCAGGTGGACCTGGGCCAGGTAGCGGACGGCACCGGAGACGGCCGCCGGGCTGATCTTCAACTGGTCGCCCAGCTCGGCGGAGGTCAGGCTGCCGGTGTCCGAGGCGAGCAGCGCGGCGAGGACGCGGGCCGGCATGCGCGGCACACCCGCCTCGACGAGCTGGGCCGCGAAGTGCTCCACGAACCGCGAGACCGTCTCCGGGTCCCGGCGCGTTGTCGGCTCCGTCATGCCCTCAGCCTATCCGGCATTCACCGACTTCCTTAACTTCACAAATTTCTGAAAGTAGCGTACGTTCGGCAGCATGACCAAGGCACTCACGGTCTCCGGGCTGCACAAGTCCTTCGGCCGTACGCACGCGCTGGACGGCCTCGACCTGGACGTCGAGGCGGGAGAGGTCCACGGCTTCCTCGGCCCCAACGGCGCCGGCAAGTCCACCACGATCCGCGTGCTGCTCGGCCTGCTGCGCGCCGACTCGGGCGCCGCGCAGGTGCTGGGCCGCGACCCCTGGCGGGACGCGGTGGAGGTGCACCGCCGGATCGCCTACGTCCCCGGCGACGTCACCCTGTGGCGCAACCTCTCCGGCGGCGAGGTCATCGACCTCTACGGCCGGCTGCGCGGAGGACTCGACCCGCGCCGGCGCGCCGAGCTGCTCGACCGGTTCGAGCTGGACCCGGCGAAGAAGGGCCGGACGTACTCCAAGGGCAACCGGCAGAAGGTGGCCCTCGTCGCCGCCTTCGCCTCCGACGTCGACCTGCTGATCCTGGACGAGCCGACCTCGGGCCTGGACCCGCTGATGGAGGAGGTCTTCCGGCGCTGCGTCGAGGAGGAGCGCGAGCGGGGCCGTACCGTCCTGCTCTCCTCCCACATCCTCGGCGAGGTGGAGCGGCTGTGCGACCGGGTCAGCATCATCCGCAAGGGCCGCACGGTGGAGAGCGGCACACTGGCCGACCTGCGCCATCTGACCCGGACCAGCGTGACCGCCGAGCTCGCCGGGCCGCCGAACGGGCTGGCGCTGCTGCCCGGCGTCCACGGCCTCGACGTCCAGGGCCGGCGCGTGCGCCTCCAGGTCGACACCGACCGGCTCGACGCCGTCCTGCGGCAGCTCACCGAGTCCGGCGTACGGTCCCTGACCTCGACGCCGCCCACGCTGGAGGAACTGTTCCTGCGGCACTACCAGGACGCCGGGACGGACGGGGTGCCGGCATGACCGCGCTCGCCGGCACCGGCACCCTGCTGCGCTTCTCGCTGCGCCGCGACCGGGCCCTGCTCCCGGCCTGGATCGGGGTGAACGCGCTGATGGTCCTGTCCATGCCGACGTCGCTGGACAGCCTGTACAGCACCGAGTCCCAACGCGCCGGTCTGCTGCGGCAGATGAGCACCAACAGCTCGCTGCGCGCGCTCGTCGGACCGGTCTTCGGCGACTCGCTCGGCGCCCTGACCGCCTGGCGCGTCGGCGTCTACGCGGGCGCCCTCGCGGCCGTGATGAGCCTGCTCGTCGTCGTCCGGCACACCCGGGACGAGGAGGAGACCGGCCGTCAGGAGCTGCTGTCCTCGGGGGCGCTGGGCCGCCGGGCCCCGCTGGCCGCCGCCCTGCTGACGGCGGCCACCGCGAACGCGCTGCTGGCCCTGCTGATCACCGCCGGACTGTCCGCGCAGGGCGCCTCGGGCGCGCTCGCCTTCGGGCTCGGCGTGGCGGGCGTCGGCCTGCTGTTCGCGACGACGGCGGCGATCGTCGCCCAGCTCACGGAGAGCGCCCGCCTGGCCCGGGGCCTGACGGCGGCGGTGCTGGGGGCGGCGTTCGTACTGCGGGCGGCGGGCGACTCGGTGTCGGACGACGGTTCGTCGGCGCTGACGTGGCTGTCCCCGCTGGGCTGGCTGGAGAACGTGCGCCCCTTCGCGGGCGAACGCTGGTGGGTGCTGGGCCTGTTCGCCATGGCCGTCTTCGCCCAGGGCACGCTGGCCCACGTCCTCACCGCGCGCCGGGACCTCGGCATGAGCTTCCTGCCGGCCCGGCCGGGACCGGCCACCGGCCGCCTCGGTACGGCGGGCGCGCTGGCCTGGCGGCTGCAACGCGGCAGCGTGTTCGGCTGGTCGGCCGGCCTCTTCCTCGCCGGGGTCGTCTACGGCGGCCTGACGGACGGCGCGGCCGACCTGGTCCGGGACAACGCGGGCGCGCGGCGGATCTTCGAGCGGATGGGCGGCCACAGTGGGATCACGGACGCGTTCCTCGCCTCCATGACCGGCATGCTCGGTCTGGTCGCGGCGCTGTACATCGTGGCCTCCGTGCTGCGCCTGCACGGCGAGGAGACATCGGGGCGCGCGGAACCGGTGCTGGCGTGCGCGGTGGGCCGCCTGCGCTGGGCCGCCGGTCATCTGACGATCGCCTTCGGCGGCTCGGCGCTGCTCATGCTCCTGGCCGGCGCCGGCCTGACCCTCGGCCACGGCGAACAGCCGGGTCCCCTCCTGGCCGCCTGCCTCGTCCAGCTCCCCGCGATCTGGCTGACCGGCGCGGTGGCCCTCCTCCTCTACGCCCTCACCCCCCGCCTGGCCCCGGCCGCCTGGGGCGTCGCCGTGGCGATCCTGCTGCTCGGCTGGGTGGGCCCGGCCCTGAACGCCCCCCGGCCCCTCCTCGACCTCTCCCCGTTCACCCACCTCCCGAAGCTGCCGGGCGGTCAGCTGGAGTGGGCCCCGGTCCTGACCCTGCTGGGCCTGGCCGCACTGCTGACGGGGGCGGGACTGGCGGGGCTGCGGCGCAGGGACATGACGTCCTGAGCCTCAGTCGACGTACTGCTCAGATCAGCGCACCTCCACGCTCAGTCCCTCCAATCCCCGGATCACGAAGTTCGGCTTGCGGTCCGGCTCCTTGGCCAGGGTCAGGGTGGGGGCCTGCCGGAGGAGGGCCGTCATGGATGCCGCGAGCTCCATGCGGGCCAGGGGGGCGCCGATGCAGTAGTGGATGCCCGCGCTGAAGGAGATGTGCGGGTTGTCCTTCCGGGTGAGGTCCAGGCGCTCGGGGTCGGTGAAGACCGCCGGGTCGTGGTTGGCGGAGCCGAAGAGCATGGCGATCTCCGAGCCCCTGGGGATCGTCGTGCCGTCGATCTCGATGTCGTCCAGGACCCAGCGTTCGAAGAGCTGGAGCGGGGTGTCGTAGCGCATCAGCTCCTCGATCGCGGAGGGGATCAGGGAGTGGTCCGCGCGGAGGGCAGCGAGCTGGTCCGGGTTGCGCAGCAGCGCCCACCAGCCGTTCACCGTGGCGTTGACCGTCGCCTCGTGGCCCGCGTTGAGGAGCAGCACCGCCGTGGAGATCATCTCCTGCTCCGTGAGGCGGTCGCCCTCGTCGTGGGCCGCGATCAGGCCCGAGATCAGGTCGTCCCCGGGGGCCCCTCGGCGGACCGCGATCAGCTCCCGCAGACAGTCCGAGAACTCCACCGACGCCCGCACCGCCCGCGCCGCCGTCTCCTCGGACGGGTTCAGCTCGTACATCCCGCAGATGTCCGCCGACCAGGGGCGCAGCTGCCCCCGGTCCGCCTCCGGGATGCCCAGCATCTCGGCGATCACGGCCACCGGCAGCGGCTCCGCCACGTCGGTGAGCAGATCACCGCCGCCGTTCCCGACCAGGGCGGCCACCAGGTCGTTCGCGAGCCCCTCGACGTACGGCCGCAGCCGCTCCACCGTGCGCGGCGTGAACGCCTTCGACACCAGGCGCCGGATGCGGGTGTGGTCCGGCGGCTCCAGGTCGAGCATGCCGTGGTCGTTGAGGGTGTGGAACGGCTCGTGCTCCGGCGGGGGCGGGGTGCGGCCGAACTCCTCGTGGCTGAACCGGTGCTGGTACGTCCGGCCCAGCCGGCGGTCGCGCAGCAGCGCCGAGACGTCCGCGTGGTGCGGGACCAGCCACTGGTCGGTCGGCTCGTACCGGATCACCCGGCCGCGGGCGCGCAGCTCCGCGTAGGCCGGGTACGGGTCGGCGACGAACGCCGGGTCCCAGGGATCGAACGCGAGGTCGGTGGGGCCTGCCATGCGGGGACGCTAGCGCGCCGGGCGACGTCTGACCAGGGGTGCCTTCCCGCACGGTGCAGCCTTCACGGCTCACACGACGGGCTCTGTGCTGACCAGGACGTAGTCGTGCCCGGGGGCCGCTCGGCTCCCGGCCGGCCGGATCTCGGCGTGCACGTGCGCTCAGATCCGGTCCGCGACGAGGACGTAGTCGTAGTACAGGGGGTCGCCGTCCTCGTCCACCGGGTACTCGTGGCTGCTCTGGTTCGCGAGGATCACCTTCAGCTCGGGCAGGGCGTCGAATCCGAGGTCGTTCTCCTCGATGGTGTGGCCCCGTTCCGCCAGTTGTTCGAAGAGGTCCTCACTCGGGGTGCGGAAGACGTCCAGCCCGTCGAGCAGCACGCGGACGTCGGCGTCCTCCTTCCGGAAACGGATCAGCTCCACTCCGCTCAGCGCGCCTTTGCTGAAGCCCAGCACGATGTCCATCTGGGAGTCGTCGTGCGTGAGGACGATCTGCCCGGGCTCCTCGTCGCCGGCGACGGTCCGGAACACACCCCACTCCTCCACCACGGCGCGCGCTTCCTCGACCGGCATGCCGAGCCGGAAACGCCCGACGCCGACATGCGGCACCAGTTCCAGTTCCATGTTCACTCCCTCGATCACACGCCCCGGGCCCTCACGCCAGCAGAGCGCTCTCGTCGATGGTCCAGCCCCGCTTCTTGAGCATGTCCTGAAGGGGCTTGTTGTGCTTCAGGCCGGCCACCATCTCCTCGATGTGCCGATCGTACTTACCGGGGAACCGCCGCTTGATGTCGTCGATGTCCATCCGCATGGCCTCGGTGATGCGCCCCTGGTTGATCAGCTCACGCTGGTACTGCTGCCACGCCTGGGCCTGCAGGTGGTAGCCCGTGCTGTAGAGCTGCTCATGGTCGGCCTGCTCCATCCGGATGGCCGGGCCGTTGTTGACCTTCTGCTTCCTGTGGGGCTTGTTGGCCATGTAGAAGCCGGGCTCGATGACGTCCTTGTACGCGGACTTGGCCGGGATGTGATTGACCTCCATCCTCTGCGGGTACGTCCGGCCGTTCGCCATCCGGTTGGCGGGAAGCAGTCCGCCGTACCAGCCGCCGTCCTGCGTGCACCCCTTGGCGACCAGGCCCTCGGGGTCCATCCAGGTGTGGGGGTTGACGACGTACGCGGCCGGGTTCGGTGCGGGCACCAGGCCCAGGGGGTCCGCCGAGACGTAGCGGGCGGTCTCGGGGTCGTAGTGCCGGTGCAGGTTGTAGTGCAGGCCCGTCTCCGGGTCGGCGTACTGGCCGGGGAAACGCAGCGGCGTATGGGCCCGGGCGTCGCGGTTGCGGGCCGTGATCCCCCAGACCGTGGAGCGCTTGTACCAGGCGACGTCACCCGTCTCGTCCACGAGTTCCGTCGGGGTGCCGATGAGGTCGGTGACGATGGCGAAGAACCGGCTGTCCACCTCGCGCCGACCGGCGTCGGCCGGCAGCCGGCGCTCCAACTGGGCCATCGGCTGCGGCCCTTCGTACTCCCAGGTCAGCGTCACGCCGGTGGCCGTGTCGGTCTCCTCGGCCAGCTGGGTTCCGTCCCAGGCGAAACGGACCGTGGCCGCGACGCCCTGCCCGTCGGGGCGCATGCGGTGCTTGGCGGTGCGGCGGCCGAGCGCGTCGTAGCTGTAGCGCCACTCGGTGCCGTCCGGAGTGGTGCAGGAGACCAGGCGGTCCTCCGCGTCCCAGGTGTACCGCCAGGTGTCGGGCTTGCGGGACAGGCGCCGCTTCTGGCGCAGCACGACGCGACCCGCGCCGTCGTACTCGTAGCGCACACCGTCCCCGCCGAGCAACCGGGTCCCGTCGTAGACACGCGTGCCGCGGCTCCCGGAGTGGGGCGCCCGGGCGGGCCAGTGGGCGTCCGTCTGGTTCCCGGCGGCGTCATAGGCGTAGCGCTCCGACCAGTCGCCCGCGGTGACGCCGAGCGGACGCCCCACGGGGTCGAGGTCGATGTGCCAGTCCGGCCCGTCCTGCCGGTCCGTGATGTCCGTCAGGAATCCGTCGGCCCGGTAGCCGTAGGAGCGGTCGCGGAGCGTGCCGCGGGGCGTCGTCAGCGACCGGGCCGCGAGGCGGCCGGTCACGTCCCACTCGGAGGTGAGCGTCACAGGCGCCGGCCCGCGGCCGACGGTGCGCCGGGTCTCGCGGCCCAGCAGGTCGTGGGTGAAGCCGACCGTGTGTCCGGCGAGGTCCACTCGCACCCGGTTGCCCGCGTCGTCGTAGGAGTACGACGTCGTGGCGCCGGTCGGTGTCGTGCGTGAGACCAGTTCGCCGTGCCGGTCGTAGCCGTACCGCATGCTGTGCCCGTCGACGGTCTCCGCCAGCAGACGGCCCAGGGCGTCGCGCTCCAGGGCGAGCGAGGAAGCCGGGGAGACGGCGGCGACCAGCCGGTCGGCCTCGTCGTAGGTGTAGCGGGTGACCACTCCGCCGGCGTCCTTCGCCAGCACGTTGCCCACCGCGTCGAAGGTGAGGGCGATGCGCTGACCGAGCGGTGTCGTCCGGGCGACCAGGCGGCCCGCGGCGTCGTACTCGTAGCGCGTGGTACGTCCGTCGAAGTCCGTCTCCGAGTCGGTGCGGCCGGAGGGGCCGTACCGGTAACTCCACACCTTCCCCTGCGGGTTGCGGACCGTGCTGAGCCGCAGCTCGGTGTCGTACGTGAACTCGTACCGCGCGCCGTCCCGGCCCGTGCGGGCGGCGAGCTGGTCGAACCAGGTGTACTCGAAGCGGGTCACCCCGCCGAGCGGGTCGGTGTGGGTGAGGCAGTTGCCCTCCTCGTCGTACGTCCACGACTCCGTGGCCCCGTCCGGTGCCGTACGCCGGGTCAGCCAGCCGTCCGCCGTCCACTCCAGTCGGGTCACGGAACCAGCCGGGTCGACCGACTCGTACGGCCGGCCGAAGGCGTCCCGGCGCACCGCGTAGGTGGCGCCGCGGGGGTCGGTGACCGAGAGGGTCAGGCCCGCTTCGTCGTGGGTGCGGGTCTCCGTCTCGCCGGTCGGGAACGTGACCGTGGCCACCGCGCCCGTCACGTGGTGGGTGAACGTGGTCGCGGTGCCGTCCGGGGCGACGACCGCGGTGCGGTTGCCCCGCTCGTCGAAGACGTTGCGCCACACGGCGCCGTCCGGTCCGGTCGTCGTCTCCGGCAGGTGCAGCGCGTTGTACGTGGCCGAGGCCCGGCGCCCGTCCGGGTAGTGGACGGCGAGGAGGTTGCCGGCGTCGTCGTACGTGAACCGGGCGGTGTGGCCCAGCTCGTCGGTGCGGGACAGCAGGTTGTCGTGGCGGTCCCACTCGAAGTGCACGGTGTTGCCGAGCGGGTCGGTCTCGCTGAGCGTCTGGCGGAGCGGGTTGAAGCGGGTGACGGTGACCGCGCCGGTGGAGTCGGTGAAGCGGGTCTCGCGGGCGGCGGTGTCGTAGACGAACCGCGAGGAGAGCGCGCCGTCGGGGCCGATCGTCTCCACGACCCGGCCGGCCGCGTCGTACACATAGCGGTAGGTGTGGCCGTTGCGGTCGGTCCACGAGGTGACGCGGTGCTCTTCGTCGTAGGTGAACCGCAGGGGCACGCCCCGGGAGCCCGACACGCCCACGAGGTCGTGGGACCCGTCGTACGCGAACGAGGCGACCCGGACCGGGCCGTCGGGGGTCTCCACGTCGAGGGCCGTCACCCGGGCGTGATCCGTGTCCCGGGTGACGCGCACGCGGTAACCGCCCTCGTGGACGAGGGCCGTGGGCAGGCCGTCGTCGTCGCGGTCGAACCGCACGCCGTTGCCGTTGCGGTCCTCGATGTCCCTGAGCCAGTACAGGCCGCCCGAGGAGTACGGGCTGCCGGTGAAGCGGCGGGTCACACCGGAGCGGACGTCGGTCGTGGCGTACGTGACCTCGCCGAGCGCCGACCGCTCGACGAAGGTGAGGGCGATCCGCTCGCCCTCCGCCGGCAGCACCTCCTCGCCCGCCTCGTGCGGCAGGCGCGGATACACGAGCAGGGACCCGTCGGGGCGGGCCCAGACGGCGCCGGTGCCGGCCGGCTCCAGCCGTTCGTCCAGCGTGGAGGCCCAGCTGGGGCCGAAGCAGTGCCCGTACCCGTAACCGGATATGTGGGTGCGCCACACCACCAGCGGCAGGACTCCGGGCAGTGCGAGGTCCGTCTGTGAGAGCACCATCTCGCCGCTCGCGAGGTCGACCGGGTCGGTCTTGCAGCGGCGCTGTACCAGGGCGATCGACTTCTCGCGGACGCTGTCCAGCGCCGTGCGCAGCGACGCGGGGCGCTTGCCGCCCGGTCCGCCGGCCCGCCCGTGGCCGCCTCCGTCGCCGCCCTTCCTGCCGCCGTCGATGGCGTCGACCCGGTCACGGACGCCGAGGTCGATGCCCTTGTGCAGGCGGGAGGTGGCCTTCACCCGCTCGGGGATGGTCTCGGTGACATGCTTGGCGATCTTGGACAGGGCCTTCTCCGTGCCCTTCAGGGCGCCGTCGAGGACCGAGTCGAAAGCCCTGGTGAAGGGGTCCCTGCCGTGCGTGCGGCCGAATGCGCCCCTGGCCTTCACCAGCGAGCCCGAGCCGGCCCGGTGCAGCTCACCACCGTGGAAGGAGACCTTGCCGGCGCCGTCCTCGAACTCGGCGTGGTCGATGACGGTCCGCTTGCCGGCCCCGCCCCCGCCGCCTCCTCCGCCGCCGGCGGAGGCCAGCTGCATGCCGCCGCCGTGCTTGCCGCCGGGTCCGCCCGAGCCCCCGGCGCCGTCCGGGTGACCGTCGCCCGGCGCGGGCGGCAGCGAGAAGGCGCCGTCCACGAGGTCGAAGACCATGTCCTCGACCATGGCCTCCAGCTTGGCGTTGACCGGCTCGGTCACCCGTGCCACCAGCTCGTCCACGATCCGGTCGGCGGCCTCGTCGATGATCCGTTTGATCGCCTGACGCAAGGCCGCGGTCTCGGCCGCCCCGATGACCGCCGACAGACCACCGGTGACGACGGCCAGACCCACCGAGATGCCCAACGAGGCGGCCATCGCACCGAGTTCTATCTCGGCCTTGGTCTTCATCCCGAAGATGATGTCCGCGACCACGTCGCACGCGTCCGCGAACAACCGGGCTATCTCCGGGACCTTCTCCAGGTGCCCCGCCTTGACCTGCGACCAGTGCTTCTCCATGGCCTCGACGGCCCACCCCTGCGACGAGGACAGGATCCGGGACACCGCCAGGTGCGCGTCACCGCCATGGCCCTCGAACTTGTCCGCGAAGTCCCGCATGGCGTCCGCCATGTCGCGGTAGTCGTCCTCGTCGACGTTCGGCCAGTTGATCCCGATGAAGTCCAGGATCTCGTCGGCCCATCCGGGCAGAACGTAACCCATCCCCTGTGTGCCTTCCCGTTACCCAGAAGCCGTTCGCACATGCGATCCGCATGCATACACCTTCGAACACTAGTCGGCAACAGGGAAGGACTGCACGTGACATGACAGTAGGTCAGCCGGGCGTCACCAAACGCGCCTCGTACGCGAACACCGCCGCCTGGGTGCGGTCGCGCAGGCCCAGCTTCACCAGGATCCGGCTCACATGGGTCTTGATCGTCGACTCCGCCACCACCAGGCGTCCGGCGATCTCCGCGTTCGACAGGCCCTGGGCGATCAGGACCAGTACCTCCGTCTCGCGTTCCGTCAGTTCCCCGTACGCCGCCTGGGCCGCCGGCATCAGCCGGGGGGTGTCCGCAAGGCGGGAGAACTCCGTGATCAGGCGCCTGGTGACCGAGGGGGCCAGCAGGGCGTCGCCCGCCGCCACCACCCGCACCGCGTCGGCCAGTTGGCGCGCCGAGGCGTCCTTGAGGAGGAAGCCGGAGGCCCCCGCCCGCAGCGCCTGGTACACGTACTCGTCCAGGTCGAACGTGGTCAGCACCAGCACCTTCGCCGTCCCGTCGGCCGCGACGATCTCCCGGGTCGCCTCGATGCCGTTCAGCTCCGGCATGCGGATGTCCATCAGCACGACGTCCGGGGACAGTTCACGGACCCGGTCCACCGCCTCCCTGCCGTTGACCGCCTCACCGACGACCTCGATGCCCGGCATCGCGTTCAGCAGCACCGAGAATCCCTCGCGGACCATCATCTGGTCGTCCGCGATCAGCACCCGGATCGTCATGCCCCACCCTCGATCGCGGGGACCGCCGCCGGCACCGGCAGGAACACCGCCACCTCGTAACCCCCGTCGTCCGTGGCGGCCGCCGTCATCTCGCCGTTCAGCATCGAGACCCGCTCCCGCATGCCCGTGATGCCGTGCCCGGCCCCGGGCGAGGGCTTCACCAGGTTCGGCGCCGGGGCCGGACCGTTGACTATCCGCAGGCCCAGACCGCCCAGGACATAGCCGATCTCGACGCGGGCGCCCGCGCCGGGCGCGTGCCGCAGGGTGTTGCTCAGCGCCTCCTGCACGATGCGGTACGCCGACAGCTCCACTCCCTGCGGCAGCTCCCGCACCGCGCCCGTCACCACCTTCTCCACCTCCAGACCGGCCTCCCGCACGTTCGCGAGCAGCCCGTCCAGGTCGGCCAGGGTGGGCTGCGGGGCGTCCGGGGCCTCGTAGTCCTCGGCGCGGACCACCCCGAGGACCCGGCGCAGCTCGGTCAGCGCCGCCACCGCGTTCTCCCGGATGGTGGCGAACGCCTTCTCCAGCTCCGGCGGCGGGTTCTCCACCCGGTACGGCGCGGCCTCCGCCTGGATGGCGACTACCGACATGTGGTGGGCCACCACGTCGTGCAGTTCGCGGGCGATCGTCGTGCGCTCCTCCAACAGGGTGCGCCGCGAGCGCTCGTGCTCGGTCACCGACTGCTGGGCGGTCACCTCCTGCTCGGCCTCCCGGCGCACGTGCCGGACCGTGACGACCAGCAGGGCCAGCGCGGACAGCACCAGCATGGGGCCGGTGTCGGTGTTGTCGTTCCCGTAGCCGAAGAGGGTCTCGGCCCAGAAGCCGTACAGCGCGGTGAGCAGCCACATCCAGCCCGCCGTGCGCGGGCGGGTCCGGCTCGCCACGATCGTGAGCACCAGCAGGTGGGAGACGAAGCCGCCCGGCGGCCAGGGCCGGCCGCCCCAGTCGCCGCTGAGGACCGAGGCGACCGTCGTCGCGGCGAACGACAGCCAGAACGCGCCGACCGGACGCACCAGGGTCAGCAGCACCGGGGCCAGAGCGAGCAGCCCGCACAGCAGGGACGGCCCGCCGATGTCGGTGTTCACCGTGCCGACGAGCAGCGCCACGAGCCCGCCGGCCACCACCACCGCGTGCGGGGTCCAGGCCGCGCGCGCCCGCATCCGGTCGGACAGGTGGCGGGTGAGGCGGCCGTCCACCGCCATGCGGGGCAGCGGCCGGTAGGCGAAGGCGTCGTGGAACAGGTCCTGCCGCAGCCCGCGCAGGGCGTCCACGGCCAGCCGGAACTCAGGACTGCGCGGCCGGCCGGCCGCGCCCGGCGGTGTCGTCTGCGTGTGCGTCGTCTCGGTCACGTGCCACACGGTAAGCGGGCAGCGGACTCCCGGTCGTCCCCTTGGAGGGGGGTCCTCCCGGGTCCGTCTCAAGTACTACGCAGGCCGTGGGGTACGTCGGCTGTCACCAGGCGAGCTGGGCGATCTCCTCCGCCACCACCGCGCAGGCATCCGTCGCCGGGTCGATCAGCGGGAAGTGGCCCACGTCCCGGAGGAGGGTGAGGCCGACCATCTCGCCCGCCTTCGCCGCGGCGTCCGCGTAGGACTCGGCCACCGGCTCCGGGACGACCAGGTCGGCGCGGCCCTGGACGAGGGTCGTGGCGATGCCCGTCGGCAGGAGCAGCACCGGGTCCGCGTACGGGCGCCGGTCGGCGAAGGCGTCGGGGCCGCCGAGGAGTTGCAGGGACGCGTGCGCGCAGACCTCCAGCTTCTCCGCGACCTCGAAGTCCGCGATGGGGGCGAGCGCGACGACGCCACGGAGATCGGCGGGACCGTCGGTGCGCCACGGGGCGTCCGGGGGGAGGACGTGCCGGGCCGCCGCCCACAGCGCCAGGTGCCCGCCCGCCGAGTGGCCGGTCAGGACCGTACGGCGCGGGTCCGCCTGCGGCAGCGCCTCGCGGACCAGGGCGGGCAGGGCGTCCAGGGCCGCCGCGACGTCGTCGAAGGTGTCGGGCCAGCGGCCGGCCGGCGATGTGCCGTCCTCCGGGGCACCGGCTGAGCCCTCGCCGCCCCGTCTGTACTCCACGTTGGCCACCGCGAAGCCCCTGCGGGCCAGGTAGTGGGCGAAGGGGGTGATGTGGCGGCGGTCGTAGCAGGCGCGCCAGGCGCCGCCGTGCAGGACGACGACCAGCGGGGCGAGCGCGCCGGGAGCGGTGGAGTCCGGTCCTGTGCGGGGAGCGTAGAAGTCGATCACCTGGTCGGGGTGGTCACCGTACGCGGCGGTGACGTCGGGGTCGACCGGGGAGTGCGAGAAGGCCGACTCCTCTTCGGCGGCGGCGCGGGCTGCGGCGGCGTCGTCCGGCATGCTCCAACCTCTCAGCGACGATGGGGTACCTCCCAGGCCGTCGGCACTGGGGAGGGTTTGGCGGACCAGGGGGGAGATCGGCCGTTGGCGGGGACGGTATCAGGCAGGTGACGTGCGGGGACACGGGGATGTGACGCGCTGTGAGGCCGTCCCCTTCTCCAGGCCCCCGCAGGGCCCGCTGCGGGGCCGGGCAAGCCGGGCCCGCGCCCGGTGCCCCGCCCCCGCCCCGCGACTACGCCAGCTCCTCCCCCAGCACCCGCGCCGCCCGCTCCACGTCCCGGAAGCCCACGTACAGCGGGGTGAAGCCGAAGCGGAGGACGTCGGGGTGGCGGAAGTCGCCCACCACACCGCGGGCGATCAGGCGCTTCATCACCTCGCCCGCGTCCGGGCAGCGCAGGGCGATCTGGCTGCCGCGCTCCGCGTGCCGCACGGGGGTCACGCACTCCACCCGGCCCGGCTCGGTGTACTCGTCCACGCACCGCAGGAAGAAGTCCGTCAGCGCCAGGGACTTGGCGCGGACGGCGTCGACGGACACCCCGTCCCAGACGTCGAGGGCGGCCTCCAGCGCCAGCAGGGAGAGGATGTCCGGGGTGCCGACCCGGCCGCGCACCGCGCCCGCCGCCGGGGTGTACGACGGGCTCATGCCGAACGGCTCGGCGTGGGAGTTCCAGCCGGGCAGCGGGGAGTCGAAGCGGTCCTGCAACTCCCGCCGCACGTACAGGTACGCCGGTGAACCCGGGCCGCCGTTGAGGTACTTGTAGGTGCAACCGACCGCGAGGTCCACGCCGTGCTCGTCCAGGCCCACCGGCAGCGCGCCCGCGCTGTGGCACAGGTCCCAGACCGCGAGGGCCCCGCAGGCGTGGACCGCGCCGGTGAGCGCCGGGAGGTCGTGCAGCCGGCCGGTGCGGTAGTCGACGTGGTTGAGCAGCACCGCGGCCGTGCGGTCGCCCAGCGCGGACGGCACCTCGGCCGGGGTCACCGGACGCAGGGTGCGGCCGGTGAGCCGGGCCGCCGACTCGGCGATGTAGCCGTCGGTGGGGAAGGTCGTGGCGTCCACCAGGAGTTCGTCGCGGCCGGCGTCCGCCATGCGGATCGCGGCGACCAGTGCCTTGAAGACGTTGACGCTGGTCGAGTCGCCGACGACGATCTGGCCGGGCGCCGCGCCGACCAGCGGGGCGATCCGGTCGCCGATCCGCTCGGGCGCCGTCCACCAGCCGCTCTCCTCCCAGGAGCGGATGCGCAGTTCGCCCCACTGGCGGCGGACGACGTCCGCGACCCGGTCGGGGACGTGCGCGGGCAGGGCGCCGAGGGAGTTGCCGTCGAGGTAGACCACCTCGTCGAGGACGAAGCGGTCCCGCAGGGGCGCCAGTTCGTCGGCCTGGTCCAGTTCCTTCGCGAGCAGGGGCAGCTCAGACATGGGACCTCGCCGTCCACAGCTCGGGGAACACGTTCTTGCGGGCGCGCTTCTCCAGCCAGGCCACACCGGCGGAGCCGCCCGTGCCGGCCTTGGCGCCCATCGCGCGCCGGGTGGCGACCAGGTGGTCGTTGCGCCAGCGCCAGACCAGTTCGGCCACGTCGCTCAACGCCTCGCCGAGGCGGGCGAGTTCGGCGTTCTGGTCGCCGGAGTAGATCTCCGTCCAGGCCGCCTCGACGGCGTCGGAGGGCTCGTAGCGCCGCGAGACGTCGCGGTGCAGCACGGCGTCGGGGATCGCGTGGCCGCGGCGCGCGAGGAGCCGTAGCACCTCGTCGTACAGGCTCGGCTCGTGCAGCGCCTTCTCCAGTTCCGCGTGGACGCGCGGGGCGCCGCGGTGCGGGACGAGCATGGACGCGGACTTCTCGCCGAGCAGGAACTCCAGGCGCCGGTACATCGCCGACTGGAAGCCGGAGCCCTCGCCGAGCGCGCCGCGGTAGGAGTTGAACTGCGCCGGGGTCAGCTGCCCGAGCGGCTTCCAGGAGGCGTTCAGGGCCTCCAGCTCGCGCACGGAACGCTTCAGCGCGGCGAGCGCGGTCGGCACGTCGTCCGCGCGGAGGGCCTGCGCGGCGGTCTCCCACTCGTGCACGATGACCGTGAACCACAGCTCCATGACCTGGGTGGTCACCAGGAAGACCATCTCTCCGGGATCGTCGGAGAGGGTGTGCTGAAGGTGGGTGAGGACGTCCGCCTTGACGTAGTCCTCGTACGGCGTCGTCCCCGCGAAATCGAGATTCGGGGTCTCGGGCTCAGCGGCCTCGTAAGGGGGGTGAGCCTGTTGGGACATCGCTGTCTCCTGTTGTCACTCCGGGTAGCGGTCCGCCCCTGCCGATGCCGGCACGGGGGCCCCGGTCCCCACACGGAATCCTCCGCAATCCCCCCCCGTACGGCAAGGCCGATCATCATTGACCGAGCCCGGAGCCCCGGCCCCCGCGCCCCGGCGGAGCCGTCACGGCGCGGGGGCCGGGGCGGACCCGTGCGTCACCCGCGGGTCAGCCCAGGGTCTGGGCTGCCGTCGGCGAGGAGTCCTTCAGGAACTGCGTGCAGCGCTCGTACTCCTCCTGCTCGCCGATCGCCTGCGCGGCGCGGGCGAGGGCGTGCAGGGCGCGCAGGAAGCCGCGGTTGGGCTCGTGCTCCCACGGCACCGGTCCGTGACCCTTCCAGCCGCTGCGGCGCAGGGAGTCCAGGCCCCGGTGGTAGCCCGTACGGGCGTAGGCGTACGACTCCACGACCGAGCCCCGCTCGAACGCCTCGTCGGCGAGCTGGGCCCAGGCGAGGGAGGAGGCGGGGTACTTGGCGGCGACGTCCGCCGGCGCGGCGCCGTTCGCCAGGGCTTCGCGGGGCGCCGGGTCGTCGGGGAGCTGGGTCGGGGGCGGACCGCCGAGCAGGTTCTCGTGAATCGTCATGGCTTCAGTGTGACGCACAGCCACGGTGACCTGCCCGACGCGGGTCACGAGCGCCCCGAAGGGGCGCGGGGACGGCGCGACCAACCCCCACAAGGCCGCAGCCGAAGAAACCACCGCACCTCCCCAGGGGCGCGGGGAACTGCGCGACCGGCCCCCACCGGACCGCAGCCGAAGGACCACGGTCCCCCGCACCACGGCCGCAGAACCCCCCGCGCTCACCCGAGCCTGTCGGCCTCCAGCGGCGGAGCCGTCACGTTGCCGTGGGTCCGGCATTCCGGCCGCCGGCACCCCGGCGCCGGCCGGCGGACCAGCGCGAACGCGACCGCCGAGCCCAGCACCAGCACCCCCGCGCAGATCGGCATCGCCCGGTCGAACGCCGCGTCGAACGCCGTGGGCGACCGGTACGCCTCCGGCCCCATCCCCGCCAGCAGCGGCAGCGCCGCCACCGCCACCAGCCCCGCCGCCCGCGCCGCCGCGTTGTTGATGCCGCTGGCCAGGCCCGCCCGGGCGGTGTCGACGGAGGCGAGGACCGTGGCCGTCAGCGGCGCGACCAGGGTGACCATGCCGGCGCCCATCACCACGAGGGCCGGGAGCACATCGGTCAGGTAGTCCGCCCCCTTCCCCACCCGCAGCATCAGCAGCATCGCCACCGCGCACAGCAGCGGGCCCACCGTCAGCGGCAGCCGCGGCCCCGTACGGTCGGCCAGCGCGCCCGAGCCGGAGGAGAACAGCAGCATCAGGGCCGTGGTGGGCAGCAGGGCCGTTCCGGCGGCGAGCGGCGAGTAGCCCGCCACCACCTGGAGCTGGAGCGCGGTGAGGAAGAAGAAGCCGCCGAAGGCCGCGTACACGCACAGGGTGACGAGGTTGACCGCCGTGAACTGGCGCGAGGCGAAGATGTCCGGCGGGAGCATCGGATCGGGCCGGTGCCGCTCGACATGGACGAAGGCCACCGCCGCCGCGATACCCGCCACCCCTGTCAGGGCGACCGCCAGGGAGCCGCCCCGGGCCTCGATCAGCGCGTACGTCAGCAGGGCCAGGGCCAGGGCGCCCAGGGCCGCGCCCAGGACGTCGAAGCGGCCGTGGGCGCGCTGGTCGGCGGATTCCGGTACGTGCCGCAGCGCGATCGGCGCGCACAGCAGCGCCACGGGCACATTGAGGAGGAACACCCAGCGCCAGCCGGGGCCGGTCACCAGCCAGCCGCCGAGGAAGGGGCCGACGGCGGCGCCGATCCCGCCGAAGCCGGACCACAGGCCGACCGCCCGGCTGCGGTCGTCGGGGTGGAAGGACGCCTGGATCAGGGCGAGCGAGCCGGGCGTGAGCAGGGCCCCGCCGATGCCCTGGAGGGCGCGGGCGGCGATGAGGATCCCGGAGGTGGGGGCCAGGCCGCACAGCAGGGAGGCCGCCGCGAACCAGACCACCCCGAGGACGAAGATCTTCCGGCGGCCGTAGCGGTCGCCCAGCGAGCCGCCCAGCAGGATCAGGCCGGCCAGCGTGACCATGTACGCGTTGACCGTCCACTGGAGGGCGGCGAGGCTCGCGTCCAGGTCGCGGCCGATGCGCGGCAGGGCGACGTTGACGACGGTGGAGTCCAGCATCGCCATGCTGGAGCCGAGGACAGTGGTGAGCAGGATCCACTTGCCCTGGGGCGAGGCGAGCCGGACGTCGGGCATGCCCCCAGGTATACAGCGGGCCCGGCGGCAAGGACAGCCGCCGGGCCCGCTGGAACGCCGTACCGCTTACTTGATCTTGTTGCCCGCCGAGCGCAGGTTCTGCGTGGCCTGGACGACGCGCGCGGCCATGCCCGCCTCGGCCAGCTTGCCCCAGGTGCGCGGGTCGTAGGCCTTCTTGTTGCCGACCTCGCCGTCGACCTTCAGGACGCCGTCGTAGTTCTGGAACATGTGGCCGGCGACCGGACGGGTGAAGGCGTACTGGGTGTCCGTGTCGAGGTTCATCTTCACCACGCCGTTCTCCAGCGCGGTCAGGATCTCCTGCTCGGTGGAGCCGGAGCCGCCGTGGAAGACGAAGTCGAACGGAGAGGCCTTGCCGAACTTGGCGGCGACGCCCTCGCTCAGCTCCTTCAGCAGCTCCGGGCGCAGCACGACGTTGCCCGGCTTGTACACGCCGTGCACGTTGCCGAAGGAGGCGGCGAGCAGGTAGCGGCCCTTCTCGCCCAGGCCGAGGGCCTCGGCGGTGCGGATCGCGTCGTCGACGGTGGTGTACAGCTCGTCGTTGATCTCGTGGGAGACGCCGTCCTCCTCGCCGCCGGTCGGGGTGATCTCCACCTCCAGGATGATCTTGGCGGCGTGGGCGCGCTCCAGCAGTTCCTGGGCGATGGAGAGGTTGTCGGCGAGGGTCTCGGCGGAGCCGTCCCACATGTGCGACTGGAACAGCGGGTTGCGGCCGGCCTTGACGCGCTCCTCGGAGAGCGCGATCAGCGGGCGCACGTACCCGTCGAGCTTGTCCTTCGGGCAGTGGTCGGTGTGCAGGGCGATGTTGACCGGGTACTTCTCGGCGAGGACGTGCGCGTACTCGGCGAGGGCGACGGCACCGGTCACCATGTCCTTGCTGTACTGCCCGCCGAGGAACTCGGCCCCGCCGGTCGAGATCTGGACGATGCCGTCGCTCTCCGCCTCCGCGAAGCCGCGCAGGGCCGCGTTCAGGGTCTGCGAGGAAGTCACGTTGATGGCCGGGTAGGCGAACTTGCCTGCCTTCGCCCGGTCGAGCATCTCGTTGTAGACCTCGGGGGTTGCGATGGGCATCCTGTCCGCTCCTTGTGTTGCGGGTTGGCGTTCTGCGTTACGGCCCTGACCTAGACCTGGGGTGCGACGTCATCGTCGGCCCCATCTTTCCAGACATGGGGCGCCGGGTCGGCGCCCCGGTCAAGTGCAGGTCAAACCGCCCGGTCAGTCCAGACCCAGTTCATCCTTCGAGAAGGCGAACCGGTACGGAACGCCCGCGCCGGCCTCGATCTTCTCCGCGGCGCCGGTCGCCCGGTCCACGATGGTCGCGACGGCGACGACCTCGGCACCGGCCTCGCGCACGGCCTCGACGGCGGTCAGCGGGGAACCGCCGGTGGTGGAGGTGTCCTCCACCACCAGGACCCGGCGGCCCGCGATGTCCGGGCCCTCGACGCGCCGCTGGAGCCCGTGCGCCTTGGCGGCCTTGCGGACGACGAACGCGTCAAGCCTGCGCCCGCGCGCGGCGGCGGCGTGCAGCATGGCGGCGGCGACCGGGTCGGCGCCCATGGTGAGCCCGCCGACCGCGTCGAACTCAAGGTCCGCGGTGAGGTCCAGCAGCACCTGGCCGACCAGCGGGGCGGCCTCGCCGTCGAGGGTGACGCGGCGCAGGTCGACGTAGTAGTCGGCCTCCAGACCGGAGGAGAGGGTCACCTTGCCGTGCACCACGGCCTTGTCCTTGATCTGCTGCAGCAGCGCACCGCGTGTGCCTGGCGGCATTACTTCGTTGACGTCCGTCATGCCGACCAGCTTAGAGCCGCCGCCAGCTCCAGGTGGTGCCGGCTTCCAGCGGGTCCAGCGGCGTGACCAGGCGCGGAGAGGTGTTCAGCCCGTTGGGCGGCCCGGTCTGCGGCTCCACGCAGACGGCCTCGGCCTGCTCGTCGTAGACCACCACCCACTCCTCCCGGCTCGCCACCTTCAGCTCCAGCTGCCCGGGCCAGGTGAGGGTGACGTCCACGCCGCCGGGCATGCCGAAGCAGTCGTCCCAGGGGCCCGGCCGCGGGTCGACGCGGTTGCCGGTGGGCAGGTGGTCGGCGCCGCGCTCCTCCTGCCAGGCGGGCTTGAAGTCCAGCCGGACGTCCTCGCCGCCGAGGTTGCGGTGGAACCACGGGTGCCAGCCGAGCTGCGCCGGGAAGGAGTCGTCGTACGTCTCCACGGACATCGTCAGCGTCAGGCCGTCCTCGGCGAGCGTGACGATCTGGGTGACGCGGCCGGGGTGCGGCCAGGGGTCGGTCAGCTCGTACGTGATCACCGCCTCGTTCTCCGTGACGCGCGCGGTGCGCCAGGCGCCGTCGCGGGCGGTGCCGTGGATGGCGTGCGGCGGGGAGTTGAGCGGCATCTGGCGGACGGTGCCGCCGTCCAGGAAGCGCCCGTCCCGGATCCGGCCGCACCAGGGCACCATCGGGAAGCAGCCGTAGCGCTCCCCTTGCCGCAGCAGTTCCAGGGAGCCGATCCTGAGGCTGCCGATACGGCCGCCGTTGGCCGGGCTGACGCGTGCTTCCGCTTCGCCTGCGGTCAGCGTGATGTCTTCGTTACTCACGGGACGACAGTACTTGGGGGAGAACGGTGCCGACCGCGCCCCCGGGGTTCGCGTCCGCTCAGCGGCGTTTCCGCAGTGCCTTGCTCACGACGATCGCCGACGCGACGACCAGTGCCGCCGCCGGTGCCGCCCAGCGCAGCGCCGAGGTCGCCGTGACCGTCTGCGGCGCCGGGACCGGGGCGTAGCGGCCGCGCGGCGGGGCGTGGTCGACCTCCTCGGCGCTGCGGCCGATCATCGTGCGGCGGGCGTGCGCGGCCTCGGCGGGGGGTTCATCGGTCTCGGCGAAGTCGCCGGAGGGGCGGTCGGTGGAGGCGGTGACGATCCCGGTGTCGGCGTCCGGATCCGTGCCGGTGTCGGTGTCTTCGTCCGCGTCCGCGTCCGGGGACAGGGCGGACGGGGGGATCTCGGTCTCGAAGACGGAGGTGTGGGGGGCACCGGCGGGGGGCTTCGGCCGCTCTTCGGCACCGGTGTCGGCACCGGCTCCGGAACCGGCGGCCAGCGACTCCAGGAAGCGGTTCAGCAGCCGGGTCGCCGCCGCGGTCACCGTCTCCGCCGGCAGTTCCGAGATCCGGCCGGTCGCGTCCACCGTGCCCTCGGCCGTGACCGTGCAGCCGCCCTCGGTGTCCGCGAGGCGCAGGGTCAGGGCGAGCTTGACCGCGCCGGTGCCGCGCGCCTCGGTGGCGTCGCCCACGACGGCGTACGTGCCGTCCTCGCGGGCGGTCACCCGGGCCGTGCCGCGGTAGGTGACGGAGTGGCCGCCGACCCGCAGCTTGAGCCGGCCGGTGATCGGTTCGGCACCGGCGTCCTGTTGCAGGCCGGGGACGGCCCGGGCCACGCGTGCCCGGTCGGCCAGTGCCGCGCCGATCCGCTCGGCGGGGGCCGGGACGAAGACCTGGTGCTCCATGTCCGTGGAGCCTACCCAGTTGTCGCCGGAACTCACCCGGCCGTGAAGCCCCTCAGTACCTCGGATGCACCAGTGTCGACACCGGCACCCCGGACACCCGCGTCCGTTGCGCCGCCCGCGCGTCCGCCGTCAGCCCGGCCTGCGTCAGGGTCCCCGCCCGCTCACGGTCCACGCGCAGGGCGGGCGCGGCGTCCCCGCGCGCCGCCAGCAGGAACCCCCAGTCGTGTGGTGCCCGGGACGCCCCCGTCGAGCGGTCGCGGCCGACCGCGAAGGCGGGGTCGTGGCCGGGCACCCGGTAGGGCGAGACGGCGAAGCCGGCGGCGCGCAGGGTGGCGGCGACGGTCCAGAAGGCGCGGGGCCGGGCGGTGACGGGCCCCGCGTGCACCACCAGGCGGCCGTCCGGGGTCAGGACGCGGCGGGTCAGGCCGTAGAACTCCTGGGAGTACAGCTTGGTGGAGGCGGTGATCCCGGGATCGGGCAGGTCGCTGATCACGACGTCGTACGCCGGTCCGCGCGCCTGCCGCAGCCAGGTGAGCGCGTCGGCCGTGGTGACGCGCACGCGCGGGTCGGCGAGCGCGTGCCCGTTGAGGGCGGACAGGCCGGGGTCGCGGCGGGCCAGCCGTACCAGGCCGGGGTCGAGTTCGACGATGTCCACCCGGCGCACCCCGGGGTGGCGCAGCACCTCGCGGGCGGCCAGGCCGTCGCCGCCGCCGAGGATCAGCACGCGCGCGTGCGGGCCGGTCAGGGCCGGCCGGACCAGGGCTTCGTGGTAGCGGTGCTCGTCCCGGCCGCCGACCCGGAGGCGGCCGTCGAGGAAGAGGTCGAGGGGTTCGCCGTGGGTGCCGCCGGCGAGGACGACCTCCTGGACGCCGGTCCGCACGGCCACCCGGACGTCCGTGCCGTAGACGGCGCGCCGGGCGGCCCGTTCGAAGTCGCCGGCGAGGGCGGCGGCGGAGGCGAGGACGCCGAGGACGGTGAGCCCGGCGAAGAGCAGGGTCCAGCGGGCGCGACGGGTGAGGTCGCGGCGGAAGAGGCCGAGGACCAGGGCCCCGCCCGCGACGACGTTGACCGTCCCCGTCAGCAGGGCGCCCGTCAACTGGCCGAGGAAGGGCAGCAGGAGGAACGGGAAGGCGAGGCCGCCGACCAGCGCGCCCACGTAGTCCGCGGCGAACAGGTCGGCCACCGCGCCGCCCGCGTCCTGCCGGCGGATGCGCTGGATCAGCTCCATCAGCAGCGGCACCTCGGCGCCGATGAGCAGGCCGATGGCGAGGGAGAAGGCGACCAGGAGGCAGCGCGGCCCGTCGGCCCACATCCCGCCCCAGCCGGCGGTCCAGGCGAAGACGGCGTACAGGGCCATGGCGCTGCATCCGCCGATCAGCGCGAGGGCCGACTCCACCGCGCCGAATCCGGCCGCCGCGTGGCAGCGCAGCCGCTTGGCTCCGAGCGAGCCGACGCCCATCGCGAACACCATCACGGAGAGCACCACGGAGGCCTGGGTGACCGAGTCGCCCATCAGGTACGAGGCGAAGGCGACCAGTTCGAGTTCGTACACGAGTCCGCAGGCCGCGCAGACGAAGACGCACACGAGGACCAGGAACCGCCCGGTGCCGGGCCGGACGGGCAGCCGTGCGGGGCCTGTCCAGGAGGGCGGGGCGCCCGGCGGCGCGGGGGCGTGCGGTTCGATCACCCTGCGACGTTACGTCACTCGCCGGGGACGCTTCGTCACCCACACGTGTGGATCTGGGGGCGGTTGACGCAGTACGGGTTTATGTCGCCGCGGGCTGCCGGACCGCCGTCCGCCTGCGTGCCCCGACCCGGGTCCGGGTGGCCACGAGCTGGCCGTCCTGCGGGTAGGCGTGCCAGGTGCGCCAGTGCACCTGGCCATCCTGGTGCTGGGCCAGCATCGCGGTGAAGGCGTGCGGGCTGCCCGGGAAGACCCCGGCGAGGCCGTGCGGATGGTCGGAGACGAGGGCCAGCAGCTCCTGGGCGCGGCCCGCGAACGAGCCGGGGGTGAGCACCTCCACGCGGGCGGCGAACTCGTACTCCCAGTCGCCGACGCGCTTGGCGACGCCCAGCGGCAGCGGGGTGCTGGAGCCGGGGATGCAGGCGACCGTCTCCGAACAGCGGCCCCGCTCTTCCTCCAGGAGCACCTGGTGGGACGCGCCGAGCAGCCGCAACTGCAGTTTCGCGCCGGTGAGTTCGAGATCGAGGATGGCCAGGGCGGGCAGCGGCTCGCGTCCCAGGGCCCAGGCGAGATCGGCAGCGCGCGTATCGGTGTAGGTGGTGTTCAGGGTCGTGAGCATGGATCGGCTCCGCTAACACGCAAGGAGGGGGAGATCGGCCATGTCAGCCCAGCCGGCCCGGCCGGGGTGGGGAGCCTGGGGGACGTCCGAGGGGCTGCGTTGGCGATTTAGAGGGAATCATGAACAGTGGCGCCGCCACAGCGTTTTTACCCAACTTCGTGGGCTTTCCATCCCTCAGAGGGCTCCACAGCTCAACTGTTCAACCACGGCGTGCGCCGGGCGCGCGAAACGGACGCGGCCGGGCGCCCGCCGGGAGGTCTCCCCCGGCGGCCGCCCGGCCGTGTGCGGCCCGGATGCGGATCCCCCTGTTCCGGAAGCTCGGCTGCCCCGTGTCAGCCGCCTCCGCCGCATCCGCCCCCGCCGCCGCACGACGAACCCCCGCCGCAGGACGAGCCGCCACCGCAGGACGAGCTTCCGCCGCAGGACGAATGGCCGCCACAGGAGTGACCCCCGTGCCCCCCGTGGTGTCCCCCGTGCCCGCCCGACGAGCCGGAGTCGCCTCCGCCGGCCCACCAGCTGTTGGTGCTCCCGCCCGCGTAGCCCGCGGCCGACGACGACGCCGACGCGCGGTACGACCGGTTCCGCCGGCCGCCCTTGCCGAGCGGCACTCCGCCGCGCCGGTGGCGGCGGCCACGGCCCGCCGCCACCGCGATGACCAGAACCACGGCCACCGCCAGGATGATGCCGAAGGTCATGGCGTCACCCTCCTTCCGTTCCCCCGAAGCGGCCCCCCGTGGGCGCCTCGCCGTTGCCGCGTCCTACCGCGGTGACCGGGGGATGCCCGGCCGCGCCGGACCGCAAAGCAGAGTTGAGGAACTCCAGAGCTTGAGCGCAGGATGACGGGCATGACCTCCAGCGCACGCCCCCACCTCAACCGCCGGCTCGCCGCGTTCGGGACGACGATCTTCGCCGAGATGTCGGCGCTCGCCGTGGCGACCGGGTCGATCAACCTGGGCCAGGGCTTCCCCGACACCGACGGGCCCGAGGAGATCCGGGAGGCCGCCGTGCGGGCGCTGCGCGACGGCCGCGGCAACCAGTATCCGCCCGGCCCCGGCATCCCCGAGCTGCGTACCGCGATCGCCGCGCACCAGCTGCGCCGCTACGGCCTGTCCTACGACCCCGACACCGAGGTGCTGGTCACGGCGGGCGCGACCGAGGCCATCGCGGCCGCGCTGCTGGCGCTGGTCGAGCCGGGGGACGAGGTGGTGGCGCTGGAGCCGTACTACGACTCGTACGCGGCGAGCATCGCGATGGCGGGCGGCACGCGGGTGCCGGTCACCCTGCGCCCGCACGAGGGCAGCTTCCGGCTGGACCTGGACGAGCTGCGCGCGGCGGTCACCGACCGCACCCGGCTGCTGCTGATCAACACCCCGCACAACCCCACCGGCACCGTCCTCACGCGCGCGGAGCTGGCCGCGATCGCCGAGCTGGCGGTGGAGCGGGACCTGCTGGTGGTGACCGACGAGGTCTACGAGCACCTGGTCTTCGACGGCGCCGAACACCTGCCGCCGGCCACGTTCCCCGGGATGCGCGAGCGGACGGTCGCCATCGGTTCGGCCGGCAAGACCTTCTCGTTCACCGGCTGGAAGGTCGGCTGGGTGACGGCCGCGCCGGAGCTGGTGAGCGCGGTCCGCGCGGTGAAGCAGTTCCTGACGTACGTCTCCTCGGGCCCCTTCCAGTACGCGGTGGCCGAGGCCCTCGCGCTGCCCGACTCCTGGTTCGAGGAGTTCCGGCGGGGCATGCTGGCGCGCCGGGAGATCCTGGCGGAGGGGCTGACGGCGGCGGGCTTCGAGGTGTTCCGGCCGGCCGGGACGTACTTCATCACCACCGACATCCGGCCCCTGGGCGAGAAGGACGGCTTCGCCTTCTGCCGCGCGCTGCCGGAGCGTGCGGGCGTGGTGGCCGTCCCGAACGCGGTCTTCTACGACGACCGGGAGGCGGGGGCGCCGTTCGTGCGGTTCGCCTTCTGCAAGCGGGAGGACGTCCTGCACGAGGCGGCGGAGCGGCTGCGGCGCATGTGAGCGCGAGGGGTCCGGTCCGGGGGCGGGAGGCCCCCGGACCGGCCGGGTCGGGGGGCGGTTACTCCCCGTCGTCCTCGGGCGTCTCGGAGTCGTTGACCTCCTGCTCCAGGCCGAGCTGCTCGACCAGCCACTTGTCGAACTCGATCGCGGCGCGCACCCAGCTCACCGTGGAGGAGACGAAGTGGTTGATGTCGACGCCCGTGCCGATCAGCATCTGGGCCTCGCCGATCAGGCGGACGGTGCCGTCGTCATGGGTGTGGGTGTACACCTTGGGCCACAGGGTGCGGCGGTTCCAGTCGTCGATGGACTCCAGCAGCTGCGGCTTCTCGTCGATCTTGTGGGGGCGGTCGTAGAAGGTCCGCACCGAGAAGATCGCCTGCTCGGCCTCTCCCCGGAACATGAAGTAGGTGCGGAACTGCTCCCACGGCGCGGCGAGGTCACCCTCCTCGTCGACGACGTACTTCAGCTCCATCTGGTCGAGAAGCTGCTTCACCAGGTCCTGATCCGGGAGGACGGGGCCAACCGGTCCTTGGGGCTGCGGTTCGGGCTGGCCCCCGAAGTTCGGAATCGAGGACGGGTCGATGCTCACCGTGATTTTCCCTTCATGCGGATGCCGCCATCCTCCCACCGGCGGGTCGGGGGATGGCAACCCCCGACCCGCCGGTCAGCCGACAGCTGACAGCCGGGGTGTCCGCTACAGGGTCTTCCCGGTCGCGGGGCCGACCAGCAGGCCCTCGCCGAAGCGGTCCACGCGGACCGTGTCGCCGTCCTTGACCTCGCCGGACAGGATCTCCTTGGCGAGCCGGTCGCCGATGGCGCTCTGCACCAGCCGGCGCAGCGGCCGGGCGCCGTAGGCCGGGTCCAGGCCCTCCTCCGCCAGCCAGGCCAGCGCGTCCGGGGTGACGTCCAGCGTGAGCCGCCGCTCGGCCAGCCGCTTGGCCAGCCGGTCGATCTGGAGCCCCGCGATCCGCTCCAGCTCGGGCTTGGTGAGCGCCGAGAAGACCACCAGGTCGTCCAGCCGGTTGAGGAACTCCGGCTTGAAGGAGCTCCGGACGGTCTCCAGCACCTGCTCCTTCTTCTGCTCCTCGGTGGTCAGCGGGTCCATCAGGAAGTGGCTGCCCAGGTTGGAGGTGAGCACCAGGATGGTGTTGCGGAAGTCGACCGTGCGGCCCTGACCGTCCGTCAGCCGGCCGTCGTCCAGCACCTGGAGCAGGATGTCGAAGACCTCCGGGTGGGCCTTCTCCACCTCGTCCAGCAGGATCACGCTGTACGGGCGCCGCCGCACGGCCTCGGTGAGCTGGCCGCCCTCCTCGTAGCCGACGTACCCGGGGGGCGCGCCGACCAGCCGGGCCACGCTGTGCTTCTCGCCGTACTCCGACATGTCGATGCGGACCATGGCCCGCTCGTCGTCGAAGAGGAAGTCCGCGAGCGCCTTGGCCAGTTCGGTCTTGCCGACACCGGTCGGGCCGAGGAAGAGGAAGGACCCGGTGGGCCGGTCGGGGTCGGCGATCCCGGCCCGCGAGCGGCGCACGGCGTCCGACACGGCCCGTACGGCCTCGCTCTGACCGATGAGCCGCTTGCCGATCTCCTCCTCCATGCGCAGCAGCTTCTGCGTCTCGCCCTCCAGCAGGCGCCCGGCGGGGATGCCGGTCCAGGCGGCGACGACGTCGGCGATGTCGTCGGAGCCGACCTCCTCCTTGACCATGGTGTCCTTGGCGACCTCCTCCTCGGCGGCGGAGGCGGCCTCCAGCTCCTTCTCCAACTGCGGGATCTCGCCGTACAGCAGCTTGGCCGCGGTGTCGAAGTCGCCGTCGCGCTGGGCTCGTTCAGCCTGTCCGCGCAGGTCGTCCAGACGCTCCTTGAGCTCACCGACCCGGTTGAGGGACTGCTTCTCCTTCTCCCAGCGGGCGGTCAGGCCGCGCAGCTCCTCCTCCCTGTCGGCGAGGTCGCGGCGCAGCTTCTCCAGGCGAGCGACGGAGGCCGGGTCGGTCTCCTTGCTGAGGGCCAGCTCCTCCATCCGCAGCCGGTCGACGGAGCGCTGGAGCTCGTCGATCTCCACGGGCGAGGAGTCGATCTCCATGCGCAGCCGGGAGGCCGCCTCGTCGACGAGGTCGATGGCCTTGTCCGGCAGGAAGCGGGAGGTGATGTACCGGTCGGACAGGGTCGCGGCGGCCACCAGCGCGGAGTCGTTGATCTGCACCTTGTGGTGGGCCTCGTAGCGGCCCTTGAGCCCGCGCAGGATCGCGATGGTGTCCTCGACGCTCGGCTCGCCGACGAAGACCTGCTGGAAGCGGCGCTCCAGCGCCGGGTCCTTCTCGATCCGCTCGCGGTACTCGTCCAGCGTGGTCGCGCCGATCATGCGCAGCTCACCGCGCGCGAGCATCGGCTTCAGCATGTTGCCCGCGTCCATGGCGGAGTCGCCGCCGGCACCGGCGCCGACGACGGTGTGCAGCTCGTCGATGAACGTGATGATCTGCCCGTCGGACTCCTTGATCTCCGACAGGACGGCCTTGAGGCGCTCCTCGAACTCGCCGCGGTACTTGGCACCGGCCACCATCGCGCCGAGGTCGAGCGCGACCAGCCGCTTGTCCTTCAGCGACTCGGGCACGTCGCCCTTGACGATCCGCTGGGCGAGCCCCTCGACCACGGCGGTCTTGCCGACGCCCGGCTCGCCGATGAGGACGGGGTTGTTCTTCGTACGACGGCTCAGCACCTGCACGACCCGCCGGATCTCCTGGTCCCGCCCGATGACCGGGTCGAGCCGGCCCTCGCGGGCGGCGGCGGTGAAGTCGGTGCCGAACTTCTCCAGGGCCTTGTACTGGCCCTCCGGATCGGCGGTGGTCACGCGGCGTCCTCCCCTGGCCTTCTGGAAGGCCTCCTGCAGTTTCCTGGCGTCGGCACCCTGACCCTTGAGCACGTCCCCGGCGGCACCGCCCTTCGCGGCGATGCCGATGAGCATGTGCTCGGTGGACAGGTACTCGTCGCCGAGCGCCTTGGCGCGCTCGGTGGCGTCCGCGATCACGGCCAGCATCTCGCGGTTCGGCTGCGGAGGCGCGACGGTGGACCCGGTCACGCTGGGCAGACCGGCGAGGATGCGCTCCGCGCCGGAGCGTACGGCGGCCTGGTCGGCCTCGACGGCCGCGAGCAGGTCGGCGATGTTCTCGTTGTCCTGCCCCTGGAGCAGAGCCAGCAGCAGGTGGGCGGGGGTGAGATCCGGGTGCCCCTCGGTGAGGGCACGATTGCTCGCCGCGTTGATCGCGTCCCGGCTCCTGTTGGTCAGCTCGGCGTCCACGTGTGCGTTCTCCTCCTACCCGACGGTCCTGCCTCGGTCAACGTGCACAAAGTTGAGTCTATTCCACTCAAGGCCGGTCGCGCACGGGTCCCGGGGGTGTCGGTTAGGTTGCACGGCATGGCCTCGTACTCCCAGGATCCGGCTGCCCCGGACGAGCCGTATCTCGCCTTCTGGCGCGAACGGCATCTGTGCACCCTGACGACCCTCCGCCCCGACGGCAGCCCGCACGTGGTGCCGGTGGGGGTGACCTACGACGCCGCGGCGGGGCTGGCCCGGGTGATCACCAACAGGACCAGCACGAAGGTGGCCCATGTGCGCGCGGCCGGGACCGAGGGGGCCCGGGTGGCGGTGTGCCAGGTCGACGGCCGGCGCTGGGCGACGCTGGAGGGGCGGGCGCGGGTGCGTACCGAGCCGGAGCGGGTCGCGGAGGCGGAGCGGCGGTACGCGGAGCGGTACGAGCGGACGCCCTCGCCGAACCCGTCCCGGGTGGTGATCGAGATCGAGGTGGAGCGGGTGCTGGGGCGCGGCTGAGCGCGGCCGGCACCCGGCGGTTTCCGGCCACCGTGGAGTACGCCGAAACCCCGAAATGTCCCCGCAAACTGCAGCGGCGTCACCGTGTTCAGGTCACGGTGACGCCGCTGCGGGGGGAAGCACCTGAGCGATCTGTTACGACGGGGGAATCGCGTCAGGCACTGCGGGGGGTGGCCGAGATGGTTCGCACGTCGGACGGCGCCGGCTCGGACAGCCGGTGGTCCCGCTGGTCCAGGTTCACAAAGATCATTCCGTACCGGATGGCACAGCGCACCGGCTGCGGCGCGCCACGCGGCTTGCGCAGGCACCGGTACGCCCGCACATCTCCGTCCTCGTCCCGCGTGACGACGACCGGCTCACCGAACACGGTGACCATCAGCGAGTCACCACTGTGCGGGATGGCCGTGACCAGGTCGATGAAGTGCCAGCCGGAGCGGTAGGCGGTGGCCATTTCGCGACGGAAGGACCGGTCGTCGGGTGGAGTAGTCATCAGTCAGCCCCAGGTGGTGTCGTCCACACCATCGGAATGAGCCGTCCCGGTGCTGCCGTCACTCACAGCGACTGTCCGGGGAGCCACTCCCCAGGTCGTATCGCCCGCGACGTCACGCTTCGCACCGGAGAGGCCACTCAGCGCGCCAATGGCCACAACGGTGGAGAAGGCGACGGCAAGCATCGACCGAAGCAATTTGTTGCGCATATTCGGCTTCGTCCTCACTTGAAGGTCCCCTCTTCCCCCGTCGAACAAGACGATGTCTCATTTGGGCACGTCATGGCCACACGATCGGTGCATCATGTTCCTGCATGTTCAGGACCCTGGGGGGTGGAGATTTGCCATCAAATCGGACCAAAGCGTCACATCCCCATGCCATGACCGAACTCTGCGAGGAGGGTAGCGGCCTTTACGCCAAGGCGCTGCGCGTGGGGCGGATAGCCCGCGCGGAGGCGGAAGCCGCTCCCTGCCTCATGGAGTTCGCCCTCCTGCAACCGGATCCGGACGACGCCAACTGGCTGCGCCCCACCCCACCGTCCGTCGCCCTGGCCCAGCGGCTCAATCCGATCGAGCGCGAGATCTCCGACCGCAGGCGGCTGTCGATCGAACTGACCGAGGTCTTCGAACCGTTCATGGCGCTCAGCGCCCAGGACACCACCTCCACCCACGCCATCTCGGTGCTGGAGGGCCTGGACCGCATCAACGCGGCCCTCGACGCGGCGACGGCCGAGTGCCGCTCCGAGGTGCTGACCGTACAGCCGACCAGCCGCCGGCTGGAGCACACCCTCCTCCAGGGCCTGGAACGCGACCGCCCCCTCCTCGAACGCGGCGTGCGCATCCGGACCCTGTACCAGCACACCGCCCGCTACAGCCCCGAGACCCTTGGATACGTGGCCCAGTTCTCCGTCGGGAAGGTGGAGTACCGCACCATCGACGAACTGGTGGAGCGGCTCATCATCTGCGACGAGACCGTCGCCTTCATCCCCGTGCGCGACGACCGCCAGGTCGCCCTGGAACTCCGCCACCCCGGCCTGGTGCGCTACCTGATCAAGGTGTTCGAGTTCATGTGGGCCCGTGCCGTGCCGCTGAGCACCGGCGCCCCCTACGAGACGGCCCCGGACGGCATCACGGACATCCAGCACTCCATCGCCAAGCTCCTGGTCGAGGGCCACGTCGACGAGGCCATCGCCCGCCGTCTCGGCATGAACGTGCGCACCTGCCGGGCCCACATCGCCAAGCTGGCCCAGGCCCTCGGCAGCGGCAGCCGCGCGCAACTCGGCTATCTCATCGCCCAGTCCGGCATCCTCGACCGGGAGCACTGAGGCGCGGGACCACCGAGGCTCAGCGCACGGCCGGGGGTTCCTGCTCCGGACCGGCGAGGGCGGTGGTCGGCAGGGACGGACGGTGCCCGTCGAGGCCGACCTGGGCGATGCGGACGCCCAGTTGGGTACGGCTGGCCGCGCCCAGGGTCTCCGACAGACGGGCGATGTGGGCCCGGCAGGTGCGCACGCTGATGCCCAGGCGTTCGGCGATGACCGCGTCCTGGTGGCCCTCGGCGAGCAGCGCGGCGATGGACTGCTCGCGGTGCGAGATGCCCTCGATGCCGGTGTCGGGGAGCGGGGCCGTGAGCGGGATCGCCAGGCGCCACAGCCGTTCGAAGACCGTCACCAGGTAGGCGATCAGGGCCGGGTGGCGCAGCTCCAGGGCCATCGTGCGGTCGGTGTTGGCGGGGATGAACGCCACCGTACGGTCGAAGAGGATGAGCCGGTCGATCACCTCGTCCAGGGTGCGCGCCTCCACCGCGTCGCCCATCAGCTCAAGGTAGTTGAGCAGGCCCTGGCCGTGCCGGGCCACATGCGTGTACAGGTCCCGCATCCGCACGCCCCGGCCGCGCAGCGCCAGCGCCCGGTGCAGGCCCTCGGAGAGTTCCGCCTCCCGCCGGATGCCGCCGGGCTGCACGGTGAGCACCTCGGTGGTGCACGCCTCGGTCGCCTCGTCCATCGCGGCCTGGATGCGGGAGAGCCCGTCCAGGACCCGGATGGCACTGCCCTCGGCCGGCGCCGCCAGCGCGTTCAGCTGCCTCCCCAGGCCCGCGTACCACTCGAACGCGGCCACCGCCGAGCCCACCCGCCGCTGGCTCGCGCTGACCTCGTCGTAGACCCCGCGCAGCAGCCGGGTCATGACCTCCTGCGGGGAGGTCGGCACCAGCCAGTCCATGTCGTCCGGGTCGGGGTGCAGCAGGGCGAGCTCCAGCAGGCAGGGCACCGGCTCGGCGTCCGTGCGCGGCACCCGCCCCCGGCGCACGGCACGGGAGTACACCCGATCCCCGGCTGCACACAGCCGGTCGGCACCGTGAGGATGCTCCTCCGCCCCGCGCCCGGACATCGCCCATTCCACCCCCGGTGTGCTGCCACTTCCGTGGCGCAACTATGCGCGGCGCCGAACCGGGTCCGCAACACGGCTCCCTCCACGGCGGCCACCGGAAAATGCCGCTGTGTCCGGGTTCCGGCACCGGTCCGCGCCGCGCACCGCGGCCGGCCGGGGGTGGAACGCGGGCGTTCTACTTCAGGCCGGCCGACGCGCAGGCCGCCTTGTACTTGGCGGTGCAGATGTCACCGACCGTGTAGATGCCGTCCGCGACGACCGTGTCCTTGATGGTGCGCTTGGTCAGCGCGGTCACCTGGACCAGCTTGGCCGGAATGTCCTTGGTGGTGGGGCTGTCCACCCGGTCCTGGGTGAGGGCGTCGAACTGGATGTCCTTGCCCTGGAGCTTGGTGACGGCCATCTGCGCGGCGGCCTCGGCCTCGTCCGGGTAGGACTTGAAGACGCTCATGTACTGCTCGTCCGCCAGCACCCGCTGCACGGCGTCCAGTTCGGCGTCCTGACCGGTGATCGGGGGCAGCTTGGTGACACCGGCCGCCTTCAGGGCCTTGATGATGCCGCCCGCCATGCCGTCGTTGGCGGAGTAGACGCCGGCGATGTTGTCCTTGCCGATCTTCGCGATGGCCCTGGCCATGTTGGCCTCGGCGTTCTCCGGCTTCCACTTGACGGTGTCGAAGCTCTCCGCGATGTCCACCTTGCCGTTCAGCTCGGAGAGCGCGCCCTCCTTGAACTGCTTGGCGTTCGGGTCGGTGGGCGAGCCGTTCATCATGACGATCTTGTCGGAGGTGTCGACGTCCGGGCCCAGGGCCTCCAGCAGGGAGCGGCCCTGCACCTCGCCGACGAGTTCGTTGTCGAAGGAGATGTAGGCGTCGATCGGGCCCTCGGCGAGACGGTCGTAGGCGATGACCGGGATGCCCGCGTCCTTGGCCTTCTTCACCTCGCCGGCGATGGCGTGGGCGTCCACCGCGTCGACCAGGATGACGTCGACCTTGCCGTCGATCATGTTCTGCATCTGCTCGGACTGCCGGGCCGGGCTCGCGTCGGCGTTGGCGTACTCCACCTTGCCCTGCTTCTTGGTGAGTTCGGCCACCTTGTCCCGGATGATGGGGTAGTCGAACTTGTCGTAGCGGGTGTTCGCCTTCTCCGGCAGCAGCAGGCCCACCGTGATGTCGTTGCCCTTGGTCGGGCTCGCACTCGCGCCGTCCCCCGTCACGTTCAGCACGCCACAGCCGGCGAGCGAGAGGGTCATCGTGGACGCGGCCACGGATATGGCGATACGACGCATGCGAGGGCTCACTTCAGGTGCGTTCCGGACGTGGGCGTTGCTATACGGCCCAGGTGTCTGAAAAGACAACGCGCAGGCCACACCCGGCGTCAAGAAGAATCACTTAACGAGTGCGCAACAGCACGCTCCGCTGTACCTGTGGAGGTCACGCGAAACCCCCTTCAAAGGCCCTTTACGGACCGTCCACGCCAAGGGAGTTCATGGGAACGGCAAAGACCCGGACAACCAGGGCGGTTCCTCACGAGTCGTGAGGGCGCACGAAGAGGGGCCCGGAATCCGGGCCCCTCTTCGTGTGCGCCTGTGCGCGTCAGTCCTGCTGCTGCCGCTTCGGCCGCCACACCACCAACGCGCTGGTCTGCTGGACCTCCTGGTACGGCACCAGGTCACGCCGGTAGGAGGCGTGCACGGCGGCCTCGCGCTGCTGCATCGCGGCCGCCGCGCCGTCCAGGGCCGCCTCCAGCTCCGCGACGCGGTGCTGGAGCGCGGTGACCTGGTTCTCCAGTTCGATGATCCGCTTGATACCGGCCAGGTTGATGCCCTCGTCCTGCGACAACTGCTGCACCTGGCGGAGCAGTTCGATGTCACGGGCCGAGTAGCGGCGGCCCCGGCCGGCGGTGCGGTCGGGCGAGACCAGGCCCAGGCGGTCGTACTGGCGCAGCGTCTGCGGGTGGAGTCCGGAGAGCTGGGCCGCCACCGAGATGACGTAGACCGGGGTCTCCTCGGTCAGTTCATACGGCCCACGAAAATTGTCACCGCGTCGACGGCCGTCCATCACTCTCAAGCTCCCTTCGCGGCCTCGAACAGCTCCGCCCGCGGGTCCTCGCCCGCGGTCGCCTCGCGATACGCCTCCAGTGCGTCACGAGCCTTCCCCGACAGGTCCGTGGGCACACGCACCTCGACGGTGACCAGGAGGTCGCCGCGGGTGCCGTCCTTGCGGACCGCGCCCTTGCCCCGCGCGCGCATGGTACGGCCGTTGGGCGTGCCGGGCGGCAGTTTCAGGGTGACGGGCGGGCCCCCGAGGGTCGGCACCCGCACCTCGCCGCCGAGAGCCGCCTCGGGATACGTCACCGGCACCGTGACGGTGAGGTTGTCGCCCTTGCGTCCGAACACCGGGTGCTCGCCGACGTGGACGACCACGTACAGGTCGCCGGCCGGACCGCCCCGCTCGCCGGGCGCGCCCTTGCCGCGCAGCCGGATCCGCTGCCCGTCGGTGACGCCCGCCGGGATGCGGACCTGCATCGTGCGGGACGACTTGGCGCGCCCGCTGCCCTTGCACTCCAGGCAGGGGTGCTCGGCGATCAGGCCGCGGCCCTTGCAGTCGGGGCAGGGGTCGGTGAGCGAGAAGCCGCCACCGGAACCCCGGGCGACCTGGCCGGTGCCGACGCAGGTCGGGCACACGCGCGGTGTGCCGTTCTTGTCGCCGGTGCCCGAGCAGGCCTTGCAGGGCGCCTGGGAGGACATCCGCAGGGGCACCGTGGCCCCCTCGATGGCCTCCGTGAAGCTCAGCGTGACCTCGGACTCGATGTCCTGGCCGCGCCGGGGCTGGGTCCGTGTGCCCGCGGCGCCGCCGCGGTTGAACAGGCCCCCGAAGACGTCACCGAGTCCGCCACCGAAGCCTCCGCCCTGGGCGGCGCCTCCGAAGAGGTCGCCCAGGTCGAAGTTGAAGGAGCCGCCGGCCGCGCCCGGCCCGGGGCGGAAGCCGCCGTTGCCGAACAGCGCGCGCGCCTCGTCGTACTCCTTGCGCTTCTTGGGGTCGCCGAGGACGTCGTTCGCCTCGGAGATCTCCTTGAAGCGCTCCTCCGCCTTGGCGTTGCCCTTGTTGGCGTCCGGGTGGAACTCGCGGGCGAGCTTCCGGTACGCCTTCTTGATCTCGGCCTCGGTGGCGTCCTTGGGGACGCCGAGGACCTTGTAGTAGTCCTTCTCGATGAAGTCCTTGGTGCTCATCCTCGACGCCCCTCCTTCCCGTCAGTGTTCACGTCAGCCCTCGTCCGGGCCACCGTTCTCCTTGTCGTCGGCCGCCGGCGTCTCCTCGGCACCCTCGGCCTTGACGGTCTGCGCGCCGGGCTGCGGTTCGGCGACGGCCACCCGCGCGGGGCGGATGGTGCGCTCGCCGATGCGATACCCGGGTTGCAGGATCGCCACGCAGGTCGTCTCGGTGACGTCCGGGGCGTAACTGTGCATCAGCGCCTCGTGGATCGTCGGGTCGAAGGGCTCGCCCTCCTTGCCGAACTGCTGGAGGCCCATCTTGGCCGCGACGGTCTCCAGTGACTCGGCCACCGACTTGAAGCCGCCGACCAGCTCACCGTGTTCCCGTGCGCGGCCGATGTCGTCGAGCACGGGCAGGAGCTCGGTCAGGAGGTTCGCGATGGCGATCTCCTTGACCGCGATCCGGTCGCGCTCGACCCGGCGGCGGTAGTTCTGGTACTCGGCCTGGAGCCGCTGGAGGTCCGCCGTGCGCTCGTTCAGCGCCGTGCGGACCTGGTCCAGCTGGGCGACCAGGCCGGCGTTCTCTGCGTGTCCGTCCCCGGCCGGGGCCGCCCCCTCCTCGGGGGCGGCCTTCGGCTCGGCGTCGTCGGAGGTGGCGCCGGAGGGGACGTCGGGCTTCTCCTCGAAGCCCGGGGTCTCCTCCGTCATTACGCGGCACCGTCCTTGCGCTCGTCGTCCACGATCTCGGCGTCCACCACGTCGTCCTCGGCGGCCTTGGCGCCACCGGCGGTCGCACCCTCGGGGCCGCCCGCGGCCTGCGCGCCCTGGGCGTCGGCGTACAGCGCCTGGCCCAGCTTCTGCGAGACGGCGGCGACCTTCTCGGTGGCGGAGCGGATCTCGGCGGTGTCCTCGCCCTTGAGGGCTTCCTTCAGCTCGCCGACCGCGGCCTCGACCTCGGTCTTGATCTCACCGGGGACCTTGTCCTCGTTGTCCTTGAGGAACTTCTCGGTCTGGTAGACGAGCTGCTCGCCCTGGTTGCGGGCCTCGGCGGCCTCGCGACGCTTGTGGTCCTCCTCCGCGTAGCGCTCGGCCTCCTCGCGCATGCGGTCGACCTCTTCCTTCGGGAGCGAGGAGCCGCCGGTGACGGTCATCTTCTGCTCCTTGCCGGTGCCGAGGTCCTTCGCCGTGACGTGCATGATGCCGTTGGCGTCGATGTCGAAGGAGACCTCGATCTGCGGGACGCCACGCGGCGCCGGCGGCAGACCGGTCAGCTCGAACATGCCGAGCTTCTTGTTGTAGGCCGCGATCTCACGCTCGCCCTGGTAGACCTGGATCTGCACCGACGGCTGGTTGTCCTCGGCCGTGGTGAAGATCTCGGAGCGCTTGGTCGGGATCGTGGTGTTGCGCTCGATCAGCTTGGTCATGATGCCGCCCTTGGTCTCGATGCCGAGGGACAGCGGGGTGACGTCGAGCAGCAGGACGTCCTTGACCTCGCCCTTGAGGACACCGGCCTGGAGCGAGGCGCCGATGGCGACGACCTCGTCCGGGTTCACACCCTTGTTGGCCTCCTTGCCGCCGGTCAGCTCCTTGACGAGCTCGGCGACGGCGGGCATGCGGGTGGAGCCACCGACGAGGACGACGTGGTCGATCTCGTTGATGGAGATGCCGGCGTCCTTGATGACGTTGTGGAACGGCGTCTTGCAGCGCTCCAGCAGGTCGGCCGTCAGCTGCTGGAACTGAGCCCGGGTGAGCTTCTCGTCCAGGTGCAGCGGGCCCTCGGCGGACGCGGTGATGTACGGCAGGTTGATCGAGGTCTCGGTCGAGGAGGACAGCTCGATCTTGGCCTTCTCCGCCGCCTCGCGCAGGCGCTGGAGGGCCATCTTGTCCTTGGACAGGTCCACGCCGTGGCCGGACTGGAACTGCTTGACCAGGTAGTCGACGACGCGCTGGTCCCAGTCGTCACCACCGAGGTGGTTGTCACCGTTGGTGGCCTTCACCTCGACGACGCCGTCGCCGATCTCCAGGAGGGACACGTCGAAGGTGCCGCCACCGAGGTCGAAGACGAGGATCGTCTGGTCGTCCTTGTCGAGGCCGTAGGCGAGCGCGGCCGCGGTGGGCTCGTTGACGATGCGCAGGACGTTCAGACCGGCGATCTCACCGGCCTCCTTGGTGGCCTGGCGCTCGGAGTCGTTGAAGTAGGCCGGGACGGTGATGACCGCGTCCGTGACCTTCTCGCCCAGGTAGGCCTCGGCGTCCCGCTTCAGCTTCTGCAGGATGAACGCGGAGATCTGCTGCGGGTTGAAGTCCTTGCCGTCGAGCTGGATCTTCCAGTCGGTGCCCATGTGGCGCTTCACCGAGCGGATGGTCCGGTCCACGTTCGTGACCGCCTGGCGCTTGGCGACCTCGCCGACGAGCACCTCGCCGTTCTTGGCGAAGGCGACGACGGACGGCGTGGTCCGGGCACCCTCGGCGTTGGTGATGACGGTGGGCTCGCCGCCCTCCAGAACGCTGACGACGGAGTTAGTCGTGCCCAGGTCGATGCCGACCGCACGTGCCATGGTTGATTCCTCCAGCTGACTTGAGTGGAACAGGCTCAAGTGTGCACGAGGAGACCCGCTGGGTCAACAGACCTGAGCCAGTCAGACTCAACTCTTATCCGTTCCTTACACGCAAGTGCCCGCTGACCTGCGTCGATGGCGGGCGGCGGCCCTGCGGAGCGGGAATCAAAAGGAGGACGAGAACGGCGAACGCCACCCCACCGGCCACCCAGAGCACGGCCGAGTCCCCCGTCCAGCCGGTGTGCACGAGCACCCCCACGAGCACCGAGGAGAAGGAGCCGGCCCCCAGCAGCACGACCGACCCCTGCGGGGCGAGCCCGAGCCGCCGCAGCCGGTGCCCGAGGTGGTCGGGGCCGCGCCGCAGCAGCGGGCGCCGGGCCACCCCCCGGGCGAGGACCACGAGCAGGGCGTCGGCGACGGCCACGGCACCGAGGCAGAACACCACCGCCGCGCTCGGCCCGATGTCGTACCCCGCGCGCGTGAAGACCACCGCCGACGACAGCACGAACCCGGTGAACAGCGAGCCGCAGGCGCCGAGCCCGACCCGCGCGGGATGCCAGTTGTGCATCAGGAAGCCGGTGAGCGCGGCGGCGACCACGCTCAGCAGCACCGCGAGACCGTCCATCACCTCGGCGGCGGCACACGCCCCGGCGCCGAAGGCGGTGACCACCCCGACCGTCCCGGCCAGCCCGTCTGCGTGGTCGAGGCCCTTGAAGGCGAGGGTGGCCAGGACGATCCAGCCGATGGCCAGCAGCCCGCCCGGCACGCCCGTCTCGTCGTACGGCACCACGCAGACCGCCGCCACGGCCGTCCCGGCCACGAGCACGCGCGCGCGGAGCCGCCACACGTCGGCCACCAGGCCCAGCCCGGCGACGGCGGCGGCGGCCATGAGCAGCCGTCCGACCCCGTCCCCGAGCGGGGCGACCCGGGTCCACTCCCCCGTTCCGGCGACCAGACAGGTGACGATCACGACCGCGAGTCCGCCGAGGAGAGGCAGGGGCCGCTGCCGGCGCCGGTCCAGGATCCCGGCCCTCCGGGCGGGCAGCCGGAGCGCCGCCGCGAGCACGGCGGTGAAGAGAAGGGCTGCGGTGGCGGCGGCGATCCCGTAGAGCACGGCTCTAAGGTAGGGGCGAAAGTATCAATTCGGTACGAATAACACGATCCGATTGGCTGGCGGCGACCCAGATCACCCCGCGCTCTGCTGCATCCCGACGGAAGATGGGGGTAGTCTCAGACGGACTACATAAGTTACCGCTTAGTAATGTCGATCAGCTCAGACAGCTCGTGTCGACCGAGGCCGCCTCAGGAGCCCCAATGCAACTCGCCGCGATCATCGTGTCGCTGGTCCTGATCGTGGTCGGCGTGGCACTGTTCGGCCGCGCCCTCCTGCAGATCTACAACTTCATGCGGCTGGGCCAGCCGGTGCCGGCCGGCACGCGGACCGACGATCCCACACAGCGCACCCTCACCGTGGTCAAGGAGTTCCTCGGCCACACGCGGATGAACCGCTGGGGCATCGTCGGCGTGGCGCACTGGTTCGTGGCGGTGGGCTTCTTCACCCTGCTGCTGACGATCGTCAACGCGTTCGGGCAGCTGTTCAAGGCGGACTGGCTGCTGCCGGTCCTCGGCGACTGGGCGCCGTACAACGTCTACGTCGAGTTCATCGGCACCATGACGGTGATCGGCATCCTCGCCCTGATCGTCATCCGCCAGCTGAGCCATCCGCGCAAGCCGGGCCGCAAGTCCCGCTTCGCCGGCTCCAACTTCGGCCAGGCGTACTTCGTCGAGGCCGTCATCCTCATCGTCGGCGTCTGCATCTTCATGCTGCACGCCCTCGAAGGCGCCCAGCACCACGTGGACGGCTACGAGGCCTCGTTCTTCATCTCGTACCCGGTCGTGAAGTGGCTGGGGGGCATGGACGTCTCCACGCTCCAGAACCTCACCTACTTCTTCGCCGGCCTGAAGATCGCGACCTCCTTCATCTGGATGATCACGGTCGCCCTGAAGACCGACATGGGCGTGGCCTGGCACCGCTTCCTGGCGTTCCCGAACATCTGGTTCAAGCGCAACGCCACCGGTGAGACCTCGCTCGGCGCCCTGCTGCCGATGACGTCCGGCGGCAAGCCGATCGACTTCACCGACCCCGGCGACGACGACGTCTTCGGCGTCTCCCAGGTCGAGCAGTTCTCCTGGAAGGGCCTGCTGGACTTCTCCACCTGCACCGAGTGCGGCCGCTGCCAGTCGCAGTGCCCCGCCTGGAACACCGGCAAGCCGCTCTCCCCGAAGCTGCTGATCATGTCCCTGCGGGACCACGCGCACGCCAAGGCGCCGTACCTGCTGGCCGGCGGCGGCAAGACGATGGAGGGCGAGGAGAAGGCGTCCGAGGAGCAGCTCAAGGACGTCCCCGCGGCCGCTCTCGCGGAGGCCGAGCGCCCGCTGATCGGCACCGCCGAGGAGAACGGCGTCATCGACCCGGACGTCCTGTGGTCCTGCACCACCTGCGGCGCCTGCGTCGAGCAGTGCCCGGTGGACATCGAGCACGTCGACCACATCGTCGACATGCGCCGCTACCAGGTCATGATCGAGTCCGCCTTCCCGTCCGAGGCGGGCACGATGCTCAAGAACCTGGAGAAGAAGGGCAACCCCTGGGGCCTGGCCAAGAAGCAGCGCCTGGAGTGGACCAAGGAGGTCGACTTCGAGGTCCCGGTCGTCGGCAAGGACATCGAGGACCTCACCGAGGTCGAGTACCTGTACTGGGTCGGCTGCGCCGGTGCCCTGGAGGACCGCGCCAAGAAGACCACCAAGGCCTTCGCCGAGCTGCTGCACATCGCGGGCGTGAAGTTCGCGATCATGGGCGGCGACGAGAAGTGCACCGGTGACTCCGCCCGCCGCCTGGGCAACGAGCCCCTGTTCCAGGAGCTCGGCATGGAGAACGTGGCCGCGCTGAACATGGCGTTCGGCGAGGAGATGGACGACGAGGGCAACATCACGCCCGAGTCGAAGAAGCCGAAGTCCGCGAAGAAGATCGTCGCCACCTGCCCGCACTGCCTCAACACGATCGGCAACGAGTACCCGCAGCTCGGCGGCGACTACGAGGTCATCCACCACACCCAGCTGCTCCAGCACCTGGTGGACGAGGGCAAGCTGGTCCCGGTCACCCCGGTCGAGGGCATCATCACGTACCACGACCCGTGCTACCTGGGCCGGCACAACAAGATCTACACGCCCCCGCGCGAGATCATCGGCAAGGTCCCGGGCCTGCGCAACGAGGAGATGCACCGGCACAAGGAGCGCGGCTTCTGCTGCGGCGCCGGCGGCGCGCGGATGTGGATGGAGGAGCGGATCGGCAAGCGCATCAACAACGAGCGCGTCGACGAGGCCCTCTCCCTCAACCCCGACATCGTCTCCACCGCCTGCCCGTTCTGCCTCGTCATGCTGACCGACTCGGTCAACGGCAAGAAGAACGACGGCAAGGCCAAGGAGTCCATCCAGGTCGTGGACGTCGCCCAGCTGCTGCTCGACTCCGTCAAGACGCCGGCCGACCCGGCGGGCGAGACCGAGGCGGAGAGCGAGCCGGAGCCGGAGCCGGTGAAGTAACCGCCCCTTCAGACCCGACGGCGCCCCCTGACCCGCACAGGCAGGGGGCGCCGTCGCGTCCGCCAGGCGTTCTCGGGCACGGCCCGCGTGTCCCCTAGGCGTTCTTGGGCGCGGCCTGCTGCACCACCTCGAAGGACCACAGGGTCGAGCCGGAGGCCGCCGGCTTCGGGCGCTCGCCGCCCTCGCCGCCACCCTGGTGCGCGGACTTCATCGGCCCCTCCATCCACGCCTGGAAGGACTCCTCGTCACGCCAGCGCGTGTACACGAGGTACTGGTCGGTGCCCTCGACGGGCCGCAGCAGCTCGAACCACTCGAAGCCGTCGGAGTTCTCCACGGCGTGGGCCCGTGAGGCGAACCGCTTCTCCAGGACCTCCCGCTGCTCGGCGGGAACGGTCAGCACGTTGATCTTCACTACGCTCATGGCACCATCCTGACCCACAAAACGGCCGGGGCGGCGGTGCCGCCGCCACGCGAACGCGTCATCGTCTTGCGCAAGTGCGTCCTCCTGCCGGCCGCTGCCCTGACCACCGGCCTGCTCACCGCCCTGCCCCTCGTCCCGAGCGCCGCCGGCCACCAGGTCGGCACGGCGCAGCAGGCCGGTGTGGTCGTCGTCCTCTACGGCTCGTCCTCGGGCGTCCAGGCCGCCCGCACCCCGATCAGACGACGGCCGGGGCGCTCTCCTTCGGCCCGTCGGCCACCGGGGTCTCCACGGCGGGCACCCCGCGGTAGGGCTCGGTTCTCAACAACTGACACGGTCCAACCCCACCTGAGGGATGCCTCGGGGGAACCCGGGGAAGACCCTGAACCGCCCCCCTGACGCCCCCTTAGGGGATGTCACAGGTCGGCCGCAAAGCCGGGCCCGGACCGCCGGGCCCGGCACAACGGCCCTCAGGACCAGGTACGTTCGTTGACGTGGCTGGATTCAGGATCGGACGCGGGGGCCGGGACAACCGCACCCCCCAAGGACAGCAGGCGCCGCAGGGGCCGTCGTACGGGCACGGACACGGGCGCGGACACGGGCGCGGGCACGGCCCGGCACAGCCCGGGGGACCGTCGTACGGTCAGCCGCCGTACGGCCGGCCGGGCCCGTCCGGCCCCTCGTACGGCTATCCGCCGGCGCCGCAGCCGCCGTACCAGCGGCAGGGACAGCAGCCGTACGGGTACCCGGGGCCGGCCGACGACGGACCGGAGTACTTCGGCGACGGCGGCCACCACCCGGGCCCCGGTCCCGGCGCGCACGACCCCTACGCGGCCAACAACCCGGGCCACACCCAGGCCTTCTCGGTCGACGAGGCCGCCGGCTACACCCAGGGCGCGACCTATCAGGCGGGCTCCGCCGCCGCGCCCGCCGCGCCGCTCGGACCGCCCCTGCACTGGAAGGAACTGCTGAAGGGGATCGTCCTGTCCCCGAACGACACCTTCCTGCGCATGCGGGACTACACGATGTGGACCCCCGCCCTCGTCGTGACCTTCCTCTACGGCCTGCTCGCGGTCTTCGGCTTCGACGGCGCCCGCCAGGACGCGATCAGCGCGACCCTGTCCAACGCGGTGCCGATCGTGCTGATCACGGCGGTCGTGATGGTGCTCGGCCTGTTCGTCCTGGGCGTGGTCACCCACACCCTGGCCCGCCAGCTCGGCGGCGACGGCGCCTGGCAGCCCACGGTGGGCCTGTCCATGCTGATCACGGCCCTCACGGACGCGCCCCGCCTGATCGTCGCCATGTTCTTCGGCGGCGACGCCGGCTTCGTCCAGCTCCTCGGCTGGGCCACCTGGGTCGGCGCGGGCGCCCTGCTGACCCTGATGGTGTCCCGCTCCCACGACCTGCCGTGGCCGAGGGCGCTCGGGGCGTCGGCGATCCAGCTGATCGCGCTGCTGTCGATCGTGAAGCTGGGCACGTTCTGACGGTTCGCCCACGCGGAAGGCCCCCGGCGTGCGGCCGGGGGCCTTCCGTATGTGACCGGGGTTCCTCAGGCGTCCAGAACCTGCCCGACCCGCTTCACCACGGGCTGCTCGACACTCCACGGGAAGTTGATCCAGTCGTCGGTCCGCTTCCACACGTACTCGCACTTCACGAGGGAGTGGGACTTCTCGTAGATCACGGCGGAGCGCACCTCGGCGACGGTGTCGAGGCAGAAGTCACGGACCAGCTTCAGGGTCTTGCCGGTGTCGGCGACGTCGTCGGTGATCAGCACCTTCTTGTCGGAGAAGTCGATCACGTTCGGGACGGGAGCGAGCATGACCGGCATGTCGAGGGTCGTGCCCACACCGGTGTAGAACTCCACGTTGACGAGGTGGATGTTCTTGCAGTCGAGGGCGTAGGCGAGCCCGCCCGCGACGAAGACCCCGCCCCGGGCGATGCTGAGCACTATGTCGGGCTCGTACCCGTCGTCGGCGATGGTCTGCGCCAGCTCGCGGATGGCGGCCCCGAACCGCTCGTAGGTCAGGTTCTCCCGCACGTCTGCGCTGCTCATGCTGTCGTCGCCCTCACACCTGGGTCCGATGGAAATTGAGGTAGGACCGCGAGGCGGTCGGCCCGCGCTGCCCCTGGTACCGGGAGCCGTAGCGCTCACTGCCGTACGGGTGCTCGGCGGGCGAGGTCAGCCGGAACATGCAGAGCTGGCCGATCTTCATCCCCGGCCACAGCTTGATGGGCAGCGTGGCGAGGTTGGACAGCTCCAGGGTGACATGCCCGCTGAACCCGGGGTCGATGAACCCCGCGGTCGAGTGCGTGACCAGCCCCAGCCGCCCGAGCGAGCTCTTCCCCTCCAGCCGGGAGGCGAGATCGTCGGGAAGCGTGATCACCTCGTACGTGGAGGCGAGCACGAACTCCCCGGGGTGCAGGATGAACGGCTCATCGCCCTCCGGCTCCACCAGCCGGGTCAGATCGGCCTGCTCGACGGAGGGGTCGATGTGGGGGTACCGGTGATTCTCGAACACCCGGAAGTACCGGTCCAGCCGGACGTCGATGCTCGACGGCTGCACCATGGTTTCGTCGTAGGGATCGATCCGTACCCGCCCGGCGTCGATCTCGGCCCGGATGTCCTTGTCTGAGAGAAGCACGTAGCGAGGATACGCAAGGCGCGCGGACCCGTCGCAATCGCGACGGGTCCGCGCGCCCGCTGTCACACGCCGACTACAGCCGGTCCTCTCCCGACGCCCTCACCTCTTCTGCAGGACGACGGGGACCGCGCTGCGGAGCCGGGCACACCGCGGACACCGCACGAGCCGGCCGGGGCCGAGCCGCTCGGCCTGCTGCATCGGGAACGAAGCGGTGCTGAAGACGTGCCCGTCCGCGCATCGGACGACGGTGCGTTCCATCAAGTCCCTCAAGTCCCTTCCCCAAGAGCCTCGTCCGGCTTGCTGCCCGGACGACAAAAGCCACATTACGGGATCAAAGAGATAACTCTCCAGGCGGCACTCCGGCCCCACGGGACCCCTCCACGGTACGCCCCAACTCCGGCCGACCGCAGCCGGATACCCCTCCGGAGCCGACTCAACCCCCGGGGTCCGGACACCGGGGGCCGATGATGATGTAGAGTGAGCAAGCGTCCGGACACCGGACCCTCCGGGGCCGATCCGTCCGTATTACGCGGGTGTAGTTTAATGGTAGAACATCAGCTTCCCAAGCTGAGAGCGCGAGTTCGATTCTCGTCACCCGCTCCATACTGAAGGCCCAGGTCAGAGACCTGGGCCTTGTTGTTGTGCGCGGTGATCAGGCGTCGCGTGCCAGATTCGTGCCAGAAGGCTTGTCGGGCCCCTTGCGCTGGGTCTCTCTGGCCGCAGCCCGAGCCTTCCGCACGGTCGCATCCAACCCGGCGGCGACCTCTTCTTGCCGCTCGTCATCGGAGTGCTGATAGATCAGCGCCGCCTTCTCCACGGTGTACAGCAGCGCCGTACCGCAACCACGGCAGCTTCAGCCGACCGCAGGCGCCCCGCATCAGCTTCGAAGTGGCCTGAATGACCGTACGCGCCCCATTTCGATAGAGCTACGGATCAGAAGGCCGCGACGGAAGCATGCGCTGGCAGAGGCGTCAGAGACGATGGCGGCATGCGCTACTTCAACCAGACTGGTTGGCTCGCCATCTTCACCGGCACGGACACGATGATCGGGCGAACCGTAGACGTGGACTCCTGGGACGACGCCACGGGCGTGGCCCTCGTTGTCGATCCAAAGCGGGGCATGCGGCGACCGGTCACGGAGTACCCAGACTTCTCCCACCTGGAGCGAGCCGACCAGGTGGTGGCTGCCGTGCCGGGTGACGGCTGGCGCGCCTACTGGAAGGACGAGGGAGCCGACAACGGGCCGCTGACCGAGCGGGTGCTCGCATGGCTGGTCACCTCTAAGGGGCGAGCCACCCCGATCACCGTCGATGCACACGGACACGTGGACGACGCCGAGAGTGCCGATCGCCTCATCCCACCTGGGGAGGAGTGAAGCAGACAGCCCCATGCCACCGTCTCAGTTTCCGTCTCATTCATTACCATTCACGGCCGTTCAGAGCGGATCGAACTCCGCGACCACTCCAGCAGCCAGCCGCCAATAAACGCAGGTGAACGCCCCCGCACACAGCCCCACACCCCACCAGCACAGTTGGAAAGCGTGTGGGGTCCTGTGACGAAGGGCGCCTGTATGCCTCGCGCGTGGCCAGCGGGACTAGGGCCAGCGGGACTAGGATCCCAGCCGGGCGAAGTCGTAGCGCAGAGGTAGTCGCGCACGGTCTCCAAAATCGTGAGGACGCCGGTTCGAATCCGGCCGGCTCCGTCCGCCCCAGCCGCGGCGTCCAGCCGGTAGTGGGACGGCTCCGCGCGGACCCTGCGACCTGGACTCGTATCGTGCACGCATGCGCAATGAGCGGCACGACGAGGCACTGTCCAAAGCGGAGTCGGAGTTGTTCCTCCAGTATCTGCACCGGTTCGCCAACCACAATGTGGATCTGTTCGCCAACATGCAGGTGGGCGATCCTGAGTCCCCCGTCTATGTGAGCTTCTCCAGGGAACCCTGGGAGGGAGTCGCCCCCGAGGCCTACCACCGGCCGTAGCGAACCTCGGGCCCTGTCGAATGCGTGTCGAGGGTCAGCCGATGGGGAGTCACGGCGGGGGAGCAGCGCAGGTCAGAGGCGGTGCCCCGCTCGACGCACCAAGCGCCTTCTAAACACTCCGCCGTTCGAAGCATGCCGCATCGCACCGTTATTCACGCTCAATGCCGTGAGCTTCCCGAGCTGAGAGCGCAGGTTCGGTTCTCGTCACCCGCTGCGCGCGAAACCCCCAGGTCGACGACCTGGGGGTCCCTTGTTGTCCGGGCCGGTTCGGATGCCGGGTT
>NZ_PQSU01000021.1 GCF_002920615.1 Streptomyces sp. Ru62
CAGTCGACGACCTCGATCGTGACACCGAACTGACGCCGCACGTCGTCGGCGAACTCCTGGCTTCCCCGAGGGGGAATCACGTGATGCCACCAGGCGAGTGCCTCTGGGTCGGCAAGCCGGATCCCCACGGTTGCGATCTCGCGGAACCGTTCGTCCACGGCCCGCACCGCACGGGAGAAGTCGTCATAGCCCGGCAAGCCTTGCAGCGACTCGTCCGCGAGCGTCGACGCGGAGGCGGATCTGCTGTAGGACCGAACGTTGCGGACCAGCACCTTGCCGAATGTAGACGCAGCGGCCTACGACGATGTCCGTGGTCTTCGATCGCGGGGCGAGTGCATTGACGCGCGCGGCGTCGTGCCGAAACGGGAAGCTGACCCCGCCCACGCGCAGACGGTCCGTCGGGTGACTGCCCGCTCGGCGGACCACAGTGCATGCGCGGCCGAGGGTTCAACGGCCACTCAGGACCGTGAGACGAGTGCTGTGCGAATGATGTCCAGACGGGCGCCGAGGAGGGGAGTACCGAGAACGGGGCGCATTCCGCAGTGGTGGAAGAACGCCCTGCGCACATCGGCATGGTCGGGTTCGGGGTACAGGACGAGGCTGTCCAGTCGGGCTGCCTCGGCGTCGATGGCGAAGCGTCCCACGAGCGCGCTGCCGATGCCGGTGCGTCGAGAGTGCACGGCGACGACCAGTTGCACGATGCGCGCCCGGGGCGGCGGAAATTCACCGGATCCGAAGATCTCACGATCCGTAAACGTACCCTCAACGAACCCTACGACCACAGAACCCGCCAGAGCGACATAGAGACGCTCATAGGGTCGATGGCGGTGATCGAGCAGAGTTCCGGCGTGAAGGCCCATGCCCTCCGCGACGAGCAAGGCGCGCAGGCTGCTCTCGTGCTCCTCAGCCAGCTCGGTTACCTCCACGGTCATGATCCTCACGATAGAGGAACGCAACTCGGCTGGGGCGTGGTCAGGTAGGACGTGGAGTAGGGGGCTACCGCAACTGAGGCGACGGCCGGTTCAGGTCCTCCCCTTGTCTCATATGTTCTCGTCCGGAGCATTCGCGAGCTGGGCCAGTACAGAAGCCGCGAAGTCGAGCCAGGTGTGCCGAGGAAGACGTCCGCGTGCACCGAGCGTGATCTCCTCATCATCGGCCCATCCGCGTACGGCGCTCCCGCGGATGAGGCTGTCGTCGCCGACGAAACTCTGCATGCCCCCGGCGTGGAGCTGGTAGGAGGCCAGGACCCGAGTGTCCAGCGCGCCATTTGCCCCGACCTCGGCTGTTGGAGGAGTACTTGGGCCGGCGCGGACTCCCCAACCACCCGCCGTCCGTCGTACCGCTCCTGACGTGGGGCTGCGCGATCTGGTCCCTCGTCGACTACAGCACCCCCAGAAGGCCGCATGTGGGGTTGGGATCCCAACGCCCGATGCCCTGAACACGGACACGCTCTGTTCCTCGAAGACCTCACACTCGCGGAACGGCTCTTCGGGTGGCTGGACGGACGCTCGGACTTCCCGAAACCGCCCGACGGTCCGTACTGCTCAGACTGCTGAAACCGCTCGGCACGCCGCTGCTCGGTCTCGGCGGCCTTCCGGGCGGCGGCCCGCGCGTTCTTCAGCCAGATGCCCACCTTGCAGCCCGGCGGGGCGCGTCTGACGCGGCTGTGGGTCGCCGACGGTGAGGCCCGCACTGCCCAGAAGCTCAGCGCGTGCGGTCGCCGTCCGGCATCGGGGAGGGTGCCTCAGTGGCCCAGGCCAGCAGCATCCGCAGGCCGTCGTGCGATGGGCTGCCCGGCTCAGCGGCATACGTGATCAAGGCCTGATCAGGGTCGTCCGCTGCGCGCAGAGTCTCGTAGGCCAGTTCCAGATCGCCGACCACCGGATGGCGGAATCGCTTGGTCCCCGAGGTCTTGTCCTGCACCGGGTGCTCAGCCCACCAGCGACGGAAGTCCTCGCTCTTCATCGACAGTTCGCCGATCAGGCTCGCCAACTGAGGGTCCCCGGGGTGCCGTCCCGCTTCCAGGTGGAGGTAGGCCACGTTCTCGCGGGCGCAGGAGGTCCAGTCCGCATACAGTTCCCGGGACGTCTCGTCGAGGAAAGTGATCCGGGCGATGTTGCGCTCGGCTCGGTCCAGGGCCGCGTAGTCGCCGAAGAGGGCGACCGCTGCCGTGTTCCAGGCCAGTATGTCCATGCGCCGGCCCATCACCATCGCCGGCATGTCCACCAGATCGTCCAGCAACCTCTGGAGCATGGGGCGCACGCGTTGCGGCCGGGCCTGGCGCCGGGGAACGTGCCGGGCGGCGGACTGCGGTCGGGCAAGGCGGTGCAGGTGCCGCGTGGCATCCCCGTCCAGCCGCAGTGCGCGCGCGAGGGCGTCGAGTACCGCGCCTGAGGGGTTGGGCACGCGGCCCTGTTCCATCCGGGTGTAGTAGTCGACGCTCACTCCGGCGAGCTGCGCGATCTCCTCGCGGCGCAGGCCCGCCACCCGGCGCTGGCCTCCGAAGTCCGGCAGGGCAACGTCCTCGGGGTGCAGGAGGGAGCGGCGGGTGCGGAGGAACTCGCCCAGGTTGATCGCTGTGCTCATACGACGATTGTGGCCGGTCGTGACGGGCGGCTGCCTGGCCCTGTCGGGGCCAGGCAGCCGCCACCCGCGTCAGGGGGCGGGGACGGCGGTCACCAAGCCCCCGTCGACGACGATGTCCTGGGCGGTGATGTACGACGACCGCGGGGAGAGCAGGAAGGCCACGGTCTCGGCGATGTCCTGGGCCTGGCCCAGCCGCCCCAGCGGCACCTGGGAGCGGATGGCATCGTGCGAGGCAGGGTCCGGGTTGGCGGCATCGAACATCTCGGTCACGATGTAGCCCGGGCTGATCGAGTTGACCCGGATACCGCGCCCGGCGAGATCACTGCCCAGCGTGCGGGCCAGATTGTGGACGGCGGCCTTGGTGGCCGCGTACACCGGTGCGGCGGCCAGGCCCCGGTGCAGTGTCCACGAGGCATTGATCACGATGGAACCGCCACCCGCCGCCCTGAACAGCGGCAGGACCTTCTGGACCGTGAAGAACACCCCCTTGAAGTTGACGTCGACGCTGAGGTCGAAGTCCTGCTCAGTGACCTCGCCACTGCGCTGGAACACTCCGACCCCGGCATTGGCGAACACCCCGTCCAGTCGTCCGTGGCGTTCACGGATCAGGGCAGCCAAGCGGTCGAGATCGGTGAGGCTGGCGGAGTCGGCCCGGACCGTGAACAGCCGGGCACCCTGGTCGGACACCTTGTCCAGTTGTTCGGCCGCGCGGTCGAGGCGGGCATCGTCGCGTCCGGTGATGACGATTTCGGCGCCGGCTTCCAGGAGCAGACGCGCGGTGGCCAGGCCGATCCCGCTGGTTCCGCCAGTGATCAGAACGACACGGTTGTGGAAGCCGGTCACATCGCTGTTGCTGTCGGTCATGACCACAGCCTCGCCACCAGGCTTCAGGCCTACCAGGCCCAGAACAACCTGGGTCTCCCAGAGCCCCCTTCTACAGGCAGCCGAGACAGCCGTCACCCCGCTGCCCTGGACGTCCAACGATGCGACACGCGTCACCCGGCCCCGGGCGCAACCCCCGGAGGACTTCCGGAGCCGACCACCAAGAATCCCTACGGGAAGCTCTACGCGGGCTTGAGAGCTAACTCGGGGGTCGTGAACGAACGCGGTTGCTACTGTCCCGACGTGACCCTGACTGACCTCAACCGCGGCTTTCGTGACGATGAGCAGCGGCAGCGCGTCCAGAGGGTCATTCATGATCGCCTCGCAGACGACCGTGACCCGCAGGAATGCCGCTTCCTCATGCGATTCTGGTGGCAGCTGGTCATGTCGTACCAAGAGGTGTCGATGGACGAGCTCAGCCTGAACGTCGGCAAGCCGAAACTGGACGTGATCGAGGCGTTGATCAGCGCCATCAGGTCGTCCCATGCCGACATCGACACCTGGATCGCCACCACACAGCGAGTCTTCCCGGTGGTCCAAGATCGCGGCTTCATGGCTGCTCGGGACGACGAAAGTTGACGCGGCCGGAGCTTCTTCAGCCGTCGCCGGCAGATGATGCTGCGAGCGACGCTGAGGAAGGCTTCGTGGATGTCATCGCGTATCTCCCGGCGGATGCGCTGGCGGCGGAACCAGTGCAGGTGGGCGAACGCTCGCTCGACGACCCAGCGTTGGGTGCCCAGGCCGGGGCCGTGCTCGGTGCCGCGGCGGGCGATCTGCGGCTTCACGCCGAGGTCCCAGACCACGCGGCGGTACCTGTCGTGGTCGTAGCCGCGGTCGGTCAGCACCAGGGAGTGTCGCCGGTCCAGTCCCAGCGGCCCGGGTCACCGGGGCGCGGGTCGTACAGGGCCCGGCGCCGGCGCCGACCTGCCCCAGCTCCGTTACCAGCGCGACACCGGTGCCGGCCTCGTCGGGCGTCCAGCCGGTGATGCCGAGCAGCAGGCCGTCCATCGGGCCGCCGACCAGTTCGGCGTGGCGCCGGTCGGGTCGCGGGCCCGGCTGGTCGTCATCGGCGCCGTAGACCCGTTGGCGTAGCAGCTGCTCGTCATCACGGTCCATCCGTTCAGCTTGGCAGCCGCCCCTGACAGCCGGGCCGGTCGCGTCATCTGCGGAAGCGGGAGAGCCGGGTGCCGCCGCCCTTCTGCGCGGGCACGGCTTGGCCCTGCTCTTGTCGCCGATGGGCGCTTGGCCATGCCTGCTCTAGGTCGGTGACGGCCTGCCGGTCGCAGTCCCCGCACAGCAACGGCCGGGGCTCTGGGGTGGCGCTCCAGCCGACGCGCTCGACCGCCCTCCACCGCTCGTCGTAACCGGGGGCGGGAGGGGGGAGGTGGCGGGGCGCGGCCGGGCACGCGCCGGCGGCGGCCCCGGCAGCTCCCGGGGCCGCCGCCGGCGTGAACGTCCTCCTTCCGGCCTCTCGCCTGTCGCCCCGTGCGGCTTACCCCGTCTGCCGCTTGAGTGTCCTCGCCGTGACCGCGACCCCCGCGAGCACCGCCGCCGCCGGCGTGCCGAAGACGGCGGTGACGATGGTGCCGGAGTTCAGGTGCAGGCTCACGTCCGAGGAGATGGCCTCGGACAGGCCCGCCGCCATGCCGGCCAGCGGGGGCAGCGTGACCAGCACACCGAGGGCGGCGCCGATGGCGACGACCAGGGTGGTCTCGCCGACCGAAGTGAACAGCAGCTGGCGGACGGTGCCGCCGGCCGACTTCATCACCCCGAAGTCGCGGCGCCGGCCGTGGGCGGCCATGGCCATGCTGTTGGCGACGGCGATCACGCTGTAGCCGACGGCGATGACGATCAGCATCATGGCGAGGGAGTCGGTGAGCTTGGCGTCGGTGTTGCAGTCGGCCAGGGCGGACTCGGCGGCGTCGTGGAGGGCCACTCCGGGCACCGCCGCCGAGGCCTTGGCGCCGGCGGGGACGAAGATGTCGTCGGTGAGCGCGGCCGGGTCGTGGGCGCGGACCAGGTCGCGGGCGACCACGAAGTCACCGCGGGCAGGGTCGTCGGGTAGCACCTTGGCCACGGTGAGCGTGACGGTCGCGCCGTCCACGAACCGGACCGGGACGTCCTGGTCCTGCTTCAGGCCCAGCTGACCGGCGGTCTTCTTGCCGAGGACGGCCTGTCCCTGCTTGTTCCACTTCGGGTCCCGGCTGCCCAGGACGTCCAGGACGGTGGCCGTACCGCCGCTCGCCTCCTTCGGGCTCGACGAACGCGCGGGTCGGCAGGGCGGCCTTGCCGAACGGGTTGGCGGCGACGACCTCGTCGGTGTTGCCGGGGGTGCCGTCCGGCGTGACGATCGTCTGGCCCGCGACCTTCAGTGCCTCACCGGCCGGGTAGGCGACCCGCATCGTCTCGACCATGCCGCTGAGCAGCACCGCGAAGCCCACGGCGGCGATCACCGGGCCACCAGGGAGGCGGCGCGGCGCGGGTTGGCGACCAGTTCGGCCCGGACCAGGACCGGAGCGGCCTTGCCGCCGCGCTGGAAGGGGGCGGTCAGGATCCGTCCGACGGGTCCGACGAACACGGGGGCCAGCAGGGCCGCCGCCACGATCAGCGTCATGCTGGCGAAGATCGCCATGTTGATGCGGTTGTCGGCGGTGCTGGTGGCGGTGCCGACGGCGAGCACGACGCCGAGACCGAGGACGGACAGACCCGCGATCCAGCGGCCGCGGCCCATACCCTGGTTGGCGGAGCGGCTGTCGAGCAGCGCCTCGATCGGGGCGACCTTGGCGGCCTTGCGGCCCGCGGCCCAGGCGCCGATCACGCTGACGCCGATACCGATCACGCAGGCCACCAGCAGCGGCCAGGCGGCGACGTCGATCCGCATGCCGGGCGGGGTGACGTCCAGGCCCTTGAGGATCGAGAGCAGCATCGGCGACGCGACCACACCGGCCACGCAGCCCACGATCGAGCCGGCCAGGCCGACCATGGCGGCCTCACCGAGGATCATGCGGCGGACCTGCTTCGGCGAGGCGCCGATGGTGCGCAGGAGGCCGATCTCACGGCGGCGCATCCCTGTCGACAGGACCAGCATCGAGGCCACCACGAACACCGTGGTGAACAGGCCCAGGATGGCCATGGCGCTGATCAGCTGGACGCCGAGGAAGCGCTTGTGCTCGATGTACTCGGGCTGCAGCTCGGCCCGCCCGTCACCGGAGACCACGCTGCCGTGCTCGCCGACGACCTCCTTCGCCGCGGCGACGATCGCACCGGTCTCGGCGCCCTTGTCGGGGATCAGGGCGATGGTGGAGACGCCGGGCCGCTGGTGGGCGGCGAACTCCTCGCTGAAGTAGTGGCCGGGCGGCTTCCGGCTGCTGGACCTCGGAGAACTGAGCACGCCGTTGGCCGCGGCCGACACCAGCGAGCTCGCCGAAGCAGAGCTGGAACAGGTCCGTTACCGGCGCCCCAGCACGGTCGGCGAGTTGATGTTCAACTGGTGGGATTGATCGGGGCCATTTGAGCTCATCGAGGGGCCGCCCGGGCTGATCCCGGACATCTCCGCCGGGGCCACGTACGTCCTGACCGTCTTGAGGTCCACCCCCAGCGACGCGGCCAGCTCGCTCTTCGAACGGCCTGCCTACCAGTGGACGCGGGCTGATACTCAGCCTGCAACGGTTGCGTTCACCGGCATGGCGCTCTTGAAGTCGGCGAGCATAAGCGTCGCTTCGATGTCGGGAGCGGACGCGAAGTGGATCTTCTCGCATACGCGCACGACTCGACCCTCGTCGTTGACCCATGCATCAGCGTCGATTGCGGTCGCGGGCTCCCACGGTGGTGGCAGACCACTCGCCGTACGTCGCCTACTCCGCCCAGGGCTCGAAGCCGGTGTGCAGGACGGCGCCGAGCGAGGTGCGCAGTCGGGCGGCCTCGTCGGCTCCGAAGCTCTCCTCGAACTGGGCCTGCACCTCTCGCCAGAGTGGTATCGCCACCTTCATCCGGTCACGGCCGTCCGGTGTGATGGCGGCGATCCGTGCCCGGCGATCCGCCGCAGACGTCTCGACGGTCACCAGACCCTCGCGGGCGAGGGGCTTGAGGTTGGAGGCCATCGTCGTGCGGTCCATGGCGATCGCCTCGGCCAGACTGGTGATCGTCATCTCGCCCTGGGTGCTGAGCTTCTGCAGGATGCTGAACTGCGTCGCGCGAAGACCGACGGGTGCCAGGGCCCTGTCGTAGGTCGCGCCCAGATAGCGGGCGGCCTTGCGCAGGGCCAGGCTGTTGCACGAGTCGCTGGAGTCTCTCCGCGCGGTTGTCATGGTCTCCTCCACTGTCTTTCCCCAACCATGATACGAGGGCTTGCTCGTAAGTGCGACGGTCTGCTTGCTGCTCCCCCGCGGCCAGGGACGGTGCCTGACCTGGCGTCCGATGGCGGTGGCTGAAAGCGTCTCGTCCCTTCGCCCCGACTGCGGCACCGCCGCCGGCCGGAAGGGGAGTCGGTGCACTGATCAGGACTTCCGTCACCGCTCGCCCGACCGGGTCCGCCGGTGGAAGCGGGTGCCGCGATCAGGAAGCTCTGCTGACTTCGGGTGCTGTCGCCGCAGGGAGCGACTCCGCGTGCGCCGCGGCTGCGTGGTCCTGGTGGCGGCGGATGATGAAGTGTGCCGTCTCCGCCGTGGCGAGGCCGAGGGCGATCAGCGCGGCGCCCAGGGGGCCGAGCCAGTGTGCGTCGAGCCATGCGATGCCGACCTGGCCGAGGGGTGGTGCGATGGAGACACCGACGTAGACCGTCGCGGTGTTGAGGCCGGTGAGCATGGGCGCCGCCGTAGGCATGGCCTCGATCAGGCGGTGGGTCTGGGGGGTCAGCAGACCCCATGCGCAGACGCCCCAGACGACCAGCGCCACGATGGAGGTGCCCAGGTGCGCGCTCGACCAGGGGAGCAGGGCGAAGTCGATGGTGAGTACGACGATCGCGGTGTTGATGACGCGTCGTGCGCCGAGCCGGTCGACCAGGGCGCCCGATCCGAGCGTTCCGATGGTGGCCGCCACACCCCATACGAACAGCAGGGCCGCGAGGGTGGTGCCGCTGCCACCGGTGGTGCGGTCCAGACTCTCCGCGATGTAGGAGTAGACGACGTACAGGCCGGTGAAGACGAGGAGCGTGGTCAGCAGGGTCATCCCGATACGGCGATCGCCCAGCGGGGCGACACGGGCCCTGAGCGGCACCAGCGGTGGGTTGGCGATCTTGGGCAGCAGCAGGGCGATTCCGGCGGCGGCGAGCACACCCAGGGCGGACACGAACAGCATCGTGGCCCGCCAGTTGCCGGTCACGCTTCCGATGGCCGTGCCTATGGGGGCACCGAGCGCGGTCGCCGCGCTGAGACCGGCCAGAACCGTCGAGATGGCGCGGCCTCTGCGCTCCGGCCGTGCGAGTGCGGCGGCCGCCGCGACGGCGGTGGGGCTGACCATGGCACCACCGAGTCCGGCGACGGCCCGTGCGACCAGGGCCACACCGAAGACGGGGACGAAAGCCGTCAGGAGGTTACCCACGACGAATATGCCGAGGCCGGTGAGGAAGAGCGTGCGGCGCGGCCAACGCGCGGTGAACGCCGCCATGACGGGACCGAGAACGGCGTAGGCGAAGGCGTAAGCGGTGATGAGCCATCCCGCGGAACCGATGCCGACGCCGAGGGAATGCGCCGCGTCCGGCAGGATTCCGGCGATGACGAAACTGTCGGTTCCGATGGCGAACAGCGCGGCGGTCAGAACAAGGAGTGATCGGTACACGGGTGTTTCTCCGGCAGACGTGACGGGGGTGGTGGCGTCGAACTCCGCAGCACCGGAAGGCGGCCGGAACCGCGGCGGCAGGTCGGACGGCCGGGCGGCGCAGACCCTGCTCTCGGGGGACGTCTGCGGCCGGGACAGCCGCCGGTTCGGGCTTCAGGCGATCCCGCCAGAACTCGTTCGAAGCCGGCCAGTGGGGCGCTGGTGAGGGAGAGGTACGGGATGCTGTGCGATGGGCGGCTACGACGTCACAGCCGGCGATGGGCGACCAGGCCGGCGTCGCGGGGAGGACACGGCCCGGTACCCGGTGGATGAGGAGGGGATCGGTCCTCACGCTGACGACACTGACGGCGGTCCGATCGGGGGTCACGATGCCGTCGGAACGCCCTGAGCAGCTCGGCGCCATCCAGGTCGGTGCGCTGGTGGCCACCGTCGCCGGGCTGACGGCGCTCGTGACGCCTTCTGTGTCCCTGGTCGGGTCGTTCCGGCGACGGCCCTGTCGTGCAACCGGTTCCCTTGCGGGAAGGGCGCGGATCAGGGCCGTCCCGCTCAGAGCTCCGCAGGTCAGTGAGGGTGAGGGTGGTCGTGGTCGTGGTCGTCGGAGTGGTCGTGGCCGGGAGGGCGCTGGGCCAGGGTCTCGGTGCGCGCGGTGACCTCCTCCGGTGTCACGGCGCACAGGCCGGTGAGGACGTCCTCCAGGGCGGCGAGCCAGAGCCGGTAGTACTCGTAGGGCTCGTCCGGGCCCGCCGTGGACTCCCAGGCGGTGATCCGGGCGACCAGCGCGGCCTGGAACTCGGGCCAGGTGAACGCGCCCGCCTCGTACAGGCTGACAGCCATGCCGAAGGCGCGGCTCTCCCACGGCTCGGCGAACACCAGCTCGCCGTTGGAGCGCGGCGGTGCGGCCGGCCCCTCGATCTCCAGCGGCGCGCTCATGGTGCCGCCACCTTCGCCACGCCGACCATCGCGTCCCGCGTCACCAGAGGCACGAGCTCCTCCTCGGACAGGTGCTCGGTTCCGGCCGGACGCTCGGGCAGCACGAGCCAGCGCACCTCGGCGGTGGAGTCGTGGACGGTGATCCGGACGTCGTCGTCCAGGTCGAGCCCCATCTCGGACAGCACGGTGCGCGGTTCCTTGACCACGCGCGAACGGTAGGCGGGGTCCTTGTACCAGCTCGGCGGCAGGCCCAGCACCGGCCACGGGTAGCACGAGCACAGCGTGCACACCACCACGTGGTGGGTGGTCGCCGTGTTCTCCACCACCACGATGTGCTCACCCTGCGCCCCGGAGAAGCCCAGCTCCTTGATGGCCGCCGTGCCGTCCTTGAGCAGCCGGCGCCGGTACTCCGGGTCCGTCCACGCCTTCGCGACGACCTTGGCGCCGTTGAGCGGACCCACCTGGGTCTCGTACGTGGTGATGATCCCGTCCATCACCTTCGGGTCGATCAGACCCCGCTCCGTGAGCAGCTGCTCCAGCGCCTCCGTGCGCAGGGAGACGGGTGGGCGCTTGCCCGTACCGCTGTCGGTGGTCATGAGTTGGTCTCCAGGTAGCTTTCGAACATCTCGATGGTGAGGGCGAAGGGTGCGGCGTCGGCGCCCCACAGCTCGCGCGAGTCGAACCGCACGGAGTAGACGTGCTGCGGGTTCTCGCCCTGGAAATGGGCGTTGGTGTCCGGCAGTACGTGGCCCGGCTGGATGCGTTCGACGACACCCACGTGTCCGCGCGCGTAGGCGGGCAGCCGGGTGTGGCCAGGCACCGACACGGACCGTGTCCATACCCGCTCGCCCACGGCGAACACCGGCGGGGTGTCCACGGTGCGCAGCGAGCCGGCGCCGATCGGCGCCGCGGTCGGCGCGTAGTCCGGCCGGGGCTCGGGCACTGGGGGTTCGTCCACCTGGCCGCCGCCCAGGTTGCGGGCGCGGGCGTCGATCGCGTCCGGAGCCAGGGTGGCGCTTTCGGTGAGCATCAGCTCCGCGCCGTTGAGCCAGCGCCCGTAGTAACCCTCGTCCAGGTAGGCGGTGCGGTCCAGGCGCTCGAGCGCGTGCCGGAAGGCGTCCGCGTTGTAGCCGCCGCACGCAATGCGGCTGGAGAGGAGAGCCAGGGCGAACGCGCGGCCCTGCCAGGGTTCCGCGAACACCGGCTCGTCACGCTTCGGTGGATGAAGGGGCCCCCATCCCGGGGTGCCCCCCATATCGGCAAGACCGTCCATGACGACAACCTTTCACAGTCCGCAAAACGGAAAAATATACTCATTCTGGGTGTACGACACCATCGAGATCACGGCCCGCACCGCAAGGGGGTCAGGGTGGAGCGCTCCACGATCCTTCGCGGGCTTTCCTCGTGGGCGACGATGGGGACAGACCTCCGAGGTCCGGTCGGTGCGGCTGTCAGCCGCCAGGCCGGTCGACCGACGGTCCGACCTGTGCCTCACCACGAAGATAGGAGCACATGCTCCTAATCGTCAAGCGTCGCGCAGCCGATTCGTTGGCCGGACGGTCATCCCGGCTCGTGAGGCTTCATGTGCCAAGAGGATGGGCTCATGGGGCTGTCTTCAGGTTCGAACAGCACCCGGCCCTGGGACGGAACGCCGACCGCGGAGCAGGCCTCCGGTCTCCTACGGGCACGGCCGGAGCGCAGCACAAGCCGCGCTCGGCGGAAGGCTGCACGCTGTCCCTGCCTGCCGCGAGTGAGAGAAGACCGCGGTCCTCGAACGAGGTGCTCATGGACTTCACCCTCACCCCCGAGCAGCGGGACCCGCGCGACGCGGTCCGCGCCCTGTTGACCGGGGGCGTACCCGACCACGGAAGACCGGCGCAAGACCACGGATGCCGCCACCGGCTTCGCCGAGCACGTCTGGTCGCGACTGGCCGACATGGGCATCCTCGGGCTGCCCTTCCCCGAGGAGCGCGGCGACATGGGCGCCGGCCCCGTCGAAGTCGGCCTGGTGGCCGAGGAGATGGGCCGCGTCTCGCCCCCGAGCCGTTCACCGACCGCACCGTACTGGCGGGCGGCCTCATCACCGCAGCAGGCACCGGCCGGTGGAAGGGCGAGCTGCTGAGCGGCCTGGCGGACGGATCCCTCATCGCCGCCTTCGCGCACACCGAACCAGGCAGCCGCCGGGAGACCCGGGCCCTCCAGGTCCGGGCCCGTGAGCACGACGGCACATGGATCCCCTCCGGCACGAAGGACACGGTGCCCCACGGCACCCGGGCCGATCTGCTCGTCGTCAGCGCCGCGACCGACGCCGTCCCTTTCGTTACCGGTCCACCGTCGTGACCGCCGCTGCTCGCGGTCGGCGTCCGTGCCGGCTGACATGGAGGTCTGCGTTGCTTGTTCCGTTCGGCTCAGTCGTTGTCCGGGGCGGAAAAGGAAGGTGATGGCGGCCACCTGGGTCATGGCAGCCAATCGGTGTGGGGCCCCTGGGCGGTATCAGCTCGCGCTGCTCCGGCTGCCTGCGGGGTTCCAGCGGCGTTCGACCTTGGCCAAGTGCCAGTAGCCCAAAGCGCAAGCCCACACGGCCACGAAGACGCCGACCATGATGAACCCGGCATTGTTCAGGTCGATCCCGGAGATCCAGCCGGTTGCCGGGTCGGTCAGGCCAAGCTGGTCGTGCAGGCAGCCGACCAGTTCGATCGTGCCGATCAGGAAGGCAACCGTGATGGACAGGCCGGTGATGGTGAGGTTGTAGTAGACCTTGCGGACCGGGTTGGAGAATGCCCAGTGGTATGCGAAGTTCATGAACGTGCCGTCAAGGGTGTCGAACAGGCTCATGCCGGCGGCGAACAACAACGGCAGGCAGACGATCGCGTACCACGGCAGTCCAGCTGCGGCACCGGATCCGGCCATCACCATGAGCGTGACCTCGGTGGCCGTGTCGAATCCGATCCCGAACAGCAGCCCTATCGGAAACATCTGCCCAGCCCGGGAGACGGACCGGGTGAGCCGGCTCAGAATGCGGTTCATGAGGCCACGGCTGTCCAGGTGCTTGGCCAGCTCGTGCTCGTCGAACTGCCCTGCGCGCATCGCCCTGAATACCCGCCATATGCCGGCCAGCGCCACCAGGTTGAGCGCGGCGATCAGATAGAGGAAGCTGCCGGATGCCACCGTGCTGATGAGACCCAGGTGGTGACGCGTGCTGAAGTCGTCGCTGGCGAGGGTCGTCGTGAGCCGCGCGCCCGCGGCGATCCCCACCGCCAACAGCACCACGACGGTGGAGTGGCCCAACGCGAACCAGAAGCCAACGGAGAGCGGGCGCTCGCCGTCCGCCATGAGTTTGCGGGTGGTGTTGTCAATGGCGGCGATGTGGTCGGCGTCGAAGGCGTGCCGCATGCCGAGCGTGTACGCGGTCACGCCGAGCCCGAGGCCGAAGACCTCCGTACCCGCTTTGTAGTGGTGTGGAACCACCAGTGCGGCCAGGATCCCGAACGCCACCAGGTGCAGTACCGCGATCACAGCCAGAAGCCCCCCGGCGCGCCACCAGTCACGGCGCTCCCAGCGGATGGTGTGGGCGGCCGGTGCCGCGCCGGCGCGGACAGCGGTCTGGGAACGCGTTAGGGGTGGAGTCATGGTGGGTCGGCCTCTTCCAGTGACTTACGGGGGGACTCGTGGGGTACGGCGGCCGGATTTCCGGTGGCACATGAAACTTCCGGAGTGCTGGGGGTGCCGGGGAGGTCCAGTGCCCCCTGCCGATGGCAGGCCGGCGGGGGCGCGCTGCGGGATGCCGCTCCACAATATGAGCATATACTCGTAATCGAGGTTCGCCAGCCCGTCCGCACAGACAGGCCGCCTCCTCGACCCGGCTCAGCGACACCACGCCCCGCCTCCTCACTGCACGCCGCGCCGCCCCCATGGGCCCCCTGCCCCAGGAGCCGCTCATCGCCGTCCGCGCCCTCGCGGTCCACGACCCGGTCGAACTCACCTGCACCATCGCCCGTGCCGGCCTACCCGAAACCCGTGGTGATCCTCCCCGACGGCACCTCATCCACCCTCCCCGTCCCTCCAGGCCCGCCGCTGGCCGCCAATGGACACCGCCCCCTTTCCCGCGACGACGACCTCACTGCCCGAGGGAAGCGGGCTCGAGATGGATGCTGCCGCCCTTGCCCAGGAGGCGTAGCGCCCACAGGTCACCGCGTCCCCTCCTGGACGACGCCCGCGACAGCCCCCTGTCCGGCGTGCGCGACAGCGTCGAACGCGGTGAGATGCGGCATGGCCGCGCGGGCGAGACCCTGCTGCTGCTCGCCCGCACCAAGATGCTGCCCGGCGGGCGGGTGATGACCTGCAGCCTGCCGACAGGCCCGGAAGCCGCACCGATCGCCTGCACGGCCGTCCGCCAACGGCGCACGGCCTGGGGCCGGAGGCTGCGTCGACCGACGACCTGATCATCAGCGAACTCAGCCCAGATTGAGGCCGACCGCGCGGAGCGCTGCTGACACGTGCGTCCCGGCATCGAGTCCCGCGCGCCGGGCGAGGCCGGCCGGTGGCGTACTGTGCACCTGATCAGCGACGACTTGACGCGCCGCGGTCAGGAGCAGGTCACGGTCAATGTCGGCATCGGTCCGCATCACCTGCTTCCAGGGCCTCGGTCCGACGCGGTCAGTTGAGCTGCACAAGCATTTGGCCGACGGCCCCATCGGCATGCCGACGGGTGCCACGGCCAGGCCGCGCGCCCGCCTGACGCCCGACGACCCAGGGCCCCGGCAAGCTCAGATGAACAGGACGCTTTCGACATCGATGGTGACGAGTTCCGTGTCTCGCAACACCGTCCCGTCCTCGCTCACCCGGTGGACCCGCCGCCGGGTCGGGACCATGATTCCGTCGAACTCACGGTAGTCCGAGGTGCGCGGCGGGACCGGCGTTGATGACCTCGGCAGTGACGTCCGCACCGTAGTCTCACCAGCCGTCGCCGACCTCCACAGCGAGCACATTGAGCCATCCGCCAGGCCGAAGTCGTGCCGGGCCAGGCATACCCACACACCAGTGCCGTGGGGACCGAACGGACTGCGGTGGTCGCCCTTCCATTCGTCCAAAGGTTCGATGGTGCAGGGGCGCTTCGGCGAGGTCGTCGGGGACCGCCTCGGTGCTGGCAAACCTGCAGGGTCGACGTCGCCCGCCAGGAACCGACCCACTTACAAAGTACGTCCTGCCGCCGACCGGCGAACTGCGGGCGGCCCTGGAGGCATGCGCGCAGACCTACGGCCGGACGGCGGCCGTCTACGCCACCATCGGTGCGAACCAGGCCGCGGCCGCCGCGCTCGCCGGCACCGATCTCACACCGCACCGCCTGTAACCCGGCGACACATTGATCCGTTCCACTCGCGCAACGTGTTCCCGTCAGCGTCCGGGGAACCGCTCCGTGATCTCCTGGAGCACCCACCCGTTGCCGTCCGGGTCGGTGAACGAGGCGTAGGAGCAGTAGGTGGCGCGCTCGGGGTGCGGGCCGTCCAGGCGCTTCTGTCCCGTACCCCGGTGGGTGACGGTTCCGCCCTCGTGACCGTGGAACAGCACGCCCCCCTCATCGTGGAACGCCTCGCTCACCTCGACACCCCGACCGCCGATCTCGGCGCGAGCCTGCTCGATGTCGGGAACGATCAGGTAAAGACCCTGGGCCGAGCCGGGTTCCGCGGAGGTCATTCCGTTGCCGAAGAGGATCGAGCATCCGGAGCCGGGGGGTGTGAAGTGCACCAGCCGGTAGTCGTCGCTGAACGTCTGGTCGACGTCGAGGCGGAACCCGAGCCTGTCATAGAAATCCTTGGCCCGGTCGACGTCGGACACGGGCAGCACGATGGCTTCGAGTTTGAGGTCCACGAGATGTCTCCGATCGGGGAGGAACGACTGCCCGGGCCGGTGTGGGCAGTTCACTCCCACCGCCATCATGGGTGAGCGGGCCGCTTCGGTCGTGGTTGGCGCCTACGCCTACGCCTACGGGGACCGTGGCCGACCAATACAGCCACGATAGTGGCGGGGTGTGCCGTCAGCTACCGCAGCGGTCTTGCCATTGCCACCCGATAATTAGGAGCATATGCTCCTACCTGTGGAGGAGGGATGCCTCCTGCCACGCGAAGGCGACACGCTCCGCGCTGCGGCCCGGCGACCCTCCGTGTCCACCGACGCGACTACGAGCCTTCCCGAGAACACAGGAGTCTTCATGATCACGTCTGTCAGGAAGAAGGCGCTGGCCGCTGCGGCGGTGACGGCCCTGGTCGGCGGTTTTGCCGCCGCGGGAGCAGTCTCCGCCGATGCGGCCACGCCGGAGTGCGGCGACAGCTGTATTCAGATCTACAGCGTCCGGTCCGGCACCGCGCAGCAGCCGAACCTGGTGGAGACGGTGTACGGGGGTGAGGCGAGGGCGGGCCAACCGACCGTGATGCGCCCCGTCAGCACCTCCGATCCGGCCGGAGACATCGTCGGGCACCGCGCGGGCCCGGTGTCCGACTTCTACAAGGACGGCCTCGTGTCCGCCGAGGTGAACCGGCACTACGGCAGCCTGCGCGCCGTGGAGGTCGAGTTCGCGCCGCACGGCACACGCACGGGGCTGTGTGCCGGTCTCGCCGACACCGCGTACCAGTACGAGGGGCTCACCCTCCAGAAGTGCGGTGTGTCCGCCAAGACCGTGTGGATCATCGACACCCAGGACTCCCCCACGACCGCCGCGCAGGGACACTTCCCCCTCGTCAACGGCTCGACGACGAACTTCACCCACCCCTACGCGATGACCTTCACCCGTGACGCGCAGGGGCACGAGGCATCCAGGACCGGAGCAGCCGGGTATCACGCCCGCACGGGGCGTCACGCCCACCACAGCGCCGTTCCCGCGCAGATCCGGGTCGCCAGGCTGATGGGCAACCCGTCCCACGTCCCCGACGGCCAGCTCTGGGGCACGACGAAATAACGAACCGTACGCCCCCCAGCAGCGCCCGCCCGATCGGAGCTGCGGGCGGCCTACAGCGTCGCACTGACGGTTTGTGCCGAAGCAGCGGCGGACTGGGCAGCCGCCTGCTCCGCCGCATGGCAGATCCCGCACGTCAGCCGCCGGGCCTCGGGCAGTGAGGCGAACGTACCGGTGGCGACGGCAACTCTGCTGACATCGGTTCAGCAGCTGACGACTGCCGGGGCGTGGTTCGGCCAGGTCGATGACGGCCCAGTCGTAGAATCGGTTCCCCTTGGCAGCGGACCCGGCCGACAACTGCTGCCAGGCCCGCTTGGCCACCTTCGCGGCCAGGGCATCCGCGGCGGAACTTCCGTGCGCTGGCGGTGACTTCATGTGAGCAGGCGACAGCGAGGACGTAGCCGACCTGGCGCTCTTCCAACGCGGTTCGCAGCTTCGGGTCGCCGCCGTAGACCTCGTCGCCTGCAACTCAGCCCACGCGGTGCCCGGCGTCGAAAAAACCGGCAGATCATGCGGGCGGCCAGATCCGCCTTGGTTGCGAAGACGGTGTCCTCGCCCAGTCCCGCGGCCCGGCAGCGGTGCGGATCGCACGTCCACGAGCGCGGGACGTACAGCTCCCGGTCCACCGCCACGTGCCCGCGCAGGTCCGCATAGACGAGGTAGACGGCGACCTGGGAGTTTCCGATCCTCCCGGCGGTGGCGGTGTACTGGCGCTGGACGCCAACGGTGTGCGGTTCGCGGCAGATCCGACAGGACCCCCAGCACCAAGTCCTGCACGCGGCACCGGGGTTCGACCCGTGCGCACCGGATCGTTATCCGGCTCATCAGGACCTCGAACGCTTGCTGCCAGCGGGCAAGGTCTACGCTGTGACCTGCGGCCGGTCCACCAGCAAGATCACGGTCTACGGCTGAAGGTCGCGCTGGTACCAGGTGCCCGACTTGCCGCCGAGATCGGCCGGGGCAGCCGTGCCGACCGGGACGAACCCGGCCTTGGTCAACACCTTCTGGGACGCGACATTGTCGTGGGAGGTGGCCGCCCGTAGTGTGCGCAGCCCGTGCCGCGCCGCCGCCAGCCGGCAAAGCTCCTGGACGGTCGCGGTCGCCACGCCGCGGCCGGCGACCTGCTGCGCGACCCGGTAGCCGAGTCTCGCAGTGCTGTCCACCAAGTCGTACAGGTTGAACCTGCCGAGTACCGAGCCGTCCTCGGCCACGAGCACGTAGAAGGCGCAGATGCCGGCCTCCTGCTCGGCCAGCGAGGCGTTGTACCGGTCGGTGAACTGGTCGAAGAAGTCGTCGCCGCGGTCGGAGATCGAGGCAGCGAAGTAGGTGCGGTTCGCCAGCTCGAAGGCCAGGACCGCCGGGGCGTGGTCGGCATGCAGCCGCTTCAGCTCGGGCATCGCCCGACTCTACGCAGATCGTGCGCTGAGGACACCTGAGTTTCCGCCAGTGGCAGACAGCCCCAAGACCAAGGGACATAACGATCTACGACTGGAGCACTAGCCGCATACCGGACAGCTGGTGGGGGACTTCTTCACGGAACTCCTCGCCCGGCACAAGAGCCGTCTCCATGGACCGGCGATCCGCTACCTCAGCATCGATGACCAGCGTGGGCCGCCCTCACCCGACGGCCAGCCGCAAACCAGAACAGGCGGTAGGCACCAGCGTCTGTCTGCCACATCAGGCAGGGCTGAACGCGTGAGCTGGGCCGCCGCGCCACTCCACCCACTGCGGGTCGTGGGTTGACGTCCTCGATCAAGGTCTTGCAGGCCAGCCGGTTCCGTCCGTCGATGCGCATCGCGTCGGAACCGCACGTCCATCCCTCCCGCCCCTACACCCTGCGCGTCGAGTTCCGCATGGACGCCTGGCCGGAGTGGGCCGACCGCCTGGAGGTCGAGCTCCTGTCGGTGCTCAACCCCGACGAACTCGTCGTTCCATCCTTCTTCTAGCTGGCACGCCCTACGGACTCGAGCGAGCCGAACCGCGGGGTATCCGTCGGTGAAGGCACGTCAGTCGAACGATTCACTCTCGGTGCCCGCCAGCCGCCGCAGGCGGTGCGCGTAGTGGCGCGCTCCAGGTCGGCGCACGGCCGCGTGGTCACGGCGGACCTGGCCGGCTACCCCGAGCTGAGGCCGCGCCCCTTCGACGCACTGATCGCACTCCCCCAGGTCGATCTCCGACTGCTCGCCCTGCGCGAGAGAGTCCGGGAGTTCCCCGACCACGAGGCGACCCGGCCGGCGTTCGGTCGGCTCCTGGCCGCCGTCACCGCCGTGGTCGCCGAGCTCACCTGCGACCAGGTCTTCCGGCGCGGCCAGCACGTGCCCGAAGCCCGCTTCCACGACCAGGCCGACCGACGCCTGAAGCAGGATCCGCTGCAGCGGCCGCGTGGACCGCGCCACCCGGCAAGGTCCAGGCATCACCGATGTCGTCCACGACGGCGTGACCTGCGCAATGACAGTCGAACACCGCAAGGCCTTCGACGTCGACCGCTCCCACTGGTATCTGGGGCAGCCCACCCGGTACGCCGCCGCCGTCCAGCAGCAGCTGTCCACCCTGCTGGTCCTCGACATCACCAAGAAGCGGCAGCCGGTCGGCGCGCAGGAGAACCACCTATGGCTGATGCGCCCCGCATGCGTCCGCGAACCCACCGGCCCCAGCGCTGGGAGCCGTGGTCCTGGTCAACGCCGGGCTTCCCGTACCCAGCAACTGGTCCCGCCGCACCATCACCGCAGACGAAGTCGAACTGCACACCCACAGCCCGCCCGTAGCAAGGCGGACAACCATGCCCCCCGGACTACAACGAGGCATGACCTGTGCTTCTCCCCCGCCGGCGCCGGACAACGAACGGACACGACGCTTCCACGCCCCACGTCCTACCTCCGTGAACTCCCCTTGAGACAGAGACACAAGAGTGCCGGCAGCCGATGGGGGGCGGCGCCGTGCTGGGGCCGGACAGCCGGCAGGCCGTGCCGCCGGAGGTGGGGTGGTGGCAGCGGGTCTCCTGGCGGGGCGCCGGGGGCGTGAGGGCAGCGCGTACCAGGGTTGGTTGTCAGGGGCGCGAAAGGGGGCGCGGTACCACCAGGGGTGGTTGGAGGCGTGTGAACGGGGCGGCGCGCCGGTGTTGCGGTGCCGGCGGGCGGCTTCGAGGGTATCGATCTCGTGGTGGCGGACGGCGCTGAGGATGGTGGTCAGGGCGGCCGGTGGTGGGCCACTGACGACGAGGCTCAGGCGGGTGCGTTCGCGCAGGGCCATGAGGTGCCCGAGGTGGCGTTCGGTGATGCGGTGGGCGCGGCAGATGACGTAGTGGTCGATGTGGAGGGCCTGGGTCGATGCGGCCGTCGCACGCCAGGAGGACCAGACGATCCTCCGTCACGATGGCCGGCCGGACGCTTGGGGAACAGCCTCCCGAGGGAAAGGCCCGCGCTGTCCAGGCCTGGCGCTCCGGGCCTGGCGCAGTGGTGCGATCCGTCCGTCGTGGTCGTGTCCTTCAGGGCTGGCATGGGCGCGCAGGCGGATGGGGTCGTCGTTGCCGGCGGGCCGAGGGTCCGCACGCGTCCGGTCAACTGCTCCCTTCCATATGCGGGTTTCCCCGGCCGCAGGTCAGGGCAGTACTGTCGGCGCCGGGCGGGGGGAGGTGTCTGTGCGGGAGACCATCGGGCGGCACGGCAGCGCGGCGTACGCCGTCCTGGCTGTCGCCCTGCTCGGCGCGTGGCTTCCCCTCACCAGCCTGACCGCGATGGCCCTGTTCGTCCTTGGTTACGACAAGGGCTACCAGGACGACGGCGACTACGGGTTCTCCGATGTGCTGGACCTGGTCGGCGTCCTGCTGATCGCGCTGCTCATCGCCTACGCCCGCGCCCGCTCTCGTACTCCGCAACCCACCGAACCGGTCAGGCCCGGGGCCACGAGGCCCGCGCCGGTACGAGCGGGGAAGGGCAGCTCGGTGCGCATCCAGGCATGCCTGGTGGTGGCCGAGTGCCTGGGCGGTGCTCTCCTCGCCGCGGCGACCGACGCCGACCTCATCTCCAGCGCACTGACCGGTGCCGGCGTGTCGCTGCTGGTCACGGGATTGCTCCTCGGCACCTGGATCCGCGCCCTGCCCCGCCCCGCTGCGGCGCCGCCGCGCAGGGGCACCGGATGGGGTTCGGTGCGCCCGCCACGAAGGGGCGCGGGTTTCCGATCCGTACGTCAGCCAAGTGGGCCCGCGTCCACGCCGCGCCAGGGTCCGGAGTCGGTGCCACCGGATCCCGGCATGTTCCGCGGGCGTCCTCCCGCGCCGGGCGACGTCTGGTTCGCCGAGCTTCCTTTCGACGACGGCACCGGCTCGAAGGACAGGCCATGTCTGGTGGTGCGCACCTTCCGCCATCACGCCCAGGTGCTCAAGGTCACCAGTGCGGACAAGAGCGGCCGCCCCGACTATGTCCGGATGCCGGTGGCCTCCTGGGACCCGACCGCCGTACAGGACAGCTGGCTCGAGTCGGCCTCGCTGCGCGAACTGCCCTACGAGGCGTTCCGGCGGATCGCCGGGCCGTGCGACACAGGTGTCTGGGAGCAGGTGAAGCGCCGCCACGGCGTTCGCTGAGCGCATCGCACTCGGCGGAGGCCTCCCGCGCCGCATCACCGGACCCTTTCCTACATGGCCAGTTGCCGGCGTGCTGGGCGTGGGGAGTGGACGGTGGGGTTGGATCGTTCCGGACGGCTTGTGGGAGTTGGCGAGGCCGTTGCCGCGTCGGCGCGGGTGCGTCCGGAGGGCGGCGGGGTCGCGAATCGACGATGAGGCGGTGTCCGCCGCGATCATCGACGTGCTGGTCAGCGGCTGCGCCTGGTGAGCGTTGCCACCGTGCTTCGGAGCGTCGAAGTCGACCGTGCATCGCCGCTTCACCATCTGGTCTCGCGCCGGAGTATGGGGACGGCTGCATCAGAAGGTTCTCCAGCTCCTGCGCTCCTGGACGAGCAGGAGCAGGCGAGGCCGGTGTCATCTGTTCGTCCCCAGCTCGTTGGACGGGTTCGTCGTGCCCTGCAGCTGGCCGGCTTCCTTGTCGTCGATGAGGCGGACGACGCCGCGCCGGGGCTGAGAGTGAGCGAGGTGCCCTTGGGAGTGCTGGTGAGCTGGACGACGTCGCAGGGGTTCACCGCGCTGGCGGCAGATCAGCGTGGGGCGTCCAGCGACGGGATGCGGGTGGTGGTGCAGGCCGCGCGGTGGCGGGCCTGCTGGTCCAGTGCGGGCACACGGTGGTGGAGACGCCGGACGGGCTCGGCATCGTGGTGCTGGCGGGCGGGCGGCCGGTGCGTGACCGCCGGCTTCAAATCTCACCCGGTCACAGCTGACGGCCGGCAGCGTCCCCGCCGGGGTCGTCGGCCAGCACGATCGCCGTGGTGATCCGCTTGCCCACCGGTTCTCGGTGGATGGCGAAGCTGGCCGACGGCCATCACGATCTCCAGCCCGCGCTGACCGATGTGGTTCGGGTCGGGCGCGAGGGATCGCGGCCGGGGTGGGGTTGCTGTCCCAGACGGTCATCTCGATGGCGCCGCCGTTGATCTCCAGGGTGAGCGGGCAGGGGCCGGGTGCGTACTTGCGGGCGTTGGTGACCAGCTCGCCGACCACGAGCTGCACCATGCCCGTCGCGCGCCCGGACACCGGCAGCCCGTGCACGGCCTGCACGTCGGTGAGGAAGGTGCGGGCCAGGTCGCGGGCGACGCGATGTCCTCGCTGCCCTCGAAGGCGCCGGACACCGTAATGGCGTCCCCCAGCAGCGATTGTCCGTCCTCGCCGCCTGCGATTTGTTCCATACCGGTCCGCCTCGCCCGTGCCCAGACGTGCTTCGCTCGTTCACACGCGAACCGTCACATCAGGCGCGGACTCGTGATCCATGTCGCGCCCGCAGGAAGGGGTCCCGGCGTACTCGGAGCTTGGGGCCCTGGCCGGGTCGGGTCGTTCGGCCGTCGGCGCGAGCCTGACGAGAAACGGGCGGCCTCCGCCCACGAGCGCCGGCGCGGCCCCGCCGGCGGGGAGGATTCGAGGCGGGGCCCCGGTCAGCACGGCCGGGTCATGCCGTTCAGGCGGACGACGACCAGGGCGATGTCGTCGCCTGCCCCGCCAGTGAGGTGGAGGCGGGCGAGGAGGGCGTCGGCGAGGTGTTCCGGGCTGAAGTCGGTGCAGGTGGTGAGGGTGGAGATCAGGCCGGTCAGGCCGGTGTCGATGTCCTCATCGCGGCGTTCGATCAAGCCGTCGGTGCAGAGGATGAGGGTGTCGCCGGGGCGGTACGTCGCGTTGGCCTGGGGGCGGGGGACGTGTTCGGGGCGGGCGCCCAGCGGTGGGTGGGTGGCCTGGTCGAGCAGGTCGCAGGTGCCGTTGGGGTGCAGCAGGACGGGCGGGGGGGCCTGCGCTGCTGTAGATGAGCAGGTGGCTGTGGCAGTCGACGAGGACCTGGACGGCGGTGGCGACCAGGGCTCCTTCGACCGAGCGGGCGTACAGCCCGAGGACCTCCAGGGCCTGGGCGGGGCCGTGGACGGCGCGGGTGGCGGCGCTCCGCGCGCTGCGGAGCATGCCCATGACGGCGGCGGCCATCAGCCCGTGGCCGACCACGTCACCCACCGCCACGGCGAAGCGGTCCCCGGGCAGGTCGACCGTGTCGTACCAGTCACCGCACACGTTCAGCGCTCCCACGGCGGGCAGGTAGCGCACCGTGACGTCCGGGTGTCTGGCCAGGTCCGGGACGTGCAGCATGGCCTCCTGCAGGGCGACGGCGATCCGTCGTTCACGGGCGTGGGCCCGCCGCAGTTCCTCGTTCAGCCGCTGCAACTGCCGCGCCCGGGCGTACAGCTCGGCCTCCATGGCGGCCTCCCGGCCGGGGCTGAGCGACGGCAGGTACGCCGCGCGGCGGGCGCGGACGACGTCGGTGATGTCCTCGACCCGGTGGATGATCCAGGCGACCTGCCCGTCCGCCCCCAGGACGGGCGCGTTGATCGCGGACCACCAGCGTTCCTTGAACACCTCGGGGCTGCCGGCGACCGGGATGTCGTACTTCTGCACCGCCATGTGATCGCTCTGGCCGCTGGACAGACCCTGTGCAGCGAAGCTTTCAGCGCCGCCACCCCGTCGGCCTCCGGATCGGCGGGGTTGTCCGGGAAGGCGTCGAAGAAGTGCCGAGCTCCCGCTCCCGCCGAGCCCGCTCATGGCGTCAGGTGGCCGCTGCACAGCGCTCAGCCTGCGGACCGCACCCGCTCAACGATCCTTCTCTTGAACCTCCACGCCGGCACCGTTCGCTGTGGTGACGACCATGATCAATGTCAGCGCTACTTCCTGTACCGGAACTCAGACCCGGGCCACGCCAACCGTCTGCCGACACCGCCACGCGGGTGGGGTGACCCGGGCGCCTCCAAGTCGTTGAACGCCCCCCGCGGATACGGCCGTGGTGGTCGGCCGTCACGGGCACTCCCCCGTCCATGACACCGTCGCGGACGATGACGTGGCGGGCGCCGCCCTGGTCGTCGGCCACCTCGCCGAACCCGGCCACCGCCGGATCGCCCACATCGAACACCACGAGCCCGACCCCACCCGCAGCATCGAGATGCCCAACGCCCAGCGCACCGACGGCTACCGGCAGGCCATGCGCGACCTCGGCCTGGAAGCCGAGATCGACGTCGTCTCGACCAGCTACACGCAGCAGGGCGGATACGAGGGCGCGAAGCAGTTGCTCACCCACCCGATCAGGCGCACAGCTGTCTTCGCTGGAGCGGACGTCGTCGCCACGGGTGTACTGGAGGCGGTGGCCGATGCAGGGCTGTCGGGACCGGGTGATCTCTCGGTGGCCGGCTACGACAACACGACCTTCGCCGCGCTCGGCCCGATGTCGGTTCGTCGATCCGTACGGACGACGCGGTCAGGAGACGCCGTCGCCGCGTCGCCACGTCGGCGCGCCGGGGCGGCTCGGTACCGCCGGCGCCCCGTCCCCCGCGCCCCGCCCGTTCCGGGGGACGTCCCCGGTGTCCCACGGGACGTGGGAACGGCATTCTGACAGCTCGTCACGGAAACGCTGGCTGTCGTGATCACGGTGCGTGGTCACGAGAACGACAGCCCGGAGGTTTCCATGATCCGACGGACCCTGCAGAGCGGCCTGCTGGCCGCGGTCGCGGTGCTCGCCCTCCTGCCCACGGCGGCCGGTGCCGCCCAGGCGGGCGGCACCACCCCGTACCCCACGCCCGCCGCCGGCGTGCGGCACACCCTCCCCTCGCTGCTGCCCGCTCCGACCCGGCACCAGTCGGCGAAGCACCGCACCGCCCGCCACGACCGCAGCGTCCAGCGCGGGCACCGCGTGCACCACGCCGGGCGCCGCCTCCACTCGGCGCACCGCACCCACCGGCTCGGCCGCGTCATCGTGCGGACCGCGTCGTACCGGCGTGGCATCCCCGCCGTGGGCCGCGTGGTCACGCACCGCCTCACGCTGAACGTCCGCTCCGGCCCGGGCACCGGTTACCGGGTGGTCGGCCACCGGCACCCCCACCGGCTTGTGGCCCTCACCTGCAAGCGCTACGGCACCGGGGTGTTCGGCAACCACACGTGGTACCGGCTGTCCCACCACAGGGGCTATGTCTCCGCCCGTTACGTCAGGGTCAACGCCACGCTCCCGTGGTGCTGACGGTCCCCCACCGCCGTACCCCCTGAACCACCGCCCAGCCCGACCGTCGCGGCCTGTTCGAGGACCACACATCCCCGAACAGGCCTTCGACGTGCTCATGTGCCTCACCCTCCTCACACCTCACTGAGTGTTGCAACCGCCTCCCCCTCGGGAAGCCATTCCGGCATCAAGGGCGAAGCGCCCATAGTGGAAAGGGAGTCGAGGGACGCACCATGCCCCAGCCCGAAAAACCGACCGCGCCCGACGAACCGTTGCTGGTCAGACTGCGGGAACTGAAGGACGGTACGGGGCTGAGCCTGGCGGCGCTGGCAGCGCGCACCCCGTACAGCAAGTCCGCCTGGCACCGCTACCTGACCGGTGCACAGCGGCCACCGCGGCCGGCCGTGGAGGCGCTCATCCGGCTGGCCCGCGTCGATCCCGACGCGGTACTGGCCCTGTGGGAAGCCACCGAGCACACCGCCGACGGGCCATCGCCCGCGAGCACCCCGGACGGGATCGGACCCCGGCGCTCGGGCGGGCGACGGTGGCTGCCGTTGTGCGTGCTCGCGCTGGCGGGGGTGACGGCCGTGGTGGGCGCCGCCGTCGCCGCGCACGACCAGAGCGGTTCGACCGGTACGCCGGTCGTGATGGCGGTCCCGCACTGCCACAGGCTCTCCTGCCGGGGCGAGTTGCCCGACGCGACGGCCTGCGCACGCGACGCGCGGACCACCAGCACCGTCACCGACCCCGCCTACACCGTCCGGCTGCGCTACTCCCCGGCCTGCGGTACCGCCTGGTCGGAGGTGCGGGTGCGCTCCCCGCACGCCCGCGAGGTCTCGGTACGCGCGGGCCGGGACGTCCTCTCCACGACCTACCCGGCCGACGACACCACCGGCTACATGAGCCCGATGCTCTCCGTACGCTCCCCCCGTGGCGTTGAGGCCTGCGGGGAGGTGGGCGAACAACTGGCGTGCACCGGCTTGGACGTGCAGGATCCGGACGAGGGCTGATCCCCTGCCCGGGGGCGGGCAACGGTCCGCCCGCCGAGCCGTTGGCGGGGACCGCCCGAGTACGGCAGGCGGCGGGCGGCCGGAGTACGGCAGGGGCGGTAGCGGGTAGTCGTCGGCGCCGAAGAAGCGGACCGGGGGGCCGAGGGTGGCGGCGGCCTGCTCGGCCTCCTCGCGGCGTACCGCCTTGATCTCTCGCGCCACGCCTTGGCGGACTCGCCGCGCTCGCCCGAGGTCAGGCAGGCGATGGTGACCCTTCGCCCCGGGAGGCAGGGCGATCGCTTCGCCCGCCCGCCATACGGAGTCCCCGGCGTGCGCGGCGACGACAGGGTGGCCCGGTGACCGACGCGAGCGTGGACAGAATGAACCGCTTCCGGGCCGAGGGGGCATCCCGGGGGCTGCCGACAGAGGAGGTGGAGGAATGGATACGTGTCGCCCGCCCGGCGGTGGACTTGGCGGAGGGCGGTGACAGCCCCCTCGTGGCCCGGGTCGGCGGCGACCCTGTGCTGCCGCACGGCGCGCCGAGGGCCGTCCGATCCCTTCGTGGCCTTCGTCGACCTCGCGGCGCAAATGCCCTTGCTCGCGAACTCGTCACGCGGGTCGGCCAACACCGCCCGTGATCCGGCGTCTTCGGCAGCCCCTTTCATCTCGGTCGTGAGGGTGTTCCGCAGCGTGACAACCCAATGCAGCCTCAAGAGGGAGTGGGCGCCGGACATCGTGGGTGTGCAGCCGTGGCTGGTGTCGGACGGCTGGACTGAGGGTCAAGGGGAGTGTGTGTCACATCCCGTGGCTGGTGGTTGCCGGTGCGGCGTTCCGGCTCTGAAGGGAAACCAGGTGCGCGCCACCTCACCTCATGTCAGGCTCCACCGGTGAACCGTGAACAGATCTCCAGGCTCGCCCATGCGGATCATCCGATTGCGGCTCCGCTCGACGACGACTCGGTGCGCCGACTGCTGGAACGCGGCATCCCATGCGGCGACGAGCGCGTACTCGACCTCGGCTGCGGTGGCGGGGAGTGGCTCGTGCGTGCCCTGACCACGTATCCGCAACTGCGGGCCGAGGGCGTCGATGTCTCCGTGAGCTCGCTGACGCATGCTCGTACGACCGCGCGCACCCTCGGCGTCCACGAGCGCCTCGTCCTCCATCACGAGGACGCCGTGGACTTCGCCGCCGTCCACGCGTTCGACCTGGTGCTCAGCGTCGGGGCCACGCACGCCTTCGGTGGCCTGCTCGCCACCCTGACGGCGGCGCGAAAGCACCTGGCTCCCGGGGGCCGCGTCCTGATCGGTGACGGATTCTGGGCCGGTGAGCCCTCCCCCGAGGCCGTCGAGATGCTCGGCGACCTCGCTGACCTCCCGACCACTGTGGACCGCGTCATCGCCGATGGGTGGACACCCGTCTACGGGCACATCAGCACACGCGACGAGCTTGACGACTACGAATGGGCCTGGACGGGGGCACTGGCCTCATGGGCCCTGAACCACCCCGACGACCCTGGCAGTTCCCAAGCGCTCGCAGCGGCCACCACGCACCGCGACCAATGGCTGCGCGTCTACCGGGACGTCTTCGGCTTCGTCTGCCTGATCCTGCGTCGGACGTCCGCTGAACCGGAGTGGACCGCCCCGCCACCTCAGTGAGCCTCATCCGGTTCTGCAGCAGTCGGTGGTGATACACAGCAGATCAGTGGTCGTTGGCGGCGGCGCCAAGCATCTCGTCCCGGCCGCCGCTGTGCACGGTGATCCTCCGCCCCCGGGAGGGAGGGCAGATTCGCGGCGATCGGTGGGCTGGTCATGCCTCCCGTCCCTGCCGCAGGCCGGTGTGATGGGCGGGTCGACCAGGACGGCCACAGCTGAGGTTGTGCCGGCCAGATCCGATACTCGACGCCGGTCCGATGCGGCTGTGCCAGGTCCCGGACCGGCCAGTGTTGCCGGCGCCGTAGGCCGTAGCCGCCCGGCGGTGATGACACGGCAGCGGCGGTTGTGAACGGCGGGACCTGCCCGATTGTCTGGACCGCGGGCGCTGGGGGAATGCGGAGATGGACCAGTCGCGGGAGAGATCGCCCGCGCGGTGCGGCGCGTCACAACGCCCCGGTCCACGCCCGGGTGGTCAGTCGTCGCCGTTACCCCCTCCGGGGCAGACATCCCTCAGAGGGCGTTCTGGGCATCGCCAGGACGCGGACATGAGACACGTTGCGAGCGAACGAGAGGACGACCGATCATGATCAGAAGGGACCCCGCCGCTGCCCCCGTCGTTGAGCAGTCGGTGCTCGACGACCTGCGCCTGCGCCTGCGCGGCTACCGCCGAGTCGACGTCCCCACCGGGTTCGGATGGGCGCGGGGTGTCGACGGCGACTACCTCGCGGACCTCATCTCCTACTGGGCCCGCTCCTACGACTGGCGTCAGCACGAAGCCCGGATCCGAACCCTGCCCTGGGCCCTGGCCGGCCTGGCCGACGCACCGGTGCGGGCGATCCATCTGCGAGCGGCGCGCACCGACGCGGTGGCGGTGGTGCTCCTCCACGGGTGGCCCGACTCCGTCCTGCGGTTCGAGAAGGTCCGGCCGCTGCTGTGCGACCTCCATGTGGTCATCCCGGCCCTGCCTGGCTTCCCGTTCGCCGCCCCTGTCGCCCGCCGCGGCATGTCGTCCCGGGACATGGCCGAAGCGATCACGAACGCGATGACCGAGCTCGGCTACGAACGGTACGTCGTGTCCGCGGGCGATGTGGGCTGCGATGTCGCCGAGGCGCTGGCCGCCGCTCACCCCGACCGCGTCGCCGCCCTGCACCTGACCGACGTGTCGCAGTACCGCTTCCTGGTGGACGCGCCGCGGGACCTGTCCGACGCGGAGCGGGTGTACATCCGACACGGTCGTCACTGGCAGGCCACGGAGGGCGGTTACATGCACGAGCAGGCCACCAAGCCGCACACGCTGGCGGTGGCACTCGGTGACTCGCCCGCGGGCTTGGCCGCCTGGATCCTGGAGAAACTGCGGGCGTGGACCGACTGCGGCGGCGACGTGGAAACGGTGTTCACCCGGGAGGAGTTGCTGACGTGGATCACCGCGTACTGGGTGAGCGGCGCCATCGGCACCTCCTTCACCCCCTACGCCGAGAGCGCGGCGAAGCCGGCCGGACGCATCGACGTCCCCACGGCGTTCACGATCTTCCCGAAGGACCTCGTCAACGCGCCCCGCGAGTTCGCGGCACGCTTCTTCGACGTCCGCTCCTGGACAGAGGCACCCGCCGGCGGTCACTTCGCCGCCTGGGAGCGCCCGTCGGAGTACGCCACCGGTGTCCGCACGGCAGTTGGCCTGGCGAGGCAGGGTCCGGCGATCCCGTGATCGTCAGGAGCTTGATATCGGCCGCACCCGCAGCTCGCCGCCGGCCACGAGTTCGACCTGTAGTCACCGAACAGCCACGGAGCATGGGCCGTGCCGCCGGTCGCGGCACGGCCCACGCGTGCTACAGCGGGGTCGCCGCCTTCAGCACGGCGCGTGCGTGTCAGTTCCGCCGGCCGAGCTGATGTCAAGGCTCTGACTGAGCGCGAGGAGAGTATCAAAGAAGTCGAGTGCTACCTCGTAGCAATTCCCGCCTGCCCGTTATCTTGTCACCACCCCTCCTCTGCCAACAGGATGAGATCGGGCAGTTCGACGGAGGAGAGGCATGGCTGATCAGTGGGTGAGGCTCGAACTTGATGTGGCCAGCTTTGATGAGCATCACTTCGAGAAGTACGTGACTAGATGCCGGGCTGACGGCATTCGTCTGGCGACTCTGGCCGAGTTGGGGGACACACCAGAACATCGTCGCGCGCTATATGAACTCAACAAGGAGTGCTCGGCCGACATCCCCGAACGCGGGGCGTTCTACTCGTATGAGGAGTATGCCGAGCGACGGTTCTCAGTCGCCTCCTACGACCCGCGCGGTGTCGTGGTTGCTTTGGACGGCGATATCTGGGTCGGGATGGCGGCAACGTCGGCCCACGGGGACTTCGTGTTCAACGAAATGACCGGCGTGCGGGCCAGTCATCGGGGCCGGGGGATCTCAATTGCCATGAAGACGTTCGGGATGGGCTTCGTCCGTGAGTGTGGTGCGAGCAAAGTTCGCACGTTCCATCACCCACTGAACGAGAGCGCCATCTCCATGAACCAGAAGATGGGTTTCACGGAAGCGAGGGACTGACACGGAGCCGGGCCTTTCCGAACCGCGCCTGTCAGGAACGCGGGCCGACAGGGCCCGGTGACACACACGCTTTCGCCGTCAGCGGCTACCCCAGCTCGGACACTCGCGACTTCAGCCAGACCGGGGCTCGACATCACCCGAGAGGGGTGGCCATCCAGTCTCGTTGCCGATCGTGAAACCGCGGGGTGTCGATCGATCGTATCCGGTGTAGCGGGACAGCGACTCAAGAAGGGCACGCAGGTTGCGGCCCCAGATCCATCCGGTGACCGGCTCGGTCACGCGTCCTCCGTCCCTGCGAGAGGAACAGCATGGCAGACGGAAGCGCCGTCAGGCTGCAGCGGCAAGAGCAGTCGGAAAGGCCGTCTGTTCCTCGAACAGCGTGTGGTCCTGGAGGTAGTGGTAGAGCCGGCCGAGCGTGATGCTCGACTCCTTGCCGAAGGCCCGGGTGATGGGTGAGGCTCCGGCGTACGCCTTCAGGCCGCCGGCATCCGTGAAGCGAGCCTTGTCGTCTCCGATCTCGGCCGGCACCCGGGTGCAGAGCGGGACGCCGAGTCCCGGGAAGCTCAAAATCACCTCAGCGTCCGGGTGCTGAGGGAAAGCCTCTTAGCCCCTTCCACCGCCTCGGCGAGTCGTCGGCGGCGGTGCACGGCCTCCAACTGGACGAGGAGGGCGCGCATCTGCTCGCCCAGCGCCTCCTCGACCAGCGGCGGCCGATGGGCCCAGTCGGCACGCAAAGCGTCCTGGAGTCGGTCGGCCCTCTCCTTGATGCCCCGCTTGCGGCCGGCCCTTGGGGGTACGACCGTCAGCTGTGTGCGCGTCAAGTTCGCCGCGGAGGTTGGCGTCGGGGTGGCTCTGAGGAGCTCCCGGGCCTCTGGCCGGCACAAGCCGGTGCGCCAAGGTTCGAAGGCCGCCAGGGCGGCCGGGCAATACTCCCGCAGGAGGGAACCAGCTGGTTGGCAAGCTGCTGCCGGTTTCACAGTGAGTCCTGTTGGACACGGGCCAGGGCGGCGATTGCGCGTCCAAGGTCGGATTTCTCCGAGCGCACCGCGCAGGCCGGCGAGGGCACGGTCGGCGGCGTCGGCGCCGGCGTCGTCCCGGGATGCGAATCGACCGGCCGTGACCCGCCGATCCGGCTTGCGTCATCGTCGCCGCTGGTTGGTCCGCAACCCCCGTCTGCTTCATGGTGCGCGGTCCGATGATCGCCGAGTTGACGCCCGGATGGTTGTGACGGAAGGCGACGGCCGGGCCCCATCAGGGTGGGGCCGGCCGCCGACGGGTTGTACGGGCCGGTTCAGCGCTGCAGGGTGAGGACGCCCGGCCGCCACGGCAGCTGGTTGTAGTCGCCGCTCGCGTTGGGGGACTTGCCCTGGTAGAGGAACTGCAGGTTGCAGGGGTCGATGGTCATGGTCTGGTCGGGGTTGTTGCGGACCAGGTCACCGTGGCTGATGTCGTTGGTCCAGCTGGCACCGCTGTTGGCCTTGCCCGCGAAGGGGTTGCTCTCGCTCGTGGCCTGCGGGGTCCACGTGCCGCTCAGGCTGGAGGCGGTGAAGGAGCGGAAGTAGCGCCCGTTCGCCCCCATGGCCTCGACGATCATGAGGTACTGGTTCTGGCCCTGGACCTTGTAGACCTGTACGGCCTCGAACAGGTTGGCCTTCGTGTCGCTCATGACGGTCGTGTACGACGAGCCGAAGTTGCCCGGGAAGTTCCCGATCGGCATGCTCGCCCGGTAGATCTTGCCGTTGTCACCGGCGAAGAACAGGTACATGTTCTGGCCGTCGGCGATCAGGGTCTGGTCGATCGGGCCGGTGTCGGAGCCGGAGATGCTCCCGGTGAACAGCGGCTGCGGAGCGGACCAGCCGTTGGGGTTGGTGGGGTCGCTCGACGTGCGGTAGATGAAGGGCCAGGCACCCCACTGGTACGCCAGCACCCAGATGTTCTTGGGCGCGAAGTAGAACAGCGTGGGCGCCACCGCGGCCTGGCTCATGCCGGTCTGGCCGGTCGACGCCATGTCCGACCAGTTCGTGAAGGGGCCGAACATCATCGAGCCGTACGACGACCCCGAGACGTTCGACGCGTAGACCAGGTGCTTGCCGTTGTACGTCACCGTGGTGAAGTCCTTCACCGCGGTCCACCCGTTCGCCGGCTGCGCCAGCACACCGGTCGACGTCCATCGGTACGTCGACGGAAGGGAACACGTGCCGTCCGGCGGGGTCGAGGTCCCGGACAGGCCGGTCCACTTCTGGTTGCTGCCGCCGTTGCACGTCCAGATCTGCACCGCTGTGCCGTTGGCCGTGCCGGCGCCCGCGGCCTCCAGGCACAGCCCGGACTCCACGCCGACGACCGTGCCGTCGGAGTTCACCCGCCACTGCTGGTTCGCCCCGCCGGAACAGGTCCAGATCTGCACCCGGGTACCGGCCGCGGTGGCGTGGCCGGGAACGTCCAGGCACTTGTTGCCGTAGACGGTGAGCTGGTTGCTGTCCGTCGACGTCCACTGCTGGTTGGTCCCGCTCCAGCAGTCGTAAATCTGCAGGTACGTGCCGTCGGTCTGGCTGGCGCCCGGCACGTCTAGACACCTGCCGGAACCGACGCCGCGCAAGGCGCCGCTGGAAGCCGCCTGAGCCGGGGAGGCGACGAGCATCGCCGCCAGCGCGGCCAGGGCCGCGACCACGGCGGCGAGCACCGCAGACGGATGCCTGCGGCTGAAACTTCCTCTGGGCATGGATTACTTCCTCAACCTTGAGTAGGCGGTTCCGGTCGGCCTCGTCAGAGGCCGGCCGGACTGTCGGGTGGTGCGGTGTGCAGCCGTCTGCGAGCACGTACCGAACCGACGAGCACCCGGTCGACACGGCCGAAGACGGCGGTATGCGGCAATTGGCGGGGCCATGACATTCGCACGCGTTACGGCTCCTTGCGACTCTGGCTTCGGGCGGCGCTACCGGAATTGCCCCGGTGTGTGATGGAGCGACTCGACATGTTCGCGATATCGAACAAGAGTCGAAGTGTCGAGCAACCCGAATGATAGGGAATCGGTGAACGGCGTCAACACCTCTCGCATGTATCGCCACCAAGACCGAAATCCTTCGTACCCAACCCCTCTCTTCTCGTGATCGTGAAGGCCGTCGCGCCAACGGACGGCACTGCGACCCGGCTCGCGAGTCCAAGGGTTCGCGGGGAGAAGAGAAGGTGAGCACTCAACTATCCGCCGACGGCGGTACGGATGGTTCGACGTCCGGCTTACCGCCGTTCCGAAACTTTCGTTTACCGATCGGAAATTTCTCCTGCGGGGAGTATTGACGATCCATGGTCGCCACCTCAATATCCCTGTCTGAGAGACCGTCCTTGGTTCGAGATTCCGAGCCGTGTCGGCCTGGGCAATCCGTGCCGCACGGCAGATCCAGGACCAGCCGCACGACAGATCCGCGCTCCACAGCACCTGCGCCACCTTGTTTCGTATCCGGTGAGGTTCGCACCAGCGCATCGTGGCTCTTCGCACAGTTGGAGAGATTCGCGACGCAGTGTGACGGTCCCCCGGCTGAGCCGCGATGGAGTACCCCGTGCCCGTGTCGAGACGCCGCCGCCGACCCGACGTCACCCGACGGCCGAACCGGGTGCGGCCCGTCCCGGTCGGGATCGTGCCGATCCCGTGACCGCGGTGTCCGGTGATTCCGTGCTGCCCCGGCTCCGGCCTGCCCCGTCCGTCCGCCGATGGGAGCGGACGATGCGATGCCCTGCCCTTCAGTCCATCCGTGATCACTACCTCGGAGGCACAGTCATGGGCTCTTACGCCCTTCCCAGACCCGTCGTCCGCCGGAAGATCCGCGGCCTGTTGCCGGCGCTGGTCGTCGGCGTCCTCGGTGCGGTCACCGCACTGGTCACGCCGCCGACCGCACACGCCGCCGAGAGCACGCTCGGCGCCGCGGCGGCGCAGAGCGGCCGCTACTTCGGCACCGCGATCGCCTCGGGCAAGCTGGGCGACTCGACGTACACGACGATCGCGGGCCGTGAGTTCAACATGGTGACGGCCGAGAACGAGATGAAGATCGACGCCACCGAACCGCAGCGGGGCCAGTTCAACTTCACCGCCGGTGACCGCGTCTACAACTGGGCGGTGCAGAACGGCAAGCAGGTGCGCGGTCACACCCTGGCCTGGCACTCCCAGCAGCCCGGCTGGATGCAGAGCCTCAGCGGCAGCACGCTGCGCCAGGCGATGATCGACCACATCAACGGCGTGATGGGCCACTACAAGGGCAAGATCGCCCAGTGGGACGTCGTGAACGAGGCCTTCGCCGACGACGGTTCGGGCGGCCGGCGCGACTCCAACCTGCAGCGCACGGGCAACGACTGGATCGAGGTCGCCTTCCGCACCGCGCGCGCCGCCGACCCGGCGGCCAAGCTCTGCTACAACGACTACAACATCGAGAACTGGACCTGGGCGAAGACCCAGGGCGTGTACAACATGGTCCGCGACTTCAAGCAGCGCGGTGTTCCGATCGACTGTGTCGGCTTCCAGTCGCACTTCAACAGCGGCAGCCCCTACAACAGCAACTTCCGCACCACCCTGCAGAACTTCGCCGCCCTTGGTGTCGACGTGGCCATCACCGAACTCGACATCCAGGGCGCCTCGTCGACGACCTACGCCAACGTGACCAATGACTGCCTGGCAGTCTCGCGCTGCCTCGGCATCACCGTCTGGGGCGTGCGCGACACCGACTCCTGGCGATCGGGGGACACGCCGCTGCTGTTCAACGGCGACGGCAGCAAGAAGCCCGCTTACACCGCCGTCCTCAACGCACTCAACGGCGGCACCACCACGCCGCCCCCCACGGGCGGCGGACAGATCAAGGGCGTCGGCTCTGGCCGCTGCCTGGACGTGCCCAACGCCAGCACCACCGACGGCACCCAGCTCCAGCTGTGGGACTGCAACAGCGCCACCAACCAGCAGTGGACGTACACCGATGCCGGCGAGTTGAGGGTCTACGGCAACAAGTGCCTGGACGCCGCCGGCACAGGCAACGGCTCCAAGGTCCAGATCTACAGCTGCTGGGGCGGCGACAACCAGAAATGGCGCCTCAACTCCGACGGATCCATCGTCGGCGTCCAGTCCGGCCTCTGCCTCGACGCCGTCGGAGCCGGCACCGCCAACGGCACCCTGATCCAGCTCTACTCCTGCTCCAACGGCAGCAACCAGCGCTGGACCCGCACCTAGCACCGTGCTCCTACCGGTTGCGCGAGATCGCGAAGCCGCTGATCCCACCGTCGAAGGTGCGGCCGCAGGGCGGCGGGACGCGGGACACGCCCGATGAGACGCTGTTCGCGGCCATCATCCACGTGCTGGTCAGCGGCTGCGCCTGGCGGGCCCTGCCGCCCTGCTTCAGGGTCTCGAAGTCGACCGCTCACCGCCGGTTCCCGAACTGGTCCAAGGCCGGTGTCCGGGACCGGCGGCACGAGGCCGTACCGCACCGGCTGGACGACGCCGGCCTCGTCGACGTCACCCGCGTCGTTCTCGACACCGCTCACATGAGGGCTGAAAAGGGAGCGAACGCACAAGTCCGAGCGCCGTGGACCGAGCCTGGCCGGCTCACTGACGGCGGCCCTGGACCAGCGCAAATTGCCGGCCCGGCGGATCGAGGAACTGCTGGAGGCTCACCCTCTTTCGAAGGTCCTGACGTCGATGCCGGGAGCCGGCGTCAGGACCGGAGCCCGCAAGCTGATCGAGGCCGGCGACGGCAGCACCCCTCCGACCGCCGGCCACCTCGCTGCCTACGCGGGTCTCGCCCCGGGCCCACTACGACAAGAAGCTCGCTCGCGCTCGACGATCATCTCTCCCCCTCTCCCGCGTTCGTGGGCTGGGTGAACTCCGAAGGCTCCTCCAGCCACCCCCGGCGAGCGGCCTGGACCGCGGCCTGGAAGCGGGTGCTGGCGCCCAGTTCGGTCATCAGATGGCGGATGCGGCGCTGGGTGGTGCGCTGGCTCCAGCCCTGGGCGCGGGCGATCGCCGCGTCCGAGCAGCCGGTGGCGAGCAGCTTGACGAGGGCGAGGTGGTCGGGATGGCCGGAGGTGGCGGGTGGGGCCGTGGGCGGTGCGGGGGCCTGGAGGGGCGATCCGCGGTCCCACTCCGCTTCGAAGAGTGCTTCCAACGCGGTCAGCATCGGTGAGCGGTTGATCAGGTACGCGACGAGGTGTCCGCCCGGGGCGAGGCTGAAGGGGATGACCGCCTGCGCGTCGTCGGCGATCACGAGTTTGATCGGCAATTGCGGTCGTACGCGGGCCTGTTCGCCGGTGCGTATGCTCGGCAGGATGTCGTCCCGGAGGCGGCCCGGCCAGGCGACCGCGCCCCGGTCGTAGAGTACGCGGTGGGTGACGCCCGAACGCTGTCTGCGGCGCTGGTCGTCCAGATTGCTGCCGGGGCGGTCCACGTAGGGCGGCCGGTCGAAGGTGCGGATCTGACGGCGGGCGCCGGCGGTGAGCCTGCGGACGGCGGCGCTGATGTCGTCACGGCCACGGAGCACTTCCACCGCGACGTCCGGGTCGGCGATCCGTTGCGCCTCGCGGTGTCTGTCGGCCAGCTGGCGCACCACCGCGCGAGCCGTGTCGAGCTGCCGTTCGCGTTCCTTGATCAGTTCGGTGACCGCGATGTCGGGGGCGGTGGCGGCGAAGCGTGGGGGGCGGCCGGCCGATCTGGTCGCGAGACCCGCTTTCACCAGGATGGACAGCAGCCGTCCCGCCGCGCTCGTACTCGTCCCGGATGCGCTTGCCACCTCGGAGGCGGTGCTGTGGGGCAGACCGATCAGCGCCGTGTAGACACGTTGTGCTTCATCGCCGAGTCCGACGACGTCAAGTTCCATTTCCCCTCCGTAGTCCGGCAGTCGACCGTAGGGCCGCCGTCCTTGTCGCATCTGTGCGCACGGGCGCCAGTCCCGCGGCCCGACCGCCGTGCTGAACGGATACCGGCGGTGTCTTGTTCCGTTCTCGCCGCTGTTACCGCCATGCCGGCCCTGGGCGGCGGTCGGCGGAGCACCACGGACCTCGGCCCAGGACCAGGAGCGCGGACTGGACAAGCCGCTCCGCCGCCGTTCGGCGCTACTGGCGCGCCGACGCGTAAGTGCCACGCCCGCCCTGCCGAGGGCTCGGCCCGTACGCTCCAGCGCGCCGACGCGTAAGTGCCACGCCCGCCCTGCCGAGGGCTCGGCCCGTGCGCCGCACTGCTTCCTGCCCGCCGACAAGGGCGGGAGGAGGACTGCCGTGACCTCGACGCCACGATGGCGCGGCGGCTCGATCCGAGCCGTGTACAGGCTCTCGGTTACCGACGACGTCATCTTCTGTTTCGACTCCGGCAGTTGCTGGCCGATCGGTGCCGTCTGGCGCAAACCAGCCACCTCGACACCCTAGCGCCGCTTCCGCATGCATTGGCATCTTCACTGCGGTGAGGCGGCGTTGGCCGTGAGATGACGCTCGATGCACGTCCCCTGGGATGTTGCAGGTGTGAATGTGGCCCGCTGGTGTGTCACATGTCTGACGTCCCGTCACCGAGGCCGTGGCCTCCGGCCTCCCCGTAACAGCGGCCGTCCGCACCGACAGACGGCCGAACGGAAGGACTCTTGGGTTGAATCACTCCCGCAACAGGGCCGCGTCCCCGCAGGGTGCGCGCAGGTCCCGACGGCACCTGGCCGCGACCGTGGTGATCACGGCCGCGGCACTCGCCTTCTCCGCGCTGCCCGGCTCGGCCGGCGCCGCCTCCATGTCCGACGCCCCCGATGGCGCCGGCACCATGGGAGCGCTCCGACAGGTCAAGACGGCGGCCAGGCCGGGGTCCGGGACCGTGCACCTGTCGTCCGGGCAGCGTCGGCGGCTCCTCGACCAGGCGGTCAAGGCGGCGCCGGGCACCGCCCGTTCACTGGGTCTCGGCCGTCAGGAGAAACTGATCCCGAAGGACGTGATCCAGGACGCCGACGGCACGGTCCACACCCGCTACGAGCGCACCTACGCCGGACTGCCCGTCATCGGTGGCGATCTGGTCGTCCACCAGCGGCAAGGAGCCCGCTCCGTCACCTATGCCTCCAAGATGAAGCTGACCCTGCCGACGACCACGGCCAAGGTCCCGGCCGCGACGGCGAAGAAGGCGGCCCTGGGCAAGGCTGTGGCGAGGGGCACCCGCAAGGCGGCCACGCACACGGCCCCGCGCAAGGTCGTCTGGATGATGGGTGACGAACCGAAACTGGCTTGGGAGACGGTCGTCACCGGCGTGCAGCAGGACGGCTCCCCCAGCGAGCGCCACGTCGTGACGGACGCCGTGAGCGAGGACGTCCTGGGGAACGCCGAACACGTGGAGTCCGCCCAGGGCAACAGCCTCTACAGCGGGCAGGTCACGATCGGCTCCACCCGCCAGGACGACGGCACGTACGCCCTGATCGACCCCCAGCGCGGTGGCCACCGGACGCTCGACTCACGTGCCACGTCCAACGGTGTCCTGTTCACCAGCGATGTCGACGTGTGGGGCGACGGAACGGCGGCGAACCCCCAGACCGCGGCGGTGGACGCAGCGTACGGCGCACGGACGACGTGGGACTTCTACCTCGACCGCTTCGGCCGCAACGGCATAGCCGACGACGGCCGCGGCAGCTCCTCCCGAGTCCACTACGAGCAGCAGCCAGGAGTCCCCCTCGCCAACGCCAACTGGCAGGACGGCTGCTTCTGCATGAGCTACGGCGACGGCGCGGACGGGCACCACCCCGTGACGTCCCTGGACATAGCCGCACACGAGATGACGCACGGAGTCACCTCCTCCACGGCCGGACTGGGCGACTACGGCGAATCACCGGCGCTCAACGAGGCGATCAGCGACATGATGGCCGCCGCCGTGGAGTTCTACGCCGACAACCCGAACGACGTGCCGGACTACACGATGGCCGAGCTGGACGATCTGCACGGTGACGGCAAGCCCATCCGGTACATGGACCTCCCCTCCAAGGCCGGCATCAGCGCCGTCGGCTACGCGCCCCTGGACTACTGGACGCCGCAGGCGAAGTCGGACGAACCACATATGGCGGCCGGGGTGGGAGACCACTTCTTCTACCTGCTGGCCGAGGGCAGCGGGAAGAAGACCATCAACGGCGTGGCCTACGACAGCCCCACCTATGACGGGCTGCCGGTGGCGGGCATCGGGCTGGCCGACGCCGCCGACGTGGTGTACCGCGCGCTCACCGTCTACATGACCAGCACCACCGACTACGCCGGTGCCCGCACCGCGACGCTCCAGGCCGCCGCCGACCTCTACGGTTCGGGCAGCGACGCCTACGAGGCCGTCGCCAACGCCTGGGCGGCCGTCAACGTGGGGACCGGCTTCGTCCATCACATCGCCGTCGAGCCGCCGCCGACCGAGCCGGTGGCGGTCGGCCAGCCCGTCAGCCGCCAGATCACAGCGACCAGCAGCCGTCCCGGCGCGCTGACCTACTCCGCCAAGTCGCTGCCCCGGGGGTTGTCGATCGACCACGCCACCGGTCTCATCACCGGTACGCCCGACAAGGCCGGCGACTACAGGTCGGCCATCGTCATCGCGGACGCGGCCGGGGACACCCGGAACCTCTCGTTCACTTGGACCGCCCTGGAATCCGGCGGACACTTCTTCGTCAACCCCACCACATACGTGATCCCCAAGTGGGGCACCGTCGAGTCGCCGTTGATCGTCCGGGGGAAGCCGGGCAACGCACCGAGTGACCTCAAGGTCAGGGTCGACCTCGACCACGGGTTCAGCAACGCCATGGTGATCGATCTGATCGCCCCCGACGGCACCGTGATCCACGTCAAATCCTGGGGACCCTGGGTGCTCACGCCCGAGCTGCACGAGACCTACACGGTCGACGTCTCGGCGGTCACCACGGTCGGCACCTGGAAGCTGCGCGTGACCGACGGCACCCCGGGCTTCTACGACCTGGACCCGGGTCATCTCCAGCGCTGGAGTCTGGACTTCTCAGGCGGCCCCTCGGTCGCGGCCGGCTCGCCCGCCAGGTAGAGCGCGCGAAGGTTCTACGAGGGTGCGGCGCCTGCCGGCGGACGTCAAGGGCGTCGCTGTCCCTGCGGCGTGCGTCTGGTCCGTGCGATCGCGTGAGCCGGAGCGCCCTTGATCACGGGGTCCCCCTCTTCCCGCAGGAGTACGGCTGCTGTGGCCACGTGAGCATCCGGGACAACCCGTAACACCTCGACAACTGACGTCCAGTCAGGTAGTGACGCTCCCCCTCACGTCCCGGGAGGGAGCGTCGACGTTCATGGGATCGCTCCCATCAGGGAGCTGCTGGAAGGAGTCTCTTGGCTACGAGCACACGAACCCGGCGACGGAGGCTGGCCATACCCCTGCTGGCCCTCGTCCTGGCCGGCGGCGGCACGGTCGCCACCGGGGGTACGGCAACGGCGGCACGCGCCGAGCCGGACAGCTCGGGGGGCAGCGGTGTCAGCTCTGGATTGCGGCCCGGAGGAGATCGGGTCGACCTGACCGGGGGCGCCGGCCGGTTCAGACAGCACCAGACCGGTAAGTCCGATGCGACACGCGAGCAAGTGCCCTCCGCTCGTACTCCGTACATCGTGGAACTCGCCGAGGAACCGGTGGCGACGTACGCGGGCCGGCTCTCGGGGCTGGCCCGGACCCGCCCGGCACCGGGTGAGCAGCTGGAACCGCAGTCGGGGGCGGCGAAGGCGTACCGGAAGCACCTGGGTACCCAGCGGACGGCCGTGGCCGAGGCGGCCGGCGTCACGGTCAATGAGGTCTACACCACGGCCTTCAACGGATTCTCCGCCACGCTGACTGCCGCTCAGGTCGAGGAACTGAAGGCGGACAAGCGGGTCCGTTCGGTCACCAGGTCCCAGGTGGTCGGTACCAGCGAGGCGTCCCTTGGTGACACCACGCCGCAGCCGACGACCGCCACGGCAACGGGCACAGCCGGAACAGCCGGGACTGGGGCATCGGACACCGGCGCCCGGGCAACCGGCTCGCCGGCGACCAGCGCGCAGAAGTCCGCCGCGCGGAAGCCGGGCAAAGGCACCGGCGCCGGGGTCGTGATCGGCGTCCTGGACACCGGGATCTGGCCGGAAAGCCCGTCGTTCGCCAAGCGGATGCCGACGGCCCCCGCGGGCTGGCACGGCACCTGCCAGACCGGCTACACATTCGCTGCCCAGCACTGCAACGGCAAGATCGTCGGCGCCCGGTACTTCGCCGACACGCTCCTCGCGGCGTCGGGCGGCACGCTGCCCGAGGGTGAGGTGCTCTCCCCCCGGGACATGGTCGGGCACGGTACGCACACGGCGTCCACCGCGGCCGGCCTGCCCGTCGACAACGTCACCATCTCGGGGCGGAACTTCGGTTCCATCTCCGGTGTGGCCCCGGACGCGCAGATCGCCGTCTACAAGGTCCTCTGGGGCGGCTCGGGATACGACGCCGACATCATCGCGGGCATCGACGCGGCGGTCGCCGACGGCGTACAGGTGCTCAACTACTCGATCGGGACGCAGTTGGGAGACAGCGAGCCCAACACGCCGATCGGCAAGGCCTTCCTCAACGCCACGCTGGCCGGAGTCTTCGTCACGGCCGCGGCCGGCAACAGCGGCTTCAGCGGCGCGGTCAGCAACACCCAGCCGTGGGTCACCACGGTCGGCGCGGCGGTGACCCACGTGAACGAGGGAACCGTGCGGCTCGGCGACGGCACCTCGATCACCGGCGCCTCGCTGGACGTGCTCCCCGGTGGCCGGTCCCTGCCGCTGGTCTTCGGCGAGCAGGCCGGCACGCTGGAGGAGGGGTCGGCGTACTGCGAGCCCGGCAGTGTGGACCCGGCGAAGGTGAAGGGCAAGGTGGTCGCCTGCGCCCTGGACAACCCCTACGGCGCGGTGGAGGAGCTCAAAGCCAAGGGCGCGGCGGCAATGGTCCTCTTCGACCCCAACGGCAACTTCCGGGTCAACAGCATCTACGACTTCCCGGTGCTCTATCTGAACACCAGGGACCAGGCCGGCAAGATCTTCAACTACCTGATGAGGCACCCGGCCGACGGCACCGCACAGCTCACTTCGAGCAGCCACGGCTCCGGTGCCCCAGGGGTGCCGACCATCGCGGACTACTCTGCGACAGGGCCGGACAAGACGCATCCCGGGCTCATGAAGCCCGACCTGGTCGCCCCCGGCAGCGACATCATCGCGGCCGTCTCCCCGCCGGGGAACTTCGGCCGGCAGTACGACGCGTACTCGGGGACCTCGATGGCGGCCCCGCACGTGGCCGGCGAGGCCGCGATCCTGCGGGCCGAGCACCCCGACTGGTCGCCCGGCGCGGTCGCCTCGGCGTTGCACACCACAGCCGGCACCGTGGGCGACGCCGGCCCGCTGGCGCAGGGCAGCGGGCTGCCGTCGCTGGCGCGGGCCGCCGATCCCGGGCTGGTCATCGAGCCGGACGTCAAGAGCCTGACCGCCTTCAGCGAAGCGGCTCACCCCGACGGCCGCGAGCTGAACCTGCCGTCGATCGGGCTGCGCGAGTACGACGGCACCAAGCCGGTGGTGTTGACCCGCAAGCTGACCAACGTCGGCAGCAAGCGGGAGACGTACCACGCCTCGACGAGCGGGCTGGAGGGCATGCGGGTGAGCGTCGCACCGGCAACGGTGACGGTGGCACCGGGCGAGACCGCCTCGGTCACCATCACCCTGCGGCGCGGCAGCGCACCGTGGGACCGCTACGTCACCGGCGCGATCACCTGGCGCGGCGCCGCCCACCAGGTGCGGATTCCGGTCGCCGCGCGGCCGTGGGGCATCTCGCCCCGGTCGTACGACGACAGCCTGGAGGAGTTCGGCCGGCTCGCCGACGGCACCTACGGCATGTTCGAGCCGGGCTTCACCGGCCCGGTCTCCGGCCGGTCGACCGGCTACGCCCCCATGCAGCGGCGGTCGTACTCGATGCGGACGGGAGTCAGCGGCGGGGTCTTCGACCGGAAGGGCCTCGGGGTGCAGGCGCACTCCTTCAAGGTGCCGGCGGGCAGCGCCGGAATCGTCGTGGACACCTCGACCGACGACCCGGACACCAACCTCGACCTCTGGCTGTACAAGGGCGACAAGCTGGTCTACCGGAGCGCCGCCAGCTGGAGCAGCTCCGAGCGGGCCTGGGTCTTCATGCCGGAAGCGGGCACGTACACGGCGTATGTCTTCGCCCAGGACTCCGGTAGCCCGGTCGTCGACTACCGGCTCGGCCACGTCGTCCTCAGCCGTGACGGCCACTACGAGCCGGCGACGCTGGAACTGCCGACGACAGTGGAGCGCGGCACGACACCGCCGTACAAACTGCGGCCGGGCGCTCCGCTGAAGCCTGACGTCGAGTACTGGGCCTACACCGAGTTCCGGACCAAGGGGCAGGTGATTCCAGGCCAGTTGGTGTCCACGAACCAGAACTCCTGGGAGTGACGCGGCGATCCCCCGGGGGCCGTGAGTCCCTAGTAGCCGGTGGGGTGGGGCGAACGGCTCCCGCCCCACCGGCTCGCTCACGTGCCGGACTCCGGGGAGCCGGGATCCTTCTCCTCGACGCAACGGCACAGCGAGTCGTGCGCGGCAGGCCCCCGCAACCAGCCGGGCGGTAGGGGCGGCTCCATGAGGGCGCACTACTGCTGTCACTCGGCGGGAGCTGGACGTTGCGAGGGGTCATCCGGTGATCGAGGGGAGCCGTGACTGTCCGGGGACCGGCGCCGCACAGCCTGTGGGGCACGGGCCGGGGCCGGCACTTCCGCCGTGACGGGACGCCGGGGCGACGCGGCGGGGAATTTCATCACCCCGCCGCAGCAGTGGTCCAGGCACCCGCTGGGGCTTGAGCGTCGATGCCGGCGAACAGGCCGAGGCGCCGGGAGCGCCGTGGGGGCAGGGGGCTCGGTTGAGCGGGTGGGCCGGGAGGAAGCCGCGCCGTTGGGATCCGCGCCGTCGGCGGGCCGTCAGTGGGGAAGGAGCACGGCCGTGCCGGTGACCCGGACCCGGGCGTCCTCGGGCGTCACGCCGACGACGAGGTCGCTCGGGCGGCCCATGTCCTCGCCCTGCCGCACCGCGATGTCCGCAGGCTCGGTGACCAGCCCCAGGGCGCGGAGGTAGCCGCCGAAGGCGGCCGCCGCCGCGCCCGTCGCCGGGTCCTCCACGACACCGCCGACGGGGAACGGGTTGCGGGCGTGGAAGCGGCGCGGCGACTCGCGCCACACCAGGTCGACGGTGGTCCAGCCGTACCGGCGCATGACGTCGGCGAGCGCGTCGAAGTCGTAGTCGAGCGCGGCCAGCCGCTCGCGGGAGGCCGCGGCCAGCACCAGGTGGTCGTTGCCGCCGAAGGCGACGTGCGGCGGCAGCGCGGGGTCGAGGTCCGACGCGCTCCAGCCGAGGGCCGCGAGGGTGTCCTCCAGCTCGCCGGCGAGCGCCTGGCGGGACCGGGTCGGCACGCTGGTGAGCGTCGCCCGCGCCGGCCCAGCGCCGTCGGTGGCGGTCGTCACCGCGATGGCGCCCGCCGGGGTGTCCAGGGTGAGGTCACCGGGGCCCAGCCGATCGGCGAGGGCGACGGCCAGGGCCACCGTCGCGTGCCCGCAGAAGGCCACCTCCGCCAGCGGGCTGAAGTAGCGCACCGTGAAGCGCCGGGCGTCCGGATCGGCGGCGGTGACGAAGGCGGTCTCCGAGTAGCCCACCTCGGCGGCGACGGCGAGCATGGCCGCCGCGTCCAGCCCGGAGGCGTCGAGCACGACCCCGGCGGGGTTGCCGCCCTCGGGGGTACGTGTGAACGCGGAGTAGCGCAGGATCTCGGGGGCCGGGGCGGTGGTCGCGGTGTCGGTGGCGGCGGTCGTGTCGGTCATGGGGAAACCCTGGCACCCTTGCCACCATCGCGTCCAACGATGGATCGTGATGCATCCCATCGGGTTTCCGCATAGGGTGCGCGGGTGGACACGCGACTGCTGACGACCTTCACCACGCTCGCCCGCACCGGCAGCTTCACCGCCGCCGCGGCCGAACTCCACCTCGCGCAGTCCACGGTCACCGTGCACATCCGCACCCTCGAACGCGACCTCGGCGTGCCGTTGTTCGACCGGCTGCCCACCGGCGCCCCGCTCACCGACGCGGGCCGACGGCTCCTCGTGGAGGCCGAGGAGGTGCTCGACGCCGTGGCCCGGCTGCGCTCCGCGGCCGGCGAGGACGGGCCCGTCGCGGGCCGGGTGGTGGTCGGCACGCCCGAATCGCTGTGCGCCACCCGGCTGCCGGCCGTGATCGCCGCCCTGCGCACCGAACACCCCGACGTGGACGTCGACCTGCGCGCGGCCGGCACCGAGGAGTGCGTACAAGGGCTGCGCTCCGGCCACCTGGACCTGGCGCTGCTGATGGCCGAGGACGCCGAGCCCCCCGAGATCGCCACCGAGCCGGTCGCCCGCGAGGCCCTCGCCCTCGTCGCCTCCCCCGGCCACCCGCTGGCCGGCCGTGACCGCCCGGCGGCCTGGGGTGATCTGGCGGCCGAGCACTTCTTCCTCCTGGAGGAGGGCTGCGCGTACAGCGACGCCTTCGAACGGCGGCTGCGCGCCGCGCCCGGCGCGGGCCCGCGAGTCACCCGGTTCGGCAGCGTGGACGCGGCCCGCTCCTGCGCCGCGGCGGGCCTGGGCCTGACCCTGCTGCCGGCGACGACCGTCGCCGAGCACCTGCGCGACGGACGGCTGCGCCGGATCGTCCTCGACGGCCCGCCCCTCGCCGACGTACCCGTACGGCTGGCCCGGCACCGTCGGCGCTGGGCGGCGCCCGCCGTTCGACAGGTCGCCCGCACCCTCGTCCGGCACCTCGCCCAGGCCGGGGACGGGGACGCCGGGCACCGAGCGGCCGACGCGGCGGCCGGGGAGGCGTGATTGCTGGAGCGCGACGGCCGACCGCGCGGCGGGCACCGGGGCCGTGGGCGTGGCCCGTGTGGCGTGCGAAGGAGTCGCTTCGGGGCGCTGACCGTGAGCGGACAGGTGAGCGGGGCGCCGGCCTCTCCGGGGCCGCGGAAGCCCGGCCCACCGGTGACGGTGGCGCTCTCCTCACCGGACTGCTTCCGTCGCGCGGGTGGATGCGCACGGGTGCGGGTGGATGCACACCGGTGTGGGGAGTCTCCGCCGACCTGAAGCCGCAGGTCCAAGAACTCGCGTGACGGTCTTTCGGGGAACTTGCGCCGGCCGCCGAACGGATGCGGAACGTGCCGCCCGGGGGCCCTCCCTACCCCGCGTGGGCCCGCTGGCCGGACCTCGGACAGGCCCACTGACCGGATGGATCAGTTCCTCTTGATCGCGGAGGCTGGGCGCATCGCACCTGCCCGTCCGATCGGAGAACCAGTGTTCAGCTTGAAGTCCTCGCGCCGCACGGCGCGCACCGCCGCGGTGGTCCTGGCCGGAGCGGCGTGCGCCGCCATGCTGACCGGCAGCGCCGAAGCCATCGTCAACGGGAAGGATTCCACGCAGGGTTACCCGTTCATGGTGTCCATCCCGGTCACAGGTGTGGACGACCCTACGTTCAAGGGTGTCTGCGGGGGATCGTTGATCGACTCGAAGTGGGTGCTCACAGCCGCCCACTGCGTGGACCCGACGATCGTCACCCTGGATGGCACCGTCCGGATCGGCAGCGAGTGGAAGGAGTCCGGGGGCACGGTCCGGTCCGTCGCGAAGACCGTGTCCCACCCGGGCTACAGGAACGGCGAGGGCACCGGCCCCAACCGCAACGACGTCGCTCTGATCCGCCTGAACCGCCCGGTCGCCGAGGAGCCCATCCGCATCGCGGACAAGCCGGGGCGGCCCGGCACCCCGACCCGAATCCTGGGCTTCGGCACCATCGACGACGCACCCGATCCCACCGAATGGGTCTTTCCCGACCGGCTCCAGGAACTCGACACACGCAGGGGCGCGGTCTCCGAGTGCGCACCGGGCTACGCGAACAGCACCCGTCTGTGCACGATCAGCCAGACGCCCAAGGCCATGGCATGCAACGGCGATTCGGGCGGCCCCCAGCTTCAGGAGGACCGGAAGGGCCGTTGGGAACTCATCGGCGTCACCTCTGGCCCCGGCGCCCCAGGCGTGCGCTGCAGCGAGGGCCCGGGGCTCTACACCAGCGCGCCCGCCTACGCGGGCTGGATCCACGAGGTGACAGGCCGCAACGGCTGATTCGGGACGCCGGCACGCCGCCCCTGCGGTCGCCCCCACCACGGCGGTCCGGCCCGCCGTGATTCCCGCCCCATGTACTCAGTCGATACAGAACTCGTTGCCCTCGATGTCCAGCATCGGGATGCAGGAGTCATTGCCGTCGTACAACGTCTGCACGTGTACCGCGCCGAGCGGAATCAGTCGTGCGCATTCGGCCTCAAGTGCGGCGAGGCGTTCCGCGCCGACGAGTCCGGTGCCGACCCGCACATCAAGGTGCACCCGGTTCTTGACGACCTTCCCTTCGGGGACGCGCTGGAAGTACAGCCGCGGGCCCACGCCTGAGGGGTCGACGCAAGCGCACCATGAACCCCGCTGCTCAGGTGGCTGCGAACGCTGGTAGTCGTCCCACGTGGTGAACCCCGCGGGCGGCGGCGGTATGACGTACCCCAACACCTCGCACCAGAAACGAGCGAGGCGCTCAGGTTCCGCGCAGTCAAAGGTGACTTGGAACTTCCTGATCTCTGACATCGGTGCACCGTACCAAGGGGGTCCGGGACTCTGCCGGTGATTTCCGCGGCGAGACCCACCCACTGTTCAAGTTTGACTAGACTCCCAGTATGAGGGAGACAACCATCCCGATCCTGCCCTGCAGGACCATCCAGCCCGTTCTCGACTTCTACACCGCCCTCGGGTTCACGGTGACCTTCCAGCAGAAGAGCCCCAACCCGTACGCGGTCGTGGAGCTGGGCGGCATCCAGCTCCACTTCTTCGCGTTGAGGCAGTACGAGCCGGCCGAGTCGTACAGCACCTGCTACATCCGTACCGACGATGTCGATGGGCTGCACTCGGCCTTCCGCGCCAGGCTCAAGGCGGCGTACGGCAGGATCCCGACCCGGGGTCTGCCGCGCATCGGGTCGCTGAAGGACACGTCGTACGGCACACGGCAGTTCCTCGTGACCGACCCGGGCGGCAACTGCCTACGGGTCGGACAGCTGACGAGCCAGAACCAACGCCACCGGCCCGCACCGACTGAACCCATTGCCCGAGCCCTCCACCACGCCTCTTTGTTCGCGGACTCGAAGAACGATCCCGCAGGCGCCGCGAAGATCATCGACCGGGCGCTACGCGACAAGGAGCCGCCCACGCCCGTGCAGTTGCTCCGGCTCCTGGTACTGCGTGCGGATGTCGCCGGGCGCCTCGGCGACGAAGACACCGTGAGGTCCGCGCTCACCCGAGCCACCGCCCTCCGGCTCACCGACCAGGAGCGGGAGTCGGTCCGCGACGAGCTCCAGCGGCTTGAAGAGCTGGGTGCTTGAGGTCGCTTCCAGGCGTAGGAGCGGAACTGTCGACGAGGCCGAGCCGGTGCACGGTGGCGTCGTAGGGTACGGAGCACATGCTCCCCACGACATCGTTCAGTCCGTCGGCACGTCGGACCCTCTTGGTGTTCGGCTGGGCCCTGCACAACGCGGCCGGGTCGGCGCAGGCGCCGGCCGGGAGGTGAGCGCGCAGCAGGCGGGGGCCCGGTATGGCTTGATCGGTCCGCGAGGCTTGATCGTTGCCGAGCCGGCTGATTGGTTGGCCGGCATGACTGAACTCGGACCCGTCGCCTGGCCGCCTGTCCCGATCAAGACCGACCGGCTCGTGCTCCGAGAGCCCGAGGCCCGGGACCGTGCGGCGTTCATCGAACTGTACGCCTCGCCGGAGGTGCACACCTATCTTGGCGGCCCCCGGCCGCGTGACGAGCTTGAGCGCGAGATGCCCGAGGTGCCCGGGCGGCGGCCCGGGAGTTTCGTCGTCGAGCTCGATGGGGCGATGATCGGCCAGATCATGCTGAGGAGAGCGACGGAGCACCGTCGCCCGGCTGCCGTGGGCAAGGCCGATCTCGGCTACCTGCTCCTGCCACGGGCATGGGGATTCGGGTATGCCACTGAGGCGTGCGCGGCGGCGCTCGACTGGTTCGACGACGTCCTTCCCGGCGAGCCGGTGGTGCTCACCACCCAGACCGCCAACGTCGGCTCGATGCGCCTCGCGGCGAAGCTGGGGTTCACCGAGGTGGAGCGGTTCCGAGCCTGGGATGCCGAGCAGTGGCTCGGCTTGCGGTCCCCGGTCACGCCGCCCGCTTGAGCTCATGGACGAAGCCAGGTGGTGGGCTCGCCGACCGTCGTGTCGGCGGGCCCGGTGATCGGAGACGGTCAGCCGGTGCTCACTGGCAGGGTCTGAGCGGGGTGATGTGTCGGTGACGCGGTTGGCGATCGTGGGACGGGCGGCTTCCTGAGCGGCGAGCAGGGCGACGATCGTGACCGGTCGGTCGCGGCGGCACCCGACCCCCTACGCCGGCCCCGGTGTCAGCTGGGCTGGGCCGTCGGCATGATGAAGACCTGCGGGAGGTTGACCCGCAGCGGCAGGGAGGCGATGAAGCCGACCGTGCGCGCGATGTCGTCCGGGACGAGCCAGTCGATGGTCTCCTTCGACCCCTCCAGCCACTCGTTGGCGCCGGGGTCCGTGACGTGGTCCTGGAGCTCCGTGCCCACGATGCCGGGCTCGATCGCGGAGACCCGCACGCTCTTCGGGCCCAACTCGATGCGGAGGTGTTTCGACAGGTGCGAGACGAACGCCTTGGTGCCGGCGTAGACGGCGAAGGTCGGGTAGAGGTTCCGCGCGGCGCTCGACGAGGTGTTGATCAGGTCGGCCACGCCGCGCTCGCCGGCGGCCCGCACCAGTTGCGGGGTGAACGCGCCGATGACGTTCATCAGCCCGGAGATGTTCAGGTCGATCTGCTGCTGCCACTGGTCGGTGCGCAGCTCCTCGACGGGGCCGGGCAGCATGACGCCGGCGTTGTTGAAGAGCAGGTCCGTGTCGCCCAGCTCCGCCTCGACGCGGTCGGCCGCGGCCTGCACCGCGGCGGGGTCGGTCACGTCGACGGCGATGGCCACGGCGGTGCCGCCGTTCTTGCCGATGCGCGCGACCAGGTCGTCCAGCCGCTCCGCGCGCCGTGCCAGCACGGCGACCTTCGCACCCAGTGACGCCAGGTGCTCGGCGGACGCCTCGCCGATGCCGCTGGACGCGCCGGTGATGACGGCCACCCGGCCGTCCAGGGGCCGCCTGGCGGGGGACGTGGCTGGGGTCTCGGTGGTCATGTGATGACACCTTCCGGTTGATATGAGGGGCGGCGCCATGGGAACGCGATCGCGACCGGGCCCCTCAAGCGCTGCTGTCACCTGTGCCTCGGGCGCCTTTGTGCCCGGCTCGGAAGTGCGCAGGGACGAGCGATTCCGACCGAGGGCCGAGTCCCGCTCCGCATGTGGGCGAGGCCTCTTCAAGCGTGCACCCGCAATCGGGATCCGGCGAAAGCAGTGATCACCATGCCGGAGTAGCCCACCGCGCGCAGACCGCACCGCACCCGACGCGGTCGGTGTGCGCCCGGACTGGACTGTCTGCATCGGCTTCGGCATCGCGTTCACTGCCGGCCAGGAGCACCGCGCCGGCTTCCGTCAGGTCACCGCGCGCCGCGGCACGCGCATCCTGCACTGGAAGGTTCGCGGTGCGAAGACCCACGACTTCCGCGAAGCGGTCACGATCAGTGATCAGCGGGTGCTTCGAGTGCTTGGAGGATCTGTCGCACTTCCTGGCGCCACTGATCGGCGTCGGCGCTGTCCACCCAGCCGGTTGCCATCTCTGATCCGTCCTGGAGAACCCGGTTCAGTGCGAGTCCCGCCGACACGCGAAGTGAGCCCGGCAGTTCGGGCAGTGCTTCCCTGGGGCCGTCATCGGGGTCGATCACGAGGGGGCTGTCCGGGAGGGCGCTGGCGACGAGCGCGCCTGCGGCCACGGCTTCGGCCCCGTCTCCGCCATCGACGCACTCACCGGAGTCGGTGACTCGCTGGAACGCCCGCTCCAGCACGTCGATGACCTGCTGGTGGGTGAGTCCCTCAAGTTCATCGACGAAGTCTGCGGCGAGGTCGCTGTCGAACGGGCCGGTTCCCCACGTTCCCATGCATGGCTCCTGATACGGCTTCTCGGACGAAGGCATGGTTCCAGGAGCCACTGACATCGGTCACGGGGCGAGGAAGACTCGCTCGCGCAGCAGTGCGAAGCCGGCGCGTCCGAGCATCTGGCGCTTGAGCATCTTGATCCGGTTGACGCGTCCTTCGACGACGCCGGACTTCCAGGGCAGGGTCAGGCCGGCGATGACCGCGCCGCAGTCTCGGTCGATGCCGGCGGCGAGAGTGTGGAGGCTGGGAAGGTCGTCCTGGCGGACGCCGTCGAGTCACTGCGGGAGTCGCTCGCCTTGGTGCTCAGTGAGCATGTTGGCGAAGGTCGCGAAGGCACGGGCGGTGGCGGGCGACAGCTCGCTCAGCGGCCCTCGCCGAGGTTGTGCCACAGATGCCGGCGGTCGGCGACCTGCGTGGCCTGTGGCGCCCCGGCTGTGGCGCCTTCCGCGAAGAACGGCGCGGTCCCGGCAGAAGATCTCGATCCCGGGTCACTTCGCCAGCCATGCGGCCAGGCTGGACGCCTCTCGGTCGGGCAGCAGATCCACCGCCGACGGATCTCGACGTCGACGAGCACCGCGCCGCCGTAGACCCGTCCTCTTGGTGTGGCGTACTCGTCGACACCGACCACCCGCGGGGCCGGGACCTCGGGTTCGGGCAACGCCGCGGGCATCGAGGTCAGGTCGGGACCGGGTGCGTCCTCGGCGTCGAGCGTGCGTGCCACCGATGGCCTCGGGGCAGTCGTGGGCGCCCGTCGGGCCAGGCGGCGTCGGCACCGCGGGACGGGTGCCATGGTGCCGGACACGGTGGGGCTCGCCACGGTACCGCGTCACTGTGACCGCGGCCGCCATTCGAAGAGCAGGATGGTCGCGTCGTCCCGCAGCTGGTTGCGCTGGTAGTCGAGGATGGCGTGGATGAGCAGCCGTAGTACCTCGGCCGGGCGCTGGCCGGCGGCGTTGGAGTGGATGATGAATTCGGTGAACCGGTCGAGGCCGAACTCCGCACCGTCCGCGTCCCTCGCCTCCACGACACCGTCGGTGTAGAGCAGAACGCAGTCACCCGGTTCCAGTTTCGTCTCGTGGATCTGCCGGGCTGCCGGGGCGAGTGGGCCGGCGAGGCCGAGCGGCGGCTGCGGGGGGCTGTCGAGCGCCCCGGAGAGCACCCGCTCGTCACGGATCAGCAGCGGTGGGGGATGACCGCAGTTGACCCATTGCAGCACCCCGGTCTCGGCGTCGAGCCGGCACAGCACACCGGTGGAGAAGTGGTCGGGCAGCCACTGGGCGAGCGCCTGGTCGACGGAGCAGACGATGTCGGCCAGTGCGCCACCGCTGCGGCGGGCGTTGCGCGCCGCCGCCATGGCGACCGACGTGGTCAGGCCGGCGATCAGATCGTGGCCCATGCCGTCGAGGATCATGGTGTGCAGCACGTTCTTGACCACCGAGTGGTCGAAGGCGTCACCTGCGATGTCGTACGCCGGTTCCAGGACCGCGGTCGAGACACACCTGCTGCTGCCGATGGTGCGCGGCGGCAGGAAGGCTCGCAGCATCTCAGTAGGCAACCGCATGGATGCGGTGCGTGTGCGGGCCGCGAGCCAGTCGCTGTAAGCACGCTTGGAGGTGAGCAGCATGGCGAACAGATGGGCCAGCATCCGGATGCGGCGCATCAGCGGTCCGTCGAGCGAGGTGGCACGCACCGCGAGCACGCCCAGGCGCTCCGCACCGTCGACCAGCGGCATCCAGACGATCAAGCCGTCATCGGCGTCGTCCACCCGCGGGGAGACCGTGCGGTAGGCCCAGCCGGCCGACGAGCGGTCCACCGGGAGCGACTCCAGCGCTTCGTCGAGTGGGAGGAGCAGCCGTTGTTGCAGATCGGCGAGGTAGATCAGCGCCGTACCCAGACCGAGGGCCGAGGCGCATCGATCGGCCAGGGCGGGCAGTTCGACCGGCAGGGCCGTTTGCGCCTCCGCGATCAGCTGTTCCAGCAGGCTCTCCTCGACGGCCGGGCCGTGAGTGGAGGGCTCGCGCAGTGGGTCCGACACGGACATCACTCCTTCCACGCCGGTCTCACACTGATCCTGTCCTGCACAGCCCGCTGCTGCCACTGCTCGACTCGCTCCCGGGTCCGCGGCCGGTCGGCCGTCCCGGCATGGGGCGGGGGGCGCGGTTCGCCGCCGACGAGGGTGTCGGGTGACCGGCTCTCTTGCGTTCGAGATCTCGACGCCGATCAGGCGGAGGCGGCAGGCCCGTCATGGGGATCACGTCCGTTCGCCGCGGCCGGAAACACCGCGGCGACGTCGGCGCCGATCGGCCTGCCGGGTGCGCCCGGGTGTCGGAAGTCCATCTCGCCGTGGACTGCGGGCGGGCCCTCTTGGACCCGGCGACGTGGCCGCGCTCGCAGGCTGATCACCGAAAGGGCCTGTTACGTCGGCACGGGCCAAGATCCGCGGGGGGGGCGCGCCCACCGCGCCGCGAGCCACCTCGATGTGCAGCCGAGTTGGGCACTGATCAGTTGGTTGTCCTGACAGGAGGACTGCTGCGTCCGTGGTCCCGACCGCTGAGCTCGGTGTCGAGTGTCTCCTGAGCCACACGCATGACTTCGGCGTACACGGGGTCCTGCAGCCGCTTCCACATCTCCTCATCAGAGACGTCCTCGACGCGGCTGATCACCCACCAGATGTTGCCGAACGGGTCCTTGATACGGCCGCCGCGCTGTCCGAAGGCGTCGTGGGCCAAAGGCGTGACGACATGGCTGCCGGCTTCGACGGCTCGTGAAAAGGCTTGGTCGGCATCGGTGACGAACACGCGCAGCAGGCTTGGCACGGCGGGCCAGTTCGTGTGCCGGTCGAAGGCCAGCACGACGGTGTCGCCGACTCGAATCTCGCCGTGACCGATCGAACCATCCTCGGTGTGCACTCGCGCCAGCTCCTCACCCCCGAACGCCCAGGAGACGAAGTCGAGGAAAGCCCCCGTGTCGTCGGTGACGACCCAGGGGGCAACGGTGGTGTAGCCCGCCGGCGCGGAGTTGGTCTGCTCAGACATCACGGCCCTTCCACCAATGCTGATTGCCAGCCGTGACGTTAGGGGGGACCCAGGTCAGCTTCTGTCCTCTGTCGAGGCGTTGGGCGCCGGTGCTGTCACACGACGGCTCGGAGGTGGACCCGTCATAGCCCTCGGTCACCGCGACCGTGAGCGCACCCTCACGGTGGTGGCGCGGTCCGGCCGACACCATCGCGCACGCGGTGCCTGGTGCCGGCCAGCCGTTTCGATGTTGCCTTGGTCAGAGCGCGCCGGTGACGGCTGAGCTTTGTCGGTGTCGGCGCCCTGGCGTCACGACGCGGTGTACGGCCTTCCGTGTCCCGGAGCTTGCCGGACGATGTGGCGAAATCCCGGGCCTGGGGGGTTCTGCGGTGCGTGCAGGGGCATCACCTGCGCCAGGTGGCGGTGTATGCGGTCGGCTTCTCCGCGCACCTGGGCGGGGATGTCGCCCCGTTCGGCGACGAGGCGGTTGTAGATGGGGGTCTCGTGGAACACGGAGAGATTTGCTCTTTTCATCTGGGTGGGGCGGGCGGCGGGCCGGCGCGGGGGCGGTGGGTTCACAGCTGCGGGCCGAGGTCGAACCGGGTCATCCGAGGAGGTTGAGGAGGAGGTTGCCGCCGGTGTCGGTCATCGCTGCGACGTCCTTGGCACGTCGAGGTGCTCGTGCAGTGGTGTCGTCCAAGGAACGGGTCATGTCCGACAGCTTATGGCGTGGAACTGGCTCTGATTCAGGCCGACGTAACCGCAGACGAGCCGGCCGGCGGCCGCCGCGCTCAGCTCCCCCGTGCGATGCGAACGGCGGCCGGCCGGTGGCGTTCCGCGGTGTCCACGGCTTCGTGGCCGAGCGGAGCCGCGTGCGCGGGAGCCAGGCGGCCCCACCGACGGCGAGCAGGCCGCCACCGGCCAGGCCCGCGGTGCTCGCCGCCGTGGCGCCGTCCTCAGCCGTGGCCGGGGCGCCTCAGGTGCCGGCCCCGGCCATACCCGCGTGCTTGGTCATGTGGCAGGTGCCCCCGCGGACCATGTCCAGGTGCATCGCCACCACCGGACGGGCACTGCGCGCAGCGGCCACGACCTGGGTGTTCTTCCCCGTCTTGATCTCTTGGTCGATCAGCGCGAGCGTCTGGCTGTGTCCGGCTTCCTGAGCTCTGAGCCATGCCGTGTCGTAAGCCGATGTTCCGGCTTTCGCCTGCACGGCGGCCAGCTGCCTCTTCTGTTCCGCGGACGGGGAGGTGGGCAGCTGCACCTTCAGCTTGCCGGCCAGCGACTTCACGTCCGTGTCCAGCTTGGTGTGGTCGCGTACCAGTACGGCGCCGACCTGCTTCACGCACTCGGTCGTGGCGTGCCTCTGGGCGTCTTGGCCGGCTGCGATCTCGGCGAGGTTGCCCTGGTGCACCTGTATCAGGAACGTTTCGTCCTGGCCAGCGGCTTGTCGGGCGAATGCCTGGGGTGCGGCCGCACCGCACAGCGCCACCGCCGCGACCGCGGCGGCCACCGGTCGTTTACGCATGGGTTTCGCTCCCTTCGCGCCGGCTCGGCACATGTGCACCGCACCGGCGATCGGAACGGGGCGCGTGACACAGCGCCCCCAGGGATCTGTACCGAGGTGCCACCCGCCCGTACCAGGAGGAGCCCGCTGTTCACCCGAATGGCCCCTGCGGACTGCTCGAAGGGGTGGGGGGAAGTACGCTGCGTCCCTGGTTCGGTTCGCGGCTACTGGGCCGCCCGGGTCTCCGCTTCGTGCTTGAGGTTGTTGACCCAGTTGTGCAGGGAGTCGTCGAGCGCGGACTGCAGCGCTGCCTGGTTGGCGAGGACGGGGGCGCCCGCCCAGGACTCCTCGGTGTGGACGAGGACGCCGTCACTGGTCGGGGTGAAGGTCCACACGTGGACGGCGGTGATGCCCTGGGCCGGACCGCCCCAGGCCAGGCGCTTGCCGTAGTCGACCTGCTTGACGGTGGAGGTGATGTCCAGGCCCTCGGTGCTCCAGCGGAACACCGAGCCGGGACGCAGGCGGCCGGGAGTCTCCTTGACCACGACGTCCACCTTCGGCTGCCACGACGGCCAGTTGGCGACGTCGGTCTGCACCTTCCAGACGGTGTGGAGTGGCGCGTGGATCAGGACGCTGTCGCGGGTGATCACCGGAGCGCTCTCGTCGATGTGCACGTCGGCGGTGTGCGGGGCGGTGGCGCTGGTCCTGGCGGGACCCTCGTCGGTGAGAGCGGCGGCGGTGCCGCTGGCGGCGAGGACGAGGGCAGTGGTCAGGGCGGCGAACTTGGCCGCGGTGGTGACGCGCATGGTACTGACCTTTGAGAAGGGTTCGAGGAACCGGTGTCGGGTGGGCAACAGGGCGTGGGCCCGAGGGAGACGGAAGGTGCTGGGCGAGCGCCCTGATTCCATGGTGTGGTCCGGTCCGCTTGAGACGTGCCCGGACCGGTGCTCACTCGTACTCATCGATGCCCGTCACCACGAAGGTGTCGGCAAACGTCCATACGGCGGACCGGGCAGGACGTGCGCGTGTCGGCGGTGTGTGGGCAGGCCGCTGAGGTGAGCGCACGCCGGTACGGCCGGTGTGCCGCAGCACAGAGCCGCGCGCCACGGGCGGTTGCGAGGGGGCCCAGGCCCGACCGGGCCACCCCTCGTCAACCACCCGAAGGGCGGGGTGGTGGCGCTTCAGGGTCCGCTCAGCCCGCGGGAACCGCGTCCGCCGGGTTCGTGTGCCAGTTGGTGACGACGGGCTTGTCGACGAGGGTGTTCCCCACCGGCAGCGAGACGGGGTGGGGGTCACCTTCACTGACCGACACGATGACCGTGCTGTACTCGGTGCCGTAGTCGTCGTTCGTCGTCTTCGGGTTGACACCGGCGTAGACCGTCGTGCCACCGCTCAGGGTGATCTCGGGACCCGCCGACTGCTCGGCGGGGTGGGCCTGCGTGCCCCCGGAGCCGAAGGCGACAACGGGCAGCCCCGCCGGCAGCACACAGGTGATACCGGGCTTCGCGCTGACGCTGATACGGATGTAACCGCCGGCCTGGGTCATGGACTTGGCCGACCAGCGCAGGTCATTGGACCCGCAGCTCTGGCCGTACCCCGTCTTGTCGGCGGCAGCGCCGTCGTCGGAGTCCCGACCGGTGCCCGTGCCGCCGGTGGCGCCCCCGGTGGTGCCACCGTTGCTGGAAGAGCCCGCCGTGGTCCCGCTCGTCCGGCTCTCCTGGCCGCCCGGACCGCCGGCCTTGGTCGCGCTGGGCGCCGGCGCGGGGGAGGACGTTGCCGCCGAATCGGCGACGGTCTTCGCCGAGGCGGTGTCGGTGGCGCTGGAATTCCCCTGGCAGGCCGTCATGAGCAGTCCGGCGCCGAGCGCGGCCGAAACGGCGAAGGCGGTACGGAGGCGGTGGTTCATGAGATGTCTCCTCGGTCGGCGAGCGCGTGACCGCGCCCTTGCGTGATTGCCTCTTCGCTCAGCACGACGGGGGCTTCCCCGGATCAGTTCGGTGCGGTGGCGGCTTCGCGACGGCTCCGGCACACGGCTGTTACAGAACACGTCCGTCTGCGCGCTCGTCGTCGGCCATCTGGCCGATCACCCACCCAGAGACACCGTCTAAGTGAGTTACAGCCGAGACCGTCGATATTCATTCGCCCAGGTCCATCCGCCACAAAGATGACCTCGCGCCCCTCGCGAGACACCTTCTTGACAGGTGTTGAATCGTTGATGATGCTGATGTCTCCGACCGACAGGGAGGCACCGTGCACGAGCACGACGAGTACCTGTACTTCCTTCGGCGCGCCTTCGACGGGATGCTCGGCGCGCTGGAGGAACTGGGTGACGACCTCGGCAACACCGCGCCGGCCCTGCCCGGCGCCAACTCCCCCTACGCCATCGCGTACCACTGCGTCAGCGTCGCGGACTACTGGCTGGGGCACGTCGTCGCGGGGCGCCGCGTCGACCGCGACCGTCCCTCCGAGTTCGTGGCGAAGGGGGATGTGCGGCGCCTGCGGAGGGAGGTCGAAGCGCTCTTCGCGCGTCTGGAGGCGGACCTGCGCGAGGCGCTGCCGTCCGAGTCGCCGCGCAACGCACCGCCTGCCGAGTTCGAGGGGCCGGACCGCCCCCTGAGCGTGCTGGGCGTACAGCTGCACGTGCTGGAGGAACTGGCCCAGCATCATGGGCAGGTGCAGATCACCCGTGATCTGCTGCGCGCGTGGGACCCGGCATGAAGACCGCACCGGCCAGGGACGTTCCCGGCTTCGACGATCTCGGCCTCGACTGGCTGCGCGCTCGCGGCAGCGTGAAGTGGCACCGCCCGGAACGGGACGTCCTGCCGGCGTGGGTCGCCGACATGGACTTCCCCACCCCGCCGCCGGTGGTGGCCGCACTGCACGAGGCCGTCGACCGGCGTGATCTCGGTTATCCGGACTGGCCGGACGGCAGTCCGTTGCGTACCGCCTTCGCCGAACGGATGGCCGAGCGCCATGGATGGGCCGCGGCGGCGCACCGGGTGCGCGAGCAGACCGACCTCATCCAGTGTCTGCAACTCGTCCTCCACCTCGCCACGTCGGCCGGGGACGCGGTGGCCGTGCAGGTCCCCAACTACCCTCCGTTCCTGGCGACCTTGCGGACGATGAACCGGCGGATCGTGCCCGTCCCGATGGAAGACACCGACGACGGCTGGCGCATGGACTTCGCCGCTCTGGACACCGCGGTGAAGCAGTCCGCCTGCAGAGCGCTCGTCCTGGTCAACCCGCACAACCCCACCGGCCGGGTGCTGACGTACGACGAACTCACCGAGGTGGCCGCCATCGCCCGCCGGCACGATCTGCTCGTCATCAGCGACGAGATCCACGCCGAGCTGGCCTACGCCCCGCACCGGCACATCCCCTTCGCGAGCCTGTCCGACGACGCGGCGCGCCGTACCGTGACCCTGACCTCGGCGACCAAGGCGTTCAACCTGGCCGCCCTACGCTGCGCCGTGACGCACTACGGCCCGGACCGCCTCCTCGCGCTGCGTGACGCACAACCGCCCGACCTGTACGGCACCGTCTCACCGCTCGGTGTGATCGCCACCCTGGCCGCGTGGGAACACGGTGACGCCTGGCAGCGCGATCTGCTCACCGTGCTGGACCGCAACCGCCGGCGCGTCCACGACGTGCTGCGCGGCCGGCTCCCGCGGGTCCGCCACCACCTGCCCGAGGCCACGTACCTGGCGTGGCTGGACACCCGGCCGCTCGGACTGGACGAGCCGCCGGTGGAGAAGGTGCTCAGGGACGGCCGGGTGCTGCTCGACGGCGGCGACCCCTTCGGTCCGCAGGCCGGGAGGTTCCTGCGGCTGAACTTCGCCACCTCGCAGCAGGTACTGGAGGAGATCCTCGGTCGCGTCACCGAAGCGCTGGGCGGGCAGGAGCGGTGACGACGGCAGCGGAGACCACCTGGCACCATGAGGGCGTGGATGACTTCGTCTTCGTCAGCGGGCGGCTGTCCCTGGACCTCGCGGGCACCCTGCTGTGGCGACGCACACGGCGCATCGACCTGCTGCGCTCCCCCGAAGACCTGCGACGCTGGATCCACCAGGCCGCACTGCTCGACGCGCCGGCTCCGCTCGACGCGCGCGCCCTGTCGAGAACCTGCCGTCTCAGGGAAGCCGTGTACACGCTGGTACGCGCGTGGCCGCTGACACCGGCCGCGGACAGCGGGGTACGCGAAGCGCTCGCCGAGGTGAACGAAGCGGCCCGGCTTCCGCTCCCCAGGCACCAGCTCGACGAGGACGGTCACCTCGTCCGCACCGGGGACGTCGACGAGGTGCTCGGCGCGGTGGCCCGGGACGCGGTCGACCTGCTGGGCGGCGCCGACTTCAGCCGCGTACGGGAATGTTCGAACGAGGACTGCACCCGCCTCTTCGTGGACATTTCGCGCTCCGCCAACCGCCGCTGGTGCGGCATGGCCGAGTGCGGCAACCGGCACAAGGTGGCCAACTACCGCAAGCGGCGGCAGGCCGCCCACTGACCGTCCGGGTATGCCGCCAGGTGGGCCGCTGCGGCCTGCCGGGACAGCGGGGGCCGGCGTCCGGCGGGCCCCCGCTCCGGCACGGTGACCGTCGCCTGACCGGCCCCTCCCCCGAGTTCCCAGTGCCACAGCACCTCGCAGAGCCGCTTGTGCCCTTCGGTCAGATGCCGGCGGTACGTGCTGTACGGCAGCCCGAGCCGCGCCGCGGCCGCTTCCTGGGTGGTGGCCGCCTGACGTAGGTAGGTGATCGCCAGCGCCCGGTGCTGCCTGTCCGACCTGGCGTCCCGCCGCACCTCGTCGACGGCGCTCACCAGGTGTGGCGCAGGGCCTACACGAGGTTCTCCAGTCGTGGGCGTGAGGCGGTGCCTGTGTCATCCGGGACAACGGTGACTCGGGGCATGTGGTTCACCGAAGCGGCGGTCCGGACGGAAGGCACTCGCTGGGTGAACCGCCCGGGCCGGCCTGGCGTTGAAAGCGGTGAGGAAACCCGGGACAGGGAGTCGGTCACCGTGCAGAAGAAGCTCAGCGCGCTGCTGGGAACCGCTCTGGCCGGCGCCGCCTTCTCCACTGTGCCGGTGGCGACGCCTGCGCACGGGGAACAGCGGTGTCGCCGGCTGGAACACCGGGTCTGTCGGTTTCATTTCGACAGATAGGGCGACAAGCAGCTCTGGGCGACCATCCGACAGTTCCGTCTCCCACCTTCCGGGGCCGGTACGGCCCCGGCCCACCGAGGAAGTCCAGGGTGCTGATCGACATATTCGCGGCCCTCAGTCTGCTGCTGTTCATCATCAGTGTCATCGCCGACGCCAGACGCTTCGCGAACGCCGTGCTGCTCGGCATCTTCCTGACGCTGATGGCGGTGGGCCACGGGCGGGAGCTTCTGGTCCTTCACCACGCTCTGGACGGCACCTGGTTGGCCGGCCCCGTCCTGGAAGGGCTGGCCGTGCTGCTGGTCTGCTGCCTCCTGCTCGGCAACGGGGTGCGGATGGTACGCAAGGAGGGCAGCCGCCCGGGCAACCTGTTGACACTCGTCGCGGGTCTCGGGCTCCTGTCGCTCCTGCTGCTGACGGTGGTCGCGTACGTGGCCGAGCTGCGTTCTCTGGCCGCCGCCGTCGTCATCGCGGCGCTCGTCACCTACTACTTCGTCTCCCTCTTCGTCTGTTTCGGTGTCTACGGCTATGCCTACAGCCGCCTGGCCGGACCATCCGGCCTGGACTACATCGTGGTCCTCGGGTCCGGTCTGACCGGCGGTGACCGGGTGCCGCCGTTGCTCGCCGGCAGACTGAACCGTGCGCACGCGCTGTTCGAGGACGAGCTGGCCCGGGGCAGTAGGCCCGTTCTGATCGCGTCCGGCGGGCAGGGGCCGGACGAGGCCGTCCCCGAGGCGCATGCGATGGCGGACTATCTGGCCGCACGTGGCGTACCGGCCGAGAGCCTGCTGCGTGAGGCGAAGTCCGCCACCACCGAGGAGAACCTCCGCAACAGCAAGGCACTCATGGACGAGCGCGGCGGCGGCTACCGCTGCGCGATCGTGACCAACGACTTCCATGCCTTCCGGGCCGCGATGATCGCCCGGAGCCTGGGCATCGGCGCCCATGTCGTGGGCTCCCCCACGGCCTCCTACTTCCGGCTCAGCGCGACCATGCGGGAGTTCGCCGCCGTCATCCTGCATCACCGGTGGATCCACCTCACGGTCTGTCTGTTCCTGGTCCTCACCTGCTGGCTGATCCTCCTGTAACGGCACCGGTCCCCCGATGCCGGTGCCCCACGGGCGGTTGCGGTGCCCCGCCACGACACAGCCGCCCGTCGTCATGTCCTGCGCCCTGCCTACCCGCGCAACGGGCCGACCGGCGCCGAACGACCGCTTCCGCATCCCGTTCCGGCGTTCCACGTTCTTTGTGTTCCCGCAGGTGGGAGGCCATTTCGGCGTTCCAGCCGTCCCAGATGCGCGGTGGGCGGCACAGGTGGGACAACAGATGCCCCAGGCTTGGTCACATCGCAGCCGCAGCGCCGCCGACTTCACGCTTCACGGCGGACGGCCGGCCTCCGGCATCCACTTCCGACTCAGCCGGCGATGACCGCCGCGGGCATCCGCCGACGGGCGTCGACGGCGCCGGTGAGCGGACGTCCACCACCACGGGGAGAGATCATGAGCACCCAGCAGACGACTGTCCTGACCGCCGAGCGCACCGGTTCCCCGCTCCCGCGGTCCGGCACGCCGTACGCGGTCGCGGACGCCGAGCGATTCGTCCGCGAACTGTACGCCGAGCACGGAACGGATCTGCTGACCTACGCGGCCCGCCGCCTGGACAACGACTGGCACCGCGCCCAGGACCTGGTGCAGGAGACCGCCGTCAGGGCCTGGCGCCACGGCCCGTCGCTCACCCTCTCCGCGGACGGGATCCGGCCGTGGCTGTTCCGGGTGCTGCAGAACCTGGTGATCGACGACCACCGGGCGCGAGCCGTGCGCCCCAGGGCCCCTCATCAGCTGGACGACGTGGTCATCCCGGTCGCCGACGGCACGGACCGTGTGCTGACCGTCCAGTTGGTGCGGGAGGCGCTGGCGGACCTGACCGAACAGCAGCGCGAGATCCTGCACATCGTGTACTTCCGCGGTCTCGACGTGAACCACGCGTCGAACCTCCTGGGCGTCCCGCCGGGCACGGTGAAGTCGCGCACCTACAACGCGATGCGTGCGCTCAAGCGTGCCCTGGTCGCGCGCGGTGTCCTCGGCTGAAAGGCCCGGCCCCCTTCCCCACGGGCGTCGTGGAGTCGGGGGCAGCGGCCTTGCGGCCTCGTGTGTCTACGGCACGAGGACGACCTTGCCGACCACGGTGCCGGATTCCGCCAGCCGCACCGCTTCCCCGACCTCGGCGAGCGGGACGCGCGCGGCGACCTGGGGGACCAGCCGGCCGTCGGCGAGAAGGGCGAAGACCTGGGCCAGATCGGCGTGCAGCTTGGCCCGGAAGGTGCCGAGCCGGCGCCGCCCGGCCCAGATGTTGTAGAAGTGGGCGCCCTTGCCGTTGGGCAGCGCGTTCCAGAGCATCAGGCGGGCGAACAGCCTGAGGACCGGCGCCTTCGACGAGCCCTGGACGTCGCGGGTCGACGCGGTGCCGTAGGAGACGAGGGTGCCCTTGGCGGCGAGCAGGCGGTAGGAGGCGACGATGCCCTCACCGCCGACGTGGTCGAACACCGCGTCGTAACCCTGCGGAGCATGTACCCGCAGCCGGTTCTCCAGGTCGGGGTCGCGGTAGTCGACCGGAACCGCGCCCAGCGCCCGGACGGCTTCGTGGTGCTTGGCGGAGGCGGTCCCGACGACCCGGGCGCCGGCGATGCGGGCGAGCTGGACGAGCGTGGATCCGACGCCGCCGTTCGCGCCGTGCACGAGGACCGTCTGCCCGGGACGGACCTTCGCGAGGCGGTGGAGCATCTGCCAGGCGGTGATGCCGTTGACCACGAACGTCTCCGCCTCGGCGGAGTCGACGGACTCGGGCACCGCGCTCAGATCGCCCGCGTCGACGGTGACGTGGCTGGCCCAGGCCCCGGTCTTGGTCAGGACCGCGAAGCGCCGGCCCAGCACCTCGCCGGGGACGCCCTCGCCGACGTCGACGGCCCGTCCGACGAGGTCGTAGCCGGGAACGAAGGGGAACGGCGGCTGGTCGTAGTACTTGCCGCGGCGCATCTGTTGCTCGGCGAAGGAGATCCCGGCGGCCTCCATCGCCAGCACGACCTGTCCGGGGCCGGCCGGGCGGGCGGGCCGGGTGCGGACCTGGATGCCGTCCGGGTCGACGATGCCGGGCAGCACCGCTTCCGTGACGGTGGCGGTGGCGGTGGCGGTGGGGACGCTGGTGCGGGGGTCGTTCATGGAAGTACTCCTTGTCACGTGTGAGTCGATGCCACTGAATGAGTGGTTGAACACTCACTACGAAGGGCCAGAAAAGGCGGCCGCCGGATGGATTCATGCGGGGCCGCCCGTCGACAGACGTCAGTAGTGCGTGATCCCTGCGGTCAGCGTACGGGTCCAGGGCGCCGAGACGGCCTCGGCGTCGATGGAGACCAGCAGGTGGCAGAGCATGCCGACGGCGAAGAACTGCTGGACCTGCTCGTCGCTGCCCCCCGAGGCGCTTCGGACGTACTCGACGGTGCGGGCGTACCCCGCCCGCACCGCCTCCCTGATCGCGGGCTCCGAGACGGCGGCCGCCTGGGCGTGCAACTGGACCAGCATCAGGTCGTTGTCGCTGATCAAGCGGGCGTAGGCGTCTCCCATCGAGGCGAGGACCGCTTCGGGAGCACCGCTCCGCGCGCTCGCCGCGCCGTCTTCGAGAGCGGCGCGGACGCGGACGAAGCAGTGCTCCACGACCGCGATGAACAGCACCTCCTTGTTCGGGAAGAGCCGGTAGACGTACGCCTGCGAGATGCCGGCGGCCTTGGCCACCTCCGTGGTCGTGGTGCCGAAGTACCCCCGGGCCGCGAACGCCCCGATGGCCGTGCGCAGCACGGTCTCCCGGCGCTCTTCCGCTGTGGACAGTTGGCGGCGTTCCGTCTTCATGTGAGTACTCAATCACTCACTCACGGGGAAGTCAAGCGTCCGCGGTGTCGCCGCCGGGGCCGAGGAGGTCACGCAGACGTGTGGCCGCTTCCGCGATTCCGTTGTCCAGGTGGCGCCGGTACGTGCTGAAGGGCGTACCGAGACGCGCGGCGACCCCCCGTTGCGTGGTGGCTCGCCCGAAGTAGGTGGCGGTGAGGGCCTGGTGGTACTTGATCGTGGTGAGGTCGCCGCGCATCGACTCCACGACGCCCCGCGGTTGAACGAACGCGAGTCGGGGACGGCACCTCTGTCCGGAGACCCGAGCCACCAGTACCAGGAGGTGCGGAAGCCCTCCCGGTCCACGCTCGGCCCCTCAAGGACGATCCTGCACTGAGCGTCCTCGTACGCGTTGGCGGCGTGCAGCATCGACCCGGGCTCGCGTAGGGGATGCCGGACGTCTCCGTGTGGTCGAAGGTCACCGTTCCCTCGACGAAGACGACGTACCGCTCGGTGATGGCGAAGTCGTGCTTGAGGGACGCCGTGGCACCCGGCACCTCCTCGCTGTGGAACAGCTCGCCCTTCTCCGAGGAGACGTGGTAGGTCAGGTAGGGCGGGAACGGGACGAGCTGAAGAAGTGCCGTTCCCCCGAGACCGGGTCGTGCTCGGGGTGTGCCGTCATGACGTCGGTGAGCTTGCCGTCGAAGTCGTAGGCCCCCACGGTGCCAGCTCGCCGGTCAGCTCGAACGGGAGGTTGGACTCGCACAGGGCCAGCAGCCTCCCGGCGTGCTCGATGACGTGCGTGCCCGCGGTGCTCGCCGTCAGGTCGGGGCCGTTCTCGGTCAGGTACGGCGCGCCCTCCAGCGCCGGCGTCCGCACCCAGCGGTTGCGGTACCACTCCGCCCGGCCGTCCCGCAGGCGGATGCCGTGCACCATGCCGCTGCCCTTGAACCAGTGGGTGGGAGTGACTCCGGGCTTCGGGGTGTGGCCGTTGCGTATCAGCCGCCCGGACAGCTCAGGCGGCAGCTGCCCTTCCACGACGAGGTCGTGTGCGGTGATCTCATCCACGTGCGGGGTGTAGTGCCCCGAAAGATACGGCTTCATCATGGGGGTTCCTTCTCTTCTCGACCCGTTGCGGTGGACCGCTGGGACGTCACTGCGCAGCGCTGGCGGAGGTGTGTCCGGCTGGGACATCGGAAGACCGCGGCGTCCGGCGCCGCACTGAGCCGCGTTCGCCTTGGCTGGTTCCATGATGTGGTTCGGTGCACGTGCCGCCCAGCCTGGACCAGTGCTCACTGGTGCTCACTGGTGCTCACCGCGAAGATGCCGGTGAGGTGTCTGATCGTCGGGGAGGCTGAGGCTTCCCTTTCGCGCGTCCACCACAACTGCTGGGCGTCCGCTCGGCGTTGCGGACGGCAGACGGCGGACGCGGCAATCCCGTATGTGAGGCACGTCACTGGAAGTCGGACCGAGGAGCAGACAGCTCATAGAGGTGAGCATTGACATGCGTGCCCGACTACGGGCTGGGGAGCCGGCCGCGTTCGCCGAGTTGTTCGACCGTTACGCCCGCGGCGTGTACAACCACGCCTTCCGTCTGACCGCGGACTGGTCGACGGCCGAGGACGTCATGGCCACCACCTTCATGGAGGCGTGGCGGCTGCGCGACAGGATCGATGCCGAGGGTGACTCGCTGCGGCCGTGGCTGCTCGGCATCGCCACCAACACCGCACGCAACCAGATCCGCAGCAACCGGCGTTACCGGCGAGCGGCCCTCGCGACCGCGGCCGCCGAAACGAACGTGCCGGATCATGCGGACGGGGTGTCCGAGCAGATCGACGAGCAGCACGAGCTGGCCGTGGTCCTCCGGGCGCTCGCCACCCTGCGCAGACCCGAACGCGAGGTCATCGCGTTGTGCGTGGGGGAAGGGCTGGACTACGAGGCGGCGGCGAAAGCGCTCGGGATCCCCGTCGGGACGGTCGCCTCCCGGCTGTCACGGGCCCGCAGGAAACTGCGCACTCTGGCGGAAGCCGAGCTGGAACAGCACGGCATCGCCGCGGTGGACGGCTCGCGCGTGAAGAGTGACCCCCTTCGGGACGCGGCGGAGACGAGAAGTGCGGGGAGAGACGAAAAAGTGCGGAGCAGACGGGAAGCCGGGGTGGCCGGCCGACAGATACCAGGTGACCGCATCACCACCGCCCGGCCCGCACAGGAAGGAAACCGATGAGCGCGAACACGCCCCGGCAGAGCCCGGGCGCCCGGGAGGACGCCGCACAGCTCCTGTCCCGCACTGCGCGTGACCTGCCGACGGGCCGCCACGAGCATCACAAGGAGCGCCTGATGGCACACATCGAGCAGGCACAGCGCACCGGGGAAACCACCCCGAGCACCGCCGGGACGCGACGTCTCCGGCTGCCCCGCCCCGCGATCGCACTGCCCGCCCTGGCCGCCGCCGTGGCCGCGGCCGTCATCACCGGGACGGCGATGACCGACGGAGACGGAAGCGGGAACCGACCAGCCCGGCTCGCCACCGGACCCGCCCTCACCACCCGGATCGGCACCGCCAGCCCCGACGGAGTCACCCGACTGCTCGACCAGGCCTCCCTGACCACGGCACAGGACCAGCACCCCGCACTCAAGCCCGGCCAGTACGTCTACATCGAGTCCAAGACGGCCGACACCTTCGTGAAGACCGTCAACGGCAAGAGCAGCCTCGCCAGCCACGCCCTCCACGAGCGCCAGGTGTGGTACTCCCCCGATGGCACCAAGGGATGGCTGATCGACCCCGCCGTCAACGACAGCCCCGAAGGAGAAACCCTCAGCCTCCCCGACGAGCAGGGCAACACCCCCGTCGCCGGCCTGAACCACCCCTCCTACGACTACCTCACCAAGCTGCCCACCGACCCCGACACCCTTCTCTCCAAGATCTACAAGGAGACCAAGGGACAAGGAAACTCACCGGACCAGGAAGCGTTCACCACCATCGGCGACCTGCTCGGCGAGAGCTACCCCCCGGCCACCCTCACCAAGGCCCTGTTCAAGGCCGCGGCGAAGATCCCCGGCGTCGTCACCGTCAACGACGCCGTCGACGCGGCCGGCCGCCACGGCACCGCGATCGCCCGGCTCGACGAGAAGAGCGGCCAGCGGGACGAATGGATCTTCGACAAGAACACCCACGTCTTCCTCGGCCAGCGAACCGTGCAGGTGAGCGAGGCCACCGGCCCCGACGCCCTCATCAAGCCCGGAACCGTCCTCTTCACCAGCGCCATCACCCAGCGAGCCATCGTCAACGACATCAAGCAGACCCCGGCACAGGCCGGCTGACCCTCCCCCCGCGGGACACCCGCCCTCGCGTCGAACCGATCAGCCCGTGTGCCCGTTGAACGAGTGACGCACCGTCCATACCCCCGAGGGCGGTGCGCGGCGGGGGGTCCCGGCATACCTCTGGCGGGACCCCCACAGCTCCAGCTGACGGCATTTCGGGGGCGCTCAGACGCTGCACGGGTGAACGGCGGGAAGGTCAGGACGCCGTGCCCGCGGCGGCGCTGTCGCGCAGGAAGCCCGCGAACGTCTGGGCGGCGGGGGTGAGGACCCGGAAGGCCGAGGGATCCGCGGGAGCCGACGGGTCCGGCGCGAAGGCACCGGCCGGACCGGACCGTGCCCCGGTGCCCACGGCCGCGGACCCACCCACCACCACCCCGCCCAGCCGGTCCGGAGCCCGCACCCCGGACCGGCCGTTCCTCGCGATCAGAGCACCGGGTGCGGCAACCGGCGGCGCAGGCGTCGATCAGCGGCGCAGGCCGTCATTCAACGCCCTCCGGGCGGAGGACCAGTTCGAGCAGCCCCGGGAAGCGCGCGTCGAACTCCTCGCGGCGGAGCCTGTTGACCCGCTTGGCCCCCTCGTCGCGCTGCTCGACCAGGCCGGCGCCGCGCAGCACCGAGAAGTGGTGACTCTTGGCGGCCTTGCCGACGGGCACGTCGAAGCTGCCGCAGCTGCGTGTCCAGTCGGGAGAACCCGCCAGCTCACGGATGAGCCGGATGCGCACCGGGTCGGCGAGCGCGGACAGCGCGGTGAGGACGGACACGTCCTCGGGATCCGTGTGGACCGGCGCCGCACGATGACCGCCGCCCGCGACCTGGTTGGCCATGGCCCTCTTTCCGTCCTGCACAACACCGTGACACACCCCGCGGGGTGTCCCGGCCGCTTGCCGAGTGTTCGATGGATATCTTACAGTCCCAGTGTTCGCTTTTCATCGAACAGTCTTCCGCCGGCCATCCGAACAGTCGTCGAAGGGTGCGTTCCGCCCATGCGTGCAATCGAGTTCCAGGAGTACGGCGCCCCCGAGGTGCTGAAGATGGTGCAGACGGACCTCCCCGAGCCGGGACCGGGCCAGGTGAGCATCGACGCCGCTTATGCGGGCGTGAACTTCGCCGACCTCAAGGCCCGCGCCGAGGGCTACCGGGTGCGGTCGCTGCCCTTCCGCCCGGGCCTGGAGGTCTCCGGACGGATCCGGGCGGTCGGCCCCGGCGTCGAGGGGCTGCGCCCAGGGCAGGAGGTAGCCGCCCTCGTCGACAGCGGCGCCTACGCGGAGGTCGTCGTCGCCGAGACCGCCACCGTCTTCCCCCTCCCCCAGGGCCTGGATCTGCGCACCGCGGCCACGCTCCCCACCGTGGTGCCGACCGCGCACGCCCTTCTCCACGAGGTGGGGCGACTGCGTGCCGGGGAGAGCGTTCTCGTGCACGGCGCCGCGGGCGGCATCGGCACGGTCGCCGGGCAACTGGCCCGGGCGGCGGGCGCCGGCGCGGTGTACGGCGTGGTCTCGTCGACGGCCAAGGCAGCCCACGCCCTCAAGCACGGCTACGACGAGGTGTTCACCCCCGACACCTTCCCCGACGACGTCCGCCGCGCCACCGACGGCAGAGGCGTCGATCTGGTCCTCGACCCGGTCGGCGGCGACACACTCCGCCGCGGTCTCGACAGCCTCGCCGTCTTCGGACGCCTGGTCTCCTTCGGCAATGCGAGCGGAGAGGAGCCGTGGCAGGTCGGACAGCCCGAGCTCTACGCGCAGGGTCGTTCGGTCGGGGGCTTCTCCATCCTGACCCTCGCGCGGACGGCACCCGAGGCGCTGCGGACGCTCGCCGAACGGGCTTTCCGTACGGTCGCCGACGGCACCGTGAGCCTTCCGGTCACCGCGGAGTTCCCGCTGGCGGAGGCGGCGGAGGCCCACCGGCTGATGGGCGGGCGCGGGTCGACGGGCAAATTGCTGCTGCGGGTGGCCGACTGAACGGGGTCACCGTCGGCCACCGCCGGCACGGCACCTGAACCGGACACCGCGGAGCGGCCGTGAGACCCGGAGCGCGGCCTCCGCGACTCGGGGACCGACCAGGGGCCGGAGACGTGCGGTCGGCCGTTGAACTCCATGCCGGTCCGCAGCGACGACCAGCTGAGGCCGACCTGGCATTTCCGCGAGGTCAGATGACGGAAATGCACAAGCCGCTCACCCAGCGCAATAAGGCCATTGTTGGCACTGAACACATTTTCGGGGAAGTGGATCCGAAGGCAATTCGACGGGAGCGGTGTGGCCGAATTCCGCTACCTGGCCTCACGGTTGGATACGTGACGTTCCCCACACCGCGGAGGCTCGACACCGTCGTCCGGGTGTGCTGGCCACCCCCGGGCCGGGGTGTTTCCACGTGACCTTGCGTCCCGATTGATGGGAAGCTGCACTAATCCCGCCGCTGACGGGTTTTCAGTGTGTCCGCGACTGGTTCCACTGCGTGACGGACAGTCAACTCACCTAAGAGCGAAGGCGGCTGCGGGCGCCGACTAATCTCATCGCGACAACATCGCCGAGAACCCCGTGATCCGCGGCGTCACCCCTGCATGCCGGATACACGGACCCGAACAGCTCTGGAGAAACTCCCGCATGAACCGCAAGACTTTGGTGCTGCCGGCGGTGGCCGGCCTGCTCACCCCGGTTCTCGCCGCGTGCGGCGGATCCGTCAGCGGGAGCAAGAGCGGTGACGCCATCGTCGTCGGTACCACGGACCAGTTCACGGCCACCAAGGAAGCCCCGGCGCCCCTGGACCCCGCCTACACCTACGACACCAGCACCTGGAACCTCCTGCGTCCGACGGTGCAGACCCTCATGATCGTGCCCAAGGGCGAGGGCAGCCCGGTGCCGGAGGCCGCCGAGAACTGCTCCTTCACCGACAGCGGCAGTGAGCGTTACGTGTGCACGCTGCGGAAGGGGCTGAAGTTCGCCAACGGTGACGCGGTCACCGCCGCGGACGTCAAGTACTCCATCGAGCGGGTCCTGCGCATCAAGGCCGACACGGGCGTCTCCACGCTGCTGAACACCATCGACACCATCGAGACGCAGGGCGACCGCGAGGTCGTCTTCCACCTCAAGACGGCCGACGCCACCTTCCCGTACAAGCTGTCCACCCCGGTCGCCGGCATCCTCGACCCCAAGAACTACGCCGAGGACAAGCTGCGTGACGGCTTCGAGGTCGACGGGTCCGGCCCGTACACCCTCAAGGCCGCCGTCAAGGACAACACGATCACCAAGGTCACCTACGCCAAGAACCCCTCCTACAAGGGCAGTCTGGAGGTGAACAACGACAAGGTCGAGATCCGGGCCTTCCCCGACTCCGACGCCATGGGCGCCGCGATCGACAAGGGGGACATCGATGTCATGATCCGCACCATGTCGCCCGCGCAGATCCAGAAGCTGGACGCCGGCACCGACGAGAACGTCGACCTGGTCGACATGCCCGGCCTGGAGATCCGCTACCTGGGCTTCGACACCGACGCGCCCACCGTCAAGTCCAAGGCCGTGCGCCAGGCCATGGCCCAGGTCATCGACCGGGACGAGCTGGTCTCCAAGGTCTACGGCACCCAGGCCGAGCCGCTGTACTCGCTGGTCCCGGCCACCATCACGGGCCACTCCAACGCGTTCTTCAACAAGTACGGCAACCCCAGCGTCGACAAGGCCAAGTCGCTGCTCACCAAGGCCGGCGTCACCACGCCGGTGAAGCTGACCCTGCACTACACCACCGACCACTACGGCTCGGCCACCAAGCAGGAGTTCGAGGTGCTGCAGAAGCAGCTCAACGACAGCGGCCTGTTCGACGCGTCCATCGAGGGCCACCCCTGGAAGACCTTCCTGCCCGACGAGCTGAAGGGCAAGTACGACGTCTACGGCATGGGCTGGTTCCCGGACTTCGCGGACCCGGACAACTTCCTGGCGCCCTTCCTCGACAAGGACAACATCCTCGGCTCGCCGTACAACAACACCACCATCCAGCGCACGCTGATCCCGCAGTCCCGCCGCGAGGCCGACCGGCTCGCCGCGTCCAAGAGCCTGAACCAGATCCAGGACATCCTCGCCGACGACGTCCCGGTCCTGCCGCTGTGGCAGGGCAAGCAGTACGTCGCCGCCCGGGACGACGTCACCGGCGTGGCCTACGCCCTCAACTCCTCCTCGGTGCTCCAGCTGTGGGAGCTGGGCCGCGGTGTGAGCGGCTGACGCCGGCACTCGACACTCGACGCTCAACACCGGGCACCCGGCACCCGGCACCCGGCACCCGGCACCCGGCACTAGGTGAACACGCCCACTCGGAAGCCGGTCCTGTCCATCGTGGCGGGGCCGGCCTCCGGCCTACCGGGAGGCGCTCTACCGGCGGGCCGCCGAGATCAGTCCGCCGGGTCGCTCCTCGGGCCGTGGCGGGGAGCTGATCGGGCGGCCGTAGGCGGCGGCGCGCTCGCGCAGGGTGTGGCAGTCGGCCTCCCAGCCGTGGCCGGCCAGCCAGCCCACCGGGTCGTCGGGCATCTCCGAGACCCACATGGACGCCGCCGATCCCGGCGCGGCGTCCGCGCCGAACCGCTCGATCACGCCGCGCGAGCCCAATGTCAGGCCCAGCCGACTGCCTGGCGCCGACCGCGCGCTGATCCGGGCCATCAGCAGCTCCACCGCGTCCTCGGGGAGATAGATCAGGAGTCCTTCGGCGATCCACACGGTCGGCACGGCCGGGTCGTGCCCTGCGGCGGCCAGCGCGCCCGGCCAGTCCTCCCGCAGATCCACGGCGACGGTGATCCGCTCGCAGCGCGCGACGGCCCGCTCCTGGCGCAGCACCGAAGCCTTGAAGTCCAGTGGCGCGGCGGTGTCGACCTCGAACAGCCGGGTGCCCTCGGGCCAGTCCATCCGGTAGGCCCGGCTGTCCATGCCGGCGCCGAGCAGTACGACCTGCCGGACGCCGGACGCGGAGGCCTGTCGCAGCAGGTCGTCGAGGAACTTCGTCCTGATGACGATGGAGAACGACACGGCCGGCCGGCGGCGTCGGGCGGCCGCGTCATCGGGCAGCGGCGGCGAGGAGGGCCACAGGCCGCCGGCGGTGGCGAAGGCCCGTGCCAGTGGGTCGCAAAACAGCGCGTTCTCCCGCTCGGTCTCCAGCGCCCGCACCCTGGCCACCCCCACCGCCGTGGCCCACACTCCCGACGGCCGCACCCGCTGCTGCTCATCAGTCACCGCGCCAGCCTAGAGGATCGATTCCAAGGGGCCTGAGGAGAGAGCAGTCGGGCGATGCGGACACGTTCGCTGGGAGTGGCACAGGCCCGGTGGGTGCCGAGGAGTTCGACGGCGGCGTGTTGAAGGCGGCCCTGGTCCGGCGGGTACGCCCCTACTGAGCGGCCGGTGGCATCCGGACCACCGCGGTTCCTCCGTCCAGATCCACCGTGGTCCGGTGCGGTGGCGCCCCGTCCTCCTCGTCGTCGCGCAGCAACAGTGCCGACTGACGCTCCTTCAGCTCGTTCTGCTTGCCCGGCGAAAGACTCGCGTGGAGTTGCTCGAAGCCGGTCGCCGATATCTGGCCCTGACGTCCTGCGTTCCGCCACGGAAGGACCCCGGCCCTGCCCGCGCGCAACAGGAGCTGATCGACGAAGGCCAGCGCGGTCAGCAGGATGACCAGTCCTGGCAGGGTCATGAAGACGAGGAATGTCATGCCTCAGTATTCCTGCCGGGTGCCCCGCCGGTCCGGGGCTGTCGGCGGCGAGGAGTGGGGAGGCGTTCCCGGCGGCCCGGCAGTCGGCCTCGGCGCCGGCATCCCGTGCGGGGCCGTGGGGTCGGTCGAGGGGCCGGCCGGTGCGGGCGTCGGGGGAGCGTGTTCCGGCGCCCGCACCGGGCGGGGGTCAGGCGGTGGCGGCGGGCAGTTCGGCGATCAGCCGGGTGAGCTCGTCGAGCTCCGGTGCGCTCAGGTCGGTCAGGGGCGGGCGGACGGGGCCCGCGCTGTGACCGGTGGCGGTCATGCCGGCCTTGACGATGCTCACCGCGTAGCCGGGCTGCCGGTTGCGGATCTCGGTGTAGGGGAGCACGAAGCCGGTCAGCATGCGGGTGACGGCGTCGTGGCGGCGTTCGCGGACGGCGGTGTAGAAGTCGAGCGCGAAGTCGGGCAGGAAGTTGAAGATCGCCGAGGAGTAGGTGGTGACGCCGAGTTCCAGGTAGGGCAGGGCGAACGTCTCGGCGGTGGGCAGGCCGCCGATGTAGGTGAGGCGTTCGCCGAGGCGGGTGTAGATGCGGGTCATGGTGTCGATGTCGCCGACGCCGTCCTTGTAGCCGATGAGATTGGGGCAGGTCTCGGCGAGGCGGGCGATGGTGTCGGCCGAGTAGACGGCGTTGGCGCGGCTGTAGACGACGACACCGAGGGACGTGGAGCGGCAGACGGCTTCGACGTGGCGGGCCAGGCCCTCCTGGCCCGCCTCCGTGAGGTAGGGCGGGAAGAGGAGGATGCCGTCGGCGCCGGCCCGTTGGGCCGCGGCGGCGAACTCGGTGGCGGTGGTGGTGCCGTAGCCGGCCGGGGCGAGGATGGGGGTGTCGTCGGGGGCGCTGTCCGCGGCGGCGGCGACGACGCGCTCGACCTCGGTGGGGGTGAGGGAGAAGAACTCTCCGGTGCCTCCGGCCGCGAACAGGCCGCCGACGTCGTACTTGGCGAGCCGGACGATGTTCTCGCGGTAGGCGTCCTCGTCGAAGGACAGGTCGTCCCTGAAGTGGGTCACGGGGAAGGACAGCAGTCCGGAGCCGAGGCGGCTGCGCAGTTCTGCCGGGGTGTAGGACGTCATGGGTGTGCTGCTCCTGAGGGACACGGGGTCGGGTGGGGTGGGCCGCGGGGGTGCCGGCCGGAGGTGAACCGGCCGGCCGGGGACCGGGTGGTGCCGGCGCGGACAGCGCGGCTGTCCGTGACGCGTGCTGCCCGCGCCGGGACTGGGCGTCCGCCGCAGCCGGAACTCTGCGGCCGACAGGGAACCCGTCCGTCAGGGGCGGGAGCCCACTTCGTGCGAGTCGATCGTCCAGGCGCGGGCCTGGTCGCTGAGGGTGAAGCCGAGGCCGGGCCGGGAGGAGACGTACATGCGTCCGTCGCGGATCTCCAGGCGCTCGTTGAACAGCGGCTCCAGCCAGTCGAAGTGCTCCACCCACGGTTCGATGGGGTAGGCGGCGGCCAGGTGGAGGTGGATCTCCATGGCGAAGTGGGGGGCGAGCTGGAGCTGGTGGTGCTCGGCGAGGGCGGCGAGCTTGAGGAACTGGGTGATGCCGCCGATGCGGGGGGCGTCGGGCTGGATGACGTCGCAGGCGTTGTGGCGGATCAGCTCGACGTGTTCGGCGACGCTGGCCAGCATTTCGCCGGTGGCGACGGGGGTGTCCAGGGACGAGGCGAGCGCGGCGTGGCCGGCCGCGTCGTAGGCGTCGAGGGGTTCCTCGATCCAGACCAGGTTGAACTGTTCCATGGCGCGGCCCATGCGCTGGGCGGTGGGCCGGTCCCACTGCTGGTTGGCGTCGACCATGAGCGGCACGTCGTCGCCGATGTGTTCGCGTACGGCGGTGAGGCGGGCCAGGTCGTACGTGCCGTCCGGGTGTCCGACCTTGATCTTGATGCCGCCGATGCCGTTGCTCAGGGACGCGCCGGCATTGTCCAGGACCTGTTCGGTGGGGGTGTGCAGGAAGCCGCCGGAGGTGTTGTAGCAGCGCACCGAGTCGCGGTGGGCGCCGAGCAGCTTGGCCAGGGGCAGGCCGGCGCGCTTGGCCTTGAGGTCCCACAGGGCGACGTCGAAGGCCGCTACGGCCTGGGTGGCGAGGCCGCTGCGACCCACGGAGGCGCCCGCCCACACGAGCTTGGTCCAGATCTTCCCGATGTCGCTGGGATCCTCGCCGATCAGGTTGTCGGCGATCTCGCGGGCGTGCGCGAACTGGCCGGGGCCGCCGGCGCGCTTGGAGTAGCTGAAGCCGATGCCCTCGTGTCCCTGCTCGGTGACGATCTCGACGAAGAGGAAGGCCACTTCCGTCATCGGCTTCTGACGGCCGGTGAAGACCTTGGCGTCGCTGATCGGTGTGGCCAGCGGCAGCGTGATGGAGGACAGGCGCAGCCAGGCGATGCGGTCGAGGGTGGCTTCGCCTGCGGTGGGCCTGGCGTGCGCTGTCGTGTTCGTCGTGGTCACCACTTCGTGTCCCTGGGTTGGCGCGGGTTGGACAGGTGCGGGGTCGGATGAGGATGCGCGGCGGCCCGGCGTGCGGACGTGTGAGGGGGACGGTCGGCCGGGCGGGGGGAGGGCTGGTCCGCCCGCGTGCGGCCCGGAGAGTCCGGGGCTGCTACGGGCAGCGTCCGCAGGGGTGCTGTCTGCGGCGATCGATCGGGCCGTCGATCGGGCGGTCGCGGCGGTGCTGTGCCATGGTGCGTCTCTCCTGTGGCCTCTCCGCGCCGCCGCGGACGGGCGTAGGGGGCGAGGAGCGCCTGTGTCGGACAGGTCCGACGCTACGGTCGCGATCGATTCACGTCCAACATAAGTTTTGGATGTGGCGATACAAGGAGAGCATCGTTGTTCACATTGACGCAGCTGACGTGTTTCGTGGCCGTGGCGGAGGAACTGCACTTCACACGGGCCGCGGAGCGTCTGAGCATGACCCAGCCCCCGCTGAGCCGGCAGATCCAGCTCCTGGAGGGCGAGTTGGGGGTGAAGCTGCTGGACCGCACGAACCGGACCGTGCGGCTGACTCCGGCCGGCCGCTCCTTCCTCGCCGAAGCGCGCCGTATCGTGCGCCAGGCCGAGCACGCCGCCCTGGCGGTGCGGCGGGTCTCCACGGGAGAGGCGGGCTCGATCGCCATCGGGTTCACGGCCGCCAGTGCCTACTCCGCGCTCGGTGAGCTGCTGGAAAGCGCCCGCCGCGGTCTGCCGCGGGTGGAGATACTGCTGCACGAACTGGTCACCCGCGACCAGTTGGAAGCGCTCAGCGAGGGCTCGCTCGACCTCGGGCTCATCCGCCCGTCCGCGGTCGGCCCCGACCTGGCCGCGCGCACCGCGGTCCGGGAAGGGCTGGTGGCCGCGCTGCCCGCCGACCACGTCCTCGCCGCCGGCGAGGGGCCCATCGAGCTGTCGGCCTTCGACGGGCAGGACTTCCTGATGTACTCCCCGACAGAGGCCCGTTACTTCCACGAGCTGCTGCTCACCACCTTCCGCGGTGCGCAGGTGCGGCCGGTGTTCACCCAGTACCTCAGCCAGGTCCACAGCATCCTGGCCCTGGTCAACATCGGCTGGGGCATCGCCCTGGTTCCGGAGGCGGCGGCCGGGATGCGGCCCGCCGGAGTGGTGTACCGGCCGCTGCACCTGCCCGGTCATCCGCGGCCGGTCGAACTGGACTACGTGTGGCGCAAAAGCAATGACAACCCCGCGCTGCATGCGCTGTTGCGGCTCCTGTGACCGGGGCGCCCGCCTTCGTCAGCGCCTGTGCCGCCATGGCCGTGGTCAGCTACCTCGTCATCGTCCGGGACATCGAGCACGTCGAACTGCCGGAAGAGGCGCACGACCGGCCCAGCGCGACCTGACGGACGACGCTCACCGAGCGAACCCGCCACGCGAGCACGCGGCCTCCGGGAGCACTCGGCCCGGAGGCCGCACCTGCTCTTCGGGGGCTGCGGTTCCCACGGCTGGGCAGGCGTACGTTCCAGGGGTCCACGACGCGCCGAGGCAGCACCGTCTCGCCATCCGGGTCGTCTCTGGCTGCCGGCGGACCCGGCCGGGTAGGGTCCGCCCGTGAGACTCGCGATCTTCGACTTGGACGGCACGCTGGTCGACCGCACCAGTGCCGTCGCCGACGCCATAGCCACCCTCAGCCACGACCACGGCTACGGCCCGGAGATCGAGAGCTGGCTGCTGACCGAACTCGCCGACCGCGCCGAGCGGGCCGACTTCGACCGCCTGCGCGCCGCCTTTCCCATCGCCGAGAGCAGCGATCACCTCTGGCGTGTCTACATCGACCGCATGGCGTCCGCCGTCACGTGCCGTCCCGCCGTGCTCGACGCGCTCACCCGCCTCAAGGACGCCGGCTGGAGCATCGGGGTCGCCACCAACGGGGCCAGCGACATCCAACGTGCCAAGGTACGGGCCACCGGGCTCGCCGACCTGATCGACGGCATCGCCGCCTCCGGCGACATCGACGTACGCAAACCGGACCCGAGGCTGTTCGAGCTCGCGGCCGCCCGGTGCGGCACCCAGCTCACCCCCGGCGACTGGATGACCGGCGACGACCCCGAAACCGACATCACCGGTGGCTACAACGCCGGCCTGCGCACCATATGGGTCCGCGGTCGCACCTGGCCCGACGGACTCGACACCCCCCACCACACCGTCGACGACGTCATCGAGGCCGTCGACCACCTGCTCACGCACTCCCGGTGAGGACGGACCCGCCTGGGGAAGCCGACCGGCGCCGCTGGTCTTCGCGGCCGGCGGGTCCCCACGTCGTCCGCGACCGACGCGAGGTTTGCGAAACTCACCTGAACCGGGCACGCATCACCGCGATGACCCGGCGTCCGACCCGCGGGGACCCGCGCACGAGCCCGAGCGCATCACGGGTGTGGGCGCGGGACGCCGGCTGGTCCATGGCGGAGACCGGGCCGGCGGTGCGGCCGGCCACCTGGGCGGCGGCACCCCGCGCCGGCCGGACCGGGCCCCGACCGCCCACCGGTCCGTCGGTCGGCGGCGGACCGGCCTCGGTGGAGGCGCGCCCCTCCCCGGGGCGTACCCGGGACCGCAACAACCGGGCGGTCACCGTCGATGAGGCGATGTGGTCGACACCGGGGTGGGCGGACCGGAACTGGTGCCGACCACCTGCTCCTGGGCGGCCTCGTCTCGGCCTCCTCCGCTCTCGCGCTGCCGCGAGCGATGCCCCGCCCCGGCAGGTACCGGCCTGCATTCACTGCCGGCCCGGCCCCTCGGCAGCCGCGACCGAGACGAGGAAGCCCCGGCCGGGGTGCCGGCCGGGGCTGAACCCTCCGAAGGGTGTGATCGTGAAGGGCGGTCGCCTACACGGCGAGACGCTCTGCGGGGCTTCAGCCGAACGATCGTCCCCGCAGGCAATGGATGAGGCCCGGGGACACTGTCCCCTTCACCATCACGTCTCCCTCAACCACACCGGCCCGGCGAGCATTCCCGGTGCGGCAGGAGATGTCCCGTGCGGGCCGGCACGGTCGGGAAGGACCGCCGTGAACCGTCCCGCAACCGTCCCGCACCCGTCACGCGGCGGTCTTCGACGGACGGGTCCGTCCGAGTGCGGGTCACGCCGGTTCCAGCAGAACGGCCCGCAGCGTCCCGCTCACGATCGGCGCCCTCGGCAGCGAGAGCCCGAAGAACTCCGAGACGACGCCCAGCGCGGCCCGGTGGACCTCCCTCCGGTCCCGCTCCGGGTCCGGCAGACCGGCGGCCGTGAGCCGCTCCTGCAGTCGAGCGGCCGTAGCGGGCTCCCCTTCCACCTTCTCGTACCCCCATGATCCGTCCAGGTGCAGGTTGAAGGCGGCCAGCAGACGACCGTCGTGGAAACAGGCGAACTGGGGAGGCACCGGTTTGCCGTTCTCCTCCTCGTACTCCAGGAGGCAGACGTGCGCGCCGTCGCGCGAGACCGGTGTCATGGGCCCGAACTCGCCCTGCCAGCCGCCGTACGCGACCGCGTACGTCCAGACCCCCGCGGAGCCCAGCCGCAGCCCGACGTCGTACTGGTCGTCCATGAGCTCCAGCAGCGAGGAACCCGTGTGCTCCCCGACCGGCACCACGATGTGCTCCGTGTCGTACAGCAGGGTCGCCGCGAGACGCTCGGCGAGTTCGTCCGGGGAGAGTCCGCGGGCGAGTACCACGTGGTATCCCCCGAACGCGATGGACTGCCGGTCAGCGAGCCAGGTCATTCCGTCTGTCATGACCGTCATCCTGACCGCCGCCTCTGACAACGCATGCGGCGAGCCCGTGCCTCATGCACCCGTGGGCCTTGTGCTCCCGCCCAATTTCCCAGCGCTGCGGACTGCCAGGACGCGCCGGCGAATCAACGCCTCGGCGCGCGTCACAGGAGCTCGGCGAGCGGTTCGACGGTCTGCCAGTGCTTGAGGTACTCGACGGCCGCGTGCGGGTTCGTGTTCCGGTTCTTCACCAGCCGGGTGCGCTCCAGCACGGCGTCGTCGTCCGGGAACAGGGTCCGCAGCCGCAGCGTGGCGACGATGAAGTCATCGCGGTCGGCGACGTTCACCCAGCGCTTGACATGGCCTGGCGAGCGCAGTGGCTGTGGGCGCAGCCGCCGGCGGATGATGGAGCGCAGGCCGAGCGGGGAGCCGAAAGTGATCAGCAGCGGCAGCGGCTGTTCCAGCCGGTGCAGGGCCTCGTAGGCGACGACGGTGCCCAGGGAATGGGCGAGCACCGCCTTGGTGTCCGGGGTCACCCGGGACAGCACGGCCTCGATCGCGCCCTCGCGGACGGTCTCGTCGTTCAGGTACGCCGCCACCTGTCCGAGGTGGAACACGCCGGTGCTGCTGAGCGCGGCGAACCCGGAGCGGGCGACGGGGCCGAGCCGCCCGAGCATCGCGACGAACATCCGCAGCGGCTCGGTGGGACCCTGCTCGGCGCCGACATCGGCGCGCAGTTCGTCCAGGGCGCGGGCGGCTTCGGCACGGGCCGCCGGATCGGAGGCGTGTTGCTGGATGTTGTCGATGATGTCTGCGGCGACGTCCTCGCCCGTCGCCGCCATCGGGGCGGACAGCGGCACGTCCCAGTCGTCCCGCGGCACGTACGGCGCGTACAGGTGGCGGTAGTGCGCCATGGCCGCTGTGACGGAACCGTCCTCCAGGCGGGCGGCCTGCTCGGCACGGCCGTTGTCCCGCAGGGTCCGTGCCAGCGCGCGCATCCAGTCGCCGTGCAGTTGTACCTCGGTCTCCTCCTCGGGACCGATGCCGTGCACCATGACCAGCTCAGCCATGTGTCTCCGTTCGACCGGCGCCGTGCCGTGCACGTGCGCGTCCGTTCCGTCCGTCCGTCCGTCCGTCCGTCCGTCCGTCGCCAAGACGCGCGGCGGCGGGCAGAAAGTTCCTCGTCGGTGGAGTCCCTTCCCAACACCTCGGCATTCCATGGTGAGTTGACCGGCCCCTGCCCGATAATGCCCGCGTGACGGATGAGCGCAGAGCGTTGGTGATCGCCTCCCACTGGGACGCCCGAGAGGAGAAGCCGCAGAGTCGGCTGGATCTGCTGGAGGCGTACGCGGCGGAGTTGAGGGAGCTCTTGCTGGATCCGCTGCGCGGTGACTGCGAACCGGCGTCCGGCGACGGCCTGTTGATGAACCCGCAGACGGTGGACGAGGTGACCTCGGTGCTGGCCGAGGCGTTCGAGGAGGCGTCGGCCGCCGGAGTGCCCCTGGTGCTGGGCTTCCTCGGGCACGGCCACGTCGTCCGTGAGGGCGAGTTCCTCTTTCCGGTCCGCTCCACCCCTGACGCGCCCGGTCCCGAGACCGCCTTCGACCTCCCCTCCGGGCTGGGCGAGCTGGTGCGTCGCCACGGTGGCGTCCGTGAGCTGACAGTCGTCATCGACGCGTGTCTGTCGGGGTATGCGGGGCTCTTCGCCACGCAGAGGTGGTTCAAACCCGCCATGCAGACCGGGCGGAGGATCGAACTGCTGACGTCCTCGGACGGCCGGGTTTCCTACGGACTTCAGTTCTCGGGGGCTCTGAACCGGCTCGTCCGGCAGGGGGACATCCGTCTCGAACAGATCCTGCGCACCCGGTCGGTACGGCAGGCGGTGGAGGCCCGCCTGACGCGGCAGGTGCCGCAGGCCACCTCGTACGACGGCGGCGGGGGCGCTCCGGAGTCCCCCCACGACGCCTGGCTCGCCCGCAACGTGGCGTACCAGCGGGAGCTGAGTGTGCTGGCGGGGTCGGTCGACGCAGGGGTGCTCATGCCGCCGCTGCGGTATTTCCAGCCGCCCGTGGAACTGGGGGAGTTCGTCCGGGCGGTCCGCCGGAACCGGCTGGTCGCCGTGCTGGGCACCATGGGCACCGGGAAGTCCACGCTCGCCTCGGCGCTGTGCCGCGCGGAGCTGTTGCCGCCGGAGGAGGCGGACCGTGCCCCGGCCATCTGCGGGCTCGTCCGCCTGGACACCACCCGCTGGACCGCCGGCTCGGTGTGGTCGCTCTTGTCCGACCAGCTGAAGAAGTACCTCCCCGGGTTCGCCGATGCGAAGAAGGCGTACGACTCCCGTGTGCCGGAGAGCCGGCGGACGCTGCTGCCGCGCGCGGTGGCCGAGATCGGCGGGCCGCTCGGGCAGATGGAGCCGTGCGATCCGGTGCGCGTGATCGTGGACGGACTCGATCAGGTCGACGCTCCGCACCGCCCTGGGCTCGTCCGTGAACTGGCCGCTTTGGCCGATGCGGCGCCGGAGTGGTTCGGCGTGGTCGCGACGGTCCGGGACGGGGTGCCGCTGCCCGATGACTGGCACCGGGCGCCGGTCCCCGCGCCCCGGGAGGAGCAGCTGCGGGCCTACCTGCGCACGGCCCAGCACGCGTCCGGGCGGACACAGAACGCCATCCTCCAGCAGGCGGACGGGAACTGGCAGGTCACCCGGGTGCTGGGCGAGAGCGGCCCCCTGGCCCGGACCGGCCGGGTGTCCTTCACCGAGATGTACCGGGAGACGCTGCTCACCAAGAGGGCGCAGGTCCAGGGCGGGCGCGGCGGCTGGCTCGACACCGTCCTGGTCGTGGCTGCCGCCGCCGGGCCGAGCCCCACGCTGCCCCGTCCCCTGCTCGCGCGGGCCTCCGCTGAGCTGGGCGGTCCCGTGGACGAGGCGGCACTGGATCAGGTACTGGACCTGGTGCCGGGGCTGGTGGTGCGCTCACCGCACCCGACAGGAACCGAGTTGTTCGGCGTGCACCACCCTTCCCTGATCGAGTACGTGCGGGAGGAGGAGGATCTGGTGGCCGGCCATGCGGCCCTGTGCCGGGTGCTTGAGATCATGGCCCCCATGGATCATCATGCGCCCGAGGACCCCCTGCACGCCTACGCCGAGCAGGCGGAGCCGGAACACCTGTGGCAGGCGGCCGTGAACGAACCGGCGTTGTACGACCGGCTGCTGGAATGTCTGGAGCAGCGTCCGGCGGCCGAGGCGACGGTCAACCGGGCCCGGTGGGCGGCCTGGGCGGACCGGCTGGCGGAGCGCCCCGGCCCCGACTCACCGGTCACCCTGCATGCGCGGGAGCGGGCCGCCTACTGGACGGGCAAGGCGGGGGCCTACGGCCGCAGCCGCGAGCTGTACCGCGATCTGCTGGAGGACCAGCGCCGCGTGCTCGGCGATGACGATCCCCGGGTGCTCGAGGTCCGGTACCGCATCGCGTACGCGACCGGCGAGATCGGGGACTTCGCCGACGCGGTACGACTGCACCAGGACGTACTCGACGACCAGATCCGGGTGTTCGGCGCCGACGACCCCCGCACCCTGAAGAACCGCCACGACATCGCGTACTGGACGGGCCGGGGCGGGGACATGGCGCGGGGCCTGGGACTGCACGAGGAACTGCTGGAGGACCAGCGCCGCGTGCTCGCGCCGACGGACCAGGCAGTACTGGAGAGCCGCCACTACATCGCGTACTGGCACGGAATGCTGGGCCAGTACGACACGGCGCTGGCGCTGCACGAGGAGCTGCTGCGGGACCGGATCGCCGTGTTCGGCGAGGACCACGCACAGGTGCTCTTCAGCCGCTTCAACATCTACAAGTTCCTCGGTGAGTCCGGGCGGCGGCAGGAAGCACTCGACGGCTTCCGCGCGCTGCTGCCGGACGTGCGGCGCATCCGCGGCGAGGACCACCCCAACACGCTGCTCGCGCGGCTCAACATCGCCCGTTACACCTGGGAACTGGGCGACCCGGCGGGCTCCCTGGCGCTGCACGAGGCACTGTTGGAGGACCAGCGGAAGGCGCTCGGTGACACCCATCCCGCCGTGCTCATCACCCGTTTCAACATGGCCATGCTCAAGTCCGAGCTGGGCGACCCGGCCGTCGCGCTCGCCGAACTGGACGCTCTGCTGGAGGAGCGGCTGGCCCGCTACGGCAACCCGCTCCATCCCGAGGTCATCAGGACCCGGTTCGGGCGGGCCCAGGTCGTCGCGCGGCAGGGGGACGTCCAGGGCGCCGCGGCGCTGCTGCGGGAGGTCCGCGACGACCGCGCCCGGGTGCTCGGCGAGAGCCACCCGGACACGCTGGCCGCACAGGCGGAACTGGACCGGTTGTCGGCCACGGGTCTGTGAGACGGTGCGGAGTGCCCCGGCGCACACGGTCGGGCCCTGAACCAGCCGGGCCCGGACGCCGCCGCGCCCGTGGGGTGCGGATCACGCCAGGTCCAAGGGCAACACACGTCGTCGCCCCCCTCACCGCGGCGGCGCACTCCCGTCGCCCGCCCGGGTGTCGTGCGGCTGTGGGTCGTGGGTCCAGGAGGCGAGGATGCGCAGCGCGGCGTGGGAGGGGCTGCCGGTTTCGGCGGTCAGGACCATGAGGCGCTGTCCGGAGCCGTCGGGGTCGGTCCAGGTGTCGCAGTCGAGGGTGAGGTCACCGACGAGGGGGTGACGGTAGCGCTTGGTGCCATGACTGGCGCTGCTGACGCGGTGCTCCGCCCACCAGGTGCGGAAGTCGGGGTCCTGGGCGGTCAGTTCGCCGACGAGAGTGGCGAGGTCGGTGTCGTCCGGGCCGGCCGCGGCCTCCATGCGCAGGGCGGCGACGGCGTCACGGGCGTCGTGCTCCCAGTCCTGGTGCATGCCGCGGATCGTGGGGTCGGTGAACAGCAGGCGCAGGTAGTTGCGCCGGTCGGCCGGGACGGCGGCGAAGTCGGTGTAGAGGGCCGTGGCTGCCTGGTTCCAGGCGAGGATGTCCAGGCGCCTGCCGAGGATCAGCGCGGGGGTGTCGCGGAGTTGGCCGAGCAGGCGTCGCATGGCGGGCCGTACCTGCTGGGCGGGCCGGGGGCGAGCGGCCCGTGCGTCGCTGCGGCCGGCCACCTCGTACAGGTATCGCTGCTGGTCGTCATCGAGGCGCAGGGCTCGGGCGAGGGTGGCGAGCACGGGGGCGGAGGCGCGTACCCGCCCCTGTTCGAGCCGGGTGTAGTAGTCGACGCTGATCGCGGCGAGCCGGGCGGCCTCCTCCCGGCGCAGTCCCGCGACGCGGCGGGCGGAGCCCGCCTCGGGCAGGCCGCACTGCTGTGGCGTGAGCTGTGCCCGACGGGCTCTGAGGAAGGTGCCGAGTGCGCGGGGGTCCACGTGTGAGGCCATGCCATCCGCTTTCGTGGCGCACACCTGGAAGGTGTGTCGGCGGGGATCGGGGTGGTGTCGACATGCGTCACCGTCTTGACTGGTGATGAGCCTGTCATTCACTCAGTCACCTGTCAAGGCTGTGAAGAGGTGGTCGAACTGGTGTTCTGAGGTTGTCGGCATCCACGGCGGTCCGGGCGGAGGTGTGGTCCGTCACCACCTTGACCGGTGACGGGCGGGACTGCCATGCTTGCGTCACCTCCTAGACCGGTGATGCATTGGCGTCCTGGTCAGGAGGTGCACGCCGAAGACCCATCGATCCAGATCGGAAGTCCCAGCCATGGCAGTCAGCTACACCGCCGTTGTCGACGTCGACGGAGAGGGCCGCAACGGCGGCCGCGTCCAGTCCTCCGACGGCCTGCTGGAGACCAGCCTCGCCCTGCCGAAGGAGCTGGGCGGCGCCGGTACCGCGACCAACCCCGAGCAGCTCTTCGCCGCCGGCTGGGCCGCCTGCTTCCTCGGCGCCCTCCGCCGCGCCGCCACCCTGCGGAAGATCCGGCTGACCAGCACCACGATCACGGCCGAGATCACCCTCACCCACGGCGACGAGGGGGAGTTCTCCCTCTCCGCGGTCCTCGCCCCGGTCCTCGGCGGCGTGGACCAGGCCACCGCCGAGGAACTCGCGCACGCCGCCCACCAGATCTGCCCGTACTCCAAGGCGACGCGCGACAACATCCCCGTCACCATCAACGCCACCGCCGCCTGACGCGCCCCTGCCCGACCGCGGGTCCCGTGCCCTTCCCGCACGGGACCCGCCCGGCGTCGCCACCATCGGCCCGGTCAACCCGGGCGGTGCGCCCGCTCCCCTACGGCACCTTGCGCACCGGGCGCGGACCAGGGGACCAGGGGACCAGGACCCGAACGGTGCCCGGCGGGCGGGGTCAGCAGCGGCTACGGGCCGTCGTCCCCTCCTCGCGCCGCGCGCGCCCCCTGCTCCAGCCGTAGTTCGCGGCCCTGCCAGCGCCTCCGCAGCCAGCGGTCGTGGCTCGCGACGACGATCGCGCCGGGGCCGGGGCCGAGCGCGGTCTCCAGTTCGTCGCACAGGGTGGGGGACAGATGGTTGGTGGGCTCGTCGAGCAGCAGCAGCTCGGGCGGGCGGGCCACCAGCAGGGCCAGCGCGAGCCGCCGGCGCTGCCCCACGGACAGCTGCCCGACGGGTCTGTCCAGGTCCGCCTCGTGCAGCAGACCGAGCGAGGTCAGCGGCACCTTCTCGGCCCGTTCGGCGCCCAGCGCCTGCTCGTAGGTGTCGCGGACCGTGCGGTCGGGCCGGTCGAACGCGGTGTCCTGGGTGAGCAGCCCGACCGTGAGACGGCGCCGCCTGCGCACCTCGCCCTCGGCCGCGAGACGTCCGGCGAGCACGGCGAGCAGCGTCGACTTGCCGGCCCCGTTGCCGCCGGTGACCAGCAGCCGGTCCGTCGCCGTCACCTCCAGACCATCGAGCGCCAGCCGGCCCGGCACCCGGACGTCCCGCAGGGACACCAGGGGCCGGGGGCCCTCCGGGGCGGGCGCGGACAGTTCCCCGGCCGCGAACCTGAGCGGCCGGGGCGGCTCGGCGACGCGGGTGCGCTCCAGCTCGTCCAGCCGCCGGACGGCGTTGCGCACCCGGCGGGAGATCTGGTTCTGCACCCGGCCCGCCCGGTGGCCGTAGCCCATCTTCTCGTTGTCGCGCCGCTCCCGGTCCGGCGCGAGGCGGTGCGCGGTCACGCCCGCCTGGTACCGCAGTTCCTCCAGCTCCTGCCGCTCCTCGGCGTACCGCCGCTCCCAGCGTTCCCGCTCGGCGCGCTTCTCCCCCAGATAGGCGCTGTAGGTGCCGCCGTAGCGGACCGGGCCGTCCACCGCGGGGTCGAGGTCGATCAGATCGGTGCAGACGGCGTCCAGGAACGCCCGGTCGTGGCTGGCGACGACCACGGCCCCGGGCAGGCCGCGGACCTGCTCCTCAAGGAAGGCGGCGGCGCCGTCGTCGAGGTGGTTGGTCGGCTCGTCCAGCAGCAGCGCCGACGGCCTGCGCACGAGCAGCGCGGCCACCGCGAGCCGGCCGCGCTGCCCGCCGGACAGCGAGCCGAGTGTGCGGTCGTGCCGGAGGGCACCGAGACCCAGTCCGTCCAGCACCAGCGCCGCGCGGCGGTCGGCGTCCCAGGCCTGACGGTCCTCGGCCCGCTCAAGCCGCCTGCCGTAGGTGTCGAGGAGTTCCGCATGGCCGGGGTCGCCCTCCGGGACGCGGGCCAGCTCCTCGCCGAGCCGTTCGAGTTCCGCCAGGTCCTCGCGGGCCTCGCGGAGCGCCTCGTCGAGCACCGCGGCGATGGTCGAGCCGCCGTCGAAGGGCATCTCCTGGTGCAGGAAGCCGAGATCGGCGGGGCGCGTGACGCTCCCCGCGTCGGGTTCGTCCATGCCGGCCAGCACCCTCAGCAGGGTGGACTTGCCGGCGCCGTTCTCCCCGATCAGACCGATGCGATGGCCTGGGGAGGCGGTCAGGGAGACACCGTCGAGGACGCGCCGGCCTCCCAGGACGCGGACGAGGTCGTAGGCGAGCAGAGCGGGTCGGGGCATGGGGATCCGTCCAACGTGATCGGTGGTCGGCCCGCCGGGCGCACGGCCTCGGTCGCGGGCTCCTTCACACGCCGGCGGGTCACACCGCGGGCGCTCCGGTCTCCAGCAGCTTGCCGTCGGCCAGCCGCAGCCAGCGGTTCACCCCGATCTCGGCGAGGAACCGCTCGTCGTGGCTGACCACGATGAAGGCGCCCTGGTAGGAGTGGAGCGCGCTCTCCAGCTGGCCCGCGCTGACCAGGTCGAGGTTGTTGGTCGGCTCGTCGAGCAGCAGCAGGTGCGGGGCGGGCTCGGCGCACAGCACGCAGGCCAGGGTGGCGCGCAGCCGTTCGCCGCCGGACAGGACGCCGACCGGCAGGTGGGCCCGGGCGCCCCGGAAGAGGAAGCGGGCGAGCAGGTTCATCCGCTCGGCCTCGGGCCGCTCCGGGGCGAACGCGGCGAAGTTCTGCGCCACGGTGCGGTCCAGGTCCAGCAGGTCCAGGCGTTGCGAAAGGTAGGCGACACGGCCGTCGTTGCGCCTGATCTCCCCGCTGTCCGGGGTGATCTCGCCGGTGACCAGCCGCAGCAGGGTGGTCTTGCCGGCGCCGTTGGGCCCGGTGAGCGCGATGCGCTCGGGGCCGCGGACGGCCAGGTCGACCCCGCCGTCGGCGAACACGGGCCGGTCGCCATGGCGGACCTGCATCCCCGCGCCGGTGAACACGTTGCGTCCGGCGGGCACCTGGGTGTCGGGCAGCTCCAGGGTGAGGCGCTGCTCCTCGCGCAGCGCGCGTCCGGCCTCGTCGAGGCGGGCCCTGGCCTCGCTGACCCGGGCCGCGTGCGTCTGGCCGGCCCGGCCCGCGGACTCCTGGGCGCCGCGCTTCATGTTGCCGGCGAAGATGCGGGGCAGACCGGCGTTCTTCAGGTTGCGCGCGGCGTTGCTCGCGCGGCGCTCGGCGCGTTCGCGGGCCTGCTGCATCTCCCGCTTCTCCCGCTTCAGCTCCTGTTCCGCGTTGCGGACGTTCTTCTCGGCGACCTCCTGCTCGGCGCGCACGGCCTCCTCGTACGCGGTGAAGTTGCCGCCGTACAAGCGCAGTTCGTCGCTGCCGAGTTCGGCGATGCGTTCCATGCGGTCGAGCAGCGCGCGGTCGTGGCTGACCAGCAGCAGGCAGCCGGTGAAGTCGGAGAGCGCGTCGTAGAGCCTGTGCCGTGCCCGGAGGTCGAGGTTGTTGGTGGGCTCGTCGAGCAGCAGCACGTCCGGGCGCTTCAGCAACTGGGCGGCGAGGCCCAGGGAGACGACCTGACCGCCGCTGAGTGTGCTCAGGCCGCGGTCCAGGGTGAGGTCGGCGAGACCCAGGCGGTCGAGCTGGGCGCGGGTGCGCTCCTCGATGTCCCAGTCGTCGCCGATGGTGGTGAAGTGCTCCTCGCTGACGTCCCCCGACTCGACGGCGTCCAGGGCGCGGATCACGCCGGCGATGCCGAGGACCTCGGCGACGGTCAGGTCGCCGGTCAGGGGCAGGCTCTGCGGCAGGTAGCCCAGCGTTCCGCTGACCGACACGGAGCCGGTGGCGGGCTTCAGTTCACCGGCGATCAGCTTGAGCAGGGTGCTCTTGCCGGAGCCGTTGGGGGCGACCAGGCCCGTGCGGCCGGCGGTCACGGTGAAGGACAGGTCGTGGAAGACGGGGGTGTCGTCGGGCCAGGCGAAGGACAGGTTCGAGCAGACGACGGCGACGTCGGACATGGGGGTGACCTCGGACGGATCACGGGCAGGGAAGAGACCTCTGCCCTGGGCAGACGTATGGGAAGGGGGTACGACGAAACGGACCACCTCGGCTGCGCTCCTCGGCGCGTCCGGTGGCCGTCAGATCCGGATCTCACCCGGAGATGTCGTCGTCACCCACCACGTCTGCGACTCCTCGTTACACGGTCTACGTCGCTGACAGCGTAACAGCTCCCGAGTCCTGGCCGGCCGGGCCGTTGACAGCCCCTGGGGCACATGACAGCATCGTCACCGATTTAACCGGTGACGTATGTGGTGACGGTTCGACCCGTGTTCACACACGTCAGCCCGGCCGGCCGGCGCCGCCCCGTGCGGCACGTGGCGCCGGGGGTATGTCCACCATGTCCGCGGCATCGGGTGCGAGTTCGTCGGCGGTGCCGTTCACCAGCCGCAGAAGAGTCCCCACTTGGGCTCGCAGCCGCTGTCGCGCCCGGCGTTCCTCCACCGCGGACCACTGGGCGACAGAGCGGTCCCGCTGGTGTCGGGCGAACGAGTGGACATCCACCGCACGGCGGACCGGGCGAGGCTGGGGCCTTCGGGACTCTCGTGCCGCATCGGTGAGGCTCTGCACGCTGTACCTGAGGTCGTGGAGAACAACGGAACGCCAGGGTTTCCCCGGCGAGCGGTCGTGCGCGCTCCGGCTGTGCGCGGGGGGAAGGTGGTGGGCGGTGCGTGTCACGGGACTCCGTTCGCAGCGACCGCCAGGCATCTCCTGGCGGGCTACCTGAAGCCCGTCGGCCCCGCCGTACGTATGTCTCCCATGCGGGCAAGCCTATCCCGCCGCTTCCCTCGACGCGCCTACTCGACAGGCGTCAGGCGGCGGGGTCGCCGGGTCGACGCGGGTCGTCGTCGCCGCACGGGCCCCCTGGCTCGCGAGGAGGGCCCCGGCGGGTTGTCCGTACGCGCTGCGGAAGGCGGCGCCGATTCCGGTGGCGGCTCGCCATGACGACGACCATGCCCATCTCCACGCCGTGGTCGGTGTCGTCTCCTGCGGCCAGGACGAGCGAGCGGGCCTGGAGGAGTGCGGCGAGCATCTTGCCCCCGAACGTACTCGGCTGCCGCGTCAGTCCGGGTCAGCCCAGGTGCCGTCGCCCTGGGGGCCACCCGGAAGACCCGGCCGCCGCCGGCTCCCAGGGTTCCACCAACGCTCGCCGGACTCAGGCGTTGGCGGCGAGGTGGGCGGTGAAGAAGGTGGTGAGCTTGTCGACGGCGGGGTCGATGTACTGCTTCTTGTCGTACAGGTCGACATGGCTGGCGCCTTCGATCCAGTGCAGTTCCCTGGGCCCGGTGGCGCGCTGATGGGCCTCGACGGCCATCCAGGAGGTCACGGCGCGTTCGCCGACGATCTGGAGCAGGGGGCGGTCGCCGATCAGCGGGACGGCGTGGAAGGCGTCGAAGGCGGCGAGCCTGTCGATGCTCTCCCAGGCGAGGAACCTTGCGGACCGCTCGTGCCGGCCGCGGGGCGTGCGGTAGTACTCGAAGCCCTCGATGCCATGCTCGCCGCCCAGGGCACCGGCCTCTTCCGCGGTCTCGGGGAACACCGTCATCACGCCGGGGTCCTCCCCGCGGGCGGCGGCGGTGCGGGCGCGGGCGGCGGCGTCGAGCAGACTCCGGAAGACGGCCGGGTCCTGGGTGCCGTCGGCGCCCAGGCGGAACTGGCGGGCGACGTCGGCGGGGCTGACCGTGGCCAGCGCCTTGACCCGGTGGTCGCTGCCGGCCGCGGTCAGCGCGTAGCCGCCGGAGGCGCAGATGCCCAGCAGGCCGATCCGGTCGGGGTCGGCCTCGGCGCGGGTGGTGAGGTAGGAGACGGCGGCCTTGAAGTCCTCCACGCGCTGGGCGGGGTCCTCCAGTCCGCGGGGCAGACCGCCGGACTCGCCCTGGTGAGCGGCGTCGAAGGCGAGCGTGACGAAGCCTCGCTCGGCCATCCGCCGCGCGTAGGTGCCGGCCGTCTGCTCCTTCACGCCGGTCCCGGGGTGACCGACCACCAGCGCCGGCCACGGACCCGGTGCCGGGGTGCCGGAGGGGTCCGGGGTGTACAGGTGCGCGGCGATCCGGACACCGGCGCTGTCGAAGCCGACATCACTCCTGGTCATGGGGCACTCCTCTGGAACGGTGGGGTGCGGCGCCGCGCCAGGGAGGCGGGCCCGGTGCCCGCACCGTCCGTGCCGGGCACGCCTTCACGGTCCACCGGTCCCCGCAGGGGCGGAAGAGACAGATGTCTGCCCGGGAAAGAACGTGCCCCCCTTCGCGCCTCCGCCGCTGCACTCCTGAACTCCCCCTGACCGTCCCCCTGTCCCCTGGGAGATCACTCTGACCTGCCGGGACTCGGCCGGCTCTTCGCGGAGGGAGTCTTCATCGGCGGCCGAGGCACGCGCTCGGGGGGACGCGCGGCCGTGGAGCAGACGTCACCGTCCCGCGGCGCTGGACGATCCGCCACTTCAGCCCCTCGCGGCGGCGCGCTGCCATGACCGCTTCGTACGTCAGGACGGCCGGTGGCGTTTCGTGCAGCGCGCCGCGCGCATCCACCTGGTCGGCGCACCGGCCGCCACCTACGCTGACCGCCCTCGTCGCCCCGTCGGCCCGGCGATCCGGTTCCGGCGCCGGCAGGCCGGCGGAACGAGCAGGACGTAGTAGACCTGAGGCGGTAGGCAAATCGGACATAGATGACTATTGCTTGATATAAAGATCACGTGAAGGCGTGACCGTTCCGGAGGGGGCGCTGCGGCCGCGCCGGTTGTCTGGGATTGGAGCTTCTAAGGAGAGGCATGCGGCCCTTCAGAATCGCGGCGACCCGACAGGCCCCGGTCCCCGTGTCGCGTCGGCCGGCCCATCCGGAAGGCACCCACGCACACTGGTACGGCCCCCTGTCCGTCTGTGTGGACCTGGCCGGCGCGGCACTGCCGGTCACGGCGGCGATCGTGGAGGTCCACGAGCCCCACCCCCTGCGTCTGGCGGCCGTGGCCGCCCTGGCGTGGCCGCTGATCAGAGTGGTCGGCAAGCGGTACACGGCCTCCGCCTGGGGTGACGGCGGCGGCCTGGGAGCCGTTCTGAGGGACTGGCTGCTGCTGGTCGGCGCGCTGGCGACGCTCCGTGTGCTGTGCGGGCTGGGGAGCGTGCCGGCCGAAGCCTTCACGGCGCTGATCCCCGCGCTGGTCCTCACCGCGGCCTGCCACAAGGTGATCCACCGTCATCTCCTCGCCGCACGCCGGCGTGGCCGCGCGCTGCGCCATGTCGTGGTGGTCGCAGAGGGCCCGACGATCGACGCGGTGGTCGGTCAGCTGGCCCAGCGCACCGACCACGAGTACGTGATCGTCGGCTGCTGCCCGGTCGGGGAGGACGAGGTGCTCTCCGGTGTCCCCGTGTACGCGCGACTGCCCCGCGAGGAGCCCGGGACCCCCGGGCAGGACGCCACCACGGTGCTCGGGGCGGCCGACGAACTCTCCGCCGACCTGGTCTTCGTGGCGCCGGGCCCGCACCTGTCGGGCGAGCGGCTGCGCCGGCTGTCCTGGTCGGTGCACGACCGGGGCTGCCCGATGGTCGTGCTGCCCGGCATCGTCGAGGTCGCCCGTCGGCGGGTCCGGCTCACCTCGGCGTCCGGGCTCACCCTGCTGCACATCTCGCCGCCGCTGCGCCGTGGCATGCCGGCCCTGCTGAAGGCGGCCGTGGACCGCATGGGCGCGCTGCTGCTCATCGTGCTGCTCTCGCCGCTGCTGCTCCTGCTGGCGCTGGCCGTGCGGCTCGGCTCCCCCGGCCCCGCCCTCTACCGCCAGATCCGGGTCGGGCAGTACAACACGCCGTTCCCGATGTGGAAGTTCCGCACGATGGTGGTCGACGCGGACCGTCTCAGGGACGAGCTGGAGGCGGCGAACGAGAACGACGGCCACATGTTCAAGATGCGCCACGACCCCCGGGTCACGCCCGTGGGACGCGTCCTGCGCCGCTACTCGCTGGACGAGCTGCCCCAGCTGTTCAACGTCCTCCTCGGCCACATGTCCCTCGTCGGCCCGCGGCCCCCGGTGCCGGACGAGGTCGTCAGGTACAACCCGGTGGAGATGCGCCGGCTGCACGTCAAGCCGGGGCTGACCGGGCTGTGGCAGGTGAGCGGGCGGTCGGACCTGTCCTGGCACGAGACGGTCTCGCTCGACCTGCGCTACGTCGACAACTGGTCCCCCTCCATGGACATGAACGTGATGGCCCGCACCGTACGCGCGGTGCTGAACGGCCAGGGCGCCTACTGAAGTTCCGCCATCCGGGCAAGCCTGCCGCCAACACGCGCCGATCGCGGCGGGTTCGCCTGCCGGGGCATGAAGGATCACGCGCAGGACCACCGAGCCGAACGCCTCGGCCCTCCGGGGGATGCCGGGAAGGAACCGGAAGGAACACCGTCATGGCGCAGACCGCAGCCGTCCCGCACCGGCCCGTCGTCGAGCGATCCCTGCGCGGCTTCACCGGCGCCGGATACGACAAGGGGCGCCCCCTGCTCGTGCAGGCCGCCTGGTTCGCCGTCCTCCACCTGGTCTTCGTCAAATGGTGGTGCCCGGACCGCTGGCGGCCGGTGCTGCTGCGCGCCTTCGGCGCCCGGGTCGGGCAGCGGGTGCTGATCCGGCACGGGGTGCGGGTGCACTGGCCGTGGAAGCTGGAGATCGGCGACGACGTGTGGATCGGCGAGGAAGCCTGGATCCTCAACCTCGAACCCGTCACGATCGGCAGCGACTGCTGCGTCTCCCAGGGCGCGTTGCTGTGCACCGGCAGCCATCGCGCCGGTTCCGTCACGTTCGAGTTCGACAACGGCCCTGTTCGGCTGGAGCCGGGCAGCTGGGTCGCGGCCCGTGCCGTCGTCCTGCGCGGTGTCACGGTAGGCCGGGGCGGCGTGGTGGGCGCCGGCGCCGTCGCCCACCGGGACCTCGCGCCCGGCGAGGTCCTGACGACGAAGGGACGTACGGCATGAGACTGCTCCACGTCGTCACGCTCATCAGCGACGACGGAGCCTTCGGCGGTCCGCCGAGCGTCGCGGTCGCCCAGTCGCGGGAGCTGGCCGCACGCGGTCACGACGTCGCGCTGATGTCGCTGTGGCGGGGCAGCGGCCCGGCACCGGAGCGCGTCGGCGCCGTCCGGCTGCGCTCGCGTCCCGCCCGTACGCTGCTGCCGGGGCGGGGTTTCATCGGCCTGCTGCACCCCCTCCTCGTACGCGATCTGTGGCGGGCGATGCGCGGCGCCGACGTCGTGCACGTCCACGCGGGGCGCGACCTGGTCTCCCTCTCCGCCCTCGCCGTCGCCGCCCTGCGCCGGGTGCCGTGTGTGGCGCAGACGCACGGCATGGTCGAGCCGCGCACCGCGCTCCCCGTCCGGCTGTTCGACCTGCTGTACCTGCCGCTGCTGCGCCGGGCGCGCGCCTGCTGCGTCCTGACCGAGCAGGAGCGCGGACTGGTGGCGCGGGTGCTGGGGCCGGACGGTCCGCCGCTGCGCGTCCTGCCCAACGGCATCGAGCCGGGCCCGCCCGAACCGGCGCCGCGGCGGCCGCGCGAGCCGCATGTGCTGTTCCTGGCCCGGCTGCATCCCCGTAAGCGCCCGGAGGCGTTCGTGGAGATGGCCGCGCTGGTCCACAAGGAGGTGCCCGAGGCCCGCTTCACGCTGTACGGCCCGGACGACGGATCGCTGCCCGCCGTGCGCCGGCTCATCGAGCAGGGACCCGCGGGCGTCGTCCGCTACGGCGGGGCGCTCGACCCCGCCGAGGCGCGCGAGGCCTACCGGACGGCGGCCGTCCATGTGCTGGCGAGCGTGAACGAGCCGTTCGGCATGACGGTCATCGAGGCGCTGGCCGCCGGCACGCCCGTGGTCTGCACCGACACCTGTGGCATCGCCGACGAACTGGCCCGCCGTGGCGCCGCCCTCGTCACCGACGGCAGTCCCGAGTCCATGGCGGCAGCGGTCCGCCGACTGCTCGGCGACCCGGAGCTGTGCGCCCGGATGGCGGAAGCCGGCCGCCGCGTGGTCGAGGACGTCTACTCCATCGGCGCCGTGGTGGACCGGCTGGAGGAGATCTACCTGGGGAGCCGCCGGAACGAGCCCGCCGGCCGAGGCGGCACGCACGACGAGCTGCGCCCGCTCGACAGCCACCCCCGGCAGCAGCCGGTCACACCGAACCCGGTCGGCTGACCCCCGAGCCCATCCGCCGGCCCAGGCCAGGCTCGGGGGGGGCGGGCAACGGGCGGGTACCGGGCAGAGGCCCGGCCAAGTCCGCGCCCGCGCTCCGCGCACGCCGGGGTCGCCTGACCCTGTGGGTCCGGGCGCGGGGGCTCGCGACCGACGGGAGACCGCCCGGCGGGGAACCGACAGGCGTAGGCCACGTCCGTTAGCGCACACCGCGTACGCCTAGCGCGTGTCTCTTTGGCAGTGGCGCGGCCTGGCCACACGAACCGACAAACTCGCCATCGCCTACCAGGCCGCACTCCACCTCGCCGGCATCCTCATCTGGACCCGACGCTGAGGCGTGGTCATCAGGGCCGGGCGACCCGTAGGTGCTGTCGTTCGGCCAGTTCCTCCGCGCCGACCACGGTCAGAACCGGGGTACCAGGCGGCGCGAACATGGTCACCACGAGTTGTGACTGCGCGTCCGGAAGGTTGTTGGCGCCCTGATAGTGGATCACGTCGCCCCCAGGCTCGAAGAGGGCGTCACCGGCTTTGAGCACCCGGGGCGGCTGCCCCTCCAGCTCGAAGAGGATCTCGCCCTGGGTGACGTAGCCGAAGACCGGCCCGGGGTGCCGGTGCGGCGGCGCACCGGGGTCACCGGGCGGCAGGGTGACCCGGATGGTCCTGGCCTCGGCGCCGGCCGGGATCCGGGCGGCCGCTTCCGGCAGGGCCGCGATGACCTCGACGCCCGGGGGCAGGTGTGCGGGCTCAGCGCTCATGTTCTCCTCCTAGCAGGGACTGTCCAGGGGAAGGACAGGACGGCCTCCCTGTCTGTGACAGCCCACGCGGCGAAGCCGCGAATGCGACCGCCGTAGAATCGCAGCGGGTGGGCCGTCCTCGCGCCGGAGGTACGCCCTCCTGGGGGCACGACGGCTGAACCGCGGAGGCATCGGCACCATGGACGAGCATCAGCAGCTCACCGAAGGCTCCCTCGACGAAGCAGCGAACGCGTTCGAGCGACTGCGTCCACAGCTGTTCGGTATCGCCTACCGCATCCTGGGCAGCGTGTCCGAGGCTGAGGACGTGGTGCAGGACGTGTGGCCGCGCTGGCAGGGCGCCGACCGGAGCGCGGTGCGGAATCCCGGGGCGTTCCTGGCGAAGATCACCACACGTCTGGCGATCAACGTGGCTCAGTCGGCGCGGGTTCGCCGCGAGGCGTACGTGGGGCCGTGGCTGCCGGAGCCCGTGGACACCAGTGTGGATCCGCAGGTCGGCGCGGAGCGCGGCGAGGCGCTGGAGCTGGCCGTGCTGCTGGTACTCCAGAAGCTGAACCCCGTGGAACGGGCGGCCTACGTGCTGCGGGAGGCGTTCGGCTACGCGTACGACGACATCGCGGGCATGCTCCAGCTGAGCCAGGCCAATACGCGGCAGATCCTGAGCCGGGCCCGCAAACGCCTGTCCGCCGAGCGCCGGGAACCCGTCGAGGCGGCCCAGCACCGACGGCTGGTCGAGGCCTTCGTCGCCGCCGCGCAGCACGGTGACGTCGCCGCGCTCGAGAGCGTGCTCTCGGCGGACGTGGTCGCCTACGCGGACGGCAACGGCATGCGCGGTGTGGCACGGGTGGCGATCGTGGGAGCCGAGCACGTGGCCAGGGTCACTGCCTTCGCCAAGAAGTTCTTCCCCGGCGCCGAGTACAGCGTGGCCGAGGCGAACGGCCTGCCCAGTCTGCTGCTCGTCCAGAACGGGGTCACGGTCGCTCTGGTGAGCGTCACCGTGGGACCGGACGGTGTGGACCGGCTGTACTGGGTCCTGGCACCCGACAAGCTGAGGGCTTACGAGCGGTCGACTCGTAGGCCCACGGGGCGTCCCTGAGAGCGGTCCGGCACATGGTCATCCGATACTCGGGAGACGGCGACTGGGGATTGACAGTCTGCGGGGGCTTCGAGCCGGACGCGGAAATGCGCTCTGAAGGCACACCCTGGTAGACGCCTTCGCATGGCGCTGTGGGCCACGGCCATGGCCTGACGGTCGACTTCAGATGTGGCGCGCCCACCCGCGTCACAGCGCCGGTGTTCGATGCGAAGCTGCCCGGGTCCTGGCTGGCGGACCTGTCCCACGTCGACCTGTCGCGGGTGAAGGTCGGCAAGGACAAATGGGTGGAGCTGGACGGCGACCTGTTGCCCAGCCGCTACCTGGACGGCTGGTACACCCGGCTGCGCGACGCCCACCTCGCCACGATGGCTGACCTCGGTGTCCACGCAGACATGGAGCCGGCCGACTTCCTGGCCGCCATGGACGGCTACCAGGACCGCGACCCGGACCTCGCGATCGTCGTCTCAGCGATCAAAGCGACCGTAAAGGGCGGTATCGGAAGGCTCCGTGAGCGGCCCCGTGGTGAGGGTTGGCGGCCCGGGCAGCCGTGGCGGGCGCTGTCCCGGCCGGACCTGGCGGCCGTACATCCGCCCGGCTCCGACGCGGACGCCTACAAGCAGCGCAACTCCGTCGAGCGGTGCATCAACCGCCTCAAGCAGTGGCGCGGCCTGGCCACACGAACCGACAGACTCGCCATCGCCTACCAGGCCGCCCTCCACCTCGCCGCCATCCTCATCCGGGCACGGCGCTGACCAAAGAGACAGAACGACCACTTACGTCGGAGCCGGTCCCCCGCCGGACCGGATCCGCGCTCCGGGGCCGTGCTCGCGGACAGGCCCCGGCGCCGGGCCGTGAACGCACCCGTGGCGGGAGGCGTTCGTTCAGGGCCGGCGGCGGTTCCCGCCGGCGCTCACGCTGTGGAGGATGTCCTCGAAGCGGGAGGCGCAGCCCTCCAGGGCGAACTCCCGCTCGGCCAGGGCGCGGCTCTCCTTGCCGAGCCGCTCGGCGCGGGCCGGGTCGGACAGGACCTCCCGGACCCAGGTGGCCGCACCGTCGAGTGCCGACTCCTGCGGAGGGAAGACCGCCGACCCCGCCTGCCTGAGCAGCCGCGCGGCGAGGTTGTCGGCGGGCATCAGGCCGAGCACCGGCCGCCCGGCGCACAGATAGGACAGCGTCTTGGACGGGACCGAGAACTGCCCCGCCCCCGGGTCCAGCAGGACGACGAGGACGTCACCGGTGCCCAGTACCTCGGGCAGCCGCTCGTAGGGCTGGAAGGGCAGCAGGGTCAGGTCGACGCCCCGCGCCGCGGCGGCGTCCCTGAGGACGGGTACGGCGGGGCCGTCGTTGACGACGACGAGACGTACCGGGCTTCCCTGCTCGCGCAGTCGCTCGGCCAGTCGCACCAGCAGCTCGGGGTTGTGTTTCAGTCCGAGCGTGCCGGAGTACAGCACCGTCCGCACGTCGTGCAGACCGTGCTCCGCAGACCAGCCGTTGGTCCGTGCCACCGGGACGATCTCGTCCAGCGGCGCCCAGTTGGGAATGACGGTGACCTTGCCTGCGGTGCCCCACTGCTCGTGGACCCGTACGAACGAGTCGGCGATCACCACGACGGCCGCGGCCTGTCGCGCCGACCACTTCTCGCCCGCCTCGAACACCTTGGCCGCCAGGCCCATCGACTTGGCGACATCGGCGGCGGCGAAGCTCTTCAGCGCGACCGCGGTGACGTCCTGGTGCCACAGCACCCAGGGGATGCGCAGCCTCTTCAGGACGGCCGCGGTCACCACCAGGACCGGGATCGGCATGTTGGACAGCAGCGCCACGTCGGGTTTCTCGCGGCGCACCTGCCGGGCCAGTTCGAGACCCAGCCGGGTCTCCTGGCCGAGCCGGCGGACGTAGGCGTCCTTGCGCAGTCTGACACCGTCGCCGATGGTGGCGAAGCGCAGGCCCGCGGCGGGTGCGGCGAGGTCGCCCTTGCCGGAGACGTAGGCCGTGCACGTCGAGTGGACGACCTGGTGACCGCGGCGTGCCAGCTCCCGGCTCAGCTGGGCCTGGAACGGGTGGCCGCTGTAGTCGTGGACGAGGATCCTCATCGTCTCGTGTCCTCGCGACGCGTCGGGCGTCACTGGTGGGAGCGCTTGACCTGGTCGTAGACCCACGCGTAGGTCCGTTCCAGTCCGTCGGCCAGGGAGACCGACGGTTCCCAGCCGTAGATCTCGCGGATCAGGGTGTTGTCGGAGTTGCGGCCGCGTACGCCCTGGGGGGCGTCCAGCCGGTGGCTGCGCTCGCAGTGGATGCCGGCGATCTTCTCGACGATGTCGACGAGCTGGTTGATGGTCACCAGCTCCGAGGAGCCGAGGTTGACCGGTTCGCCGCTGTCTCCCTCCATGATCATCTGGCTGCCGTGCAGACAGTCGTCGATGTACATGAAGGAACGGGTCTGCAGGCCGTCGCCCCAGATCTCGATCCGGTGGTCGCCGGAGAGCACCGCCTCGGCCACCTTCCGGCACACCGCGGCGGGGGCCTTCTCCCGGCCGCCGGCCCAAGTGCCGTGCGGGCCGTAGACGTTGTGGTAGCGGGCGACGCGGGTGGTGAACCCGTAGTCCTCCGTGTAGTGGCGGCACATGCGCTCGGAGAAGAGCTTCTCCCAGCCGTAGCCGTCCTCGGGCTGTGCCGGGTAGGCGTCCTCCTCGCGGAGCGCGGTGACGTTCGGGTCGGTCTGCCTGGCGGCGGCGTAGACGCAGGCGGAGGAGGAGTAGAAGTAGCGCTCCACCCCGGCCTCGTGGGCGGCCTGCAGCATGTGGGTGCTGGTCAGGACCGACATCATGCAGGCGGCCTTGTTGTTCTCGATGAAGCCCATGCCGCCCATGTCGGCGGCCAGCATGTACACCTGCCGTGCGCCCCGGACGCCCGCGCGCGCGTTCTCCAGCAGCGACAGGTCGGCGATCACGTTCTCCGCGGCGTCGTGCACCTGGTACCACTGGTCCCGGGGCTTGATGTCGATGGAGCGGACGGTGAGCCCCTGGGCCAGGAGGGAGCCCACGAGATGGCCTCCGATGAATCCCCCGCCACCGGCAACGACGACGTCGACCTGCTTGCCCATGGGCAACTCCTCTGTCCGAAGATCGGATGACCTGGCACGATAAAGCAATGCACATTTGTCCTGATTTTCGGCAAATGGCACGCCGATCGGCCTCCCCGCGTCACCCGATGACGGTGCTGAGCGGACGGCCGCGCGCGGCTCCCGGATTCGCGCGCGCCTGTACGGCTTCATGGTGGACGGGCGCTATAACCCTGTTGATGAGCTTTCAGGCGAAATACCCGACTGGTCACGACCTTCGGTGGCGCGAGGCTCCCGTCCGCAGCGTGGCCGCGGTCTCCCTCTGGGCCGTGGCGCTGCTGGTCCTGCTGCCGGGGCTGATCCTCCAGTCGGACGGCGCGCACCTGTCGGTCCCGCTCGCCGTGCAGGGGGTGGTGCTGGGACACAGCGGTGTGGCCCTCATCCGTGTGCTCACCGGGACGACGGTGCGGCTCACCGCCCTCGGTTTCTGGGTCTTCGCCTACATCTGGCTCGGCCTCGCGCCCCTGGCGCAGCTCGCCACCGACACCTACCCCTGGGCCTACCGGACCGGCCAGGGCACCGCGCTCACGGCCGTGGCCGTCGTCGAACTCGGGCTCCTCGCCCACAGTGCGGGAGCCGCCGTCGCCGCCCGCCGGGAGCGCGCCCGTACGGCGGCCGGGTCCGCCACCTGCTCGCCGGGGCCGGTGGAACGGCTGTTGTCCCGCCGTCTCGCGCCCTGGCGCCTGCTGTCGCTGTGCGGGCTCGCCCTGGCCCTGGCGGCGCTGCTCATCCCGGGTCAACCGGGCGGCGTCGGCGCCTACTTCACGAGCCGTCAGGCGCTGCGCGAGGCGGGCTTCACCGACGGTGCGGACGACGCCTTCCTGTCGGCCCTGCGCAGCTGGTCCCTGTCCGTGCCCGCGTTCTGGGCGCTGCTGGGCCTGCTGTACGTACCGCGCGTGCCCGGCGGCGACCGTCTGCTGCGCGGCATCCGCCGGCTGCTGCTGCCGCTGCTCCTCGCACTGAACGTCGTCGTCAACAACCCCGTCAGCAAACCGCGGTTCTGGTTCGGCACGGTCCTGCTGACCCTGCTGTTCGCCGTTCCCCGGCTGAGCCGGCCCCGCGCCTTCCGCGTCATCGCGGCCACCCTCATGGCGACCGTGCTGCTGCTCTTCCCGTACAGCGACTACTTCCGCTACAGCGACCGTGAGCAGTTCACCGTCGTCTCGCTGTCCGCGCAGTTCACCGCCAACGGCGACTACGACGCCTTCCAGCAGGTGCAGACCGGCATCGACATGGCGCGGGACCAGGGATTCTCACCGCAGGGCGTCCTGGGTCCGGTGCTGTTCCCGGTCCCCCGCTCGCTGTGGCCGGACAAGCCGGGGGACACCGGCATCACCCTGGCCCAGTACGCCGGCTACGACTTCCTCAACCTCTCCGCCCCGCTGTGGATCGAGAGTTACCTGTGGGCCGGCCCGCCCGCCGTGGCCGCCGTGTTCTTCCTGCTCGGCGCGGCCGGCCGGCGCATGGACGACGTGCGCCACCGGCTCCGCGACCGGGCGGGCGCCCTCGCGACGTTCCTGGTCCCGGCCTTCGCCTTCTACCAGATCGTCTTCCTGCGCGGCAGCCTGCTGGGGATCGTCGGGCCGCTGACGCTGCTGGTGACCGTTCCGCTGCTCGTCACCACCCCCGGCGCGCGCGCAGCCCGGCTCGTCCCGTCGGCGCCGCCGACCGCACCCACCCGCCCCGCACCGCTGCCCGGAACAGGAGGGCACCCGTGACCGGCCCCATCCACCTCTACGACCGGTACGACGAGCCGGACCAGCTACGCGACCAGCTCCGCCGGCTCCTGCGCCACCGCGTCGTCATCGCCCTCGGTATCGTCCTGGGACTGCTCGGCGGCGCCGCCCTGGCCCTCTCCGGCGCCCACACCTACACCTCCACCAGCGAAGTCCTCGTACGCTCCACCGCCGATCCCTTCGGCACGGTCAGTGTGGCCGCCGACAGCCAGGTCAGCATGGGCACCGAGCAGCAGATCGCCGCCAGCACCGCGGTCGCAGTCCGCGCGGCACGCCTCATGGGACAGGCCGACGGCACGGCGGCCGCACTGGAGGACGATCTGCGGATCACCAACCAGGCGAAGTCCCAGGTGCTGCGCTTCGAGTTCACCGCCCGCACCCCGAAGCGCGCGGCGCGCGGCGCCAACGCCTTCGCCGAGGCGTATCTGGCCGACCGCAAGGCGCGCAACGAAGCCGCCGCCCTGCGGGCCACCCGCGGCGTGGAGCAGCAGATCAAGACGGTGGAGGCGGCTCAGAAGAAGGAGACGGAGGACGACGACGCCGCCAAGGCCCTGCAGAGCCAGCTCGACACGCTGCACAAGCGCGTCGTCGACATCAACTCCCGGGACACCGAGGGAGGCGACATCGTCCGCCGCGGCGAGGCGCCCGCCCGTCCCTCGGTGCCCGGCCTGCCGGCCCTGCTCGCACTCGGACTGGCGGGCGGGCTGGCCCTCGGCATCCTGCTGGCCTGGCTGCGCTCCGCCCTCGACACCCGGGTCCGGTCGGCCGACGAGGCCCGGGCCGCGCTGCGCACCCCGGTGCTCGGCCTGCTGCCCACCGGGCACGACGAGAACGGCGACCTGCCGGCGGTGGGTCGCCAGGGCGGTGACCGGGCCGAGATCCTGCGCGCCCTCGCCTACCGCCTGCGCGGGACCGGTCTGCCCGCCGGCACCGGCCGGCTCCTCGTCGTCTCCCCCCGGCGCGGCGCCGCCACCGAGGAGGTCGCGGTGAATCTGGCCGCGGCCCTCGCGGAGTGCGGCGACGAGGTGCTGCTCGTGGACGCCGACCCCGGCACGGCCGCCCTCACGGCCCGGCTGCCGCTGCTGCCGGACGACGCCCGCACGGCCGAGGACGCCTCCTCCCTGCCCGCCGGGAGCCGCCTCGTCGACGCCGGGACCGCCGGGCGGTTCGCCTGCTGCGCCGGCGGCGGCTCCGGTTCGCCCGACCGGGCGGGCGGGTCCGCCGCCGTCCACCGGTTGCCGGCCGGGTCCGACTCCCGCACCACGGTCGTCGTCACCCGGCCGCTTCTGGAGCACGCCGACGCCCTGGCCCTCGCCCACCGTGTCGACGGCGTCCTGCTGGTCGCCGGCCTCGGCACCACCCGGCGGGACGACCTCAGGCGGGTGCACGAGCTGGTCGGCTGCTCCGGCGGAACCCTCCTCGGCATCGTGCTCGACGCCGGCCGCCGGCGCGGACGCCTCCGCGCCGTTCTGCGCCGCCGCCCCGCGCGCCGCCCGGAGGCGGAGACCGCCACGCCGGTCGTGGAGCTCCCGGCGCAGGACGACACGCTCTCGGTCTCCCGCGGATGACCGCCCCGGAAGCGACCGCGGCCGCCCCCGCCGCCACCAGCGTCGCCGCCGCCGCGCGGGGCGGGTGGTGGGGTGTGGCGGGTTCCGCGACGAACGCCGTCTTCGCCTTCGTCTTCGTCGGCCTGATCACCCGCGCCCTCGGAGCGCAGGGCGCGGGTTCGGTCTTCACGGGCGTGGCCCTGTTCACCATCCTCGGCAACACCTGCAAGCTCGGCGCCGACAGCGGGCTCGTCCGTCTGGTCTCGCGGGACATCGCGGTGGGCGGCGGCCGCTCGGTGGGCGGTCTGCTGCGCGCGGCCCTCGTACCCGCGGCCGTGGCCAGTACGGCGGCCGCCCTGGTCCTCCTGCTGTGCCCGGCGGTGGCCACCACGCTCCTGCCGCACCTGCCGCCGGCCGACGCGGTCGCCCTGGTCCGGCTCTTCGGGCTGTTCCTGCCCCTCGCCACCGTCGGACTGGTCCTGCTCGGCGCCACCCAGGGCCACGGCACCGTGCTGCCGTTCGTCGGCGTGGAGCAGGTCGGCAAGCCGGTGCTGCGCGTGCTGATCGCCGTACCGGTGGCCGCCTGTGTGCCGGGCCTGCTCCCTCTGGCCGCGGCCTGGTTGCTGCCCGCGCTGGCCGGCACCCTGGCCGCCTGGCCGGCCCTGCGCCGCTGCCGCGCCCTGCGCGGCACCACGCGGCCGGCCGTGCGCGGAGCCGTTCCCTGGCGCGCCTTCTGGAGCTTCGCGGCACCCCGCGCGATCTCGTCCGTCTTCGACATCAGCGCGGTCTGGGTCGGCGTCATCCTGCTGTCCGCGCTGGCCACCGGCGCCGAGGCGGGCGTCTACACCGCCATCGGCCGCGTCGTCACCGCGGGCACCCTGCTGCAACTGGCCGTGCGGCTCGCCGTGGCACCCCAGATCAGCAGGCTGCTCGCCGTCGACCAGGTCGCCGAGGCGCGCCACCTGCACCGGGTCTCGACCTGCTGGATCGTGCTCTTCTCCTGGCCGCTGTTCGTCCTCGTGGCCGCCTTCCCGCGGACCGTGCTGTCGCTCTTCGGCCCGGAGTTCGTCCGCGGAGCGCCCGCCCTGGTCGTGCTGTGCCTGGCCTCGATGGTCAACGTGGCGGTCGGCAACGCCCAGACCGTGCTGCTGATGTCCGGCAGGAGTTCCTGGCACCTGGCCGTCACCGCGCTGGCGTTCACGGTGCAGTTGACGGTGGGCCTGCTCGCCGTGCCGCGGTGGGGCGTCGTCGGGGCCGCCGTGTCCTGGGGCGCGGCCATCGTGGTGGAGAACCTCTCGGCCGCCCTGCTCATCCGGCGCCGCCTCGGCTTCACGACCGTGGACCGGGGCTACACCACCGCCCTCGGTACCGGACTTGCCGTCTCGGTGGTGCTGGCCGCCGTGCGCTCACTGGGAGGTGACACCACGTCAGGACTCGCCGCCGGGATGACGTTGGGATTGTGTGCGTTTGGTACTACTTTGTGGTGGTATCGCAGGCCGCTGGGAGTGAGTGAGCTGGTCGGAGTCCTGCGCCGTCGCGCCGCATGAGCCCGGGCAAGGGTGTGCGGTCCGGGTGCGGCGGGCCCCGTGTCATTCCCCGCGTGTCGCCCACACCACTGCCATCCGGGGTGTCCTTTGCGCCTGAGAAATCTCCCGTCGAGGGCGGCCACCAGTGCTGTCGCCGCCACGCTCCTGTGCTCCGCCGCCCTGCTCCAACCCGCTCCCGCCACGGCCGCCGGCGAACCCAGGACATCGTTCACCGCCGACCCGCTGACCACGTGGCAGACGAACGGCATCGTCTGGTCACTGGCCGCCGCGCACGGTGTCGTCTATGTCGGGGGGACCTTCGACTCGGTGCGGCCGCCGGGCGCCAGGCCGGGCGACCGGGAGGTCCCGCGCCGCAACTTCGCCGCGTTCGACGCGGTGACCGGCGCCCTGCTGCCGTGCGCGCCGTCGTTCACCGGGGGCGAGGGAACGGTCCGCGCGCTCAAGACCTCACCGGACGGCCGGGTGCTGTACGTGGGCGGCTCCTTCAGCCGTGTCGGGTCCACCGGCGTGGCGAGCGCCGTCGCCCTGGACACGGCCGACTGCTCCGTGCGCAGGGAGTTCCGGCCGGCGGTGTCCGCGACCGTCCGGGCGATCGACGCCACTGACCGGACGGTCTACCTCGGCGGTGACTTCCGCCAGGTCGACGGCCGGACCCGACAGCACATCGCCGCTTTCACCCCCAAGGGTGAGCTGCGGCCGTTCCGGGCCGACGTCGACGCTCCGGTGCGCGCGCTGTCGGTGGTGCCCTCGCACGACAAGATCTACGCCGGCGGTGACTTCGAGCGGGTCAACGGCCGGTCGGCCCACTCGCTGGTCGCCCTGAACTCCACCAGCGGGGCGACCGAGCACACCTTCCCCCACTGGCTGCCGCCCCGGTCGTCGGTGAAGTCGATCGCGCAGGACGGCTCCCGGTTCTACGTGGGTGCCGAGGGCCACGGCGAGGGCGTCTTCGACGGCCGTATCGCGGGCCGCCTCGACAACGACCGCATGGTCTGGAAGGACACCTGCCGCGGCGCCACCCAGGCCGTCCTGCCCTACCGGGGCGTCCTCTACAGCGCCTCGCACGCCCACGACTGCCATGAGACGCCGGGCGGGTTCCCGGAGCGGCAGGACCGGCAGCACCTGCTGGCCCAGTCGCCCCGGGACAGCAGGATCATGCACTGGTTCCCCGACACCGACGAAGGGACGGGGGAACAGGTCGGGCCCCGCGCGCTGACGGTCGCCCGTGGCGTCCTGTGGGTGGGCGGTGAGTTCACCCGGGTCAACGGCGAGCCCCAGCAGACCCTCACCCGCTTCGGCGCCGGCCCCGACACCGGGGCACCGGCGGTTCCCGCCCTCTCGCTCTCCGCCGAGCGCCCCGGACAGGTCACCCTGCACTGGAAGGCCTCGTGGGACCGGGACGACGCGCAGCTCACCTACCGGCTCTACCGGGACGGCCGGCTGGTCTCCCGGCAGCAGCGGTCATCGACCTACTGGAACCGCCCGTCGATGAGCCACACCGACTCCGTGGGCGCCGGCACCCGTCACCAGTACCGGATCGAGGTGACGGACGGGACGAACACCTCCCGGAAGTCGCCACCGTTGCACGTGACCGTGCCCGCGCAGGCGACGGCCGGAGCGGCGGGTGCCCCATGGAACTGACCCGAGTGGGATTCGCGCCCGGCGTCTACGACCTGTTCCACATCGGCCACCTCAACATCCTGCGCAGGGCACGCCTGCACTGTGACCGCCTCATCGCGGGAGTCGCCAGCGACGACCTGGTCGTGCGCCTCAAGGGCCGGTCGCCGGTCGTCCCGCTGGCCGAGCGCCTGGAGATCGTCAGCAACCTGCGCTGCGTCGACGTGGCCGTCGTCGAGTCGGAGGAGGACAAGCTGGCGACGTGGAGGAGCATCGGTTTCCACGTCATCTTCAAGGGGGACGACTGGCGGGGCACGCCCAAGTGGCAGGCTCTGGAACGGCGTTTCGCGCAGGTCGGTGTCGAGGTCGTCTACTTCCCCTACACCGTGCACACCTCCAGCACACTGCTGCGCGGTTCCCTGGAGCTGCTCGCCCAGCCCACGTCGCGGGAGAAGCTGTCAGCGCAGCTCGCGGAACCACTTGACCAGGAAGGCCGCCATGAACAGGAGGTGGGCCAGCAGCAATGCGCAGTACACGGAAAGGAAGACGTGCTGGCTGCCCAGGAATAGGAAGCTGAGGCAGGTGACTCCGTAGTCCACCGGCAGGAGCAGCAGGGACCGCAGCGCGGGTGCGGGCGCCGCCGGCGCCGGGGCCTGCGTCCGCCGCTTGAGCTGTTCGGTCAGGATGCCGGCGAAGAAGATCACCACGGCCGCCAGCTCGAACAGCAACGGAGCCAGCAGGAAGAGCGGGTCGGGCAGGGAGAAGAACCGGTAGAACGACACCAGGACGACCAGGTGCACCGTGACCAGTTTGACGCAGTCCAGCACATGGTCCAGCCACTCGCCGGACGGACTTCCCGAGCGCTGCGTGCGGGCGAGCTGTCCGTCCGCCGCGTCGAGGGCGAACCCCACGGCCAGGGCCGCGCAGACGCCCACCGACAGCCCCGGACCGGGCCGCACCAGGGCCACGGCGGCCAGGGCGGGAAAGGTGAACAGGGCGCCGAGCACCGTGAGCTGATTGGGGGTCGCACCGACGCGGTAGGCCAGGGCCGCCAGGACGCGGCCGGCCGGACGGTTGACGAACAGGGTGTAGACCGACACGCCCTTCGCCGGCTTCTGTGCGGCCGACATGTGCCTGAGCATCTCGATGAACCCGGTCATTTGGCTCCCTATCGGCTGGAAAGAAGGGGATTATGACAGAACGGGATGTATCCAGCTCCCGTCTCAGCCGTCGGCGGGTTCTGCGTGGCGGCGTCTCGGCGCTGGCCGCGACGGCCCTGTCGACCCGCGACGCGTCCGCCGTTCCGCGCCCCTCCACCGATCCGGACACCGTGGTCAACGTGGCCGATCTGGGGGCGGTGGGTGACGGGCGCACCGACGACACCGAAGCCTTCGAGATCGCCTACACGTTCGCCGCCGCACGGGTCTCCGGGGGAGTCGGCCGCGTGGTGGTCGAGATCCCCGCCGGTGAGTTCCTGATCACCCGTCCGCACGCACTGCTGAACGGTGTCGCTCCGCCGCGGCCCGCGAGCGGGCTCCGGTTCTCCGGTGCGGGCAGGCGCATGACCAGTCTCGTCTTCCGTCCCGGCACCGGCCCCGGCTCCTTCCTCTGCCGCAACGAGGACGTCTGGTCCAACCTCTCCTTCGAACGCATGCAGTTCCGCTCGGCCACACCGGGCGCCTCCTTCTTCGACTCGTACTCGACCGGACAGGCGCAGGACTACCGGTTCTCCGAGTGCGAGTGGATGGGGGAATGGGAGTACGGGCTCGTCCTGAGCGGCACCGACACCAACTCGGAGATGCGGTGGGAGGCGTGCCGGGTCGGTGGCCGCTACCGGCGGGCGTTCCTGTACTCCGGGCTGACGCGGGACGGGCAGCAGGAGCCGAACGACCAGGACCAGTTCCTCAACTACTGGTTCACCGACATGAAGGTCGAATACGAGTGGGGCAACTTCCTTGAGTTCCCCTACGGCGGCTCCATCGCCTGCCGGGGCGGCTCGTACATCATCACGGGCAGACGTCCGCAGAGCACCCCGGAGTACGGCACCACCAGCACGTTCTTCCGCTTCCCCGGGGCCCGGCACCACGACTCGGTGCAGCGGTTCCACGCCCAGGACATCCGGTTCGAGGTGCGCAACCCCGACGTGGTCGTCATCGACTGCGTGTGGAACGGCGGCACGGTCCACTTCAGCGACTGCGACGACACCGGCCTCGCCTTCAAGGACTTCTCCGCCGAGGTCCGCCCGCACCGCTACGACGTGGGCCCGCGCGGGCCGCTGATCCGCTACGACTCCTGTCAGCTGGTGGGCCGCCACGAGTACCGGCCGGCCTCCGCGCCGGACCCCCTCCCGGTCCTCGCCCGCTACGACATGTGCCTGCTCCGCAGCCACACGGCACATGACTTCGCGGTCACCGCGGGCACGGGGCAGGTGCCCTTCGTGCGGTTCGTCAACTGCGTCGACACCTACGGCCCGGCCGACTCGCCCGTGTCCACCCCGTCCACCCCGCCCGCCCCGCCCCCGTGCCTCGCGCCGAGCCCGAGTCCGAGTCCGAGCCCGAGCCCGGCGTCGGCACCCGAACCGAGTCCCGCCACGATCCCCGCGCCGCAGCCGGCGACGCCCCCCGAGCCGAGCCCCGCGACGACTCCCGCCGCCCCGGACACCCCGACGCCGCTCGACACCGGCCAGGCGGGCTGCTCCTCCGCGCAGCAGAAGCCCCCCTGATCCGGTGTACTCCCCGCGCGCCCATCCGCGCAGCGGCGGGTCACCCGTGGGAGGGACTTCCCGGCGCCGATCACCGGCGGCGGACGCGTCGGCGCGCAAGCTCACTGATATCCGCAGTCCCGACGCCGGGAAACGGTCCGTCAGCGACACGGACCGACCCCGGTGGCCATTGCTTCAGGGGGCGCTGACACTCCGGAAAGGAGTCATCGCCACGCTCCGGACCCCGCTCTTCTCACCGGGTTCGCCACGGTGCGGCGCAGCAGTGAGCACCCCCCTCGTATCGCAGTCGGCCGCGTCGTTCCGTCCGGAATCACGCGGTCGCGCCACGACATGAAAGGCATCAGGATGTCACGCTTGGCGCATGCGGCGCTGCATCGGGTCCGTCCGGGCATGGCCGCGCTCACCGCCGTCGCCGCCGTCACCGCACTCGGCGTGTCCGGGCAGCCCGCGACGGCCGCCGGAACCTCCCCCTTCCGCGCGGGTGGCGCACCGTCAGGGATCAGCAAGCTCACGGGCGGTCTGACGACCCCCTGGGGGATCTCGTTCCTCCGGGGCCGCAACGCGGCGCTGGTGACGGAACGCGACACCGCCGTGGTCTGGAAGGTCGCCCTGGACGGCGCCAAGAAGAAGGTCGGCACGGTGCCGAACGCGGTGTGGAGCGAGCAGACGCAGGACAAGGGCGGTCTGCTGGGTGTCGCCACGTCACCGACCTGGAACGGGACCACCGACAAGGACGTGTTCTTCATGGAGACCACGGCCAAGGACAACCGTGTGGTCAAGATGAAGTTCGACGGGACCAGGCTGAGCAACTACACCCCCATCCTGACCGGAATCGTCCGGGACACCCAGCACAACGGCGGACAGATCGCCTTCGGGCCCGACGGATATCTGTACGTCGCCACCGGTGACGCCCAGAAGGGCCGTCTGGCCCAGGACAAGAAGTCACTCAACGGAAAGATCCTGCGGATCACCAAGAACGGTGCCGCGGCCCCCGGGAACCCGTTCGGGACACGCGTCTACAGCTACGGCCACCGCAATCCCCAGGGGCTGGCCTGGGACCGCGCCGGACGGCTGTGGTCGACCGAGATCGGCCTGGACACCTGGGACGAGCTCAACCTCGTCAAGCCGGGCCGGAACTACGGCTGGCCCACCTGCGAGGGTGCCTGCCGCACCGGGGGGATGACCGATCCGAAGATGGTCTGGGACCCGAACGAGGGAGGCGTGCCCGCCCAGATCGCGATCGTCAACGACGTGATCTACGCCTCCACGCTGAGCGGCCACCGGCTGTGGCGGGTGCCGATCGACTCCACCGGCCAGGACGTCGGACGGGCGACGGCCTACTACAACGGCGCCTACGGCCGGTTGCGGGCACTGGTCAAGGTCCCCGGCGCGGACCAGCTGTGGCTGGGCACGAGTGACCGCGGCATCGACAAGGACCTGCTCCTCAAGGTGACCATCAAGTGACGACGGTCGACCGAAGGCTCCCTCCCGCCCGGGGAGGGCAACACCCCCTCGCAGAAAGGAAGGTACGGCCCATGACCGACGCCGTCGAGCAGGTCGAGCAGCCCAGCCGCACGACCGAGGAGATCGACCGGACCGCCTGGCAGGCCCCCGGATACGTGGTCGTCGACACCGCGCTGGAGGTCACCGCCTACTCCCTCAGCGTCCGCTAACCGCCGTCATGCTGCTGCAGGTTCTCGGTACCGCGGCCGGCGGCGGCATCCCCCAGTGGAACTGCGCGTGCCCCGGGTGCTCCGGGGCACGCGCCCACCCCGGGCGGCGCCGCAGACACGCCTCGCTGGCCGTCCGTGCCGACGAGGGCCGCTGGTACCTCGTCAACGCCACTCCCGACATCGGCGACCAGATCGAGGCCCACCCGGTCCTCCACCCCGGGCCCGGGCCCCGGCAGACACCGGTCGCCGGGGTCGTGCTCACCGACGCCGAACTCGACCACACGCTGGGGATCGGGCGGCTGCGCGAGGCGGACGGCGTGGAGATCCTCGCCACCGCCCCGGTCCGCGAGGCGGTCGACGGCCGGCTGCGCCTCGGCGCGGTCCTCGCCCCGTACACCGAACTGACCTGGCGGGAGCTGCGGTGCGGGGGGACACAGCCGCTGCACGCCGACGCGGCCGTGCCGGCCGGATCCGGCGTGCGGATCAGCGCCGTACCCGTCTCCGGCAAGCGCCCGCGCTACGCCGCCGACGCACCCGGTGACGACGCCTGGGTCGTCGCGCTGCGCCTGTACGACCCCGCCACCGGCGGGACCGTCCTGTACGCCCCTGCCGTGGCCGCCTGGTCCGACGCGCTGCACCGCGCCGCCGCCGAGGCCGACTGCGTCATCGTCGACGGCACCTTCTGGGACGACGAGGAGCCCCGCCGCACCGGTATCTCCCCCCGTACCGCCACGGGCATGGGGCACCTGCCCATCGACGGACCCGGCGGCACCGCCGCCATCCTCGCCGGGCTGTCCGCCCGCTGTCTCTACACCCACCTCAACAACACGAACCCCCTCGTCGACCCCGCCGCGCCGCAGCACAAGCGGCTCGCCCGGCTGGGCCTCGACGTGGCCGACGACGGAATGGTGATCGAGCTGTGACCACGACACTCCCCCCGCCGCTGAAGCCCTGGAGCCGCGCCGAGTTCGAGGACCGCCTGCGCGCGGTGGGCCAGGACCGCTACCACGACCGCCATCCCTTCAACGTCCGTATGCACGAGGGCGACCTCAGTCCCAAGGAGGTGCGCTGCTGGATCACCAACCGCTTCCACTACCAGCGCCACATCCCGGTCAAGGACGCGCTGATCATCGCGAAGCTGGACTCGTCGCGGCTGCGGCGCATGTGGCTGCGGCGGATCGAGGACCACGACGGACGCGGCGAGGGCGAGGGCGGCATCGAGCGCTGGCTGCGGCTCGGCGAGGCGGCCGGCGTCGACCGCGAGACCCTGCTGTCGGGCGGGACCGTGCTGCCGGGCGTCCGGCTGGCCGTGGAGGGTTACGTCAACTTCTGCCGTCTGCGCTCCACCTTGGAGGCCGTCGCCGCCTCGCTCACCGAGCTGACCGCTCCGGACCTGATGCGCCTGCGCATCGAGGCGTTCGAGCGCCACTACCCCTGGATCGCGCCGGACGGGCTCGCCTACTTCCGGGCCCGCGTCGACCAGGGCCGGCGCGACAGTGCCGAGGCGCTGGACCTCGTGCTGGAGTGGGCCCGCACCCGTGAGGAGCAGGAGAAGGCCGTGGCCGCGCTCTCCTTCAAGTGCGATGTGCTGTGGTCCCTGCTCGACGCCGTACAGCAGTACGCGGCAGGGTCCGGGCACGTCGGGCAGGAGGAGCGGGCGCACGACCGGGACGGCGCATGGGAGCGGGTGTGATGCCGCGGACCGCGGACCAGTGGTGCCCGGCGCTCGCCCCCGCGCTGATGCTGCGGCACGACGCCGTGCGCGGCACGGACCTGCTGGTCCTGCCGGAACGCGTGGTCGTTCTCGAAGGCCATGGCGGCATGGTCGTCGGCCTGTGCGACGGCACCCGGACCGTGCCCGGGATCGTCGGCGAGCTGGCCGAGCGCTTTCCCGGCGCGCCGGTGGCCGCCACCGTCCCGGCCTTCCTCGACAGCCTGCGGCAGGAGGGCTGGCTGACGTGACCACCGCCGTGAACCCCGGGTCCGTCGTGGCGCCCGCACCCCCGTGGGCCCTGCTCGCCGAGCTCACCCACGCCTGCCCGCTGCACTGCCCGTACTGCTCGAACCCGCTGGAGCTGGCCCGCCGTTCCACCGAGCTGAGCACCGACGAGTGGACGGACGTCCTGCGTCAGGCCGGTGAACTGGGCGTCGTGCACACGCATCTGTCCGGCGGCGAGCCGCTGCTGCGCCCGGACCTGGAGCGGATCGTCGCCGCCGCCGAGGCCGCCGGGATCTACACACAGCTCGTCACGAGCGGGACCGGCCTGGACGAGGCCCGGCTGGGCGCCCTCACCGGGGCCGGGCTGCGCAGTGTCCAGCTCTCCGTCCAGCACGCCGAGCCGGAGGCCAACGACCGCATCGCCGGACGCCCCGCCTCCTTCGCCGTGAAGGAACGGGCCGCGGCGCTCGTCCGCCGGGCCGGGATCCCGCTCGGGCTGAACGTCGTGCTGCACCGCGACAACCTCGACGCCGTCGACGCCGTCATCGAGCTCGGCCTGGCCTGGGGTGCGGACCGCATCGAGCTGGCCAACGCGCAGTTCTACGGCTGGGGCCTGCTCAACCGGGCCGCGCTGCTGCCCACCCGGGACCAGCTGGCCCGCGCCCGGGAGACCGTGGAACGCCGCCGGGAGCAACTCGCCGGGCGGATCGACCTGGTATGGGTCGTCCCCGACTATTTCGACGGTGTGGCCAAGCCCTGCATGGGCGGCTGGGGAGCGGTCTCGCTCACCGTCGCGCCGGACGGGACCGTGCTGCCCTGCCCGGCGGCCGCCTCCCTGCCGGACCTGGACCCGCCCAACGTCCGCGACCACCGGCTCGCCTGGATCTGGGAGCGGTCACCGGCCTTCGACCGCTTCCGCGGCACCGACTGGATGACGGGCCCCTGCCGGGGCTGTCCCCGCCAGGAGGAGGACTTCGGCGGCTGCCGCTGCCAGGCGTTCGCCCTCACCGGCGACGCCGCCCGCACCGATCCGGCGTGCGCGCTCTCCCCCGACCACCACCTCGTCCGGGAGCCGGCCGACGGCGACCGGCCCGAGGCACCGCCGTACGTCCACCGCCGTCCCGGAGCGGTACCGGCGCCGGCGCCCGCCGTCGTCACCAACGACGGTCCGGAGGGCGGGGGCTCGTTGGGCGCCGCCCTGTCCCCCTCGTCCGCGTGACGGCTCGCCCGGGGTTCACAGCTCCCGCATCCCTTGCCGGAGCCCGGCGCCGGGGATCGGGAACGGGCCCGTGAGCGGCTGGTGCGGATCAGGGGCGGTGGGCAAGACTGGGGTCCGTGCCGTTCTTGAGGGGGTTGTGATGCAGGTAGCCGTGGTCACCTTCGACGGGTTCAACGAGCTCGACAGTTTCATCGCTTCGGCGCTGATCAACCGGTGCCGTGAGGACGGCCTGGAAGCCTTCGTCACGACGCCGGCGCCGGTGGTCAGGTCGATGAGCGGCGTGGAGGTGACCGGGCAGCGCCCGATGGAGTTCGTGACCGAGGCCGACGTCGTGCTGATCGGCAGTGGCGTGCGGACGCGGGACGTGGTCGCCGACGACGAGCTGGTCTCCCGGCTGCGGCTCGACCCTTCGCGCCAGCTGATCGGCGCGCAGTGCTCCGGCGCGCTGGTGCTCGCCCGGCTGGGGCTGCTGGAGGGCATGCCGGCGTGCACGGACAGGAAGAGCCGGCCGTTCGTCGAGGCCCGCGGCGTCACCGTGCTGGACGCGCCGTTCCACGCCGAGGGGAACATCGCGACAGCGGGTGGCTGCCTGGCGTCCCAGTACCTGGCCACCTGGGTGATCACCCGGACGCTCGGGGAAGCGGCCGCACGCGACGTCCTCGACTACGTGGCTCCGGTCGGCGAGAACCGGCAGACCGTCGACCGTGCTCTGCGTGCCGTCCGCACGGACGCGCTCGCGCCGCGCTGAGGCCGCGCGGCCGGCCCGGCGCCGTGGCTACGGCGGTGGTGGCGCTCCAGCCAGGGTTGGTGGTGCTCCCTGTGGTGCTGATCGCCCCGATCACCTGGGGATCGGTCTCCGAGGTTGCGCAGCGGGCGCTGCTCCGCCCGCTGCCCCGCCGGCTCGGTCCGCTGTAGATCTCGTCCGACAGTCGACCAGAACCCCCGCCGAGGCGGTTAAACCATCCGGTTGTTTTCACTGACATGGTGCGCTAGCTTTCCAACCAACCGGATGGATGCGCCTGTGTCGTCATTACGTGCGCTCCGGCGCGCCGGCTCGACCGACGTCGACCAGCAACCCACCCGGTGCACCCGTCCCGCACCCTCAGCAGAGTCAAGGAACCCCGCCGTGAGCCTCACCGACTTCCGTACGCTCGGACGCACCGGCCTTCGCGTCAGCCCCCTGGCCCTGGGCACGATGACCTTCGGCGATCCCTCCTGGGGCGCCGACGAGCGGACCTCGCTCGACATCCTCGCGCGCTACACCGACGCGGGCGGCAACTTCATCGACACCGCCAACCGCTACACGGAGGGGCGTTCCGAACAGGTCATCGGCGCCTACCTGCGCAAGAACCCCGCGCAGCGCGACCGGCTGGTGATCGCGACCAAGGTCGCCCTGTCCATGGACCCCACCGACCCGAACAACGGCGGCACCAGCCGCAAGGCCATCCGCGCACACATCGACGCCTCGCTGGAACGGCTCGGCACCGACTACATCGACCTGTACTGGCAGCACAACTGGGACCAGCACACCCCGCTGGAGGAGACCATGTCCACGCTGGACGATCTCGTCCGCGAGGGCAAGGTGCGCTACGTCGGCCTCTCCGACACCCCCGCGTGGGCCGTGGCCCGCATGGCGACCCTCGCCGAGTGGCGCGGCTGGACACCGGTCGCCGCCCTGCAACTGGAGTACTCGCTGCTGGAGCGCACCTCCGAGGGCGAGTTGTTCGGCGCCGCGCGCGAACTGGGCCTCGGCGTCATGCCCTGGAGCCCCCTCGCCAACGGGGTGCTGACCGGCAAGTACACCCGTGACAACCACACCCCGGAGGGCTCCGGCCGCGGCATGTTCGTCGGCCGGCACCTCAACGAGCGGACCTTCGCCCTGATCGACGTACTCGGGCGCATCGCCGAGGAGTCGGGCACCACCGTCGCGGCGGTCGCGCTGGCGTGGGTACGCCAGCAGCCCCTGACCACGGCCACGGTCATCGGCGCCCGTACGGTCGCCCAGCTCGACGCCAACCTGGCCTCACTGGACGTCACCCTCTCCGCCGAGCACCTCGACGAGCTCGACCGCCTCACCGCCCCGGCCCTCGGCTTCCCCCTGCCCTTCCTGAAGACCCTCGGTGTCCCCGCGCAGCAGGGCACGACGGTCATCAACGGCATCAAGGCCGGCGACTGACGTCACTCAGGTCGATGCCGGTGGTGTTGTCGGCGAGCGCACTGCTTCCTGTCCGTCAGTGCCAGGACGAACGCGGCTCGACGCGGGGACGCTGGTCCGGGGAACACGGTGCGCCCGCTGTTCGGGGTCGGTCCGGTTCTGCCGTCGTAGACGCCATTGAGGCGCGAGTCGATCATCAGGAGCGCCGCGCCCACGTCGCGGCGGGACCGGGCCCGTCGCCACGGGGGAAGCAACGGGCCCGGCCGGCACTACAGTCCCACATCTTCGGCGGCCGCACGCCCCCATGGGCGAAGTCGCCGTGGCCCGAGGGCGCTGCCGGGTGCACGGGGCGGGTGCCGGCATGGGAAAGGTCCCCGGCCTGTTCGAGGCCGGGGACCTTTCCGTCGAGCGCCGGGCAGGCCTTGCACCTGCATCTCCCCGCAGGAAGCGGGGCGTCTTTCCTTGGACCACCAACGCATCACCGGGCGCCCCGTGTTCGGGCGACCAGCTCAAGATCAAGCGTACCTCACGCGGGCCGTCGGCCGATCCCCGCGAGGTCCGCCTTCTCCTTGACCGATGAGTGACCCGGGCTCCCCTGGTGCCGCGCTCACCGTACGGGCCGCCTGTGCGGCGGCCCGTACGGCCCCGGGTCGTGTCATCGGGTGCGATAGGCGTCCAGGATCGTCTGTGAGAAGGCGTTCCCCTGGCGGTCCGTGAACTCGGCCTTGAAGGAGACGGACTCGCCCGCGGCCGGGTTGAGCACGGTGACCTTGCCGTGGCGTACGGCGGTCCGGGACCAGTGCGCTCCCCGGTCGCAGGAGACGTACACGGTCAGCGATCCGAGGCGGTGGCCGGCTGCCGAGCCCTGCACGGTGACGGGGACGGTCTGCCGGGCACCGGCCGGCGCGGTGGAGTCCAGGCCGAGCTCCGGCCGGTAGCGGACCACGCTCGCCGGGAGCGCGGTGGGCCTCGCCGTGTGGCCCGAGCTGAACTCGGCGGACCAGGAGACCTCGGTACCCACCGTGGACACCGCCGACCGAGCGCGGCTGACGTTCGTGACCAGCCGGTAGCGGGCTCTGCCCGGGGGCAGGTCGAAGGCGGTGTCGTCGAGGACGCCGGCCAGCGTCGCGTACTCCACGCCGTTGCGGAAGACCGTCGTGGTGGCGCTCTCCCCGTCGTACACACTCTCCCCGTCGTGTCCTGCGCCGTCCGTGAACGGGTTCACCGCTCCCGTGAGCCGGTCACCGTCCCTGACGAGTCCCGTCGCCGCCCCCGCGCCGGTGTCCGTGTCGAGCGCGGGCCCGAAGACACCGGTGTTGAACGTCTCGGTGTACGCGCGTCCCGCGCGGTACCTCCTGGCCGGCAGCCGGTACTGGGCCTCGGTGTCCCGGACCGCCTGCTGCTCGAAGGTGTGCTTCCACTCGATGCCGCCCTGGAGGTACAGGGTGGTGGTGTGGGGCAGGTCGGTGGAGACGGCCGCCGGCGGTGTGCGGTACTCGGGCTCGGACACGATCGCGCCCCACCGCGGTGTCATGGTGGTGCCCTGCCGGACGGTGAGCTCGGCCAGGTCCTTGGCCTTCGCGTGTTGCCGGTAGCCGGTGAAGAAGGCGTCCTTGAGCTCGTCCGTCAGCAGGTAGTCGGTGTCGCCGTGGGCGAGATCGACGAGCAGGGTGGAGGTCACCGTGCCGGGTTCCGGCTCGGGGCCGACCTGCTGGAGCCGGATGCCCTCGGCCATCGGATAGGTGGAGAGGGCGATCGGCAGACCGCTGATGCCGTGCGGGATGATGTTGACACTGCCGGACTTGAGGGTGGCGGCGGGATCCTGGACGGTCACGTCGAGGGGCCTGGCCTGCCTCGCGTCGAAGGCGAGGCTGGTGTCCTCGGTGAGGCTGAGCCGGGGAGCGACCATCCAGTCCTCGCCGACGTAAGCGACACCTTCCTCGTCCAGCGTGATCACTTCGCCCAGGATGGTGTAGTCGCCGGCGGGCAGGCGCAGTTCGAACGTACCGTCGTCACTGGTGACCGGGTAGAAACGGTTGCCCGCCAGGTCGTATATCCAGGCCTTCCAGGTGTCCTCGTCGGGTGCGGAGCCGTCCCGCGCGGTGGCCTTCATGCGCAGGTCGTACATCTCCCCTTCGATCTGGGCACCTCCCGCGGTGCGGACGGTCTGGCCGCCTCCCGTCGCCGTGACGGCCAGGCTGAACACGCCCTCCGTCGAGCCGGCGAGGCGGGGGTTCGCGGTGACGTCGACCGAGGCGGTACCGCCTGCCGGGACGGTGAGCCGCCGGGCCCCGAGGGTGAAGAAGCCGTCGGGTACGCGGGCACCCGCCGGGCCGTCGGCGGTGGCCGCCAGGTCCAGCGTGACCGCCGTCGTGCCGGTGTTGCGGTAGGTCAGCGTCTTGGTGACCGGCTGGTCGTCGTCGTGCGGCCAGCCGGGCCGGTCGAAGCTCAGCGAGGCGGGCCGGGCGGCGATGCTCTGGGTGATGGCGTGTGCCACGTCGACCCGTCCGCTGCCCTGTTCGACGGCGCTGTAGGGGCCCGGCTGGGCTGAGCCGACGAGCGCCTCCTTGAGCAGATCGGGGCTCCAGTCCGGATGCCGCTGGGCGAGCAGTGCGGCCGCGCCCGCCACGTGCGGCGTGGCCATGGAGGTTCCCGACAGCGTCAGATAGCCGGGGGCGGGGTGCGGGACACCGCTCTGGTCGACGAGGCTCCCGTCGGCGGCCGCCGCGGTGATGTCCACGCCGGGCGCGGTGAGGTCGGGTTTCATCGCGCCGTCCAGCCGGGGGCCGCGGGACGACCTGGCGGCGAGCACGTCCTGCTTGTCGACCGCGCCGACGGTCAGGGCCGCGTCGGCCGAACCCGGGGTGCCCACCGTCATGGCGCCCGGTCCGCCGTTGCCGGCGGCGATCACGAACAGGGCACGGTCGGAGAGCCTGTTGACGGTCTCCTCCAGCGGGTCGGTCCCCTGCGTGTCGGAACCTCCCAGCGAGAGGTTGACGATGGTGGCGCCCTGGTCGACGGCCCACTCCATGCCGGCCATGATCGAGGACTCGGTGCCTCTGCCGTAGTTGTCGAGCACCTTGCCGCTGATCAGGTCGGCGCCGGGTGCCACTCCCCGGTACGTACTGTGTGAGGCGGCCCCGGTGCCGGCCAGGATGGAGGCCACATGGGTGCCGTGGCCGTTGTGGTCGGCGGCGTCGGGGGCACTGGTGAAGTTCTTCTCCGCGACCACCTGGGTGGCCAGGTCGGCGTGGCGCGTGTCGACGCCGGTGTCCAGCACGGCGACCTTCACTCCTGTGCCGTCGTATCCGGCACGCCATGCTTCGGGGGCGCCGATCTGCTTCACGCTCACGTCCAGCGACGCCTCGATGAGTCCGTCGAGACGGATGGAGCGCACCCCCGCGGCGAGCCGAGGGCTCCGGCCGGGGCTGTCGGTGAGGGAGGTCCACACCCGCGAAGCCGCTGTCCCGGGCACGGTCAGCGCCTCGCTGCCGGTGGTGGCGATCTCCGCCCGCACCTTCGCACCGCCGGCCCGCGCGGCGGCCCTGCGCTTCGCGCCCGTGTAACTGACGAGCAACGGCACTCCGTCGCCGACCAGTTGACGGTACTCCGGGCGGCTGAGCTCGGTCACGTCGAACAGCCGCATGTCCACTCTTCCGGAGGCGATCAGGCCGCCGACGTCAGTGGGCAGCACATAGGTGTGTCCCTTCGCCGAGAAGGTCTGGAACGGGACCGACTCCCGGCCCTTCGCCTGACTCACCTTCACCACCCCGCCGCGGTGGTCGAGCCGCACCACGTCACCGGTGATGAGGGTGACCTCGCGGTCGGCAGCCACCACCTGCCTGACACCGGGCCGCGCCGACGGGGATGCATCGCCCCGGGAAACCGGTGGCATGGCTGCCGCCGCCGTCCCGGAGGCGGCCATGGCGAGTGCCGCGACACCGGCCATGACGGCCATGACGGTTCTTCTCCGTGATCCTCGCAAGGTGCCGTACCCCTTTGCCCCGTCGGGGGCCCGGTGAGCCCCCTGGCCGCTGCGGGCGCCGTCGCCCCATGACGCGGACACGCTAAGTTTCCCAATCCGGCTCGTCAATCGGGCTATTCACGACATAGGGCGCAACATGGCCGGATAGGTCTGGACTTATGGCGCGTCATGCGTGGCTTGCGAACTCCCCCCAGCGGCTCGGTCGGCAGCGCAGGACCACCGGACGCCCCATGGCACGACCTGGGAGACGGCCACGCACGGACCACACCTTGCAGCCAAACATGCCCTTGCTCGCCGTCCTGCCGCATGACAAGGACGAGGAGGAATCGGAGCAGGAATTCGGTGGACTTCGAGTCATAGCCGGAGAACTTTGGTCGATGGAGAACAACATCTCCATCGGCAACATGGACTGGGAAGAATTCGTTGATGCCGCGAACGGGGACGGCGTCTTCCGAGGCTTCTGATCCTGGTCGACAGGTCCCCCCTCCACACCAGTTGAGACCGTAGCGGCATGGTTGGTCACGGACCGGGGTAGTACCTGGGTTTTCCCTTCTCGTGCCACTTTTCGGATGGACTCACAGGCGTTATCGGCACCGCATGAATCCGAAATACCGGCCTGTTGACATGGCCTCAGCCAGTGATCGATGATCACGGCAGTTGTGCGTTCGGCAAAATACTCAGGCACGGCTGTCCCGTTTGCAGGGAGGGCCGTTCACTTCCTTTCACGGGAAGGTCAGGATCAGCGGTGCACAACCCGACCCCCCTCTCACCCCGTTCCCATCCGGCCTCGTACGCCCAGCAGCGCCTGTGGTTCCTCGCCCAACTCCCCGGGGGAGACGTGGCGTACAACGAGACCCTGGCCTTCGAACTCCTCGGCCCCCTCGACCGTGACGCCCTGGCGGGTGCCCTCGACGCGCTGACCCGGCGCCACGAGACGCTCCGCACCCGGCTCGTGGCGGAGGACGGCGAGGTCCGTCAGCACGTCGATCCGCCCGGCGCCGGATTCGCCCTCACCTTCCAGGACTTGAGCAGTTCGACCGACCCGGCCGGCGGGGTCCTCGCGCTTCAGGAGGCGGAGGCCCGCACCCCCTTCGACCTGGCGGCCGGTCCCCTCGGGCGCGGCCGGCTGGTCATCCTCGGCGCCGAGCGCCATGTCCTGCTGCTGACCTTCCACCACAGCGTCTACGACGGCCGGTCGATGGACGTGATGATGCGCGAACTCGGCGTGCTCTACGAGGCATTGGCCCAGGGCGGTGCCGACCCGCTGCCCCCGCTGCCGGCCCAGTACGCCGACCATGTGCGGGCCCAGCGTGAGGCCGTACTCGGCGGGGCGCTGCGGGAGCAGGAGACGTACTGGCGCGACACCCTCCGGGACGCACCGCCGTCACTGGACCTGCCCACGGACCGCCCGCACCCGCCGGAGCAGAGCTACGACGGCGGACGGGCCCGGTTCGAGCTCGACGCGGAGACCACGGCGGCCCTGCGCACACTGGCCCGGCGGCACGGCGCCACCCTCTTCGTGACGGCCCTGACCGGCTGGGCGATCCTCCTCTCGCGGCTCTCCGGGCGCTCTGACATCGTTATCGGAAGCCCGGTGGCCAACCGGCGCGGCCCCGCGGCCGCCGGTCTCATCGGCTTCCTCGTCAACTCCCTGGCCCTGCGCATCGACCTGTCCGGCTCCCCGAGCGCCGCCGAGGCCGTCGCCCGTACCCGCGCGGTCCTGCGGGCCGCCCTGGCCCACCAGGACCTGCCCTTCGAACGGGTCGTGGAGCTGGTCAACCCGCCCCGCAGCGCGTCCCGCACGCCGCTGTTCCAGACCATGGTCGCCTGGACACCCGACCGGAAGGACCTGCTGCGGCTGCCCGGTGTGACGGCGCAGCCCCTGCCCATCCGGCACGCCCCCGCCAAGTTCGACCTCGCGCTGTCCCTGACGGAGTCCGAGGGCCGGGTGGTAGGACACCTGGACTACGCGACGGCCGTCTACGACGCCACCACCGCCCGGCGCTGGGCGGACCACCTGCGGCGCCTGCTCGCCGACATGGCCCGCCACCCCGACCGTGACATCGCGGCACTGGAACTGATGGACGCGGAGGAGCAGCGGGCCCTGCTGGCCGACTGGGACGCGACGGGTGCCCTCGCGGCGGGCGGAGGAGCGGCGTCACGGACAGCCCCCAACCCCTTCCTCACCGCCCCCGGTCTCGTCCCCCTCTTCGAAGACCAGGTCCGGGTCCGTGGTGAGCGGCCGGCGGTCGTCGCGCCGGGTGGTGGGACGCTGACGTACGCGTCGCTCGACCGCCGTGCCAACCGGCTCGCGCACGCCCTCGTCGCCCGTGCCGTTCGCCCCGGTGACGTGGTGGGGCTGCACACCGGCCGGACCGCCGAGCTGGTCGTGGGCATCCTCGGGATCCTGAAGGCGGGTGCCGCCTGGCTGCCGCTCGACCCCGGGCAGCCCCGCGAGCGGCTGGCCGGTATGACCGAGGACGCCGCCTGCCGCGTCGTGCTGAGCGACCGGCCGGCCGGCGACCGCCCGGAGCGGTGGCTGGACCTGGCCGCGACCGAGGCGGAGGGCGTGACCGGGGACCACCCGCCGCCCGGCATCGGCCACGCGCCCGACCGACTGGCCTACGTCATCTTCACGTCCGGCTCCACCGGACGGCCCAAGGGCGTGGCGGTCGAACACCGCAGTGTGCTCGGCCTCTTCGCCAACTGGCACGCCCGCATGGGCACCGTGCCCGGCGAGGCCGGTTCCGCCTGGTCCAGCATCGGCTTCGACGCCTCGGTGCACGAACTGCTGCTGCCGCTGACCACCGGTGGTGTGCTGCACATCGTTCCGGAGGAGCTGCGCGGTGACCCGGAGGAGCTGCTGGGGTGGATGCGCGAGCACCGCGTCGCGCAGGCGTTCCTGCCGCCGGCGTACGTGAAGTGGATCGACGAGGACCCGGCCGGCCGGCTGCGCGGACTGCGGCTGCGCACGCTGCTGACCGGTGTGGAGCCGATCCCGGAGGCGGCCCTGCACCGGATGACCCGGCACCTCCCGGGCCTGCGGGTCTGCTTCGGCTACGGGCCGACCGAGGCCACGCTGTACAGCACCGCCTCCTACGATCCCGGGCCGCTGGACCGCCCCTGCCCGATCGGACGGCCGCTGGCCGGCAGCCGCCTGTACGTGCTCGACGCCCGCATGCGGCCCGTCCCGCCCGGCGTGGTCGGCGAGGTCTATCTGGGTGGCGCCTGCCTCGCCCGGGGGTACCTCAACCGTCCCGACCTCACGAAGGAACGTTTCCTTCCGGACCCGTTCGTCCCCGGTGAACGCATCTACCGCACCGGAGACCTCGCCCGCCGCCTCCCGGACGGCAACGCCCACTACGCGGGGCGCGCGGACGACCAGATCAAGCTGCGCGGGTTCCGTATCGAGCCGGGCGAGGTGGAGGCGGCGCTCACCGCCCTGCCCGGCGTCCGCGAGGCCGTGGTCCTCGCCGACCGCGACCCGGCCGGACAGCCCCGGCTGGTCGCCGGGATCGGCAGGGGCACCGCCGCCGTCCGCACCGCGCACGAGTGGCGGACGGCCCTGTCCCGGCGGCTGCCCGACTACATGATCCCGGCCGTCTTCCTCGACCTGCCCGCCCTCCCGCTGAACCGCAGCGGCAAACTCGACCGCCCGGCGCTGTTGCGCCTGGCCGGCGAGCACGGCGCGAGCCGGGTGAACACGGCCAGCCCCCGGGACGGCGTCGAGCACCGCCTGTACCGGATCTGGCAGGACATCCTGCTCCACCCCGACATCGGCATCGGCGACAACTTCTTCGACATCGGCGGCACTTCGCTGTCGGCCATCAAGATGGCGCACGCCGTCACCGAGGCGTTCGGCCGGCCGCTGCCGGTCGCGGAGGTCATGCTGCATCCCACGATCGAGGCGCTCGGCGGACGCCTGCGCGGGCACGGCACCGCCCGGGAGACGGGCAGCGTCATCGAGTTCCGGGCGGGCAACGGGCCCCGGGTCGTCTGCGTCCACCCGGCCGGCGGCACCGCCTTCTGCTACCTGCCGCTCGCCCGGCACCTGCCCGAGGGCATCGGCCTGTCCGGCATCCAGTCACCGGGCGTGAATCCCGGCGAGGAGGTGCTGCCGACGGTCGAGGCGATGGCGGAAACGTATCTGCGGTTGCTGGAGCCGCTGGGGGAGGGCCCCTTGGTGCTGACCGGCCTGTCCTACGGCGGACTCGTCGCGCACGCGATGGGACGCCTGCTGACCCGGGCAGGGCGCGGTGACGTCAGCGTGGTCCTGCTCGACACACAGGCCACCGACGACCCGGCCGCCCGCGCCGGCATCACCCCGGTGGACTTCGAGGAGTTCCGCGACAAGCTGGTGAGGTTCAACGGCATGTACCCCGGCATCGACGACGCCCAGATCGAGCGGTACTTCCGCATCTACAACCACAACCGGCTGACCGCCCGCGACCACGACCCGGCCACGTCCCCGGCCCGTCTGGTCCTCGCCCAGGCCGTCCCGGGCGGCGCGGACACCCCCGAGCACGCGGAGGTCCGCGACTTCTGGCAGCGGCGCGCCGTCGGCGGCTTCCGGGTGGAGACGCTGGACTGCGACCACTGGGAAGTGCTGGAGGCCCCGCACCTCTCCCGTGTCGCGGACCTGCTCACCGCGGAACTCCGCCATCACGGCGCCCCGTTGCCCGACCCGACGCCCGCGACGCGTCCGGCGGCCGTGGCCGGCTTCGGCGGGGAGGCTCGATGAGCACCGACTCCACCCGGAACGTCCCCGGCGGCACCGAGTGCGGCCGCACCGACGCCGGGGTACCCGCTGCCGAGCCGCCCGGCACCCCGGCCCCCGCCACGCCGACCCCCTCCTCCCTCGCCGATGCCGTGCTCGCCCAGGCCCGCCGTACGCCGGACCTGCCCGCTGTCGAGGACGGGGGCGTGGTCCTCGACTACGCGGGGCTGGAGCGGGTCAGTGGCCGAATCGCCGGCCGGCTGCGCGGGGCGGGGGTACGGCCCGGTGACGCGGTCGCCGTGTCCCTGCCCAGATCGTGGCGGCTGGTGTGCGTCATGCTCGGCATCCGCCGCCTCGGCGCGACCGTCGTCCCGCTCGACCGGCTCAGCCCGCCGGAGCGGCAACGGCACATCCTCACCGACGCGCAGGCGGTGGCCGTCGTACACGACGACGGTTGCGCCGGCACGCACCCGCCCGCTGCGCCCGCCGGCGTCCGCGCGCTGGAGGCGGCCGAGCTGGTCGGCGACGACGAGCCGGCCACGAGCCCCCCTCCGCCGGCCGGCTTCTCACCCGCATCGCGCCAGTCGGTCGGCGCCCCGGCCGGCCCCCGCCCTTCCGTCGCCTCCGCACCGGCCACCGACCCCCAGGCCGGCACCCCGTCCCCGTCCCCCGTCGCCTTCCTCTTCTACACCTCGGGCACCACCGGTCGCCCCAAGGGTGTCGAGGTCACCGACGCGGGTGTGCGGCGGCTGGCCGAGGCGGGATACATCGGGCTCGGGGCCGGGGTCCGGTACGGCTGTCTGGCCAACCCGGCGTTCGACGCGATCAGCTTCGAGGTGTGGGTGCCGTTGCTCACCGGCGGGACCTGTGTCGTACTCGGGGAGCGCGCGGTGCACGATCCCCGGCGGCTGGCGGCCGAGTTGCGGGACCGCCGCGTCGAGACCCTGTTCGTCACGACCGCGCTGTTCAACGCCGTCGTCGAGAAGGTGCCCGACTGCTTCGCCGCCGCCCGGCAGGTGCTCATCGGCGGGGAACAGCTCAACGCCCGTCTGATCCGCCGCTGGTACGAGGCCAACCCCGGCTCCGGCGCCGTACTGCACAACGTGTACGGGCCGACCGAGGCGACCACCTTCGCGCTGTGCCGCGCCATCCCCCGGGACTTCGCCGGCGACCTGGTACCCGTCGGCACCGCCCTGCCCGGCACCGGCGTCACCGTCCGCACCGCCGACGGACGCACCGCCGAACCCGGTGAGGTGGCCGAACTCCTGCTGTCCGGCACCGCGTTGGCCCTCGGCTACCGCAACCTCCCGGAGGAGACCGCGCGGCGCTTCGTACGGCTGGCCGGCCCGGACGGCGTCGAGAGGCGCTGGTACCGGACCGGGGACCTGGTACGGCAGGACGCCGACGGCCGCGTCACCTACGTCGGCCGGGCCGACCGGCAGGTCAAGGTGCGCGGCTTCCGCATCGAGCCCGGCGAGGTGGAACGCCGCATCCTGGCCCACCCCGCCGTCCGCCAGGCGTACGTGTGCACCCGGCGCGACGACGGCCGCAACGAACTCCTCGCCTTCCTGGTGCCGGCGGAACAGCTCTCCGAGGACGCCTACGACGCGTACGACCGCCACCTCGCCGCCGCGCTGCCCCCCTACATGCGCCCCCACCACACCCACCTCGTGGACGCCCTGCCCCGGACCGCCAACGGCAAGGTGGACCAGGCCGCCCTGCTGGCCGGTGCCGGGGAGCCGTGGCGCGGCGGGGTCCGGGACGCCGTACCCGTCACGGCCGCCCAGCGGCGCCTGCTGGATCTCGCCGAGGAGGTGCTGGGGGTCACCGGACTGCGCCCGGACGACCGTTGGATACCCAGTGGCGGTGACTCGCTGAAGGCCCTGCGGCTGCGGTTCGAGATCCAGCGGCGCTTCGCCGTCGACCTTCCGCAGGAGCTCGTGCTGCGGGGCGACTTCGCCGCCCTGGCCGACGCCGTGACGGATCCCGGCGCGTCCGCCGGCGACCACCCGCCCGTGCCCGCGCCCACCGGCGAGCCCACCGCGCCGGCCACCGGCGAACAGGAACGGCTGTGGCTGCTGCACCAGCGCGATCCCCTGGACGCCTCGTACGACGTGCCGCTCGCCTTCGAGGTGCGCGGCCCGGTCGACCTCCGGGCCCTGCGCGCCGCCGTCCGGGCGCTGGTCGAGCGGCATCCGGCGCTGCGCACCCGGCTCGTGCCCACCGCCCGGGGACTGCGGCAGCACGTCGACGCGCCCTACGATCCCTGGGAGCCCGACGCCCGCGAGCCGTTCGACGCCCGGCCCGGGGAGCCCTGGCAGGACACCGCCGGCCGGTTCTTCGCCCGCCGTTTCGACCTGCGCGACAGCCGGATGCTGCGGGCCGCCTGGCTGCCCCGGGACGACGGCGGCACCCTGCTGTTGCACCTGCACCACATCGCCGTGGACGGCTGGTCGCTGAACATCCTCTTCCGCGATCTCACGGCCGCCTGCGCCGGCGGTGAGAAGGGGCCGGGCCCGGCCGCCGTGACCCCGCTGGAGTTCGCGCACTGGCAGCGGGCCTGGCACGCGAGCCCCGCCTACGGGCGCCTCCGCTCCCGGCTGCGCGACCACCACCGAGGCCACGACGAGCCGTCACCGGCCCTGGACACCGCCGGGCCGGCCGACCGCCCCGCCGCCCGGCTGCTGCGCACCACCCTGGACACCGGGCGCCGGGCCGCGCTGGACCGGGTGGCCGCCGAGCGCGGCATGACCAGGTTCGAGCTGCTGCTGCCCGCCTTCGCCTGGGCGCTGTACGGCGTGACCGGCCAGTCCCGCCCGCTGATCGCCGCGCCCGTGGCGGGCCGGCAGCGGCCGGAGTTCGAGAGTTGCGTCGGCATGTTCGCCAACACCGTGCTCGTGCCGTCGCATCTGGAGCCGCACACCCCCCTCGGTGACCAGTTGGACCGGCACGCCGCCTCGGTGCGCGCGGTGCTGGACGGGCAGGACGTCGCCCTCGCCGACGTACTGGCGGACCAGGTCTTCCGCGAGCGCAGGCCGCTGTTCGACTTCCTGTTCGTGCTGGAGAACACCGAGTTCGACGCGTTCCGGGTGCCGGGCTGCCGGGTGCGGCCGGTGTGGCCGAGACCGCTGGGCGCCAAGTGCGCGCTGACCCTGTCGGTGGTGGAGCACGAGTCCGGGTTCGACTGCCTGTGGGAGTACCGCGACGACCTCGGCGCCGAACGGGCCGAGGCGGCGGCCCGGCTCTTCCGCGAGGCGGTCGACCGGCTCGCCGACGGTGCGGACACCACCCTGCACGACCTGGTCGCCCCCTATCGGCGCGGCCTGCCCGAGTCCGGCCGGGGCCCCGAGCCCGCCGCCGGCTTCGCCACCGTCGCCGAGGGCTTCGCCGAGCAGGTGCGGCGCACCCCCGGCGCCCCGGCCGTCTCCGCCGGCGGCACCACGCTGACGTACGCCGAACTCGACGCGCACGCGGCGGCCCTGGCCGCCGACCTGGCCGCCCGCCACGACCTCCCCGACGACCCCGCCGCCCCGGCCGCCGTCGCCCTGTACCTGCCACCCTCACCGGAGCACGTGGTGGCCCTGCTGGCAGCCGCCCGCCTCAACCTCACCGTCGTACCGCTCGACCCGGCCTATCCGCGTTCCCTGCTGCGGCACGTCCTCGACCAGGTCGACCCGGTGTGCGTCCTCGTCACACCCGAGCACGCCGCCGACCTCGACCCGATCGCACCGCCCCGGCTGGCACGCCACGCCATCGCGCTGACTGGCACTCCCGCGCCGGTACGCGGGGCGCCGGCGCCGGCCCACGCGGGCCGGCGTCCGCTGTACACGCTGTTCACCTCGGGCTCCACCGGCACCCCCAAGGGCGTCCAGGTGTACGACCGGACCCTGTGCAACCTGCTGCACTGGCAGCGCGGGCCCGGGGGCCTGTCCCGTCCGGCCGTCACCCAGCAGTTCTCGATGCTGTCCTTCGACGTCTCCTTCCAGGAGATCTTCACCACCCTGTGCGCGGGCGGCCTGCTCCGCCTCGTGGACCCCGCGTGGCGGCACGACATGCCCGCCCTGCTGGAGCAGTTGGAGACGGGGGGAGCGGAGCGGATCTTCCTGCCGTACGTGGCGCTCCAACTGCTCGCCGAGCACGGCGTGCGCACGGGCCGCCATCCGTCGCGGCTGCGTGAAGTGATCACCGCCGGCGAGCAGTTGGTGTGCACCGACGCCATCCGCGGCTGGTTCGCCGGTCTGCCCGGAGCCCGCCTGTTCAACCACTACGGCCCGACCGAGACCCATGTGGTCAGCAGTCTGTGCCTGGACGGCGACCCGGCCGCGTGGCCGGTGCGTCCCGCCATCGGCCGGCCGGTCGCGGGTGCCGTGCTGCGGGTGGTCGACGAGGGCGGCCACCCCGTCCCGCCCGGCGCCACCGGACACCTGCTGATCGGCGGGCTCATGGCCGGGCGCTGCTACCTCGGCGACACCGGCCTCAACCGCACCCGTTTCACCGACGACCCCGAGCTGGGCATCTTCTACCGCAGCGGTGATCTGGCCCGCTTCGACGCGCAGGGTCTGCTGCACTACGCCGGCCGCGAGGACACCCAGGTCAAGCTGAGCGGCCACCGGCTGGAACTGGGCCAGGTCGAGGCCGCGCTGCTGGAGTACCCGGGGATCACCAACGCGGTGGTGAGCGTCGTGGACGGGGCCCTGGTGGCCTGCCTCCAGTGCCGGGACGACGACCCCGACCCCGATCTCGCGGACCTGACGCGCCACCTGGCCGAACGGCTGCCCGCCCACGCGCGCGTGGCCAGGTTCCGGCGGCTGACCGCGCCGCCGCGCACCCCTAGCGGAAAGCTGGACCGCCGGGCGGCCGTCAGCGCTCCCGGCCACGACCTGACCCCCCGCGGCGGCGCCACCCCGAAGACCCCTCCGGCCGCGCTGGAGGAACGGCTCGCCGTCCTGTTCGCGGACGCCACCGGCAAGACGGTCGACGCCCGGCAGCGGTTCTTCGACGCCGGGGCCACCAGCCTGGACCTGATGCGCTTCCACCTGCGCTGCGCGGGCGAGGGCGATCTGCCCTTCGACGTGCCCGACCTCTTCGAACACGTCACGATCAGGGAGCTGGCCCACGCCGTGGAGTCCCGCAGGGGGCCCGTGACACCGCCGGCGGCACGGCGGCCGGCCGGAGCGGCCGGAGCGGCCGGAGCGGCCGGGTGCGAACGGCAGCCGGCCGGAGCAGTCGCCGTTCGCGCCGCGTACGACGGTGACGCGCGCGGGTACACCCCCGACCGCCCGGAGCCCGTCGCCGTCATCGGCATGGCCGTGCGGCTGCCGGGCGCCCCCGACCTGGCCTCCTTCTGGGATCTGGTCACCTCGGGCGGACGTGGCATCGAGCACTTCCCGGCGCCCGACGGCCGGGTCGGCGCCCGCAGCCAGCTCGACGGGCCGCTGTCCTTCGACCCGGCGCGGTTCGGCATCAGCCCGGCCGAGGCCCGCCTGATGGACCCGCAGCAGCGGCACCTCCTGATGAGCTGCGTGGAGGCGCTCGCGCACGCCGGGCTCGCCGATCCCGCCGCGCGGCGCGTGGGCATCGTGGCCGCCTGCGGCGAGGACACGTACGGCCGGCGCATGCTCCGCGAGGCCGACCCGGCCGCCCTGCCCGACTCCTTCCGGCTGGCCCTGCACCACGAGAAGGACTTCCTGGCCACCAAGGCCGCCTACCACCTGGGCCTGACCGGCCCCGCCTTCAGCGTGCAGTCGGCCTGCTCCAGCTCGCTCGTCGCCGTGCACGTCGCCGCCGGGCTGCTGCGGCAGGGCGACGCCGACGTGATGCTCGCCGGCGGCGTCCTCGTGGACCCGGACCTGACCGACGGCTACACCTACCGGCCGCAGCACATCTTCTCCCCGGACGGACACTGCCGGCCCTTCAGCGCGGACGCCGCGGGCACCGTCGGCGGCAGCGGGGTCGGCGTCGTCGTCCTCAAACCGCTCTCGCTCGCCCGCCGGGACGGCGACACCGTCTACGCCGTCGTCACCGGCTCGGCCGTCAACAACGACGGCGCCCGCAAGCTGGGGTACAGCGCCCCGTCGGTGCCCGGCCAGCGCGACGCCATCGAGACGGCCGTACGACGCGCCGGACGCGGCGGCGGCGACCTCGGCTACGTGGAGGCGCACGGCACCGGCACCCGGCTGGGGGACCCGGTGGAGGCCGCCGCCCTGCGCCAGGCGTACGGCCTCGGGGACGGGGCACGGCTCGCGCTGTCCTCGGTCAAGAGCCAGATCGGGCACCTCGGTGCCGCGGCCGGCGTGGTCGGACTGGTCCGCGCCGTGCTCGCCGCGCACCACGGGATCGTCCCGCCCACCGTGGACTTCGACCGGCTGGGCCCCGAGCTGGAGGGCGGGCCGTTCCGCGTGCCCACCGAGGCCGAGCCCTGGCCGGTACCGGGTCCGCGCGTGGCCGCGGTGAGCAGCTTCGGCATCGGCGGGACCAACGCACACGTCCTGCTGGAGGCACCGGACGGCACGAGCGGTGCGGGCGCCGAGGCCGTTCCCGTGGTGCCCTGTCTGCTGCTCTCCGCCGGCAGCCCGGAGGCGCTGCGCGCGGACGGCCGCCGTATCGCCGACCACCTGACCGCACACCCCGAGCACTATCCCCGGGTGCTGCGCCACCTCCAGGCGGGCCGCCCCGCACTCGCCCACCGGGCCGCCGCGGTCTGCCCCGACGCGGAGTCGGCCGTGTCCTGGCTGCGCTCGCTCACGCCCACCCGGCCGCCGGCGTCCGACGTCCACGTCGTCGCCGGGCACCACGACCCGCGGGAACTGGCCGACGCCTGGACGGCGGGCCACACCCTGATCTGGCCCCCGGGCCCGGCACCGGCCCCCTGGAACTTCCCGCCGCCCGCCTTCGACCTGGCCGAGTACGACTTCCCGCGCCGGGTCGTGGCACCGGGCGGCGAGGGGACCGGCGGCGTCGGTCACGAGCGGGCGCATGAGGCCGGCCGGGAGGGTGCGCGGGGCACCGGGCACGGGGCCGGGTACGGGGACGACACCGAGGTCGTCGCTGGTGCCGGTGTCGGTGAGGGTGCCGGGTGGCCGGCCCGGCTGCCCGCCGACCGCTGGTTGCACCAGCCGCTGTGGGTACGGCTGCGCAGGGCCCGGACGCACTCGGGCGAGGGCGCCGCACCGCGCCGTACCGCCGTGGTCGTCGTACCGCCCGGCACCGGATCCGGGGCCTGGCGGGAGCTGGAGCGGCACTACGCGCGGGTGGTCCTGGTGCGGGCCGGTGACACGTTCGTCCGCCGGGACAGCACCGCCTACGAGGCCGATCCGGCCGATGCCGCCCAGCTCGCGGCGCTGCTCGCCGAGGTGGCCCCGGCCGGCGGGACCGATGTGGACTGGCTGCACGCGCTGCCGCTCGCCGTCCGCGGTGAGGTCGGCCGGCGCTCCCTGGAGACCGCTCGGTGGGCGTGCCTGGACACGGTGGCGGCCCTGTGCCGGGCCCTGGCGGACGTCCCCGCCGCGCGGCGGCCCCGCGTGTGGCTGCTGTCGTACGAGGCACAGCCGGTCACCGGTGAGGTCGCCCGCCCGGAGGCCGGCCTGCTCGCCGCGGCGGTCCGGGTGCCCCGCCAGGAGCTGGGGCTGTCCCTGCGCTGGGCCGACCTGCCGGGTCCCGAACCGGCCGACTGGGTGCCGTATCTGGCGGATCTCCCGGGCGGGCAGGGGGACCGGGAGGACGGGGACACGGCGCGGTCCGAGCCGGAGCTCGCCCTGCGGGGCGGGTACTGGTGGCGGCGCACCGTGCAGGCGGTCCCCGTGCCGGTCGCGGTCGCCTCCAGTCCGCGCCCCGGCCGCACCGGGACACATCTCGTCCTGGGCGGCACCGGGGGCATCGGCAGCACCATCGCCGCCGACCTGCTGCGGCAGTCGGCCGGCAACCGGGTGGTCCTGGTCGGACGCCGGTCCGGTCTTCCGGCGGCCCTGGCACCGTGGGCCGACCGGATCACCATGGTGCGGGCGGACCTCGCCGAGGAGGCGCCGGAACCGGTCACCGACCGGCTCGCGCCCCATCTCGACGGGCTCGTCGGCATCGTGCACGCCGTGGGCATCGCCGCCGGCGGACTGCTCGTACGCCGGGACCGGGCGAAGGCCCGTCGGCGTACGGCGGCGAAACTGGGCGCCGCTCTGCTCACCGAGCGCCTGATCGCCGCGTACCGACCCGACCACGCCGTCTACTGCTCGTCCATGTCGGCGAGGTTCGGTGGCGTCGGCCTGTTCGACTACGCGGCGGCGAACGGCCTTCTGGACGCCTTCGCCCACTACGCGCCCGGCACCGGCGCCGGCCGCACCACCCGGGTGTCGATCGGCTGGGACGCCTGGCGGGAGGCGGGCATGGCGTGGGACGTTCCCGCCCCGGACGCCCGGCACAAGCACCACCTCGCCGTCGCCCTCACCCCGGAAGAAGGCGCGGCCGTCTTCGGACAGGCGCTGGAACTGGGGCTGCCGCACCTGATGGTGAACACCACGCCGCTGTCCGAGGCCGGCGTCTTCTACGGGCCTGGAGCCGTCGCACCGGAGAGAAGGCGCGCGACCCAGTCACCGGCCTCGGCACAGGCCCACCCACCGGCTCCGGCTCCGGCTCCGGCGCAGGCACCGGCACCGGCACCGGCGCCCGCTCCCGTACAGACCACTCCGACCGCACCCGCCCCTCCCCGACCCCTCCCCCACCTCACCGCCACCACAGCCCAGTTGCTCGGCCTTCCCGGTGTCGACCCCCACGCCTCCCTCTACGACCTCGGTGCCGACTCGCTCACCCTGCTCGACCTCCTGGACGAGGTGAACCGGCGGTTCGGTGCCGACCTCGACCTGTCCCGGCTCAGTCACCGCGTCACCCTCACCGAGATCGCCGGTCATCTGCGCACCGGGGCCCGGCCGGCGCCCGGCGGCACGGCGGCGCCGGTGGACGTCGAGGTGTGGCAGCGCGGCACCGGCCCGGACGTGCTGTGCCTGGTGCATCCCGTCGGCGGTGACATCCAGGCGTACCGTCCACTGGTGTCGGCGCTGCCGCCGGGGCCGACCGTCTGTCTGATCCCCGACCCGGCGCTGCGCGACCCGGACCGGCCCGCCTGGTCGGTCGACGAGCGCGCCGCGCACTATCTCGCGGCCGTCCGCGCCGCGTTCCCGCCCGCCGCTCACCGGCTGCGCCTGGCCGGCTGGTCCTTCGGGGCCTGGACCGCGCTGTCGATGGCCGCCCTCGCCGAGGCGGACGGCGACCCGGTACCCGGCCTCTACCTGCTGGACCCGCCGCCGCCCGACGCCGGACCACGGCTGGCGGCCTACGACGAGCGGCAGGTGGACGCCGTCTTCGCGCGCGAACTGGCCGGCAACCGGGCAGGACCGCTGACCGAACGGGGCCGCGGTCACGCGGAGCGGCTGGCCCACTGCTGCCGGGCCAACCTGGCGGCCATGGCCGGGCACCGGCCGCCCCGGCTGACCCGTACGCCGGCCGTCCTGTGGCTGGCCGGGCGGCCCGTGCCGGACGCGCACGCCCTCGCCCCGGAGCCCGCGGCGGCGGCGCGCTGGCGCGGCCACCTGCCGCCGTCCGCCCGCGTGCTGCGCGTCGACACCGACCACTACGGGCTGGTCGCCCCGCCCCGGGCGGCCGGGATCGCGTCCGTCATCGGCGCGGACCTCGCCGCGTACGCCCGGACCCGTGAGCCGTCCCACCCGCCCGTCCCCGCCGAGTCCCGCCCGCTGTAGCCGATCACCGCCGGTCCGGCGGACGACCCGGATCACCAGGAGGAACCCCCTTCATGCGACACCCTTACGCCCGCCTCCCCGACCGCTCCTTCTGGCGCACCGCGGTCGCCGAACGGCCGCCGGCGGACATCCAGGACCTCTGGACGCCGAAGTTCCCCATCGGCCAGGACGCCCCGGTCATCACCGCCGGCTCCTGCTTCGCCCGGCACATCGGCCCGGCCCTGCTGCGGGAGGGCATGCACTGGTACGACGCCGAGCCCCCGCCGCCCGGACTCACCGCGGAGGCCCGGCAGGACCGCGGCTACCGCCGTTTCTCCTTCCGCACCGGCAACATCTACACCGCGGCCGGGCTGCGCCAGTGGTTCGCCTGGGCGCTCGGGAAGCAGACGCCACCGGTCGAGGTGTGGCGGGACGCGGACGGCCGCTGCCACGACCCGTACCGTCCCACCGTCGAACCCGACGGCTTCTCCTCGCCCGAGGAGGCGCTGGCCTCCCGCCAGGTCACCCTCGACGCGATCCGCCGCGCCCTGGCCACGGCCGACGTGCTGGTCTTCACGCTCGGCCTGACCGAGGCCTGGCACGACACGGCGGACGGCACCGTGCTGCCGATGTGCCCGGGCACGGTCCGGGGCACCTTCGACCCGGACCGGCACCGCCTGCGCAACCACACGGTCGCCGAGGTGCTGAGCGATCTGACGGCGGCCCTCACCCTGGCCCGCGAGGCCGGTCCCCGGCTGCGTACCGTCCTCACGGTGTCGCCGGTGCCGCTGACCGCGACCGCGACCGGCGCGCACGCCCTCGTGGCGACGACCCACTCCAAGTCCGTCCTGCGGGCGGCGGCGGGGCAGCTGGCCGCGGAGCTGGAGCACGTCGACTACTTCCCGTCCTACGAGATCGTCACCGGCTTCCCCTACCGGGCCGCGTTCTACGGGCCCAACCTGCGCACGGTCAGCGCCGACGGGGTTGCCTTCGTGATGCGGCACTTCCTCGACGGGCTGCACGGCCGGACCGGCCGCCCGGAGCACGCCCCCGACCCCACCCCCACCCCGGACGCCGGCGGAGAGGACACCTGGTGTGACGACGCCGTACTCGACTACTACAGCCGCGACCACGGCCCCGGCCACGCTCCCGGCCCGGTTCCTGCTCCTCGGTGACTCGCACGCGGCGTGCGTCGGGCGGGCCGCCGAGGCCGCCGGGCTGCCCTTCCAGGGCGGTCCGGTGGGCTCCGGGCGCGACTTCCTCGGGCCCTTCTTCGACCCGGACGGCCCCGACGTCGTCTTCCGCGACGCCGAGGCCCAGCGGCTGTACCGCCGGTTCCTCGACGCGCTGGGCGCACCCTCGCTGGGCCGGCTGCCGGTGCCGCTGGTGTGCACGTTCGGCCTCAGCGCGCACACGATCGCCACCCGGGAGAACTGGGCCGTGCACCGGGACGCGCGGGGCGCGTACGACCCGGGGTTCCTGGGCAGCGACCTGTTCGCCGCGCTGGTGCGGGCCACGGCCCGCGGCGCGCTCGCCTTCTACGAGCACGCCGTCGGGCTCGGCCTGCGCGTCCTGGCCCTGATGCCTCCGCAGCGGGTCCCCGCCATGTCCGATCCGGCGGTCTTCTTCGCGGCCCAGCGCGTCCTGCGCGCCGAACTGGCCGCGCGCGGCGTGGAGATCGTCGATCTGCGGGCCCGGGTCACCGACCGCTCGGGACTCCAGCGCCCCGCGTTCAGCGCGGCCGACGACCCCATCCACGGCAACCTCGCCTTCGGCCGCCTGCTCGTCGCCGACCTGCTCGACCACGGGCTGTGACCCGGCCCTCGACCACGGGCTCTGACCCGGCCCCACCACCCCATGCGTCTTTCGCACCCCCATTCCTGAGGAGGAACCACGTGGAGGAGTACGCACTGCAGGCCGTCGAGCGCCTCACGACCCGGCCGCCGGAGCCGTACGAGACCCTCTCGGTCCGGACGATCACCCCGGTGCTCGGCGCGGAGGTGTCCGGCCTGGACCTCTCGCGGGAGCTGACACCGCAGCAGGAGAAGGAGGTCAAGCACGCGTTCCTCGCCCATCACGTGCTCGTCTTCCGGGACCAGGACCTCACCCCCGAGCAGCACAAGCGGTTCGCCGGCCTCTTCGGTGAACTGCACCCCGTGGCGCTGGCGGCCGAGGGTTCCGACCCGTACATCCTGGAGATCAAGGCCACCAAGGAGTCCCGGATGGTCGCCGGTGACGGCTGGCACGCCGACGGCACCGCCGACGCCGCCCCCTCCCTGGGCTCCATGCTGCACCTCACCACGGTCCCCGAGGGCGGCAGCGGCGGGGACACCATGTTCGCCAACATGCACCTGGCCTACGAACTGCTCTCCCCGGCCCTGCGCGCCTTCCTCGACGGTCTGACCGCCGTGCACGACGGCGCCCTGCCCTGGACGGCGGCGGGCCTGACCCCGCCCGCGGAGTACGACGTCCCGCGCACCGAACACCCCGTCGTGGTCCGGCACCCGGAGACCGGCCGCAAGCTGCTGTTCGTCAACGCCCCCTACACCTCGCACATCCCCCAGCTGTCCCGCGCCGAGAGCTCCGCCCTGCTCGACCTGCTGTACACGCACGTCGCCCGCACCCCGCTGCTGCAGTGCCGGGTCCGCTGGGAGCCCCGCACCCTGGTGTTCTGGGACAACCGCTGCGTCCAGCACCACGCGGTGTGGGACTACTTCCCGCTGACCCGCCACGGCCACCGCGTGGCCATCGAGGGCACCCGCCCGCAGGCGTGACACCCGCCGCACCGGCGGGGAAGGAGACGAGGACGCAGATGAGCACGGATGCCGCGGGGGCCGGAATCTTCCTGGCCGCGCTGGCCGGCGCTGCCCCCGCGCCCCCGGTGGACACCCGCGTACCGGACGGGGTGTGGCACCTGCTGACCGCCCTGTACGAGGAGCTTCCGGGCCCCGCCGCGGACGGCTGGGCCCGCGAGGTGCACGGCGCCCTGCGGGCCGGGCGGCCGGCGGGCGGGCTGTGGGCGGTGCACGCCTGGCAGGCCGGTACCGTCCTGCCGCTGCTGGCAGAGGCGTGGCCGGACGACGGGGCGGGCGCGGTGGCCGACCTGACCGCGCTGCACCGCGCGGCCGCGCGCGCCCCGGTGGCCCACGGCAGCTGGCGGGCGGCCCTGCGGCCGGTGCTGCTGCGGGTGTACGGGGCGGCGTACGACCGCCGCTCCGCCTGCACCGAGGCGCACACCAACGCGCGCGCCTACGCCCTGGCGCACGGGTACACCCCGGCCGAGGCCGACGCGTACGGGCGCCAGTACGCCGAACTCAGCACGGACGCGAACGCGGCGTCCTTCGCCGAGGCCCACGCGCGGGCGGTCGGCGACGCCCTGGCCCGCGCCTACGCCGGTGACCGTGCCGAGCCCTACGCGGCGACGTACCCGGCCGCCCAGGTCCGCGCGGTGCTCCGCGCCCTCGAACGCCCCGCGCCCCCGCCCACCGCCGACGCGACCGGGACCGGCCCGGGGGGAGCGGCGCGGCCGGCGGTCACGCTGGCCGACGGGCTGAGCGGCGTGCTGCGGTGCCACGGGGGGTGATGCGGTGCCGGCCTCCGGTCCTCATGGCGCGGTCTCCGTCGCCGTGATGCCGGGCGCGCGGGTCTCGGCCTTGATGACGGGAAGCACCTCGGTGAGGAGGAGTTCCAGGCTGCTGTCGGCGAGGTCTTCGGGCAGGCCGGGGTCGAACTGGCCGACGAACCGGTCGGCGCCGAGCACCTCGTGGTGGGCCATGATGCCGTCGATGACCTGCTGCGGGCTCCCCACCAGCAGGCCCTTGGCGATCCACTGGTCGTAGACGGGCCGCGGCATGCCGCCGGGAAAGCTGGGGTGGGAGGAGAAGTAGCGGGAGTAGTACGGGAAGAACTGCTCCCGGGCGCCCTGCGAGGTGCGTGCGATGAACATGTGCCCGCCGGTGGCCAGCCGCAGCGACGCGGGATCGTGGCCGGCCTCCGCCCCCGCACGCCGGTACAGGTCGACCAGGCGCGCGCCGTCGCGCGGCCCGGTGAACAGGGCCAGGAACATCGGCTGCCCGACCGTTCCGGCGCGTACGGCGCTCTGCGGGGTGCCTCCCACCCCGATCCAGACGGGCAGCCTCTCCTGGGCGGGCCGGGGTCCGATCCACATGTCGCTCAGCGGGGCCCGGAACGTGCCTTCCCAGGACTTGTCGGGGTCGTCGCGGAGCTGGAGCAGGAGGCGGACCTTCTCGTCGAACAAGGCCTCGTAGTCCTTGAGGTCGTACCCGAACAGGCGGTACGACTCGGGGAACACACCACGCCCGACCGTGATCTCGGCCCGTCCGTGGGCGATCTGGTCGAGGGTGCCGAACTGTTCCATCAGCCGCACGGGGTCGACCGTCGAGAGGACGACGACGGCTGTCGTGAGCCGGATCCGGCGGGTCGTCGCCGCGATGGCCGCGAGCACCACCTCCGGTGCCGAGACCGCGTAGTCGGGCCGGTGATGCTCGCCCAGCGCGAAGACGTCGAGCCCTGCCTCGTCCGCGGCCTGCGCCTGGCGCACGAGCGTGTCCAGGCGCCGCCCGGCCGCTTCGGGAGTCCGGTCGAGGAGTAGGTCACCGAAGGAATAGACGCCGAGTTCCACGAACGTTCCCTTTTCTCTGTGGTCTTGCCGGGCGGGCCACGCGCGGCCCTCGGCCGGGCTCCTCAGCGGTCCGCTGTCATCGTTGGCCGGGAGCGGTGCCGCCGAAGGGCGGCACCGCGTCCGGGATGCCCCGCCGGCGCCGTCTCGCGGGAGCCGGCTTCACCGTGGGGCCGCTGTTCACCGCGGGATGCCGGCCGCCTGTGCCCGGCCGATCGCGTCGACCGACCACAGTGAGCTGTCCCAGACCGTGGTCAGACGCGTGATCAGGCCCGCGGCGTCGAGGGAGAGCGCGGTGATGCCTCGGGGTGCCGCGGAGGAGGCGTTGACCCACTCGTACCCTCCGCCGCTGCGGCTGCCGACCGCGTGCCGCACCGTCGCGCCCCGGCCATAGGGCAGCAGGCCGAGCGCCGAGGTCAGGAACGCCTCCAGCGAGATGCGCCCGGTGATGCTCAGGTGCAGGGCCTGGTCCTCGAACACCGCGTCGGGGTGGAACAGGGAGGTCGCCTGCGCGGCGTCGCCGGTGCCGAGCGCGTGACTCAGCCTCCGGACGGTCGACCGCATCACCGGTGACGCCGTCTCCCCGACCGCCGCCTCCGCGAAGTCTGTCGGGAACTGGTCGGCCGGTGTGCGCTCCTGCTCGATGCCGGCGACGGTGAAGGCCCGCCCGTCCCAGTAGTCTATCCAGCGCGTGATCTTGCCGTTCCGGAAGTTCACGGCTCCCAGGGGGCGGATCTCGTGGCCGAACAGTTGCGGGGTGTCGGTGAAGCAGACCAGGGCGCTGCTCGCGTCACCGAGGATGCGGGTGGGGTAGGACGCGGAGCTCGCGGGCCACGTCGGCATCAACTTGGCGAACAGGTCGTACAACGACTGCCAGTCGTACCAGGCCCATCCCAGCGTCGCGTCGATGTACGTCATGTTCCGCGCGAAGTGGGCCATGGTCGCGTCCACGTCCCTCGCCGTCTTCGCCTCGAAGTAGGACGCGAACAGCCGCACCACTTCCGGCGTCGCGTACGTGACGTCGACCTCCCGGCCCAGGATCCGGGCGGTTCGCCGGGGGTGGGCGGCCGGCGCGGCGTCGGCGGTTCCGGCTGACAACCCGAGGGCCGCCGCGGCGCCCAAGCCCGCGGTCAGCACGGTTCTGCGACGGTGGGCGGCATCGCGGTCCGACTGGTCCATGAGTCCTCCTGAAGCGGGAGTGATGAGCGATCGAGGGCATGACATCACTGGTCACCAGTTTGTCAGATTAGTGATGTCAATCACTGCCATGTCGCTAAGTAACATGCGACATACACCGCGACACTATATGTCGTTTTCCGCGTCATAGCGCTGCCGTGCCGCGCACACTTCGTCGAAGTGTGTCTCCGCCCAGTTCTTCACCGCGGTCAACAGCAGAGCGAGGCTCTCACCGAGCGGGGTGAGGGCGTAGTCGACGCGCACCGGGACCGAGGGGGTGACCGTGCGGGTGAGGATGCCGTCACGCTCCAGGGAACGCAGCACCTGGGTGAGCATCTTCGGACTCACTCCGACGATGGTGCGGGCCAGGTCGCTGTAACGGAGCGGGCCGGACGCCAGGGCGGCGACGACCAGACTGACCCACTTGTCGCTGAGCCTGCCGAGCAACTGGTTGGTGGGGCATCCGCAGCGGAACGCGTCGTACGTGATGGGGGCCCGCTCTCCCTGCGGCACCTCGGCCGGGATCGTCATGACTCTCCTCCTGGGGACATATGCACTTTCAGGTAACTACTTCCGCATGGATAGTAACGTCACTACGCTCAATGTCGGCCAGACGAACCAACAGGCCGAACACAACGTAGTCACTCAGTAAGTTCACCAGACAGGAAAAGTTGTCATGCGTGCAGCAGTCGTGCGGGGCTTCGGCGGGCCCGAGGTGGTGGAGGTCACGGAGACGGAGGTGCCCGAGCCGTCCGCCGGACAGGTGCGGATCAAGGTCGCGGCGGCGGCGCTGAACCCGATCGACGCGGGCATTCGCTCCGGCGCCTTCGGTGGGGAGAACCAGCAGCTCGGCCTCGGCTGGGACGTCGCCGGGACGGTCGAGGCGACCGGTGACGCCGACGGGTGGAACGTCGGAGACCAGGTGGTGGCCCTCGACTACGGCATGGCCAAGCCGCTCGGCACCCACGCCGAGTACGTCGTCCTCGACGCGGGCTCCGTGGCGAAGGCACCCGCGACGGTGGACGCGGTGGCAGCCGCGACCCTGCCGCTGAACGCGCTGACCGCCGTTCAGGCCCTGGACGTGCTGGAGCTGACGCCGGGACAGTCGCTGCTGGTGACGGGGGCTGCGGGCGCCCTCGGCGGATTCGCCGTGCAACTCGCCGCACACCGCGGGATCGCGGTGACGGGGCTGGCCCGTGAGAGCGACGAGGAACTCGTGAGGTCCCTGGGTGCCACCGGTTTCACCACCGGGGGCGGAGGGTCGTACGACGCGGTCCTGGACGCGGCGGTCCTCGGAGAGGCGGCTCTGCCCTGGATCCGCGACGGAGGCGCCTACGTCGGCGTCATCCCGCAGGCCGAGCCCGCCTCCGTGCGCGGGGTGCGCACCGCGGCCGTCCTGGTGCGTCCCGACGGAGCGCGGCTGGCGGAGCTGGTTCGGCTGGTCGACGAGGGCGTGCTCACCCTCCGCGTGGCCGAGACGTTCGCTCTGGACGACGCCGCCAAGGCCCACGCCCGGCTCGCGGAGGGTGGACTGCGCGGCCGGCTGGTACTGGTGCCCTGACGGAGGAGACATGGTGGTGCCGGACGCGTCAGGTGCGGCACGCGAGGCGGCTTGTGCCAGGCGGTGCACGGATGCGCGGTGGCCGAGCCCGACCACCGCGTCCCGGCGGGTGCCGCGGGACGAGCAGCCGCCCGCGACGTCCGGCCGTACGGGAGCAACGGTGCCGGGCAGGCCTGTGCGCCGGCGATCGCCGAGTGGTCACCGTGATGGCCAGGTCGCCGGGTGACTCGTTCCGCTCGGACCCGACGGCCGGGTACGGGCCGCCCACACCTCGGACGGCACGGCGTTCGGCCGCGTCGTCCGGCGGTCGGACGCCGGCCCTGGCCGCCCGCCCGGCGCCGTATTGTTTCGTCCGCCCGGAGTCTGGGAGGGGTTGGGGCCGTGGAAGGGCCGTTCGGAAGCGTGCTGCGCGGTCTGCGGCACGGGGCCGGTCTGACGATGGAGGAACTGGCCGAGTCGTCGGGGGTGAGTGTCCGGGCGATCAGCGACATGGAGCGGGGCCGGAGCCGGGTTCCGCAGCGACGCACCGTGGCGGCCCTGGCGCAGGGGCTGGGACTCGCCGAAGCGGACCGTCAGACGCTGCTGTCGGCGGCTCGGCTGGCGCGTCCGACGCGTGCCGAGGCGGTGACCGGTTCGGCTGTGCCTCCCAGGTCCGTGCGGGATTTCACGGGGCGTGCGACGGAGCTGGAACGGCTGAGGCAGGCAGCGGAGACGGCCGACACCACCGGTGACGGGTCGGTGTGGGTGCTGTGGGGTCCGCCGGGGTGCGGGAAGACGACCCTGGCGTTGAAGGCGGCGGCGGAACTGACGGAGCGGTTCCCCGACGGGTGTTTCGTGGTGGACCTGCACGGCGTGGAGGGTCCTGTCGCTCCCACCGAGTCCGCGCTGAGACTGCTGAAGGCGCTGGGCGTGTCCGACCGGCGGCTCGCGGAGGAGGACGCGCAGGGCCACACCGGACTGCTGCGGGCCCTGCTCGCCGAGCGCCAGTGCCTGGTGGTCCTGGACAACGCACGCGACGAAGGACAGGTCCGCCCGCTGCTGCCCGCGACCGGCCGCAGCCTGGTCCTCGTCACCAGCCGCTGGTCCCTGTCGGGACTGGAGGCCGTGGACCGCCTCGCGCTCACGGAGATGACACAGACCGAAGCCGTCCAACTCCTGCGCCGGATCCTGGGTGAGGAGCGGGCGGACGCCGAGGTGGAGGCGGTGGCACGGGTGGCAGCGCTCTGCGGGGGCCTGCCGTTGGCGTTGCGGGTGGCGGGGAACTGGCTGACGGTCCGGTCGGGCTGGAGGGTCACCCATCTGGTACGGCGGCTCGCGGACGAGGAACACCGGCTGCGGGCCCTGGCCGCGGGCGACGTGCGCGTGGAAGCGGCGTTCATGCTCTCCTACCGCCAACTGACCCGCCAGGCCGCCCGGATGCTCCGCCTCCTCGGCCTCGTCACCGGCCCCGACATGACCGCCGCCTACGGAGCCGCCCTCACCGGCACCACCGTGTTCGAGGCCGCAGAAGTCATGGACGAACTCGTCGAGGCAGGACTGCTCCAGACCTCCTTCACCGGCCGCTACCAACTTCACGACCTGCTCCGCCTGTTCGCACGCGCCCGCTTGACCGAGGAGGACGAACCAGCCGACCGCCGAACGGCCGAGGACCGGCTGCGCACCTGGCTGCTGGACACGGCGGTGATCGCCGGCCGCTGGTTCGAACCCGGCTACGGCGCCCCACCCCCCTCCTGGCAGGGCCTCGTCCCCCTCGACAACGCCGAACAGGCACGGGCCTGGCTCCAGAACGAAGCGGCGGCATGGCTCGCCGCCCTGCGCACCACCGCCGCCCGGGACGAACACACCCGCGTCGTGGAAACCGCCGAGGCCATGCACTGGTTCTCCGACCTGTGGGTGTACTGGGGACACTGGCCCGAGGTCTTCCACCTCTCCAGCCAGGCCGCCGCCGCACTCGACGACCCACGGCTGCGGGCCACCCATCTCAACTACCACGCCTGGGCACTCGGCACCTGCCAGCACAACCACCGGCGAGCCCTCGAACAGTTGGAACAGGCCCTGAAGTACGCCCGCCGCACCGGTGACACAGCCCAGCAGGCATGGACGGTCGCGTACACGGCAGGCGCACACAAGCGCCTCGGGGAGGTCCAGCAAGCCGCCGACAAGTCCCTGGCCGCCGTCGCTCTCTTCGAAGCGGCCGGCGACCACGAGGGCTGGCTCCAGGCCACCGGCATCCACGGGGACTGTCTGCGGCTGCTCGGCCGCGGTGAGGAGGCGCTGGTCCAGCACGGACGCATCGCCGCCTTCCTCGACGCACCCGACTGCCCCATCGACGGATACGTGGCCCGCTCCAACCGCGCCCACGCGGCGAGCGCGCTCGGCAGCGACTACGCCGCCCTGGGCCGGTGGCGGGAGGCGGCCGAACACCACCGCGCCGCCCTCGTCCACGCCCAGCACGCCAGCTCGGGCTTCGCGGAAGGATTCGCGCTCACCCGCCTCGGCGAGGCCCTGCTCGAACTGGGCGAGACGGAGGAGGCCCGCTCCTGCCTCAGCCAGGTGGTCGCTCTCGGCAACGCGGCACACACAAAGGACCTGGCGACCGCGCGAACGCTCCTCGACTCGCTGCGGTGACGGGACGCGCGGCGGCGCCCGGGCCGGCCGTGCCCGCCGCGGCCCGTGCCCCCGCCGGGCGCCGCCCGCCGTCGCGGGCCGCCGGTGTGACCCTCTGTCGTCTCGGCGCGCTCATCGGGCACCCGCCCCTCCCGGCAGTCACCTGTCTCCCCCTCGGATACGGCCGCCTGGACGTCCGTCCGCCGGCGGCGGGCCGGGCCCGTCGACGGGTCCCTCAGTCGCTGGGCACGAGGTCACGGAGCTGGTGGCGTCTGCTGATGCCGAGTTTGGGGTACACCTTGTACAGGTGCGTGCTGACGGTGCGCGGTGAGAGGAACATCCGCTCGCCGATCTCACGGTTGGACAGACCACGGGCGGCCAGCCGCACGATCCGCTGTTCCTGGGAGGTCAGCTCCGACAGAGTGAGCGGACTCGACACGGCGGCCCGGCGGGGCACCCCGGTGGCGCGGAGCTCACCGCGAGCCACCATGGCGAGGTGACGGGCGCCGAGACGGGTCGCGACCTCCACCACGATCGTCAGCTGTACGCGCGCCTCGCGCGGCCTCCTTCGCCTGCGCAGCCAGATCGCGTAGTGCAGGCGGGCCCGGGCCCGCTCCAGGGGCCACCTGTCCCCCTCGCGATCGTCCGTCGCCAGCCGGAAGTGGCGTTCGGCGTGCGTGTCCTCGGCGACCAGGGCCGCCGCGTGGTGCATGAGCAGCCTCATCCGGGTGGTCGGACGGGGGCCCAGCCCTCGCCGGACTTCTTCGAGGACGCGCGCCGCCTCATGTTGCCGGCCGACATGCTGCGCCGCGACGGCGAACTCGGCGACGCAACGGGGGGACAGGAACGGGTCGAGGGGTGCGCAGTCGTCGGTGAACAGGGACCGCAAGTGCCGGTAGGCGCCCTCCGCGTCCCCGAGGGTCATCGCGGTCAGACCGCACGCCCGCAGCATGCGCGCCTGGGTGGCCCGGTTCTCGTCCAGGCTGACGGCGGCCCATCCGCTACCGGGGAACTCCTGCTCAGGCACGCTCTCCCCGCGGAGCGCGCGCAGGATCGCCCCCAGCGCTTCGAGGTCCAGTCCGAGGCGGGTCAGCCGGTGGACGGCGGCGTGGGCACCGCCTTCCTCGATCAGTCTCCCGGCTTCCGCCCACCGCCCGAGGTTCAGGAGGGATTCGACCTGGCCCGGGAGAATCCATGCCAGCAGACCCACCGCTCCTCGCGAACGCAGCGGTTCCAGCGCCTGCCGGCCCAGCTCGGCGCACACGTCGGACTCGTCGACGTGATGGGCGCGCAGGGCGGCCGTGACGAGCCCGAGCAGTCCGCTGGACGATCCCGGTCGGAGGGCGGCCGGTTCGTGCGGGGGACCGGCGGTGCCGGAGGACAGCTCGACCCCGGCACGTGCGAGAGTCTCCAGGGACGCGAGGGCGTCGGACTGGGCGAACTCGGCGACGAACCAGTCGTCCCGCGTCCGCCTGCCCCGTTCCCGGGCGGTCCGGCCCGCCAGGTCGAACAGCCGCGGCAACTGTGCCCGGTGTTCGGGCAGCCCGGACTGGGCGGCGATGCCCATGGCGACGGCGGCCATCGCGTGGGCGGTCGCCGGATCCGCCGGGGGTGTGTCCTGCCACACTCCCAGCAACAGGTCGAAGGCCTCCCGCTGGAGCGAGAGCGCGGACAGCGCGCCGCTCATGGCGCAGACCGCGGCGCACCGCAGCTCCGGATCGTGGTCCTCCCTGGTGAAGCGGGCGTACAGGTCCCGTACCCACTCCGGCTCCCCTACGAAGCTCGCGGCGAACAGCGCCTTGGCGAGGCGACGGGCCCGGTCCTCGCCCGCGGGGGTGAGGTCCGCGGCCTCCTCCAGCGCCCTCGCCGCGTCGAAGCACGAGACCGCTCGCGGACCGGGGACGGCGGCTTCCTCCAGGGCCATGGCCACCGACTCGTCCGTACCAACGGCTGCCGCGGCCAGATGCCGGGCCCGGTGCAAAGAGTGGCCGCTCAAGGCCGCCAGCTCCCGGTGAGCCCGTTGCCGCAGTCGTACGGAGTGCGTCAGGAGCGCGGCCATGCGGACCAGCGGGTTGCGGAAGGTGAGCCGCCCACCGGCGATGGTGATCAGCCCCGCTGACTCCGCGGGGGTCCACACCCGCAGGTCGTGCTCACCCACCGCGGCCATGACGGTGGTGAGGTCCTCGTACGGGGAAGCGGTCGCCGCGTACAGCAGCGCCCGCTGTGTCGCGTGCGGCAACGCGGACATCCGTGGGCCGAACATCTGCTGGACACGGGCGGCCTCTCCCGGTTCTCGCCGCGCCGACGACCCGGCCCGGCACAGCTCGACGATCGCAGAGGGGTTGCCCTCGGCTCTCCGGAGCAGTTCGAGCCTGGCCCGTCCCGTGGGAGCGCCCGGCTGGGCGTCAAGGAGCCGCGCCGACGCACCGGGGGGCAGCTCCCCGAGCGGGAGGACGGGGAGGTCACCGGGGACCCAGGGCGGAGGAACCTGCCCGCGTGCCGTGAACAGTGCTGTCACTGCGGGGTTCGTCAGCCGCCGTGTCACGAACAGCAGGACGTTCATCGAGTCACGGTCACAGTCCTGGATGTCGTCCACGGCCAGCAGGACCCGGCCCTCCTGCGCGAGCCGGTCGACCAGCGCCAGCACCGCGAGGCGCAGCGCCGCGCCGTCCGGCGGCACCCCGCCCTCCCCCGGACCGAGGACCGGACCGAGGGCCGTTCGGTGGCTTGGCGGCAAGGTGTCCAGTTCATCGAGGACCGGGAGGAGAAGCTGGTGCAGGGAGGCGAAACGCTGTGTCGACTCCGGCTCCCAGCCCTGCGCGGACAGGACGCGGGTCCGGCTTCCGGCGGCCTTCCCGGCGGCCCGGAGCAGGTGGGTCTTGCCCGTGCCGGCCTCTCCCACGATGAGCAGGGCCCGCGGCTGGTCACCGCAGGCGTCCAGGAGCCGCAGGATCCGGTCGGTCTCCGCCTCGCGGCCGATCGGCCGCTCCGGGCCGGGGCCCGCGAGGTCCCGCTCGCGCTCCTGGGCCGCCGTGCCCTCGGTCAACGCACTCCTGGTCAACTCACTCCCGGTCAACGCGTCGTCGCAGCCCATCACGAGCCGCAGGCCGTCCGCCGTCCGGCCGCCGGGCCCTGCTGCCGGACGGCCGACGCGCCGCCGGACCGCGACGCTCTCGCGCCCGGGGCCGGGGTCGGCCGTTCCCGTGGGCAGCGGCACCATCGGCTTCTCCTTCCTTCCCTCCGGCAACGCGCCCGGAGGCTCGTCGTCAGCCAACCAGCAGGACCGGCAGGGAACCAGGCAGAACCGCATGCAGTCTTGCCCCGGCCGAACGGCCCGCCGCCCGTCGGTCGTGGGCCGTGGGCCGTGGGCCGTGCGGGACAGACCGGGTGACCGGGGAGGCGCAGCCGGCGCGCCGACATGTGGCCGCGTCCGTCGCCTGGTCCGCGGCGGCCTCAGGCCCTCGGGCGCGCGACCGGCGGGGCACCGTGGAGAGCCACGCCCCGGCGCACGTGAGCGAGTCCCTGACCGGAACGCACCGGGTTGGCCCGTGCGGGCCGGCGGCGGGGCGACGAAACCTCCGCGTCCGGACCGGCACTCGAAGGCGAGCACATCCGTGACCTCACGATGACACGCCGACAGCCGTCATGTCGTCTCCCTCGGTGACGCCGCCGACGACGACGCTCTGGATGCGGCGCGTACGTTCCTGCACTCGCTCTGCACTCGCTCACCGAGGGATGACCGCGCCGTCAGGGGACGTCACACGTCCACCCACCACCGTTGACGCGTCGGGACACCGCGCCTAGCGTCCTTGGCACATCCCCCACCCGCTCCTTCCCGACGACGAGGACTGCCGCCATGGGCACCAGCAGAGTGATAGCGGTGGCCGGTGCCACGGGAGTTCAGGGCGGCGGTGTCGTGCGGTCGATCCTCGCCGACCCGGACACGGAATTCGCGGTACGGGCGCTCACCCGGACCCCGGACTCGCCCGCCGCGAGGGAGCTCGCCGCGCTGGGGGCCGAGGTGGTCCGGGCGGACTTCCATGACGAACCGACGGTGCACGCGGCGCTCGACGGCGCGTATGGTGCCTTCCTCGTCACCGACTTCTGGGCCCATGGTTCGGCGGCGAAGGAGACCGAGGAGATCGGCGTCCTGGCCCGAGCGGCCGGGGCGACGGGCCTGCGGCACGTGATCTGGTCGACCCTGGACGACACCCGCGAGCTGCTGCCCCTGGACGACGACCGGATGCCGGTGCTCCAAGGCGGCTACAACGTGCCGCACTTCGACGCCAAGGGCGCGGGCAACCACCTGTTCACGGAGGCCGGCGTCCCCACCACGTTCCTCAGCACCACCTCGTACTACCAGGGCTTCCTCGGCCCCCTCGCCCCGCGCCGCGCCGAGGACGGCGTCCTGACGGTGACCATGCCGTTCGAGGACGGCAAGCGCCTGGCCCTGGTCGACGCCGCCGACATCGGCCGCACCGCTCACGCCCTCCTCAAGGCCGGCGAACGGTTCGTCGGGGAGACGGTCTGTCTGGCCGGCGACCACCTCACCGGCGCGCAGTACGCCGAGAAGCTGGGCGCGGCCCTCGGCGAGCCCGTCCGTTTCCGGTCCGTGCCCTACGACGCCTTCCGCGCCCTCGGCACTCCGGCGGCCCGGGAGATCGGCAACATGTTCCAGTACTACGGCGACTTCGACCGCGAGTTCACCACGGCCCGCGATCTCGCCGGGCTGCGTGCGATCAACCCGGCACTGCGGAGCTTCGAGAACTGGCTGGCCGAGAACGCGGCCAGGATCGAGGTGCGCTGACGGACCCGGAGCAGGCGGCTGCCCGCGCGAGGGAACGCCTCGACGTGGCCACGGCCGTACGGGAGCGGCGTCGGGCGTGCGTGGTGGCCGGCCGCCGTGCCTCGGGGCTGTACACACGGACCGGTGGGGCCACCCTGGCCCCTGGCCACCGGACGCCTTCGCGGGCGGGCGGGGACTGCCTTGATGTCGTACGGCACGCGTACGACATCCGACGTGGGCGATGTCGCCGCACGCTCCCTGCGCTCCTGGCCGCCGATGCGTGACCGGCCCGTCACGGCCGCTCGGCTCGATGCACCGCGCGAGCCTCCGCGGACCGTGTGGCGGCCACCGTGACCGCCGACGTTGATCACCGTCCGCCGCGGCCCCTCACGGGCACGGCGCCGTCGAGTGCCGTGACATCGAATGCGCGTCGGCGTCGGGCTGATTAGGCTCGCTGAGTGGTCCGCCGGCCACCGACCTGGCCCTGTTGGTCCGGGCGAAACCTTTCCGGGCCCCGGTGGCGGCGGACCTGACACGACGACAGCCCGACGGATCCCGCGGACCGGAGACCGATGACGGGACCCGCGCGCGGCCCGCACAGGGCGCACCACGGGTTCCGGCACGGCCAGGGACGAGGCACCGCACGGGCCCGCACGGCGAGGAAAGCGACCATGGATTGGCGTCATCACGCGGCGTGCCGCACACACGACCCAGAACTCTTCTTCCCCGTCGGCGATGCCGGGCCGGCCCTTCTGCAGATCGAGGAGGCCAAAGCGGTCTGCCAGGGCTGCCCCGTCGTCGAACGCTGTCTGGCGTGGGGACGTGACACCGGTATGGAGTTCGGAGTCTGGGGCGGCCTCAGCGAGAGCGAACACCGCGGTCTCAGACGTCGTCGCGCGCTCGGCGATATACGCCGGAGACGGCGGCAGGAGGAGGGGACCGAACCGCAGGGGGCCTGACCGGGCGGACGGCTCCGGTGCGCGGTGCGACCGGGCGAACGGCCGCGGTCGCGTCACGGGCGGCGGCCTGCCGGCACACCGACGAGGACGCGAACGGCACCTTCGGCGTCATCGTGACTGATCCCGGCCGGGGGACCACCCGCCGGGTACCGGTCCTCTGCTACGGCGGGCAGGCCGACGTTTCTCGCGATCCCCGCCCGTCGGCGGCGTCGGTCGCCACGCCCTCCCGCACGGCGCGCCACGCCTCGGGGTCGTCGAAGTCGGTCCGGACGACCAGGGCGTCGAAGTCGTTGCGGGCATCGATGCCGTTGCGGGTTCGCATTCTCTCCACCCTCTTTCGCGGAGGGTGATCAGCACAGCCTCGGCCCGCGCCGGTCGGCGCACAGGAGCCGGCTGGTGCGGAAGGCGTCGATCGTCGTGCGTCACTGACACGGGCTCCGCCGACGGCCGTGCTCCGGCTGCGCGCCTGCCGGGCGTACAGGGACGACACCGTCGCCACGACCGGGTGACGAGGCCGACTGTGTCGCGGTGAGCGGGGGGTGCCGCCGTATCAGCGTGTACGGCCGCGCGCGGACGCCGCCTCGCTGCTCGGCCGGGACTCGGGCAGGACGTCAGCCGGCCGCGGACGGAGCGGGCGGGAGGGGCCGGCGTCGAGGTACCGAGCGATCCGGCCGGCCAGGCGTGTCGTGCCGGAGGCGGCCAGTTCGATGTCGGCGCCCTCCGGCGCCAGGACGGCCAGGCAGGCGTTCTCGCCGACGGCGCACACGAAGAGACGGCCGTGTTCCATCGCCACCACGGTCCGGAGCACCGTGTCGCCGCCGAAGTGGCGACCGGTGTCCTGGGCCAGTCCGTGGAAGCCTGAGGCGACGGCCGACAACTGCCGAGCGCGATCTCGGCCCAGCCCCTCCGACGACGCGAGCAGCAGGCCGTCGGCGGAGAGCACGATCGCGTGGCCGGCCCGCGGCCCGCGCCGGACCGCGTCGTCGAGCAGCCGGTTCAGGCCGGCGGTCCGGTCCGGGTCGAGTACGGACATCATCAGGGGTCCCCCTCGCGTGCGAGGTGCTGGTGGTGTGCGGGAAAGGGGTGCCTGCCGCGGAGGCCGGCGCCCTCCGGCTGCGGAGCCCGGCCGGAACACCGGGCCCGCTGTCGGCCGGGATCGTCAGCGCGTCGGGGGGCCGCGGCGGTCGACGCGTAGACATCGCTGGGCGTACCGTGCGGTGTTCCGCGCCGACCGCTGGGCGTCGACGTGCCGGCGCGGCTTCCCCGAGTCGTCAAGCCGGTGCTCCGCCGAGTCGATGGCGCGGTGCACCAGGGCGGGCTGCGACGGGGATGCTGCGTCCGTGGGAAGACGAGGCCCACAAGGCAGGTCCGGCCCCGCCGCCGGAGCCCAGTGAACACCTCGCCCGGTAACGGGGCCAGGTGGCCGCGGTTCGTGTCGGCAGGCGAACCAGCGGCAAGGGAAGCAACGGCGCGGTGATCCTGCTGCGCATGTTTCATCGGGGGGATCTCACTGCGTGACTGCCGTATCTACTCTCTGGACGGCCCGCGGTCAGGCCTGCCGACGACGTTGTGACAGCGGGAACGTCTCGCACGCCGTCTGCTGTGCCGATTCTTACCGGACGGGAGATCGCTCGCGGCCACGCCTGCCCGTTCGTGCCAACAGGTGTGTCCGGACGTCAGGTTGGGTGCCGCTCGGCTCGGTGGGACGGCGGCACGGAAGTGACAACACGCCGGCACACAGGTTTCCCATGTGGCCGCACATCAGGTCAGGCCATGACCGGAGTCCGGCCGAGTGCCCCGGTGCAGAAGAGAGAAGATCCCGCCATGACGCACCGGCAGGTCCTTCAGGCGCTGCCCGGGCTGCTGCTCGGCCTGTTCGCCGCCATCATGTCGTCCACCATCGTCACCAGCGCCCTGCCCGAGATCATCAACGATCGCGGCGGCGGGCAGAGCGCGTACACGTGGGTGGTCACCGCCTCGCTGCTGGCGATGACGGCGTCCACGCCGCTGTGGCGCGAACTCGCGGACCGGCACAGCAAGAAGACGCTGGTGCAGACGGCCCTGTGGGTCTACATCGCCGGGTCGGTGGGGGCGGGCCTGGCCCCGAGCGCGGGGATACTGATCGTCGCGCGTGCCGTCCAGGGAGCGGGAGCGGGCGGCCTGTCCGCCCTGGCCCAGATCGTCATGGCCGTGATGGTCTCCCCGCGCGAGCGCGGACGTCACGAGGGGTACGTGGCCGCGACCTTCGCCGTCGCCACGGTCGGCGGTCCGCTGCTCGGCGGAGCCATCACCGACGCCGGCCGGCCGGGCTGGCGCTGGTGCCTCCTCGTGGGCGTGCCGTTCGCGGCCGCCGCGCTGGTCGTGCTGCGCAGAAACCTTCACCTGCCCGTGCTGCCCCGGCAGCGGACCGGGACCGACTGGGCCGGCGCCTCCCTCGTCACCGAGGCCGTGTCCCTGCTCCTGATCTGGGTCACCTTCGCCGGCGACCGGTACGCCCGGCTGTCCTGGCAGACCTGTGTCGTGGTCGGCGGTTCCGTCGTCTTCGCGCTGGTCTTCCTGCGGGTCGAGAGCAGGGCAGGCGCCCGGTCCTCCCGCTGCGTCTGTTCCACCACCGCACCATCGCGCTCGCTTCGCTCGCCTCGTTGTTCGTCGGCGCCGTGATGTTCGCGGGCGCGGTCTTCCTCAACCAGTACTTCGAGCTGGCGCGGGGCGCGTCACCGACGATGTCGGGCGCCATGACGATTCCCGTGCTCGCGGGCCTGTGCGTGGCCTCCACGGTCTCCGGCCGGTTCATCACCGGCACGGGCCGGTGGAAGGGCTGGCTGCCGACCGATGGCGTGCTGCTGACGGCCGGTCTGGTGCTGCTGGGCACGCTGCGCCAGGGTACGCCGTACCCGCGCATGGCCGTCTTCATGGTGCTCACGGGATTCGGTGTCGGCTTCGTGATGCAGAACCTGGTGCTGTGCGCGCAGAACCAGGTGGGGCTGTCCGAGGTCGGCTCGGCGAGTTCCGCCGTCACCTTCTTCCGCTCGCTGGGCGGCGCGGTGAGCGTCTCCGTGCTCGGCTCGGTGAAGGTCTCCTCGCAGGTCGGGCACCACGCGCGTGAGGACATCGGTTCGCTCGGCCCGCGCGGCCGGCTGGTGGCCGCGACGGCGTCGGCGGCGCCGTCCCGGACCTGCGCGTGCCGCCCCCGGCCGCCCGTCTCTGGCTGGAGCGGGCCTACGGACACGGCATCGGCGACATCTTCCTGTACTGCGCGCCGCTCGCGTGTCTCGCGTTCGTGGTCACGCTGTTCATCAAGGATACCCGGCTCCGCGCCTCCCACGAGCCGGCCGGGAAGGCGGCCGACCCGGAGCGGGTACCGGCGGCCCTGACGGGACCACGGTGACAACGCCGGCGGCTGCCGGACGAGTTGCAGGCGACCGACGCCGTCGCACCGGACGGAGTGTCCGGCCGCGGCGGATTCCGCCGCCGACGCGGGCGTCCGACGGCCGTCGCGCCAAGACCCGCAACCGCCGACATCCAACGACCGGCGCCACCAAGACCGTAACCACCGGCGGCGCGGCCACCGGCGGTCCGGCACCGGCCCGGCCCTCGGACCCGGCCCCGTTCCCGAACGCGGCCTCCCCCTGAACCCGGCCGTCCCCCGCCCACCGCCTGCCCGCGGGTCCTCCCTCGCGTTCCGGCGCTCCCGCTGCCGCGAGGACGGGCCGAAGCCGAGCCCAGCCGGTGGGGCCCGTCCGGTGTGGGCGGCGCATATGGGCAACTGCGCGAACGGGAGGCCGGATCGGGCTTGTCCGGCCTCCGGCTCTCGCCGAGGGTGGGCTGGCATCCGCACCGCCCCCGCCGGCCCCGACGCCGTGGCCGGCCCTTCCCGTCACCGCGAGAGACCTTCCCGAAGGGCGCTGCATGTCATCACGCCATCTCAGAGCACCGGCAGCGGTGCTCGCCTCGCTGCTGCTCGCGACGGCCACGCCGAGTCTCGCGCGGGCCGCCGTAACGGACGACGCCCCGCGCTCCGGCGTCCCCGCCGCACACACGGTCGAACTCGACAACGGGTCCGTCGTGCGCTGGTCCGCCGACGGCACCGGCACCCTGACCACCGAGGACGGCACCACGCGCGCGTTCCCGGTACCGGTCACCGCCGGCCGCAGCGGGCTGGGCGAGGCCATCACCCCCTCCGCCTCCTTGCTGCGTCGCCGCGCGGACAACGCCGCGCTGACCGCGTACCAGACAGGAACCGGCGCGGCCTCGTCCATGGTGCGGCCCGAGGCCATGAACACCGGTGCCGTGCCCCTGCCGGACCGTGTCCGCGAGGCCGTCGACGCGTCGGCCCGGGGTGCCGCGCGGCGCTCGGCGGCGGCGGCCGGGCTGCCCGCGAACGAGGGCCTGACCACGTCGTTCCAGTCGTACCTGAACGCGGGCGGGGTCAACGCCGTCGGTGCCTTCCAGGACGCCGACACCTACACGCACGCCCTGCCCGGCGCCGGGCAGATCATCACGAACGTCTCCATCGGTGACCTCACCGACCAGTCCATGGCGGACGCCGGGGACGACTACGTACGGCAGTACGGGCCCACCACCGTGCTGCGGGACGGCCGGCGCTACCTCGACTACCCGTCGCTGCCGCTGATCCCCACCTACGTCAGCGACGACAGGGGCCGGCTCGACCCGGCCGGGTCCACCGAGGGCCAGGACCCCAATCTGGGCGAGGTCCTGCTGGACTTCTCGATGATGGCGCCCCTGCCGCACGACCGGCAGCGCCCGGAGGCCACCGGGAGCGGTGCCACCGATCTGCTCGGCATCGCGCCCGGCGCCCGGTACCGCCTGGTCGTGCCCCAGGAACCTTCCGCCCCGGGCATCGCCGCCGCGCTGCGGGCCGCCGCGGCCCAGAAGCCCCGCCCGACCGTCATCACGGCGAGCCTCGGCTTCGGTACCGACGGCACCCTCGGTTTCCCCTCGCGCTGGCTGGAGGACGACCCGGAGATCCGAGACACCCTGCGCGACATCGTGGACTCCGGCATCGTCGTGGTCGTCTCCTCCAACGACGGCACCCGTCTCGGACTGCCGGTCTCCGTCGGTCCCGACGGCGGCAGCACCCCCACCGAGCGCACCGCGGACGCCCGCCGCGAGACCACCATCGACGACGTGGCCGCGACCACCACGCCCTCGCGGGTACGCGACACCGGGGTCATAGCCGCCGGCGGCAGCACCACCGACGACACCCTCACCTCCGGTGACGTCCGCACCGCCGCCTACCCGACCACCCGCTACAACGGCTCGGCCGGGTACTCCTCCGGCTTCGGCAGCCGCGTCGACCTGGCCGCGCCCGGCGACAACCTGCCCTCCCTCATCCACACCGCCGACGGCACGGGTGTGGTCCTCAACGGCGGCACCTCCGCATCTGCCCCGATGATCGCCGCCGCCGCGGCGGACGTCCTCGCCGCAGCCGAGGCCACCGGTCAGAAGTTGACGCCACGTCAGGTACGGAAGCTCCTGGTGAGCACCGGCCGCCCGCTCGCCCAGCCGCCGCAGGCCGACCGGAGTCTGCGCATGGGGCCGCGGTTGGACGTCACGGCGGCGGTGGAGATGGTCCTCGCCCGGCGCCATCACATGGCACCGGCCGCGACCCGGCTCTCCGTCGCCCAGCGGCAGGTACTGTCCGTCACGCCCACCACCGCCTTCGTCGAGGCCACCGACCCGGCCGCCGTCGACCTGGCGGGCCCGCGCGGCGACGACGGCGACGGCTCCGGCCAGAACGCCGTCTCCCCGATCACCTTCGGCCTCGACCTCACCGGCGCCCGGCCCGGCCTCACCTACCGGCTGCGCGTGGCGGGCGGCCGGACCATCCCGGCCGACGGTCCCAGCCTGCGCCTGCTGCCGGGCGAGTTGCTGACCGCCGCCGGGCTGCCGCTCGCCGCCACCGGCCCCCGTAGTGTCGAGGTCACGTTCGAGGCGGTGGACCACGGCAAGGTCGTCGCCTCGGCCGGCCAACGGGTGACGTTCACGGCCGCCGACGGCACCTACAGCCAGCCCCAGGCCCCCACCGCGCCCGGCACCGCCGCCCTCGGCCGGCCCGTCACCGTCCACTACGACCTGACGGGGCTGCGCGACACCACCGACGCCGAGCTGGTGCTCTCCTCCGTCGGCCACTGGACGCCGTTCACCACCACGGACAAGTTCCGGGCCGCCTGGCACACCCCGCTCACCGCCACCAAGGGCTCCGTCACGATACCCGCCTCCGCCTTCGCCCCTGGCGGCGCCGGCCTGTACGGCGTCGGCATCGCCCTGCACGGCGGAGGCGTCTACGGCGACTTCCGCGCCCTGCGCGTGGCGCCGGGCACCGGGCAGCGGCCCGAGGCGCCCCTGCTGGGCCACGGCGCGGCCACCGGGCACTCGGTGAGCCTCACGCGCGCCGACCGCCGGCTGACGCTGTCCTGGGACGCGGGCGGGGTGCGCGGTGCCGACGGTGCCGCCGTCGAGTTCCTCACGCCCGCGCCCACCCTGTACGGCGCGCTCAACACCACCACCAACCAGAACGGCAGCCGTCGCGACGACAACGGGGTCGACCACGCCTCGACGCTGCTGCGCCCGCTGCCCTCGGCGAAGGGACGCACCACGCTGGACCTCACGGCGCTCGACCTGCCCACCGGGCTCCAGTACCCGGTGCGCGTCCTGGCCACCCGGCACGGCACACCCGTCGGGGAGGCGTCACCGACGTCCTTCGTGGAGTACCTCGACGGCGACACCGTCCCGGGCACCCTCGAGAACTTCGAAGTCACCGGCGACACCGCGCTGCTGGCCACCGACACCTTCGCCGACGGCCGTCACACCGGGGCCGACACCACGGCCTACTCGCTGGCCGACGGCCGCCTCGGCGGTTCCGTGTCGCACGAGACGGGCACGGGGATGATGCAGGTGGTGGTCGGCGCGGACGCCACGACGGGGCACACCCTCGTCGCGCACCGCCCGTTCGCCGGCGGCGCCCTGCCCGAGGTGGACCTGCGCGACACCGCGACCGGTGAGCGGGTGCGGCTGAGCACCCTGGATCCCGATGCCGGCACCACCTCCGTCTACTACCAGGGAGGTGTCGTGGACCCGGCTCGTCACCGGGCCGTCGTCGTCACGTACGACGCCGTCACCGGGGTGGACCGGCTCTGGACGGTCGACATGGCGACCGGCGCGGTGTCCGCGCCGGTGCCGGTCAACGCGTCCAGTCCGGGCCGGGCCTTCAGCAACGTCTCGGTGGACGCCTCCACCGGCGACTTCTTCGTGGCGACGAGCGGCACGATGGGTCCGTGCCTGTCCGGCCGGGTGCCGTACGCGGCGGTCCGCTACGACGCCGGCACCCGCACCGTCTCGCCGCTGGCGGCCATGCCCCTGTGCACAGCCGGTCTGCTGCCCGACGGCAAGGGAAAGAAGGTGTACGTCGCCGCCGGGGCGACCACACCCGACTACAGCAGCGGCGCCTTCCCGACCAGTTCCTGGCGCACCGCCGACCAGGGCGACCTGTCCACCGGCGGCGCCACCGACCTCGGAACGCGCGGTGTGCACTGGCCCGTCCTCGACACCCGGCACCACGTGGCCGTCGTCGCCCACCTCTACGAGGCGGCCACCAGCGGCGACAACAACGCCCTCAGCGAGGTCACGGTCGTGAACCCCGACACCGGTGAGGTGCTCGCCCGGCACCCCGTGGCCAACATCGTCGACTCCACCCTCGCCGTGTCCAACTTCGAGTCCACGTCCCGCCGGGGTCTGTTCCTGGACACGAGGACCCGCACGGCCTACCTGGTCAATCCCTGGGCCAACGGGCTGGAGCGGCTGAGGTACTGACAGGCGCCGTACGGGAGGGCGTCCGACGGACCTGGTCCGACCGGCAGTCGACGCCCTCCCGTGCCCGAGTCCCTCGACACCGCTCTTGGGGCTCGGGGAACGCCGCTCAGGCCCAGCAGCCGTTCACGGTGGCGGCGAGACCGTCCATCGCGTCCTTGGTGTCGGCCTGAGCGGCCGTCGCGCCGTTCTCGACGAAGGAGAAGACTCTCCACTCGCCGTCGTCGGTACGTGTCAGTCCGCTCAGGCCGATGGCTCCGGTGAGGGTCCCCGTCTTCGCCCGCACCTTGCCGACGGCGCACTCGGAGTGCGGATCGTCGAAGCGGCCGTACTCGGGGCCGAGGGTGCTCCCGGCTTCCCCGGCGACCGGCAGGCCGTCCAGGACGGGCTTCAGCGTGTGGGCGTAGCGCGGTTCCGTCACCCGTTCGAGGATCTGTGCGAGGGTGGCGGCCGGGATGCGGTCGCTGCGGGACAGGCCGCTTCCGTCGTGGAGCTCGAAGTTGTCGAGGGATACGCCGTAGCGGTGGCTGAGCACGTGGCGCACGACCTCGGTGCCGCCCTCGAAGGTGGCGGGACGCCCGGCCCGCAACGCCGTCATGCGCAGCAGGGTCTCGGCGATGTTGTTGTCGCTGGTCTTCAGCATGTGCTGGACGATGTCCGCGAGCGGAGCGGACCTGTGGTGCGCGACCGGCACGGCGGACCGGTCCGCCGTGGCGTGCGTGACATCGCCGTCCACCGTGACGCCGTCCGCGGCGAGCAGGCGGGCGAAGACCTGCCCGGCGTCGATGGACGTGTCCATGACACCATGGCCGTCGACGACGAGCGCGCGCACCGGCGCGACGGTGTCGGGGTAGTAGCCCTCGTTCCAGCCGTCGGCCAGGGTCGGCTCGGGGAAGAGGCTGTCGTCCACGGCGACCTTCACCGTGGTCAGGCCGGCCTTCTTCAGCCCGGCGACAGCCGTGCGCGCCAGCTGCGCGAGGTCGTCGCCGCTGAGGGTGCGGTCGCCGCCCCCGACCAGGGTGAGGGTGCCGTGACCGTAGACGACCTTGGTCTGGAAGCGGTGCTCCGGGCCGAGGACGGTGAGGGCGGCGGTCGCCGTGGCGAGCTTGGCATTGGAGGCCGGCATCAGCGCGGTGGAGCCGTTGTGGTCCCACAGGGTGGCGTCGGAGCCGGCGTCGAGCACCACACCGCTGACCTCGGTCCCCAGGCGCGGGTCGGCGATGCGGGACTCCAGGTTCGCGACCATCTGCTGATCACCGGAGTCGACGCCGGCGGTCTGGTCGGACTTGCTGTGCCCCGCCACCGTCGCGCGGTTGTCGGCGGCGAACGCCGAGGGGCCGGCCAGGGCGGCCGAGGCCACCGGCACGGCCAGGGCGAGTACGACGGCTCGCCGGACGCCCTCGCCGGGCTGCTTCGTCTTCCGGTGCCGGCCGCGGCCACCCGGCGCAGAGGTAATGTCACTCATATAATTCCCAACAGATGTGTGATCGGCGCGCGCACCATATCACCGGTCATCACATAGTGATGTCCATCATTCATCGATGCACAGACATGTGAGTCCGTGAACTCTTCTGCCAGGCTCATGAGACGCGTACGACGCGGAGTCGTGCGGTCGGCCATCGCTGCCTGCCTCGCCGTCACCGCATGGGGTGTGACCGGGCACAGGCTCTCCTTCCGGGACGGCCGGGCGGACGACGCCGACCGAGTGGCCGTGGGCCGCCTGTGCCGGTCCGCCCTCCCGGGGAGCATGCAACTGTCCTGCGGCAGCTACGGCTTCGGAGACTTGCGGTACGTCTGCCCGGCCCCGCGTCGCGATGACGGCACGTGCGTGCCGACGTCGGCGGTGACGGTCCGCAACTCCGGCGACTCCTCCGCGTACGTCTCCTGGATAGCGGGCCCCCGGCCGGGTGTCCGTGAACAGGGGCGGGAACAACGGGTCTCCCCCGGCCGGGAGGTGACGCTCCGTCCCGGCCGGGGGCGGCTGCTGTTCGACGTCACCCTGCGCGGTGGCGGGGACAAGCCGAGCAGCCTGGAAGTGGTACGGGTGCGGTGAGCCGTCAGCCGCGCCGGTCGGGCACCGCGCTGCCCGGGTGGCCGCACTTCGAGCTGCGCCTGGTCACCGTCGACCCGCTGGGGGTAGCGCGGGTCTCCACCCCGGCACGGCAGGCCCTGCGCTCACTTCAGCCCGGGGAGCCCGCCAGGGACATCCGGACGGGTTCGTCTGCACACAAGTGCCATCCGCAGAGCACGGTTGTCCCCGGCGCACACCCCGTGCGGGTCGGCCGCGCGCGTTCCGGACTACCCGGCCGTACTGTGGGAGCCGGTCATGAGGGCGGCGAGGTCCTCGGGTGAGAGGAAGGACGGCGGAGGCGGGGGTCCCCAGCTGAACAGGCCCTTCGCCCCCTCCAGGACCTCCGGCTTCCACAACTGGTCGTCGACGACGCAGTCCATGTCGGAGTAGTACTCGCTGAAGTTGCCGGCCGGGTCCTTCAGGTACCAGAAGAAGTTGGACCCGGCGTGGTGACGGCCCAGGCCCCACACGTGCCGCTCGGGATGGCCCTCCAGCATGGCGACGGCGCCGCGGCCGATCTCGTCGACGTCGTCGACCTGCCAGGACGAGTGGTGCATGAAGGCGACGGGCATCTTCAGGACGAAAACGTTGTGGTGGTCGGTTGAACACCGCAGGAACGCCCCGTGGTCCTTCACGTAGTCGGACGCCTTGAAGCCGAGCCCGTCACGGAAGAAGGCGGTCGTTCCCTCGAAGTCCGTCGTGCCGAGGACGGCGTGTCCGAGCTTGCGGGGGCGCACCCGGCCGGTGCGCAGGACGCCAGGGGCCCGCGATCCGGTGCGCTGGGCTCGGCCGGGGCCGTTGTAGACGGGGGCAGGCACCGGGTCCTGCGCCATCCGGGGGGTGACCTCCAGGACCGCGCGGACGCCCGTGGCCCTGTCGTACGCCGTCAGGGTCGTGTCCTCGACACGGGACTCGACGCCGAGACGGCGCAGTCCGGAGGCCGCCGCGGCCAGGTCGTCGCGGTCGTCCGCACCGACGCGGACCTCGACGAGGCGACGCGTGGGCGTGCGCACGATGTGCAGCTGGCGGCCGGCGTCACGCGTGGAGAACCAGCCGTCGGCCTCCGGGGTGAGGCCGAAGTCGGTGTAATAGGCTGCGGTTCCGGCGACGTCGGGGACCCCCATCGTGATGGAGGCCAGACGATGCAGTGCCATGGGACTCCTTCTTCCGTCGGGCCCGGGCGGGCTCAGGCCACGAAGTTCTGACGCAGTTCGCCGATGCCGCCGATGGTGCTGACGAGTTCGTCCCCGGCCGCCAGCCAGCTGCGGATCACGGCCCAGACCCACACCGGCCGGGGGTACCGGTGAAGATGACCTTGGGCAGCAACGGCAGCACCGCGGACAGCCGGGCGATTTTCTGCCCGCCGGCGATCAGCCGCTCGGCGAGTACATCGCGCAGCGCCTGGAACTGACGTCCAGGCGGGTGCCGGCGGGCGGGGACGTCCCCGTGTTCCGCGCCCGAGCCCGCGCGTAGGGCGTTCCCCACGGGTGCCCGGCCGTGATGCTGGTGCTCTCTCCATGGCTGACCGGCTGCGGGGCGGGAGAAGGTGGATCACGGTCCGAGCCCGGCTTCGTGGGGGGTTGCTGAACCGCCCCGGGGGACCGCCCCGTCGGGGCACGCGAGCCCGGTTCGCTGCCGTTGTCCGGTCCGGTCAGCCCTCGGAGTGCGCTCGATGACTTACGACGTCCACGACCACAGCCCCACCGCGACGGCCCGCGACGGCGCACCCCCCGCGCGAGGTGACGCCAGACAGTGGTGGGTGCTGGGAGTCATCGCCCTGGCCCAGCTCATGGTGGTGCTGGACGCCACCATCGTGAACATCGCGCTGCCGTCGGCCCAGAAGGAACTCGGCTTCAGCGACGGCAACCGGCAGTGGGTGGTCACCGCCTACTCCCTCGCGTTCGGCAGCCTGCTCCTGCTCGGCGGCCGGCTGGCCGACCTGATCGGCCGCAAGGCGGTCTTCCTGGCCGGTGTGGTCGGCTTCGCGGCCTCGTCCGCGCTGGCCGGCGCCGCCCAGGACTTCACCGTGCTGGTCGTCGGCCGCACGCTCCAGGGCCTGTTCGGCGCCCTGCTGGCTCCGGCCGCCCTGGCGCTCCTCAACATCACCTTCGCCGGTACGCGGCACCGAGCGAAGGCGTTCGGTGTCTACGGTGCCATCGCCGGCGCGGGTGGCGGCATCGGGCTGCTGCTGGGCGGTGTGCTGACCGAGCACCTCAGCTGGCGCTGGACTCTCTACGTCAACCTGGTCTTCGCCGTGCTCGCCGTGGTCGGAGGCAGTGTCTTCCTGCGCGGGGGCCGCCCGGCCGACCGGCCCGCCCTCGACACACCCGGTACGCTCCTGGCGTCGGGCGGGCTGTTCTCGCTGGTCTACGGCTTCTCCAACGCCGAGAGCCACCACTGGTCCTCCCCGCTGACCTGGGGCTTCCTGGCAGCCGCCGGGGCCCTGCTGGCCGCCTTCGCCGCATGGCAGGGCCGGGCGGGGCACCCGCTGCTTCCGCTGCGGGTGCTGGCCGACCGCGACCGCGCGGCCTCCTTCAGCGTGGTGGCGGTCTGCGGTGCCGGATTGTTCGGCGTGTTCCTGTTCCTGACCTACTACTTGCAGACCTCTCTCGGGTTCGACCCGGTGAAGACCGGTCTCGCCTTCCTGCCGATGATCGGCGTGCTGATGGTCACGGCCCAGGTGTCCACGATCGTGCTCGTGCCCCGCCTCGGCCCCAAGTACGTCATCCCGGCCGGTGCCCTGATCGCGGCATTCGCCCTGACCAGGTTCACCGGGCTGGGCCTGAACAGCACCTACGCGGCCGACATCCTGCCCTGGCTGATGGTGATGGGCCTGGGCATCGGTCTGGTCCTGCCGCCCGCCGTGAGCCTGGCCACCAGCGGCCTCGTTCCCGAGGACACCGGGGTGGGTTCGGCCACCGTCAACACCATGCAGCAGATCGGCGGCGCGGTCGGCACCGCTCTGCTGAACACCCTGGCCACCAGCGCGGCGACCGCCTACGCGCGCGGCAAGCAGCCCACGCCGCAGGTCCTGGCCGAGGCACAGCTGCACAGTTACGCCACCGTCTACTGGTGGTCGGCCGGCTTCTTCCTCGCGGGAGCCGTCATCAGTGTCCTCCTCTACCGCGGTGGGCGCGTCGGCGTCCAGCACACCGGCAAGGCCGCCCGGGGATGACAGCAATGTGACCTGGGTGCACGCCTTGTCTTAGTTAGTTGTCACTTAGTGACATCAACTACTATCACTCGTTATGAACCACTCCCCTTCCGCAGTGACTGGTACCGCGCCCGCGACCGCCGCGGCACTGACCGACGCCTTGTACGGCGGCCGCTTCGACACCCTGCACACGCCGTGGCGTGAGCTGTTCGCGACGGAGCCGTTCCTCTTCCGGGAAGGGCTGTCCCCGCAGGAGCGGACCGAGCTGTCCTACGACCGGCTGCGGCTGGTCAACGACGTGGTCGGCAAGCCCCTGGACCTGGTCCGGGACGTCGAGGAACTCACCGCGCTGCACGAGTGGATCGGCGTGTCCGACGTGGGGCTGTGCACCGTCAGCTCGATCCACTACAACCTCTTCCTGGGCAGCCTCGTCGATCACGACGGTGAGCGGCGGGACCTGACGCCGTACACCGCCATGACCAGGACCGGCACGTTCCTGTGCACGGAGGCGGGCCACGGCAACAGCGTCTCCCAACTGGAGACGACCGCCACCTACGACCCCGCCGAGGGCGTCTTCGAACTGCACACCCCGACGCCGGCCGCCGCCAAGTTCATGCCCAACACCAGTTCCACCGGCGGGCCGAAGGACGCCGTCGTGGCCGCCCGGCTGATCGTGGACGGCACCGACCACGGCGTCTTCCTCTTCCTCACGCCGCTGCACGACGACGCCGGTCGCCCCCTGCCCGGCATCGCGGTCACACGGTTGCCCCAGACCTCCACCAGCCCCGTGGACCACTGCCGGACCACCTTCGACCGGGTCCGGCTGCCCTACGAGGCCATGCTCCAGGCGGACCACGGCCGGCTCGCCCCGGACGGCACGTTCACGAGCGGGGTCGGAAGCAAGCGGAAACGCTTCCTCGCCTCCGTGGGCCGGGTGACCGCCGGCAAGCTGTGCATGAGCGCGTTCAGCCTCGGCGTCACCCGCAACGCCCTCGCCGTGGCCGTGACCCACGCGCACAACCGGCGCACGAGCGGGGTCCGCACCGGCGAGACCGTGCCGTTGTTCGCCTACCGCAGCCACCACGCCCCGCTGATCGAGGCCCTCGCCACCACCTACGCGGCGTCGTTCCTCCAGCGCTCGGTGGTCCGCCAGTGGGCCGAGGCCGTGGAGCCGCAGCAGCAGGAGGACGCCGAGCGCGCCATCGCCGTCGCCAAGGGCTGGATCACCTGGCAGGGACGGGCCGTGATGACGGAGTGCCGGGAACGCTGCGGCGCACAGGGCCTGTTCCTCGTCAACGGCATCGCCGGGCAGATACCGGCCCACGAAGGCGCCATCACCGCCGAGGGCGACAACCTGGTGATCTGGGCCAAGGCGGCGGGCGAGCTGCTGCTCGGCCACTTCACCCCGCAGCCCCCGGTGGCCCTGCCGGACGGTGTGGACCGGCTCGGCTCCCCGGACCACCTGCAAGCCCTGCTCGGCGACGTCGAACGCGTCTGGCATCAGCGCGCCCGCACCCGGCTGCGGGCCGGCCGGCCCGGTGACCCGCTCGGCCGCTGGAACCAGGCCGTCACCCCCGCGCTGCGACTGGTCGAGGCGCATGCCCGGCGGCTGGCCGGCGCGGCTCTGCTGGAGGCCGCCGACCGTACGGCCGACGAGGAGGCCCAGGCCCTGCTGTACGCCCTGCACCGGCTGTTCGTGCTGCGGAGCATCGCACCGCACACGGGAGACCTGCTGCTGACCGACCGGCTGCGGCCCGAGGACGCCGTGGCACTGCCGGACGCCACGGACGCGGCCATCGGGGAACTGGTCCCCGCCGCGCCCACGCTGGTGGCCGGCTTCGGCATCGCCGAGGAGGTACTGAGCAGCTACCCGATCGCGACGCGCGGCACGGGGGAGCTGGCGTACTGACGCCGGTGGGCGCTGTCGTCAGGGGCGTGGGAGCGCAGGGCTCAGGGCTGCGGGCGCAGGGCTCAGGCCGCGAAGCCGATGTTGGTGACGTACTCGTACTGGCCCCACTCGGATCCCAGGTCCACCACCGCGTCGTAGATCCAGGCGTCGTCCAGCGCCTGCGCGTCGCCCGCCGCCCAGGCCTCGACGATGCGGTCCCAGTGGCGGACGTTGAGCGTGCGGTAGGCGACCACCCGCTGACGGGGGCGGAGGACCTGGGACTGGTTGAGCGGATGGAACTCCACGCGGGTGCCACGGCCCTCGCGGTTGAGGCGCGCCAGCAGGTAGCGGGAGACGTTCTGGCGGCGGACCGTGCGGTACGCCGTCTCGATCCGCTCCAGGTTCCGCTTCGAGGGACTCCGTTCCTCTCGCAGCCAGGCCCTGAGCGTGCGGTCGGTGACGGTCAGGCCGGCCGCGCGGGCCGCCTGGCGGGACTGGTCGCTGCGGGTGAGGTACCGCAGGCGGGCGAGCAGGCCGCGCCGGGCCGTGACCGGGGTGGCGACGAACCCGGCCAGCGCGTCCAGCTGCCGGGCGACGGCCTCGTACCCCTTGATGCCACGCGCCCCGTACGCACCGAAGTTGAGCGTCCTCTCCGGCATCTCCCTGTCTCCCGCCGCCCCTCGACCCGATACGACCTCACCTACGCGTCACGCTACACGTCCTGGCCGGCCGCCACCGGGGTGCCGACTCTGTACACGTCCTTCACCTTCACCTCGCTGACCCCGCGCCCCTCGGGGAACACCGCGCGCCAGTCGCCGATCACGTGGAGCTCGTCGGTGCCCATCGCGCGGACGACCATCAGCCCCTCGTCGTAGGCGCGGTGCGCCTTCCACCACAGGTTCGCGAAGGCCTGGGAGCGGATCAGGTGCATCCAGTCGGTGCGGTACAGCTCCCGGTTGTAGTTCGACTCCCCCATCGTGGAGACGAACTTGGAGTACATGGCCTTGACGTACTCCAGCGTCACGTCGTCGTCGTGGGCGATCGCACGGTCCCGGGCGTCCTTCAGGGCGACGCGGAACTTCTCCAGCAGGCCCTCGGTGGCGCCGGAGGTCCAGGACTCGTGGATCTCCGGGGGGTCGCACAGGCCGTACTTCGGTCCCGACAGGCGCAGCAGCAGGCGCAGCGTCGGCTCGGTCACCCAGAGCGGGCCCGGCTCGTCGCGGCTGCCGATGGGGTTGGGCAGGTAGGCGTCGTGCTCCCAGGCGGGCGGGGTGATCAGGTGGACGCCGGCACGGCGGCGGTCGTGCCGGTCGCCGGTGGAGTGTTCCAGCTGGCCGAGCGGCAGGTGCGTCTTGAGCGCGGACAGGTAGGCGCCGTTGACGTCGAGCGCCGTGACCTCGAACTCGCCGGGCGGCAGGTCGGGACGGGTCCACTTGGGGCGGGCCTCCCAGATCTGGTCCGGGCCACGGGCACTCTGCTTGCGCAGGACGTCGGGCAGCCAGGGGTGCGCGACGATGTCGTACCGGCCGCCCTTGCGGGTCTGGTCCAGCAACGCCATCGCGTCCGGGATGGCCCGCCGGACCAGCGCGGCGGTCGCCGCTTCGACATCGCCGCCGTGCTGGTCGAGGGCGGCCGACACGGCGGCGGCGATCAGGTCGGGGTCGTCGGCGGTCTTGAGCCGGCGGCCGGCGGGGACGACCTTGACACCGCCGCCTGCCTGCGGGCGGGGGGGTGCGGAGGCGGGCGTGGGCGGGGACGGGGGCTCGGCCGCCGACGCCGGGTGGGTCGTACGCGTGCGCTCGGGTGTGCCGCAGTGCGAGGGGTCCAGGTGCTGGGGGAATCCGGCGACCTGGTGGCGGGCGGGCTGTCCGCACAGGACGCAGGGCCGAGGGGTGGGGAGTGCTCCCACGTCGTCGCCGTCGTCCTGGACGGGGTGCTGGTCGGTCTCGGTCTCCGGCTCGGCGTCGGCCTCGGTCGGCGGGAGATCCTCCGGCTTCCCGGCCGGGGCCGCCGTCGCCAGCTTCGCCCGCGCTCCCTTGAGGAAGTACGCGTACTTCTCCCGGACTTCGCCGCTCGGGTCGCGTCCGGACTCCCAGCCCGCGATCGTGGACGGGCTGACCGCCAGGGCGCGCGCGAGCTGGGTGCGGGAGAGGTTCAGCCCCTCGCGCAGGGCACGCCGTTCCCCGGCGGGCGGCAGCGGGACCTCCTGCCTGGCGCCGGCGAGCAGGGCGTCGATCGCGTCGAAGTCCGTCATCGGGTTCCCCCCTCCGGTACGGCCGCGGGGCGGGCGGTGGTGGTGTGGCCGCCGGGGGGACGGCGGCGTGCCGCGGGAAGCGCCTCGACGGCGCGGGTGGGCCCGGCGAGGAGGTCGAGGACGTCCACGCCGTAGTGCGCGGCGACCGCGTCACAGTCGGCCAGGCTCCAGGCCGCGCTGCCGGACTGACGGCGGCTCACCTGGGCCTGGCTCACCCCCAGCGCGGCGGCGAGAGCGGTCTGCGACTCGCCGGTCGCGTGCAGCAGCGCGGCCACCGCGGACCGCACCCGCTCGTCCAGAGCCATACTCATACGGTTGAACCTAACACAGCTCTCGCATGTTTCATGAGAATCTCGCATGAGAAGCCGGGCTGGTCGAATCCTCGTTTCACCTATTCATGTCATGAGCCGACGCATGACACCGCCGTACGTTGACGCGGTGAGCGAGCATCGTCGGGATCGACCGGCTCGGGTATGCCGGAGCCGGTCCCGTCGCGCGCACGGGGCGGTCCTCTCAGGTCACGAACTCGCGGGCCATCGCGATCATGGCGCGCGCGGCCGCACCGGGCCGGTACTCGCTCGGCACGGCGAGGGACAGCGGCCAGTTCAGGTCGACGTCGCTCACGGTCAGGGTCACGATGTCCGCGGTCTCCCGGAGGGCGAACCGGGGCAGCAGCGCCACCCCGAGACCGTGCCGTACGAAGTCCACGCCGGTGCCGACGTCGGTGATCTCGACGGCGACGCGGCGGGGCACGGACGCGGCGGCGAAGGCGCGGTCGGCCACGGTCCGGTTGCCGTATCCGACCGGGGAGTCGACGAAGTCGAGTCCGGTCAGCTCGGCGATCGACACGCTGCGGCGCCCGGCCAGCGGATGGCCGGCCGGTACGACGAGGTCGAGGACGGAACTCGTGAGGTCGGTCAGCGTGACGCCGGCCGGACACGGCCCCGGCACCGAGACGAAGGCGAGGTCGAGGCGCCGTTCGAGGAGGGCGTCCACCAGCCCCTGCGAACCGGAGGGCACCGCGCTGGTCTGGAGCACCACACCGGGGTGACGGCGGTGGAACTCGCCGAGCAGCGCCGGGAGGTCGAGCAGCCGTACCGAGGTCATCGTCCCCAGCCGGAGGGTGCCGCGCAGTCCGCCGCGGACCTCGGCGACCGCGTCCGCGGCCTCCCGGGCGGCGTGCAGTGTGGCGCGTGCGCGGGGCAGCAGTGCGGCGCCGGCGTCGGTGAGCAGCACCCGTTTGGAGTTGCGGTCCAGCAGCGGGGTGCCGAGTTCGCGTTCGAGGCTCTTGATCGTGCTGGAGACGGCGGACTGGACGACGTGCAGGCGGGCCGCGGCGCGGGTGAAGTTCGCTTCGTCCGCCACGGCGACGAAGCATTCGAGCTGGCGCAGTTCCATGGCCCAAGTATCTCCCTCAGAGATGGTCACCCTCACCAACTTTCGTTGGACGAGATAGTTCCGCCGGTCCACTCTGTTAAGCGTTCAAGCAAAACGCCTCAGCCTGGAGAGTCCCCCATGGCACAGTCGACATCCGCACCCCGCCCGCGTGCGGCAGCGCCCACCGGCACCCGTGCCAGTGCCCGCCGCCACGGCGTCGGGTTCTCGCTCATCGCGTTCGCCTTCCTGACCGCGATGGCGTTCTCCACGGTCCCCACGCCGCTGTACCCGCTGTACATGGCGAAGGACGGGTTCTCCACCTTCATGGTCACCGTCGTCTTCGCCGTCTACGCGGTCGGCGTGGTGATCAGCCTGATCCTGGCCGGCCACATCTCGGACTGGGTCGGCCGCAAGAAGGTCCTCGTCCCCGCGATCGGTCTGGAGCTGATCGCCGCGGTCCTCTTCCTGACCGACACGTCCCTGCCCGTCCTGCTCGCCGCCCGGCTCATCACCGGTCTCGGTGTCGGCATGGTCACCGCCACGGCCACCGCCCACCTGCACGAACTGCACACCGCGCACCGGCCCGGCGCCTCCACCCAGCGCTTCGAGCTGGTGTCGACCGCGGCCAACATCGGCGGCCTCGGCATCGGCCCGCTCGTCGCCGGCCTCCTGGCCCAGTGGGTCACCGGCCCCCTGCGCACCCCCTACATCGTCTTCGCCGCACTGCTGCTGGCGAGCATCGTCGCGATCGCCCTCACGCCCGAGACGGTCGAGGAACAGCTCGTCCGGCCCGCCTACCGGCCCCAGCGCATCTCGGTCGACCACGGTGACCGCGCCGGATACATCGCCGCCGCTGCCGCCGGGTTCGCGTCCTTCGCCGTCTTCGGACTCTTCACCTCCGTGGCCCCGGGCTTCGTCGCCGGCTCCCTGCACCACCCCTCCCGCGCGCTGGCCGGGCTGATCGTCTTCGCCGTCTTCGGCGCCGCCGCCACCGCCCAGAGCCTCACCACCCGGCTGACCACGACCGCCAAGCGCGGACTGGGACTGCTCGCCCAGGCGGCCGGTGTCGCCACCCTCGTCATCGGGATGCACACCGCGAACCTGGCCGCGTTCCTCGTCGGCGGCATCGTCGCCGGCATCGGTGCGGGCGTGCTGTTCAAGGCGTCCCTCGGCACGGTCGCCGCGCTCGCGGTGCCCGCCAAGCGCAGTGAGGCCCTCGCGGGACTGTTCCTGATCTCCTACCTCGGCCTGACCGCGCCGGCTGTCGGCATCGGCGTGGCGACCCGCTCCTTCTCCGCCACCACGGTCATGACCTGGTTCGCCGGCGTCCTCCTGGTCCTGCTCGGCACGGTCGCCGTCCTGGCCCGGCGCCGCTCGACCACCGGCTGACCCGCCGCCACAGCACCCACCCCCCCAACCTCATCGGACAGGATCGGCACAGCCGTGAAGATCGCCATCATCGGAGCCTCCGGCCGGCTCGGCGGAACGATCGCCCGGGAGGCGCTCGCCCGAGGCCACGAGGTCGTCGCCATCGGCCGCGACCGGGCCGCGCTCGCCGCGCTGGAAGGGGCCCGCCCGGTGCCCGCCGACCTCGACGACGCGGACTCGGTCGTCAACGCCGTCGCCGGCAGCGACGTCATCGTCTCGGCGGTGACCGACCGGACCACCGCCGACCGCTCACGGATCCCCGCCACGGCCGCCCTGCTGCTCGAACTCGCCCCCCGGGCCGGCGTCCGGCGCGTGGCCTTCGTCGGCGGGGGCGGCAGCCTGTACATCGCTCCCGGCCTGCGCGCCCTGGACGCGCCCGCGTTCCCGGAGCGGTTCCGGGCCGAGGCGCTCGCCCAGGCGGAGGCCCTGCGGATCCTGCGGGACGCCGGGGACCACGTCGAGTGGACCTATCTCAGTCCCCCGCCGCACTACCTCCTCCCCGGGGAGAAGACCGGCCACTACCTGGTACGGGCGGGTGACGACGCCGTCGTCAACGCCGACGGCGAAAGCGCCATCACGGAAGGGGACTTCGCGGCGGTCCTCGTCGACGAACTGGAGCAGAACCGCTACCCCCGGCGCCGGTTCACCGCCGCCTCCTGAGCCCCGCCCGAGCCCGCGCAGGCCCCCGACGGCCGCGCAGAAAGGACCTCTCCGTGAACGACACCCGCTTCGGCGTCTTCCTCAGCCCGCACCGCGACAACGGCCTCATCACCGACAGCGCCCAGGCCGCCGAGAGCAGCGGGTTCGACTTCGCCACCGTCCAGGACCACCCGTACGTCCCGGACTTCCTCGATCCCTACGTCCTCATCAGCCACCTGGCGGCACGGACGAGCACACTGCGCTTCCTCACCGACGTCGCCAACCTCCCGCTCCGCCCGGCTCCCCTCCTCGCGAAGACCGCGGCCAGTCTGGACGTCCTGTCCCGGGGGCGGTTCGACCTCGGGCTCGGCGGCGGCCGGTCCTGGCCCCAGATCGCCGGCCTCGGCGGACCCACCTGGACCCCCGGTCAGACGGTGAACGCCATCGACGAGGCGATCACGGTACTGCGCGCGATGTGGGAGCCGCGCCCCTCCGTCACCTTCCCCGGCACGACCTACTCCCTCGACGCGGTGGCCACCGGTCCCGCCCCCGTCCACCCCGTCGGTATCTGGCTCGGCGCGTCCGGCCCCCGCATGCTGGACCTGCTCGGCCGCCGGGCCGATGGCTGGATCGCCCCGCTGGCCACCCCGTTCGAGACCAAGCCGGCCGCGCAGGACGCCATCGACGCCGCCGCGCGCGCCGCCGGACGCTCCCCGCGGGACATCCGCCGAGTCATCCAGCTGGTCGGCTCGGTCACCGGCTCCACGGCCCCCGTCGACCTCCCGCTGTCCGGACCCAACGGCCGGCCCGTGCACGCCAACCCCGACCAGTGGGCCCGCATCATCGCCCACTTCGTCACCGAGCAGCGCTTCGACGCGGTCAACCTCGTGCCGGAACGCGAAACCCCCGACCAGATCAGCCTGTTCGGCGAGCACGTCATCCCCGCCGCACGGCGGCTCGTCGCCGACCAGAGCCGCGCCGCCTGAGCCGTCCCCCGCATTCCAGGAGCCCCCCGTGAACCCCCTCGCCCCATCCGTCATCGACCTGGCCGCCGTCCCGGCCGCGCTCTCCGGCATCGCCGTCACTCCCGGCGACCCCGCCTACCAAGGGCTGCGTTCCAGCCGCGTGCGCGGCGGGCGGCCCGCACTCGTGCTGCGTCCCCGCACCGCCCGGGAGGTGGCCGAGGCAGTCGTCTTCGCCGGCGCCCAGCCGGTCGCGCTGTCCGTCCGCAGCGGCGGCCACGGGTTCAGCGGCAGGTCGACGAACGACGGCGGCATCGTCATCGATCTGTCCGCGATGAACCGCATCGACGTCCTCGACGAGAGCGCCCGTCTGGTACGCATCGAACCGGGAGCGTCCTGGGGCGCGGTCGCGACCGCCCTGCACCCGCACGGATGGGCGATCACCTCCGGGGATCACGGTGCGGTCGGCGTCGGCGGTCTGGCCACGGCCGGGGGCATCGGACTGCTGGGCCGGGAGCAGGGCCTGACCATCGACCGGTTGCGAGCCGCCGACATCGTGCTGGCCGACGGCCGGCGGCTGCGGGTCAGCGCGGACCGGCACCCGGAGCTGTTCTGGGGCATCCGGGGCGCGGGATTCACCCTCGGTGTCGTCACCGCCTTCGAGTTCACCGCCGGGCCCGTCGGCCTGCTCGGGCACGCGCGCCTGGTGCACGACGCCACCGACACGGCGGAGTTCCTCCAGGACTGGGCGGCCGTCGCCGGGTCGGCGCCCCGCGACACGACGGCCTTCCTCGCCATCGGTCAGCCCTACGGCCGGAAGGTCATCGCCCAGAGCACGATCCTGGTCGACTCGGAGAACCCCGGTGTCATCCGGGACCGGCTCCAGCCCTTCGCCGACCTCGCGCCGTCGCTCGCCCAGCACGTCGGACTCGTGGACTACTCCGACGTCGTCGCGGAGACCGGCCCCTCCTCCTCCGCGTACGGCGAACCGGTCAGCCGCAGCGGCCTGCTCGACCGTCTCACCCCGGCCGCGGCACGGGCCGCCGCCCGGCTGGTCACCAGCGGTGAGTCGTACTTCTTCCAACTGCGCGCGATGGGCGGCGCCATCGCGGACACCGACCCCGCGGCCACCGCCTTCGCGCACCGGTCGGCCGCCTTCCAGGTCGTCGCGATGGGCACCGAACCCGACGCCCTGGACCGGTACTGGGAGCCGCTGCGCTCCCAACTGTCCGGCCTGTACGTGAGCTTCGAGACCGACACCCGCCCCGAACGCCTGGCGGAGGCCTTCCCGCCGGACACGCTGGCCCGGCTGGTCGCCCTCAAGCGGCGGTTCGACCCACGGAACCTGTTCCGCGACAACTTCAGCCTCGCTCCGGTCCTGTGAGAGCGCGCTGCCGCACGTCCTGCCCCTCACCGGCCGCCTCAGCCGCACCGGCGGACCGCGAGCGTCACGCGACGCACCCGCCGGTCACCGGCGCTCCGCACCGATCGGACTTCCGTCATGACACACCCGACCTCCGGGTCCCGTCCCGCCTCCGGCCCCGACCAGTCTGCCGGCCGGCCGGACCGGTCCCCGAACGACACGGGCACGGCGGGCGCGACCTGGGTGCTCGTTCTGGCCGCCGCCGCCCAGTTCGTGCTCCAGCTCGACTTCAGCATCATCAACGTCGCCCTGCCGGCGATCCAGCGGCGGCTCGGTTTCACCGCCGCGGGACTCCAGTGGGTGGTGACCGGCTACGCCCTGACGTACGGGGCGCTGCTGCTGGTCGCCGGGCGCGCCGCCGACCTGATCGGCCGCAAGCGGGCGCTGCTCGTCGGCCTGACGGCGTTCGGGCTCAGCTCGCTCGCCGGCGGCCTCGCCACCTCGGCCCTCATGCTGGTGGTCTCGCGGCTGGCGCAGGGAGCGAGCGCGGCCCTCGTGGCACCGGGCGCGCTCGGCGTGCTCACCGACACCTACACGACCCCGGAGGCCCGGGCACGCGCGCTCGGCGTCTTCCAGGGCAGCAGCGCCGCGGGAGCCACCGCGGGCATCGTGCTGGGCGGCGTGCTCACCGAGTACCTGGGCTGGCGCTCGGTCCTCCTGGTCAACCCGCCGGTGATCGCGGCGCTGGCATGGCTGATGGCCCGCCGGCTCCCCGCCGACCGCCGTGGGCCGGCCGCCACCCGTCCGGACCTGCCCGGTGCCGCGCTGGCCACCGCGGGTGCCGGCGCCCTGATCTACGGACTGAGCGAAGGCCAGCAGCGCGGCTTCGGCAGCGCGCTGTCACTCGTCCCGCTCCTCGCCGCCGTCCTGCTGACCGGTGTGTTCGTCCTGGTCGAGAGCCGGTCCGCCGACCCCATGCTGCCCCTGACACTGCTGCGGGACCGGGCACGGCGCACGGCGCTGGTCGTGATGGTGCTGCTGGGCGGAGTGGTCGCGGGCTACGTCTACTTCGTGTCCCTGTACCTGCAACGGGTGCGCGGCATGTCGACGTTGCTGACCGGCCTGGCCCTGATACCGGCGACGGCGCTCGTGATGGCCGTGTCCATCCTGCTCACCCGGCGTGTCCAGCCCCGCCTCGGGCTGCGCCGGACGCTCCTGCTCGCGCTGGCGTTCGTCGGCGTGGGTCAGTTGTGGCTGTCTGAGCTCACCGCGCACAGCGGGTATGCCACCCACGTCCTGCCCGGCATCGTCCTGACGGCGATCGGCATGGGGCTGGCCTTCCCCACCAGCTCGGTGGCGATCACCTCCGACGTCCCGCCGGCCCTGCGCGCCCTCGCGGGCAGCATGTTCGTGACCGCCCAGCAGCTCGGGTCGGCCGTGGGACTGGCCGTGCTGGCCACGATCGCGGCCGCGCGCACGGACAGTACGGGCTCGCCGGCGAACGGGTACGCGCTGTCGTACCTCGTCGCCACCGGCGTCGTGGCGTTCACCGCCCTCGCGGTCGCCTTCCTCTTCCCTCGCACGGACGGCCGGCACAGCCCGCGCTGACCCACCGCCCTCTACTCCCAAGGTCTGAACAGCGCGTTCTCGGGCTTTCCCCACTCCCGGCCTGGGGGGCACCACGGCCGCCCGTACGAAGGTCCCGCCCCGGACCTGCGGTCGGCCCTACAGCCACGGCGGGTGCGCGGTTGACACAGTCGTCACATCCCCGCCTGGCCGGCTCCGAGCCCGGAGCCGGCCACGCGCCGCATGCCAAGGAGTGAACATGACCGACCTCGCCACCGCAACCGCCTCCCGCGGCCTCCTGATCGGGGGCAAGGATGTGCCCGCCCTGTCCGGACGTACCACCGACGACCTCAACCCCGTCACGGGCGAGGTGTACCTGAAGGTTCCCGCGGCCGGCCCCGAGGACGTCACCCGGGCCGTCGACGCCGCGCACGCCGCCTTCCCGGGGTGGGCCGGCACCGCCCCGTCGGTACGCCGCGGGCTGTTGCAGAAGGCGGCGGACCTGCTGGAGGCCCGCGTCGCCGAGTTCACCGACATCATGATCAGCGAGACCGGCGGTACCCGGACGTGGGCCGCGTTCAACATCCGCATGTCCGTGGATCTCATCCGGCAGGCGGCGACCATGGCGACCCGGCCCACCGGCTCGCTCCTCGCCAGTGACGTCGCGGGCGAGTGGTCGGTGGCGGTGCGCGAACCCGCGGGTGTCGTCGCCGCGTTCGTGCCCTGGAACGGTCCCCTGATCCTGTGCACCCGGGCCATCGCGGTCGCCCTGGCCACCGGCAACCCGGTGGTGATCCGCCCCAGCGAGGACGCTCCCGTCACCTCCGGGTACTTCCTGGCGGACATCCTCGCGGAGGCGGGCGTACCGGACGGTGTCGTGAACGTCCTGACCAACGACCGCGCCGACGCGCCCGCCGTCGTCGAGGCGCTCATCGCGGACGACCGGGTGCGCCGCGTCAACTTCACCGGCTCCACGCCGGTCGGCCGGATCGTCGGCCGGCTGGCCGGCGAGCACCTCAAGCCGGTCATCCTGGAACTGGGCGGGAAGAACCCGATCGTCGTGCTGGACGACGCCGACCCGGCCTACGCCGCCTCCGGCGTCACCGTCGCCAAGTTCATGAACGCGGGTCAGATCTGCCTGTCGGTCGACCGGGTCATCCTTCAGCGCGGTATAGCGGACGAGTTCGTCGCGGCCTTCCTGGAGAAGGTCCGCGCCCTCGGCCAGGGCGACCCGGAGGGCGAGCACACCCTCGTCGGTCCCATGATCAACGCGCGCGCCGCCGAACGGGTCGCCGGACTGGTCGCGGACGCCGTCGAGAAGGGCGCCACCGTACTGCACGGCGGCGGGCCCGCCCAGGGCGCGTTCTATCCCGCGACCGTCCTCGACAACGTCACGCCCGACATGCGGATCTACTCGGAGGAGGTCTTCGGTCCGGTCGCGACGATCTTCCGCGTCGACACCGTCGACGAGGCGGTGGACCTGGCGAACGACACGGCGTACGGCCTGTCCAGCGCGGTCTACACCGAGAACGCCAGTCTGGGTCTGGCCGTGGCCCGGCGGTTGCGGCACGGCAACGTCCACATCAACGACCACTCGGTCGCGGACGAGCCCCAGGCCCCGGTCGGCGGCGTCAAGGACAGCGGCTTCGGCCACTTCGGCAGCGACTGGGGAGTGGAGTTCTTCACGGAGACGCGCTGGGTCACCCTCGCCGACCGGCACTCCGTCTACCCGCTCTGAGCCCGTCGGCCGGTATGCCGAGGGCGGCCCGCACGGTCGTCCCTCGGCAACCGGCCTGCCCGCCGTACGTCCGGCGCCCGTCCCACGCCCGTCTTCCGAGGAACCGGTCCCCGATGATCCACACCCGTTCTGGCCCCAGCCGACCGCACCGGCACGCGGCACCACGTCCCTTGCGGGAACTGTTCGTCCTGCACCCGATGCCCTCCCGTCGCCGCAGTGCCACCATCGCCGCCGTGTGTACGGCCGCTCCCATCCTGGCCGGGCAGGCCCTGGGGCAACCGGTCGTCGGCCTGGTCGCCAGCACGGGCGCGCTGGCGGCCCTCTACGGCGGGCGGGGCACGCCCCGCCAGGAGGCCGGTGCGGTGGCGGGTGCCGCCCTCGCACTCGCCGTGGGGATGGCCGTCGGCAGCTCGCTCGCCGGGCACGACCGGCTGGCCGTGCTGGGCACTGCCCTGTGGGCCGCCGTCGCCACGCTGTTCCTCGCACTGGCCCAGGCCCGGCCGCCGGGCATCGTGATGCCGGTGCTGGTCTGCTCGGTCGGGACCGGGCTGCCGCCCGGACACACCGGACTGCGGGTCCTGGCCGTGGCCGGCGTGGGGTGCTCCGCAACGGTTCTGTCCTGGCTCGCGGCCAGGGTCTTCCCTGCGGACGGGCCCTCTCGGCCGACCGCGGCGGAACCCGGGCCGGGGAACCGCCTGCTGTCGGCCGCGAGATCCCTGCCGTCCTCGCCCCTGCCGTGGATGGCCGTCAGGACCGGAGCGGCTGTGGGCCTCGCCGGTGCCGCGTCCTTGCTGTGCCAGGTGGGGCGTCCCTACTGGGCCATGGCCGCCGCTGCGGCGGTGCTCGCACGCGGCAGTCACGCCATCAGCGCGAACACCAGGGCCGTGCTGCGCGGCGTGGGCACCGCCGCGGGCTGTCTGCTCGCCGGCGCCCTGGCCGCGACCCATCCGCGGGGCGTGGCGATCGCCGTCCTGCTCGCCGCGCTGACCTTCGTCATCGAGTTGGTCGTCGCCCGCAACTACGCCATCGCCATGGTCTTCGTCACCCCTCTGTCGGTCCTCCTCGTGACCTCCGCGAGCGGAGCGACAGCGGTGCTCACCATCACCGCCGACCGTCTCCTGGAAACGATGCTGGGCTGTGCCGCGGCCGCCGCGGCCGGTCAGCTGGTGACCCGGCGCTGGGCCGTGCGGCACCGCCGGGAAGCCGTCACCGCCGTGCTCAGGGCGGCGGCGGAGCTGATCGAAGCGGGGCCGGAGCCGGGGCGCGCGGCAGCGCTTCGCGACGCGGTCGCCCTGCTCCGGCTGGTGAGCGAGCGCACCGCGGGCGAGCGCCGTGGTGTACGCGTCGCCGCCTCCGCGCTCGACCAGGTGTCGGCTGCCACGCTCAGCCTGGCCCGGCACATGACGGACCAGCCGGACGGCTTGCGCGCGAACGCCGCCAGTACAGCCCGCGCGCTACGGCATCTGGCGGCACTGGTGGACCCGTGCGAACCGCAAGCCGCCGACCGCTCCGCCTGCGCCGTCCCGCCCCCGCTGACCGAACTGGCGCGCGCGCTGGACGACTGGCTCGCGGGCAAGGGGTCACCGCTGCCGCGCACCGGGCCGACGCCCGGTCCGCTCGCCGGCGGGGTGCCCCGCTGACCGGGTGCGACTGACCTGTCAGCGCGGATACGGCACTGGACACCGGACGCATGCCGGTACCGACGTGCCCGTCCGCAGGGTTTCAGGGCCGGCAGCCCCTCAGGACGGACTCAATCACGTCGTCCAGGCTGTGCTCCGCCAGTTCCGTCGGCAACACGCCATCGACCGCCAGACGGACGTAACCGTGGAGCGCCGCGAACACCGGAAGGGCGACCCGTTCCGGCGTCCCCGTCCGTATCTCGCCCCGGCCCTGCCCGTCGGCGACGAGAGCGACCAGTTGCCCGGACCAGCGCCGAGCGGCCTCATGCAGCTCCGCTGACGTCCGCACCGCCGTACCCGCCTGGCACATCAGGTCGAACAGCGCGCCGTTGGCCAGAGCGAAGGCGAGGTAGGCACGGGCCACGGCACCGAGCCTCTCGGCGAACGTCCCGCCCGCGCTCGCCCGCGCATGCCCGGTTGCCGCGGCGAGCCGTTCGAACCCCCTCAGCGCCAGGGCGTCGAGCAGGGCCTGCTTGTTCCTGAAATGCCGGCTCGGCGCGGCGGGGCTGACACCGATGTCGCGGGCGAGTGCCCGTAGGGACAGTGCGCCCATTCCCTTCTCGCGCACCGTCTTCTCGACGCGGGCGAGCAGCTCTGCGGGCAAGTCCCCATGGTGATAGGGGCGACGTATCATGTCATGAGCTTAGCTCTGTCCGAAGACCATTGATATCAGCATCACTCATGTCACCTGGTGTAGCGTGTCCACCGCTCCACCGTGCGAAACCCCAGGGTCTCGTACACGGACAGTCCCCGCTCGGACGAGAGCAGATACGCCAGTCGCGCGCCCCGTGCCCGTTCGGCCCCCAGGATCGCCGAGGTGATGGCGGTGCCGTACCCCTTCCTGCGCCGCGCGGGCGGAACCGAGATGTTGAAAATGCCGACGCAGTCGCCGGCGCGCAGTGCCAGCCCGGTCGCCACGACCTCGTCGCCCACCTCGGCCAGATACCCGGCAGCGCAGGGCAGGCCCAGTATCTCGGCCCCGCCCAGCAGGCTCATCACCTGAGCCGAGGTCTCGAAGCCGACCGCCAGAGCCGTGGCGAAGACGTCACTGTCCGCAGGTCCGAGGCGCCTGAGGGCGAACCCGGTGGGCGGGAGGCCGTGAAGCGCCCCACGACCCGCCAGCTCACGGACCATGAGCGGGGTCCGCACCACGGTCGTCAGGCCATGAGCCGCCGCTGTCTCGGCGGTAGCGGCATCCGGCTCGTACCTGACCTGGATGCACCACGGCACATCGATCTCATCGGCGGCCCGGTCGGCGAGACCGGTGATCAGTCCGGGACGCGGCGAGGAACGGACGTCGAAGACACCGTTCACCGACGCAAGCGGGGCACCGCTGGCCAGCAGGGCCAGCCCTGGCTCGGCCCGGACACACAGGCCTCCCGGCAGGGCTTCGGCGATGGCCGCGACATTCTCGAGCCATGCCTGTGCGGCGGTATCCCCCATGTCAAGTGTCTTCATGCCTGCGACTGTAACAGTCAGTGCTGGTAAGCACGGCGGCTCACTTCGACACTACTGCTTGCCTCTTCGCCTCCTGCGGGCCGGCAGCGGCGGCAGCCCGAGCGATGCGCAGCGTCTCCCTCTCCTCGCGGTCGGGGCGATGGATGAACCAGCCCAGCGACAGCCAGTAGACCGTTGCGATCACACGAAGCGGGAAGAGACCACACTGCACGAGTACCCGCAGAGATCTGTCGGACAACACACTATCGCGCATCATGCTCCGCACTATGTCATGCGTCAGACCCAGTGAGGTCACCATGCTCCCATGACATGGTCAATTGTTCGGGACCACTTGTTTCTCCTCCGCGAAGTGGCAGGCCGAGGGGTGCGCGGCGGGACCGGTCGTGTAGCGGAACTCCGCCGGGACCGCGAGCAGCGGGTCCTCGTGGGCGCAGCGTTGTTGTGCTTTCCAGCAGCGGGTGCGGAAGCGGCAGCCGCTGGGGATGTTGGTGGGGGAGGGCACGTCACCGGTGAGGATGATCCGCTCGCGGTGTTCGCGGGCGTCGGGGTCGGGTACGGGGACGGCGGAGAGCAGGGCCTGGGTGTAGGGGTGGGTGGGGTGGTCGTAGATCTGGGTGTCGCGGCCGGTCTCGACGATGCGGCCCAGATACATGACGGCGATGCGGTCGGAGATGTGGCGGACGATGGACAGGTCGTGGGCGATGAAGAGGTAGGAGAGGTGGAGGTCGCTCTGGAGGCGGGCGAGGAGGTTGATGACCTGGGCCTGGACGGAGACGTCGAGGGCGGAGACGGGTTCGTCGGCGACGATGATCTCGGGGCGTAGTGCCAGGGCGCGGGCGATGCCGATGCGTTGGCGTTGGCCGCCGGAGAACTGGTGGGGGTAGCGGTTGACGTACTCGGGGTTGAGGCCGACGACGTCGAGGAGTTCCTGGACTCTGCGGCGGCGGTCGGTCTTGGGGGCTGCTTCGGGGTGGATGTCGTAGGGCTCGCCGATGATGTCGCCGACCGTCATGCGGGGGTTGAGGGAGGTGTAGGGGTCCTGGAAGACCATCTGGATGTTGCGGCGGACGGCTTTGAGGGCCTTGCCGGACAACTGGGTGATGTCCTCGCCCTTGTAGCGGATCGTGCCGGCCGTCGGCCTCTCCAGATTGACCATCATCTTCGCGAGGGTGGATTTGCCGCAGCCTGATTCGCCGACGATGCCGAGGGTTTCGCCTTGGCCGAGGGTGAGGTCGACGCCGTCGACGGCCTTGACCGCGCCGGTCTGTTTCTTGAACAGGATGCCCTGGGTGAGGGGGTAGTGCTTGACCAGGCCGGTGACTTCGAGGAGGGGTTCAGTGGTCGAGGCCATCGAGGCATTCCCTCCAGAAGTGGCAGGCGCTGCCCCGTGTGTCGGAGACCTGGTGGAGCGGGGGTTCGTCGGTGTGGCAGATGTCCCGGGCCAGGGGGCAGCGGGGGTGGAAGGAGCAGCCGGGTGGGATGTGGGTGAGGCTGGGTGGCAGGCCCTTGATGGCGTAGAGTTGGTGGCCTTTGTGGTC